>OZ246890.1:0-1487500 GCA_965231815.1 Acidimicrobiia bacterium | reverse complement strand
GTTCCTACAGACTCCTTAGAAAGGAGGTGATCCAGCCGCACGTTCCCGTACGGCTACCTTGTTACGACTTCACCCCAATCATAAACCCCGCCTTCGGCAGCTCCCTCCCGTAAGGGTTGGGCCACTGACTTCGGGCGTTGCCTACTTTCGTGGTGTGACGGGCGGTGTGTACAAAGCCCGAGAACGTATTCACCGCAACTTTGCTGATTTGCGATTACTAGCGACTCCGACTTCATGGAGTCGAGTTGCAGACTCCAATCCGAACTGAGACCGGTTTTGAGGGATTGGCTCCCCTTTGCAGGATCGCGACCCGTTGTACCGGCCATTGTAGCATGCGTGCAGCCCTGGACATAAGGGGCATGATGATTTGACGTCGTCCCCACCTTCCTCCGAGTTATCCCCGGCAGTCTCCTATGAGTCCCCACCATGACGTGCTGGCAACATAGGACAGGGGTTGCGCTCGTTGCGGGACTTAACCCAACATCTCACGACACGAGCTGACGACAACCATGCACCACCTGTCACGGACGCTCTCGCACACCCTGTTTCCAGGGTTTTTCCCGTGATGTCAAGTCCAGGTAAGGTTCTTCGGGTTGCATCGAATTAAGCCGCATGCTCCGCCGCTTGTGCGGGCTCCCGTCAATTCCTTTGAGTTTTAGCCTTGCGGCCGTACTCCCCAGGCGGGGTACTTAACGCGTTAGCTTCGAGCACGGCATCCGTTGATAAGACGCCACGCCTAGTACCCAACGTTTACGGCGTGGACTACCAGGGTATCTAATCCTGTTTGCTCCCCACGCTTTCGCTCCTGAGCGTCGGTGCCGGCCCAGGGAACCGCCTTCGCTACTGGTGTTCCTCCCGATATCTGCGCATTTCACCGCTACACCGGGAATTCCATTCCCCTCTACCGGACCCTAGCCATGGCAGTATCGACCGGCGTCCCAGGGTTGAGCCCTGGGTTTTCACGGTCGACTTGCCAAGCCGCCTACGAGCCCTTTACGCCCAATAATTCCGGACAACGCTCGCCCCCTACGTATTACCGCGGCTGCTGGCACGTAGTTGGCCGGGGCTTCTTCTCAAGGTACCGTCATTTTCTTCCCTCGTGAAAGGGGTTTACAACCCTAAGGCCTTCATCCCCCACGCGGCGTCGCTGCGTCAGGCTTTCGCCCATTGCGCAAGATTCCCTGCTGCTGCCTCCCGTAGGAGTCTGGACCGTATCTCAGTTCCAGTGTGGCTGATCGTCCTCTCAGACCAGCTACCCGTCGTCGCCTTGGTGAGCCGTTACCTCACCAACTAGCTGATAGGCCGCGACCTCATCCCGAAGCGCCTGAACCTTTGCTCACCACAACATGTGATGTGGTGAGGTCATCCGGTATTAATCCGGGTTTCCCCGGGCTATCCCGGTCTTCGGGGCAGATTGGTCACGTGTTACGCACCCGTTCGCCGCTCCGTCAAACCCGCCCTTACGGGCTAAGGAATGCGTCGCTCGACTTGCATGCATTAGGCGCGCCGCCAGCGTTCGTCCTGAGCCAGGATCAAACTCTCCAACGTCAGTTCTTCGGCCGGATGCGCAATCCCGCTCTCTTAAGAACGAGGCCGCACTCCGAACAGAATTCTGTCAGTATTTTGCGGAAGGACGAAGGGTTCGGAAGCCAGTAGGCGACCGACCATCCGCCGTATCCGTTGTTCGATCCCTGGTCGCCGCATTGGTTTTCGGCGACCGGGAGTACATTCATCCGATCGCCTGATCACATCTTGCGAGGTGACCGGACGACCAGGAATGGACATTCGGCTTTTGACACGCTGTTCAGTTGTCAAGGAGCCTTACCCGCAGGCTCTGCGGTTTAGCCATCCGGTGGGCTAATCAAGTGCACCTGAAGGATGATTCATCCCCGGTGATTGACCCCGCCCATCGGCGGCTAGCCGACTTACTTTAACAGGTTCTCACTACGTTGCAACCCGAAGCCGACGGCAACCCTCCTCGAGCCCGGATGTGGCAAAGATATCGTGAGCGGGGAGAGTCTGGTGTGTGTTGACGACCAATCTACTTCAGGCCATGCCGATAGCAAGGTACAGGACACCAATCGCCCGATCGGCAGCGGGCGCCGAACAGCAAGTCAGGCGTGATAGATCGCCGCCCGGTGGGTGGACTACTCGGAAGGTCCGAAAGGGATCCACTGAGGGGGTATCCGTTCGGGCTCGGGAGAGGCGGCCAGGCCCGTCAAACGTCGACGACTCGCGCGTTGGCACTGAGAGCGGTCAGCAGGGTTTTCCGTCCAAGGGCGCGTCGTCGGATTGCTTCAAGGCGCGTGACAGGAGTACCTGCCGGTGAGGATCCCGCCAAGCTTGGCCCACAACCCCGGCAGGAACTCGGACCCGATCGCCGTTTTGGAATGCGGTCCGAAGCCTTGACCAGGTGTCCCGGTCACCTCGGTCAAGCGCGATTAGCGCACCGGCGTCGGGCACGATCGTCATTCTCCGTACATGCCGGCACGGGCCCTGGCGAGTTCCTCTTCGGTGAAGGCCCCGTTCTCTGCTTCCCAATCGTCGAGCAGCTTGCCGAGACCTTCTAACGCCTTAACTTGTAGTCTTAGAAAGACATGCGGAGGACAGCCGTATACATGAGGGACATTCGCCTAGCCCACAACCCGAACAACCCCTCAACCGCTTTGGCCCTACTGGCTAGCGACATCGTCCAGAGCGTTCGTACCAGAGTTGCGACAAACCGGAACGCTTCACCCGACGTGTTGGTTAAGTTGCTCGACGATCCGCATCGTGACGTACGAACCGCCGCCCGGATCGCAGCGACCCAACACACCCGACCTATTCGTTTTTCCGAGTTCTCGTGGTTCTTGGGCGGGCTGAAGATACATTGGCGCCGAAAGTGAGCCCAGCACGTAAGGGTACGGCTAGCAGGACTAGAGCCACTTTCACCATCGATAGTCACTTACTGGATCAGGCTCGCAGGATGAACATCAACATCTCCGCTGCTGCGCGTGAGGGAGTCAAGTCCGCGGTACGCGCCGCCCGACTCCGATCTGATCAGGAGGCATACCGGAGCGTGGCCGAACAGCCGGACCCCTTCTGGGACGAAGCTGAGGCCTGGGGTGAGGAGTAACCCAGGAGACTGTCCTTGGAAGGGTCGCTAAGACCCTAGCTATGACGGAGCCGGACGAAACGCCTCTTACCCACCGAGACAATCCGGTCATCTGCGTCAGGAATCAGGCGAAGTCTCGACACCCGTTGCACCGTCACCTTTTCGCCATCGATGCGAACCGCCCCCTGTGCCAGCATCCTCCGTCCCGCACTCCTGGAAGCAACCAAGCCCGCATCGGCCAGCAATGCGGGAAGGTATACCTCTCCCTCGGGATCGCCGGGCGGAAGGGTATAGCTCGGGACATCCTTCGGAACCTCGCGCAAGACGTACTGGCGGTCGAAGGCTCGCTCGGCTACTTCCCCGTATCCCGGCCGGTAGCGGTCGACAATGGCGCGAGCCAGACGGCGTTTCTCCTTGCCCGGGTGAAGGACGCCGTCGGCCAGACCGGCCAGGACTTCGTCGATCTCTTCCCTGGGAAGTCCGGAGGCCAGCCTGAACCACTGGGGCGTCGCGGTGTCCGGGATGCTCATGGTCTTGCCGAACATGTCTTCATAACGCTCGGAGATTCCGATGTAGTTGCCCAGTGACTGGGACATCTTCTTCTTGCCATCCGTCCCCACCAGTAGCGGCATGGTCAGCACCATCTGCGGCGCCTGGCCATAGCGCTGCTGCACTTGGCGACCCATCATGAGGTTGAACAACTGGTCGGTGCCGCCCAACTCGATATCGGCCTCAACGGCTACCGAGTCATAACCTTGGAGCAGTGGATACATGAACTCCATCATCGATATGGGTCGGTGATCCGAGAAACGTTGGGAGAAGTCGTCCCGCTCCAGCATCTGAGCCAGCGTCGTGGACGAGGTGAGTTCCAGCACATCCCGCATGTCGAGCGATGCAAGCCACTCATGATTGGGACGGATCTCCAGTTTGTCTTCATCGGTAGAGAGGATCTTCCCGAAGTGCCTCTTCACCGCGTTGGCGAACGTTTCGACCTGCGTCGTACTCAGACGCTTCCTGGTCTCGGACTGCCCGCTGGGGTCGCCGACCTGGGCGGTAAAAGTCCCCAGGATGAGTACCGCTTTGTGACCGAGGTCCTGGAACTGCCGCAGTTTCCAGAGGACGACCGCCCAACCAAGCGTTACGAAATTAGCTGTCGGGTCGAGGCCGAGTTTGACCCGCAGTTGGCGACCTTCTTGCTCACACTCACGGAGGCGCGCCACCAATTCACCCTTCGGCAGGAAGGTATCAGCATCGTGGAGAAGGATTTCGGCTTGCTGATGGGGTGTCATGTCCGGTGAGGATAGTGGCCGGTCTCCGGTAGCCGGTCGGCGGTCGGCGGTCGGCGTATTGCGGATTCTATCGTCCGATCTGCGAAGACAGCACGAACCGCCAGGGTCGATCTACTTCCCTGCTGATACCGATACGCGGCGTCGCTTGGGCTGGAGTGGGATCCGACACGGGCCCCGCTTGCAGGCGAACCGGTCCGCCGAATACCGAAGTTCCGTCGTGATCTCCCATTATCCCGAGGGCCTGGGTCAGCTTGCCCGGCCCGTCCGCGAGGTGGTCGGATCGCCCACGGCGACGGACGACGGTCTCGAGCCCTTCGACCACCCGGCCACCCCTGATCAACACCGCCTGTCCTTCTCCGGCGGATCCGGTGACAATGTTGGCACACCAATGGATCCCGTAGGACAGGTACACGTACAGCGTGCCGACCGGTCCGAACATCGAGGCGTTGCGGTCCGTCGGCCCGCGATAGGCATGGGAAGCAGGATCATCAGCACCCCCGTATGCTTCCACTTCGTTAATCACCACTGCGGTGCGTTCACCGAACTCGGTAACCAGCACCTGCCCGAGCAGACGGCGGGCAACCCGGTGAACGGCGCCCGACAGATCGTGTTCCGTCACCCGAGCAGTTCGAGCAGGATGGCCTTCATCGAGTGGAGCCGGTTCTCGGCTTGGTCGAACACGCGGGACCGCGAATGGTCTACCACCTCGTTGGTCACCTCCTCGCCCCGGTGAGCAGGCAGGCAGTGCAGGAAGATGGCATCCGGTCGGGCTAGGCGGAACATCTTCCCATCCACCTGATAACCGGAGAAAGCCTTCGCACGCCGGGCGGCCTCGGCCTCCTGGCCCATCGAAGCCCAGACGTCGGTGTAAACGATGTCGGCACCTTCAAGAACTTCCGGCTCGGAACTAACGGTCAAACGTCCGCCTCCCAGCCCGAGATACTCCCGAGCAGGCTCGAAACCCGAGGGGGAAACGACCCGCATCTCGCCACCCAGGGCCAGAACTCCGGCCATAAGGCTGTGGCAGACGTTATTTCCATCCCCGACGTACGCCACCACGACCTCGTCAAGGGGCCGGTGCTCGGCGATCGTCTGCAGGTCGGCGACCGCTTGGCAAGGGTGTTCCAGGTCGGACAGGAGGTTGACGACCGGCGCCTCCGCGTACGCAGCCATCTCGACCAGCGAGCGGTGATCGAAGACCCGCAAGGCGAGCATATCCAGGTATCGGTCGAGAACCCGGGCCACATCGCGAACCGCCTCGCGGGTGCCTAACCCCACCTCGTCCTGGCCGAGCACGATCGGATGGGCACCCAAATCGAGCGCGGCCACTTCACTCGAAACACGGGTCCTGGTGGACGGCTTCTCGAAAAACAGACCTACCTTGCATCCCTCCAGCGCCCGATCACCAAGGCGAGGGTTCTGCTTCAACCGAGCGGCGGAGTCCACCAAACCTTCCAGAATGGCGGGGTCCATTCCGGCGATCCCCAGCAGATCGGTCATGCCCGGCCTCTCAGAACGCCCCCCACCCGCTCTTCTACCGCCCCGGCGATACGTCTCAGGATCGGTCCTGCTTCCCGGTCTGACAGGGTACGATCCATGGCCCTCAGAGTTACCCGGACCGCCAGGCTGCGATGACCATCGGGGATCGAACCTCCTCTGAACTCGTCGAACAGCTCCAACGTCTCCAAGTCCTCACCGGCGGCTAGTTCGACTACACCCATCAGACGGCCGGCGGGGACTGATTCCGGAACCACGAAGGCCACATCGAACACCAGCGGCGGGTACGGAGAAACCTCATCCAAATGCCATGCGGAAGGACCCGACATAAGCGTGTCGAAGGCCATCTCGGCTACCGCTACCCGACCATCCAGTCCATAGGCACGTCCCAAGGAGGGGTGGATCTCACCCACGATGCCGATCGGGTTGGCTCCATCGGTGATGGTCCCGCCGCGACCGGGATGCAGCATCGGAAGGCGACCCTGAAGCACCGCCAGCTCACTTCCGGTTACTCGGGACAGCAGAGCCAACAGGCCCGTGGCAGAAAAAGCATCTGTGTCTCCGCCTACCATCGCCACCCCCAAGTGAACAGGTTGATGGGGAATACGGGGATCGTCGGAGTCGGGAACGGCATGGAAGACCCGGCCCTTCTCGAACAACCGGACCTCCTTGTTACCGCGAGCAACGTTGCGGGCCAGTGCTGCCAGAAGACCCGGAAGCAGGGTGGTGCGGAGGATGGCCTCCTCCTCACGAAGCGGGTTCTTCACCCGTATAGCCTTCCGACGTGGATCGTCTCGGGGTAGCCGCAACGTGTCGAGATCGGTCTGGCCGATGAAACTCAGTGTTTGAGCTTCGGTGATCCCGGCGCCGACCAGAACCGCCTCCAGCCGGCGGGACGCCAACTGCGCCGCGGTCAACATGCCGTACTTTCCGTACCGGATGAGGTCCGGGAACCGGTCAAACCCGTGGAGCCGAGCAACTTCTTCGGCCAGGTCTGCAGGACGGGCGACATCCGTACGGTAAGTAGGAACCGTAACCATCACTTCCCCGTCCTCACCATCAATCCCGAACCCGAGTCGTCGTAGGAGTTCGAGAGCTTCGTCGAATGAGGGTTCGGAACCGAGCAGTCGGCTTAGATCGCCGGATCTGACTCCGACTTCTCGAGGTCGGGCCGGAACCGGATAGTTATCGACCGCCTCGGCCCGCGGGACACCTCCCGCGGTAAGGGAAATCAACTCGACCGCACGAGCGGCGGCGAGCGCGGAAAGATCGGGATCCACACCACGTTCGAATCGCGAGGAAGCTTCGCTTCGGAGACCGAGCCGTTGGGATGTAAAGAGGATCGACGCCGGTTCCCAGTTGGCCGCCTCAACCAATACGCTTGTCGTCTCGGCGGATACTTCGGTCGAGGCCCCTCCCATTATGCCCGCCAGAGCGATCGGACCGGACGGGTCGGTAACCAGAATGTCTCCTGGTTCCAGAACCCTCGTAGCCCCATCAAGAGTGCCCAAGGTCTCCCCTTCCCCCGCGCGACGCACGATGAGACGGCGATCGGCGATCTTCTCCGCATCAAAAGTATGTATGGGCTGGCCTAGTTCCCACATGACGTAGTTGGAAACGTCAACCACGTTTGAGATAGGACGCTGGCCGATGGAAAGCAGTCGGGTCTGCATCCATAGCGGTGACGGACCCATGGTGACCCCGTCGATCCGGTGCGCCACGAAGCGCGGGCAAGCCTCCGGGTCCACTATCGACACATCGAAGTCGGTAGGTCCGGCTGATGTCGCAAGCCTCGGACTCACGTCCTTGACCGGTATTTGCCAGTACGCCGCCAACTCGCGGGCCAAGCCACGGATGCTCATGCAGTCACCCCGGTTCGGGGTGATGCTCACATCCAACACTACATCGGACAGGTTGAGAACCTCCTCCAGTGGACGCCCCACGTCGTCTAGGTCGGCGGCGCCCAGTTCGTCGAGAACCACGATCCCCTCGTGGTCATCCCCGAGTCCCAATTCCCCGGCCGAGGCGATCATCCCATGCGAAGTGACCCCCCGTATTTCACGAGCCCCGATCATGACCGGATGGTCGGTGTCGATACCCAGTCGGGAACCCACCCGGGCATACGCAATCACAGCCCCCGGCCCGAAGTTCCAGGCGCCGCACACGACATCGTAGGTAGCGCTACCGTCGTTGACCCTGCAGAACCGTATCCGGCTCGCGTCGGGATGGGGCCCTACCTCTTCTACCAGCCCGACCACTACCCCCTCGAAGGATGGTCCGAAATGTTCTATCCCCTCGACTTCATGACCGAGCGACACCAGGATCCGCTCGAGTTCATCGGCATCCCGCACCGGCAGGTCCAGGAACTCGGCGAGCCATTTGACGGGGACCCTCATAGGAACTGCCCCAAGACCCTCAAGTCATTCTCGTAGAAATGTCGTATGTCACGGATGGAATGTTTAACCATCGCTAGACGTTCGACACCCATACCGAATGCAAAACCGGTCACCTCGGACGGGTCGTACCCGACCGCATCGAAGACGTTGGGATCCACCATTCCACACCCCAGCATCTCCAGCCATGCGCCGTTGAACCAGACAAGCATCTCCGCCGACGGTTCGGTGAACGGAAAGAAGTGCGGCACGAAACGGGTCTTGGCGGACGGCCCGAAGAACTCTCTGGCGAAGTAGGCCAAGGTTCCCTTCAGGTCCCCGAACCGGATATCGGAATCAACCGCCAGACCTTCGATCTGGTGAAATACCGGCGAGTGGGTCGCATCCCAGGTGTCGGTCCGAAAGACCCGCCCCGGTACTACCACATACACCGGGGCTGCGTGCTTCTCCATGAACCTCACCTGCATTGGTGAGGTCTGGGTGCGGAGGAGCAACTCGTCCGCACCGGACCGCTCCTCCCCGGCAAAGGCCTCAACGTACATGGTATCCGACTCGAAACGCGACGGATGGGCAGGTGGGGTATTGAGCGCGTCGAAGTTGTACCAGGCCAATTCCAGTTCCGGTCCTTCCGCTACCTGGTATCCGATCGATCGGAATATGTCACAAACCTCGTTCATGGTGGAGGTAAGAAGATGGTGCGTGCCGCGGGACGGGCGGCCGTAGGGCAGGGTCAGATCGATCCGATCCTGATCTAACAGAAGATCCTCGGCTTCAAGCTCTAGAGCGGCGCGCCTCTCCGCCAAGGACTCGGTGAGGAGGCGAAGGCCCTTGTTGATCGATTGACCCGCCGCCTTGCGGGACTCGGGCGGAAGAGCGCCAATCCCTCGGCGGGCCTGGATTATGTGCGAGCGCCTCCCCACGGTCTCCGATTCCACGATGTCCAGAGCCTTGAGATCGGCAGCCGCGACGATCTTTCGGATCCCTTCCTCTACGATCCGATCGACTAGTTGAAGGTCCATCGATTCCATCTCGCTCGGTTACCGACCGGTCGGCGAAGGCTCACCCGCGGACGACACCAGCCTTCTCCACGATCTGGCGGAAGGTCTCGGGGTCGTTCACAGCAATGTCAGCAAGGATCTTTCGGTCGACCTCGAAGTCCACTGCCTTCAGACCCGCGATCAACCGTGAGTAAGTAGTCCCGTTCTCCCGCGCCGCCGCGTTTATCCGGGTAATCCACAGCCGCCGGAATTCGCCCTTGCGAGCTCGGCGATCCCGGTAGGCATACTGCAGCGACTTCATTACCTGTTCGTTGGCGGCTTTGTAACTACGGCTCTTGGCGCCGCGGTAACCCTTAGCCCTCTTCAAGACTTTCCGATGCCTTGCACGGGCGCTGGACGTACCTCTTGTACGTGCCATTAGCGGTTCTCCTCGAGTTCCTGCTACATGCCCAGCAGGCGCTTGGCCCGCTTGGCATCGCCGGGAGCCACGTTCGCTTCACCCTTGAGCCGTCGGTAGCTGTCCTTGCCCTTCGCGAGGCGTAAGTGGCCGCGGTGTGACCGGCGCCGCCTCAGCCGGCCCGAGCCCGTAACCTTGAAACGCTTTGCGGCGCCCTTGTGAGTCTTCATCTTCGGCATGTCTCTATCCTTAACTCGTCTGTCGATTCTTGGCAGTGGACCACACTAGGTTTTGGGAGGGGCCCTCAGGATGGTCCGGTCGGCTTCTTGGCCGGGGCGAACGCCATCGTGATGTTCCGACCCTCGATCTTGGGCTCCTGCTCCACTTTTGCCACTTCAGCCAGGTCTTCGCGAAGCCGGTCGAGTATGGCCAGCCCGAGTTGCGGGCGTGTTGCTTCACGACCTCTCAGCCAAACCCGTACCCGTACCCGGTCGCCGGCATCAAGAAACCGTTGCGCTCGACGGCGCTTGATCTCGTAATCGTGGTTGCCGATCTTGACACGGAATGAAAGCTCCTTGATCGAGCTGCGCGTCTGTTTCTTGCGCGCCTCTCTCTCCTTGACGGACTGCTCGTACTTGTACTTCCCGTAGTCCATCAACCTGGTTACCGGAGGGGTGGCCCTGGGTGCAACCTCAACCAGGTCCAACCCGAGCTGATCAGCCAACCACCGGGCCTCCCGGATGGGCTTAACCCCGACCTGCGAGCCGTCTGGGGCAACTACCCTGACCTCGGTGGCGCGAATCTCGTCGTTTACGCGTAGCTTGGCGATACGTATCTCCTTTTCCTAAATAGGACTGGCCGCGTCGCTATCGACCATTTGCACTGATGGGGAACGCAGCAACCCGGCTGCGTGGCTATACCCGTGACGCGCATAGTCTGGCTACAGACCTGCAACGATGGATAAACCATTACCGCGGCACACTCGGCGGCCCATGAATCTCAGGGACCGGACCTCACGGTGGCCGGGTGGGAAGCAACCGACTTCCTCTTCCTCGTCGTTGTTAGGGCATTATAGAGACATGGAGATTACATTTGCAGTCCGAGCGGCACGGCGGTTGCGAGAGGGGACTACGTCCGTTCGACCGGGAGGGTACTCAAGAGTCCCTGCAACGGGGTTCACGCGCGTATGAACAGACGATTTGCCAGGTAGTTTGCCAGTCTGCGAATCCAGTCGGCTAGTTGATCAGTACCGTCCCGGATCCATCACATGTCCCAGTTTCGACACCTTCGTACGCAGGTAGGACCGGTTGTGGTCGTTCTCCCCGACCACTAGCGGCACCACCTCGGCGATATTCACACCGTTCTCCCGGAGGCTCGAGCCCTTGGCGGGGTTGTTGGTCAGCAGGCGGACACTGGTAATACCCAGGTCGGTGAGTATCTCGGCCCCCACCGTGTAATCCCGGCTGTCTGCCGGCAACCCGAGGTCGAGATTTGCCTCGACCGTATCGCGGCCCCGCTCCTGGAGGGCGTAGGCGGCGAGTTTGTGCATCAACCCTATCCCTCGACCCTCATGGCCTCTGATATACACCACAACGCCCCTGTCTTCGGCGCCGATCAGCCGGAGCGCCTCGTCTAGTTGGACACCACAATCACATCGCAGGCTTCCGAACACGTCGCCCGTCAGGCACTCGGAGTGGATCCTCACCAGTACCCGCTCCCTTTCCTCCACATCACCCTTGACCAGGGCAACATGATGGCGGCCGTCAGTCAATGATTCATAGCCGATGGCCCGGAGGGCACCGTATCGAGTCGGGATGGATGCTTCGGCGCCCCTCCGGACTAGACCTGTTTCTCCACGCACCGAGTGATCTAGGTCTATCCGGTAACGGGTTCCGACGGAGCGGGTGGTAGCAGATCGATACGCCCCGTTGGTCCATGCCGATCCGGGCTCCAGTTCCGGTTTCGGGGAGTAGGCGGTGACCGTATCCACCAACCCCGCCCGGCGAAGTCGTGATATCAAACCTTCCTCCCGGACACCCAGATAGAGGAAGCCCTGCTCACCCAACCGCACCAAGCTGCGCCACATCGACTCCGGTTCCCGATGGACGGTCGGCAAGTGATCACCCGTGAGCATGAGGTCCACTTCCTCGCACAGGGCTTCCGCGTCGGCTCGAACCGCCGGATCGGAGAAATCCTCCGTGAGAATGACCTTTATATAGGGGCGGCCCGTTCGGCGATGGTGGTGATATGCCGGATCGAGTCCAACGGCTTCCTCCCTCAGCAAGCCGACCGAGACCGCAACACCGGAGGCCGCCAGAATGTCAAGGCCTCGTCCACGTACGCGATGATCGGGATCGCGAGTAGCTACTACGACCCCGGCGATCCCCGCCTCGACTAGAGCCTGCGCGCAAGGAGGAGTCCGGCCGTAGTGGGAACACGGCTCGAGGGTGACGATCGCAGTGCCGCCCCGAGCGGTGTCGCCGGCCTGCCGGAGGGCCTCCTGCTCGGCATGATCGGCGCCGACGACGCGGTGAGCGCCCACACCTACGATCCGACCTTCCGAATCTGCGATCACGCAACCCACCCTCGGGTTGGGATGGGTGCGATAAGGGGAGGCGATCTCTATAGCTTGACGCATCCAGGCGCGTTCGCGGTCGGTCCAAACCGCGTTCATCGTGTATCACCCTCCGACAACTCGCCCGGGAGGGCTGCTAGGTCCCGGAGTTCGCCGATAGCCGCCA
Organism: Acidimicrobiia bacterium; assembly: GCA_965231815.1. GTDB lineage: Bacteria > Actinomycetota > Acidimicrobiia > Spongiisociales > Spongiisociaceae > JAPPFW01. Next base: position 1,475,091 of record OZ246890.1, on the reverse strand, counting down.
CCGGATCCGATTGGCGGAATATGGCGGTCCCGGCCACAAATATGTCCGCTCCCGCTCGGCGAGCTTGCCCGATAGTGGCCGGACCGATTCCACCGTCGATTTGCAGTCCAACATCAAGGCCCCGGTCGTCGATCGCCCGCCGGGCGGCTTCGACCTTAGGCAAGACCGACTCCATGAAACCCTGGCCTCCGAAGCCGGGTTCTACCGACATCACCAGCACCATGTCACACAACTCCAGATAGGGGTCCAGGGCTTCGAAGGGCGTTCCCGGATTCATGACGAGGCCGAAACCGAGCCCGATGCGGCGCGCCCGGCGAGCCGTCCGGCGCGGGTCCGGTACGGCCTCCAGATGGATCGTGATCCCTGAGCCGCCTGCGTCATGGATCGGCTCCACGAATCGCTCGGGATCGGCGATCATCAGGTGGCAGTCGAACGGCAACCGCGACACGGCGCGCAGCGACCGGATGACGGGAATCCCCAGGGAGATATTGGGAACGAAGTGGCCATCCATCACATCTACATGGAGGAGATCCAGATAAGGCTCCACCCTGGCCACCTCCTCGCCCAGACGGGCAAAGTCGGCCGCCAAGATCGAAGCGGCGATCCTGACCGGTCGTGTCACGCTTGTAGGGTAACCGCCTTACAGAGCTCCACGGTGGGCTGCCGACGACCGTTGAGGGGGGTTCCGGCGACATGTCATCCGCTGCCGACGCTAGCGCATCCTGCCCGCCACCCCCCGAAAGCGTCCCGCAATTTGGGGTGAGCGGCCACACCTCGACTCTCAACCGTCAAGAACGGATATAAACATTCCATCCGTGTGCGTGAGGTGCGGACCCATGAGTAGGCCTTCCGAGATCTTCAGACCTGGTAATCCACCCGGTGGACGCCCCCCTAGCCCGGAAACCACCCCGATGGTCTCGGCCCGGGTCAGGGTGCATACCGCATAAACCACCCGCCCGCCCGGACGCGCCACCCGCATCGCTTCCTGCAGCATGCGACGCTGTAATCCGGCCAGCCTATCCCGGTCGGCAGGCGTAACACGGAAGCGAATCTCCGGACGCCTCCGGAGAGTACCCAGACCGGTGCAGGGGGCATCGACCAGCACCGCGTCGAAGGTCGCCGACCCGAACGGGAGGCTCGTTCCATCCGCCCTGACCCAGCGACACCCTACCCCCATTCGGGAGGTCCTTCGCCACCCGCTACGGACTCGACGACCATGATTATCCACGGCCACCAGACATCGCGGACCCGCCTCCCATAGGGCCACCGTCTTGCCACCGGGAGCCGCGCCGACTTCGAGCACTACGTCTCCGGAGCCTGGTCCAACCGCCTGAACCACTGCCAGGGAGGCTGGATCCTGGACCACGCCTCCCTCCGGAACCCGATTGCGCGGGTCGGAGAAGGCACCCGCAACGGAGGTCGGAACGGCCCCTTCGGGAGGTGCCCGACCTCCTTCCATCCAGAATGTCACCGGCGCATCCCGGTGGGCGGCTTCAGCAAAGTCCCTCGCGAACGTCTCTCCCCACGTAGCGACGAGATCATCCACAAGCCAGCCCGGGAGGCTAAATACGTCCGACAACTCGGTGGGAGGTGACGGCTCTCCCTGCCGCTGGAGCCTTCTGACCAAGGCATTGACAAAGCCGGTGGCCCTGGCATGTCCGGCGGTACGGGTCGATTCCACGGCGGCGTGAGCGGCTGCGTGAGCAGCGGTTCGGCCGAACAAGACCTCGTGGAACGCAACCCGCAGCACATCCAGTACCGTCGGATCGATACCGGAAAACGGTCGATGTGATAGCTGCTCGATGGCCCGATCGAGACGGGGTAGGTTCCGAAGCGTACCGTAGACGAGGTGTCGAACCAGGGCATTATCCCTACCAGGGAGATCGAGTTCGCTCACCACCACGTTGGACCAAGCACCGCCCCTCGCCACCCGACCCACCAGCCTCGCCGCCACCCGCCGGGACCGTACCCCGGGTTTCAATCGAACCGACCCAACTCGCCTTTTACTCCCCTCACCCAAGCAGTGGCCTCCATCGGCTTCGAACCTTCGGGTTGAACTGTCAACAGCTCCAAACAACCCTCGGCTGTGCCCACCCGCAACGAGTTCTTGCCCGCAACGAGTCCGCCCGGCTGGTGGGAACCCGGTGCGACACGACCGAGATGGATCTTGAACCGTCTCCCCCGCCAATTGGTATAGGCGCCCGGCCGCGGATTGAACGCCCGGACGGTTCGCGCCAGTTCACGGGCGGGGCGGCCGAAGTCCAGTCTTGCTTCGGAACTTGTCACCTTCTTGGCATAGGTGGCCAGGTAATCGTCCTGGGGCTCGGGGAGGATGGATCCGGAGACAACACTCTCCAACTGCTGGCCGCACAATTCCGCCGCGGCTCGTGCCAGCCTTCGGGCCAGGCGCCCGGCGGTCTCGTCCGAGCCTATGGACGTCTTCCACGCAGCCAGCAACCCGCCGGTGTCCAGTCCGGCATCCATCTGCATGAGGGTTACCCCGGTAATCGAATCTCCGGCAAGAATGGCTCGCTCCACCGGCGCCGCTCCCCTCCACCGGGGAAGTAGGGAGAAGTGAAGGTTGAGCATCCCGGCCGACGGTCGAGCGAGAGTTCGGGCATCCACCAGCATCCCGAAGGCGACCACCACACCGACGTCGACATCCACGGATCGGAACAGGTCGTCGAGTTCCCGGGTGCCTGTCGGTTGGAAGACCGGGACACCGAGATCGAGGGCCCGTCGCTTCACTTCCGGCATGGCCAAGCTCTTGCCCCGGCCTCTACGGCGATCAGGCATCGTCACGACCACCCGCAGATCGGTCTGGCCGGCAAGCGTATCAAGAGTAGGTATCGCCAACCCCGGGGTACCCAGAAAGGCGGACCTGATCACAAGTCGGACCCTCGTGCCCGGTTGCGTAGCTCCGCCAATGCGACCTTACGGGTAGCTCGATCGAGACGCTGGATGAGGAGCATGCCGTTGAGGTGATCGATCTCGTGCTGGAGGACCCTCCCCAGAAGCTCTTCCCCGGCGTACTCAACGGGTGCTCCATCCAGGTCTTGGCCCACCACCCGAGCGTAAGCCGGCCGCTCGATCGTCCAGTAGTGACCCGGCACCGACAGACACCCCTCGTCAAACTCCCAGACGCCCGAGATTTCCATAATCTCGGGATTGACCAGCACCCGAGGACCCTCACCGGCGTCGAAGACGCAAATGCTCTTCGACACACCTATCTGGGGCGCCGCCAACCCCACCCCCGGCGCGTCATACATCGTTTCGAGCATGTCCTCGGCGAGTCTGCGTAAGGACGCGTCAAACTCCTCCACCCGGGTGGTCCCGGCCCGCAAGACCGGATCGCCAAAGGTACGTATAGGGAAAACCGCCATGGGAAGGACAGGATAGTTGCAACGTCGGCCAAGAGGCCGCGACGCTCAATTAGATCCGGGTCCGCTCCTGGGAGTATGGGCCGGCCCGATATCCCAGAGCCTACCGGCAACCATATCAGCCTCGGCTTCGGCAAGGTTGGCCATGGTCTCAGGGTCGGAGAGGATGTTGATCGTTTCGAGCAGCGACTCGTATTCGTCATAACCGACAATGACCGCGGAAGGACGACCGTGTCGTGTGATCACAAACTCGGACCCAGTGGCTACAACGTCATCCACGATCTCGCTCAGACGATTGCGGGTTCGGTCAAGGGTGTTCATCGAGAGCCTCCAGATGTCAGGGTATTCGCTCATCGGCCCACCGGTGGATTCAGGAGATCAGAACTCGCGGGGATCCACATCCAACCGTACCTTGAAGCCGCGGTCCCGCAGCCGCCCTACCGTGGCTCGCAAACGCTTCCTGATCTCGTTCAGATCGCTTCCCTGCACGATCCACCTGGTGCGGTCTCCGGTCCGCGCCGGTCCATACACGGTGGCGTCCACGACGGCCTCATCCAGAACCGTCCGGTCAACCGCGCCTTCCACTTCCACAACCATGACCTCACCCCATGGAGGCAGCGAGAAACGCCGGCGAACCCTAAGTTCGTCTTGCAGGAAAGGAAGCGGATCGGCGCGCCGCAGGGCTGTGTACACCGGATGGGTCGGGTCGGCTGTCTGGATCATCGTGCGGCTACCCACCCGGCGGTGCACCGTGGCCGCCACCCGAGCCATCAGGGACAGAGCGTCTTCGGTGGATCGATAGTTGGTACCTCGAACCAGACCGTCGGCATCCACGACGACGGACAGGTCCACGGGGTCCAGCTTCGGCAGATCCCGCTCGGTGCCTACCATCACCCGCTTCCCCGAATCCACACCCCCCACCTCGCCGGGAACCGTCCTTTCGAGTTCCTCGCTAACACGACCGACAGCCGCCCCGAGGGGATCGAAGCGATCACCACCACATTGAGGACAGGAACCCAGGTCAGCGCCGCAGCGCGGGCAGTTGGCGCCTCTATCCGGTCGTGACCCGCAGGAGGGACAACTGCGTAGGCTGCGACAACCGACGCAGCGGTATGCCGGGGCGTAGCCTCTCCGGTGCGTGAACACGAATATCCGTCCACCTCGCCGCAACGTCGCCGCTATCGATACCCGCACCCGCTGGGAGAACAATCCACTACCCGGCGGGTCATCGGTGCGGTCCACTATCTCCACCAACCCCCACAGACGGCCGGGAACCCGCTTCATCGGCATGCCGTCCTTCAGTGTGGCGATGCCGGGGGTCCTCCCCAGGAGAACCAGATGGAGGCTTTCTGTCGCCGACCTCATCCTCCCGACCAGCCCGGCCGCCGCGGTGGGGGTCCGCCGCTCCTTCATCCCGCGCCGCTCTTCCTCTACCAGGACGATCATCGATAGGCCCTTGACCGGCCACCAGACTGATCGGAGGGTGCCGACCACCACCATCCCGCTCTGGGTGGCCGCGCGAGACCAGACCTCGGTAACGGTGGCGTTATCCCGATCATCGGCTACCAGAACCCGGCGCCCCAGATCATGCCCTAGCCGGTTGGCAAGCTTGGAAGCCTCAACCGTGGTGGGTGCTACCACCAGTACCGAACGGTCGGCTCGCACCGAGGGGGTGATCGTTCCTCTGATCAGCTCTTCCCAATTCTCGCCGGCCAGGATCTGTAACGAACCCGGAGAGCGTCCTGTCGCCGCCCCCTCCGATACCTCGCGGACCGGACCGTACGCAGGAGGAATGCTCGGCAGATCGACGGCAGGGAAGGCCTTGGGGAGGTTGGGTGGTCCGGTCTTGGCCAATATCCCGGCCATCGGCGCCACGTAGTGATCGGCGGCCCACCGAAGCATCGGAAGCATGGCTTCGCTAAAGACGGGAATAGGTGAGGAAACAGCGCGCACCTCTTTGAGGTCAGACGGATCCATACTCGGGGACGGCGGTTCCAACCCGACCACGTAACCCCGGATCCTCCGTCCTGCCAGCGGCACCCGAACTACGGACCCGACAGAGACTTCCTCCTCGAGGATCGGTGGCACGCGGTACGCAAAGCCGTCGTCCATCGCGAAGGCGGGTAGGTCAGGAACCACCCGAGCGACGGTGGTTGGGGTCAGAGGGTTCCCGCGAGGTCGGCCAGAGCAGCAGCCCGATCGGTGGATTCCCAGGGAAACCCCGGTCGCCCGAAGTGGCCGTAGGCGGAGGTGGAGGCGTAGATAGGCCGCCGCAGATCGAGCTCTTCCAGGATTGCCGCCGGCCTGAAATCGAAGAACTCGCCGACGAGTGAAGCCAGCCTTTCCGGCTCGATGGTGGATGTGCCGAAACTCTCCACGTCCACCGAGAACGGTCTGGCCATGCCGATCGCGTAGGCGACCTGCACCTCGCAGCGATCAGCCAACCCGGCGGCCACCACGTTCTTGGCCACGTAACGAGCGAAATAGGCGGCCGAGCGATCCACCTTGGTAGGATCCTTTCCGGAGAAGGCGCCGCCCCCGTGCCGGGCATAGCCACCGTAGGTATCCACGATGATCTTGCGACCGGTCAACCCCGCATCCCCTTCCGGGCCACCCACTACGAACCGCCCGGAAGGATTTACTATCAGCTCTGTTCCGTCGTCGATGAGGTCACTGCCCAGGCTCAGGAGTACCTTGGCCCTCAGGTCCGTTTTCATTTCCCGGATGGATACGTCCGGGGTGTGGTGAGATGAGATGAGAGCCCGCGTAACGCGCACGGGGTTCGGACCATCATATGCCACGGTCACCTGGGTCTTACCGTCGGGGCGCAGATAGTCGAGTTCCCCGCTTCGCCGTACCTCCGTCAGCCGCTCCGCCATCCGATGAGCCAGATGGATCGGGGCAGGCATCAAGTCATCGGTTTCCCGGTTGGCGTAGCCGAACATGAGACCCTGATCGCCGGCGCCGAGCTTGTCCAACGGGTCGTCAGCCCCGTCCCGCGCCTCGTACGCTTCCTCGACGCCCGCCGCGATATCGGGACTCTGGCGGTTGAGCAGTACATCGATCGGAACCGTATCGGCATGAAAGCAGATATCGGGATAGGTATACCCGATGTCGGCCAGAGCACCCCGTACCACCTCTTCAAGGGCACACCGGCACAGGTTGGCGTCGTTCCTGGTCTCTCCCGCCACGATCACCCTGGAAGAAGCCACCATCGTCTCGCAGGCCACTCTCGCTTCCGGATCGCGTTCCAGGATGGCGTCGAGGATAGAGTCCGATATCCGGTCGGCCATCTTGTCGGGATGGCCTCCGGTTACCGATTCGCTGGTGAAGTATCGCATCATGTGGTCACAGTATATGGGCTGGAGATCAAGCCTCATCCTCCTGAGCCCTGAGCTTGATGACTCGAGACAGGATGACACGAGCCACCTGCGACTTGGGCATCAACTCCAGAGGCTCCTCGGCGCCGTCGGGCATGATGATCGACACCTGATTGGTATCGGTTCCGAACCCGCTACCGGGGCGGGTGACGTCGTTAGCCACGACGAAGTCCACCCCGTAGGCGCCGGCCTTCCCCACCGCTCTTTCCAGCCCTCCGGTCTCGGCGGCAAACCCGACGATGGTGACTCCCGGTCCTACCCGCCGGACCAGACCGGACAGCACGTTCGGGGCCGGTTCCAGCACGATCTCGGGTGGCCCATCGGACCTGGCCAGCTTGGCTGACGCCACGACGGATGGACGGAAGTCCGCTACCGCGGCCGCGAGAACCGCCACATCGATCTTCGAAGACCTCGACCAGACCGCTTCGGCCATGTCCTCGGAACTCTCCACCCGCACGACTTCCACGGTGTCCGGCATGGTTGCAATGTTCGCGGCGGTAACCAGAATCACCCGGGCACCCTGCCGGGCCGCTTCGAACGCCACCGCGTGGCCCATCTTTCCCGATGAACGATTCCCGACGTAGCGGACCGGGTCGATAGCTTCTCTGGTACCACCCGCGGTAACCAGCACGGTAAGGCTCTTCAAAGGTGTGTCGAATACCGCAGCCGTTGCCTCTGCTATGGCCTCCGGCTCGGCCATACGACCCATCCCCGTATCGCCTCCCGCGAGGGGACCCGCAACGGGACCCACCAATCGGCGACCGTCATCTTGGAGAAGCCGGACGTTACGACGGCAGGCGGGCTGGTGCCACATCTCCGTGTGCATGGCCGGCGCCATCACGACCGGACCGTCGAAGGCGGACACCGTAGCGGTTAAGGCATCGTCGGAGAATCCGTTGGCCACCTTGGCCATCACGTTGGCGGTGGCGGGGGCTATGACCAGCGCGTCGGCCCAACGGGCTAGTTCTGTATGTGGGCTCACCCCGGTTCCGTCGAAGAGGGACGTGACCGCGGGATGGCCGGTCACCGCCGAGAGGCTTCGCTCACCGACGAACCGAAGGGCTCCGGCTGTCATGACCGCCCTGAGTTTCGCTCCCTGCTCGATGAGGCAGCGAGCTAGGTACACGGCTTTGTACGCCGCTATACCCCCGGATACACCCAATACCAGGCAGCGACCCTCCAGAGCCGGGTTACAGGTCCCCGATTTCATCGAACACCGACTCTTCACTGTCCTCCGGCGGCGCATCCTCGGACTCGGCGACCGCAAGCGCCCCGGCCGCAATCTCCTCCAAGGCGATGGTGAGCGGCTTGTGGCTCAGAGAATGAACCTGGGGAGGAACGTAGTGCCCGATACCTCCGCCCAACTGGCTGTAGTAATTATTGATTTGCCGGGCGCGACGGGAAGCCAGCACCACGAGGTCGAAACGCCCTCCGGCCTTGTTGATGAGTTCTTCCACACCTGGTTCGATCATTTTCGATTCTTTCTTCTCGGCTCGCTAGTCGGAATCCTCACCCGGGAGTTCTTGGTAGCGCGAATCCGTTCCTCGCTTCGGATCGGGGGTCGGAACGGTGCGGTTGATTATATCAACTATCTCGTCCACGGTTTCGTCTAGGTCCTCGTTTAGAACTACATGATCGAAGCGAGGGGGCGCTACCTTCAGCTGTTCCTCGGCCAGCGCCAAACGGGTGGCCATCTGTGCCTCGGTCATACCACTCCGGCGCCGCATCCTGGATTCGAGTTCCTGGATGGACGGGGGCACCACGAAGATGGATACCGCTTCTGAAAACGCCTCCATCAGGCGTATCGCCCCGGTGATCTCGATGTCGACCACGACATCTTCCCCGCTAGCGAGGGAACCGAGTACCTCCTCCTTCGGCGTACCGTAGCGGCTGCCGGCAAACTCAGCCCACTCCAAGAGTTGATCCTCGCGGATCATCGACGCAAAGTCATCGGGATCGATGAAATGGTAGTCCACCCCATCGGTCTCGCCGGAGCGCGCCGGTCTGGTGGTGACGGAAACAGCAAAGTGGAAAGAGCGCCGGGCTGCCATTGCCCTGACCACCGTGTTCTTACCTACTCCCGACGGCCCTGAGATGATCACGAGACGGCCGGCGCTGCGCGGCAGGTCCGTAGGGATCAACCGAACTCTTGCAGGAGCGAGTCACGTTGGCGCTCCCCGAGACCTCGAATCCGCCGACTCTCCGCAATACTGAGTTTCTCCATAAGGCGCTTGGATTTGATCTTCCCGGTTCGTGGCATCGAAGCCAGTACCGCGCTCACCTTGGTACCGGCTACCACGGGGTCGGATTCGGCTTCTTCCAACAGTTCGGCCATCGACATAGAGCCGGACTTGAGCAGCTGCTTGACTTCAGCCCGCTTCTTGCGAGCGTGGGCCGCCTTTTTCAGGGCGGCGGCCCTTTGTTCAGGAGTCAACTGCGGGGGTGTCATATTTTTCCTTCATCCGTTTTATCATGTCTCGTTCCCGGCTGAACGCCGCCGGTACGGACCCGGATCGACAACTCTAGTCCGAGGTGCGCTCACGACGAACACCGGTTAGTTCCCCCACGATATCGCGAGCCGCCCCTAACGGGTCCTCCGCCTTGGTAATGCTGCGGCCGATCACCAGATAGTCGGCGCCGTGCCGAACCGCCTCGGAAGGTGTGGCGGTTCTGACCTGATCGTGCTGCGTATCCCCTGCCGGGCGGATACCAGGTACGACGGTGAGCAGCTCGGGCGTGACATCGGAGATTACCGTCAGCTCCTTGACCGACGTAACGATCCCTTCACACCCGGCCTGCTCCGCCAGCTTGGCCCGCCTGGCCGTCAGCTTGCCGAGGGAGGTCGCGACCCCTGTCTGGGAAAGCGCCGCTTGATCGAGACTGGTCAGTACCGTAATAGCGAGAACGCCGGCCGGTCTGGCGCCTGCACCTTCGGCTAGGCCCTCCACGGCCGCCTCCAGCATCGCTCGGCCACCGGAAGCGTGGGCAGTTACCCAGCGTGCGCCGGCTCTCCCAAGGTTCCGGGCAGCCGCCCGAACGGTGTTCGGGATATCGTGCAGTTTTGCGTCGGCGAAAACCGGTTTACCCAAGCGAGCCAGCACCCCGATTGTCCGTGGTCCCGGACCGGTCATGAGCTCCAGTCCGACCTTGAATCCCCCGACGTACGGTTGCAGATCGCGGGCCAGAAGGATTGCCTGCTCGGCGGTGGGGACATCAAGGGCCACCAAGATCCGGTTGTGTCCACCGGTCAAGATGGAGAGCCCACATCCACACGGTATCTCATCGCGCCATCAGGATGGAGGCATCAGGCCGATTGGCGACTCCGGATGTACGCCTCAATGCCCCCGACCCGCTTGTCCAAACTATCAACCCGCTTGTCCAAACTATCAAGCCGAGTTTCCACCCTTGTGACCCGCTCGGAGAGATCCTTGATGGCATCCAGCAATCTATCGCGTCTTCGCATTACGAGGGTGGTAAGGGCGACTGCTAGCGCGGCTACGGTAACTACCAGGCGGAGGGTTTCGGTCCAATCCATCATGAGCTCCTCTATCGGCTCCCCGGCGCCGGTGTTTCCGGTAGCCGGTTGACAGAGTGCATTATAAAGATCCTCACCCGCTTTGCTAACTGCGATCTTCAGCCTTCACTTGAACTCAAAGCTCGGCGCCGGACCGTGGAGCGGGGCGAGACCGCTGCGGCCACCAAGTCCGAAACCCGGTTCACACCGTGACGACGGCACCAGCGGACCAATTCGCGGTCGATGCGGGCTACCGCCCGGGGCTCGGCGAAGTGAACAGTCCCGATCGCCACCGCTGAAGCTCCCGCCATGAGGAACTCGATAGCGTCGGAGCCCTTGGTAACTCCTCCGCATCCGACGATCGGGAATCCCGGTAAGGCTGACGCCACCTCGGTCACGCATCTCAACGCGATCGGCTTCAGAGGAGGACCCGAATAGCCACCCGAGGTGGTGGACAGGCGAGGTCGGCGGGCCTCTATATCAATGGATGCCCCCCATACGGTGTTGGTAAGGACTACCCAGTCGGCGCCTGCACTCCTGACCGACCGGGCCACAGCCACGACATCCGGCGCGTTGGGCGACAGTTTGGCCGATACAGGCACCGACACGCTCTTGCGCACCGAGTCGATCACCCGAGCAGAAGCGTCCGGATCGAGAGCGATCAAACCGTGGCCGTCGAGGTTCGGACACGACAGGTTCACTTCTACCGCCTGCACACCGGCGTCTTCGAGTCCTTGCGCAACCCGAGAGAACCCCTCAGGGGCATGACCTACCGCGGATCCCCAGACCGGTACCCCGATTCTGCCAAGACGGGGACCGAACTTTCGTACCCAGGCGTCGATTCCGGGGTTCTGGATTCCTATGGAGTTGAGCATCCCGGGACCGGCAGGAGCCAGGCGGGGAGGCGGGTTACCGTCCCAGGGCTCCGGCGCCACCGACTTCGCCACCAGAGCCCCATATGGCTGCGGCGACGCCACACCGAGGAAGTCGACAACCGACCCCACGGTTCCCGAAGCCCCGACAAAGGGTGATCGGAGGGTGATGGGACCCAGGTCGGTGGTCCGATCGACTATGCGTGCCAATCCTGGAGACTCCCCACCTCGTAGACATCCTCGGCTGCACCTCTGAGGCTCCGGATCACCGCCTCCGCTCCGGCTACGGTGGTCACGATCGGAACCCCGCGGGACAGGGCCGCCCTTCGCATCCGGCGCCCGTCGCCACGAGCTCGCCGCCCCTGCGGGGTGTTGATAACCATATCCACCTCGCCGGATTCGATCCGATCGACCGTGTCGTTCGGACCCTCACCGACTTTGTTCACCATCTCCACGGGGATGTCCCCACCGCGCAGGAAGGCAGCGGTGCCCGGCGAGGCGAGCAGCCGGAATCCGAGGCGATGGAGGTCAGCACCCACCACACCACCGGCCGGTTTGTCCTGGTCGGCAAAGGAAAGGAATACCGTACCCGAGACCGGGATAGCACACCCGGCCGCCATCATCGCCTTGGCGTAGGCCGTACCAGGCTCCGCTCCGATGCCCATCACCTCACCGGTGGCGCGCATTTCCGGCCCGAGGAGGGTGTCCTCCTCCGGGAACCGGTCCCACGGCAGGACCGCCTCCTTAACGGCTACGAAACGGGGGGTCCCCGGATCGACCGCCAGACCTTCGGAGGACAACTGCTCGATGGTGTCGCCCATCATGACCCGGGATGCAAGTTTCGCAAGCGGCACTCCGGAAGCCTTCGATATGAACGGCACGGTCCTCGAGCCGCGCGGGTTTGCTTCCAGGATGAACACCTCGTCGCCTTTCACGGCAAACTGTATGTTGATAAGCCCCCGAACCCCCAGAGCCTCCGCCAGGGCGCCGGTGGCTTCTACTATCGCCCGGTGAGCGACGGTGCTGATCGTCGGCGGAGGGGTAATGCAGGCTGAGTCACCCGAGTGGACCCCGGCCTCCTCTACATGCTCCATCACCCCGCCTACCAGCAACCGGCGCCCGTCGTAGATGGCGTCTACATCAACCTCGACCGCCGCCTCGAGAAAACGGTCGATGAGGATCGGAGCGGCGAACACACCGATTCCCGACTCATCCGCCTGGTAAAGATCCTCCAGGTAGGAGACCATTTCCTCATCCGAGTAGATCACGCGCATCGCCCTACCCCCCAGTACATAGGAAGGGCGTACCAGAACGGGCAGACCGATGCGCTCCACGACCTGGCTAGCCTCCGCCGGGCTGGTGGCCGTACCGTGGGCAGGCTGAGCGATTCCCAGTTCCCGGCACAGAGCCGAGAAGCGTTCCCGGTCCTCGGCGGCGTCAATCCGATCAGGGGAGGTTCCGGCGATGGGTATGCCCTGGTTCTCCAGACGCCCGGCCAGGTTCAGGGGTGTCTGGCCGCCCAACTGCACCACCACCGCCACCGGCTGCTCTGCTTGGCATATCTCCAACACATCCTCGACGGTAAGGGGTTCGAAATAGAGACGGTCGGAGGTGTCGTAGTCGGTGGATACGGTCTCCGGGTTGCAGTTCACCATTACCGTTTCGTAGCCGGCTTCCTTCAGGGCGAACGACGCGTGGACACAGCAGTAGTCGAACTCGATCCCCTGGCCGATCCGGTTGGGACCGGATCCGAGAATCACCACCCGAGGACGGTTGGACGGCTCGACCTCGCTCTCATCCTCGTACGTTGAATAGAAGTACGGTGTTCTGGCTTCAAACTCGGCCGCGCAGGTATCGACTCGCTTGTAGGTGGGGAGTATCCCCGCCGCGTGACGCAACCTCCTGATCTCGGCTTCGGGACGGCCCCACAGATAGGAGAGCTGGGCATCGGAGAAGCCCATCCGCTTGGCGTCCCGAAGCGAGTCGGCGTCGGGCTCGGCCATCTGCTCCAGGTCGGACCGTGCTTCGCAGATCTCGAGCATCTGGTCGAGAAACCATGGATCTATGCCGGTCATGGCGGATAGCTCACCGATGTTCCAGCCTCGCCGGAGCGCTTCGCCGACCTCGAAGATCCTTCGGGAGGAAGGGACCCGGACAGACGCCGCCAGGTCCATGTCCGCCAATCGCCGGACCCTCCGCTCGTTCGGATCGGCATTGAGCCCGGCACGTCCGGTTTCGAGACTCCTCAGCGCCTTCTGGAGGGCTTCCGGGAAGGTCCGACCGATGGCCATCGCCTCCCCCACCGATCGCATCGAGGTTCCGAGCCGGTCGGGCGCCGACGGGAACTTGGCGAAGTCGAACCGCGGTATCTTCACCACCGTGTAGTCGAGCACCGGCTCGAAGGAGGCCGGTGTCGCCCCGGTTATGTCGTTGGCTATCTCGTCCAGGGTGTAACCCACCGCGAGGAGAGCGGCGATCTTGGCGATGGGAAACCCGGTGGCCTTCGAGGCTAGGGCGGAAGACCTCGACACCCGGGGATTCATTTCGATTATCAGTCGACGGCCCGTAGCCGGATCCACCGCGAACTGGACGTTGGAACCCCCCGTCTGCACCCCGATGGCCCGCAGGCAGGTTATGGCCTCATCACGCATCTCTTGGTATTCGCGGTCCGATAAGGTCTGGATGGGCGCCACCGTGATCGAGTCCCCGGTATGAACCCCCATCGGATCAAGGTTCTCGATCGAACATACGATCACCGCGTTGCCCATCCGATCGGCCATCACCTCGAGTTCGAACTCTTTCCATCCGACCACCGACTCTTCGACCAGGATTTCACTCACGGGCGAGGCGTCGAGGCCTCGCCTGGCGATCACGGCGAAGGCTTCCTCATCATCCGCCACGCCGGTACCTCCACCTCCGAGGATGAAGGAGGGCCGCACCATCACCGGATACCCGATATCTCGGGCTGCCGCCACAGCCTCTTCCAGAGACCGGGCATAGTGTGAGCGAGGAGATTCGATACCCACCCCGGACATGGTCTTCTTGAACAGTCCACGGTCCTCGGCGCGCTCGATGGCGTCGAATCCGGCCCCGATCAACTCGACGCCGTAGCGGTCCAGCACCCCCGAGCGCGCCAGTTCCGCGGTGACGTTGAGCGCGGTCTGACCCCCTAGCGTGGGGAGAAGCGCATCCGGTGCCTCCCGATCGATTATTCGCTCCACGATCCGGGGGGTGATCGGCTCGAGGTAGGTTGCGTCGGCGAACTCGGGATCGGTCATGATGGTGGCGGGGTTGGAGTTGACCAGCACGACCCGGTACCCCTCCGATCTGAGAACTTTGGCAGCTTGCGTACCCGAGTAATCGAACTCGCAGGCCTGCCCGATCACGATCGGACCCGATCCGATCAGCAGGATCGTGTCAATATCCGTCCGTTTGGGCATCAGGGCGCCACCGTTGCGGGAACGGCAAAGGTTCTCAACACGGTTGCAACCCCATCAACGCCATGAAATCATCGAAGAGGCCCAGCGAATCGTGCGGCCCCGGCGCTGCCTCCGGGTGATACTGGACCGAGAAGGCCGCCACGTCCAGACATCTGAGACCCTCGAGCGTTCCGTCATTCAGGTTCTGATGGGTGGGGCGCACCTCGCCGAAGTCCCCGCTCATCTTCTCGGGAAGCAACTCGGGGCCCGCCAGACCGGTGCGCACCGGGGCTTCGCCGCCGGTCGGCGACCATAGATCGACCGCGAAGCCGTGGTTCTGGGCGGTTATCTCGATCCGTCCGTCATCGAGACGCCGCACCGGATGATTACCTCCATGGTGGCCGAATGGAAGCTTGAAGGTACCCGCACCCAGAGCCAGACCTAGGATCTGGTGGCCCAGACAGATCCCGAACACCGGCGCCTTCCCCAACACTCCCCGCACCGACGCGACCTGATCGGGCAGCGCGTCGGGGTCTCCCGGACCGTTCGACAGGAAAATGCCGTCCGGTTCGAGTTCCAGCATCCGGTCCGCCCCGGACCCCGCCGGGAGCACGTGGACCTCCAAACCGAGCGAGGCTAACCGCCGGGCGATGTCTATCTTCATACCCAGATCCAAGGCGACCACCCGGCCAACCGGTAACCCAGGTGGGTCTATCCGGTATTCCACCGGCGTGCTAACCCGCGTCGCCAGGTCCTGGCCCTCCATGACCGGCGCCATGGCGGCCATCTCCACCAGTTCTTTCTCGTTGGCATCGGCGCCTATCGCAACCGGCATCGCCCCGCGGTCACGCAGGTGACGGGTTAGGCGCCTGGTGTCGACGTCGAAAAGGGCAACCATGTCATGGCCCACCAAGTAGGAGGCTAGGCTCCCTTCCGCGCGCCAGTTGGAGTGGCGCCTGGACATCGAACGCACGACCAAGCCGCGGGCGGCCGGCGACGCAGCCTGGTCGTCATAGGGACTCACCCCGTAGTTGCCGATATGAGGCGAGGTCATGACTACCACTTGGCCGGCATACGAAGGGTCGGAAAGCACTTCCTGGTAGCCGGTCATCGAGGTGTTGAAGACGGCCTCGCCGACCCGCACCCCGCCGGCCCCGACCGATCGCCCCCGGAAGACCTCCCCGTCGGCCGTCACCAGAATCCCCTCTTTCATACGGACCCCCGCACCGGCGCCGGAATATCCATAGCCTCCGCATCGTGGGTCATCCGACCCTCGTAGAACGTGTACCGGACCCGTCCGGTCAGCGGCACGCCCGCGAACGGTGAGTTGGAGGAACGGGACACGAAACCATCAGGTGTCCAGGACGCGTTCCAGTCCACTACAGCCAGGTTGGCCGGAACCCCGGGCTCGATCCAGCGCCCGTGACGAGTTGCCTCTCCGATTCGGGCCGGGGTCACCGACATCCGCTCGAAAACTGTGCGTGGATCGGCATCCAGCACCGACCGAACCGCGGCGAAGGCTGTCTCGAGCCCGGTCACACCCTTGGGGGCCTCCTCGAAGGGTACGTCCTTCTCATGCGCGGCGTGGGGCGCGTGGTCGGTAGCGACCGCATCGATCACCCCCTCCCGCAGGCCCCGGATAAGGGCCTGCACGTCGGAGCCGGTTCTGAGGGGTGGGTACATCTTGAAGACCGGATGCAACGACATCACATGGTCGTCGGTAAACCACAGGTGGTGGGGAGTGACTTCCGCGGTCACAGCCAGCCCCCGCTC
The DNA here is from genome assembly GCA_965231815.1 of Acidimicrobiia bacterium. Taxonomy (GTDB): domain Bacteria; phylum Actinomycetota; class Acidimicrobiia; order Spongiisociales; family Spongiisociaceae; genus JAPPFW01. The sequence goes on along the minus strand of OZ246890.1, from coordinate 1,458,753 downwards.
CCGAGCTTCACGGATCAGCCCTACCGTGCCGGCACAACTCACATGCTGTACGTGGTATGAAGCACCGGTTAACTCGGCCAGCGACAGGTCACGGGCTACCACCATCACCTCGGACAGAGCGGGAATCCCCGCCATTCCCAGCAGCGATGAGACCTCACCCTCGTGCATGTGACCATCCCGGCCGAGACCCGGATCCTCGGCATGCTGGGCGATCAACCCGCCGCGGGACGCCAGGTATTCCATCGCTCGACGCAGCAAACCGGCGTCAGCGACCGTGCGACCGTCATCAGTGAAAACCCGCACCCCGGAGTCGAACAACTCGTCGAGATGAGCCAAACGCACTCCCTCCTGACCGGCTGTGATGCATCCGGCCGGAATCACCTCGACCACACCCACCTGCTTCCCGCGGTCCGACACGTAACGGGCCAGATGCCCGGAGTCGATGACCGGGTCGGTATTGGGCATCGCCACTACCGCCGTGAAACCCCCGGCAGCGGCGGCCGCCGACCCGGAGGCTATGTCCTCTTTCCACTCCTGTCCCGGCTCCCGGAGATGGGTATGGAGATCTACGAAACCGGGCCCCACCAGCAGTCCGGAAACGTCGATCACCTGGTCGGGGCTCCCCGGTTTCTCATCGGTCGGTTCCGTTTCCGGACACCGGCGCACCTCGACCACGGCGCCGTGGAGCAGTCGCACATCCGCCCGGACCTCCCCTTCCGGCGCCAGCACCCTGCCCCCTTTCAGCAGGACGGCGCTCATGGCTTATCTCCCAGCAACCTGAACAGGACCGCCATACGGACAGCTACCCCGTTTGCTACCTGGTCCAGTATCAGAGCGTTGGGATGAGCCGCCACCATGTCGCTTATCTCCACTCCCCGGTTCATGGGTCCGGGGTGGAGAACCACCGCCTCCGGGTGCAGTCTGGCGAAACGCTCCCGGGTTAGCCCGTAACGGGACACGTATTCCGGTAGGGAGGGAAACACCGAGAGCCCGCCTCGCTCGACCTGGATCCGGAGCAGGTACACCACGTCCACTTCCCCGAGCACCTCGTCGAGATCGTCCGTCGAATCGACCGGCCAATCGGAGAAAGCCACGGGTTGTAGCGTCCTGGGAGCTACCAGAACGACGCGTGCCCCGAGGGCTGTTAAAGCAAAAACGTTGGAGCGGGCCACTCTCGAGTGGCGCACATCGCCCACTATCGCCACTCGTAGACCATCGATACTTCCGAAACGGCACCGGAGGGTCAGGGCATCGAGGAGGGCTTGCGTAGGGTGCTGGTGCGCCCCGTCTCCCGCGTTGACCACCGGACAGCCCACCCATTCTGCGATCCGTAGGGGAGCGCCGGTGGAGCGGTGCCTCACAACCATCAGATCGGCGCCGAGCGCTTCAACGGTAAGCGCCGTGTCCTTGAGGCTTTCTCCTTTCGCTGCCGAGGAAGCAACGGCGCTGAAACTCATAACATCGGCCGAAAGCGCTCGGGCGGCGCGCTCGAAGGACAGCCTGGTACGGGTGGAGTTCTCGAAGAACATGTTCGCCACCAGCTTGCCCTGGAGAGCGGGGACCTTGGGAATGGGCCGGGACAGCACCTCGTTGAACTCGTCGGCGAGGTCGAGCAGATCCTCGATTTCATGTCGTGGAACATCCATAGTGGTTAGAAAGCTCAAATGCGCACCTCCTTCGCCGGTCGTTCCCACCCTCTCCGGCTACGAACGGTCTTCCGCCCGCGGTGGATCCATACATCGTCGCTTCCGTCTATCTCGTTGAGGTATACCGACACCCGCTCGATCTCCGAGGTGGGCAGGTTCTTCCCCACGTAATCGGCGCGGATGGGGAGTTGCCGATGTCCCCGATCCACCAGCACCGCCAACCTCACCAAGGATGGGCGGCCGAAATCATTGAGGGCGTCGAGGGCGGCCCGGACAGTGCGGCCTGTGTAGAGCACGTCGTCGACCAGCACCACGGTACGGTCGGTTATGTCGACCGGGAGTCGGGTAGCCGCCAGCGGAGCGGTGGGTCGGTGAGCCAGGTCATCGCGGTGGAGGCCGATGTCGAGCGCTCCCACCGGTATCGGGGAACCCCCGAAAGCAGTGACCGCAGCCGCAATCCGGTCGGCCAGTGGCACTCCCCTGGTATGGATTCCTACCAGTATCGGCAGTATTCCGTTGGATCCTTCTACGATTTCGTGTGCCAGGCGGACGACCGCTCTCTTGACATGGGTACCGGACATCACCGAGGGCATGGCGTATACCCTGGAGGTCTCTGATACTTCTGAGACCAGGTTAGAGGCTTGTGGGAGTGGCCGACGCCGACGCGGGTCGGCCTTCGCGCCGCGAAGGTACTCATGTAGTTCTCCTTCCCGGCCTCACCGGACCGGATTTAAAGGTTCACGGAAAGGTTAGCAGGATCCGCTTCGCCGCTCATCTGTCCTCTGCCGGGTGCTGCACTTCTCGACCGGCTTGGTCAGCGGTGAAGTAGAGCTGGAACTCAATAACTCCGCGATCCTCAACGGAGATGACGTTGGCAGAGGTGGGGACACTCACCCCGTAGTCGCTGAAGACTATCTCGCTCGTTCCGACAGCCACGATCGTTTCATCTATGAGGGTTGCCTGGAGATCGAATACGGCCGGTCTGGTAACCCCCTTGACGGTGAGGTCACCCAGAGCCTTCCCCGTGAAGGTCTCCCCTTCGAATGTCCCCGAGGGCAACACCACGGGTTCGACGAGGGTGAAGACCGCTAGCGGAAACTCCTTCGTCTCGAGAGACTTCCGCATGTGACTGTCGCGGTGGCTGTCGTCGGTTCGCACGGTCGTCATCTCAACTTCCACCGACGCGGCGACCAGCGCGGTCTCGGTTAGCTTGATCGAACCAGTCACGTCGGTAGTACGACCAACCACGACGGACTCACCTAAACCCCCCACCAACTCCTCGACCACCCGATACCCGGCGAAGCTGAAAGCCGGATCCCGGATCAGCGGGTCAGTCGCTTCGGTAGGTACCACCGCCCATTTCCCAAGCAGAGAAGCCGCAACGGGGTTGGCGGGGGTCAACTCCTCCCCGACATCGACTGCCGGATCATCATCTCCGACAGCCTCGGTGGTCTCCGAAACAGCAGAGACCGCAACCCCGCCATCCGAAGAGGCGGAAGAGGGCACTTCCTCGCCGTCACCGGCCGCCGGGTCATCATCTCTAGTGGCCATGGTGGTCTCCGAAACAGCAGGACCTTCAACATCCGCATCGATCGCCCCACCAACACTATCCAAGGAGGTGTCGCTCCCCAGCACCGTCTCCTCGACGGCGGTGCCGGATCCTTCAGCCGGTGCGGCGACTGTATCCCTCACCTGGGTAGCGACCACCTGAGCTACAGCTGTCTCCAAATCTACGGCCTCGGGACCCTCGTCCCGCGAACTCCACCAGAGGAAGGCGGCCCCGACCACAATCAAGCTCACCGCCAGCACCCAGATTACGATTCTGATTCGCCAGCTCATTTAGCTCCCAACCGGGACCACCTGCCGAATCCGGCCGGATCGATCCCTCCCCAAGCGGGGTTTAGGCACCCCTCCATCTTATTGGAGCGACGATGACACCATCCGGGCCGGCAGGATTTGGTTCGTGATGATTGCCGTTAGCAGAGCGCCCGGATGGTCGAAGTATCGTTCAAGCACGCCGCGGTCAGGAATGTCCGGAACGGACCTGGTCGGCAAGGGTTGCCAGTATCCCGTTGACGAAGGCGCCGCTTCCTTTCGTCGAGTAGCGCTTGGCTAACTCAACCGCTTCGTCTATCACGACGGCGGTGGGTGTCGGTTCGTAGATGAGCTCGTAAAGGGCGAGCCGCAGAATGGAACGATCCACGACCGCCATCCGGCGGACCCGCCAACCTTTCGACACCAACTCGATGCAGCGGTCAAGCTCGACCATATGTTGTGTTACCCCATCTGCATAACGCCTTGCCCGACCTCGCAGGCCTTTGGCCGGCGCCTCCACCTCTCGCAATTCCGCCTGGTAGAGAGCCTCTAGGACCAAGCGGCGCGGCTCACGATCCGACATTATTCGCAGCCAACCCGAAACCGCGGATCTAGGACAGTGCTGAATAACGAATCTTGCGGGGTTAGGTGGCCGGCAAACCGCCTGGTCAGGGAGTTGCGGCTTAGCGGTGAACCCCTTTGTACGGGGTTTCTCAGCACCCTTCTAGGCCCGCGAGATGTAGGCGCCCGTTCGGGTATCTACTTTTATGGTATCGCCGCTGTCTATGAACAGCGGGGCGTTCACAACCAAGCCCGTTTCGAGGGTGACCGGTTTGGTAGCGCCGGACACCCGATCCCCCTTAACCGCCGGTTCGGACGCCGTTACTTCCAAGACTACCGATGCGGGCAACTCGACTCCGATCGGTACATCCTGATAGAGGGAAAGTATCGCGGTGGAACCCTCGGTCAGGTAGTTGGCGGCCTCGCCGACATCATCCTCGGCAAGGCTGAACTGGGCATAGGTTTCAAGGTTCATGAAGTGGTAGCCAAAGTGATCCCGGTACAGGAACTGATGGTCTCTCCGATCGATTATCGCCTGCGGTACGTTCTCGTCGGCGCGGAAGGTCCGATCGATCACTGCCCCTGTGTTGAGATTTCTGAGCTTCATCCGTACGAAGGCCCGGCCCTTGCCCGGTTTGACGTGTTGGTGCTCGATTATCTGGAACAACCCCTCCGGCAGGTCGAGTGCCATTCCTGATTTGACGTCGTTAGTGGAAACCATGACCTGATTGTAGAACGGCCGGCGGACGCCGGTGATAAGGCGACCGGTCCCGGCGGTCTGGCATTATGGAAACCATGACCGCATCATCAGCCGCTGCCCTCGACGTGCACCGTAACGATGTCCACGCCGTGGAACTTCTGGTGGCGCACCGCAGACGCGTGGAAGTGCAACAATCGCAGTGAGAGATCATCGACCGATGGTACGGCTACCTCGTCGGTCAGGAACGCCAGCTGATCCTCGATGTTCTCCTGGCGTGTGGTGGCAACGAACTCCAGTTCCACCATCGTGTCCTGGGTCCGCGCCGAGATTACCAGGCGCGGGCTGGCCGAGCTCTCAACGTCGTCCTGGGGCGTCAAGCTGGCGAGGGTCTCTTCGCCGACTAGGCACAACCGCAGGGTGGAGGCCTCGTTCCATCCCAAACCGGACGCTACTCGAACGAGAAACTCGTCGATCATCGGAATCGAGTCCGTCTCAAGCGTGACCTCAAGGCGCGAGCGACGCGTGCTCATCGCATCGACCAGCAGCGTCATCCCGATCGCGGTTATGCCGCCGATCGTAACGCCGTTGCCGAGCAACTTGCCGAATTCGTCCCCAAAGAGGTCCCGTACGAGGGGGTGCCCGTGCAGTCCCAAGCCCAGCGCGGTAGCGAGAGCGACCACCAGTGTACGTCGGCGGTCGATGCCGTCGCGCAGCAGCGTCTGGCAACCGCTGACGAAGAGCATGCCCATGGCGAGCATCAGGTTGGCGCCCAGCACAGGTCCGGGAATCGTCAGCAACACAGCGGTGAATTTGGAGACCAAGGCCAGTGACACGGAGACGATGGCCACGCCAAAGCCCACACGGCGGGCAGCGACGCCGGTGAGGCTGATCAGAGACAGACTGTATGAGGAATTGGCCATCGTGGGCAGCGTGCCGGCTATACCGGCGAGCATCATGCCTAGGCCGTTCACGCTGACCATGCCCTGGATCCGGCGGAACTCGATCGCCCGCGGCCGCCGACGGGAGCTCTGCTGAATTGCCACGCCATCACTGATCGTCTTGAGCCCGAGCACCAGGGTGAGAATCGCGAACGAAGGCAACAGCACCCAGAACTCCCTACCGGGTGTGAGATCGAAGCTCAAGGCCGGCGCCGCGGGGACACCGAACCAGGCGGCGTCGGCGATCCGGCTCCCGTCGAGCAAACCGAACGCCGCCGAGACTGCGCATCCGGCCAGAATGCTGCTGAGCGGCGCGACTAGGCGCCAGCGTCCACGGGCACGTAACGCCACCATCACCGCGACCAGCAACGTCGTTCCGGAAATCGCCGGGCCGGCCGCCGATGGCGCCTCGGCGGGAAGGTCCCCGACCGTGTCGAACGCGATGGGCAGCACGCTGACGGCGATCAGCATCGTCACCGTGCCCGAGACAGTCGGTGTGACGATTCGCCGCAGTGTCGGCAGCCACCGGGCGAGCGCGACCTGAATCAAGCTGCAAACAACCATCAGGCTCGCGAAGGTCGACAGACCGGACGCAGAGATCGTTGCCACCATGATGGCAATGAACATCGCCGCCGGCCAGGAAAGCACGATGTGGCCGGCGCCGAAACGCCCCAGATGCAACGCTTGCAACATCATGACAGTGGCACAGATCACCATGGCGGCGAACACGCTCCAAGTCAGGTGGCTGTCGTCGAGTCCCGACGAACGAACCGCGATCGCCACGTTGAGCACCGTGGGCGCGAGTATTAGCAAGGCCCCCTGAAACCCGACCAGCAGTGCGATCGACGGAGGACAGGGCTCCTCGGGCTCGAATCGGATGGGCTGTTCGGCAGTACCGGCAGTCACTACAGTTATGCATTCCCAACACGTTGTCCCCGCTTAGGCGCGTGAGGGTCGCCATAGGGGATGTCCCAGTTGAGGGTTCTATACGTCCGCCGCTCATTGTAGTAGGCCACAAAGTGCCGGTGGGTCCTGCGGTTGCGGGTTCGTTTGGTAGTAGTTGTCGGCGTATTCGAGGGCGTCGGCGACAGACACCGACACGTCCAGGTCGCTCGCGACCGGAGATTCCACGCCAGCGAGATCACCGTCTCGTCGTCGGCGATCAGCACCGCAGTGGTCGCGTCATGAATCGTGGACGCGTCCTTGTCGTCGTAATGGGCCGGCTCCAGGCCGAGGCTCGTGGGGCGGCTAGAACTCTGCGGATCCTTTGACCGAGTAGACGTACCAGGTAGACGTACCAGCCGTCGTCAGTATCGTTGCCGCCGCTGAGAATTCGCACGGCGGAATGCTGTCGAAGCCTCGCGAAGTGAGCGCCACCGTCGCCTCCTGCATTGTGCCCATGTCAGAACCGACGAAACGCACCATGAGCTGAAGCTTCGTCGGGGCAGTGGCGACCGTCGCTGACACCGGTTCTTCGATAGCTCCGAGCAAGAAGGAATCGGCAGACCGGCGAAGGTTCCCCTACCTGACCCCTACCGTAAACAAGCCGACCTCTATATCCTGGTCTTCGACGGCTTCCACAACCGGATCGCCCATCTCGCGGAGAAGAACCATGCGGAGTCCGGCCATGGTGCGCTTCTTATCACGAGAGATCAGCCTTCGCACCTCTCGGCGGTCAGCCCCTACCGCCCGGGTTGGCAGCCCTAGCCGTTCCAACGGACGCCTGACAAGGCCCTCGTCGAACCCGTAACGACGAGCGGAGATGGCTGCCGCGGCCACCATGCCCACCGAAACCGCATGGCCGTGAGGAAGACGGCAGGCGACTTCGATGCCATGGCCGATGGTGTGGCCGAAGTTCAGGATGGCGCGCCTACCCGTCTCTCGAAAATCGCCGGCTACTACGTCCGCTTTCACCGTTACCGCCCGCCTCACCACCTCCGCCATAGGAAATGAGAGTCCGTGAGCAAGAAGGATCTCGACAATCCGGGGGTCAGCGATAAACCCGGCCTTTATCACTTCCGCCACACCCTCTCGCAGCAAATCCTCGGGCAACCCTCCCAATATGTCGAGGCCGATCACAACCCGGCTCGGGTGCCAGAATGCCCCCACCAGGTTCTTTCCCATAACGTTTAGACCGGTCTTTCCGCCTATCGACGCGTCCACCGCTCCAAGTAGGGTGGTAGGCACCAGCACGCTTTCAATTCCCCGCAACCATGTGGCGGCTGCGAATCCGGCCACATCCGTAGTCGCTCCACCACCCACCCCGACGATGGTGTCATGCCGACCCAGGTTCAGTTCCGCCAAGCGGCGGTAGAGCATCCCGACCGTTTCGAGAGTCTTGGCCCCTTCACGATCCGGAACCTCGATCAGGGTGGGAAACGTGGTCCCGGCCAAGCCGTCCATCACCCGGCGGGCTACCGCCATTGCCCCCGGCTGGGCAACCACGACCACCTGTTCACGCTGGGTGGAGGGAGGAAGCAGCCGAGCCGGCAAGTCCGGCCCGATCAGGACCTCCGAAGCATCTCCCACCGGGACCCGAACGGGCCCGCTTAACTCAGCCGCCACTGATCAGACCGGACGGTCGGCGTAGCAGCGAAGAGGTCATGTCCACGAACGACTACCTCTCGCTGCACGAGACCCGGGCGTCGGCAGTGGACTCACCGGATCCCGTCATCCCGATGAGCCACGCGTCCTGTACGACCGGTCCACGGGATGTTTCAGAAGGAGAGAAGCCGGGTCCGGTACGAGGTGGCGTTCACCATGAAGTCTTCCACCGTGTCACCGCCGAACATACGCTGGAGTTCCTGGGTAACCACTATGGCCACCATCTGCTCCGCAACCACGGCGGCGGCGGGAACCGCGCACACATCCGACCGTTCCCGGAACGCCACCTCCGGCTCCTTGGTCACGACGTTGACCGTCGGTAAGGGTCGCATCACGGTGGAGATAGGCTTCATCGCTACCCGGACCCGGAGGGGCTGCCCGGTGGACATTCCCCCCTCTGTCCCGCCGGCCCGGTCGGTATTGCGGTAGAACTCGCGGTCTTTGTAATAGATATGGTCGTGAGCCTGGGAGCCCCGGCGCCTAGAACTCTCCAACCCGTCACCGATCTCGACCGCCTTCATGGCCTGGATCGACATCAAAGCCCCCGCTAGCAAGCCGTCGAGTCGCCGATCCCAATGAATATGGGATCCCACCCCGACCGGCACGTCATAAACCAGCACCTCCATCACCCCACCCAGCGTGTCCCGGTCGGCTTTGGCTTGCTCGATCTCGGAGATCATGGCGGCCTCGGCGTCTTTCCCGAATGCCCGGATGGGGGAGGCGTCTATGGAGGGTTGATCCTTGAGGGTGGGAAGCTGTTCCGACTCGGAGATGGCCCGCCCTATCGCCACCACATGGCTGACCACGGTGACACCGATACTGGCCAGAATCTGTTTGGCCAGGTACCCCACCACCGTTCGGGCCGCCGTCTCCCGCGCCGACGCACGCTCCAGAATGTTACGGGCGTCCTTGGTGTCATACTTCATCATGCCAACCAGGTCGGCATGGCCGGGCCTGGGGGTGGTCATCAGCCGCTTGGGAGTGCCCGGATCGGGTGACATCTCCTCTTTCCAGCGGGGCCACTCCGTGTTGCGGATTATCACCGCCACCGGTGAGCCCAGGGTCCGACCATGGCGGATACCCCCCATGATCTCCAGTTCGTCCTTCTCGATCTTCATCCGGGCGCCACGACCGTAACCGAGCCGGCGCCGGGCCAACTCGAGGCCGATACCCTGCCGGGTAACTTCCATTCCGGCCGGGACACCCTCGACGATGATCACCAAGCCGGGACCGTGGGATTCGCCTGCGGTTAAGAATCTGAGCATGTACCGAATGCTAGCTCTGATTATTCAGGTTTCCCACACACCGAGGCATGTAACGCCTGTCCAACCCGAGTATTAGGAGAAACCCACCTTTCACCCGACAGGTGAACCCCCCACAACCGGACCGGGACGGGAAACGTTGATAGCTGTATTACCTGGTCAGGGTGTGAATCTGGTCTACTCCACTCATCCTTCCAAACCCCCATTCATGAATAATCGGGTCTAAACCATAGATAGTCGCCGGTCGCCGGTCAGTAGCCTCCCAGATCAGCGGCGATGGCAACCCAAGCCGCCACGACCATGAACGGTCCGAACGGAACATGGTCCGAGCGGCCCAGAACGCGAAAAGCCAGCAACACGATCACCACCACTCCAGCCAGTACGAAGGCGCCCATGCCGGCGAGAACGGCTGTCTGCCACTGTCCGTATCCGGCGAACAGTCCCAGGAAGAAGGCCAGCTTCACGTCACCCATCCCGATCGCTCCCGCAGTGAGCAGGGCCGGGACCAGCAGGACCAGGAAATACCCGGCGCCCGCGCCCGAAGCCTCCGGTAGTTCCCGAATGCGGCCATCCAGAGCCGCGCCTCCCGCTAGCAGAAGGGTCCCGACGACCGCACCCGGCCCGAGTATCCGGTTGGGTATCCGGCGATGACGGAGGTCTACCAACCCGAGAGCGAGGGTTACGGACACGAACCAGAGATAGGCCGGCAGTGTCCATGCGACGCCTACCAGGTGGGCCGTTCCGGAGAAGGCCGCGGCTGTTAACAACTCAACGACCGGATAGGTCATCTTGACCGGTCGGTCACAGCGCCGACACCTGCCCCGATTCCGGAGCCACCACGCCACCGGCGCCAAGTCCGCCTTCACAGCCCGGCATCCGCAGCCCGGACGTCTACCTAATGCCGGCCAAACCCTCTCGCCGACGGGAACCGCCGCCACCACGACCGAGAGAAACCTGCCTACCACCAGTCCGGCCAGGCAAGCAGCCAGGGTCAGCAACCCTCACCTGCCGTTGCTCGGCTGATCGGTGTCTCGGCTATGCCGTGCGAGGGCGTCCAGCATCACCGCGGCAGGAACCTCTATCCCCGTCCATATAGCGAACGAGGCCACGGCTTGACCCACCAGCATCAATTCGCCCTCGGCGACGGGAAGGCCCCGGGAACGCAGGGTGGAGGCAGCCGCAGTCTCGCCTCTCCCGTAGTTCATCTCCAGGAGTCCGGCCGCGTCATCGAGCACTCCGCGCGGGAGGTTGCCGGCGTGCAAACCCAAGGGAGTGGCGTTGACCACCACCGCCCCCGGCGCCGACCGGCCCCACGGCGCCACCGACGCGGAGGGCGCTACCCGATCCACCAAGGCCCGGGCCGCCTCCTCCCGGCGTGCCGAAACCGTACACGCCCGAGCTTCGAGCGCGGTGAGGGCTGCCGCAGCAGCTCCGCCGGCGCCGAGCAGCAGGACAGGGGCGTCTTCGGGCAACCCAGCCTCCGCCCAGGCGAATCGCACTCCGTCGGGATCGGTGGTGTGGGCGTGCAGACGCCCTCCCTCCATCCACAAGGTGTTTGCTCCCCCACATCTCCTGACCACCCCGGATCGGGAGTCAGCCAGTCGGGAGGCCAGTGCCTTGTGGGGCATGGTGACATTTGCCCCGTCGAGGTGTCCGGTGCGCAGGTCCGCCGCCGCTTCCTCCATACCTTGGTCGTCGACCTCCCGGCGGGTGTAGGCGCCATCGATCCCTGCGTATTCGAGGGCCGCGCGATGGATTACCGGCGAGAGGGAGTGGGATACCGGATTGCCCAGAACAGCCAGACGTAGTGAACTCACGTCCCTATACCCCTGCTCCGGGCTTCATCCCTCGCAGTCAGGAAGTCCTGGTAATCGGCGAAGAACGAGTGGGCGCCATCCTCGGAGGTCAGCACGTAGAAGAGGTAATCGGTCTCGGCCGGATCGGCCACCGCCTCCAGCGATCTTGCGCCGCTGGTGGCGATCGGGGTCGGGGGAAGCCCTGCCACCCGGTAGGTGTTGTATTCGGAATCGATCTCGAGGTCGCCAAAGGTGAGGCCCCTGCCCCGTTCGCCGAGGGCGTAGAGAACGGTGGCATCGATTTCCAGCGGCATGCCTCGATCGAGGCGGTTATAGATCACGCTTGCGATTAGTGGTCGATCCTCATCGATTCCGGCCTCGGACTCGACTATCGAGGCCATCACCAGAGCTTCATACTCGGAGAAGCCTTTGCTCCGAACGGTCTGCCAATCAATGCGGTCAATCCTCCTCTCGGTCTCGTCGGCTATACGCTGGAGGATTTCCTCCGGTGTTGCATCGCTGAAGAAATCGTAAGTGGCGGGGAAGAGCAGTCCTTCCCACCCGGCCAGACCTGCAACGTCGGCAGGTTGGAGGGTCGAGCTGATCCCTCCCTCCAGGAGGGTAGCGGTTAGTTCACCCTCCGTATATCCGGTCTGGTCGGCGATGTCGGACATGATCTCGGCGACTCGGCGTCCCTCTACCACCGTCACCCGGAAGGTCTGGATGGTTGGTCCGGCCACCAGAATGTCGACGATCTCGTCAAGGTCGGCGCCCGTCACCAACTCGTAGCTCCCCGCCTTGAGGAGGGCGCCCGCTTCACGGGTCCTGACCACCGATTCGAAGGTGGCCGTCGACCGGATCACCCCGTTGTCGGCAAGTATCCCCGCAATCCCACGAGCACTGGAACCCACCGGCACCTCGACGGTCACGGTCCGCCCCGGCTGGATCTCGACCAGTTCGTCCCCGGCGCCGAGCCTCCCCATGTCACTCACCCAGTCAGCAGCTACGCTGCCGACCAGGTTGAGACCGTAGACCACGATTGCAGCCGTGACAAGCGCCACTACGGCGCCCCTGACCCTGAACAGCAGACGGTCCTCGGGGTGGTCCGAACCGTCGCGAAAGGACTGAGGCCCCGTGCTCACCGGCGCGACCCGAGTCTCAGCCGGTCCAGATATCCTTGGAGCATCACGGCTGCGGCCACCTTGTCGATAACCTGCCGGCGTCCCGCCCGCGATGAACCGGCGCCAACCAAGACCCCCTCTGCGATCCGTGAGGTAAGGCGCTCGTCGTACATCACCACCTCGACATCGACCGCGTCGCGCAAACCCTCCGCAAAACGCCTCGCATCGATGGCGGCATCCCGCTCGGACCCGTCGAGCGAGCGGGGCAGACCGACCACCACCCGGACCACATCGTGCTCGTGAACCAACTCGGCCAGCTTTGACGACACATCCGCTCCGGCCTCCAGCACTTCATAGGGATGCGCGGCAAGGCCTAGGCCGTCGGAGAGGGCGACCCCTATCCGCACCTTTCCGTAGTCGATCCCGAGCGTGCGACCCGCAAAGGGACCTTCACCTCCGGTACGTTCCGCCATTCAACCGGCCAGCCGGCTGTCGACCGCTTCCCGAATGGCGTCAAGCGCTTCGCCGATCCTGACTCCTCTCGGTCCTCCCGCCTGCGATAGCTCCGGATCACGACTGCCCCCGCCTCCCAGGATACGAGCCCCGACAAGTACCAGGTCGGCAGCTGATAAGCCCCGGGCGACCAGGTCACGGGAAACCACGCCGATCAGCGCTCCCTTCCCGTTCACGTTGCTTCCCAGCACCACGACTCCGGAACCCAGCCGATCCCTGACCTGGACCCCCACTTCGCGAAGAGCGACCGGGGGATAGCCATCCAGCCGGGCGACCTGCCATGAAATCTCTCCGGTGCGGTTCGATGTCCCGGCCAGTTGCGCCGCAAGATCCGATCGAGCCCGCTGTTCCATACGGCCCACCTCGGATGCCAGGTGGTCAGCCCGGTCGGCTAGGCGGCGCACCCGGTCGGGGACCTCGCTCATGGAAACACCGAGAAACCGACCCACATCCGCCAGCTGGTCGCGAACCCGGCGGGCGTGGTCGTAGGCGGCCATGCCGGCCAAGGCCTCCACCCGGCGAAGATTCGAGCCTATGGAGGATTCCGAAGTAACCAGCAACGGACCTATCTCCGCCGCGGTAGCCACGTGGGTGCCACCGCAGAACTCGACCGAGAAGTCACCCACCGAAACCACCCGAACCTGATCCCCGTACTTGTCGCCGAAGAAAGCCAAGGCGCCCATGGCCTCGGCATCGTCCTTGGTGGTCTCCACCGTATTCACATGATGGTTGTCTACCACCGTGTGATTAACCAGACCCTCCACGTCCGACAGTTCATCCGATGACATGGCTGCGTAATGGTTGAAATCGAACCGCAGGCGACCGTCCTCAACCAAGGATCCGGCCTGATTGGCATGATCACCGATCACCTCGCGCAACGCCCAGTGCAGTAGGTGGGTTCCGGTGTGAGACTTCCGGATCCGGTCCCGGCGAGGACTGTCTATGCGGGCTTCCACCTGCTGCCCGTTCTGGATGAAACCCCTGGTAACCGTGCCTCTGTGACCATGCAGTCCTACCACGGTGGCCTGGGTGTCGCGCACCTCCAGCCTCCCGAAACGAGACTCGACGATCCCCAAATCCCCGACCTGACCACCGGCTTCGGCGTAGAAGGGCGTCCGGTCCAGGAAGACCTCGACTACCTGGCCGGCCTCGGCCCGATCCACCGGTTCACCTTCCCGCAACATAGCTAGCACCCGGGCCGGCGCAACGTCCCGTCCGTAACCGAGGAACGAGGTGGGTCCTATCGTGTCGAGAATCCGCATGTAGGACTCGAAGCGGGCCGCTTCCTCCCCACCCTTCCAGGCGGCCTTGGCCCTGGCGCGCTGGGTGGCCATCTCTTTGTCAAAACCGTCCATGTCCAGGATGCGCTGTTGTTCTGTGACTATCTCCCTGGTGAGATCGATCGGGAATCCATAAGTGTCGTGCAGGCGGAAGGCCAGCGATCCGGAAACGGGAGCCCCTTTATCGGTCACCTCGAGGGCTTCGTCCAGCATGCGGATTCCCGTGGCGAGCGTCCTTCGAAACTGCGATTCCTCCCGCTCGAACACATGCAGTATGAAGTCGCGATTGGCTACCAGTTCGGGGTAGGCCTCAGCCATAACGTCCATGGTCACCTCGGCGAGCCCACCCATGATGGGGCTCCTACTACCTAACTGCCATGCGTGGCGGACCGCCCGGCGGATGAGCCGCCGCACCACGTATCCTCTGCCTTCGTTGCCCGGCATGACCCGGTCCCCGATCAGGAATGTGGCGGCTCTGGCATGGTCGGCCAGCAGGCGGAGCGCTACATCAACTCGTTCGGCCTCCCCGTAAGGAAGGCGCAATCGTTGGGAGGCGGCCGAGAGCACATCATCTACGCAGTCAACCTGGAACAAGGTGTCGACCCCTTGCAGGATCATGGCCAACCTCTCCAGACCGGTTCCGGTATCGATGCTCTTGGCGGGCAGGTCCCCTACCACGTGATACGGCCGGTCCTGGACGTTCTGCATGAACACCAGGTTCCATAGCTCGACGAACCGATCCTCGCCGCCACCGATAGGGCCGCCGGGCGGACCGTATGCGGATCCCCGATCTATGAAGATTTCCGATGCCGGACCGCAGGGACCCGGCACGCCCATCTGCCAGAAATTGTCGTTTCCCCCTCGCTGAACCCGATCGGCCGGAACACCGATACCGTCAATCCAGATCTCCTCGGCCTCGTCGTCCGTATCGTGCACGGTGTACCAGAGGAGATCGGTATCCAGCCCGAGCGGCCCGGTCACGAAGTCGTAGGCGTAGCGGATGGCCTGTTCCTTGAAGTAATCACCGAAGGAGAAGTTGCCCAGCATCTCGAACATGGTCAGGTGTCGGGCGGTGGTTCCGATCAGGTCGATGTCCACCGTGCGGACACACTTCTGAATGCTCACCGCTCGTGGCCAGGGGGCAGGCTCCTCGCCGAGAAAGTAAGGCTTGAACGGGACCATCCCGGCGTTGGTCACCAGCAGGGTTGGGTCGGTCGGGATCAGCGACGCGGACGGACGTACTGTATGCCCGCGCTCCGCGAAGAATTCGACAAAGGCGCGCCTGATCTCGTTGGCCTGCATGATCCGGTCAGGTTAGCCGTCCGAGCGGGGTCGTCCTATGCGGCGATCCAACTCGGCCATCCGCTCGCCGATGCCGGCCTCCCGGCCCTGAGCGGTTGGTCGGTAGATGGCCTCGAAGTCCACGCCGTCAGGCATGTACCGCTGGTTGACGAAGTGATCTCGCCCGGCATGAGGGTCCCGATACCCGGGGCGACGCCCGTCCACTCTCGTCGATACCAGCCGCCCTCCGGTCGAACGCAGATGGGCGGGTACGGTTGCGCCGGGCGTCTCCTCCACGGCCTGACGAGCCCTACCCATGGCGGCTTTCACCGAATCCGACTTCGGAGCGGTAGCCAGGTGGATCACCGCGTGGGACAGGTTGTAGGCCGCTTCGGGAAGACCGACCAGGGCAAGTGCGTTAGCAGCGGCCACCGCCAGCGCCAGGGCGTCCGGATCAGCCATCCCGATATCCTCGGAGGCGAAGATCACCATACGGCGGGCGATGAACTCCGGATCCTCCCCGGCCGCCAGCATCGTATGCAGCCAGTACAGCGCAGCATCCAGATCGGACCCGCGCATCGATTTGATGAATGCGGATATGACGTCGTAGTGGTGATCGCCCTTCTTGTCGTAACGGACGATCCTGCGCTGAAGAGCCTCCTCGACATCCTCGAACGTGACCAGCGTCCGGCCTCGTCCCCCGGCAACCAGGGCCGCCACTTCCAAGACGTTGAGAGCCAGCCGGGCATCGCCCCCCACCCGCTCGGCAAGCGCCCCGGATGCGCCGTCGTCGATGGTCATTCCGGACCGGCCTAGACCGCGTTCGCCATCCTCCAACGCCCGATCCAGCAAACTTCTCAGGTCATCCGGGGGGATCGGTTCAAGCCGGAACAGGCTGCACCGGCTGATCAGGGGGGAGTTCACCTCGTAGAAGGGATTCTCGGTGGTGGCCCCTACCAGCACCACGGTTCCGTTCTCCACCGCCGGGAGCAACGCATCCTGCTGTGCTTTGTTGAACCGGTGGATCTCGTCGAGAAAGAGCACCGTCCGACCCTCACCGGTTTCCAATCGCCGTTCGGCGTCGGCTATCACCCGACGGACATCCCTAACCCCATGGGAGCTGGCGGTGAGCTGTTCGAAGGCTGCCTCGGTCTGGGAAGCAACCAACCGAGCGAGGGTGGTCTTGCCCGTACCGGGCGGCCCGAAGAGGATGATCGAGAGCAGTCGACCTCGCTCCACCATCGTCCGGAAGGCCGCCCCCCGGGCCAGTAGGTCCGGTTGACCTAACACCTCATCGAGGGATTGCGGTCGCATCCGGTCGGCTAGAGGAGCCGACCGGCGCCGGGCCTCTTCCCTACTGTCGGCGAACAGGTCGGTTTGCACACCAGCTCCGGCTAGTGTCCCGGGCCGTTGTTTCGTTTGTGTTAGGGAGACCGCGAAATCTTTCTGAAGAGCGTTGCCCGACCGCCGGAGGATCTGTCACACCCGGTCTGCATACTGGTGGGTAACCGTAAGCACCGACGGTTGGGTCAGGTACCGACCGGACCGGGGTTGGGATAATCTTGTCTAGTTCTTCCTTGTGGCCGAGAGGGTCGGCAAGGAGTCGGCGGGACGCGTTTCGACGCTGAGGAGGCGGCGGCTGGGGGTGGGACCCCACCGGCGGTGACCGATCCGGTAGTTTGGTTTTCGCGGTCTTCACCCGGATCTGTGCTTGATCAGGATACGGTATCATCTTCGTCATCTTCTGCGGATCCCTACCTTGATCCAGGTGCGGCGTTATCTCCCGTGGATCTGTGATAAAGGACACTAGGAGGCGCCGACCTCTTCACCCAAGACGGCTTTGGTGGCGGCGGTGAGATCGATCCCGAGTTCTGTAAGATGCGATCCGGCGACCCTGGTGGGTGAAGTAGTCAGCGGATCGGCGCCGCTTTGCGTCTTCGGGAAAGGAATAACCTCCCGAATGCTGGGCTCATCCCGGAGAATCGTGACCAGTCGGTCGATGCCGATCGCGAAGCCGGCGTGGGGAGGAGTTCCGTAGCGGAGACCTTCCAGAAACCATCCGAACCGGGACTCGGCATCCTCCGCCGAGATGCCGAGTATCTCGAACACCTCCCGCTGAGTCTCGGGATCGTGGATCCGAACCGAACCCGAACCGAGTTCCGAACCGTTGAGTACCAGGTCGTAAGCGTGGGCTACCGCCTCGGCGGGACGCTCCCTCATCTCTTCCACCGATACCGGAGCGGTGAACGGATGGTGAGAAGGGGTCAAGCCACCTCCGTCGGTGCGGTCGAAGACCGGAAAATCCACCACCCAGACAAAATGCAGCCGGTCATGATCGGAGGGCTTGCCGAGGTCCAGGCGGATAGCGCCCAGCACGGAGGAAGCGAGATCCGGTTGGTCGGCAACCACCAGCAACACATCACCCGGAGAGGCTTCCAGCACGCGGATCATCCCGTCGACCTCTCCCCGATCGAGGAACTTGGCGACCGGGGACCGTAACGACCCGTCGTCCTTCACCACCGCCCACACCAGCCCGGCGGCGCCAAGCTGTTTGGCGCGATCCACCAGACCGTCCAGCTCAGCCCTGGAAAAGCCCCGCGGCCCGGCGTTGATTCCTCGCACGACCCCACCACCCGCAAGGACGTTGCCGAACCCCCGGAATCCCGTCCCCTCGAAAACACCGGAGAGATCGCTGATCGCCATCCCGAATCGCAAGTCCGGTTTGTCGGTGCCGTACCTGGCCACGGCCTCCGAGTGGGTGAGCCGGGGCAGGGGAAGGGGCAGATCCACCCCTCGGAGACGCCGCACCACCTCCGCCACCACCTTCTCGATAGTGCTGAACACGTCCTCCCGGCCCCAGAACGATCCTTCCAGATCGAGTTGGGTGAACTCCACTTGGCGGTCGGCGCGGGTGTCCTCATCCCGGTAGCAACGAGCTATCTGGTAGTACCTTTCCACACCCGACACCATCAGCAACTGTTTGAACAACTGCGGGCTCTGGGGTAGCGCGTAGAAGTGCCCGGGCCGCAACCGGCTGGGAACCAGGAAATCCCGTGCGCCTTCGGGGGTCGAGTTGACCAGGGTCGGGGTCTCCACATCCAGGAATCCCGACCCGTCGAGAGTCTCCCGGATAGCGCGGATGCAAGCGGATCGGGCCGCCAGGTTGGCGGCCATCCGTGGTCTTCTCAGATCCAGGTAACGGTACCGAAGGCGGATCTGCTCGTCGACCTCGATCCGGTCATCGATCATGAACGGCAGCGGACCGGCCCGGCTCAGGACCTCGATACGGTCCGCGGCAACCTCGAGGTCTCCGGTTCTCAGCCCCGGATTCTCGGTTCCCTCCGGACGAGCCCGGACAGTTCCCTCGACCGACACGCAGTACTCCATGCGTAACGCCGGGGCGGTAGGAACGGATTCGGGATCCACCACTACTTGGACCAACCCTCCGGAGTCCCGAAAGTCTATGAAGATGACACCCCCCAGGTTTCTCACCTTCGCTACCCATCCGGCCAGCTTGGTCCTGTCGCCCGCCGATGCGAGGGAGAGTTCGCTCGTCAAGTGAGTGCGGTACGTAGTCAAGGCCGGCTCCCTCCCCGGCCCCCCATCACGTAGGAGGCCACTTCGCCTGCGGGCATGGTACGCCCATCCCCCGAACTAAGATCCTTCAAGGTCACCAGCCCGTCATCCCATTCATCGCCGATTACCACCGCTACCGCCGCGTCGCGCCGGTTGGCCGCCCGGAACTGGGCCTTCACCGACCGGCGCCCGGTCAGCAAGTCGCACCGCACCCCGGCGGAGCGAAGGCGTCGAGCGAAGGCGTGGGCCAGGCTCCGTCGGCCCTGGTCGGCCACCACCAGAAAGACGTCGAGGGCTCGCGCCGCAGGACGGTCTCCGGCCGCGACGAGGATACGGTCAAACCCCAACGCCAACCCGACTCCCGGCACGTCCCGTCCCCTCAGTAGCCGAGCCAGACCATCGTACCGGCCGCCCCCTCCCACCGCGTTCTGGGCCGCCGCGTATGAGGGCGGTATGAACTCGAATACGGTGCGGTTGTAGTAGTCCAAGCCGCGAACCAATCGTGGGGCCTCCTCGAACACTATCCCCCTCTCAACCAACCCCTCGACGAGTTGCTCGTGGTGGATGGTCGCCGCCCGTCCTAGATGGTCCACCGGGACGGGCGCCTGCATGACTATCTCGAGATCAGCCTTCGAATCCAGCACCCGGAGGGGATTGGACCGCAACCTTCGCCGGGCGGCCTCGGACAGCAATCCGGACCGCTCTTCCAGCCATCCGGCCAGCAAGGCATGGTAGGTAACCCGATCCGATGGATCCCCGATCGAGTTGACATGCACCACGACATCGCCGAGACCGCAGTCGATCAGGTAGCGGTACCCGACTTCGATCACCTCCAGATCGGCTTCCACATCCGGAGTTCCCAGGTATTCGAGTCCGAGTTGCCAGAACTGCCTGCGCCTACCCTCCTGCGGGCGTTCGTAGCGGAATGCCGGCCCGGAGTAGGCGCCCTTGAACTCGCCCGACCGGCCCCCCTGGATGTAGGCCCTGACCACCCCGGCGGTGATCTCGGGGCGGAGGGTGAGCCTACGACCACCCTTGTCCCGAAAGTTGTACATCTGCTTTTCGACCACCTCGGTGGCCTCCCCCATCCCCCTGGCAAAGAGTTCGGTCGACTCGAAAATGGGGGTGGCTACGTATTCGTATCCGTAGCGTTCGGCCAATATGTCCCAAGCTCGAAGCAGATGGCGCCACCGGCGGGAGAACGGGGGCATGATGTCGTCGGTACCTTTAGGCGCCCTAAAACTCATGAGCGGGCCACCAGGAAAGGATTGGTGCGACGCTCGCGGCCGATCGTGGTCGAGGGACCGTGCCCCGGCAACACCGTCACACCGTCATCAAGCGGGAGCACCTTCTCGTCCATGCTGTTCATCAGGGTCTCGTGATCACCGCCGGGAAGGTCGGTTCGTCCCACCGAACCCGCGAAGAGCTGATCGCCGGAGAACAGCGTTCCCGCTTCGGGAAGGTAGAAACAGCAATGCCCCGGGGTATGACCGGGCGTTGAGAGGACCTCGAATCGGAGACCGGCCAAGTCGAGGACCAACCCGTCACTCAACGGCTGGTAACGCTCCGGAGGCCGGTAGTCACCGGGAGGGATGTAGCCGAGGAGGGTGCGTAGCTGCTCGCCCGGATTCATTGTGAGGTAGTCATCATCGGGATGTATGTAGGCGGTCACGGCTGTACGGGTGACCAGTTCACCGGCCCCGCCTACATGGTCGACGTGCCCATGGGTAACAAGCAGCGCCACCGGATGCAGGCGATGGGTGGCTAGCAGCGCGACAAGCGGATCGGGATCGGGCGGGGCGTCGATAACCACCGCGGGTCCGTCCTTCCAAGGCGCCGCGACATAGGTGTTGGTAGCGGCGAGCCACAGTTCCAGCCTATCGATGAGCATACGAGGGTGCAGGTTAGAACGGCGCGGCCCGGAATCGGAACCGCGGGGCTTGAACAGCCGACGGTTTACCACCGCAAGGGGATCAGCGTGATCTCAGACGGTAGGCTTCGTAGACGTTATCGACCCTCCGCATTTCCGCCAGTACACGGTTCAACTGCCCCGGATCCGACAACTCGACCTCGTAGCGCAGGACAGCCACCCGGTCGCGATCGGTGCGGGACGAGGCGCCTACTATGTTGCCTCCCGCATCTGAGATTACCGAGGTGACATCGCGCAGCAGGTTGGGACGATCCAGCGCCTCGATCTGGAACCAGACACTGAAACTCGATACTTGTCCCGGCGCCCACGCCGCATCGATCATCCGGTCGGTGCGGTCCCCGAGGCGGGTGATGTTGGCACAATCGGCTCTGTGAACGGAAACCCCTCGACCGACCGTCACGAAACCCACCAAGTCGTCCCCGGGGACCGGCCCGCAGCAGCGAGCTATCCGAACCCACACATCGTCGAAACCCTCGACGATCACCCCTTCCCCGGCTGGACGATCCGCCCTCCTACGTACCGTGTCCTGGAGCTCAAGGTCTTCACCTACCAGGGGTACAGCCAGCAGGCGCTTGATCCTGTTGATAACCGTCTGCGGGGATACGGCGCCATCTCCGACCGCTATGTACATGGCTTCCGTATTCCGGTATCCGATGGCCAGCGCGGCCTCGGCCAGCAGTTCGCCACGATCTTCGCTCGGCATGCGTACCCGCTCCCGGCGCATCAGATCGGCTACCTTCTCTCTGCCCAGCTGCAACGAGGTCTCCCGCCGGGCGCGGGTGAACCATTGTTTGATCTTGCTGCGGGCGCGCGAGGTCCGCACGAATCCGAGCCAGTCACGTGTCGGACCCGAGTCATCGGACTTCGTAGTGATGATCTCCACGATGTCGCCCGATTCCAGTTCGGTCGACAACGTAACCAGGCGACCGTTAACTCTGGCGCCGACGCAACGGTGACCGACCTCGGTGTGAATCGAATACGCGAAGTCCACCGGGGTGGCGCCCCTGGGCAGCGTGCGTACATCGCCTCTCGGGGTCAGGCTGAATACCAGATCTTCGTACAGGTCGAGCTTGAGGTTGTTGAGAAACTCGGTGGGTTCGTCATAATCGTCGTGAAGCCGCCTCAGGTCGGCCATCCAGCCGAGGTCGGAGTCGGCCCCCTCCTTGTATCTCCAGTGGGCGGCTATGCCGAACTCGGCCCGGTCGTGCATCTCATGGGTTCTTATCTGGACTTCCAGAGGCTTGCCGTCGGGACCTATCACAGTGGTGTGCAAGCTCTGGTAGAGGTTGAACTTGGGAACCGCGATATAGTCCTTGAACCTTCCGTGGACCGGTGTCCAGCGGGAATGGACCATCCCGAGCGCCGCGTAGCAGTCCCTGACCTCCTGCACCTTGATCCGGATCCCGATCAGGTCATGGATCTCCTCGAAGGAGAGGCTGCTGTCAACCATCTTGCGGTATATCGAATAGTGATGCTTGGGACGCCCTTCAAGCACCGCGGGGATGCCTGCCCTGACCATCATCCCCTCAATCTCGCCGGTCACCTTCTCGATCAGGACTTCGCGTTCCGGCGCCCGTTGCTGGATCAGATCCTCGATCTCCTGGTAGCGAGCGGGGTACAGAATCTCGAACGAACGGTTCTCCATCTCATGCTTGATCTCCTGGAACCCCAAACGGTGCGCCAACGGGGCGTAAACTTCCAGCGTCTCCCTCGCCTTTACCAGTTGGCGGTCAACCGGCAGGGGGTGAATGGTTCTGAGGTTGTGCAAGCGGTCAACCAACTTGATGATGAGAACCCGCACATCCTGGGCCATCGATACCACCATCTTGCGAATGCTGGCCGCTTCGGCGTCCTCCCGTGAGAGGTCGAACTTGACCCGATCGAGTTTGGTAACCCCGTCAGTAAGGCGAACCACCGTGGGACCGAACCAGTCCTCCACCTCCTGCAAAGTCAGGTCGGTGTCCTCGACCGTGTCGTGTAGCAAGGCCGCGGCAAGGGTTTCGGGATCGAGTCCATACTCGGCCAGGATCAACGCCACTGCTATGGGGTGGGTTATGAAGGGATCTCCGGAAAGTCGAAACTGGCCGGTGTGCATCCGCTGGGCAACGTCGTACGCGTGTATCACCACGGTCTCGTCGCCTTCCGGAAAGTAGCGGCGCATGGCGGAGAGGATCGGGTTTAGTTCGGCTTTGGCTGCGTCGTGGTGCCGACGGACTACTGCAACCTCATCCATACGTCACGACGGAGTGAAGGTCCACACCCCCGATCACCGCTCGTCCGTTGAGGAAGGCGAGTTCGATCAGCACGCCGATACCCACCAGGTCGGCGCCCAGTGCCCGGACCAGCCGGATAGCCGCGGATGCGGTACCCCCGGTGGCTATCACGTCATCGATGAGGAGGACCCGATCATGGGGACCGGCCGCGTCTACATGTATCTCCAGAACGTCTGAACCGTACTCCAACTCGTACTCTTCCCGACGAGTCCGGTACGGGAGTTTGCCCTGCTTGCGGATAGGAACGAATCCCGCTCCCAGAGACAAAGCTACGGAAGGGGCCAGCACGAAACCGCGAGCCTCGATCCCCGCCACCGTCGTCACGCCCGCGTCCCGGAACGGCGCCGCCAGCAACTCGATGGCTGCCGCTAACGCCGCCGGATCCGCCAGCACCGGAGTGATGTCCTTGAAGACCACCTCCGGGTTCGGGAACCCGGGTACATCCCGGACCAGGGCACGCAGTTGCGCCGCATTCATGTTGTGACTCTACCGGATGGATACCCGGTCAGGATGCCTACCTTCGGGTACGTTCGGATCAAGACCCTGGTTTTCCGGGGCGGGCGCCGGACCCCGGCCGTCCCCTCGAGCTGAGGCGGGCGGCGCCACGCGACTGCGCCTGCCGTGACTTCTTGCGCTCCGCCCGGAAACGGCGTCGGGACCATTCGGTTTCCCGCTCCTTCCATAGAGCGAGGAGGGGCGCCGCGACGAAGATCGATGAGTACGTACCGGCGGCTACTCCCACGAATAGAGCTAGCGCGAATTCCCTGAGGGTGCCTGCTCCGAGCAGCAGGGATCCGATGAACAGGAGCGACCCCACCGGTAACAAGCTGGTCAGGGAGGTGTTGATCGAACGCATGAGCACCTGATTCATCGATCGGTCCACGATCTTGGTATAGGTGTTACGTTCCTTGTCCTCGGCGACGTTCTCCCGAATCTTGTCGTACACGACCACCGTGTCATATAGGGAATAACCCAAGATGGTGAGGACCGCCACCACTGTGGCCGGCGTTACCTCGAATCGCAGGATGGAGTAAGCGCCCGAAGTCAGAATCAGGTCGTGGATCAGGGCTGCGATGGCGCCCACCGCCATCTTCCACTCGAAACGAATACTGATGAACACCACCACCACTCCCAGAAAAACGACCAGCGCCTGGACAGCTCGGCCCGCTATCTGGCGTCCGAATGTGGGACCTACCGACTCCACATCGGTGAGCTCGATCTCGGTACCGGCTACCTCGACGAGGGTTCGCACGATCTGCTGTTCGGTGCTCAGATCAATGGCGCCGGTCTGGACACGCACCCCTTCGCCCTCGTCGATCAACTGGATGCGGGCGTCGATCCCATTTGCGCCCAAGGCTGAACGGACCTCTCCCACACTCGCGCCTGACGGGTTGGGGAGGACGATGGCGGTCCCACCGGTGAAATCGATACTCAGATTGAGACGCTGGATCGCCAGGCTGGCCAGACACAGGGTCAGGGCAACCCCGGACACGATGAACCATCGGCGCGCCTGGCCCACGAAACCGAAGGCGGTCTCGCCCCGATAGAGCATCGAGAGGGTGCTCATCTAACCACCATCCCGCCCTCCGGTCGACCCCCGGCCGCCCCCATGCTGAAGCGACCCCCGGTTCCCAGCCTTCCTCTGGCCATGATGGCGGCGGCATTCCTGGTGAAGAAGAAGAACACGATCACGTCGAGGACCGTGGCGATCCCCAACGCCTGGGCGAATCCCTTCACCGGTCCGATAGCCAGTGTCCAAAGGAGTACGGCGCCGACCAGAGACACGAAGTCGGCCGTGAGGATGGTTCGGAACGCTCGCCGGTAGGCCTCCCGCACCGCGTCCGGAACGGTGCGTCCATTACGGACCTCCTCCTTGGTCCGTTCGAAGAAGACGATATAGGAGTCGGCCGTGATCCCCACGGAAACGATCACCCCCGCCACCCCGGCCAGGGTCAGCGTCAATCCCTGCCAGGCTCCCAGCAAGCCGAAGATCGCCACCAGCAGGCTTCCGAACACCGTCAGGCCTACCAGCGTGATAAGCCCCATCGCTCGGTAGTAGGTGAGGAGAAACAGCACGACCAGGATCAGGCCTCCTATACCCGCCGCCAGTCCGGCCCGTAGGGAGTCCTCGCCCAAGGTGGCGGACACTTTCTGGACCGCAGACCGTTCGAATGCGACCGGTAGGGAACCGTATCGGAGCACCGTGGTGAGGTCCTCGGCCTCCTCCCGGGCGGTCTCGGCGTTTCCGAGGGTGATAACGGCCGTCCCCCCGTCGATTCCCTCGGGACCTACCCCGACGGCTACCTCCGGCGCTGACATGACCGCCCCGTCCAGCACGATCGCCAGGCGGCGGTTGGCGGCGCCCTGTGGATACTGGGCCAGCAAACCGGTCAATGCCGCGAAACGTCCGGCGCCTTCCTCGGTCAGGTTGAGCTGGACGGTCCATGAGCTGTCGGCCTGCTGGCCGAACAGGGCTAGAGCCGAATCCACCTCCGCCCCGGTCAGCGGCGCCGGGTCGGCGGGAACGCGGGAACAGTCGAGAAAGCCTCCCAGGCAGATTCCGTCCCGATGGGCCGAGATATCAGCCGGGCCCACTTCGTAGATGGCCATCACGTTGCCCCGGTCGTCGTATTGGGGAAGGTAGGCGCTCGCCAGGTTCACATCATCTTCGCCGGTGAGACCGGTCACCGAGTCCACCCCGTCCGGGAAGATGAAGTCTTCACCGACCTCCTCTGCTTCGAGAAACACCGGAGAACGATCGCTCGGGATACAGGTGAATGAAACCCCGATGGAAGTGCAGGATCGAACCGGCCGGAATGACAGCAATCCCGTCCTGCCGACCGCCTCCAGAGCCCGCTCCTGGTCTGTGACCCCGGGGAGTTGAACCAGGATCGAGGTACCGCCGCTAACCGAGATCTCCGGTTCTTGAACGCTTCCGAAGTCCTCGATGCGTCGCCGCATGACCTCGACCGCGGTTTCCACCACCTGCTCGTCGGTCCCTTCAGGCGCTTCCAGAATGACCGATGTTCCACCCTGCAGATCGAGTCCCAACCTTGGTGTCCAATCTAGAGCGATCACCGCAATGACTCCGCCCCAGGCGAAGCCCGTGATGAGAACTACAGCCAACCAGCGGCGTCGCACGCCCGGTTACGACCCCGAATCGGAAGGGTTGTCGGGACCGATCCTGCCGGCGACGGCGTTCCGCTGGACCCTGAGACGCCCATCCTCGACACCGAGCACCACCCAGTCGTCCCCCAATCCGACTACGACGCCCAGGATCCCGCCGATGGTCCGCACCTGATCGCCGACCTCGAGCGCCGCGGATAATTCCTTCTGGCGTCTCGCGCGCTTGCGCTGGGGGCGAATGATAAGAAAGTACATGAGGGCGCCGAGAAGCAGCAGAGGCAGCAGAAAACTGAAGCTATCGCCGCCCTCGGTTTGGGCGATCAAGGACACCGGCACGATGTAACACCTCTCTAATCGGGCCTTTACGGCCTCTCCGGGAAATACCTGACCCGCGTCTGGGGCGGACGCCCCGATGCTAGGAGGGTACTAGAGAATAATCTAGCGGGGTTCGAGGCTACCCGAACCGCCTAGGCCGGTCCTGGGTGGAGGAGCTAGCCGACAGCGACCTCCATTTCTGGTCGTCGAAGATCGCAGTGATCCGCAGCTTCCCGCCGGTAGCTTTGATGAAACGGACCAACGTAGCGAGATGAAGGTTGCCTCGTCTCTCGATGCGTGACACCTCACCCTGGCTGATTCGGAGCTGATCCGACAGCGAACGTCCGGGCTTCGACCGCGGCTGCTCGCGGACTAGCGCGTACCTCCTCCCGGATATCCTCCATCTGCTCCGCTGCTGTCGCCCACTCTTCGTCAGTGAACTCACTAGGAGACTGCTGAGAAACCCCTCGTTGGCCCGAAGTCGGATGGCAAACTCCCTGGCCAGCGGACGCAGGGCCAACCAAAAGCCCGTTTTTCAGCAGTGTCCTGGATCCGAGTTCCGGGTTGTCAAGAATGGTCCACCGCGCGTATGTAGGAACACAAACACGTCAACTATCGTTGTCGAGGATGGTGCCGGTTCCGACCGATTTGGTTATTGGCGCACCGTACGGGTCGGAAAGAACGAGCTCGAACGTCTCTGCTTCTTCTTTTCTGTAATCGTCCACGATCCACACCCTCACCGTTTTCTGAACATCGAAAGGGCCGAAGAGGAAAGTCCCGGTAGGAGATTGATAGTCAACACCCGACTCGGCCGTGATGTCTCGCACGTCGTAGTTGACAGCAACCTGACGATACGGCTCTTCGCTCAACGTAACGTTGAAAACCATCCATTCCCCCTCCGTAGCCGAAGCGTCCGACACCGAAATACTGACACCACCCCCCACTGTCGTAGTAGTCGTTGACGTAACCGTCGAAGTAGACGTAGTCGGAACGGTCGTCGTGGTCGGTGCCACCGTGGTGCTCGTCGTAGTAGACACCGCAGTAGTAGACGTCACCGGAACAGTAGTAGTCGGCTCCGGCGTGGTAGTAGTTGACGTTGGCGCAGACGTTGTA
Organism: Acidimicrobiia bacterium; assembly: GCA_965231815.1. GTDB lineage: Bacteria > Actinomycetota > Acidimicrobiia > Spongiisociales > Spongiisociaceae > JAPPFW01. Next base: position 1,430,903 of record OZ246890.1, on the reverse strand, counting down.
CTGGTTGTGGACGGATCCGATGTGGTCGTCGTCGAGGAGGGTGCCACGGTTATCGAAGTCGTGGTCTCAACAGTGCTACTGGTCGTCGACGCCGACACGGTCGTGGTGGTAGACGGCGCCGTTGTCGTCGAAGGCGGAACAAAATCAGCCGGCGGAGACGGAGGCAGAACTGTCTTGCCCTCACCCTCATACACAGCCCCCGCAGCAACGTAATAATCCTGAAGCTTATTCCCATCCGTGACCAGCATCGGCAACGTAGCCCCCGCCCGAACGCCCTGCGCCGGCGGAAACCGCTCACCCTCCCCATCGGCGGCTACCGCTCCGTCCACCGCGGTGATACCAACACGCCCACCAGTTAAGGTCTTACGCTCCACAGCCGCCGCCTTGATCTTCACCACCAAATCATCCAACGGCATATCCAACGCCGCCCGCTCCTCCGCCGTATCCGCCCAATGAAGATCCGGAGACACAGCCCTAGTCGTGTCACCCCTTCTCTGCACAAACCAAAACGACGTTGAAGAAGCCAATGCTTCCCAGGCCTCCACACTAACGGTAGGAGCAGGAGCAAGAAACAGTACCAACTCCTTACCTTCATACCTCGCCGACGTCCGAGCCTCAGGAGACTCAAGATTAGCCAGTATTGTGTCACTTATCTTATCCCAATTCGCTGCCTCTTCACTACTCAGTCCCAATAGTTCACCATGCATAATCACGGTCAACGTGCTGGGACCCTCACCAACAATATAGTCTCTGACCGCCACCTCTGAGAAGCAATAGTAATGATATGCATTCTTCCATTGAATGCGGTCGCCCTCAAAACCGTAATCTTCTAAGGAGTAAAGGTCACATCGTGTTGAATCGGCCAATACCACGCCACGTATCACGAGGTGAGGCGCAATAGCAGGAAAGCCGAAACCGAGTAAGACTTCTGTATAAGATGGAAACACTCCTGATGACACCCATCTAGGCCATCCGCTTGCCGATGTAGTAGATTCGACTCGCGCCGGCCGGTCCACAGCACACGGATCTTTGCTGGAACCTTCTATAGGTGTACACGGAGGGACCGACTCCGTGAGGTACGAAACCGCGGGCCGATCCATCGCATCTACTTGGCTGACGGCGTCCTGACTGCATCCCGTCAGTAGTAACACGAAGACTAGGATAGGTACAACAAATCCGGGCGAATATTGTTTACATATCACCATAGGAACTCTCCCTCTCCATCATTAGTGACAACAGGCTACCGTGACTGATATATCGCCATGATGGCAACTCTGTCGTACTCAGTGGGATAGCACAGGCTGTCGTCAGGCATGTTCATTACAGATTTGTTCGGTTTACCTCCAGGATGACGTAGTCCGAATGCATGTCCTACCTCATGCATAGCTATACGGAATAACTCAGAACATAATTTACCCGCAGACGTAATTGCTGCTCTCGGATAGATGCCAATACGCGTGTGACTAACCTTGCCGCCTGCCTGTAACCAAGAGCTTGCACAACCGACCGAATCCACACCACATCTGAGATCATTTATTCCGTCCTCATCGGCGATATGGATCGTATTCTGTGGTGTGTCTAGATCTAATTCATTGGGCTGACACTTTCCTATTCGTGTCGCTCTTATGGATATTTTGTTCGTACTTTGACTCCACGTTGTGACGGCCCGTGTGATAATCGAACGCCATTCATCAGGGACTCTCGGATTTGTAACAGTATCAAGAGCCCGATTGGTGCAGAGAATGTAGTTGTAGCTCTTGCCGGAGCGGTAATGACTAATCGGTACTATCCCGATCAAGTCACCTTTGCCGGCCGGTTTGGTGGAAGTAGGGTACGTGTACACCGGACTCGACCAGGAACTCTTAGATGCCGAGTTCTTAGCCTGTATGTATATACGATACAATCGATTCAGCTTTAGCCCGGATACATTGGTCGAGGTCGCTGTTCCAGTCCACTCATGCTTTTCGCCAAGTGCTCCCCCAGCCGCAACCTCAACCAGCAACGAATAGCTGGTAGCGCCGGGTACGCTATTCCATTCGATGAAGCTCTGGCCGATCCCCTCTCCGGCTCCGATGCTGTCACCGTTGGCTTTGACCCCGGTGGGTGTTGCTAACGGCTTGGGCGGTGGTGGGGGTGGTTTGGTAATGATTTTGGTTTCGGTTTTCTTGTAAGTGCAGGTGGTGGTTTTGCCTGAACCGGTTTTGGTGAGTGTCTCACCGGTTCGCGGTTTGGGGCAGTCGTAGACACGGGTGGTGGTTGTTCCCCCCGACCTCGGTTTCCGGCATTTCGTACCGAACCGGTTCTCGTTCGACCGACACGAATAGGTGGTTGTGGATCGGGCGGGTTTCGTTTCGGTGACGGTCTTGTGGTAGTAGCAGTCGTTACCCGAACGGTGACCCCACCGGTAACCGGACGGTACCGGCGGGCACCTCGATATGGTCTTTCGGGTGGCGGTCCTGGTAGTTGTGGTAGAACGCGTGTACTTGCATGTCTTCCCGACTCGGCCAGCCGGTGAAAAAGTGTCGGGGGCCGGTGGGCATGTGTACGTTTCGTATTCTTCGTAACCACGTTCCCTCGACACGCTACGCGTGTAGTAGCAGGTGATTCCCTCCCGTTTGCTGTACGTGAACGTGGCAGGCGCCGACGGGCAAGGCCCGACATAGCCGTACATCGGGATCCATCCTGCCAGCCGGGTGGTCTCACCTGATCGTGTGTAGAGGCATTTGCTACGAACATAGTCAATCCTGCTGAACTTGAACGTGGCAGGCGCCGGCGGGCACCGATAACGTTTCGTGACCTTGGCGGGCAGCGTCGTGGAACCCGAACGGGTATACGTACAAGTCCGTCCGTTGAGGCGGCCCGGTCCGTAACCCTCCACCGGGTCGCACACATACACAGCCGGAATCGGAGCAAGACGCAGAGTCTCTTCTTTCGTGTAGATACACTCATCGCCGTTCCGTTTAACAGCCCACCCCGGGCGCGGATCACAAGAATACGTGACCGTCTTGGGAGCGTCCCGCTCCGTATAGGGAGTCCTCGTGTAAACACAGCGGTCCGCCGTCGAATAATCCAGCTTGTAGTCACCCGCCAACGTTGGAGAACACGGCTGCGCGACAGGATCCCTCACCGTTTCGACCGCCCGACTGTACACACACCTCCGTGACCCATCCGACAAAACCTGCGAGCTGTCCAACACATAGTCATCGGACGTGTCAGCCGGAGTACCATTATCAAAAGAAGAAGAACACCGCGACGCAGACCGCACCGCATCGACCGCATCCAACCCCGAAACCGGAACAGGATCATCGGAAAGCTCCCCAAAACCAACATCCTCCCGACCATCAGCAATTCCAGACGGCCGTACCCCCTCGACAGCCTCCGCACCCAACAAAGCCACCTCACCCAAACACAACACAACCACCACAACAACAAAACGCACACGCTTCAACATACCGCTACAGCCCGAAACCAACCGGTTTCAACCCCGCACCCGCGGATCCATCACATACCCCAACAACGATGCCTACTTGTCATGCTCCACCTACCAATCCCAACCGGACAAGCCACCGGAACACCCGATAGGCGATTAGCAGTACGACCACGACCACGACGGCGAGTAGAAACAGGTCGTGGGCGTCCTGTGGGCTCATCATCACGACGAAGCCTAGCTAGATGATCTGTTCGACAATCGTCCCGTGACGATAGCTAGCTCGGCAAAACGTCTATTCAATCCTGGTCTTGCGGCGATCAACCACCCGGGAACGGAACTGGTCGAATCGACCGGACGATATAGCGGCGCGCGCCCCCTCGAGTAACCGGTGGATAGCGACCAGATTGTGGATCGACAGAAGCCTCGCAAGGGATAACTCCTTGGTGACGGCCAGATGGCGCAGGTAACCACGCGGATAGGTCAGGCACGTCGAGCATGGGCATTCGGGATCGAGTGGACCCGAATCCTCGGCAAACCGGGCCACGCGGATGTTGAAGTCACCGCGTGATGTGATCGCTTTTCCATGCCTGGCCAATCGGGTGGGCCACACGCAGTCGAACAGATCCACACCCTGGGCAACCGCTTCCAGAATGCCGTCCGGGTCGCCGAGACCCATGAAGTAACGAGGCGACTCGGGTGGGAGACCGGCTATCGAGGCTGCTACCGCCTCGTTACGGCGCCCCATATCCTCTCCGACCGAAAGCCCTCCGATCCCATACCCCGCCATCCCCAGTTCGGCCGTGCGACAAGCGCTCTCGTACCGGAGGTCGGGCTCGGCGCCTCCCTGGACAATGCCGAACAGCGCCTGGTCACTCCTTTGATGGGCCACGACGGAGCGCTCCGCCCATCTCAGAGTTAACTCCATCGCCTCGAGGACCTTCTCCCTCGGCGCCGGTAACCCGATACACACGTCGAGCACCATGGCGATGTCGGGGCCTAGTTCCTCCTGTACCCGCACCGCTTCCTCCGGCGTCAGGAAGACCTCGGACCCGTCGTAAACGGACCGGAAGCCACATCCCTCCTCGGTGATCTTCGCTCCCAGGGAAAACGCCTGGTAGCCACCGGAGTCGGTGAGAATCGGCAGGTCCCACCCCATAAATCCATGCAATCCGCCCATCTGGCTGATCGGCCCCGTGCTCGGCTTGAGCATCAGATGGTAGGTGTTGGCCAGCACCATTCGGGTGCCGACGGCCCTCAGATCGGCGGAGTCGAGAGAACGGACGGACGCCCTGGTAGCCACCGGCATGAAAGCGGGTGTTTCGACTGTCCCGTGCGGGGTGTGGAGCCGCCCGCTCCGGGCGGTACCGTCCACCGATAGGCGTTCGTAAGTTACCGGTGGGCCGGCCATTTATCGCGCTCTCCCCCGGTAGCGTTCCAGCAGCATGGCGTCACCGAAGGATAGGAACCGGTAACCGCGGGTCACCGCGGTCTCGTACACCTCGCGCCACGCCTCACCCACAAACGCCGCCACCAGAACGAGCAGCGACGACGAGGGCATGTGGAAGTTGGTCATCAGCACATCAACCGCGCGGAAACGGTACCCGGGCCTAATGTATAGGTGGGTAGGTCCACGATAAGGGCCCAACGCGCCTCCGGCACAGGCGGTTTCGAGTGCTCTCACCACCGTCGTTCCGATCGCCACGATCCGACCACCCTGCGACCGGGCCACTCCGATCTTGTCCACGGTCTCGGCGGGTACGTCGATCCATTCGGAGTGCATGGCATGGTCTGCTACGTTCTCGACGCTGATAGGGCGGAAAGTGTCCAGCCCGATCCGGAGCTCGATTCTAGCCAGCCCGACCCCTCTCATCCCCAAGGCCTCCAGGCTCCGATCCGTCAGATGGAGTCCTGCGGTAGGAGCCGCCGCCGATCCCACTTTGCGCCCGAACACCGTCTGGTAACGCTCAGGATCATCGAGGTCTCGCCGGATATAAGGAGGTAACGGCGCCGTGCCGACTCGGGCGATAATCTCCTCCACGTCCCTCCCGGCCGACCCGCCGGACCCGACCTCCAGGGTCAACTCGACCATCCCCTGGACAGGATCGGTCTGAACGCCGGCGACCAGCGGGCCGATGCGTATTGCCGACCCGGCCCGGATGCGTCGCGAGGGTTTGAGCAACGCCTGCCACACCTCCCCCTTCCTGCCGAGCAGCAACAGCTCCACCCTCCCCCCGGTGGGATCTCTAATACCTTGCAGGCGGGCTGCTCGCACCCTCGTGTCGTTGACGACCACCAGATCACCGGGACTCAGCTGCCGGGGCAGATCGCGTACGGTCCAGTCGGTGAGGTCCGAGGCTCGCAGCAGCCGGGCCGAGTCCCGCGGTTCTACCGGCGACTGGGCGATCAACTCGGATGGGAGGAGATAGTCGAAATCAGCTGTCTTCAACAACTCATCACGGTAAGCACTCTCGGTCCACCCGGCATGGACACCCCCCTATGTGTGGGCATCTCTTCAGTGGCGGCGGTTACCCCCGAAGCTGTTCATTGCCCGCGTTTGATGGTACATGGAACGAGACACGGGGAAGTAGTTCGTCCCACTCCGCCTCCCAATCGTTCAACCAATCCGGATCGCTATCGATAGGCGTCGTCAGATCGGCGTTGACGGTAATCTCCTCCCGGCAGGATCCCCAAAGCTCGGGCGCCTCGCTATCCGATGCACATGGGACAAGCTTCGCGACCGGGTGTCCAAACTTGGAAATGATGACCTGGCCTCCGGTCTCGGCGACTCGATCCATGATGGCCAAACACTGTGCCTTGAACTCAGCGGCGGGTATCGTCTCCGGCAACGAATCCTGTGGTGTCGGCATCCTGGACCCTCCTTCCCGGAACGGGAGGAGTCTATTGGCTTTTCACGAAGGAGGCGGGAACCGAAAGGACCCGTCGAACGGCGCCGTCCTAGGAGGGTGCTGAGAAACCCCGTACAAAGGGGTTCACCCGCTAACCCACAACTCTCTGACCAGGCGCTTTACCAATCACCGACCCCGAAAGACTCGTTTTTCAGGACCCTCCTAGTCGAGCAACGAGCCCTGCGGGGACCCCGGCTCCGCGATCCCCAGATGCTGGTAGGTACGGGAGGTAGCTACCCGACCCCTCGGAGTGCGAGAAACCAGACCTTGTTGCACCAGAAACGGCTCGTAAGCCGCCTCGATGGTCTCGGGTTCCTCGCCCACTGCGATAGCCAGCGTGGTGAGACCCACCGGGCCACCACCGAACTTGACGACGATGGCGTCCAGAATGAACCGATCCACCTTGTCCAAACCTATATCGTCCACCTCCCACACCTTCAAACCCGCCCGGGCGGTGGTCGAGTCAACCCGGCCATCCGCCCGAGCGATGGCATACTCGCTCACCCTGGTCAGCAAGCGGTTGGCGATGCGGGGAGTCCCACGGCTGCGGACTGCTATGTGACGAGCTCCGGACACGGTTGTGGGGATTCCGATGATCGATGCCGAACGCACCACGATCCGCTCCAGATCGTCCGGTCCGTAATAGTCCAGACGGTCCACCATCCCGAAACGATCCCGCAACGGGGCGGTCACCGTTCCGATCCTCGTGGTGGCGCCCACCAGAGTGAAGCGGGGCAGGCCGAGACGCAACGACTGGGCGGTAGGACCCTTCCCGACCATGATATCGAGCGCGAAGTCCTCCATCGCCGAGTAGAGCACCTCCTCCACCACCCTCGGCAACCGATGGATCTCATCGATGAATAGGACATCCCCGTACTCCAGGCCCGAGAGGATGGCAGCCAGGTCACCGGGCCGCTCCACCGCCGGGCCCGAAGTAGACCGCAATTGCGTCCCCGTCTCTGCTGCGATGATCCTCGCCAGGGTTGTCTTGCCCAGACCGGGCGGGCCCGACAGCAGCAAATGATCCAGGGGCCGTCCCATCATTTCCGAAGCCTCGATGGAGATGGACAACCGCTCCTTGATCTTCGGCTGACCCACGAACTCGTCCAGCGAACGGGGACGCAACATCGTCTCGCTCATCTGGTCATCATCCACCGACTGGACCGCCATCAGGCCATCCTCACGCATCAAACATCACCCTCACTTACGAGCGAGAACCCTCAGAGCGGCCCGGACCAGGTCCTCCACCGAACCATCCAGGGGAACCTCCCCCAGCGCCTCTCTTATCTCGACCGATGCGTATCCCAATGACTCGAGAGCCTCCCTGGCCCGTGACAGGTTGCCGGATGCGGCGGAGCGGGTGCTGAGTGTTCCCAGCTTGGGACGCAGTTCGAGGATCAGCTTCTCCGCGGTCCGCTTACCGATACCGTGCACCGAGACCAGGGCCGCTACATCCTCGGTTGCCACCGCCATACGAACCTCATCAGGTCTTAAGGTGGCCAGGATCGACATCGCCAAGGCGGGACCTACCCCGCTCGAACCGAGCAGCACCCGGAACATATCGCGACTCTGAACCGTCTCGAAACCGTACAGGGCCATCAGGTCCTCACGCACTACCAGGTGGGTATGCAGCACGACCTCTTCACCGAGTTGGGGAAGCGCGGTCTGGGTTTTCGAAGTGACGTTTACCTCGTAGCCCACTCCCCCGACTTCGATAACCAACCCGGATTCGGTCCGGGCAACCAGCAAACCGCGCAGGCGACCGATCATTCTCTCCCTCCGAGAGCCGCAGTTAGCCGCCCTACCCGGGTTCCCATGCTTTGCATGTGACATAGGGCGATTGCCAGTGCATCGGCCACATCAGGCGGCGAAGGTAACGCCCTCAACCCCAACCGACGGCTCACCATCTGTTGAACCTGCACCTTGGAAGCCGAACCATCCGCCGTCACGATCGACTTCACGGCTGTGGGCGAGTACTCGAACACTTCCAATCCGGCCAGCGCTGCGGCCAGCATCACAACCCCCGACGCTTGGCCGACCCGGGTGGCGGTCATCCGGTTGCGGTTTACGAACACCCGCTCAATCGCCAATACCTCCGGATGCACTTCCTTGATCAGGTCTACCACATCCGAATAGAGGTCAACCAGGCGTTCGGAAGGCGACCGACTCCGGTCGGTACGGATCACGCCCGCCGCCAAGACTTCGACCCTGTTGCCGGTCCGGTTGATTGCCCCGAAGCCGGTGATGGTCAAGCCGGGATCTATACCCAGGACCAACAAATCCAGTTCCTACCGCCGCGTTGAACGAACATATGTTTTATGTTACCTCCTAGCCGGACCGAATCCACAGCTTTGTTTCCGACGATGACCAGTTCCATACGAGTATTCGCAAGGGATCACCGGAAGCGGCTGCGTTGCGCTAACGGTATCCAACGAAATACCTGGCAACCGGCAACTAGCGCCCAGGAGGGTTCACCCGCTGGGAACGAAGCCATTCGATAACCCGATCCCGGTGGAACAATGTTCGACCGTCGACATGGACCGCATCTATCCAGCCTTCCCCACTCAATCGACGCGCCTGTTCTATAGAGAGGTCAAGCAAGTCAGCTACTCCGGGAAGGTCCAAGACCGGGGGATAGTGTGTGAAGTCTCTCAAATCGTCACCTCGGTTGGCATGTTCTGCCGCATACAGACAAGCCGGCGATCCCGATCTTCGTTCGCTCGTTCATTGCGCGAACTGATCCTTGACCCAATCGATGACCTGGTTTCCCGCTTCTTCGAGACCTCGCTGGAGAGCAAAGACCACCAGCACCCCAACGACGATCCAGGCCAGGATCGTGGATGTCTCCGCGGCGCCTGCCTCACCGGAAAACCGCTCCCACCCATCACGCATGAGGGCCGAGACCTTCATGTTTAGTCTCACTTTCACCTTTTGCCTCCTTTCTGCGGAAGTTCAAGATTGCGAGCGGCTGGACCGGTGCGCGGACCCCACACAAGACTCTCCATCGCTAACCACCGAATACGATGAAAGGTATCGGCGCGGCCATGAACAGCATGGTCACCGGCGCCAGAATGACGACAATCGGAATCACCATCAGGATCCGGCGTCTGGCCGCTCTACGGCGTAGATCGCTACGACGTCCGGCCCGCAGGTCTCTGGACAAGTCGAGCAAGGCTTCGGCAAGGTCGGTGCCCCGCTCCTGCGATGTCGACATCAGGCGGTAGGTGCGAGCAGCCTCCGGCTCCGGAGTCAGCCTCTCGGCTCTCTGCAACGCTCCCTTGAGGGACCAACCGCGTTCGTGCAGCACGAGGACCTCAGCCAGTTCTTCCACCATCACCCCTCGTGCCCTCATCACCACATGGCGGATAGCCTCGATCACCCCGCCGCCCACCCTCGTGTACATCGCAATCAACTGGTTGATCGTGTACAGCTCGGATCGGATAGAGGCTCGCCGTCTGCGAACACCCTCCTCCAACCGGGAACGTCCGAGAACGACACCGAGTATCCCTCCGGCTAACCCGTAGCCCAACACCCTCGCCCCGGAGCTTCCTGCCGACAACGACACCGCACCCAGACCAGCTGCAAAAAGCACGACGCGCGCCAAGACCCCCATTCGATAAGCCCGCGGGCGCTCACTCTCCTCCAGATCGGGATACAGTCCCGACTGCCGGAGCACCAAGGCAAGCCTCTCCTCCTCGATCACCACGAAGAGTCGGCTTATTCGATCAAGAAAGGGGGTGACAAGAGGGGTGATGAACCGTCGCAACGCGCTCTTATCCGTCGGGAAACCGGCCTTGGCTTGACCTAAAACATCAGGAGAAAGACCTAATCCAGTCCGGGAAGTCGACGTGTACGGTCGGATGCGTGGACCAAGACGCCGCAGCGGCCGGATGAGACTCCCCACACCGACCATCGCAAACGTCACGGATGACGCCAACGCCGCTAGTACGAGACCTGTATTCATCTATTCATCCGGTCTGCCCACCGTCGAAACCCCGGCCGGGCCGCAATAACACGCGTTGCTCGGTCACCGACCGGCCTATGTACCTCATCAAGGCCACCCCCATAAGGGACCACACCACCGCCCCGACTACAACAATCAGGCCGCTGGATGACTGGTAGTAGGCCCGGTACTCCGCGGAGCTCACGGTGAGGAATAGCAGCAGCGCCCAGGGAATGATGATGACGACCCGACTCTCGATGCGTTGCTCCGTACTATCGGATCGAACTTCCGCATCGAGCCGCAGGTCTTCCGTCATCTCGTCCACCAGATCCCGCAGTACCCGGGTCACCAGCCCTCCTCCGTGTTCGTACGCGAGGCTTAGAACTTCGATTACCCGATCCGAAGTTGCATCCGCCAGTTCCTCTCTGATCATCTCCAAGGCTGGAAGAACACCCATCATGCGCGATAGCAGTCGAAACCGCCCGAACGCAGGTCGCAGAGGCGCCGGGGCGCCATCGGCGAGATCACCCAGCGCCACAACCAGAGTTGACCCGGCGCTAATGGAAGCCAGCACCTCTCGGAGGGCGTCGGGCCAGGCTTGGTGGAGTTGTTGAAGCCGTTTGGCCCTCTTCTTGCTCAGGACAGCGGTCGGAAGGGTCGTCGAAGCGATAGCCGGGGCAATTCCCAGCCACCAGGCTCGGGTAGCCATGGCGGTCAGCACGAAGGCAAGCCCGCCCAACGCGGTCGATCCCAGCACGAACTGCCCCACGTTGAGGTTGGCGCCGGACTGGACCAGCCAAACTTGATAGCGATGGGAGTAGCGCTTGGACGCATTACCAAGCCGGAAACTAGGTAACCAGCCACTCAACAGGCCGACCCCGAAATAGACGGCGACGGCGGTGCAGAACGATACCAGCAATGTCATGGCTGCGGGCGCCAGTCGCCGGAGAAGACAGACTCCAAGGTAACGCCTTCTGGGAGAGACCTCTGGATTCTCAAGGCCGCCCCGTGGGAAGGTAACCCACCCGTCCACCGTAAAGGGCCGCCAGGATCATCGCGGAGAAACAAGCTCGCCGCCTCGGATTCTCCCTCTTGATCGACTCCCCCAACCGCCGCGACCTCCATCACCTGGCGACGAATCATCCCGTCTCGATCATCCGGCTGATCACGCTGAAGGTGCACTACGAAGTCTATGGCGGATCGAAAGACCCGGTTAACAACCCGCTCGGTGACGTTCTCGCCCGCCATAAGAGCCGCGTTAACCAGGGCGCCGACCGCCGACCGCGCCGAGTTGGCATGAATCGTGCAGGCAAAGCTACACCCTGCGTTCACTGCGCGAATGAGTTCGAATGCCTCCGCCCCGCGTACCTCCCCTACACAGATCAGATCCGGCCGTTGTGCCAGAACAACCTTCACCAGATCCCTCAGCGTGTAGCGTCGCTTGCCGTCCAGAGTCGGTGGACTTGCCTCGTAGAAACTTCCATGGATGAGAGGAACGTCGATCTCGCGAACCTCCTCACAGATCCTCACGCAGCGATCAACCGGAACCGCCCGAAGGAAGGCGCTCAATAGCGTCGTCTTACCGGCGCCGGGCGGTCCGCTGAAGAGGATCGTCGTGGTGGCTCCGGCGGCTGCCCCGAGGAAAACCGATACCGGCTTCGAGACAACATCCTTGTCAACCAGAAACTCCAGGTCATGGTTCTTGACCGTGTACTTGCGGATGGTTGCCGAAAGACGATCGGCTACGGGAGGAATCACTGCGGTTAACCGAGCCCGTCCACCCAGTACCCTGGCTTGCTCTATAGGGTTGGAAGTATCCAGACGCCGGTTCGTCTTGGCCAGAATGCGCGCCACGATCTGGCGGTTCTCCTGCTCGGAGGTAGGAACGTCCAGTACCTGGAGACGGCCGGAGAGGTCAATGAAGGTTATCCGATCACCCTCTATGAATACCTCCTCGACATCAGGGCGATCAAGAATCGGGGTCAGAGGTCCGTACCCGACCAGTGAGTCCATGAGCCGGTTCGAAACCTGCGTCGGATCACGAAAAGGCTTCACACCATCGCCGGCATGGGCACGGCGCTGGTAGGCGGATACGAGGCGGTCGACCTCGAACCTGATCCCTTCCCGGTCTCGGCCGGGATCCAGTTGGAGTGCGCCGACCCGCTCGGCGGCCCTGCGGCGAAGGACATCATAGGGTCCGGTGCTCAAGAGACCGTCTCGTTATATCCGTTGAGAGCCACGTTCCCGAACCTATCGACCGTTTTCCGGAACGGGCCTTTCGGTATCGCGGTGCCGTTCCATACCGAACGTTCTCGGCCCGGATCGCCCGGGAGCCAGGTGATGGAAGACGGGATGTAGCTCCTTGTCAGTTCATCACCGAGTTCGCCCCGCTGGAATGAACCCGCCGGAGAACCCCCGAATACCACATGGAGGCGGGCGCTCGTAAGCCTGCGCGCCTGGGAGATCCACCCGAGGGCCCTCGCTAACCCGGTTGGTGTCGGTTCTGCCACGTACACCGCTTCGGCGGCGAGTCTCACCATCGCTCGGGATACGTCGAATCTTCCACCTCGCGCGCCCAACCGGGACAGTTCCTCAATATGGGCTGAGACCTTCACTATGAGCTCGTCGAACCATTGAGATGCGGTCTCTAGCAGGTCCTCCATCTCATCTACCCCCACGGTCTCCCACTCGGAGGCCTCTGGTATCCCGGTAAGGATCGTCATACCGTACGGTCCTGCGAGGAGCGAGTCCTGTACGTTTCCCCGCAACTCGACATGTGAATCGAGAGCGGTTAGGAGATTCGGCACGATCGGCAACGAGAGACGTTGCGCGAGCATCGGAGTCACCGTATCGGCATCCACGATGAGGGTGTTACGACCCTTTGAACTAAACGTACCCCCCAGCGCCATAGCGAAATCTCCCCCGAGATCCCCACCTGCCACCGTGGTGATACGACCGGTAAGCGTGGCTTGGCGGGTAGCGCCGCCTGCGGTCTCGAACGGCTCGAACGAGTCGCCCATAGCCACCGCTGAAACGGCTTCGAGGATCTCTTCAGGTCCGAGATCGACGGGCAGTATCGCATCTACCCCCACGATCCTCAGCCTTTCCCGGCCTTGTTCACCGGTAGCGGGATCGTAGAAACCGATCACTCTCTTGCCACTCTCCTTGACCCTCTCCACTAGACGAGGACTGAGGAAGCTGGCTATGTCGTCGATCAGGAGCACTTCGTAACCGGGATCCAGCGCCTCGCGGGCGGTCAGGACCGTCCCTTTGAGACGGGCGCCACCGAAGTCGCTGAGGAACCGCAGCAACTCGGCCGCCCAAGCTCGCTGTGAACCTGCGATCGCGATTACGGGTTCAGGTCCGATCACGGCCTCGACTCCCCACTAGACGACGAAGATTCCTGAGTTGGTGACTCATCACTCATGGCGTCGAGGCCGGTCGACCTGATCAGATGCACCGCACTCCCGTCGAGGGCGCCGGCAATGGCCAACGCCTCGGTAGGGCTCACCACAACAACAACCTCCAGATCGTCTCCAGACGTTCTGCCACCTCCAAACCTGACGTCGATTACCTCGATCGCGGTCCCCACGAACCGGCTGCTCCCCTCCTCAACAGCTATGACGTCCACTCGATCACCTACGTACAGGCCGGCTCCGACCGCATGATCCGAAGAGATCGGGATGCTCATGGCTCTTTCGTTCTCGGCGAATGCGGGCGCCCGCAAGTCGTCGGAAATCAACGGAGCTCCGGCCGCGATGTCCCGCACCACTACGTACCCCAGCAACGGATCCGCGGATTCCTCGGTAAGGACTCGATTGACGAAAGGACCGCCGGACTCGACGGACACCGGCGAGAGATCATCAGCCACAAGCCGGCTACCCGCCGAGATGGCGTGGGAAGCAACCAGCACCTCTACCGTTTCTCCCCTGCTGCGCAAGAGAAGTACGTTCAGCAACAAGGCAAGAAGTCCCGCCATGATCATCACCACATGGCCGGCCGATACCCGACTGAATGGACTCCTTCTGAACACTTTGACACCGGCCGATGACGAAGGCTGTAACTCCGTCCTCCGGGTGGCCCCCATTCGGATCCTTCCATCTCATACCGTACTTTACGGTGGTCCATCTACTGTTGATCGTATTATATAACTCTATATCACGACTGAACTCTCTAACAAATATCAAAGTAACGCTAAAAGATATCTATTCGTTGTTAGTAGGTTCAAGTGTTGACACTTGGATGAAGTGTTGGCCGGGTTCCCCAGAAAGTTCTCGAAAGCTCTTTAGTGCTCGGTAGCAAGAAGGGTGGTCCTCGACACTGCAAATGCCGCCCGGACGGTCACGGCAACCCGGAAAGGGTGACCCCTGGGGGAAACGCCGGCTCCAGGATTCTCCTTAGCCTTGATGGGCGTGACGGTCTCTCGGCCTAGTGGTAGGCACGGAACGGAGGGTCAGGTAGGCGATCGCTTCGAGGGCGACCATCACCTCTCCGTGGGAGGTTTGGAGGGCCAGATGGTCTCGCGCCACGTACTTGATGGCGCCATCGAAACGGGTCTCCCCTCCTCGGCAGACGATTTCCACCCGTCGTCTCTTGAGTTGGAGCATGGAGAGCCGTACGCGGAATGTCTCGACTCCCTTCGGAACAGACCGCCCCGTCGCCACTCCGGGCACGACGGACAAGGCGTCGATGTTGGGTAGGAACACGTCAACCTGCCCGTTGGCTGTATCCAGGATCAGGAGATCGTTCCGGGCATAGGTCGGTTCACCCCCCAGTTCCCGGCTTCCGACCTTCACCCGGATCCCATGCCCTGACTGGATCGCCTCCCAGGCAACGTCCGCCAACCGCCGACGTCGAGCAGCTAGCAAGACGGCTTCTGCTTCGGCCATCTCGAACTCCCGGCGGGCCCGGGCCTCCATCCGGCGATGAAGGCGGGGATCGAAGGGCTCGGCGGGCTTCTCGTAACTGCTCATCAAGCCCTGATATTCAGGTTTCCCACACCCCGCAGTATATAGCGTCAGTTCAAACCGAGTATTGGCAGGACCTACCGTTCACCGGCAGGCGGTCTTCCCGCCAGACCGGAAGGGGAAGACACCGGATAGCTGTTTTGCCTGGTCAGGAAGTGAATATGACTCTCCTCCACCGGTGCGCACGCCGGGGCCGGCGCCGCTCGAATTACTCGACCGCGACGAACAGGCGCTCGGATGCGAAGGCGCCGATTCCCACCCGGCGGTCAGCAACCTCCACGGTCATCGCTCCGTAGGGATCGCGCTGGACCATACGGATTAGCGCCTCCGGGCGGAGGTGATTCTCGTCCAGGAAACGCATCATTTCGGCGTCCAGTTCCAGTTCTTCGGAGATCCTCTCGAGCTCAAGCGTCTCCCCCGTCTCCATCTGAGACAGGGGTTTCATGGTAGGAGGCATATAACCGGCGCCCGGGATCGGATTGCCATGCGGGCAGGTCTTGGGGTCGTCCATAACCGCCCACATTGCTTTCTCCACGTCATCGGAGATCATGGTCTCCCACACTTCAGCCTCGGCATGGACTTTGGCCCAGGGCAGTTTGAGAATCTCGGAAAGGAACCGCTCCGCTAGACGGTGACGACGTACAACAACCGCCGCCAAGTGCCTACCTTCCTCGGTGAGACCTATCTCATCCCCTATATCGACCAGCCCCTCGGCTTGCATGCGCCGGATCATCTCGGAAACACTGGCCGGGCTGACCCCCAACCAGCGGGCAATCCGCGCCTGCAGGACGGGAATCCCCGCCTCCTCCAGTTCCCAGATCGCCTCGGCGTACTCTCGGCAACGGACGGAATAACCAGCGCTTGACATGGACCTATCGTAGACGGAGGAGTCTTGTCACCCGTAGCCGAGTTAACGATTGACAAGATCCCTAACGCCGGACTCGGTGGCAAGATGGGTCATCGCAACATCGTGCGGTTCGGTCGGCAGTGCCTCCACGACCAAGCGGTCCGGGATCACGCCCACCCGAAAGGCCCCTCGTGGAAGAGTCGGCAGGAAGCGGTCGTAGTAACCACCACCCCTCCCGAGCCTTTCTCCCCGGTGGTCGAAGGCCAGACCGGGTACGAGGACCAACCCCACCCTGCCGGTAGGGATACGGGGCGCATTCCATACCGGTTGCTCGAACCCGTATCGGTGACGCTCGAGCGGTGAATCAGCCGGATGGAGGGTCAAGGGCCCCTTTGCAGGAGTTCTGGTAACCGCCCAGCGACGATCGACCAGGTCGAACACCGGTGTCACATCCACCTCATCGGGTAGCGGAAGGTATAGAACCACGGTTCCTGCAGGCACGTCCGGATGACCCAGCCACGCCGCTATCCGATCAGTAACCGCTTCCGATAGGGTCCCCGGAACACCGGCCGACCGCTGCCTCGCTGCCCACCGACGCCACTCCTGCTTGGTGGCATCCGGGGAAGGGAAACTTTCATCTCCGTAAGCGGCGGGGCTTCCCGGCTTCATAGAGCCGCTCGAGTGGCGTCGGCCAAGTTTCCTGTTGTGGACAGCCGGACATCCCCGAGGCCGAGCCACTCGGCCATGCTCTGCAATTCGCTAGCCAGTGTCCTACCAACGGCGCCACGGTCAACACCAGACTCGGCATAGGCCGCCGGAACCTGAAGAACGCCCCCCGACCGGTCTGCCCGGACGTCAACCCTACCGACCAGCCGGCCATCCATCAGGAAAGGAAGCACGTAGTAACCGTACACACGCTTCGAGCGAGGGGTGTAGATCTCTATGCGGTAGCGGAAACCGAACATCCGCTCGGTGCGGCTCCGATCCCAGACCAGCGGGTCGAAAGGGCACACCAGGGCGGTCCCCCGGCGGGTCCTCGGGACTATCAGGTCATCACGCACGTAAGCCGGACGTGACCATTCCCTGACCCTGACCTGGCGCAGCTTTCGGTTATCAACCAGTCGATCGACAGCCTGCGCCGTCGGGCCGATCTTCATCCGGAAGTAGTCGGCGATGTCGGCCACGGTACCTATGCCGAGGGCTCCTACGGCCTCCCACACCCGTGCTTGGTCGGCTTCCTCCGGAGAGGGATCGGGATGGGACAGAACCTCCAAGGGGATCACTCGTTCGGGTCGGTCGTACCAACGTTCGAAGTTGGTACGGTGAGCCACCGCGATCTGACCGGTAGCGAACAGCCAGGCCAGTGCCACTTTACCCTTGCCGTATCCCCACCACGGCCCCGTCTTGTGGCCGGGATCCGAAAGGTATCGGGCCGGAATCGGACCCCGGTCCCGTACTTCGCCGAGAACCCTATTCACGTACCCCGCATCGTGCTCAAGCAGGTGGCGTATCTTCCCCCATTTGGGGTCCCGCATTCTCTCCATCCGGGATCGCATCATCGGGTGGAACCCGATCGGAGCGTAGGACTGCTCGTGGCATATGTACTCGAACATCTTTCGGTCCCCGTAGATCCAACGATCGAGCGCCGACCGCCCGTAGGCGCCGATCCTGGAGAACACGGGCAGATAGTGAGCTCGCGCCAGAACATTGACCGAGTCGATCTGGATGAGACGAACCCGGCGGATGACCCTGGCGAAATGACGCTTATCCACCCGACCCGATGGCGGCGCATCCGCAAAGCCCTGAGCACGCAAGAACACCTTGGCCGCCTGTTCATTGGTAAACGTCCTGAGTCTGGGCGCCATCGGATCCTCCCGTCAGGTATACGCAAAGGCTAACGATCACTGCACGGGGCGCCGGGCGCGGGTAACCTCACCGTGAATGCGAGACTTCATCTCCGGGTTCCGAACCGCGTTGACCTTTGCTGTTGCCATCCCTTTCACCGCCATATGCGCCGTGATCGTCATCCTCATAAGCTTCATCAGGCCGACCTCTCCGGCCCTTGACAACCTGGCCCGCATGTGGGCGCGTACCTGGTGCAGGACCTCCGGCGTGAAGCTGGTGGTGGAAGGGTCGGAACATATCACACCCGAAACAGCCTACGTTGTGGTCTCCAACCACTTGTCTGCATTCGACATTTTCGCTCACTTCGCGGCGCTGCCGTTCCCGATCCGTTTCCTCGCCAAGGGAGAACTGTTCAGAATCCCTCTGTTCGGAGCCGCCATGCACCGGATCGGCATGGTGAAGGTAGACCGGGGAGCGGGTCGGGCCACCCATCGGGCCATCAATGAGGGAACCAGGAGGACTATGGATCGCGGATGGTCGGTGATGATCTATCCGGAAGGGACTCGCCCCCGGGACGGGGTATTGCTGCCCTTCAAGAAGGGAGCATTCTCCATCGCCCGCAAACTGGGAGCGCCGATTCTTCCCACCGCGATCATCGGAACTAGGGAAGTCTGGAAACCTAAGACCAAACTGATCCGGCCAGGCGTGATTACCGTAAGAATAATGGAACCCATTACCACCGAAGGTTTGAGGATCCACGAGTTGGAAGACCTGCGCAACCAGGTATATGACCAGGTCAGGATGGCCCTTGACCATGAACCGCTGGTCCGTCGGGCTGCCGACTGAAAGGATCCCGCCAGGTCCGGGTAAGGAGCGACTGAAAGACCGGATTCAGGGGTTGATGACTCCAGTCCTCAAGAGACGGAACCACGCGACCGGGTCCGACCGGCGGGCGCGGCGTACTAGCCACACCAGATAGAACAGCCCTACCGCTTCCTGCACCAGCCGGGTTGGATGTTCGAGAAGCACATCCGGCATTCCGGACCATTCCGCTGCGAAACCGGAAGGAAGGTCCGTCCCCGCCAGTGGCCATAGCAACAACCCCGGTACGGTCCAGATCCCGTCCAGCAGCAGATGGAACAGTACCCCTACCGCCACCGCAACAGCTCGCCGCCGACCGGGAGTGCGGGGACGCGTCACCCACATACCCAGCACCGCCACCGTTACGGCCGCCAGCAGGGTGTGGCCGAGGCGTCGTTCGAATCGATAGGAACCCTCATGGATCAGGACGCCGACCAGCAGATCGAACACATTCGGTAGAAGGGCGCCGGCTGCCAGAAACCGCAGATCAACTTGAGGATCCCTAAAAACCACCCGGAACAGGAATATCGACCCCCCTATGTGCCAGAACAGCATCGGTCAGAGTCCTGCACCAACGTCGGTGATAGCCTCGCCGTAGAAACCTGTGTTAAGGGCGGCGGCTGGGACTCCGGTCATGGAGGGGCACTATACGGTGCATACTCGGTGGGTAACCGGATCCCCGCCTCTCAGCAGGTAGGCACGGTTACCATCACTCCAGATATGGTTGACATGGGCCTGTCCGGTCACGCTGCAATACAGTTACGCCTCCCATCCGGTGTCGGGGAGGAAAAGGTAGGTCTGTCAAGCGCCGTCACCGGTCGATGAGTCAGGGGAGCGATGCCTGATTACGGCAGTATGCACGGATGGAACGGTCCGGACTTCGTGGAGAACCCGGATACCTTCCTGCCTGCGTACATGGGAGCGACCACCTTCGCCAAGATGCCACTGGTGGAGGATGTCGAGAAGGTCACCGCCTTGTCGCCGGATGTAGTGGTCGTCGGTGCTCCACTTGACGATGGAACCACTTACCGGCCCGGCGCCAGATTCGGCCCGAGGGCCATCCGCACGGCCAACAACAACTACGGCACCTTCTACTCTCTCCAATTGGGAGTGGACGTCTTCGAGGTCCTCGACGTGGTCGACGCCGGTGACGCCAACGTCGAGCCCGCATGGCTTGAACGTGGCTACGCCATGATCTACCGCAAAGTCCGTGATCTGGCGTGGACCGGAGCGATACCGGTCGTTCTGGGTGGCGACCATGGAATAACCTGGCCTTCGGCCACCGCCGTCGCCGAGGTCAACGATCCGGCGAGGGTCGGAATGATCCACTTCGACGCTCACGCCGATACCGGTGAAGTCACCGGTCCGATCGCCAACCACGGATCACCCATGCGGAAACTGCTCGAGTCGGGAGCGATAGCGGGACCTAACTTTGTCCAGGTCGGCCTGCGCGGTTACTGGCCGGACGAGAAAACGCTGGCTTGGATGGAGGAGAAGGGCTTCCGGACCCATTTCATCACCGAGATCGAGGAACACGGCGCCGAAGCGGTGGTAGACAGAGCCATCGACGAGGCGCTCGACGGCGCCGATGCTATCTATCTGAGTGTCGACATCGACGTGCTGGATCCAGCCTATGCTCCGGGCACCGGTACGGCTGAGCCGGGAGGTCTAAGCACGCGGGAACTGCTAAGGGCGGTCCGCCGGATAGCAGGAGCCGTCAATATCGCCGGCATGGACGTGGTAGAGGTCTCTCCTCCGTATGACCATGCCGAGCTGACATCTATGGCCGCCAACCGGGTGGTAATGGAGACGTTATCAGCGCTTGCGATCAAGAAACGATCAGGTAATCAGGTCCGGAGATCGTTCTAGGAGGGTGCTGAGAAACCCCGTGCAAAGGGGTTCACCCGCTAACCCATAACTCTCTGACCAGGCGCTTTACCAATCACCGAACCCCGAAAGACTCGTTTTTCAGGACCCTCCTAGTGTCCCGAGTCGGAAGTTCGCTGAAGGTTGCAGGTAACCACCCGGCGTGCTTCCGGTACAGACCCGGGTTGAGACCGCGAAAACCAAACTACCGGTATGGATCGCTCGCCGGTGGGTCCCTTTACCGTGTTGGGTAGCTCCGGTGTGTGAGCATTGGGGTTGGTTACTCGCCACGGTGGGTAGGGTTCTTGGGTCCTGTCAGGTAGATGGCCTGGGGTGTGGTGCCGCCTGCCGTGGTCGGGTGCCTTGCGACCTCTTACAGGAACATGCACCGTATGGGCAGGAACATGCACCGTGTGGGGGCTGGTCGTAAAGTGGTTGAGGCGTGTGGTACCCCGGGTAGCTGATGTAACGTGTTTTCGATCAGAGAGGGGAACCGTCTGATGGGTGATATTCTTAGTCCTGTTCCGGAGGTGTTCGTCGGTGTGGACATCGCCAAGGACAAACATTACGCCTGTGCGATATCGTCGGGTGGTGAAGCGTTGTTTTCTCGCCGGGTTCCCAACAATGAGGCGGCCATCCGGGAAATGATCAGCAACGCCGGAGGTCATGGCCGTCCGGCGTTGGTGGTTGATATGACCTCGTCGGCGGCTGCGCTTGTGCTGTCGGTCGCTGCGGAGATGTCAATTCCGGTGGCTTACGTGTCCGGCCTCGCGATGCGCCGAGCCGCGGATCTGTACGCGGGTGCGGCCAAGACCGATCCTAAAGACGCCCAGGTGTTGGCCGACTTCGCTTGGCGTAACGCGGATCGGCTGACCTGGACTACCGTCGGCGACGGGCTGCTGGTTCGTCTGCGGGTCCTCAACGGTCGGGACACAGACCTCGCCGCCGACGCTACCAGGTGTGTGAACCGCCTGCGTGACGCCCTGTTAGCCGTGTCCCCGACCCTGGAGAGGGCTGTCGGCGACAGGCTGATGTCAACACCCGGCCTCAGAGACACACTGGTGAAATACCCCACGCCCACCGCGTTGCGGACCGCCGGGAAAACCCGGGTCCGGACGCTCATGTCGAAGCGGTCCGGACGAACCGCTGAAAGGGTCGTCGACCGCATCTGGGCTGCGCTAGGCGCCCAGACCGTCACGGTAGCGGCCGAAGCGACCTGGGGAGAAACCATCTCCGACCTCACATCCGACCTGGACCGGATCATCACACAGCGAGACGAACTCGCTTCCCACATCGAAGACGCGTTCATGGAACATCCCCTGGGAAAAGTCTTAAACACGATGAGCGGGTTCGGGCCCCGCACCGGATCCCGAACCCTCGCCGAGATAGGCGACCCCAACCGTTTCGCTAACCCCGGACGGCTAGCCGCCTACGCAGGCCTAGCACCCGTAGACCGCCAATCAGGCCGCAGCCACACCACCCGGCGGTCACGAGGAGGTAACCACCGACTCAAAGACGCCATGTTCATCGCCGCGTTCGTAGCTACCCGACACGACCCCGACGCCCGCGCTTACTACCAACACAAACGGGCCCAAGGCAAAAAACACAACGCCGCGGTCATCTGCGTCGCCCGCCGACGCTGCAACATCATCCTCGCCATGCTCAAAACCCGAACCCCCTACCAACCACGCACACAACCCCAAAAACTACCCGACGCGGCTTGACAACAAGACAGGAACACACACCCCCGGCCGCCGCCTCCTCAGCGTCGAAACGCGTCCCGCCAACCCCTAGTCGACCAATCGGCGGCAAGGCAGAAGAAAAACCAAGATGATCCCAACCCCGGTCCGGTCGGTACCTGACCCAACCGTCGGTGCTTCACGGTTACCAACCAGTATGCAGACCGGGTATGACAGATTCCCCGGATGTCGGGTTACGCCCGCCCGAAAGATTTCGCGATCTCGCAAACACAGGCGAAACAACGATTCAGGACACTAGGAGATACCGACCCCTGCTATATCCCGGTATGTACCTACCCGGAGCCCGGTTGGCTCCGGAGGGCCGGATCACATGACAAGGATGGCCGCGCAATTGATGCATTGGGGGATCGCATCTTCCTTGATCTCCTCGAACTCGCCGATCGACATACCCAGATGGCAGGCGCCGCAAACTCGCCCTTCGGATATCTCACCCACGACTACGCCCTTCCTGCGTTCGCGCAGTCGCCGGTACATTCGCAACAGTTCCGTACCCACTAGTTCGACAACGGCGGCCCGATGTTCTCGCTGCCTCTCGAGCGCCGCATCGATCGTGGCTCGTAACACGGAGACCCGTTCGGCCAAATCCCTCTCGGTTTGCTTCGTAGCCTCGGCTTGTTCCTGCAAGAGCTCCTGGCGCCCTTGCCTGTCCTCCCGCTGCTCGAGCAACTCGAGCGTTTCGTCCTCGAGCGAGGAAATCCGTCGGCGGAGGCTTTGTACTTCAGCCCGCAGGTTCTCGGTCTCCCTGGCGTTCAACCCTCCGGCAAACAGGCGTCGTTCCTGTTCGCTCAGCTTCTGCTCGCTCATCTGCAGATCGTGGTCCGACCTGGCTAGGTCACGGTCGAGGCTGGCCAGCAGGTTGGTGGATTCGTCAAGAGCCACGGCCGCGGTACCCGCGGCTTGACGGGCCCCAGCGTATTCGGCTAGCTCCGGCATCGACCGGCGGTCAGCCACCAGCTGGTCGATCCTCGTATCCACCTGTTGCAACTCCAGCAGGTCAGCAAACCCGACTAGCCCTTCCATTGGACCTCCCATGGATCATCGTCGATCGCCACATGACCAACCCGCCCGTCCGCGATCTTCTCAACATAAGAGTAGAGCGATCTGACACCGGGACGTTCGCTCGGCCCGTGACCGGCATCTACTACCGCCATACCTCTATCCAGAGCGCTGCGCGCCTCGTGGTGGGAAATATCTCCTGTCAGGTAGATGTCGGCGCCGACCTTCGCCGCTTCGTCCACATGGGATCCACCTGAACCCGGCAGGACCGCAATCCTGGGTGACCTCAGGTCGCGGAGGCCCGCGCACCTCAGCCGGGTATGCAACGCCCGCCTTGCAACCCGAAGAAAGCGGCTCGTGTCTCCTGAAAACAAACCGTGGCGTCCAACCCTGACCGTATCCCCGGAATCAGCCTCCGTCGGGCAGAACTTCTCGGGCGAGTCGACCAGAAGAGCCTCAGCGAGGGCATCGGATGTTCCACCGTCCGCCGCGTCCCAGTTGGTGTGCACGGCGATGACCGAAACTCCGGCGCTCGCCAGCGCCAAGGATCGTCCTTCCGGACCTGGAGCGGCAGTGACCGAAGGCAGGGGGCGGAATATGAGGGGGTGATAGGTAACCACCAGGTCGAAACGGTCGGCGAGGATTGCATGGGCCACCGGTCCGGTGATTTCATGGACCACGGCCACCGCGGAAACCTTCCTGGTCCGGTCTCCGACCTGGAGTCCGACCGCATCCCATGTGGCCGCGGTACGGAAAGGGGCACGTTCGTCGATTGCATCAAGCACATCGCCGACTCTGGTCATCGGTAGGGATCGTAGAGGAACCTTGGATCGGGAAGTAATCCCGAACCCGGCTCAGGCGACCCCGGAAACCTCCCAGACTCTCGCCTCCCACACGGCTCTGGAGCCGCGGGTCGTCACCCTGACCACTCCCCGCTCCATCAGATCGCTGAGTACCTGGCTCGATGCGATGCGCGACGGCAACGGGATACGACGTTCGGCTAGTTTCAAAACCCTCGAATACAAGCTCTTTGCAGTTTCGATTATCGAGTTCTCATCCTGGAGCGACCCGGTGGGCAGGAGTAACCGACCTCCGGACGACAAACGGCGTCTCGCCTCCTGCAGCATACGGATCGGTAGCTCGCTTCCGCGAGCCCCGCCGCCGCCCTTGGTGGGGAACCAGCCACTCTCATCAGCCAGGGAATCGGGTATTCCGGATACATCGCCGATAATCACATCCGCCTTGACGTTCTGATCGAGTGGTTCGAACAGGTCACCTTGGAAAAAGCTGATCCGGTCACTTACTTGGTTAGCCTCAGCGTTCATCCGGCCGACCTCGATCACGTCCGGACTCTTGTCGATGGCGTAGACATGCCTCGCCCCCAGTTTGGCCGCAATTATCGCCAGGATGCCGGATCCGCAACCCACATCAATGGCGACATCCCCCTCCTTGATGCGAATCTCGCGGGCCACCAGCGTCGAAATGGTGGTCGGCCTGAAGGTCGTGTCCGATATACGGAGGTTTATGGGACCGAGCCGACCTTTCCAGAGAAAGTTGTCTTGCATTCTCACCTTTGGGTCGTACACCCGAGACAATAGCGGATCGTCACCGGTGCCGGACAGCCTGACGTTGGCCGAATTCTCGAAACACGCGAAACTATTACGATAGGTGGGGCCTGGGTGACGATGGAATGAGTGACCCACTGGCGACCGGGCCGGCATCCTCCTCCACACCGGACGCAATGCCCTCGCGATGGGAGACCGCCTATTCTCAGTACCCATCGATATCCTGTGGCGCGGACAAACCCCGCCCAAGCAACACCGGGCATAATGAATCGAAATAACATCACCCACCGGCTGGGTGTGGCGCCTTCGGCCACGCTAGGAACGATCAGCCGGTCGGGGCGACCACACCTGGTCCCGATCGTCTTCGCGTACGAGGACGGAGTTCTCTACAGCGCCGTCGATCAAAAACCGAAGTCCACCTACCGGCTCCGGCGGCTCCGCAATATCGAGACCAACCCCGATGTTTCGGTCCTGGTCGACCACTACGAGGACGACTGGACCCGACTGTGGTGGGTGAGGCTTGACGGGACCGCGGGCGTGATGCGGTCAGGCCCGGGTTTCCGGAGGGGCCTCGCGTTGCTCACTCGCAAGTACGCCATCTACACGACCAAGCCGCCACCAGGTCCGGTGATCGAGATCCGAGTCCAGGAGATCCGGTCATGGTCGGCGTCATGAGGGCTGCCATTAGCCGGATTCGGGCCGGCGGAGGGGAAGGCAATCGCGCTGGTACCGTGGGCCTCGTGACACATCTGCGGCCTACCCCCTTCAAACTTCCCGGAAAGCCCGCGGCCGGTGCCCGCCCCGGGCTGATTCGGTCCCAACAACAGAGCGGCGGAGTTATGGAAACGGCCTCGGCCGGAGAGGAGGACTCTCGTGACTGACGGTTGGAAGACGTTGACCCCCTTCCGGCGATGGCGATCCGAGCGGGATTCGAGCCAAGACCGGTCGTCCGGCGTCACGATGGTGATCGACACCGGACTCGGACCCGAGACGACACGGGACATCCTGACCACGTCGAGCCCCTATATCGACCATTGGAAGTTCAGCTTCGGCACCTCGATGATCTATCCGTCGAGTGTCCTGCGCAAGAAACTCGATCTCATTCTCGCCCATGGCATGGTCGTCTATCCCGGAGGAACCCTGTTCGAAGCCTGTGCCTTCGAAGCTCAGACTGCCGAGTTCTTGGACACGATCAAGGACCTGGGATTCAATGCGGTTGAGATCTCGGACGGCACGATCGACATCTCCCCCACAGACCGACGAGAAGCGATCACCGAAGCCCTCGACCGCGGGCTCATCCCCGTAACCGAGGTGGGCAAGAAGAACCCCTACCTGCGCCTCACGCCTCCTGAAGTGGCTGAGCAAGCGCTGGGTGACTTCGAAGCAGGCGCCCACCATGTGATCGTGGAGGGACGGGAGTCCGGACGGGGTGTCGGCTTGTACGACGAGCACGGAGAGATGGATTTTCGCGCGGTGGACAAGATCCGTACCGCTCTGGGCGATCTAGCCGGCCTAGTCATTTGGGAAGCGCCCATGAAGAAGCAGCAAGTGTCGCTTATCAGGCAGTTCGGACCGGGCGTGGGCATCGGCAATGTCCAACCCGGCAAAGTGTTGGCCCTCGAAGCACTGCGGGCGGGTTTGCGATACGAGACCTTGGAACCCATGACAGTGCGGGGCCGGGAGGTCTCCAACACCGAGGGGCCCCGGGAGGCGGGAGAGGACTTGGCCGGAAGGCGGCGTCTATTGTGGAATAGCCCCACCCGGATGCCCTGTCCGTGAGCCCACAACCGGAAGGCTACCTCGGGCTCGAAGGTCGGGTCGCACGAGGCCCGTCGGACGCCCTGGTGGAGTCCGGCTATTCCTTTGAGGTGGAGGATGCCGGGTTTCTTCATCGGGGCTTAGGCTTGGCCGACCTCGCTCATCTCATGGAACTATCTGATATCGGATTGGTCCCCGGCGACGATTCCCGACGGCTCGGATCCGAGTTGCTGGCGATGTTCAATACCCCGGCATCGGACTTTCCATACGACCCTGTTTACGGAGACGCCTACAACAGTCGGGAGCGGGAACTGCAAAAACGGCTGGGCCCGGTCAGCGGATGGCTCCACACCGGGCGTACCCGCCGCGAGGCGGGAAGGATCGCCTTCCGCTTGGCTCTCCGGAAGGCGATTATCGGCCTCCACGAGGTTACTTCCGACCTGGCGAGCCGCCTGGTCCGCCAGGCTCGACAGCACGTTGAGACGGCTTGGAACGACACGACCTATCTTCAACCCGCGCAACCATCCACCTTCGGGCACTACCTGGCCGGTTTCGCCGAGCAGGCAACGCGAGACCTGCACCGTATTGAAGCAACCCTCGAATGGATAAACGTCTCCCCGGGCGGGTCGGGTGGCGTAGCGGGGACCTCCATCCCGATCGACCGCGAGCGTCTGGCGGACCGTTTGGGTTTCGATCGCCCGACACGAAACACACGAGACGGGATGTGGTCGGTGGACGGTCTCGTGGACGCAGCAATTGCCTCCGTACAGGCCGGAACCACTCTCGATCGCCTCAGCGAAGACCTCGAAGTGTTCGCAAGCCCGCAGTTCGGTTACGTGGAATTGTCGGGTGGAACCAGCCGGGCTTCGGTGCTGCTACCGCAGAAGAAGAACCCGTACTCCCTATCCGTGATAAGGGGGGGCGTCGGTACTTTGATCGGACGAGCTACCGGCCTGATGGTCACGCAACGCACGCCGTCCGCCCGCACCGACAACTGGCTGTACGGGTACGGCGAGACCTACCGATCGGTCCTGCTGGCGACGCGATTGCTCGCTCTCGGTTCTGAGGTCGTCCGATCGCTGATCGTCAACGTCCCCCGGTTGGCCGCCACCGCGGGCGACCACTTCTCGGTCGCCGCCGATCTGGTCGAAAGAATCGTTCTGGATCACGGTCTGGACTACCGCTCGGCGTACCTGGTGGTTGCCCGAGCCGTCGCTGACGCCACCGGCGACAGCAGGTCATCACTCGAAGTGGAAGACCTGAGTCGGGCAGCCACTACCCTGGGAATCGCCGTTCCGTCCGGGCTCGACCGCACATTGCGATCGGTGGCGGACGCTCCTTCCCTGGCGATGGGACGCGATGTGGCGGGAGGCGCCGCTCCCGATCGCGTCCTGGACCACTGCCGTGCTGTCACCGAAGAGGTAGCGTCGGCGCGGCATTGGTCGGCAACCATCCGAAGCGAGCTGGATAGTGCTGAGACCTCGCTCCTCGCTGAAGCGGAAAGCCGCTGGCCTCCAAGAGGATCGCAAACATAAGGTGACATTATGTGTTTCGGTGTGGCGGAACCACGACTGATCAGAACTAGGAGGGTCCTGAAAAACGAATCTTACGGGGTTCGGTGGTCGGTAAACCCCCTGGTCAGAGAGTTGCGGGTAGCGGCTGAACCCCTTTGTACGGGGTTTCTCAGCACCCTCCTAGATTCAGTCCAGGAAGGACGCAAGTACCTCCAGGAGAACATCCACATCATCGTCGTCGACATCCAGATGGGTAACGATCCGGCAGGAGCGCCGGCCGCGTCCCGACATCAGGACTCCGGCCTCCGCGGCCAGCTCGAGTAGCTTGGGACCATCCGGACCACCTTGATCTATCCGGAACGCCACGATGTTGGTCTCGACCGGAAGAACCTCTTCCACCCACGACATGTCTGCCAGGGCGTCGCCGATTCGAGAGGCCCGGACGTGGTCGTCCGCCAACCGATCCACATTATGGTCCAAGGCATATAGGCCCATCGCAGCCAGGATCCCGGACTGCCTCATCGCCCCGCCCCACTGCTGCTTCCATCGCCAGGCTTGCTCGATGAAGTTCTCGCTGCCTGCCAGAACCGCTCCCACCGCGGCGCCGAGACCTTTGGTGAGGTCTATCCACACGCTGTCCATGTCGCGAGCGAACCGCTCGGCCGGAGTACCGGTGGCCACCGCCGCATTCAACAACCGGGCCCCGTCCATGTGGGTAGCAAGGCCTGCTCCACGTGCTACTTCCGCCACCTCATCTATCAAGCTCACCGGCCAGATCGAACCGCCCCCTAGGTTGGCGGTCTGTTCGATCGATACCATCCGGGAGCGGGGCGAGTAGCGAGTGATCGGCCGGATCGCCTCCCGCAACTGCTCGGCGGAGAACCGGCCCCGTGGTCCGTCCAGCGGATACATCATCGCCCCGGAGAGCATGGCCGGGCCTCCCGACTCGAACCCGACGATATGGCTGGAACGGTGACATATAACCTCGTCGCTCGGTTCTGTGTGAACCTTGATGGCGATCTCGTTACACATCGAACCGGACGGTAGGAAAACCGCCGCCTCCTTACCGAGCAGGTCGGCCACCCGTCTCTCCAGGTGGGTGGTAGTCGGATCAGCGAAGCGCTGCTCATCCCCCACTTCGGCGTCCATAACCGTGGCCAGCATCGCCTTGCCGGGCTTGGTCTGTGTATCGGAATAAAAGTTGTGCATCCGTCACTACCTCCCTCGTCGTCCATGACCTACCTGGCCACTACCTGGCGCCGTTCGGGACCCACCGACACCCAGTTGGCAGGAATTCCTACATGATCTTCTACAAACTCGATGTAATCGCGAGCGGTCCGGGGAAGATCCTCGAATCTCCGAACCTCGGTTATGTCGGCCCCCCAACCCGGTAGTTCGGCGTACTGGGGACGGCAGCGGTAAAGAACCCGCTGCTGCCGCGGAAACTCGGTAAAGGCGCCTTCCGATGAGCTATAGCCTGTGGCCACTCTGATCGTCTCGAAACCGGACAGGACATCCAGCTTGGTTATGAACAACTCCGTAAGGGAGTTGACCCGCCGAGCATAGCGCAGCGCGACGAGATCGAGCCATCCGCAGCGGCGGCGGCGGCCGGTCACGGTACCGTATTCATGACCGATATCGACCATTCGGTCACCCGCCGAGTCGAACAATTCGGTGGGGAACGGCCCACTCCCAACCCGAGAGATGTAGGCCTTGGCGACACCGATCACCCGGTCTATAGCCATAGGCCCCACCCCGGACCCGATGGCTGCGCCTCCGGCGGTCGGATTGGAGGAGGTTACGAAGGGATAGGTGCCGTGATCTATGTCCAGCAGCGTTCCTTGCGCCCCCTCGAACAGCACGCTCTTGCCGGCTTGGAGCGCCTCCCAGATGAGCTGGGAGGTGTCATCAACCAGCGGGAGCAGGAACTCCGCATACCCGAGGTACTCGGAGATGATCGCGTCGGGATCCATAGGAAGCTGGTTGTAGACCCGGGTAAGGATCTTGTTCTTCTCTGCCAGAACCGCCTCCAGCTTGTCGCGGAAGATGTCCGGATCGAACAGGTCCTGCACCCGGATGCCGGTGCGCGCGTACTTGTCCGTGTAGGCCGGTCCGATACCCCGCTTGGTGGTACCGATCCGGTTGCGTCCCAAGTGGCGTTCCATGACCATGTCCAGCTTCCGGTGGTACGGCATGATCAGATGTGCGTTGCCCGACACCCTCAGTCTGGAGGGATCGACACCCCTGTTCTTGAGCATCTCTACTTCGGCAAGCAGTACCGGCAGGTCGATGACCACACCGGAAGCGATCACCGGTATCACGCTCGGATACATGACCCCGGACGGCACCAGCGAGAGAGCAAACCGCTCGGAGTCGACAACGATCGTGTGTCCTGCGTTGTTACCCCCCTGATACCGAACCACGTAGTCCGCCCGGCGTGCGAACAGATCGGTTACCCGACCCTTTCCCTCATCACCCCACTGGGCGCCTACCACTACCGTCCCCGGCATCGTCCACCTTCCCTGGATGCTGATATTCCCCGACACGCCAGCCTACATAAGGCCGCCTGAACCCCATCATTCCGGGATGAATCGCATATCACGCCATAGGGAGGGTGCGGCGTGGGCATTGGTAATCGTGGAGCGTGGGGCGCCGCAGCGGTGCCGGAACAAAAAAACACTCAGCTCAGAGCTCACTGCCCAAAGTTCCGGGATACGGAACCGGAGTTGATAGCCGGGAAACCACGTAAAGTAGTTCCTTGATGCCACCGATCCGGATCACCGCTGAAGAACGACGCAGGCGCCTCGCCGTTCGCCATCACCTACATCACCACCACTCCGCCCCCTCGGCGGTCGAGGCATCACGCCATCAGGTGGGGATGCACTCCAGCGATCCGACCACCGTCTACCTCAGCACCTGGGCGCGAGTCGGAAAGGTTTCGGCGCCGGACGTCGAAGAGTGCCTGTACGGTCGCCAACCCACCCTGCACCGGGTATTGGGGATGCGGAGAACCCTCTTCGCGGTTCCAACCGAGTTAGTGCCTCTCCTTCACCACGGATGCAGTCGCCGCTCCGCCGTGACCGAACGGAAAAGGCTGATCGGCTACGTGGAAAACCAAGGACTGGCTGACCGGGGAGAGCCTTGGATCGACCGGGTGGCTGGTATGACCGAGGCGGCCATCTCCGACCATGGCGAAATATCTGCAATGGAACTCCGTACGCTGGTTCCCGAACTACGACTCACCCTCACCTTCGGCAAAGGAAAGAAATGGGGCGGGCAGGTAGGTATCTCCACCAGGATTCTGTTCCTGCTGGCGGCGGAAGGACGAATCCTGCGGGCCCGGCCGAGAGGTTCCTGGCTCAGCGGGCAATACCGGTGGGTCGTTACGGGATCCCGCATACCGGGCGGGATCCCGGAGATCGATCCTGTCCTGGCCAGAACCCGGTTGGTAGAAAGATGGCTGCGGGCTTACGGGCCCGGGACCGAGGCGGATCTCCGCTGGTGGACAGGTTGGCCGCTCAGGGACATCCGCCAAGCACTAGCAGCGCTGCAAACCACCGAGGTAGAAGTATCGGGCGGGCGGGCATTCGTGCTCCATGGTGATCTATCGCCGACACCGGAACCGGCCCCCTGGGCAAACCTGCTGCCTTCCCTGGACTCCACCGTCATGGGCTGGCGGGTGCGGGACTGGTACCTAGGGGATCACGCCTCCCCACTATTCGACCGGAACGGTAACGCCGGTCCGACAATCTGGTGGAACGGAAGGGTGGTCGGAGGCTGGGCACAAACTTCTAGCGGACACATCGCATATCGATTGCTGGAGGACATCGGATCGTTCGGCAAGCAACGGGTGGAGGAGCATGCCGGCGCGCTGGAGACATGGATGGGTACACCGAGTGTCACCCCCCGTTTCCGGACCCCGTTGGAGAAGGAACTTTCCGGCAAGCCGTAGGCCAAATCGTCATTGATCGGAAGTTACCCGGCGACGGGCGTGAGGGCGTTGGTGTCTGAGCCTTGAATCCCGGCTAGTCCGAGCCTCGCCTCGGTCGACACACGATCATCCCCGACAAGTACCGGTCTTGTGACGGATGGCTATGTCTTGCCCTATCAACCCTCAAGGCTGGGTAACCTTCAGGGCGTGCCACGCATACGAGCTGCCAGCATTGCCGAACACAAGGTCATAACCCGGATCCTCATCCTGGAAACGGCCCGGGAACTCTTCTCCACCTGGGGTTATCAGGATACGTCTTTCGGCGATATCGCCGCCGCCTTGGGCATGGGTCGGACCACGCTTTACGACTATTTCTCGGATAAGGACGACCTGCTGGCTTCGCTGGTCGAAGAGACCCTTCCTTCGGTGATCAGGTCGCTAGTCGAGCAGGTTCCCGAGAGTCTGCCTCCCACGGAGCGTCTCCGCCGCCTCGCTATTCACTCCATCGAGTTCCTTGTTGCAGAGCCCACCCTCGGACATATCCTCCACCGGGAGGTACCCAAACTTTCCGAGAGCGCCCAGCAACGAGTAGCGAACGCTCATCAGGCCTTGGGGCGTGCGATCGTTGATGCTTATCGCGCCGGTGTTGACCAGAAGTATTTCAAGGAGTTGCCGCCGGGACTGGCCGGACGTTTCATCAACAGCATCATCATGTCCGGCGCCCAAGCCTTGATAGACTCCGATGATCCCTCCCATTCCCTCCCGGCAATCACCGACGCCATGGTTGACCTGATATTCGATGGGCTGGCCACCCGATCGATGGCCTCGATCGACCACGGTATTCGACCGGCAACCCTTGAGTTCGGTGGAACGCGACCATGATCAGGCACAGCCCCGATTCGGGCGCATCCTTCCTGGTCAGGGAACTATCGCTACTCGAGTTCGTGCGGCGTGTTACTGCCCAAGCCGAGCGCGAGACCACACCCCTCCTGGAACGGGTCAGGTATATCGCCATCGTCAGCGATCTCATCGACGAGATCTACCAGGTGCGAGTTGCCGGACTCGACGAAGGGCTTGAGGCCGGGCTCGAGGAGTTTCAGGATCAAGGGGTGCGAGTGGGGGAATTGTTGCATCGCATCCGCAGCAACGTCATAGAAATCAGCGAGTATCAGAGCGAGGTGTTCCGCTCTGAGATCCTGCCGGAACTCGAGCGGATCGGCATTCGGATTCTTCTCTGGAAGGAGTTGGATGATCAGCATCGCCGGTATCTGACCGATGTCTTCCACGAACAGGTCTATCCGGTATTGACACCCCTGGCCGTAGATCCGGCTCACCCGTTCCCGTACATCTCCAACCTGTCGATGAACCTGGCGATAATGGTCAGAGAACCGGAAACCGGCATCCAGAGATTCGCCCGTGTCAAGGTTCCACCTATCCTTCCCCGCTTCATCGAACTGCCCCGGCGCGAGGGCTTCGTCCCCCTCGAGCAGCTGATCTCGGCCCATCTGGATGAACTCTTCCCGGGAATGGAAGTCACCGAGTGCCATCCGTTCCGGCTCACCCGCAACACGGATTACCAGATCGCCGAGTTCGAGACCAACGACCTGCTGGAAGCCCTCAAGTCGGAATTGGGTCGGCGTCGACGGGGTCGGGTGATGCGCTTGGAAGTGGAGCGCGACATCGACCCGGACGTGCTGCAACTGCTGATGCGAGAACTTGAAATCGAGGACCACCACGTGTACCGGATCTCGGGACTGATCGGACTCGGATCGCTAGCGATGCTGGCTGACGTGGACCTACCGGACCACCGGTGGAAGCCCTACCCTCCGGCTGTCCCGGCGCGGATCACCGGTAACTACGATTTCTTCAAGGTGATCAGCCGTGGCGACCTGCTGGTTCACCATCCATACGAATCCTTTGCGGCTTCGACGGCGGAGTTCGTCCACCAAGCGGCCCACGACCCCCAAGTCCTAGGCATAAAGCAGACCCTATACCGAACCTCCCCCGACAGCACCATTGTCCGTTCACTCGTCACCGCCGCCGAACTCGGCAAGCAGGTGGTCGCCCTAGTCGAGTTAAAGGCTCGCTTCGAAGAGCAGCGAAACATAGCCCGAGCCCAGACCTTGGAAGAGGCCGGAGTCCACGTCGTGTACGGGCTGGTAGGTCTCAAGACCCACGCCAAGCTTTGTTTGGTGGTTCGGGAGGAGAAGGGCAAGCTGGCCCGCTACGTCCACACAGGCACCGGTAACTACAACGAGGGTACGGCGCGCCTCTACGAAGACGTCGGGATATTCACCAAGGATCCGGAGATCGGCGCCGACGTGAGCGATCTCTTCAACCAGTTGACCGGCTACAGCAAGCAGACGTCATATCGCAAGCTGGTAGTCGCCCCGGCAAGCATCCGGTCGTTCATAATCGAGATGATCCGGCAAGAGAGCGAGTATCCGGACGGACATGTGGTGGCCAAGATGAATGGGCTGGTGGACGACACCATCATCGAGGCCTTCTACGACGCTTCGCGAGCCGGCACGCGGATCGATCTCATCGTCCGGGGCGCGTGCTGTCTACGTCCGGGCGTGCCGGGAATGAGCGAGAACATCACGGTACGATCGATCGTCGGTCGGTTTCTCGAGCATTCACGCATCCTCAGATTCGGCCGACCGGAGCGCGGGTTCAAGTATTACATCGGATCGGCCGACCTGATGCCCAGAAACCTTGACCGAAGGGTGGAGGCTCTCATCCCGATCGAGGATCCGGAAGCGCAGAAACGACTGGAGGAGATACTCGACCTGTGTAGGGCTGACGATCATCTTGCCTGGGTGCTCCAGCCTGATGGTTCCTACGAACCGCGCAGACATCGCGGGAACGTCAACGCGCACCAGGAACTGATGGAACGAGCTATAGAACGATCCCGATCCCGGCGGGCTCGGAAGCCCTGATTTCTCATATCTCCGATAGGGGGGTCCTGAAAACGAATCTCACGGGGTTAGGTGGTCGGCAACCGCCTGGTCAGAGAGTTGTGGGTTAGCGGCGGAACCCTTTTATACGGGGTTTTTCAGCATCCTTCTTGGCCCGAGCGCGTCGTACTGCGTCACGCCCGCGACTGCCTAGCCCTCCATTCACCCACCCCGATGAACAGCGAAACGGAACGGGAGTTATAACAAAGCTATAATCCATGGTCAGGAGGCGAAAGACCTCGGACTATTCGCTCCGCAAACCCCTGCCCATCAAGAATCGGGGCCCTAGAATGGCGACCTTGATGCTCCTCCGGCACGCCAAGTCGGATTGGAACACCGAATACGGAACGGATCGAGAACGGCCCTTGAACAAGCGAGGGATCCGGTCTGCCAAAGCCGTAGGCAGGTTCGTGGCGGACCATCGGATTGCCCCGGACCTCCTGCTGACCTCCCCGGCGGTCCGGACCGTCGACACAGCCCGTATAGCCGCTTCAACCGGAGGATGGGAAACGCGTATTCGCGAGTCGGCCGGACTATACGGCGCCCATCCAACCTTTGTCTTGAACCTTATACGTCAGGTCGACAAGGCCGATCGGGTCATGGTGGTCGGTCACGAGCCAACCATGTCAGGATTCCTGGAGGGAATAACGGGTAACAACTTGAGAGTAACTACCGCTAGCCTAGCATCGATAAGCATACCTATTAGACGCTGGGCAGATCTAGAATGGAGAACTGGCCAACTGGAGTTGTTCGTACGGCCCCGGCTCTTGACCAGACGCCCACGGTGACCGGACTACGAGAGTCCAAGCGATGCCGGGCGGGTTGTATCGAATACTCTGCCCCGACCCGGCGTAGGGCCGGTTTCGGACCGGGCGATCCTATTCCTGAAGGCCGCGGGACCTACTGTAGGATTCGATAATCCTTAACTTGGGGCAACTGGCAAACGTCAACCAGAATGACCGACATGAACCCAACCCAAACCCCGCTTCTGGACCGGATAAGAGGGCCGGAGGACCTGAAGGATCTCGATACGGGCGCGCTATCCCGGCTGGCGGCCGAGATTCGCCGGGTAATAGTGTCGACGGTCAACCACAACGGCGGTCACTTGGGCTCGAACCTCGGAATCGTGGAGCTCACCATCAGCCTGCATCGCGTCTTCGAGTCTCCCAAGGATGTCCTCCTATTCGACACCGGCCACCAAGCCTATCCCCACAAGCTGCTCACTGGTCGCCGACCGGACTTCGATAGTCTGAGGCGCCCGGGTGGCTTGTCGGGTTATCCGAGTCGGGTCGAGTCGGCTCACGACTGGATCGAGAACAGTCATGCATCGACCGCCCTTTCCTATGCCCATGGACTGGCCGGCGCATTCAAAACCCGCGGAGAGAACCGCCACGTAGTAGCAGTCGTCGGGGATGGTTCACTTACCGGCGGAATGGCCATGGAAGGCTTGAACAATCTCGGCCATTCGCAGAGTAATGTGACCATCATATTCAACGATAACGGTCGGTCATATGCCCCTACCATCTCCCGCCTTTCTGAGAGCCTCATCAAGATCCGCTCTAATCCGGTCTATATGCGCAGGCAACAACGGATCGAACAGATTGCGGAATCGATTCCCTGGGTGGGTGACATGCTCCGCCGGGGTATTGACGCCACCAAGATGGCTATCCGCCAGATGTGGGATCCACCCGCGGTCTTCGAACAGTTCGGAATCCACTACGTAGGGCCTTACAACGGGCACGAGATAACGGAACTGGAGAAGGTGCTGAGAAGAGTCAAGCTCTTTGAAGGCCCCACCGTGGTACATGTTGTCACCCAGAAAGGTAGGGGTTACAAGCCGGCGGAACGAGATCCGATCAAGAACATGCACGACCTGTCTTCCATCAAGCAGGGCAGCTACACCGCGGCGTTCGCCGACCACCTCGTGGCGCTCGCAGAGAAGAACCCCGATCTGGTAGCGGTGACGGCCGCCATGCCGGACTCGACCGGATTGTTGCCCTTCATGTCCCGCTTCCCGGAGAGGGTGTTCGATGTTGGTATAGCCGAACAGCACGCCGTGACGATGGCGACCGGCATGGCCATGGGCGGCCTGCGGCCGGTAGTGGCAATCTACTCCACCTTTCTCACCCGAGCATTGGATCAGATCAACCTCGACACGGCATTGCATGGTTGTCCGGTAGTTTTTTGCGTTGATCGGTCGGGAATCACCGGTGACGACGGCGCTTCGCATCACGGAACGCTCGATATGGTGCTCCTGTCGAAGATCCCCGGGATGACGATATTCGCCCCCTCATCTTTCGATGAGTTGCCGGTGATGCTCGACACCGCGTTGCAGATCACCGACGGCCCGACCGCGATTCGCTGGCCTAAGACCGCAGCTCCCCGAGTTGGTCCCTCCGAGGTAGGCGTCTCGCTGTCTGCCCGCCGGGCTAGAGAGGGGGAGGA
The DNA here is from genome assembly GCA_965231815.1 of Acidimicrobiia bacterium. Lineage (GTDB taxonomy): Bacteria > Actinomycetota > Acidimicrobiia > Spongiisociales > Spongiisociaceae > JAPPFW01. Next base: position 1,393,312 of record OZ246890.1, on the reverse strand, counting down.
TGTCTGCTTGATCGGGGTCGGAAAGATGTTTGCCACCGCGATCGAAGCTGCCGACCTGCTGGCATCGGATGGGCTAAGTTGCTCCGTCTGGGATCCGAGGGTGGTAAAACCCCTCGATCCGGTGATGATCGCCGACGCGGTCCGCCATCGGCTGGTGGTTACGGTGGAAGACGGGCTGCGGGCCGGGGGTATCGGCGAGTCCATCCGCGAAAGGGTATCGCGGTCGACTACCACGCCGGTACTCGTGCTCGGGATTCCGACGGTCCACATCACCCACGGAAAGGTCGGCGACATTCTCGCGGGATTCGGACTAGACGCAGCCGGAGTCTCCTCCATAATCAAGAAACACCTCTAGTCGGCGTGGATGGAGCACGGCTTTAGGAAGGTCCTGAAAACGAATCGTACGGGGTTCGGTGGTCGGCAAACCCCCTGGTCAGAAAGTTGCGGGTTAGCTAGTGAACCCCTTTGTGCGGGGTTTCTCAGCACCCTCCTAGGAAGAACTCAGGGCCGGGTATCGGCCAGACGCCACGTAACCCGGATATGCACGGGTTATCCTGCGGGATACATGTAAGCTCCTTGAAGGAGTCGGACCGAATGGAAGGAGCATCGGATGACTAGAAAGATCACGCTCCTGCTAGCAATCATGGCATTGGTAGCAGTTGCATGCGAGGGTGACGGCGATACAACCCCGGACACCCAGGCCACCACTACGGCCGCCACAGAAGCGCCCACCACATCCGCCGTAGCGGAGACAACCGCGGCGACCGAGGTCACGATTGACCTGAGCCAAGGCGGTACCCTGGCAGACGTTCAGGCCCGTGGATCCCTACGCTGCGGGGTTTCCACCAGCGCCATCGGTTTCGCCGAACCCCAGGACGACGGATCGTTCAGCGGATTCGACGCCGACTACTGCCGCGCTCTCGCAGCCGCCGTATTGGGCGATGCGAACGCGGTCGAGTTTGTCGGTACGACCGCCGCAGAGCGCTTCAACGTGCTGGCTGCGGGTGAGGTCGACGTACTGTTCCGCAATACGACTTGGACCCAGAGCCGGGACACCGAGATCGGCGGCGACTTCGGACCCACCACTTTCTTCGATGGTCAGCAGATCATGGGTAAAGCCGACTTCGGCTTTGACGATGCCTCGACTCTGGAAGATGTGGACGGGGCCCGACTCTGCACCAACGCCGGGACCACCACCGAGAAGAACATCACCGAGGGTGCCCGGGTGGTAGGCGCCGAGATAGATCTCGTTACGGTCGAAAACTTCCCGGAGGCGATGGAGTTGTTCCGTGCCGGGTCGTGTGACCTGGTAACGACCGATGGATCGGCCCTCTTCGGTCACCGGTACGCAGCCATCCAGAACGGGGAGATCGCCGAAGGCGAATGGATCATCTTCCCCACCACTCCGATCTCCAAGGAACCGCTCGGACCGATGTACCGGCAGAATGACAGCCAGTGGGCTGATGTCGTCAACTGGTTGGTATACGTGCTGATCATCGCCGACGAGAAGGGCGTTACCTCTGCGAACATCGATGAGATGATCGCCAACCCGCCCGATCCGGAAGCCGGTCGCTTCCTCGGGGTAGGCGACGACGAGCTGCAGACCAAGATGGGTATTGCGGCCGACGGCTATGCCCAAGCCATTCGCCAGGTAGGTAACTACGACGAGATCTACGTAAACAACCTGGCGCCGCTCGGTTTCACCAGAGCCGGTTCCGCAAACGCCAGATGGACCGAAGGAGGTCTGGTCTACGCACCACCGGCCCGTTAAGGCGACTAGTCGGTTCCAAGACTATGAGAAAGGGGGCCGCCACTCGGCGCCCCCTTTCTCGCGTAACTTGTTGGTAGGGTCTCAGGAAGATGCTTGAAAGGTCCGCAATAAGGGGTTCGCGCCCTGTGTACAGATCATTTGTACGTAGCTTGCCGGAGTGCGTGGCCCGCTAGACCATTTCCGGTACCCTCCTTTGGTAGGGTACATGTTAAAGAGAGAATCCCGACGGCTTGTCGGCACTCCAGGGAACCCGGTTAAGAACGGAAACTGTTGGTCACACCCACACAAAATGACTCCCAAACCCGGCCACCGGTGTGGCGAAATGTGGTGGTTATCAAATGGGCTACCCAGATCGGGGTCCTGTTCGGTCTACTCTGGCTCGGCTACATTCTCATCACCCAGGCCACCTCCAATCTCCGGGCAACCGGAATCCCGTTCTCATGGGACTTTCTCGGAGAGCCGCTCGGGGTAAAACTCGGGGAAGGGTTCAATACCGATCCCGAATCGGGTTTGGAAGCCTTGGCGGTAGGCATGGTCAACATGCTCAGGGTCACATGGAGCGGCGTCATAGCAGCCACCCTCCTAGGCACCCTGATCGGGGTGTCCAGGCTGTCCTCCAACTGGATCGTCTCCCGAATTGCCAACTCCTACATAGAGTTCTTCCGTAACATCCCCCTTCTGGTCCAGATCCTCTTCTGGCAGGCCTTGATAATCGGACTCTTGCCGGATCTCACCCCCGAGTTGGCCGGGAAAGGATGGTTGTTCACCAGCCCCAAGGGTATCGCCTTCCCCTGGCTCACCCCTCAGGCGGGACGCTGGCAGTACACGGTTCTGGTAATCGTCGGCATTGTCGCGGCGCGCTGGGTGTACCGTCGCCGGATCGCGATCCAGGAACGTGAGGGCAGGGAAACCCACGCGTTCGCATGGTCGATCGGAGCGCTCGGGTTGTTCCTGGTGGGTGGTTGGTTCGTCCACCCCGTCGCCGGAGTGCTGGGATGGCTATTCAGCGCGCTTGCCTGGGTAGCGGGGACCGTACCGATCATCGTCTTCCAGTTCGCGCTAGCCGCCCTGGCCGTCTGGCTGGCGGTGCGCTACATCCTGCAATATCTGAAACGCCTCCGCTCCCCTGCCGGTATGGCCAAACTCTCCGACGACGACGCCTTCCGTTTGGCGTTGGCCGGTGTTTTGGGGCTCGGCGTGATGCTGTTCTTAATTTCAGGACCGGGGGATGCCACGCTGTCGCGGGTTCTCGGACGGTCTCTCTGGTACCAGATGAATTGGGGACTAGAGCCCCTATTCGAGTTTCTCGCCACCAGGTTCAACTTCTCCGGTGGAGATCCCCTACGTTTCACGCTTCCCGAAGTAGTGGTCCCGACTCGATTCCCGCAGTATGCGACCGACGTCGGGAAGGCGCTCACTCCGGGATTCGTAGCGGTTTGGCTGGGCGTAACCCTCTACTCGGCCGCATTCATAGGCGAGATCGTCCGAGCCGGAATCATGGCCGTACCCCGTGGCCAAGGCGAAGCCGCCGCCGCGATCGGGTTGCGGAGGGGCCAAGCCCTGCGGCTGGTCGTCCTACCTCAAGCGTTCCGCATCATCCTTCCACCGATCGGATCCCAGTACCTCAACCTTGCCAAGAACACCTCACTAGGAATCGCGGTGGCCTACGCCGACGTGGTACAGGTCGGGCAAACTATCTTCAATCAGGAAGGCCAAGCCCTCGCGGTGTTCATCTTCTGGATGGGTTTCTTCTCAATTGTCAGCCTGATCTTGTCGGGCATCGTGAACTACTACAACCGAAAGATGACACTGGTGGAGCGTTGACATGACCCAAGCAGCACCCACCCCTGAAACTTTGGAGGTTATCGAATACGCCCCCGAGCCGCCGCCTTCCGGACCGTGGCGGTGGATGCGGGAAAACCTGTTCTCCGGCCACACCTGGGTACAGATCACCTTCAACGCCTTACTTACCCTGGTGTTCGCGCTGATCCTCCTGAACATCTTGCGGTACATAACCACCTACCTCTTCTCTCCGGAACGCAAGTGGTCAGCGGTCACCTACAACATGAAGCTGCTGATGGTGCAGGCCTATCCCCAGGACGACCTGATCAGGATCTGGATGTCACTAGGGATTTTCGCCGTGCTTGTGGTGTGGTCGCTGGTCTCTTGGGAAGCAGGCGGTCGGATCGATCTCTCCAGCTTCGCCAAGGGAATAAGGAGTGGAGCAGTCCTCCTCGCGGTGACAACCATAATGCATCATGGCGCCGGGGCGTACACCTCCGGGCTACCCATACTTCAGTTCGATTCACTGGCTGACTGGAGTACGATCCGTATCTGGCTGTTGGTGGCGACTGTACTGGTGGGTATGGCAGCCCACTCGGTGGTGCTCAAGTCCAGAAGTATCGAGGATCCTCCGACTGTTTCGATGCTGGTCGTCCCGATGCTCGGCATGGCGGTCATCGCCATCCTCCTGTGGACCGTAAGGCTTCCCGTCCCGCTCGGGCAGTTCGATGAGACCACCGCTCCCATCGCTCGAACCACGGCCGGTCCGTGGACAATCCTGTTCGTCCTAACGGTGATCGCCTATCCGGTCGGTCTTTGGATCGAGCGCGTCTGGTCTAAGGGGTTCAGGCGGTTCCTGGTTTCGGCCTGGATCCTCTCCTATCCGGTGATCATCTTTATCATCCAGCGCAATCCGATCCTCGACTGGTCGGACATCCTCGGATTCGGCGAGACACCGTTCCTACGCTCGGACCTCGGCACCGTTCTGCTGTTCAGCGTTGTGATCGGCGCCGCTATCAGGGTTTTCGCCCTCCCGACCAAAGACGATGCCACGGGCCGCGTGGTGATGGCTACCGGCGTGGCGATCGCAGCTCTTCCTATTGTCTTCGACGGGGCTTCTATCTGGGCGACGGTAGGCATATGGCTAGTCGGTCTGGCGGTACTGATAGGGGGATTGAGAATACGAGAGCCGGTCGAGAAGGTGAGATCTCTGGCGGCAGGCCTCGCGCTCACCTCCCTGTTTATCTGGTTCGTCCCGATGCCGTTCCTGTATCGGGTTCTCATCATCGCTTTGGCGTTGTTCGTGCTGGTGGCCCCCACTTTCGGAGGTACCGAGCAGGGAAGGACCAACCTGGTCCGGGCTTGGATCATCACCACCTTCTTGATAGTGGTCGCCTTCCGGCTAGGCGCCGCCGACACCTCGCTGGAGTTTCAGGGAACCACCTTCCTCGGCGGGTTCAACCTGACCATCCTCCTCGCCATCAGCGGTATCACCCTTTCCCTCCCCGTCGGCCTGGTCCTCGCTCTGGCACGAACTTCGACAATGCCCATCTTCCGGATGCTCGCCACCGGCTATATCGAGTTGGTGCGGAGCGTTCCCATGATCACCTGGCTGTTCTTCGGGTCGGCAATGCTGACCGCCTTCCTCCCCTCCGGGGTGGAGTTCGACGAGATCATACGGATCGTCGCCGCCATCACCATTTTCAACTCTGCCTACGTGGCGGAGAACATCAGAGGAGGACTGCAAGCGATCGACAGGGGCCAGTACGAGGCGGCCCGAGCTACCGGCTTGTCCCTCGTACAGTCCACCTCGCTGGTTATCCTGCCCCAAGCCATCCGAACTGTTATCCCGGCGTTGGTAGGTTCGGTCATCATCGCCTTCAAGGACACCTCCTTGGTGGCGATAATCGGGCTGGCCGACGTTCTGCTCATAGCGCGCGGTTTCATTCCCCAGCAGAGCAACCCCAGCTTCCAGGGCACCCTGCCCCAGATGATGTTCTTCATGGCGCTGTTCTATTGGATATTCACCTTTACCATCTCGCGGCTGAGCTTGCGTTACGAGCGCAGCCTCGGGTTGGGCGAGCGCTGACGGGCCGGATAAGCAGTTACTTAGGACTAGGAGGACGGCATGGCCGGCAACGGAAGCAAGAATGGATCACCCGCCATTCTCTGCGAGGACGTGAAGAAGTGGTTCGGTGACTTCCAGGCATTGACCGGAGTGAGCACCTCGATCGGCTGGGGCGAGGTGGTAGTGGTTATCGGGCCTTCCGGCTCGGGTAAGTCGACCTTCATACGTTGTATAAACCGCCTCGAGAACCATCAGAAGGGCCGGATCGTGGTCGACGGCATGGAATTGACCAACGACCTCCGCAATATCGACATGATCCGTAGAGAAGTCGGGATGGTCTTCCAGCAGTTCAATCTGTTCCCACACCTGACCGTGCTCCAGAACATCACGCTGGCGCCGATCTGGGTAAGGAATCGAACCCGAACGGATTCGGAAGCCGCCGCCATGAAGCTGCTTGAAAGAGTCGGGATTCCCGAGCAGGCCAACAAGTATCCGGGCCAACTATCCGGGGGACAGCAACAGCGGGTCGCCATTGCGAGAGCCCTAGCCATGAAACCCCGCATCATGTTGTTCGACGAACCGACCTCCGCCTTGGATCCTGAGATGATCAAGGAAGTACTCGACGTGATGAAGGAACTGGCAAAGTCAGGCATGACCATGATCGTGGTCACCCACGAGATGGGCTTCGCCCGGGAAGTGGCTGATAGGGTCCTGTTCTTCGACTACGGAACCGTCGTCGAGGAAGGAACCCCGGAACACTTCTTCATGAATCCCCAGCACGACCGAACCAAGCTCTTCCTCAGCCAGATCCTCTAGCTCGACGACACGCGCCACCGTGTCCACCCTTTCTAGACTTCAACGATTGGCGGCGAACTGGTCAAGTCGAGACCTACCAGATGGTTATCGGATGGGCATGTTGATGTTGCCTCATCCGAACATCCTTTGTAACGAGGCGCCAGCCCATCTCTACGGCACTCGCGTAGATCAATCGGTCGGCCGGGTCACCGGGGGAGGTCTTGGGTAGTTCGTTGGCGGTAGCTGCGATTGCCGGAGTTAGACCTACCGTGCGAATGCTTCTAGCCATCGCATTTCGAGCCACGTTCGGACAGGACGGTACACCTTGATCCGATCGTGATTGGCGAGCCAAGCCAGTTCCCACCAGGTGATGGCGGCTACCGGGATTTCGTCCGCCGTGTCAAGGGCAGCCGAAGCTGTGGAACTCAGCCTGCGTGGCTCGGCTGTCCACCACTGGAGAACATGGGTGTCGGCTAGAGAGAGTCGTCAGGCTGATTCCCAGTCGGCGCCGGTGCTGAAGAGTTGCTCGTCGTCGGGAGTGCTGAAGACAACACCTGCGAAACGTCCCTTCAGTGCGACCGGATCAGATGGCAGAGTTGTACTACATCCGCTCTAACTTGATGCTGACTATTACAGTGGTCAGGATCGCTGTGGCTCACTCGACTGGTTTCTGAGGAGGGGGGACGGAGGCCCGGATGTGTGACCCCGGGCCTCGTCTCGGTTTCTTGATTAGGAGGGCGTTCAGCCGGTTCCACCACGTTCGGACGGTGATCGCGAACTTTCCTTGAACATCTCTCCGATGGCGGCCACCGATCCCAGCAACCCCGACGTGTCGAGAGGTAGGAATATCTTGGTGGCCTGACCGTCGGCGATGCCCTTCAATGCATCCAAGTACTGGATAGCGATGAGATCGTCGGTGGGATCCCCGTTGTGGATCGCCGCGAAGACCCGCTCGATCGCCTGACCCTCACCTTCAGCCACGGTGAGCTTCTGGTATTTATCGGCGTCCGCGACCCGTTTGATAGCCTCGGCCTCACCTTCGGCCCTCAGGATGGCGGACTGCTTCACACCCTCCGCCTGGAGAATGGCCGATCGCTTTTCACCCTCCGCCTCAAGAATGGCCGATCGCTTTTCACCCTCCGCCTCGGTCACCGCAGCCCGACGACCGCGCTCTGCTTTCATCTGCCTATGCATCGCGTCGGTCACATCAGGCGGAGGCTCGATGCGCTGGATCTCGACTCGTACCACCCGGGTGCCCCACTTGTCGGTGGCATCGTCGAGGATCGCCCGTAGCTTGCTGTTGATCAACTCGCGGGACACCAGGGCCTCGTCAAGCTGTAGATCACCCACAACATTCCTCAGGTTGGTCTGGGCCAGCTTGGTCACGGCCAGGATAAAGTTGCCCACTGCGTACCTGAGCTTCACAGGATCGGTCGCCTCGTAGTAGATCACCGCGTCCACGGTGACAGCCACGTTGTCCTTGGTGATCACCTCCTGAGGTGGTACGTCTACCACCTGCTCGCGCATATCCACTTTGAGCAGCCTCTGCACGAACGGCACGACGAACCGAAGTCCTGGAGATACTGTGCGCCGGTACTTGCCGAGGAACTCGATCAATCCCTGCTCGAAGGGCCTGACAATACGGAACCCGGTTGCTGCGATAAACAGCAGAGCCACCGCCAGCAAGGCCGGTAGTAATACAGCTGCGATTTCCATCAGATAATTCCTTCCTTCCAATAGTTCTTAACTAACTTCCGATACCACTAATCGGTTTCCGCGAAGGGCGACCACTTCCACGGTCGCTCCTTCGACAATAGGATCCCCATCCGTGATCGCCCTCCACTGCTCGGCCTCTACCCTCACCAGACCGGAGTTGGATCTGGTATTGACCGTTTCCAGCACCAATGCCTGCATCCCGACGTAGCGTTCCGGCCCGATCACCAAACCGGCGTCTTCGTCCTGGGCGCGTATGAATCGGCGCAGGTATAGCATCGCCAACCCGGTGCCTCCGAAAAAGAGAACCGTCTGGACAGCGTAGTGAAGGTTAAACCACGCCGCGACGGCGGCCAGCCCGGCGCCTATCCCGAAGGGGAGTAGGAAGAACCCGGCGGTGAATATCTCCCCCAGGCCCATCACCAAGGCCAGTCCTGTCCATACCCATCTCATCATATCGCTGTCCATATCGGACTCCCTTCCCCATGTAAGGATCGTTACGACTCCGACAACCACTACCACTGCTCCCGAGAACCATCCGAGCACCCGAAAGGAAGAACGTGGGTCGAGTTTCCTTTCAATCTCCTTCCATCTCGGCAGCCTCCCCCGACTCGGAGGCCGGAGCTCCGCCGCCCAGGCCGCGGCGAAACCAGCCGGATCTTCTCCTATCACTGATCGAGGATCGCGACCGTCTCGGGAGGCCTCCACAAGATGCGATTCCAGTTCCGTGGCCATGCTCTCGACTTCCTTCCGGGAAAGCCCCGCCTCGAACCAGTACCTGCGGCATCTCTCGACGAGACGCCTACCCTCTCCGTTCATTCATCTTCTCCATTCGATACCCGGTCGCCCTGCAAGACCGTCTCGACACCGGTCGCCAAACGGGTCCAATCCTCCCGCCAGAGAGCTAGACGCTCCGCTCCCTCGGGACGTATCCGGTAGTACTTGCGCGCCGGCCCTGACGAGGATCCCTGGTAGTACCCCTCGACGAGGCGCTGGGTTTGCATGCGGCTGAGCAACGGGTAGACGCTTCCGTCGCTCATCAAGTCCAGACCGCGAGATTCGAGCTTGCGGACCATCTCGTAGCCATAACTCGGCTCCTCCGCGATGAGAGCCAGCAGGCACATATCCAGCACTCCCTTCAGGAGTTGGGATCGGTGTTGCATTCCGGCCCTTCACCTCCGTTGACCTCTCGATTCCGGGTCACCGCCACATCCTGTCCCGTATGCTAGGTAAGCAAGGTACCTTGGTTCACCAGATACCTAACATAATAATATAGCACAGTCGAGGACCGATCGAATCAGGGATCGGGAAACCATCTACACTGGAGGCCTATGTACGGACCACTCAACGGCGTTCGGGTGGCGCTGGTAACGCTAGCGGTGCTGGCAGCGTTACTCGCGGCCATCCTCGGCTACTGGTCGGTGACTCTGGTGCTCATGATCGGTGTGGCAATCCACGGATTCGGCTGGCTCTACCTCGCCCAACAGGCCGAGATCGAATCCGACGAGCCTCGCTGAGGTGGCGGTCGCTCTGCTCGGAATCAACCCTGAAGGTCGGTTAGAAACCTCGGCGCATTGACGATCCTTGTCCTCCCGTGTTTACCCAGCGGCAAGAGATGCTTCTTGTCGCCTGTGATCAGATAATCGGCGGAGACCTCCTCGGCACATTCGAGAATCCGGTTGTCGGCATGGTGATCCTTGATCACATAAGGACGCCTTCGAGGCTCGATCAAGGTGGCTGCTGCTTGCAACATTCGGAGGGCTTGGAATATCTTTTCTTCGTCCCAAGCGAATTTGCGCACAAGAACGCCGCCCACCTCGTTGAGAATGAAGGGAGAAAGGTATAGATGGAACCGTCCCCGACGAGCCATGTTCAAAACAACTCTCTCATTTCCGGGGTAATTGAGACCCGAAACGATTACGTTCGTATCCAGAACGAATGCTCATGCCTGGTCAGGGCCGACCTCGGCGCGGTACTCCTCTACCAGACTTTCGACATTCTCAGGTCCGATGCCCATCATCCTCGCCTGATCCTGCCCGTAGCGCAGTACTTGCCTCCATTCACATTCCTCGATATACCGGCTAACAGCCTGGCGCAAGAATTCGCTCCTGGTGCACCCTTGCCGCTTCGTCGTCTGGTCCACCTGTTCGGCTAGATCAGGTGATAGAGAAAACGTAATAGTCGTTGTCGTCCGAGCCATCGTCACTCCAGAGTCATGATTCTTACTCAGTCTTAAAGAGAAAAATAGCATCAGCCACGCCTCTACCGACCAGTGCCACAACCTGCGCGGTACTACGCTTGATCCTCCGGTAGTGGGCATCTCCCCTGGCGAGGTTATCCTGCCCGCGGTAGGGGGACGGATGCGGATCAAGGCGCTACACCGACTTGTACGATCAGATCGGGAGACCTGCCCGTCAGTAATGCCAGGGGAACGAGGAGAAGTCCTTGGATCGTTTCTCGACAAAGGCATCCCGACCCTCCGCCGCCTCATCGGTCATGTAGCCGAGACGGGTGGCTTCCCCGGCAAAAACCTGCTGGCCCACCAAGCCGTCATCGATGAGGTTGAAGGCGAACTTGAGCATCCTCTGGGACATCGGGCTCTTGTCGTTGATGGTTCGGGCCCATTCGAGCGCCGTCCGCTCCAACTCGGCGTGGGACACCACCTTGTTCACCATGCCCATCCGGAACGCGTCCTCTGCCGAATAGTCGGCGCCCAGGAAGAATATCTCCCGAGCTCGTTTCTGACCCACCATGCGAGCCAGGTAGGCGGAGCCGTAACCCGCGTCGAAGGAGGCCACATCAGAGTCGGTTTGCTTGAAGACGGCATGCTCCCGGGAGGCCAGGGTAAGGTCGCAAACCACATGCAGGCTGTGCCCTCCACCGACCGCCCAACCGGGCACCACCGCTATCACTACTTTGGGCATGAATCGAATCAGGCGCTGCACTTCGAGTATGTGCAACCTGCCCAGCTTGGCCGGGTCGATGTCAGCGGCTCCCTCGCCCCCGGCGTACATGTAGCCGGCCTTGCCGCGGATCCTCTGATCCCCACCGGATGAGAAGGCCCAACCACCGTCCTTGGTGGAAGGTCCGTTACCGGTAAGCAATACAGCCCCCACGTCACTCCACTGGCGAGCGTGATCGAGAGCCGCGTACAGCTCGTCAACGGTACGGGGCCGGAAGGCGTTGCGCACTTCCGGTCGGTCGAAAGCCACCCGAACCGTGCCTTGATCGACGGCGCGGTGGTAAGTGATGTCGGTGAAATCGAATCCTTCGACACTATGCCACGAAGTCGGGTCGAATAGTTCTGAAACCATCTTGAATAGGTTCCTCTCGATTATGGATTCTTACTGTACCCTACTTTTTTAGCGGCCATTGAGACTAAGGGCGGTGCCGAGCCAGTCTCGCCGTCGCCACAGGAAGAGTTGCATGGAGTTTCTTAGTGTAATCGATCCTTCGTCGGTCTGCGCAAGTATCGAACTGGTTCACCATAAATAGTCCCTCCGACATCTTCGGCTTGCGCGTGTGCGATATCGAACGACATTCCAAGCTTACTGAGCCACATACCCGTTTCCGGTTCTTGCCGAGCAGCATGCTTAGGCTCTCCCGATAGAGCATACAAGGCAACCTTCACATATCCACGTTCAAAGGTACCGTCGGAGCACAACTGATAACCGATAGTCTCGAATGCAGAGATAAACGGCTCTTCGGATTTTACGGGGGTGTGACCGCGGGGAGTAGGTTCCAGTTTGGTTTCCCGGCGTAGAGGAGTGACCGGATTCGGTAGTTGGTGAAGTTGCGGAATCCGTAGGCTGTTCGTTTGATGCGTTTGATGAGGTTGTTGAGGGCTTCGGTGGGTCCGTTGGTTACTTTGGCGTGATGCCAGTTGGTGATTTGGGTGGTCCAGCGGCCGATGGTGCGTCCTAGTTTGTTGACCTCGGGTGGGCAGGATTGGTCTTGTAGGTTGCCGGCTAGTTCGGTGGTGTATTGGAGGGCTAGGGTGGGGTCGCCGATTTTGTAGATGCCTCGCACGGTTTCTTTGGCGTGCCAGGCGGTGCGTACTTCTCCGTGGGGGTCACCGGCGTCTAAGAGACCGCGGAGGCGGGTGCGGCCCCGGTCGCTGATACGTTGAGCGGCTATTGTCAGGAGCCGTCGTATCCGGTACAGGGGGTCGTTTTTGCGGCCCCGGTGTCCTAGGGTTTCGTTCTGGGTTCGGCGGCGTACCTCGTCGAGCCGCTGGTTGGCCAAGCGGACAACGTGGAAGGGGTCTGCTACTTGTGAGGCGTCGGGCAGGGCCCGGTTGTACGCTTTGCGGTAGGGGCCGGACATGTCCAGCACCGCCCAGCGGATACCGTCGACCCAGTCCTTTGGTTGCGCCCGGAACCAGGCCTCGGCGCTTTTAGCGGTTCTACCGGGTACTATGTCTATCAGTTGGTGGCCTCCCACGTCTACCACAGACGTGGCCCACTGCTTGGTGCGGTACCGGCCCCGCTTCACGAACAACGTCTCATCAATCCCGACAGCCTCGACCTTGCCCACCCGGTCCTTGTCGGCTTCCAGCAGCGCTTCACCCCAACGGGCCGCCTCGTCGTTGACCGTATGCCAATCACCGTGTTGGCGATCGTTGAAACTACCCGGAGTCGATCATTGAAATTCCCCACCCCGGGTGTGTTGCTGAGTCTAGTTGGCGCCTCCTTTCGGTCGTTGTTTTCGTGCCTGGGCTTGGTAGGCGCGTAGCCGGTAGCTGTCGCCTGTGATGGCGAAGACGACGCTTCGGTGGAGTAGCCGGTCCAGCATGGCCGCAGCGATTGTGGAGTCGGAGAAGATGTCTCCCCAGGCGGCGACGTTGCGGTTGGTGGTCAGGATTACCGAGCCTTTCTGGTAGCGGCGGGAGATGACCTGGAACAGGGAAGCGGCGTCCTCTGCCGGCATGGGCAGATAGCCCAACTCGTCCACTATGAGAACCGCCGGGCCGGAGAAGAACCGCATTGTTGCGGCCCAGCGGCCTTCGATGGCGGCTTTGCGGCATCGGGCTGCTAGGTCAGCGGCGGTGGTGTAGTAAACCCTGTGGCCACCATCCACCGCGGCCCGACCCAGGATGACGGCAAGCATGGTTTTCCCAACTCCGGGCGGGCCGATGAACAGGACGTTGGTCGCGTCGGTGAGGTAGGCGCCTGTGGCGAGTTCCCGCACGAGGTTCTGGTCGATGCTGGGCTGGGCTGAGAAGTCGAAGTCGTCGAGCTGCCAGGCCGTTGGGAAGTTCGCGAACCGCATCCGGCTGTTCCACCGGCGCTGCTCGGTGGCTTCGACCTCGACCCGGAGCAGCTCTTCGAGGAACTGGGTGTGGCCAAGCTGGCTCTGGCGGGCTGCTTCGAGGTGGGCTGGTAGCGCCTCGGCAGCTGCCGCCAGCTTGAGGTAGGCAAGATGACCCCGGAGTTGCTGGTAGATAGTGTCTCGGCTCATGGCCGGCCCTGGCGTTGTTGGTCGATGTGACGCTGGTAGACGGCGAGGTCGATCACCGGCTCGTCGTGTTCCACTCCGGCGGCGATGGCCCGGGCCGCTGCCGATGGTGGCCGGTTCGGTTTCGGTTTGCAGGGTCTCTTGGTTGTGAACGCCCCCAGCACGACCTTCTCTAGGGCTGCGGTATGTTCGGGAAGGCGAACCACCCTGCCCTGGCCTCGGGGGACTTTCCGATGCGACGCGACCAGCCGCCCGGAAGCCGAGATCACATCGAAGGTTGGGTCACCCAGCCGCCAACGAACACTGACTTCGGTTCCGATCACCAAAGGTGGCACCGAATAACGGTTTCCCCGCACCGATACCAGCCCGTTGGCAGCGACTTTGCGGACCAGGGTTCCCTCCGCCGGATACGGCATCGCAGGAAGCGGAAGCAGCGGTTCTGCATCGGCTAGCTCACCAACGGTGCTCCCGGCCCGCCGGCGGGCATCCCCGATTGTCTCCGAGAAGCGGTCGAGGCTGTCCTGCGCCTCGGACACCCTTCCCACCGCTGCGGTGCGCCACCACCGCTGAGCTATGTAATGGATCGCTTTCTCCACTACGCCTTTACGGTTCGGCCGCCGGGGCGGACACGGATCGATCCCGACACTGTAGTGCTTCGCGACCCCCACGAACGAGGCCTGTATCCGATCGGTGCCCGGCACTAGGACTGTGGCCATACGATCCACCCGCCACCTCTTGGCCGTCCCGCCGAAGCGGCGTAGCACCTCGTCGATGCCCTCCACCAGATGCGCCTGGTCCTGGGATGGGCTCACCCACGCCCGGAACCGCCCTGAATGGGACAGGACACCCACCAGCACGGACACCCGAGACCCCCACGGCGTGTCCCGCAGCTCGAGCCAGTCCCACTGGCATTCCTCGCCCGCGGGATGGTCGATCATCGCCACGGCTTGACCCCGTGTTCCCGAACACGCTCCACACGACGGCCGCAGCTGACGGTTTCTGATCTTGCGGGCGAACGTCACATAGCTCTGCCCATAGCCCAGGGCCTTGGCTTCGTCGAACAGCGCCGTCGCCCAAAGGTGGGGATCCTCGGCCAGCCGCTGACGCACATAAGCCTCGACCACCTCAAACGGATCCGGCTCCGCCGACCTCCGCTGCCCCGGGATCCGCTCACCAGAAAGGTGAGCGCGTACTGTTCTTCGGTCTCTTCCCAAATGCCGGGCAATAGCCGAGATCGACCATCCCCGTTTCCTCAACGCGTGTACTTCCACGTACTCCTCCTGTGCCAACATCAGCGGTGGGGCTCCCTCTCCTCGCTGCCAGATCTCACACCCAGCAGCTTGGAGAGGACCCCACTCAACGTCTGGTATTTGCCGTCACAAGGTGGGGATTTTCGGTGATCGAGACTGGGTAATTTCGCTGATCGTCAACACACAGCCCAGTTCTTCGGCTACCTCCTTGGCGGAACGGCCATACTTGCCGACCTGGGTAGTCGCCCATCTTGCCGCCCTCGATGTCAGCAACGCCCGAGCCGGGCCGATCGTGGCGTCTTGCTCAACGAAGGATCTGATCTCACAGTCGGTGTTCGGACACGTCCAGCGGCGTTTCCGCCACCGCAACCGAACCGGACGACCAAACGCCGGCAGATCAACCAACACAGCTGTCCGATACCCCTTCGACCACACCCGCCCGCCACATGCCCCACAGCACGGACGGGCCTTGCGGGAACGGATCACAACCCGAAGCGGCCCTTCCCCGGAGTCGTCGACACCTACCACATCAACGTCGCCCAGGCCCACCAACTTCTCGCACATGCGCGTAGGATCAACTTCCACAGGGGTCCTCCTGCCTCGGATTTGTTTCTCAACACCCGATTATGGAGGACCCCCCTTCACTACCGGTGGATTCCCGACCCCCACGAATCCCCCACTCCCCCCTTATTTCCGAAGAGCCAGATAAACGCATCTAGGGTTAGTTGGTGTGGTACCCCTGATGGCCAGAATCTGTCACGAATTGGCCACCACCAGCGATTCGTCTCGTCAGCTGCAAAGGCAATACAGTTATAGGCTTGATCTGGCGGACTTCTGTGTTCGTATCCGAGGGAGGCCCTCAACCGAGGGAAACTTGACTCAATCAAAGCTTAGATTCTTCACTGAGATCCGGAACCCTGGCTTTGATGATTATGGTCGTCTATCCACGCTATCCATATATCTGTAGCCGCCCTAGGCGAGTAGATGTTGGCAGCAGGGTTCTCTCCTAGAATCGCGGAAAGTGCCCATGTCCAATGCAGATCTCCAACGACCATCCTCTCATAGATGAGTGGGACTACCTTTCGGCCAAGTCCTATAACTTGCTGATATGCCCAATGCGTGACGATATCGTGTGATGATGAATAGAACATTGTATCAGATACCCATTGTTGGGCAAGTTGTTCAAACTTACCACGAAGGGCAAGCGATGGACTTGCAGGCTAGCATGCCAACGAAAATGAATAAGATCATCCAAAGTATGTGCTACTTTGCCAGCGGTCCAGTACAAGGTATTATCCCACTCATGTATTGGGTCCAGGTTATCTGCCCACTCTATTGAACTAAGCCGCTCCGTGGTAGCTTTGCATTCGTGGAAGATGTAGCCGGATTGATCGTGGATCTTTCGATCCCTCCACTCATCGTCGATATCGTGATCATAGCCTTGGCTCTTCCCTTGGTTTAGAACGAGCATCACTCATTCCTCTGTCTGCATATGGATGAGGCCCGATTCCTTTAGTTTGAGCCTTAAGGAACTAGCCTTCTGTAAGGCACGGTTTATCATCTGGTATAATACTCTAAGATCGCTGTCATCAAGAACGATATAGAAGTTATCGTGTCTTCTATCACTACCGATAAAGTGGAGGCTTAGGGTGTGGCTAAGCAATGCTGCTTCAGGCTCGGGGGTTTCCGATACTTCATCACTAAAGATCGGCCTTAGGTCAGTTAATATCTGAGAGTTTACGAACACCCGTTCGTATTCAGAGCCAATCGAAGAAACCTTACTGTGTAGTCTGATTAGGGTCGGATCCCAGGAGTTGTTTGGTGCGTTCTCTGAATTCCTCACGCTTGTCGTCACCATCCGTGAACTGAGACGAGGCAGCTACACGTGCCGCCATATGACCGCTTGACGATAGAGATCGTTGTCCGAGAGCTACAAGTTCCAGAACAGCGTCCAGCAGCGCTCGTGCGCCAGAAACGCTGAGTTCAGTTTCCCGATGGATTGACTCCGCGAGGCTGTTTGGAGTGTTCGTAGGATCCGCGGCATTAAGGACGCTCAGCAGATGAGCAAAGTCATCCTGTTGCATTCTGAACAGTGCTTGAAATGCAGGAAGGTGGCGCTCCGGCACTTTCAGCGGCTTCACATCAGCGGCCATTTGGCATCGCTACCTACCTTTGCCTCCCGAGCACTCGAGTCCATCTCATGCTTGACCCGCCTATAACCTCGGCGCGCTTAGTTCAGCATAGTTCGAAGGCTCGCGCAACTGGTAATAGGCCCCAACCCGACGGTCGCGATTTGGGCGCTACTAGTTTCCCCGCCCCTTCAATCAGGTGCCGGACGACTAGCTCCAGCGGGCATCCATCAGTAGAGATCGTGTCTCACGAGCGAGGAGTTAGGCTGGGTACGCACACCCCGCAGGCGATGGAGGCGCCGTGGTTTTGCTTGGCGGCAACCTCGTCCTCCCGGTCCTGGTACTGAGGAGTGTCGTAACGGGGCGTCCGGTAGTCCGCTGCACTACGCGCCTCGTTCTTCCACTCGGTTTCCCACCTGTAGTCGAGATCGACGATGGCGCCCGGCCTATCGATCGTGTTGAACAGAGTCAAGGCGTCCCGCATGATCCGGCGCTGTAGCCGGGGACGGTTGGGCGGACCGCAGGTATGGCCGAGCGGGAAATCGGTGAAGGCCGCCCGAGGCGGGTTGGCCGAGGCGGTGATTGATCTGGCGCTGGTCATCGACAGGGTAGGTATCCCCTTTGCTTCGATCGCTCTGCTGACCAGCCCAACTGACTGGTGGCATACCGGTCACACCGGAACCAGCAGGACCAGGTCAACTTCCATATCCAAAGTCCGCTCAACGAGCACCGGAATGAGCTCGTCCGAGAGACGGCGCTGGGAGTAGATCCCACCCATGAACGTGAGAGCGAGCGGCGCCAACTCTCCGATCACGCCCTCTGTGGCTAGCGCCCGCAAGGTGTCCAGCGGGAAGATCACGTTGGGATCTCGACGGGCGTCCGTCTGGTCGTAGGCGAAATGGGTCACCCGCAGGTCATGGGTATCGGTGTCGGTGGGTATCTCCCGATGGGTCACATCATCCTTGTGCGTGAAGGCCACCTGGCCGTGACGGTAGATGCCGCCCGAAGCGACCAACCCTAAACGGGAGTCCGCCAGGGGCTTGTGAAGGGAAGCCCATGAAGGGGCAACTTCGTTCAACGCCCATCGGTAGGGAAGGTAACCCAACCGGTTATAGGTCTCCCTGGTCAGGGCAATGTAATCGACGGGTTGACGGTCGGCTTCCATAGTCACAGTGTAGGGTCGCCGACGTGCGGCAGCGAAGGCCAACTGTTCGACAATAACCCTTATTGTAGTACGCTCAGTGCGAGAGCTTAGGAGATTACCTTTGGTAGTTACCGGAAAAACAACATACGATATCAGTCGGCAGGCGAAACAGATTGAGCAATGGGCCACCACCGCAATAGAGTACGCCAAGGTCAAGAACCTTGACGGAGAAGGGTACTTCGTTAGCGTCGCAGGCGCGCCCGGTGCTTGGGCCTGCGAACCCACGGTGGGGGAAGCGGTAAAGGTGCTTCAAAGTGTTCTCGTAGATTGGGCGACACTGAAACTGGCAGACGGGGAGGATGACATCCCCGTCTTCGGCGGGATCAACCTAGGAGGGTGCTGAGAAACCCCGTACAAAGGGGTTCAGCCACTGAGCCGCAACTCTCTGACCAGGCGGTTTACCGACCACCGAACCCCGTAAGATTCGTTTTTCAGCACTCTCCTAGCCCTCCGGTGAGTCGGCGACTGGGGCCTGCCACCCGCCGCGTCGTCGTCCAGAAACTCCGCGCCCTCGGATTCATGGGACCGTTCGCCGGAACTAGGCACGCCTTCCTGCAGAGGGACAACCGCAGGATCAGGATTCCAAACCAGAAAGAGATCGGACCGAAGCTGTTAAGGGAACTGCTCCGTCAGGCAGGCATATCACGCGACGAATGGCTGGATGCGTGACCGGACGGGGCCTCTCTCTGTACAGCCAAGGGCTCCCCTGACTCGGGAACTTCACCCCACCGGTGAAGGGATATGTCCGATTAGCTGCTGGGCGTAGGCCAGTCGGGATCCAGTTGGTGCAGGAACTCGGCGCACCTCGCTTCCTCGTCGTACTCGCCGATCCAGCCCGCCATCCGCCGGAGCCCGTCAAGGCACCGTAGAAAGCCCCGGTTGGGTTCATCCGACCACCGCACCAACTGGGTACCACGCCAGCCGTTCTTCCTGAGGGCGTCCAACCCTCGGTGGTAGCCGATGCGGTAGCACGCGTACGCACTGACAGTGGCAAGAATCGAATCTGACGACCCGGCAACCTTCTCATACATGGCGCCCAGTGCTGCCCAGCCATCCATGGAGTCCGGGTATTCGGCGACGACCGCGGCCAACTCGTCAAGAGTTTTAGCCGTCTCGATACGATCCAAGAGTTGTCGATCAGGCACGAGGAGGACCACCTTCGGTCTGCCTCCGATACTGAGATTCACCTGCTCGCCTGCCATCGGTTCCCCATCGTAATGGCGCATCTCCCCTCGGTAAACGAGAGTTCTCGATCAGGCAGGCCAATTGCACGCGAACCGGTCCAATACAGGCCCACCCACCTCTTATCCTGGTTTACGACCCACGACTTCCGGTGTATCGTAGTGGAACTGTCCTCTTCGGAGTGACCTCATACCGGGGGCCGTTCGGTCCCCGGTATCTTTGTTGGGCAACCGTGTCCGTCGCAAGCCGACAAGACAATCACAAAAGCCCATCCGAGGATCCCAAGCCTCGGCCGCTAGATCGCCATCAGCACGACGCTTTATCCATCTTGGATCGGGTGCCGACACGCAGCATTTGTCTACGGAACGGGTTCTCCGGTTTCCAAGTCGTAGGCTCTCAGACGGTGGTCTATCACCTTGACGGCCCGGCGGACCCGGCGGACCTCCCGTGATCCCCCGCCCAGTTGCTCCGCTACGTAGGATGCAACTCTGTTAGCCGCCTTGATCAATACCAGAACTAGGTCGGTCGTTACATACCTGGAATCTTGCTGCCACCGCGTCATCTCATCAGCGTCCGCACCTGCCATCAGGCCAACCACATCTCTCCGATACGGATCCACCAACTGAGCGGAAAGCTCACCGATGTCGTGCCCTCTCAATTCACGCCGACGGCCGGCAAGGTGAACCAAGGCCTTGATCGCCGACTCGACGGCCCGCTGGACCTGGCCACACGCTCCCTCGAACCGGACTACCTCCAGGTAGACAGCTTCTTCGGTGTCTCCTGATTGGCGTGCACTACGCTCGTCATCGCTCGGACTCAAGAACATTTCGAGCGTTCTCAACGCGCTGCTTACCTCACGAAGACGCCTCAAAGCCGCGTCACGACCATTGGTTGGCAACACCATCTCCTTGTCCCATTCCACATGGTGACCTGCGCCCCGATCAGCGAGGACAACCCCATAGTCGGCTATCCGGCTTTCCAGGGATGTGACCACTTCCTGTGTTCGGATCTTCCACTCAGGCCGATCCGTGACCAGCACATCGACCGAGTGACCGATCGTCTCTCTTGCCAGCCTCGAGAGTCCCCGCTTGCAAGCGAACCGCTCCGAGTAATCCAGATCGTCGTATATCGCCACCAGATCGATGTCACTCTCCTCGGAAGCCTCGCCACGAGCCACGGAACCGAACAACAGCACCTTGCTGGCCCCCTCAGACACCAGCAGGGCTGCGGCCCGCTCAGCGTCGACCCGACCCGGAACCTTCACAGCTTCTGACATATGTTCGTTGATCCCTTCCACACCGATCAGTCAAGCCGGCGGTCTCAGACCATGCTACCCAGGACCATTTCAGTAGCAACGCAGTCTGAGGGTTCGGATCCCTTGACTGTCTCCAACAGCGTTGAGTTGAGTGGTTTCCGGACTACCGGAGCCTCGGTTATCGTGACCGGTGGCCGCCCGCATGACCGCGTGTGAGAATGCATCGGGCATGGGCGCGGGGCATCCATACGTGGCACCCCATGCTTCGCTTCCCCGGCTGTGGCGTTGCCCCGTCATGATCGACGGTGTGGCGGCGCTCCTCTTCGATGATCTGCCGGAGGCTGGTGAGAGGGGTCACATCCCCGACCGCGACTTCCTGAGGAGTACGGTTCACGCAGCCGATATTCGTGAGATGACGCAGAGCCCGCGCGAGCGTCGATGGCGCCGCGTCGAGATTCGACGCGATCTGTTGCGTGGTGGCGTCACCTCCAAGTTCTGCAAGGGTGCGCAGATATGACTGTTCGATGTCGTTCAGTGAATGCCATGCGGGCAGAGCGACCCGGTCATGCAGGACGCGCGCTGCTTCTTGTGTCGCTATCGCGACCGCCTGATTATTGATCGGGCCTACCGGCGCGCCGGCTGCCAGCCAGGCGTAGTGGCCCACCAGCTGCATCTTGTACGGCAGCGCGCCTGATGCGTTTGCGAGGATCGCCAGAGCGTCCCCCTCAAAGCGTCCGCCCGCGTCCAGCACGGTCCTGGATAAGAAGCGCGCCGCCTCCACCGGCGTTAGGGGTGGCATGTCTTCTCGGTGGCACCTGGAGAAGAAGGTCATCTTCGTGTCTTCAAGGAGGGTGTGCTTCATCTCGGATAGTCCCGCACCCAGAAGCGCCAGCGGCTGCTGTTCGTTCTTGGAAATGTGCTGTACATCCGCCGCAAGGTTCCACAGTTCGGCGCGTTCGCCGCTGTGCAGTTCGTCCAAGAGCAGCAGAACAGCGACACCATTGTATCCGGCGTGCTCGCTCAGAGTCTTCAGCTGATAACGCAGCGACCATTGCGAACGTACTTCCCGGGCTGCCTCGTGCTGCCACTCGAACACCGGAATCTTGAACTTGAGCGTGGTTCGTTCTATCCGGTCTGCGTCGCGCCGGGGCACAGACTCATGGTTCTGTCGAACCCAAGCGACCATCTCGGAAATCCGTTCGGGCAGACCTGCCCCCTGCGCCTCGACTGGCAACACCAGCCAGCCCGACTCCCGGGCGGCATCGCCGATAAGGTTCAGGATCACGGTCTTGCCGGAGCCCCGAGGACCCAGCAGCAACGAGGTGAATCGAAAGTCGCGTGGTCCCGCCGCCAACCCCTGCCGCAAAGACCCCACGAGTTGGTCACGTCCAACCAGCAGATGGGGCGCCTGGCCGAAGTCCGGCGTGAAAAAACTCGGTGGATGGCTAGTGAATGGGCCGGTTAGGCTTCCCATGCCGTGAGGCTATCACAATTATCTCACAACTCGACGCACTATCTCATAATATGACGCACGAACGCAAGACCTGCGGCACTAGCTCAAGGTTGCTCTCCCTGGTTGTCGGCGGCCCGGCCTGGGAAGATGGCCATTGGTCGTCGGATGGTTAGCGTCCCTGTTCCCGCTCCTTCAATTCACACGCGAGGGGTACCTGTCTCCAAGTCATAGCGTTCCAACCACTGCTCAACCAGCGTGACGTGATCTTGAACTTCGGTGACGTATGGCACTGACTCGTCTAGCTGCTCCACCAGGTAAGACGCTACCCTGCATGCAACCTCAGCGAGTTGCGCAACTCGTTCACTCGTGAGGGGCTCATCCAGCACATGCTGCGGCGTATATCGAGCGTCCTGACGCCAGCGGGTATTCACCTCTGCTCCTACCACATCCAGAAGAGCGTTGATCTCACCGCGGTACGGCTCCACCAGTTTCGTACAGAGGTCACCAACATCATGTCCACGCAATTCTCGTCTGCGACCGGAATGATGGGCCAAGGCCTTGATTGCCGACTCGACAATGCGTTGAACCTGACCACCGGCGCCTTCAAATCGAAGGACAGTCAAGAAAATGGCCCGCTCGTAGTTGTGGGCACCTCGCGATTCTCGCTCCATCTCGCCCGGATTCAGGTGCATGTGGAGTGTCGTCAGCGCGCCTACAACTTCACGGAGGCATCTAACAGTTGCCTCGTAACCGTTAGTAGGTAACACCATCTGCTTACCCCAATCTACCCGCTCAGCCTCCTTATCCACTAATACCACACCGTGTCTAGCAACACTATACTCCAACGAAGTGAGAAAGTTTTCAGACCGTGCCTTCCACTCAGGTCGGTCAGTAACCACCACATCTACTTCATACCCGACGGTACATTCTGCCCGTGCCGTCAATTCTCTCTTCTTGGCTTCGCGATGCCGGTAGTCAATATCGTCATAAATCGCCACTAGATCAATGTCACTATGTTCGGTGGCCTCGCCGCGGGCCACCGAACCGAATAGCACAACTTTGCTAACACCTTCCGCCGCAAGCAGGGAAGCCACCAGTTCGGCGTCCTCCCGGCATGGCGCTCTAACCACTACCGACATACCGGCATCTGTCCTTACTCAACATACCGATTCTTGTCATAGCTAGTCCACTCACTCCCAACAATCTATTCTGATCGGTACGACTCGTCCATCCGGAATCCCTAACTACCGACCCGTGAATGCAGACCCCGAAGACTTCAAGCTGAGGACTGGTACGGTTGCAACCTTCGCTCCGCTTCCCTCAGAAAGTACTGTGGCGCTTGAGAATCCATAGCCACCCAGAGGCATAACCTGGCCATGGATCGGGATATCGCCTGATCGGCCGGATGAGTCCATATCATCGTTCAAAAGGATCCGGATGTCTGGCACCCACCTATCCGTCGTGTCTCGATCCCCGCGGCGTTTCCTCGGATGGCGGATCGCGGGACTGGCCACCATCACCGGAGCAATGACCGGTCCTGGTCAAACCATCGGTGTGTCCGTTTCGATCGAC
This sequence comes from Acidimicrobiia bacterium, assembly GCA_965231815.1. GTDB lineage: Bacteria > Actinomycetota > Acidimicrobiia > Spongiisociales > Spongiisociaceae > JAPPFW01. Next base: position 1,369,681 of record OZ246890.1, on the reverse strand, counting down.
CCGCTGATTGCAGAACTGGGTCTCAACCGTGTTGAGGTGTCGGTGGCGTATCTCATAGGGACGATGGCCGGCGCCGCCCTGCTTCTGCCGGTAGGAAGTTGGATTGACCGGGTAGGTACTAGACAGGCCATGAGGTGGATAGGGGCGGCGTTCGGCGCCGGTTTGATCGTCATGGCAGGCGTCCGAGGTTTCGTAACTCTCGTAGCGGGGTTCACACTTATCCGTTGGCTGGGACAGGGCTCGCTCTCGCTGGTCAGTTCCGTTGCCATAGTTCACTGGTTCGAGCGCCTCCGCGGACGGGTGGTCGGGGTGACCTCTCCCGCCGTCATCACGCTCATGAGCTTCACTCCCCTGATGATGGGAATGGCCGTGGCAACCTACGGTTTACGCACTGCTTGGCTTCTTGCCGCAGCCGTCGTCTGGCTGATCGTCATACCGATCGGTCATTTCGGTATCGTCGACCGGCCATCCGATGTCGGCCAGCGACCGGACGGTTTCCGCCGCTCCGTCCCGGCAGCATCCAGAGGCCTCACACTCGCGGTTGACTCGGTGACTAGGCGCCAAGCTGTCGTTCAACCCAGGTTCATTCTGATGTCGCTCGTCGTCGCCACCGCGTCGATGATGTTGACCGGACTCAACTTTCACCAGATTTCGATCCTCGGCGAAGTCGGCCTTACCCCCACCGCGGCCGCAGCCATGTTCGTGCCCCAAGTATTGGGAACCGTCGCCGCAGGACTCGTCACAGGGGTACTAGCTGATCGCCTTCCTGCCCGATTCCTGCTGGCTGCCTCGATGGGTCTACTCATCTGCGCCATGGCGATGATCGGAATCCTCGAGTCCGGGTGGCAGGTGTACGCCTATGCGGTCGTCCTCGGTTCCTCGATGGGAGCGCAAATGCCGTTGGTCCCGACCGTGTTGCCACGCTGGTTCGGCCTCCGGAACATAGGCGGCATTCATGGCGTGTCCATGCTGGTCATGGTCGCTGCGTCCGCGATCGGACCGGTGGCCCTAGCTCTGCTAGCCGACATCAGCGGGTCATACCCGACCGCGGCGCTATGGCTCACCTTGATACCGCTAGCCACAGGCTTAGGTGCGTTGACAATCAAGGAACCGGCGCCACGATAAAGCGGACCCACGCCAAGAACCGTAAGACAACCCGGAATGCTCAGCACTCTCGTGACGATTCGTAGGTCCCTTTCCCAGCCTGCCTCCACGAGAATCGACTCCAGATGGATGACATTCTCAGTTGGCTCCATATACTGGCGCGATGACCCTTACGGTCTCGAAGGAGCCACCGAGCAGGCAAGACGCCATGAATGCAGCCCACGCCCTCGCCCGAGCCGGTGTCTCCGAGGTTCTGCTGTACGGATCGTTAGCTCGAGGCGACCAGCATTCGGGTAGCGACATCGATCTGGTAGCCATCTTCGAGGACCTCGACTACCGAACCAGACAGCAACTACACACCAAACTCACCGCAACAGCAGAAAAGGCCGCCGGATGCCCCACCGACATACGAGTCACCGACTGGCCCGAATGGACCGTACGAACCCGCAACCTCACCACCTCCATCGAACGCCGCATCGCAGACCACGCCATAACCCTGTTCACCAACGGACCACCCACCAACATCAACTGGGGAAAGGACATCGGATTGCCCGACACAGACCAAGCCGAAGCAACCAGATCCCTAAACAACTCCGTCGACGCGTTGATGAGTATCTATGACCGTCTTGAGATGGGCCGCAACGAGCGGGATGCGTTGGATGACCGAGACCCTGACTACTACTCCTTCTGCGTAGTCGCTCGCCTGCGGTCGGTTTGCTCGCATGCCCACATCGTGCTCGAAACGTCGCTCAAGGCCCTGATCCACCTGTACGGAGACACCCCACCACCCCGCACCCACCGTCTCGGTGATCTAGAAGCCCGACTCCCCCAACCCATCCGCACCCAAACCCGACAACACCTAGAAACCCTCGACCTCGAACAAGTTTCGCACTGGCGCCAGAAAGGCACCTACGCCGCCGACTTCCCCGACATAACCCTCCCCGACCTAGTACCGGCAACCTACAACCTGGTCACATCCGCAACCCGGCTCGCCAAGTTCAGCGCCGACCAGATACGCCAAACCAACCCCGACCCACAATCACAAACAACCGCCAACCGAACCACCACCCTCACCCAACGCATCCACCCCATCATCAAGCACTGGGACCTCACCCGCACCACCCCAACCGACCAAATGAACCTCCCCCCACCGCCGGGATCCAGTAAATACAGCCCGCATGACACTTAAGCACCTAGGGAGTAATAGTTCGATCGCGCGCCCTCCGACTCCGACTAGGGGTGATGCTCTCAGGGCGGCGGAGGCTCTAGTCCACGCCGGTGTCTCCGAGGTTCTGCTGTACGGATCGTTAGCTCGAGGCGACCAGCATTCGGGTAGCGACATCGATCTGGTAGCCATCTTCGAGGACCTCGACTACCGAACCAGACAGCAACTACACACCAAACTCACCGCAACAGCAGAAAAGGCCGCCGGATGCCCCACCGACATACGAGTCACCGACTGGCCCGAATGGACCGTACGAACCCGCAACCTCACCACCTCCATCGAACGCCGCATCGCAGACCACGCCATAACCCTGTTCACCAACGGACCACCCACCAACATCAACTGGGGAAAGGACATCGGATTGCCCGACACAGACCAAGCCGAAGCAACCAGATCCCTAAACAACTCCGTCGACGCGCTCCACCAGACTCATACCAATCTTCATCCCAGTCCGTTTGAAGACGCCGCTCGATCCGACGGTGACGCTGACGGTTACCTGTTCGCCATTTCCTCTCGCCTGCGGTCGGTTTGCTCGCATGCCCACATCGTGCTCGAAACGTCGCTCAAGGCCCTGATCCACCTGTACGGAGACACCCCACCACCCCGCACCCACCGTCTCGGTGATCTAGAAGCCCGACTCCCCCAACCCATCCGCACCCAAACCCGACAACACCTAGAAACCCTCGACCTCGAACAAGTTTCGCACTGGCGCCAGAAAGGCACCTACGCCGCCGACTTCCCCGACATAACCCTCCCCGACCTAGTACCGGCAACCTACAACCTGGTCACATCCGCAACCCGGCTCGCCAAGTTCAGCGCCGACCAGATACGCCAAACCAACCCCGACCCACAATCACAAACAACCGCCAACCGAACCACCACCCTCACCCAACGCATCCACCCCATCATCAAGCACTGGGACCTCACCCGCACCACCCCAACCGACCAAATGAACCTCCCCCCACCACCGCATTGACAGTGCGGGGTCTAGCCCCGATTTTTCATGGATGGGGGTTTGGAGATGAGAGACGACCATATTCGCGCTCTGACCAGGCAGTACAGCATCAGCGTTTCCCGTTTCAGTCCGGTGTGGAGATTCACCTGTCGGGTGAACGGCGGGTTTATCTTGATACTCGGGTTGAACAGGCGTACATGCCTCGGTGTGTGGGAAACCTGAATAATCAGGGCTAGTGTCCTGAGTCGGGGTTTCGTTGCCGATTCCGGTAACCAGCCGCGCGCATCGGCAGGCTCGGGGATCCGAGAACGCGAAAATCGCCGGGACGGTTGCCCCCTCCGGGCCCACCACCACCTCCGAGGTCTCCCGAACGCGATCCTCCGAACCCCCGTAGTAGGGAGGAGACGGCTGAACTGTCCGCAATATGATGATCCCTGCCCCGGTTCGTTCGGTACCGAACAACCCGAACCGGCGGTGCATATGGCTACCTACCATTATGCAACCAGGGTAGGACACTTCCACACCCGACAACCCACAAAACCGACGGGCCTGATCCCGCTCAGCGAGGCAGGTCGGGAAAACTAATCAGGTCTCGAAGGGCGAGCAGATCGGTCCGGCGGGAATGCTGTGCATTCTGGATCGCAATCGCCGCGGCCTCTTCCAACGTCGCCATGCGCCGCCGTAGACGTCGCACCTCGGCACGGAGAGCCCCGTTCTCCGACTCGAGTTGCATGATGCGCTTCACTCCTTCGATGTTGATGCCTTGGCTAGTTAGGTCCTGGATCAACGACAAGCGTTCAAGATCTGCATCGGAGTAGCGCCGGGTACCTCCCGGTGTGCGGAAGGGCTCGATCAGTCCCCGTCGCTCGTAGATGCGCAGCGTCTGGGGATGCATTCCGGCCAGAGCCGCCGCCACCGAGATGACATAGACCGCTTCCAGTTCGTTCCGGTTGGGATTGTTGACCATCTTGCCTCCCTATGACAGGTTATCGCGCGGGTTCTCCGTTTCGTACAGTTCACTAAAGTTCTCGAGCATCCTGCGGGCTTTTTTGGGCAGTTTCGGCGGAACGGTCACCTGAACCGTGACCAGCAGGTCACCCGGCCGACCACGGTCTCTCCTCACTCCCTCCTTGCGCACGCGGAAGATCATTCCGGACGAGGTTCCCGCCGGAATCTTCAGCGTTACCGCTCCATTGAGAGTTGGAACCTCCACCTTCGCTCCGAGCGCGGCTTCCGTGAAGGTAATCGGTAGTTTCAGGAGGAGGTCATCCCCGCTGCGGGAAAACAACCGGTGGGCGGCCACCCTGACTTGGACCAGCAGATCACCGGGAGGACCTCCCCTTTCCCCGGGCGAGCCTCTCCCGCGCAACCGGATGGTGTTCCCGTTACTCACGCCCGGTGGAATCCTTACCTTTACAACTCGGGCACTCCGCTGCCGACCGGACCCCCGGCACTGACTGCAGGGTGAGTCGAAGGTTCTGCCGGAACCACCGCACTGTCGACACGGGTTGGTGAATGAGAAGAATCCCTGGTTCGAGGCCACCGTTCCGGTACCGCCGCAGCCAGGGCATACGTCGAATGTAGTGCCGGGCTCGGCGCCACCGCCACCGCAGCGACCGCACGTATCCGGACTATCGATCCGCACCGAGGCTGTAGTGCCCTTGACCGCCTCGTCGAAGGTCATATCGAGGGTGGTGGACACGTCGGCGCCGCGCTGGGGACCGCGCCGGCCTCCCCGGAACCCGAACAGGTCACTTATCCCACCGAGACCGCCACCCAAGAGGTCTTCGATGCGAACGTGGCCGCCTCCTCCGAACGGACCGGCGCCACCGGAAGTTCCACGGAAGGCTCCGGCCCCCATGGATCGCACCTGGTCGTACTCCTTTCTCCGCTCGGGATCCGAAAGGACCGAGTACGCCTCCGAGATATCCTTGAAGTGTTCGCCCGCCTCCGCATCATCGGGGTTGGCGTCGGGATGGAGTTTCTGGGCCAATCGGCGGTAGGACTTCTTGATCGTGGACTGATCCGCATCCTTGCCAACCTCTAGGAGCCGGTAGAAGTCCTTTTCAAGCCAGTTACGATTCACGGTTCACCATCTTCAAGATCATCCCACGCTCGCCTGCTCCTCATTCGACTCCTCCGGCGATTCCGTACGATCCGGTTCGTAGCCGACCGCCACCAGCGTTGCCCTTATGACCCGGCCGTTCAGCGTGTATCCCCGGCGCCACTCTGCATTGACCACCATGGTTCCGCTACCTTCGGCCAACTGCGCGGCCTCGTGGAGGTTCGGATCGAATACCCGGCCTAGGGCCTCGATGGGTTCCATTCCCTCCTTGGCGAGGATCGATAGCAGTAGGTCGCGGGTACCGGTGAGACCCTTCCGCAAACTCTCCTCGGAAGCGGCGCCGGCCTCCACCGCGGTAGCGGCATCCAAGCCGTCGAGTACGGGGAGTAGCCGGACCAGCACGCGTTCAGATGATCTGGCGACCATCGTGGCTTGATCACGCTGGGACCGCTTACGAAAGTTGTCGAACTCGGCCACCGATCGCTTCCACCGGTCGACAGCTTCCGCCGCCGCGGCGCGAGCGGCGAGCAGTTCAGCCATCAGGAACGCAACCGCCTCATCGGGATCATCAGGAATCTCCAACGACGGGATCCCGCCAGCTACCTCATCCACAACCTCGGCTTCGTTCAGGTCGCGGTCCGCGTCATCCTCAGCTACGACGTAGGGGTCTTGGTCACCGTCCGGCCCGCTCGTGGCGTCAGCCTGTGTCCGAGGATCGCTCATCACCGATCCTCGTCGTCGTCGATGATCTCGGCCTCGACTATGTCCTCGTCGTCGGCCATCGCGCCGGATGCCCCGGCCTCCGCCGGCTCGGCAGCCTGAGAGGCATACATCTTCTGCGCGAGCACCTGAGATGCTCGGAAGGCGTCATCGATTTTCGCTTGGATATCCTCGGCTGAAGCAGATTCATCCCCGGCAGTACTCCGCAAGTCCGCCAAGGCAGTGTCGATGGCCTCCCGCTCGCTGTCATCAAGTTGGTCACCGTGCTCCTCGAGTAGGGTCTCGGTCTGGTTGACGACCTGGTCGGCGCGGTTACGGGCGTCGGCCAGCTCGCGCTTGCGAGCATCCTCCTCCGCGTATTCCTCTGCATCCTTGACCATACGGTTGATCTCGTCCGGAGAGAGGGCGGTGCCACCGGTGATGGTCATGGCCTGCTCCCGCCCGGTGCCGAGGTCCTTGGCGTTGACGGAAACGATGCCGTTGGCATCGATGTCGAAGCTGACCTCGATCTGCGGTACGCCCATCGGCGCCGGCGGGATCCCCGTGAGGTTGAACCTGCCTAAGCTCTTGTTGTCATGGGCCATGGTGCGCTCGCCCTGGAGCACATGAATCTCGACCTCCGGCTGGTTGTGGGCTGCCGTGGTGAAGGTCTCGGTCCGCTTGGTCGGGATGGTCGTGTTGCGCTCGATCATCTTGGTCATGACCGAACCCTTGGTCTCTATACCGAGCGTTAGAGGGGTTACGTCGAGCAGGAGAATGTCCTTGACATCGCCGGTCAAGACTCCGGCTTGGAGCGCCGCCCCGGCCGCTACCACCTCATCAGGGTTGACCCCGCGGTGGGGATCCTTCCCGGTCAACCTCTTGACCAGATCCTGGATAGCCGGCATCCGGGTGGAACCACCTACCAGAACTACGTGATCGATACCGTCGGTGGATACGCCTGCGTCTTGGATGGCCCGCCGGAACGGCCCCTCGGTTTCCTTCACCAGGTGCCTGGTCATCTTCTGGAACTCGGCGCGGGTAAGCCGCTTCTGCAAGTGCAGCGGACCGCTGGCGGTGGCTGTGATGAAGGGAAGGTTCACATCGGTCTCGGAAACGCTCGACAACTCGATCTTCGCCTTCTCCGCGGCCTCCTTGAGACGCTGCACCGCCATCCGGTCAGCGGAAAGGTCTACCCCGCTCTCGTTCTTGAACTCCGTAACCAGCCAATCCATGATCGCTTCATCCCAGTCGTCCCCACCGAGTTGGGTGTCACCACTGGTCGACTTGACCTCGAAGACTCCTTCACCGATTTCCAGGATCGAGACATCGAAGGTTCCGCCTCCTAGATCGAACACCAGAATGGTCCGGTCGGTGTCCTCCTTTTCCAGCCCGTAGGCGAGGGCTGCTGCGGTCGGCTCGTTAACGATCCGCAATACTTCTAGACCTGCGATCTGGCCTGCTTCCTTGGTGGCCTGGCGCTGTGCGTCATTGAAGTAAGCAGGCACGGTGACGACAGCCGAAGAAACGTCGGTGCCCAGGTATGCCTCGGCATCTCGCTTCAACTTCATCAGGATGCGGGCCGATACCTCCTGCGCGCTGTAGCTCTTGCCTTCAACCTTTGCGCTCCAGCTAGTCCCCATATGCCGCTTTACCGAACGGGTCGTGTTGTCGGGGTTGGTAATCGCTTGGCGCTTGGCAACCTCGCCAACCAGTACCTCTCCATCCTTGAAAGCAACTACGGACGGAGTGGTGCGGCCTCCCTCGGCGTTGACGACCACCGCGGGCTCCCCACCCTCCAATACGGCTATCACGCTGTTGGTGGTGCCTAGATCGATTCCGACGGCCTTGGTCATGCGGTGTCTCCTTCTCTTCTCCTGAAGATGTGGTTCTCAGTCTATCTGATATGTATAACCTGAGTCCTATCTTATCATATTCCCTGAAATGCGTCATGTTTCCAGGCAGACGGTCCAAGATGCCTGATCGTGGTAGTGATCTGGTGGTGATCGATTGTTAGTTAGCCCCGATTTTTCATGGATGGGGGTTTGGAGATGAGTGGAGACGACCATATTCGCGCTCTGACCAGGCAGTACAGCATCAGCGTTTCCCGTTTCAGTCCGGTGTGGAGATTCACCTGTCGGGTGAACGGCGGGTTTATCTTGATACTCGGGTTGAACAGGCGTTACATGCCTCGGTGTGTGGGAAACCTGAATAATCAGGGTTAGATATCGTTGTGGAAGCCGGTACCGGGGATTCGCTCTAGCCGCTGGGAAGACTCTCGCAGGCCCGACCATCCTTATTCCCATCCAAACGAGCCACATCCCCGTAAAACGGGAAATACCGATCAAACCAAGCCTGCGCCTCCCCCTGCGTCCTGAAATCACCACAATTCTTCGAATCGCCGGGATTGGAAGGGACCTCTCCGGGAGCGAGCGTCGTCGTGGTGGTCGTTCCCTCGATGGTGGGAGTGCCTAGGGTAGGTATGCCCAATGTCGGGAAGGCCAATACGGGCGTACCGATGTGGATGGCCGTATTCTGACATTCGCCCGTGAGAAGGCCTCGCAGAAACGCAAGCTCACGGGTGTCCACCGACAGATTCCATCGGGCCTTCACCGCAATCCAGGCCGAGGCATACGGGCATCTGGCGTCCTGGTCGGAAGGCATCCACTCAGCAGGGTCGGAAGCGCCTTTCCGTCGGTTGGAGCCGGCTGTGACCGCCAGCAGGGCATCCTCGTCATTGGCGAACGACTCCCGTTGTCCCGCATCCCAGTTGTAGGCGCCCGAATCCCAGGCTTCCGCAAGCGGAACTAGATGATCGATATCGAGCGACCGGGCGGATTCGACCCACACACCGTCGTAGACCGAGAACCAGTTGCCGGCATCCGACCCGCACGGGTTCTCCGTATCCTGAGCCACCGCATCTCTCATCAGGATCTCGCGGCGCGTGTCGCATCCATCGCGATCAAGGTCACTCCAGTGGCGAAACAGCGAACGCTGGTAACCCGATCGGAACTCGACCATGACCGGGAGGTCCTGGAGAACCTGTAGGGCCTCGAAAGCATCGACCTGCTCGATCAACGAAGTAGCTGTAGATGACGTAGAGGTAGATGTGGAGGAAGAACTCGAAGTAGATCCGGCAACTTCGATCCGGTAGGTGGGTGGTGACGGTGGGACTCCCCGGCCGGCGGTGTTATGCCAGAGACCCACCACGTACACAGCCATCCGGTCCCGGGTAACGGGTTCGTCCCCCATCCCCTCCTCCGCCTCGGGAAGGACGTTGAGTTCTTCTAAGCAGTCAACCGCTTCCGAGAGTTCGTCGTTCCGGTCCGGACAGGAGTTGTCCGCCTGCTCGTAAAGCCGCAACAGGAACCGCGAGATCTGGCTGGCGGTCAGGGCATTATCGGGTCCGAACGTGGTAGGACTGGTCCCGTGGGTAATACCGAGGTTGTAGATGCAGGAAATGTTGGCGGAGTGGGCACTTCCGGAGGGCACATCCACGAACGGAGTCTCGCCCTCCGGACAGTCCCTACCCAGGACATCACGCCAAAGGCGAACCAGGAAGGAGGCCATCTGAACCCTGGTGAGTTCTTCGCCGGATCCGTAGGTTCCGTCACCGAGTCCAACCGAAATGCCCAGGGCTCCCAAACAGCGCACGTACTCAGCGGCGTAGTCACTGTCCTGGACATCATCGAAAGTAACCTCCGGGAGGTCACCACATAGGTCTACATCCTGACTAACTGCTTCGGGGGAATCAATCAGAATCCCCGCAGCCAGCAAAACCACGATAAGAACCGCGGATCCGCTCCTCCGGAGTGGCTTCTTGGACGGAAGGTATTGAAGGTTGATTTTCCCGGTGTGCAATGTCATGATCAGTGATCGCTGTGAATCAGTATCGGTTGTTTTAACCACTTAAGAGAAAAAACTCCGCACCTATGCCAGCCCACACCCTTTCTTTGTGCCGAGGCCTATACGGGCGGAAGGCTAGCAACCGGTAAGGACGCCGATAGCCGCAAGAAGGAGGCTTTGTCGGCGGGAGCAGCATGAGTAATACAACGCACATTATTTGTACACAATGACCACAGCTGTAGACCGCTCTTAATGTTGGCTATCGCACTTAGCAGTCAAGTAGAATGAGCATGTTTAAGATGTTCAGCATAGTTATATGATATTAACAAAATGTTATCCATTTAGCAGCGTGTAAAAGGAGTCCATACAGGGTATCTGTGAGGTTGGGCTGGCGCAGTTCAGTGTCACCGGAAGATGGCCGTGACCACCGAACGGCTGCGGTAAGTGCGGGTACCCTCCGGTGACTCAATGCCTCCTTCTCAGCCTCTATGAACCCACAACGGCAACCATCGCCAACCGTTGCGCATGGATCCAAGCTCGGGCCCTTCGGACCCCGCGAATGGGCCTTGCTCACGGGAGTTGCCCTGATCTGGGGATCATCCTTCCTGCTGATCGAGATCAGCTTGGAGTCGCTGCAGCCGGCCCTAATCACCTGGGTCAGAGTTACGCTCGGTTTCGTGGTGTTGGCGGCCTTTCCGGCCGCCCGCCGCCCGGTAGACCGAGCCGCCTACCCCAGGATTGCATTGTTGGGGTTCACCTGGGTAGCGGTGCCGTTCGTAGCTTTCCCGATCGCCCAGCAATACATCGACTCGGCCCTCGCAGGAATGCTGAACGCCATGGTCCCCATCTACAGCACCACCATCGCCGTCTTGCTAGCCCGATCGCTCCCGAGGATTCGCCAGGCCGTCGGGATCCTGGTGGGATTCGCCGGAGCGATCAGCATCAGCCTCCCCGCCGTTCGCGATTCGACCGCGGGTGCCGCCGGGGTGTTGCTGGCGGTGTTCGCGACCTTGATGTACGGGGTCTCCATTAACCTCGCCGGTCCGCTCCAGCAGCGCTACGGGGCGCCCGCGGTAATGGTCCGGGCCATCGGAGTGGCCTCCTTGCTCACCCTCCCGTTCGGCCTGACCGGTCTCACCGGATCCGAATGGAGCACCGGACCTGTCATGGCGATTGTCTCGCTCGGCGTCATCAACACCGGCGCCGCCTTCGTTATCATGACCGTCTTCGTAGGGAGAGTGGGCGTAACACGTGGAAGCGTGGCCGTCTATATGATCCCCATCGTGGCCATGATTCTCGGTGTGGTGTTCCGCTCCGAGATCGTGCTCCCCGTGCAGTGGGCCGGAACCGCGGTGGTCCTATGCGGCGCCTGGCTCACCAGCCGCCGCGAGGCCTGAGGCGCCCACCGACCGGCGGGCAATGACCATCCGTCCTTAATCGGTCCGGCATCGCCCGATCAACCAGCCGCTACGCTCGTTCCATCCATGTTCCACCCCTCCCCGGATTCCGCCCGCCACCGCGTCCTGGCCACCGCACGCGGGTCATGGCTCGGGGCCTTCGGACCGATCGAATGGACTCTGCTCACGGGGGTGGCCCTCACTTGGGGAGCATCCTTCATCCTGGTCGAGGTGGGCTTGGAGTCGCTGGCGCCGGGGGCGATAACCTGGATGAGGCTCACCCTCGGTTTCCTGGTCCTGACCATCATCCCCGGGACCTGGAAGCGGGTGGACCGCCGCGACTACCCACGCTTCATCCTGCTGGGCATCACCTGGCTGGCCATACCGTTTCTCCTCTTCCCGATAGCCCAGCAATACATCGACTCGGCCCTGGCGGGGATGCTGATGGGGACAATACCCATCTTCAGCGCGGCCATCTCCATAGTCTTGACTCGCGCTCTCCCGCGGATTCGTCAAGCAGTCGGGATAGCCCTGGGATTCGCCGGAGCGATCAGCATCAGCCTCCCCGCCGCCCGTGTCTCCCCGGCTGCCGCCGGAGGAGTCCTGCTATTGCTACTGGCAACCTTCTTCCATGGCCTGTCCTTCAACCTTGCCGTGCCTTTGCAACAGCGGTACGGGGCACCCGCCGTGATGCTGAGGGCCATCGGGGTGGGAGCTGCGGTCACCACACCCTTCGGCTTGGCGGGGCTGGCAAGCTCGGAATGGAGCACCGGACCCGTCATGGCCGTCGTCATGCTGGGAATCATGAATCCGGGCGTGGCCTTCGTTATCGTGACCACCCTGGTCGGTAGGGTCGGCTCCACCCGTGGCGGGGTAGCGGTCTATTTCGTGCCTATCGTGGCCATGGTTCTCGGTGTAGTGTTCCGCTCCGAGATCGTGTTCCCCATCCAGTGGGCCGGAACCGCGGTAGTGCTGTTCGGGGCCTGGCTAACCAGCCGCCGGGAAGAGTAATCCGAAGTATGCTGCTTCAACGCCCTACGCGGCTCGTGTCCCGACTCGGTAGTTTGCAGTCAACCATCCGGCCCGCCTCCGGCACAGACCTGGGGTTAAGACCGCGAAAACCGAACTACCCGGATCGGTCCCTCCCGGTGGGTCCCTCCCCCGACCGCCGCCTCCTCAGCGTCGAAACGCGTCCCTCCTAACCCCTCGCCGACCGATCGGCGGCAAGACGGAAGAAAAACAAGATGATCCCAACCCCGGTCCGGCCGGTACCTAGGCCCGAACCGTCGGTGCTTTACGGTTACTTACCAGTATGCAGAGGGGGTGTGACAGATTATCCGGCTGTCTGGTCGCGCCCGTAAGAAAGATTTTGCGGTCTCCCAAACACAACGAAACAACGAATCAGGACATTAGCCCGGATCTCACACCCCAGGCCCTGAACGTGCTAGCCGGTACGCAGAAGGTCGGGCCGGACTACCAACCGGCCCTGCACGGACAAGGTGGGAACGCCCGACGATCCAATCAGCCAAACGCCGAATCTCCGCCCGTACCTCGGATGACGAACCTCCCATGTCGACACTCCGAACGTGAAGGGTCTTGCCTGCATTCCTTACGGTTACCTCTTTCGCGCGAGCCGCGCCCTCCGTGCGACAGTAGATCAGCACGCCTTCCGGGAGGTCGAGAGCGGTCGTGTAGGCAAGCAGTTGGTAGTAGTCGGGACTACGACCCCAGGCGTCATCAGCCAGTTTGTACTTGATGTCGCCCACGTAGGTAACCCGACCGGAATCGGGATGCCGGAAAAGGAGGTCCGGGCGAATCTGCACCTGCTTGGCCGTATCGAGGTGGTCGGTCACTTGGCTCTCCAGGATCAAACGGCCTTGGGTGGCCCGGCGTAGACGCTCGGTGACGAACCTCTCGAACAGGTCGTTCATGTTAACCATGAAGGAAGCCGCCGAGGTGGCGCCTCTCCGATCGACGAGGGTCAGGTTGTCGAGCAGCAAGCGCGCCAGCCCGAGGGCCGGACGGTAGTGCTCGTTCAGCCGGGTGTAGTGGACCCGTTGGACATCCTCTCCGGTAGCCGGACTATCCGAGACCTCCTCCATGGCAACCAGCTCCCGCATCATCCGGCGGCGATCATCCACCGGCACCCGTGGGATCCTCAGTGACATCCGGAGCGCGGCTCGCAGGATACGGTTCTCCACCACATCGGCGGTGAACTCCCCGTAGCGGCATGCGACCGGTAAGGGAAGGCGGGCACGGGAGAGTTGTCGCCCGAAGTCGATCCGGCCCCGGATGGTCTTGAGATCCTGCCGTCGAGTCCGGTACGAGCGGTACAAGCCTCGGGCAAGCGTCGTTTCGACGGTCCGCGCGAAGAAGGACACCAGAAATCGGAGCAGGTCGTGATCGACTGCGTAGTCGAAGTCCTCCTCGCGCCACGCGCTCCGGGGTAGCCCGACTTCGAGCAACAGGAACAGGTTCTCCGGTTTGATCTTGGGACGGACCAGAATGCGCAGATCGTCCACCACCAACGTTCCCACGTACTCTCGGGCGGTGATAGCCCACCTACCCGGTGCCTGGTCCGGCGTGATGTCGAGATACTTACGACCTTCGACCTTGACTAGGCGAGCTAGACCCTCTGTAATCGCGAGGGTCTTGGATTCGTACTCATACAGGTCCAGGTGATCGATCATTCCACTACTTGCGCATCGGTGGATGAGCGATATCGGGCAACCACGCTGCTGAACCTGAAGTGTTCGATCCGACCGGGGTCACCGAAGAGTTGGTCCTCGATGAGCGGCTCGATGTTGTACTCCCAGATCCGTCTCAACAGGGCATCATCGGTATCCGCGTTCGGTCCGTAACCCGTCTTCATGAAGTGGCTGGCGCCCACCTGCAGATCGGCGCCGACTGCCTCCGTCAATTCCCGGTTGACCATCTTCACGAGTTCGGCCACCCACTGGGCTGCTCTTCCCGCTCCAGCCAGCGCTCCAGCAAACCCACGGTGGGGCCCCGATCCGGGAAGAACGGAACGAAGTGGAAACGCCTGCGCAGGGCGGCGTCGACAAGGGCGATGGAGCGGTCGGCGGTGTTCATGGTGCCGACGAACCATAGAGATTCCGGTAACTCGAACTCCTCATCAGGCCGGTACAGGGTGGATACCCGCTCATCCCGATACTCGAACAGGAACAGCAACTCCCCCAGAGCTCGGGGCAGGTTGGCGCGGTTTATCTCGTCGATGACCATCACCTGGCGACGATGCGGGTACTCGGCGGCCCGTGCGGCCATCCGTGCCAAGGGACCTGGTGTCATCCGGTAGACGATTTGCCCATCCCGGCCCTCCTCCGGTCGGTAACCCTCGAAGAAGTCCTCGTAGGAGGTAGAGGGGTGGAATTGAACCAGGGTGCGATCACGAGAGTCCGGGGCCATGGCCTTGGCCAGTCTCTGAGCCAGATAGGTCTTGCCCGTTCCGGGAGGCCCGTAGAGGATCACCTGGCCCTTGTCCTCCAGCAACGCCTTTATGTCGTCGAGGAAGCTACGTTCGACCAGCAGATCCTTGGCAGCTACGTCGAGAGGATCCTCCTCTGGAGGACGTGGGGGATGCGGTTGCGGTTCCGGCGAATCGTCCGGAACCTCACGCTTGGCCAGGCTTATCAGATCCTCCAGCAGAGGCCTTGCCATGGTCGCCACCTCTACAACTTCGGATCTCAGATCAAGGTCACCGAGTTGTTCGGGTTCGTACCAGCGCCCATATATGAAGCTGCCTGCTCTGCCCATGAACCCGACTTTCTCACCGTACTTGGAGTTTCGGGTACGCATCATCCGGAAACCGTCCACTCCGGCTCGCAACACGGCATCATGGGCCTTGGCGGTCCAACCGGGCCCTATCAGATCTGGGAAGATCCCGATGGCGGCACCCTGTTCGTTGATCCAGAGCCGTAGACCGAAAGGGTATCCCTCAACCCGCCAATCCGCCCAGAGGTCCGCCCTGGGACGCCCTTTCTTCCAGTTGAGGCCGGGGGCGACGACTTTGGCGAGAAGGTCCACCGCTCCCGAAACGTCCTCTTGTAGGGCCTTACCCAAATGTTTGGCGATGCCCACCAAGGCCGCGGCGTTCATTCGAAGCGCTTTCGGCGGTATCGCTTCAGTGTCCCCCGCATAGTCGCACCTATCGACCAGGACGGGATCTAGGAACGCAGTCCGGTGAGTTTCGCTATCAGCCCACCACCTCGTTACCTGCGCCAACCGGGCATAGTCCTGACCGAGTTCCTCCACCAGGTCCAAAAAGTGGAGATAGCGCTCCGACGGAGATCCGGCAAACGTGGTACCTGTCGATGACTCCAGGAACCTTCTGGAACTGGGCCACGAAATCGGCCACTTCTCCGGGTCCTCCTGGGCCGGCCTCGTACCAGCGCTTCCGGAACTCGATCTCCTTTTGACCGTATTGACGCCCGTTCTCCAAGCCTGCCCTCCCGTCAAGTGAACACAACGCATGTATCTTGATGCGTCAGCAAATCGTACCGACGGCCAGTGACACCTTTTCATCACCACACCGGTCACGCAAGACGGATTCGTAGGAGCCATGAGGGAATCGGCCTACTCTGGGGTATTCCTAGCCTTCCGTAGTCCAACGCATTTGAGTAAAGTCAAGGTAGAACCAGCGGGAGAAGTGGCCCCTTGAGCACTAATCGTTCGCAAAGGTCGGCGGATACCGTCAAAAGTACGGGACGCACCCACCACACGGCCTGGGCCCGAAGCGAAACAGCTCGTAAGACAGCAGCGTCAGACCTCGAGTCCCGGAAGTCCGAAGCGCTCAAGAGTATCTGGCAGGGGTTCAGCAAACACCGTTCCTCCACCCGGGAACCTCCGGAGTCTGGTCCGAGCACCAAGAGCTCATACGTAAATCAGGCGCGGGGGTTCCGGCTCCTTATCGAGGAGATCCAGCACGACTCCGAGGTTTCGGCGGCCCTAAAGACCGACCTCGCCGCAAGTCTTCGCACTGTCGGAGCAACTGATTCTCAGCAGCCGCTTGGTAACGCTGATAAGGACCGAGTAGGAGAGACTGCCTTGGTATACATTGGCTCCCGCCGTATGTCACCCAAGGATTGGACCAAATCGGCTACATTTCGACTCCCGGTGACACGTCTGAGTGTTTCAAAACAGCTACTAGAAGCTGAGAGAATCATACGTGATCTCGAGGTCGAGCAGTTGAGGGCGGCGGTGGCGTTTTCGCTAGCTAATCCCGATGAAGTGGGCACGAATCGAGCGATCGCCAACCGTTGCGTGGATATCGCTGGAACTCTCGGCGAGCTTGCCGACATGGTGAGATCAATGCGAGATCTGTTTGGGCCGGCTCATGAGCCGGCAGGAAACGGTGGGATTAGCGGAGAACTGGCAGAGAGTCTTCGTGATCTGGCCCAGAAGACCCGCCGTTGTACTCGCAGACTCCGGGGTGACCTACGGCGCCTCCTTGAAGTCCGGCTTGCGGCCCAGCAACAGAAACCGGCCTTCGGCTCGATCGTCGGCGGAATGCTTGACCTGGGGACTCGGGAGCAGAACATTCGGTTTGATCCGATGGCTGAGACAGCTTTCAGATCCGTTGGTGATCTCATTGCCCTGCCGATCCTTGGAGGCCTATTGACAACGGATGAACGTGGATCCGCTACCCGGGCACCGAGTTCATAGCTTCGACATAGCCGTGGACAATCACCCGACCGAGGAATCCGACGACTCACACACCGCCAAGGATGGTGGTGAGCATCCAGAATTCGGGCACGAGAAAACAGAACCGGAACCGCCGCCGGACGAGATAATGGCATTGCTTGCCTCCGTCCTCTTCGATGCCGAGGAAGCATCAGATTCAGCAAGTCTGGCCGTATGGACCTCAGGCATGTCCGGACCCCTCCCCCCACCGTGGATATTGAAGGAATACGACCAAACCATTAACGACGGAGCTAACAGGATCATGGCCATGGCCGAGAAATCGCAAGCTGCAATGATCGCCGACGGCGAGAACCAGCGCAAGGCTGAGGCTTTGGCCTTAGCGACGTCTATGCGGCGGTGGCTAGGAGTTGCCTGACTGTGGCTCTGCGGTCTGACGGTATGAGCGTCAGAAGCCACTTGCGGTCTTCCACGGGGCGATGGGATATCACCCCGGCCGCCTGATCCGGATGCAGCGTACCGAGCAAGAGGCGCCAGTCCTCATCGGAATAAGTGTCAAAGTAGTTGTTTGCTATTTGTCGGCCCTGCTCCAAGGCGCCGGGAGGGGCTGGGACGAGCGTTTCTGGCTGAGAAGCCTGAGAGATGCGTCTGATGAGAGCTTTGTCGTACTGCATTCTTCATAGAGAATATCATGGCTTGATTAAGAGCGTGCGCGGAAACTGCTGACCTGGGGAACCGGACAAACGACGATCCAACGTGCTACTCCGCTGACCAGGGATTATGTCCGATCCGAAAGGAACCCAGGCGACGATGATCACCCTTTCCGCGCACGCTCTAAGACCCGGCTGACGTTGTTGCCTTCCAGCGGGTGGCGATGATGGGGGTCAGTTCCTTTTGGTCGGTTATGGCGAGGGTGCTTACCGGGGTGCGGCACCAGAAGGTCTTGATGTCACCTTTCGTGTCGTAGACGGGTTGGGCGGCCGGTTTGATGTTGATACGGGCTAGGTACTTGCCGTCCACCTTGTGAAAGACCCAGGTAACCAGCGAGAGGGCATAGTCGCCGAGGCGGGCACGGACAAGGTTCTGCAGGTGTTGGCCCCAAAGGTCTCGATCGCCGATCCGGCCGCGCTTGGAGAAGGTGGCGTAGTCGTCTTCAAGGCCATAGACCGAGCCGTCGTCGGCAACCCCGATCAGGAGGGTCCCGCCGTAGCGGGAGTTGGCGAAACCGGCCATGGTCTTTATAGCGGCGCCTTCGATCACCTTGGACTTATGCCCCTGCTTGATATCCCAGCGGAGGGTTGATTTGTATTCGAGATAGAGGGACTCGCGGTCGGGTCCGAGCAGGTCCCCTATCGGACACGTTTGCTGGCTGGCGACTATCGCCTGTTTCCTTACCTTGGCTGCATACACGGCGGCCACCGCGGTCTGCATCTCCTGATTGTCGAGGTAGGCGAAGACAACCTTCTCGTTGCGGTCCATTCGGGACAGCAGCGCCTTCTGGAACTGCGCGGCGAAGATGTGGTCGCGGAAGGTGGCTTCATCGTTGTTGATAGCCTGGTTCCGGATGTTCCCGTCCTTGACCAGGTCTTGCGCGGCGGCGTCGAACACGAGACTGTCCTCGTCGGTCCAGTCAGTCCCGTAGCGTTCGTTGATGCGGGCGATGATCTCCGACAGGTGCTCCTCGTCGGGATCGGTCATCGGCCCAGTCCCGGAATAGATTGTTTTGACCTCGCCTTCGCCGCCGGGGAGGGGGATGGAACCCTCGAATATCTTGTCGTGACGGAGGTGGGTGAGTTCCACTTCGTCGCCCAGGTCGATACCCCATCCGGCGATCTTATCCCGGATGAGTAGAACCAGAGCCCGGCAGTAGATGTAGTCACATTCCAGATCTGCGTTGGCGAACTTGACGATTTGGGCCAGGAACCCGTAGACGCTCACGAAACGACCGACGGCATCCCGGAAAGCGTCCTGGTCCTCATCGTCAAGATTTCCGAACCGTTCGACCGCCGGCTGCATAGCGGCGTGTATCTGCTCGTGGGCGGCGCCACCCAACATGAGAGCAGCAGCCTGCCTCATCTCGCCCGGGTCCAGGATATGGAAGTCGTTCAGGTCGTCACGGGCGTCGAACAGCATGTTGGGATCGGTGGGCGGCGCCACGGTCTTGCCGTGGTAGACGGCGAAAGCCTCGCGAATGTGATCGCTGTCGTTCACGAAGTCCAGCACGAATGTCCCGTCCTTGTCGGGATGGGTGCGGTTAAGGCGCGACAGGGTCTGCACCGCGGCCAGGCCGCCGAGGGTCTTATCGACATACATGGCCACCAGCTTGGGCTGATCGAAACCGGTCTGGAACTTCTCGGCCACCACCATGATCCGGTACTCATCGGTGTCGAACCGGGTGGCGGTTTCCGACGCCGGGAACCCGTTGGCCTTGGGCTCGGTGAGTCCTTCCACCTCCCCGGAGAAGGCCACCAGCACCCCGAGATCGTGACCGTGGTTGTTGATGTGCTTGCGGAGGGCTCTCCACATGCGGACCGCGTGGGGACGCGACGAGCAGACCACCATCGCCTTGGCCTTTCCCGCCATCCTGTGCTCGATCTTGTCCCTGAAATGCTCGACGACGATCTCCGCCTTCTGGCCCAGGTTCTGAGGGTGCAGGTTGATGAAGCGAGCTAGCGCCGCCCGAGCCAGCGCCGTCTCGTACTTTGGGTCTTCGAGGAGCGTCTTCTCCAGCTTCAGGTAGCGGTTATAGGTGAGGTAGTTGGCCAGCACATCCTCGATGAACCCCTCCTCGATGGCTTGGCGCATCGGATAGAGATGGAAGGGCTGATGCCGCCCGTCGGGACCCAGTTCACCGAACAACTCCAGGGTCCGACCCTTGGGGGTGGCGGTGAACGCGAAGAACGACAGGTTGGGTTGGCGCCCCCGTGCGGCCACCGCTTCGGCAAGCAACGTCTCGGCGTCGGTGGCGCCATCGTCGATATCCACCCCGGCGGCGCCCAGCACGCGGCGGAGTTCCTTGGCCCCCTCACCCGTCTGCGATGAATGAGCCTCGTCGACGATCACCGCATAGGTGCGCTCCGGCAGCGACGAGACCTTATCCAGCACGAACGGGAACTTCTGGAGGGTGGTGACGATGATGCGGGCCTGCTCCCCTTCCAGCGCCTCGGCCAGCTGGGTGGAGTCCTTGTCGATCCTCTCCACCACCCCGATGGCGTGCTCGAACTGGCTGATGGTGTCCTGGAGTTGGCGATCCAGGATGACCCGGTCGGTGATCACCACCACCTTGTCGAACACCTTGCGGTCCTCCGCGTCGTGCAGGGAAGAGAATCGATGAGCCAGCCAGGCGATGGAGTTGGATTTGCCCGACCCGGCCGAGTGCTGCACCAGATAGTTGCGCCCGGCGCCGGTTGATCCGGCAGCGGACTCGAGGCGACGCACCGCGTCCCACTGGTGGAAACGAGGGAAGATCACCGTAGGCCGGGCCTTGGAACCCTTGGACGGTTTCTCGATATGGATGAATCGACCCAGAATGTCCATCCAGGAATCCCGTGACAACACCCGTTCCCACAGGTAGGCGGTGCGGTGCCCGTCCTGGTTGGGCGGGTTGCCGGCACCGAGGCAATGACCCTGGTTGAACGGCAGGAACCTGGTCTGCTTCCCGGCCAGATGGGTGGTCATGGACACCGAATAAGGATCCACCGCGAAGTGCACCATACCCACCCGCCGGAGGGTTCGGTTCCCGGGATCGCGGTCCGTCCGGTACTGGAGCATGGCATGCTCGACGCTCTGGCCGGTCAACGGGTTCTTCAGCTCTGCCGTGGCCACCGGAATACCGTTGATGAACAGACCCAGGTCGATGGTCTTGTTGCTCGACGGCTCGTAACGGAACTGGCGGGTAACCGACAAGACGTTGGCTTCGTAACGCTCCACCAGCTGCGAGGTCAACCCGGTGGCGGGTCGGAAGAACGCCATCCCGATCTTCACGTTGTGGTCCACCACCCCCCGCCGCAGCACATCCACCGTACCCCGCTTGTCCAACTGCGAAGCCAACCGCTGGACGAAGCTCGCCCGGGCCAGGGTCTCGTCTCCGCCATACCCCGAGTCCACCAACCGGTCCCACCGCTCAGCCTGAGTCACTCCGATGAAGGCGAACAGGTCCGCCGTGTCAACCCCGGCAATACCGTCGAAGTCGGCTTCGCCCCCGGCGGCCCCGACCTTCACCCGCCGGTAGCCGCCGCCCTCAACCAGCCACCTGGCTATGTGAGACTCGAACGCTGCTTCATCAACCGCGCTCACGCCGACGTCTCCGGGCCGGAGATGGTAGCCAGCCCGAGAGCCTGCGCCGCTATGGCGAGTTGTCGATCACCGGTCAGCACGACTACGTCGTCAATGTCCAGGGAGAGGGCGGCAGCAAGCTGGATGGCGTCATAGGCCCTCAAGGATACGTCCTCGGCCAGGTTCCCGGCTCTTGACACCAGGTCTGCGGTGATTTCTACGTGATGGATCTGGCGGTGGAGGGCTTCAAGACCCTGCACAGCTTCCCTCAACTCGCCCGCCGAGATACGTCCCGTGCGGCAGCCACGCGCCAGCCCGGAACGAGCTTCGACGTAGGACACGCGGGCGGTGGCCACCCACGACGCATGGCGCCACACGCGGTGGGCCAGATCGGACAGAGGCTCGTCGATGAGGAGTGGGATGATCGCCGACGTATCGAAGTAGGCGATCACCGCCGATCTTCGACGACCAGGGGGGACACGGGAGCTGTGGGTGTGACCCGCCTGCGGAGCGGGGTCCGTTCCCTTTCGACGGGAGGCGTGACCACCCCTTCAGCTACGAGTCGCTCGAGCAGGCCCGGCCGACCGAGGGGCACGATACGGGCCACTGCTTTACCGTGGTCGGTGACCACCACCTCCTCGCCCTCCCGCGCCCTGCTGATGTAACGGCTCAGGTTGTCTCTCAGCATCCTGATCCCGACTTCCGGCATCTCGCACCCTTCTTCGGTCTGTGGCTATAATCTCGAAGCCAACTGTAGCCACATGATACCACTCGGTAAATATTTGCTCCGACAGTGCTTACAGTTGTATTGCCTGGTCAGGGTGTGATTATGGTTCCAATCCTTTGGTCTGCCGAACCCGATCCCTGAAGAATCGGGTCTACGACTCGAAGAGCGGCTCGAGTTTGTCCAGAAGGTTGGCCACACCTCGCAAGCCCTCTGCAACGTACCGGGCGCTTCCGAAGTTCTCGTAGAAGTTCTGGTGGAGGGCGTTGGCGCTTGCGAACAGTAACTGGAGAGAGCTATCTCCGGTCTCCTCCTCAAGCCTGTCCACGATTCCGAAGAGGGCGGCGTGGCTGTGATGTTTCCAACCGCGATCGGAGGCCACCGCTTTGATGATCTGGGCGGCCGCTCCCCATCCCTTCTCTGAAGCTTGGCGGGGGTCCCCCGCTCTGAGTTCCTCGACCCCCTGGGACAAGAGATCCCTGGCGGCGGAACGGTAGGTCAAGGTTGACGGTGACATTCTCACCTCCATCTCGACAGTTATCAGTAGACAATATCGTATATTACAATATATGCTCGGCCGCGTGCAATAACTTCGATCACCGGAGGTAGAGCCCGCGCCACTCTCGACCCAAACATCGCCTGCTTGCTATCGTAGGGGAGGATGGCAGAGACCGAATGGGGGTTTGACGATCCTTGGCCTACGGTTGGAGACGCTTTGGAGGCCGCGGCGGTAGTCGCCGGCAAGGCTCGGGAACTCTACGGCGACGAGTTATCCGATGTGCTGCTCTACGGGTCGCGGGCAAGGGGAGACCATTGCCCTGAATCGGATCTCGATGTCCTGCTGGTGAAGAAATCACGTGACTCGATGCACTGGCGCGATCCGATCTACAAGAAGCTTACCGACTTCGTGCTCTTCGATCTTGCCGCCGAGCGCTCGGAATGGTGGCTGGTGTCGCTGTATGCATCCTCGGTCGAACAGGTGCAGACGTGGGACACGACGTTCTATCGCGACATCCGGGCTGATGCCATCAGGGTGTCGTGACGTATCTGGATGAAGTCCGCCTTCTCCTTGAACGGGCCCGTTCCAATACTCGGTATGCCGCCGGGAATCATGGCGCGGGCTTCTACCGGATTGCGGTGTCGGTGGCATATCACGGAGCGTTCTACGCCGCCAAGGCAGTTCTCGCCTATCACCGGGAGAGCACCAAGACGTATAAGGGTCTCGCCAGCCGGTTCCACCGATTGGCCGTAATCGAATCCGACTTTCCAGCCGAGATAGCCGGATTGCTGGGTAAAATGCACCTTCAACGGTTGGAGGCGGACTACGACCTGTCGATTGCCCCGGGTGACTGGAGCGAGGAGTCCGCTCTGCACTCGATCGAGCGAGCCACCGCATTCATCAACGAGGTAGAAGCATGGCTGATCCGCAACCTTCCACCAGGCGAAGCAATCACCCCTCCCCGCTGAACGGATCGGGATCGACCATCATGCCGACGATCCATCAACGACGATCTCGCCGGTGACTGCGGCTGTTATCAGGGCCGAGCGACGTTCCTGGAGAAGCTCGACGGTGCGGGCGATTTTCTCAACCAGTTTGTCGATCCGGACTGTTTCGGTGTCGAGGAAATCGGCAATCGCCCGCTGCTCGTCCACAGAAACGACAGGGAAAGCCAGATTCGCCACCTGCTCAGCATTCAGGTTGTCCTGGGTATTGCTTCGTGCCAATGCTCCTAGACTTGGACGAAGGTGCTCTAACCAGTATCTGACAAACCTTCCCACCGCAACTCCTTCAACGGGATCAATCCCGAGCAAGGCCTGGTTCCAAGATGCAGTCACAGCTAGCTCGGCAACGGCACCCAAGCTGGCATACATCGCAAACATAACAGTCCCTGGTCGCCCAACCGGAAGTCGCTTCACGGCGATACCCTCCAGAGAAACGTGACGATCTGTGTCGCTTACGAAGTTGCCACCCGACATATCACCGATCGCAACCCACGGAAGCCCATCAGGTGGATCAGACCAGAATCGTCCAGTTTGGACGGAAGGGGTTCCTCCAGCCCGCAGCACGGTCACTCGCTTGAGCCTCGTAGTCGTCGCAACCCGGTAACCGGCCGTTTCGGAGTGTTGGTCGTTGTGGCGATCAGGATCAACCGCCGCGGTGATCAGTGCCCGGCGGCGTTCCCGGAGGAGTTCGACCAGGCGGCGTTTCTTGGAGATGAGGGCGTCGATGCGGCCGGTTTCGGTGTCGAGGTAATCAGCAATCGCCTGCTGCTCGAACTCCGGCGGTAACCAGGACCGATACGCGCCAACCTTCTCCCAGCTAGTCCTAGGCATCTTGGTTCCCTCCGACGTTGCCACCGCCCATCCAACAAATTGAGAGGTCATCGTCAGGTATCCGAACCACCGAGACTCAACCCCATCAAAGGTCCGCATACACAGCAACTCGGTGGAAGCCAACGCAGGCCGATCCACCAGCCAGGTCTTCGCAAGATACGGTCGAAGTTTCCCGAACAGGACATCACCCGGCTCAATCGAAACCATGCCAGCCCGTGTAGGAGTTCGCTCCGGAAGTTCTGCAGACGTTAGGAGATCACCAGTCCAACTGTCGATATGCTCAAGCGCCACATATGGACGGGTACCGCTAGATGTGCACTCCGTATGAAGGCGCGCAAGATGCTTCAGTCTGACCATCACCCGGTTATTTCCGCCAATAGAGCTCGAGTGTCGGCCTCTAGGATCCTGATCTCGGCGTCGATTTCTTCGAGGGGGCGGGGTGGGGTGTAGACATAGAAGTGCCTGGTCAGGGGTATCTCGTAGCCGATCTTGGTCTTCTTCGGATCGTGCCAGGCGTCGGGGACCCAGGGCAAGACTTCCTCTTCTAGATAATCCTCGATAGCGGTTCGGTATTCGAGGGTGTCAAGCCGTCTGCCCGTATCCGGCTCGAAAGTGACCCGCTTGGGCGGCAACGGCACGTTCTCGTAGTCGCGCAGGGTGGGATCCGGTTTGGGTTTGCCCCTGGTCGTGGTGATGATCGGAGCGTCGGGATCCCGCACTTCGAGCGCCTTGGCAACGGCGTTGACGAGCGGCGTCGGTATTCGACGAGGAGAGAGAGAGAGAGAGAGAGAGAGAGAGAGAGAGAGAGAGATTTACAAACTCTTTAGCGTTCTTTTCGGTGTGAAACATTTCCCCATGCTTGGATCGGAGTTCGCCAAGCAGTGACTCCCGCACCTCAGGAGAGAGCTTCCGGACTTGCGTGGCGGCGGCTACCGCGGCCAGGGTGTCGTCGTTAATCTCCCACCGCAGCCGGAGGGGACGTTCAACGGTAATGCGCATGAAGCCGAAGCTCTCGTTGGGGAATATCTTGCACCTCGGGCCTTCCTCGAAGGTGCCGTAAAGGCGGGTCAACTCGTCGATCTGCTCGTCGCTGATCTGCTTGCGCTTGTTGCCGAGGCTCTTGCGCATCTTGGTCCACGACTCGCGGGCGTCGATCAACTGCACCTTGCCGCGCCGTTCGCGACTCTTGCGGTTGGTTATCACCCAGAAATAGGTGGAGATTCCGGTGTTGTAGAACAGCTGATCGGGCAGGGCGACCACCGCTTCCAGCCAGTCGTTCTCGATGATCCAGCGCCGTATCTCGGATTCGCCCGATCCGGCCGCCCCGGTGAACAGTGGCGAGCCGTTGAACACGATGGCCAGACGGGTGCCCCCCTCGCCGGGTCGCTTCATCTTGGAGATCATGTGCTGGAGGAACAGGAAGCTCCCGTCGTTGATGCGGGGCACTCCGGCGCCGAACCGGCCCGCAAATCCCCGAGTCTCATGTTCGGATTTGACGTGGGTCTTGACCATCTTCCACTCCACCCCGAAGGGAGGGTTAGCCAGCAGGTAGTCGAAACGGCGGTGGGGGTGCCGGTCGTTGTCGAAGCTGTTCCCGAACCGTATCCGCGCCGCGTCCAAACCCTTGATCATCATGTCGGCGCGGCAAGTGGCGTAGGTCTCGGCGTTGACCTCCTGGCCGTAGACATCCAACCGGGCCCCGGGGTTCAGCTCGCGCAGGTACTCCTCCGACACCGACAGCATCCCCCCGGTTCCGCAAGCCGGATCCAGCATGGTCTTGACGATTCCCGGCTTGGTAAGCAGCTCGTCATCGTCCGTGAACAGGAGGTTGACCATCAGGCTGATCACCTCCCGAGGGGTGAAGTGCTCCCCCGCCGTCTCGTTGGACAACTCCGAGAATCGGCGGATCAGCTCCTCGTATATGTAGCCCATCTCCAGGTTGGACACCTTGGCGGGGCTCATGTCGAGGTCGGCGAACTTCGACACCACCAGGTAGAGGAGGTTGTGTTCGGCGAGGCGGTCGATATGGGTGTCGAAGTTGAACTTCACGATGATGTCGCGGGCCGACTCGGAGAACCCGGCGATGTAGTTGCGCAAGTTGGCCGCCACGTTGTCAGGATCGGCCAGCAAAGTCGTGAAGGTGTGCTTGGACGTGTTGTAGAACGACTGCCCCGCAATATGTTTCAACACCGGACCCCGGTTTTCCAAGCTCGCCGGGAGCATCTCGGCTCTTTCCAGAACCGCTTCCTTGGTGGGATCCAGCACGCAGTCCAGCCGCCGAAGCACCGTCAAGGGCAGGATCACCCGCCCGTACTCGGACTGCTTGTAGACCCCTCGCAACAGATCGGCCACTGACCAGATGAACGCCTGGTAGTTGTTGATCGTCTCGCCGCTCATCCGTTCTCCACCGCCAAAGGAACCACAGCCGACAAGGACGCCTGAGACCAACCTAGGGGCCCAGTGTCCTCTATCACAGATCCGCTGGGAATAACACCGTACTCGGATCAAGCACAGATCTGGAGAAAACCGCGAAAACGAAACTACCGGATGGTTCACCTCCGGTGGGAACCCACCCCCAACCGCCGCCTCCTCGGCGTCGAAACGCGTCCCGCCAACCCCTTGCCGACAGCAAGGTAAAAAAACAAGATAATCCCAACCCCGGTCCGGTCGGTACCTGATCGAACCGTCGGTGCTTACGGTTACCCACCAGTATGCAGAGGAGGTGGGACAGATCCTCTTGCGGTCGGGCAACGCCCCTCAGAAAGATTTCGCGGTCTCCCACACACAAACGAAACAAAGACTCAGGACGCTGGTTTTGAGAACCTAATAAGGTTTCGCACCCACGGATAGTGTCGACGTAAGCCCTGAAGGCTCCACTACATGTTTGGTCCAGCGGGCTTCTATCGTGAAGCGGGCGAGAACGAGGAGGAACCTGATGCATGCGGTGCGGATTTACCGGAATCGGCACGCGGGAACTACGTGGTGGGCCGAGGACGACTTGGGCTTCGCAGGTGGCGCCGACCAGCTGTCCGATCTCATCCCCATGATTGAAGAGTGGGCCCGGTGCGAGGGGATAATTGACCACCTGCACTTGACATATTGCACTTCTTGAAGAAGCGTGATCCGGATGGGCTAACCGAGCGACGTGAAGAGCCAGCCAAGCACCAACCCCGGTCTCTGCCGGCGTCTGATCTGAACCGCCGCGTCCATGATTATCTCCGCGGAATGGACGGCTTGATCGATGGGAACCATGGCCAGATCCGTAGTCGGCACATCGGGGTTGCGGCGTGGGCCGCCGAACTGTACGGAGGCCGAGTCCAGGTACCAGGAGGCGAGCATCTCCAGCCCAGCGATCAGCAGCGCATTCCCCGTGCTGCGTAGCTCGCGCTTGGCGGCGGCCTCCAGGGCGCCGGTCGGAGTGTCCGGCTCCCGTGACTTCAGCTCCTTGATCTCCTCTTGCCGGCGCTTTTTGATCCCCTTGAGCAGCGGCGCGTGAGCGTCCACCATCTCCTTAGCGAGGCGAAACCCGTCGCCGGTCCGCGACGTTACCCGTCCGGGCACCGATAACCAGCGGCGACGAAACTCCTCGATATCCGGATTGGTTGCCAGATCCAGGGCTAGACCGGGACTCCCTCCAGTGATCCTGGCGGTGACCCTCGCCTGCTCCTCATCAACTCCCCGGTCGATGAGCGCCGACACGATCTCCGTTTGGGAGACCCGGCCGAATCGAACGATCCGGCAACGGCTCGCCACAGTGGCAGGAAGATCGTCTTCGGAGCCGACCACCACGACGAAAACTGTGTCCGGCGGCGGTTCCTCCAGCGTCTTGAGCAAGGCGTTCGCCGCCGCTTCGGTCATTACGGAGGCTTCTTCAAAGATGATCACCTTGCGGTCGGCCTCCACCGGTCTCAAGGCGGCGGTCCTGATGGCGAGGCGGGCCTGGTCGACCCCGAGGGAGGATTTGCCCTCAGGGCCGAACACCACCACGTCGGGGTGGCTGTGGCGCATCGCCCGCTCCCGGCTCGCCTCCGAGATGCTGACCAACTCCGCGGCGAAAGCCAGCGCCACGGTTGCCTTCCCGACATTAGGAGGTCCGACAAACAGGTAGGCATGGTTGGGTGACGGCGCCTCCCGTTCGAGAACATCAATCGTTGCTTGGTGGCCGATGATCCCCTCGCCGATGCTCCTAAACATCGCCCGACCGCCTCACCACCGCCCACACATCGTCCGTCACTGCCTCCAACGGCCGCTCCGCGTCCACCACGACGAAGCGACCGGGATCCCGGGCGGCAAGGGTTACGAACGCCTTGGCGACCTTGGATAGGAACGAAATGCCCGAGGCGCCGATGCGGTCAGCCCGACGCTGTCGAGCCAACCCGATCCGCGTATCGACAGCCAGGAGGATCACCAGGTCGGGCCACGTTGTCGCCATGCCTGGTTCGTTGACTTTCCTGACCGCCTCGATACCCAATCCCCGACCGGCGCCCTGGTAAGCCAGCGACGAATAAACCGAGCGATCACTCACCACCCAGGCCCCTCGTCGCAGCGCCGGGCCCACCACTTGCTCCACCAGCTGCGCTCGAGCGGCGGCGAACATGAGGGCCTCTGCCCACGGGGTAACGGCCTGTCCATCAAGCAATACAGTTCGGAGCCTCTCGCCTAGCGGGGTTCCGCCGGGCTCCCGCACGGCGACTACCTCAACACCGGCGGACACCAAACGGTGCGCGAGCGCCGTCTTGATGGTGGACTTCCCGGCGCCATCGATACCTTCCAACGCTATGTAGCGGCTCATCCCGGTCAATGTAATCGGGGCCGTTCCGGCGGATTCATCTGGATTCCACATGGACGGTGGCCCCGCTTCGTGCCCGCGGTCACCCTTCGCGGTCTCTTCCCTCTCCAACACTTCTTACCTCGTCATGATCCCTGCCCCGCCGCCTGCCGCCTTCGGCCAAGGCTCGGGTATGGGCGGTGTCCGATATCGAACGCTGCATCTTCCGGGGCAGTCGGGGTGGCGCCAGACCCTGCCGAATGTAGGCGATGGAGAGTACTCCGGTTACCAGGATGAGGATGCCGGCGAGGGCGAACACATTCCGGATGCCGTTGTCGAACGGCGCAGGGAGTACCCCGTCCAAGGTGGCCGCCGCCAGTACGGCCAGCGCGAAAGACACCATCATGGCGGTTCGGACCAGCGTGAACAACGCGGCGAAAGTACGCCCGCGCAACCGGTCCTCGACCACCTCATGGAGATGAGTGAAACCCATCACGTAGGCATAGCCGGTCCCCACTCCGGCTAGGAGCACCCATCCCGAAGCTCCCCCCACGGTTCGTGTAAAGGCGGCCAGACCGATCGCCACCCCGGTAATACCCAAGCTGAGAGAGTAGGTGAGATCGTATCGGGTCTGCTCGGTGCTGAATAGGGACACCCCCAGCATGCCAAGCGCCACACCAACCCCCAAAGCTGTCACAAGGGCGCCGAAACCGGTATCCCCACCTCCGAGCACGTCCCGGGCGAAGGACTGCCCAAGCGGCAACAGGGCGCTTCCCCCGAAGAGTGCCACCGCCATACCGAACACCACTCGGCGAACCGTCCTGGTCCTGGTCACGAATACCACACCCTCTACCAGGTCCCTCATCGGTTGCCACCAGTCCCGCTGCTCACTTCCTACCTTGGTGTCCCCGGCGAGAGCGGGTTTCGGGATGGCGATGGTGGCGACTAGAGCGCCCGATACCAGAAAGGTTACAGAGTCCATCACGAAGGCAAGGTCGGGCCCCCGGTCGACCGGACCCCATGCGCCTGTCGCTACGAAGAGGGCGGCAAGGCCGGTCCATATAGCCGCCCCGATCGGCGCGGTTCCATAGGCCGCGAGCGCGGAGAAACTGTTGGCGGCCACTAGATCCCTCGGCTTGACCAGGGTGGGAACGGCTGCCTCCCGAGCAGGCTGGCGGATCATGGTCAGCAGTTCGAGAACGGACGAGATGACGGCGATCATTATCAGGTCGTCAGCCAGAACGAAAGCGAGCACCACCACCCCCCGGCCCACATCCGACAGGACCATGACCCACTTGCGGTCCAGCCGGTCGGCGATTACCCCTGCGAACGAGCCGAGCAGCAGGCTCGGGATGATCCTGCTCATCAGCGGTACCAGGACCGCCGTACTGCCACCGATTTGGCTGGCAAGCGCCAGCGTGGCGAAGAAGGTTATCCAATCACCCAACGAGGAAGCGGCGCTAGCCCACCACAGCCGCGAGAAGGCGCCCCTGCGCAATAGTTCGATCAACAACCCCCAAAGCCGATTAGAGGAATCACGAGTCGCAATAATACCGGCTGTCTCGGTTCGGGCGAGTAAGCCCGTCTTGACATGATCGCCCGTTTCAGGCTATCTATTCCATCATGGCAAGGCCACTTATCATCGTCGAATCCGCTACCAAGGCTCGTACCATCTCCGGCTACCTAGGCCGTGGCTATCGCGTCGAGTCATCCCAAGGCCACATCCGTGATCTACCCAACAACGCCAAACAGATTCCCGCCCGATACAAACAGGAGCGTTGGGCAAGGGACTGGGGGGTGGATGTGGACCGCGACTTCCGGCCCATCTACGTGGTCCCGCCGGGGAGTCGCAAGGTGGTGACGACACTCCGAAAACTGGTGAAGGATGCCTCCGAGTTGTATCTCGCCACCGACGAAGACCGGGAAGGTGAAGCGATTGCGTGGCATCTCGAACAGGTGCTCAAACCCAAGGTTCCGATGAGGCGGATGGTTTTTCACGAGATCACTCCTTCCGCGATACGTAACGCGCTTGCCAACCCTCGCTCCATAGACAGCAACCTCGTAGAGGCCCAGGAAGCCCGCCGAACCCTCGACCGGCTAGTGGGATACGGGCTGTCTCCGGTCCTGTGGCGCAAGGTGAGTAAGGGTCTGTCGGCGGGAAGGGTCCAGAGCGTGGCGGTCCGGCTGGTGGTCGAACGGGAACGGCTCCGGATGGCGTTCGTTTCGGCTGGTTTCTGGAACGTGGACGGGACATTCGCCACCGCGTCTTCGGATGAGTTTCCCGCCTCGCTGGCAGCCGTGGACGGCGTGCGTCTTGCTGCCGCCAGAGATTTTGATAAGGCGGGGAAGCTCACCTCGCCCAAGGTGGTTCGGCTCGACGAGGCAAGAGCTACGGCACTGGCGGATGCGGCGGAGGGTCGTCGGTTTCGGGTTCGTTCCGTGGAGGCCAAGCCCTACACGCGCCAACCCTACGCCCCCTTCCGGACCTCTACCTTGCAGCAGGAGGCGTCCGGCAAGCTCCGCTACAGCGCGTCGCGGACAATGCGGGCCGCCCAGCGGCTTTACGAACAGGGTCACATAACGTACATGCGGACCGACAGCACCACCCTCTCGGAAACCGCGCTCCAAACTGCCCGTTCAGAAATCGTCAAACGATACGGATCCAAATACCTATCCCCGAAACCCCGCACCTACACCAGCCGGGTGAAGAACGCCCAAGAGGCTCACGAGGCGATCCGCCCGTCCGGGGATTCCTGGAAGACCCCCGAAGAGGTTGCCGCTCTGGTAAAGGATCGGGACCAGCAAAGCGTCTACCGGCTTATATGGGCTCGTGCGCTCGCCTCGCAGATGGCCGCGGCCAGAGGAGAAAGCACCCGCGTCCGGATCGGCGGTCCTGCGGCGGGTGGTACCGACCTGGAGTTCGGTACCTCGGGACTGGTCATCACGTTTCCCGGCTTCCTGCGCGTTTACGATCGGAATCAAAGGGGTCCCGACACGGAAGCGGTCGGTCGGGAGCGGCGGCTACCTACCCTCGCAGTGGGGGATGCGGTCCTAGCCGAGAACCTGACACCCAAGGGCCACGAAACCCAGCCGCCGCGGCGCTTTACCGAAGCATCGTTGATCAGGGAACTCGAGGATCGGGGAATCGGTCGCCCCTCCACTTACGCCTCGATCATCTCCACGATCATCGAACGTGGATACGTATTCAAGAAGGGTACCGCCCTCGTGCCCTCCATCACCGGGTTCGCCACCACACTGCTGCTCGAACGCCACTTCGAGGACTTGGTGAACTTCGACTTCACAGCCCGCATGGAGGACGACTTGGACCGGATTGCCAGGGGAGAAGAGGACAAGGTGCCTTGGCTCCGGCGGTTCTTCCACGGTAACGGCACGCCCGGGCTCCGCCACCTCATATCAGCCGAGAATATCGACCGTATCGACCCTAGGAATATCAACCTCGGCCTGGGAGAGGACACCGATGGGGTACCCGTTGTCGTGCGGGTAGGCCGGTACGGACCGTACATCGCTCGCGGCGACGACAAGGCGTCGCTTCCCGAAGGTATGGCGCCCGATGAACTCTCGGTGGAACGAGCGATCGAAATACTCGAAGAGACGCCCACCGGAGACAAGATCCTGGGAACCGACCCGGTTTCCGGACTGACAGTTCTCGCCCGAGAAGGTCGATACGGCCCTTACGTGCAACTAGGCGATGATCAGGAAACCACCAAGAAGCCCAAACGAGCGTCCCTCCTCCCGAACATGGTTATCGATGAGCTGGGTCTGGAAGACGCGCTCCGGTTGCTCTCCTTACCTCGCCGGATCGGCAAACACCCGGAAACGGGCCAGGCAATCCTCGCCTACAACGGTCGCTACGGACCGTACATCAAGATGGGAAAGGAATCCCGCAGTCTCGACGATCCCCGCCAACTCTTCGAGATCACGCTCGACGCCGCCGTGAAAGTATTAAGCGCCCCCAAGCAGTCAAGGCGTCGAGTGGCGGCACCTCCCCTCAAGGAGCTGGGTACCGACCCGGTGTCGGGTGGCAACGTGATTGTCAAGACCGGTCGGTACGGACCTTACGTTACCGACGGTGTAGTTAACGCCTCCGTACGGGAAGGCGTCATCGCAAGTCTCGACTTGGACCAGGCTGCCGCCCTGCTGGAACGCCGCCGGGAGAAGCTCAAAGAACAGGGTAAGTGGCCTCCCAAGAAACGTCGCTAGAGTCATCCGCCCGTATACATAGTCGACGGCTCATGGTGCCATCGCAATCCCGTATATGCGTAACCCGCCACCGAGGTCATGCCTCTGCACACAAATCGGATCTGTTCAGCATCTGTCTGTGGCTTGTGTGAAATACCTCGTATTTAAGAGTTGTATACACCTTGCCTCTTGGCTTATCTATCAGAGACTTGTTCCGAAAGTCGGACTGAAGGTTTCTATCATTCGTATACAAGAGCCGTGCCCGGCTTATTTGAGCCAGTGCTATGATGTGTGGATCGTCAGAAGAACATGTTCCTAATTCGTGAATCTCTTCTGTTCTTCTGTCAACTATTTCATCATTATATGCCCTGGCATTTCCGGCCAGAAGAGCTTCCTTCAACCACTCCCGGATTCGAGTTTGGCCAAGTTCTCGACTAAGTCGACCCCCGATTACCAGCAACATGCCGCCTCTGTCGACACGGTCCAGGAATCGTAAGCCTGGACTATGGCGCTCTGATCTCTCTAACTGATGGGCTACATTTGCGTCTATAATAGCACACATCAGATGCCGATTGATCTGCGTGTTTCGCTCAAAAAAAACCTTCGATATCCTTCTGGTCTATCCGTTACATTCCCTAGTTCATCGAACCTTAGTGAGTGTATTCGCACGCCCCGATCACCACGCTCGAAGAACAGGATTGACACGTCATCAGCGCCTAAAGATGTGGTCCCATCCCGTACATCCATCCGGATCCGATCAAGAATATAGTCACTGTGTGTCTCGACAATTATCTGGCGCTGCTCGCCAACAACTTCACAAAACAGACTACCGAGAGCAGCCTGAGCACTCGGGTGTAGATGAACTTCGGGCTGTTGTAATAGGAGTACCTTTGGGGCGTCCTCCCTCAGAAGTTCGGTAACCAAGGGGAGTACCTGGCTTATCCCATAACCGACGTCGATTAGATTATGATGGGGTTGATTACTCGACGATCCGGCATGGCGGATCTCGATCTGGAATGGACCACCCTCTCTCCTGCCTAGTTGCCTGATAACTATCTTCTCGAATAGACCCGAGTCAACCCCGAAACGCTCGATTCTCTCGATGAGTTTCTGCCAGGTGGACGGGTCCCGAGAGTATAGACCGGAGAGGTACATCGGAATATAGTCACCCTCCGGGTCTAAAGTGGGCCGAGATGGATCGTAAGTCCTGTGCGGTTTGGATCGGACCGGTGCACTGGCAAAGGGACGATGCCAAGGAGGTAGATCGTTCGAATACAGTAGATCTTGTATGGCCTCCAAATCTTCTTCAATGAACGATGGTGAACCCTCAGCAGGTTCCAGACTCCCTCTCTCTGATCCATTTCCCTGGAAATGTAGATGTACGTACACAAATAACGGTGTTAGGTAATCATCCGATTCCAGGTTTCCACCAACCCGCGTAAAGCGGGGATGTTGAGGTATTTCCAGCCCCCAACTCCCTCTACTAGTCTTGATCTGGATTCGCTCAAGATGATCCTGACCAAAGAGCTCCTCAATTGAATTGCTACCGCGACGATAGAGGCGTCGTATGGGAATCGGCCTGGTTCCAAGCTTTCTGAAGGTTGTTTCGAAATGAAGAGGGCTTCGAGGTTCATGAGGGTCTTCACTCTTATCCTTAGCCTCAAAACCAGCCATGAAGTAATCGGACGCTGCACTGCCCTCGTTAGGTTGATTCGCTATCTCGTGAAAGCTCCCCAGATCGTATGGTTCCTCCTTGAAGTCAGGTATACGCTGACCATACGCTACGTCCCAGAGCGCCCGGATCAGGGCCAGGAACGACGTCTTGCCGGTGCTGTTTTCACCTACGAGAAGTGTGAGGGGTGCCAGGCGGGCGGTCTGCTGGTCGCGAAAGCATCGATAGTTTTCGAGAGTGATGCTGTTCATTACGTGAACCCCTCTCCTTCGCCGCATTAGCAGCTAAAGCTGTTGTCAAAGGATAACCGTCACCGACTTCCTACCTAACGTCGGTCTCCCCCTTGTTCTCAGGCGGTCGGCCTTAGTCCACGGAATGGGCTTGCGGGGGCTGGCTCGAACGGGCGGGGGCGGGGCTTATCGGCAGCGAATTCGCGAATCAGGACATCAGGGCCGTCCTCGCCGAGGTGGGATCACATCCTCGACAAGATGTAGCGCTCGCCGGCGGTCAGGGAACGGGCGCCTCCTCCCATGACCAGTAGGACTACCCCAACACCCAGACCCACATACGGGAACCAGAACAATAGAACCGTCAACGGAATCACCGGCAGAATGAACGCCGCGTAATCACTCAGGCGGTTGCGGCTGATGACTCGTCCAGCAAGGATCAGGACCGGTAGCGGTGCCGTCAACACCAAGAACGTTAACCCGACCACCACTAGGGGAACCATGAACAGGCCTAGCATGCCTGAAGTGATGGCAACTTTCGGAGATCCCCAGATCGCACCGGCCGTCGCGGCGGAGATAGGCAAGACGAGAATACCCACCTGTATCGAGCCCCGGCGAAGGCACCGGAGGGGGTGTCTTTCCAGTCTGGTAACCGACCTCTCCAACTTGTCCGGTGTAACCCCGATCATCACTAGGCCATACGCCACCAGCAACACGAAGGAGATAAACCCGAGCATGAGGCGAGCAGCCCGGGTCCGGAGATCGGCGGTGAGGGGAACGCGCTGGGCCAACACCCCGCCGATGACCGCTCCGGAGTCGATGACGGCCTCCCGCGCGCTGCGATATCCGAGATCCTCAACCACATGGGCGCCTTCGAGCACCACCAACCTTCCCACAGTCATCTCCACATCCCGACCTACCCGACCGCCGACGGTGGCCCGCCCGAAGGTGCGGCCCGTTAGATCACGGCCAACCTCTCCCCCGGCTATTAGCGAGTTCGACCACACCAGCGAGTCTCCCGAGGTGGAACCGCCGAGATAGACGTCCCTACCTAATCCGACTACGTCTCCTCCCGTTCTGGCGGCGATGTCGAGGTCGATCCCGACCAGCCGCACGGAGCCGGTTACCGCACCGGTTAGGTTCGCGGTAGCAGCAAAGCCGATGACGTCGCCCTCCACCCGACCCGACACCTCCAGATGGTCGGTGGCGAGCACCATGAGGTCACCTCGGATGGTTCCGGCGATCCTTACCAGGGACCCGGCAACGTAAAGGTTCTCATTCACCACCTCTCCCTCGCGTATCAGGAAGACGTCGGAAGAAGCGGTGCGCAGCGCTTGTGGCTCACCGGCGCCGACCAGCAGTATGAGAGCCAATCCCGAGCCGACCAGAGTGGCTAGCAAGAGCCCCTAACCCCGATCATTCATGGATGGGGATTTGGGGGATAAGTAGAGTAGACCATATTCGCACCCTGACCAGGAAATACAGCTATCGGCGTTTCCTGTCCCGGTCCGGTGTAGAGATTCACCTGTCCGGCGAACGGTGGGGTTCTCCCAATACTCAGGTTGAGCTGGCGTTACATGCCTCGGTGTGTGGGAAACCTGAATAATCAGGGTTAACCGCCGGCCTGGTCAAGCCATCCGAGCAGAGGTGCGGGGAAAACCCCGAACACCACTGTTACGGCCGCCGAAAGGAGCAAGACCAAACGCATCCGCACGGATGTTGACGGATGGTCCTGCGACTGGTCCGACGGTCGGAAGTACATCAGCACCACTAGGCGAAGGTAGAAGAAGAAGGCCGCTACCGAGGAGAGCAGACCGACGATTACCAACCATCGGAAGCCCCCGTCCCAAGCCGAGGTAAACACCTGGAACTTGCCGATGAAACCGGTCGTTAGGGGCATCCCGGACATGGCGATCATCAGTACGGCCAGCACCCCGGCTACCAGCGGCGACCTCTTACCAAGCCCTCGGTACTCATCGAGACTGCTACCGGACGAAGCCGGACCGCTGACCACAGCCACCGCCGCGAAAGCCCCCACCAGCATCACCGAGTAGGTAGCCAGATAGAAGAGCACGCTTGCAGTCCCTACCAGGCCGGCGGTCAACCCGGTAAGTATGAATCCGGCGTGGGCGACGCCGGAATAGGCAAGCAGGCGGCGAGCGTCGGATTGTTGGATAGCCAGCAAGGTCCCCAGAACAACCGATATGGCGGCTATTAGAGCCAGGCCGTCCGCCCAAGCACCCCGATACCTATCGAAGCCGATAATCAGGATGTTGATCAGAGCTGCGAAACCTCCAACCTTGGCAGCGGCCGCCATGAACCCCACCACACCCGCCGGAGCTCCCTGATAGACGTCGGGCACCCATGCGTGGAAGGGCGCCGCGGTGACTTTGAATGCGATTCCCACCACCAGCAGGGACATGCCGATCAGGAGAACGGCCGGGCGCGCCACATGGTAGGAAGACATGGCCGCCCCCGCCTCCACCAGATTGGTGAGGCCGGTCCCGGCATAGGTCAGAGCGGCCCCGTATATGAAGATCGCCGATGCGAAGGCCCCCAGCAGGAAGTACTTCATCGCCGCCTCGTCCCCGGTCGGGGAATTGCGAACGATCCCGGCCAGGACATAGAGCGATATCGAACCGATCTCGAGAGCCACGAACACCATTATCAGATCAGCGGACGCTCCCATCAGCATGAACCCGGCGGTGGACACCATGACCAAGCTCAACCCCTCGGCCATCCTGCGCCCTAACCCGACCAGCATGTCCCAAGCGGTCGCCACACCGAGGACGGCTATCACCAGGAGAATGCTCCGGGCCGTGACCGACAGGTTGTGCAGGAAAAGGGTTCCTCCAAAGGAGGTTCCCACCCCGTCGATCCCGATACGATGCCATTGGGCGCCGATCGCTACCGCCACCGCGAGGAAAGTCGCCCCTGCCAGCCACCCGTGTACTCGTGGTTTTGGATGGGCGAACACGTCGACCATCAGCACCAGCACCGCTCCGATCAGCAATAGTATCTCGGGAGCGATCGCCAGATAGGATACGTCGGTCATTTGCCGGCTCCTGAAGGGAACAGATCGAACCCGGCGAGGGGCGATACATAGTCGGTGGTGGCTTCGATACGGCTCAGCACCGCGTCAGTGGATGGTCCGATCACATCGAGGGCCACTTTGGGATACACACCAAGCAGGACTATCAGGGCCACCAGCGGCACGAACAGCAGCACCTCACCCATCGTAAGGTCCGATACCTGCCGGTTAGCGGGATTGGTAATCGGGCCGGTGAACACCCGTTCGTAAGCCCACAGCAAATAGACAGCCGCGAGTATCACCCCTAACGCGGCGACCACCGTGTATACGGGAAGGGTGGGATAGCTCCCCATAAGGATCAGGAACTCACCCACGAACCCGTTGAGGCCGGGCAGGCCGATAGATGCGAAGGCGATGAACAGGAACATCCCCGCGAAGATCGGTGTCGAGGAAGCCAAACCACCGAAATCGGCGATGAGCTTGGTGTGGCGCCGTTCGTAGATTATCCCTACCAGGAGAAACAGGGCGCCGGTGGTGAGACCGTGGTTGATCATCTGGACCACTCCTCCTTCGAGACTCTGCGAAGTGAGCGCGAAGGTTCCGAGCACGATGAACCCGAGGTGGCTGACCGACGAATAGGCCACCAGCTTCTTGAGGTCGGGTTGCACGATGGCCACCACAGCCCCGTATATCACTCCTACGACCGCCAGAACCGCCAGGAGCGGCACGAACTCCAGCGTCGCTTCCGGGAAGAGCGGCAGATTGAACCGGAGGAGACCGTAGGTTCCCAGCTTCAGGAGTACACCGGCCAGGAGTACCGATCCGGCGGTGGGAGCTTCTACGTGGGCGTCCGGGAGCCAGGTGTGGAGGGGGAAGATGGGCACCTTGATCGCGAAAGCAAGCGCAAACGCCCCGAACAGCCACCGCTGCACACCGGTCGTCAGGTCCAGGTCAAGCATCGCCAGGTAGGAGAAGCTCATGTCTCCGGTCTGGTCGCGGTGAAGCAGGGCCAGCGCGATTATCCCGGCCAGCATCAGCGCGGATCCGAAGGCGGTGTAAAGGAAGAACTTGATCGCTGCGTAGATACGGTTCTCGCTCCCCCAGATCCCGATAATGAACGCCATCGGGATCAGGATTACTTCGAAGAACACGAAGAAGAGGAACAGATCCAGTGATAGGAAGACACCGATCAGCCCTGCTTCGAGGAGCAGGTTCATGGCTACGAAAAGCCGGACCCGCCGGTCGATATGCATGGATGCACCGAGAGCGACCGGTACCAAGACGGTGGTCAGGACGACGAGAAGCAGCGAAATGCCGTCCACCCCTAGATGCCACGTAACCCCGAGTTGTTCGATCCACACAACCCGCTCCACGAACTGGAACCCGGCCTCCCCTCGTTCGAACTGCATGAAGAGAAGAACCGCCAGGGGGAGAGGCAGCAGGCTGAGGATCACGCCCAGCGGGCGCACCAGCTCACGGCGGCGCTCCGGAATCAGCATCACCACGACGGCAGCGACGGCGGGTACGAGGATCAGGGCGCTGAGGGTCGAGAACCCGGTCATCGTGAAGCGACTCCTACCCGGTTGCTCACGCTCATCTCACAGACCTCGCGCCACGATCCAAGCCACCACAATCACCGTCCCCAATGCGAGCAGGGCGCCGTAGGAACGCACGAATCCCGACTGCAACGGGCGCAGGCGACGGCCCATCCACCACACCGCCCGGCCGACTCCGACCACCAACCGGTCGATGGTCCGGTTGTCCACCGCCTCCGCATTCCACATCGCCATCCGCAAGCCCGGTCGCACGATCAGTCGGCCGTACACCTCGTCAACCCAGTAGCCGTGCTCCCAGGCCATGAACGGCCGCGAGACCCTTCCCAGCAGGCGTCGACGAGCCTCCTCCGACGCCCGGTGATAGAGCAGGAAAGCGATCGCTATCCCGACAACCCCGGCCGCTACCGAAACCAAAGCCAGCGCAACCAGGAGAAACCCGTCATCAGGGGCGTGTGCAAGGTATACCCCTTCGAAAGCAGGCGCCAGAAAGTGCTCGAACCCGAGCCTGAACGGGGTGTTTACGAAACCGACCAGCACGGTCAACACACCAAGAACCACCAGCGGACCGGTCATGATGCGAGGAGACTCATGGGGCTGAACTCCGTCCTTCCAGCGTGGCGCGCCGCCGAAGACCAAGAAGTACTGGCGGGCCATGTAGAAGGCGGTCAGGAGAGCCGTCACCAACCCCACCGCCCACAACGCGATGAAGTACCCGCCCTTGGCGAAAAGCACCGCCAATATCTCGTCCTTGGACCAGAACCCCGCCAACGGTGGGATGCCTGCGATTGAAAGCGTCGCCACCACCATGGTGAGGTGGGTGATGGGCATTTTGGCCCGCAAACCTCCCATCTTGTTCATGTCCTGCTCACCATCCATGGCGTGGATCACCGATCCGGCCCCGAGAAACAGCAGGGCCTTGAACACCGCGTGGGTCACC
This sequence comes from Acidimicrobiia bacterium, assembly GCA_965231815.1. Classification (GTDB taxonomy): domain Bacteria; phylum Actinomycetota; class Acidimicrobiia; order Spongiisociales; family Spongiisociaceae; genus JAPPFW01. The sequence goes on along the minus strand of OZ246890.1, from coordinate 1,329,008 downwards.
AGATGGAAGAGACCGGCCACGTACCCGGCGATCCCGACCGCCATGAACATGTAACCGAGTTGGCTGATGGTCGAGTAGGCGAGAACCCGCTTTATGTCCCGTTGCCCGATAGCGATGGTGGCCGCGAAGAGAGCGGTGACGGCGCCCACGGTGGCGACTACCCCGCCGGCTAGATCGGAAAGACCGTAAATGGCGCCCGTTCTGGCCACCATGTATACCCCCGCAGTGACCATGGTGGCGGCATGGATCAGCGCGGAAACGGGAGTAGGTCCTTCCATGGCGTCGGGCAGCCATACATGGAGGGGAATCTGGGCCGACTTCCCGGCCGCTCCGACCAGGAGCAACAGTCCGATGGCCGTGGCCGTTGACGCGCCGATGATCTCTCCGGGCTCGTGGAGGACCTGGGTGTAGGACAGGGTCCCGAAAGAGGTGAACACGACCATCAGAGCCACCATGAATCCGAAGTCGCCGATCCTGTTCACGACGAAGGCTTTCTTTCCGGCTGAAGCCGCCGACGGCCTCGTGTACCAGAAGGAGATGAGCAGGTAGGAACAGAGGCCCACCAATTCCCAACCTACGAACAGCAGCGCAAAGTTGTTGGCCAGCACCAAGATCAACATGGATGCGATGAACAGATTCAGGTAGGTGAAGAACCGGCTGAAGCGGGGATCGCCGTGCATGTAACCCACCGCGTAGATGTGGATAAGGGCGCCCACGCCGGTCACCACCAGCGTCATCGTGGCTGACAGAGGATCCCAGAGGAGTTCGGCGCCGGCCCCTAAACCGGGTATCCAGTCGAATAGGTAAACCACCGTGACGGCTTCCTCGGAAGCGTGCTCCGAGGTGAAGAAGTCCAGGGAGGCCACCGCCGCGTAACCGAAAGCTCCCAGCACCGCCAGGATGGCGGGCCCGGCCGCCCGGGGTTCGCCGATCCTGCGTCCGAAGAAGTGATTGAACAAGGCCATCCCGAGAGGGAGAGCGATGACGATCCAAAGGTAATCAACCACGCTCAGCCTCTACATCCTGCAAACCGGCACCCGGCAATCCGACCGTACGCAGTAACGGGTTCAAGACGCAACTCACCCGGTGAGCTCCGATAGATCGTCAACCGAAGCTGTCTGGCGGGTACGGAAAACGGACACGATGATCGCCAAACCCACCGCTACCTCGGCTGCCGCCACCACCAGAACGAACAGAACCGCCATCTGGCCCCCGATGTCCCCGTGGGCTCGTGCGGCGGCGACGAAGGTCAGGTTGACCGCGTTGAGCATCAACTCCACCGACATGAACATCACGAGGGCGTTGCTGCGCAGGAGCAATCCACCCGCTCCGATGACGAACAGAACCGCGGCCAGGGTCATGTACCACTCGGCGGTGACCATCACGACGGTCTCCCGCTCGAATCGGTTCCGGGAGCGGGAGCGTCGTCACGGTCCCCTCGCCGACGGGGGCGGTAGAAGGCCAGGGAGACGGCGCCCACCGCGGCAACCACCAGCAGGAGGGCGGTTGCCTCGAAGGGCAACAGCCATCGGGATGCACGCGGTTCAGCGGCCCGGTCGTCGAGGATCAGGTTCGCTCCGATCTCCTCGACCGTTCCGTTCACCACCGGAGGATCGCCACCGGAGGTTAGAACCCAGTCAAAGCGGTCAGTGACCACCAACACCCCGGCCAGGATGACTACGGCAACCAGTACCACGAGAGCTACCGGTCGCTGGACACTAAGCCTCTCGGTCATCTGCTCGGCCCGGTCGACCCCCACAAACATGATGACGAACAGGAACAGGGTGATTACGGCGCCGGCATACACGATAACCTGAACCGCTGCCACGAAATGAGCCAGGTGAACGACATAGAAGACGGCTAGAGCGAACAGGGTCGCCATCAAGCCCATCGCCCCGTACACAGGATTGCGGGCTCGAACCACCGCGACGGCGCCGCCCACAGCAACCGCCCCCATCAGGATGAACACAACCAGTTCAACCATCACCCATCCGCCGTCTCAGACCGCTGGTCCTCATCGGAATCGGATTGGCCGACTTCCGGAGGACGCACACCAACCCCGGCCGAACCGGACCACGCTACCTGACCTTCGTACGCGGCCCGGCCTTGGGGGGAGGTGGCCCGCATCCAGCCATCCGCCTTGCGTAGCTCTTGCAGATCGGCGAATCGATCATTCCCGAACATGTGGTTGGGTTGGCCGTCTTCGTCCACCAGCAGTTCCTTCTTCGTGTATATGGCGTCTTCCCGGTTGGTGGTGGACATCTCGAACAGCTGTGTATGGGTTATGGCCTCGGTGGGGCAGGCCTCCACGCACAAGCCGCAGAAGATACAGCGGGCCATGTTGATCTCGTATACAAACCCGTAACGCTCGCCCGGGCTGACCGGATGATCGGACGGGTTGTCGGCGCCTCTGACGTATATGCAGCGGGCCGGGCAAGCACCCGCGCACAGCTCGCAACCGATGCACTTCTCCATCCCGTCCTCGTAACGGTTGAGGACGTGGCGACCGTGAAAACGCTGGGGTTTATCCCGCATCACCTCGGGATACTTGGTGGTCACCAGGCCCTTTCCGAACACAGTGGCGATGAACTGGCGTCCCGTCACCATCATGCCTTTGATGAATGCCTCTAGAGGTCCCATATCAACTCCAAGGAAGACCGAACTGGCGGACAGCCAGCGCCCCACCGATGCAGAACAACCAAACCAGGGAGGCCGGGATTAGCCGCTTCCATCCCAGCGTCATCAGCTGGTCGTATCGCAGGCGGGGCAGCGTAGCCCTCAACCACACGTACAAGAACAGGAACACCAGTACCTTCAGGAAGAACCACACGGTGGGCAGGAGACCGCTCACTAGAACCGGCAGCGACCCGTCCCATGTGGGGCCTGACCAGCCCCCGAGGAAGAGGGTCACCGCCAGGGCCGACATCGTGAAGATGTTGATGTACTCCGCGAGGAAGAAGAGCGCGAAGCGGAGCCCCGAATATTCGGTATGGAAACCACCGACAATCTCCTGTTCGGCCTCCACCAGGTCGAATGGCGCCCGGTTGGTCTCGGCTACCGCCGCGATGAAGAAGATCACGAAGGATGGCGCCAGCACGAACAGGTTCCAAGCGGGCAGGCCGATGGTCTGGTTGAAGAAAGTCAGGGTGCCCGCCTGGGCGGCCACGATCTCGGACACGCGCATGGATCCCACGAACAGAACCACCGGAACTAGGGAGAGCCCCATCGCCGCCTCGTAAGAGATAGCCTGAGCGGTGGCTCGCACCCCTCCGAGCAGAGGGTACTTGGAACCCGATGACCACCCCGCCAGCACCACCGCGTACACCCCCACCGACGACATGGCCAGGATGTAAAGGAGCCCGACGTTCAAGTCGGCGCCCTGCAGGGGAATCGTTCTCACCTCCCCGCCGATGGTCATCCGGAAGGGCCGTCCGAACGGGACAACCATGAACATGAGGAAGGCGGGAATGGCCGCCAGCATCGGCGCCGCCAGGTACAAACCCAGTTCGACCTTGCGAGGAGTTATCTGCTCCTTGAAGAAGAGCTTCACGCCGTCCGCCAGGGTTTGGAGTACACCCCAGGGTCCGGCGCGATCCGGGCCTACCCGGTTCTGCATGTCCGCCACTACTTTGCGTTCGAACCAGACCAGCAGGATGGTCACCAGCATGAGAAGGGCGAACACCACCACCACCCGGGCGATGACGAGCGCCACATCGATCCAGTCCATCAGAGCCATCCCTCCAGCTGCAGGCTCATGCATCCCAAGGGGGCCACATCGGGCTGGTTGAAAGGTACGTACACGGTGCCCTTATGCAGGGTTGGGTCCAGCCGGACCGGCAGGGTCAGCGACCCTTCCCCCATCTGGAAGGAAACCGCGTCACCCTCCCCGACCCCGATCGAAGCGGCATGATCGGGTGTGAGGTAAGCGAAGGCGCCGGGTGCCTGGCCGGACAGGGAAGGGCAGTGCTGTAGGAGAACCCCGCCGTCATAGAGGGTCCGGGCCAGATGGAGCGAATAACGGGAAGTGTCTTGGTGGGTGGTCCGGAAGCGAGGCTCGTACCGGAACGGTTGCTCAGCTTCGCCGATCGGCGCTACCGCCCCATCTCGTGCCTCCCATTCGAGATAATCCCATGTGACACCGGAGTAGGCGGGGGCGACCCTCGACACCTCATCAGCGATACCTTCGGCGGAATCCAGCCCGATAGGACGACCCAGCCTGGTGGCCAGGTCGTCGAGGATCGACCAATCGGCTCTGGCCTGGCCCGGTCCGGGAACCAGCCGGTTGACCATCTGGACCCTTCCTTCCAGGTTGGTCACCGTGCCTTTCTTCTCCGTGAATCCAAGCGCAGGCAGTACCACATCGGCCAGGCGGGAAGAATGATTCAAGAACAGGTCGAGAGCGACGACGAACCCCGCGTTGGAGAGGAGGGCGCCACCGTCGGACCCCACCATGTCACGGACCGGATCCGCCCCATAGAGAATAAGGACCGCAACCCCACCCGCCGCAGCCTTGGCCGCGATTCCCGGAGCGTCCGAACCGGGCGTTTCAGGAAGCGCGCCCCAACTCGATAACAGGTCGGGGGCTTCGTCAGCCCCGTCGAGAAGCACCCGACCGGGCAACATATCCGGATGGACACCCATATCAAGGGCGCCGAAGGTGTTGCCCCGATGAACGAGCGGAAGAATGGCCCCACCCAGACTACGCGCGTAGGCAGCCACTGACTCGGCCAGGCGGGCATCCTCCGCCAGACCCGGACGGCCCACCAGCGCAACCAGCGGACCGCGATCCAGCGCGGACCGCACCGCGCCCAACTCACCTTGTCCGGCTTGGAGTCGCTCCAGCAGGGCGCCGCCTGTCCCCGGTTGGTAGGTGATCTTATGGGTGGCTCGGTCGTCCAGACCGGTCCGTCTCGGATGGATAACCACCAGGGTGGCCCCGAGTTCCTGTGCGGCTCTTCGCACCCGCAGGTACAGGATGGGGTGGGTTTCCTTGAGGTCCGGTCCCCATAGGAGGATGGTGCGGGCCTGCTCGAGATCATCGATCCGGCCCCTTCCCACCAGTCCGGTCAGCAAACGGGCGTCGAGCCCGTCACCCAATTGGGCGTCGAGGTTGTTAGAGCCGACCGCCACCCGCATGAACTTGGAAAGGGCATACGCATCCTCGTTGGTCCCGCGGGCGCCGCCCAAGGCCGCCACCGCGGACCCACCACCGTCGACAATGGCCTCAGAAAGCCGTTTCGCCACCAGATCGAGGGCTTCGCCCCACCCGGCTTCGCGGAATCTCGAGCCTTCCCGGATGAGCGGGGTACGGAGCCGGTCGGGCGAATTGACGTACTCGAATCCGAATCGTTCCTTATCCGACAGCCAACCCTGGTTGGTCTTGCCGTTGTCCACCCCCAGCAGGCGCAATACCCGGTTCTGGGATGCGTGAACCGCCAGCCTGGCGCCCTCCGTGTGAACCATTCCGGTGCTCTCGGCGATGTTCAAGTCCCAAGGACGGGCGCGGAAACGGTAGGGCACCGCGGTCAGGGCGCCCACCGGACAGATCTGCACGGTGTTTCCCGAGAAGTAGGAGTTGAACGGCTCGTCGGGGAAGGTGAGCACCTGGGTGTAGTTGCCGCGATTCTGGAACTCGATCAGCGGATCGCCCGACACCTCGTCGGCGAACCTGGTGCAGCGCGCGCACAGCACACACCGTTCCCGGTCTAACAACACCAGGTCGCTGATCGGGATCGGCTTGGCGAAATGGCGCTTCTCCTCCACGAAGCGGCTTTCACCCGGTCCATAGGACATCGTCTGATCCTGGAGCGGGCACTCGCCACCCTTATCGCACACCGGGCAGTCGAGGGGATGGTTGAGGAGCAGGAACTCGAGAACCCCCTCCTGCGCCTTGCGGGCCGCATCGGATGTGGTGTAGGCCACCATGCCGTCGCTCACCGGCTGCATGCACGACGGGACGATGAGGCGACCGCGCGGAGTCTCGATCTCGACCAGGCACATCCGGCACATACCCACCGGGTTCATGCGGGGATGCCAGCAGAAGCGGGGAATGTAAGTTCCGGAGTCCTCAGCAACCTTGATGAGCAACTCTCCGGCCTGCGCCTCCACGTCGGCGCCGTCAATGGTCAGCCGCGCCAAGGAGGTCTCGCGTGCGGTCAATGGGGACCTCCTATCATTACCGGAACCAGGTTGGCGCTCCTGACGTAGGCCTCGATCTCATCCGGAAAGTATCTGAGCAGGGAAACCACCGGGGACACAGCTGACGGCCCCAGCGGGCAGATCGTGGTCATCGCGGGCGGCCACCTCAAGCCGGGGGAGATGTTGTCCGAAACGTCGAGCAGCAGGTCGGCGTCGACAAGGCGTCCCTGCCCGTCCATCACCCTCCGCAGAATCAGATCCAGCCATACCGTTCCCTCCCGGCACGGGGTGCACTGGCCGCAGGACTCGTGAGCGAAGAAGCGGACCAGGCGCTCCGCCGCCGCCACCATGTCGGTTGTTTCGTCCATCACGATCACCGCTCCCGATCCGGTCATCGAGCCGTGACCGTCGATGGCTTCCTTGGTTACTTCCGTATCGAGGTGGAGTTGCGGCACGAACCAGGGCGCCGAAGCGCCACCCGGAACCCAAGCCTTGAGACGGTTACCATCGCGCATCCCTCCCGCCAGGTCGAAGATCAGCTCCCGCCAGGTAAGGCCCTCTACTATCTCGTAGTTGCCGGGCCGGTTGACGTGCCCGGAGATCGAACACATCCGCCGACCAGGCGACCCGGCCGGGCCGATCGCCGCGTAGGGAGCGCCGCCGTGGTTGATTATCCATGGAATGTTGGCGAGGGTCTCGACGTTATTGACGATGGTCGGCATCATGTAGAGACCTTTGGCGGCCGGGAAGTATGGCGGCTTGAGCCGGGGCTCGCCTCTCCGCCCTTCCAAGCTGTTCAGGAGGGCAGTCTCCTCACCGCATATGTAAGCGCCGGCGCCTAGGTGAACCGTTACCTCCAAGTCGTAACCGGCGCCGAGAATGTCTCGACCCAGATAGCCGGCTTCATAGGCTTCGTCCACCGCCTTCTGGACCCGCCGAGCGGCCTTCGGGTACTCACCGCGGACATAGACGAAAGCGTGGTTGGCCTCGTTGGCGTAGGAGGTGATCGCGATGCCCTCGACCATCTGGTGGGGGTCTCGCTCCATTAGCTGGCGGTCCTTGAAGGTGCCGGGTTCGGACTCGTCTGCGTTCACCACCAGGTACGAAGGGCGGGAGGGCGCCAGGAAACCCCATTTGACCCCGGCCGGGAATCCGGCCCCACCCCGCCCGCGCAACATCGAGCCCTTGACCTCTCCGGTGATCTCCGCCGGAGACATACCGGGCTCTCCCAACACCTTGCGGAGCGCCCTGTAGCCACCGCTGTGTTCGTAGGTGGCGAGAGTGTGGCTGGTCCGGGGATGCTCATTCATCCGGGCGGTGAGGATCATCGGGCCGTCACCGTTCCCTACCGTTGGCGACGCCGTCGTCGGCGGCGGATCCGTGCCCGCGGACGGAACCTGGGTTCCGAGGGCGGGGAACGCCGGAACCGGCCCGGTAGCCGCCACGCCGTCGGGAATCCCCCACGGGAAGGAAGGTGTACCGCCGAAACGGTCCTGCAGCTCATCGCCCGCCACGCCGGGGGGCTGGGCATCCTTGAGCCACCTCACCATCTCCCGCGCCTTGCCGGGGGTGACTCCTTCCACGAATTCGTAGTTCACTTGAACCGCCGGTGCGCCGGCGCAGGCACCGATACATTCGACATGCTCGGGCGAGATCAAACCCTCCGGGTCGGTGGCTCCTGATGGAACCCCCGCCTCGTTCTCCACGGCGTGCATGACATCATCAGCCCCTCCCAACCAGCAGGAAAGAGAGGTGCACACCGAAACCAGATAGTCTCCGACCTGTTCTCGCTTGTACATCGTGTAGAAGCTGGCTACCGCCGAGACCTGGGCGGGGGCCAGCCCGACCAATTCGGCTACTCGCCTCATGCCGGCCGGCGTCAGCCTGTCGTAGCCTTGATCGAGATCCTCCCTCATGGCTATGTAGAGCAAAGGCATCACCGCCGAGCGCCGGCGGGGATAGGTGCATATGACCTTGCGAGCACGCTCCTCCGCCGCCGGTGACCACGTATAGGACATAGACGGTTACCGGTCCACGTCGCCCATGACCGGATCAAGGGAAGCAATGCACGCCACGGTGTCGGCTACCAGCGAATCCGCCATCATGATGGGCAGGGCTTGGAGGTTGGAGAAGGAAGGCGCCCGCGTGTGCATCCGTAGAGGGGATCCTCCCCCGTCAGAGACCAGGTAGCAGCCCAGCTCGCCGCGGGGGGATTCGATCGCTACATAGGTTTCGCCAGCAGGGACCTTGAATCCTTCCGTGTAGATCTTGAAGTGGTGGATCAGCGCCTCCATGGACTCATCGATGCGGCGGCGCGGCGGGGGCGACACCTTACGATCCTCGGTCTTGTAATCCCCGCGCGGCATGGTGTCGGCAACTTGGGCGACGATGCGCAAAGACTGGCGCATCTCACCGATTCTTACCCGGTAGCGATCGTAGACATCGCCTCGACTGCCGGTGACCACATCGAAGTCGTACTGCTCGATCCCCGAGTAGGGCTGGGAACGGCGCAGGTCCCACTCGACGCCGGTCGCCCGCAGGATGGGGCCGGTGATCCCGTAAGCCAAGCATTCCTCAGGGGTGATTATCCCGATACCCTGAGTTCGACCCTTCCAGATCGAGTTTTCTTTGAGCAGGTCCTCGTAGTCACGCATGGCGGCGGGTATCCGCTCGAGTATCTCTTCGATGTCCTCCTCCCAGCCGTCGGGCAGATCAACCGCTACCCCACCCGGTCGGATGTAGTTGTGGTTCATGCGCAATCCGGTGGTCTTCTCGAAGAAGGCGAGGAGCAATTCCCGTTCCCGGAATCCGTACATCATCATCGACAAGGCGCCGATGTCCATGCCGTTGGTGGCGGTAGCCACGAGATGGGAGGAGATCCGGTTTAGTTCGGTCATCAGTACCCGGATTGCCTGCGCTCTCGGAGGGATATCCACCCCGAGCAGCTTTTCCACCGCCAGGGAATAGCAAAGCTCGTTGTGGAGGGGTGCGAGGTAGTCCATCCTGGTCACGTTGGTCCCGCCCTGCAGGAAGGTCAGGGTCTCGGCTGTCTTCTCCATGCCGGTATGGAGGTAGCCGATGATGGGCTTTATACGGCGAACGATCTCTCCCTCCAACTCCAGGTTGAGCCGTAGCACCCCGTGGGTGGAGGGGTGTTGGGGACCCATGTTGACGATCATGCGCTCGTCATCGGCCACCGAGTCGTCAACCACCCAATCGTCGACAACCCGAGCGCCGCGTTGTTCCACCTCGCGGGCTCGTCCCTCGTCCCGTTCCATCTCCTGGGCGCCCTCGTCGGTGCCCGCCACCATCCACTCGGGCACCTCCGGAACCTCGGTTCCGGAAACCCAAACATCGGTGGTGGAAGCGTTACGAGGCGACATCACACGACGTGGTAGGCTTCTTTGAACTGCACAGGCACCGCTCCGACTCCGAAATCGCGCCGCAGCGGATAACCCTCCCAGTCATCCGGCATCAGGATGCGGGTGAGGTCCGGGTGACCCTCGAAAACGATCCCGAACATGTCATAGACCTCCCGCTCGAGAAAATTGGCGCCCGGATACACAGGTACGAGGGAAGGAACGACCGGCGGCTTGCCAGGAGGCAGGGTGGCGAATATCCGGAGTCGACGGTTGAGGGAGAGCGACAGCAGGTTGACAACCACCTCGAAACGTGAACGCCGGACTCCGAGATAGTCCACCGCCGTTACGTCGGAACACATCTCGAAACCGGCCGCCCGGGCGACGCCGGCCATCAGAGCCAGGTCTTGCGGTGACACCCGAATCGCATCGTCACCGAAAGAGGTCTCAGCCTGCGCGGAAGGGACCGCCTCTACCAGTCCTTCCAGCAGACCGGTGTCGGCGGAAGTAACCGAAACCTCCGAGTTGGACATCAGCGGGCCAACTCCCCGTCCATAACCTTGTCCTGGAGAGTGAGAATGCCGTGCATCAATGACTGGGGACCGGGCGGGCAGCCGGGAACGTAAATGTCTACCGGAACGATCTGATCCACGCCCTGGACCAACGCATAGTTGTTGAACATTCCACCGGTCGAAGCGCAGGCGCCCATCGAGATGACCCATTTGGGATCCCCCATCTGGTCATAGACCTGGCGCAGTACCGGCGCCATTTTCTGGGACACCCGTCCCGCCACCACCATGAGGTCGGCCTGGCGAGGCGAAGCCCGGAACACCTCCATACCGAAACGGGCCAGATCGTTGTGGGCGGTCCCGGTGGCCATCATCTCGATAGCGCAACAAGCCAACCCGAAAGTTGCCGGCCACATCGACTGGGTTTGTGCCCAACGGATGGCTTTCCCGAGAGTGGTTGTCAGGAGATGGGGCGGCGTAGCAAGGCGGGCCATCAGGCTAGGTTCTCGCCCATAACGGGTTCCGTTGCCGATCTGTACCTAGCCCGGCGGGAGACATTCCAATCCAGCGCGCCCCGCTTCCAAACGTACCCGAGGGTTTCCACGATAAGCAGGGTGAATATCGCCACCGCCACGACTCCGGGCCATCCGAGGTCAACGAACACCACCGCCCATGCAAACAGGAAGATGATCTCGACGTCGAAGATCACGAAAAGGATCGCCACCATGTAGAACTTTACCGGGAACCTCTGTATCGGTTCGGCCTCCGTAACGATCCCGCACTCGTAGGGCTCCAACTTCTCGGGGGTGGGGCGCTTGTAAGAGACCAGGTATGAAACCACCAGAGACACCCCGGCGAACAGCGCCGCCAGCAGGAACATCACCGCGATGGGCAGATAATCAGATAGATCCATCCCGTCCCTCCGTAACGAGCCTCAGCCTAGGAAAACGGCCCGTCAGCGCCAAAACAACCGGCGGATTCGCACAGTCCATCAGGCCGGGCAGACGGTGACTGCTCTGGGTGAAAACAGCATTACCCAGACTATACAGCGCATTTGGAGGACATCAGGATCGGTCGGCGCCGGAACACTCCTGACCCGGACTGTGAACCTCCACCCCGGACCGGTACGGGAGGCGACCGATAGCCGGATTGCCTGGTCAAGGCCCGGTTGCGCCGGTGTGCCGGAAACATGAACAATCAGATCTACGTTGTGTAATCGGCGTTGATGCGGACGTAACCGTCGGTGAGGTCACAACCGTAGACAGTAAAGCGTCCTCCATCGGAACGGGGAACGATACCGAGACTCACATGGATAAGTATCTCGGGGGCGGCCAGGTACCGAGCCAAGCCCTCCAACATCTGCGGAGTGGCCGGCGCCGGATACACCTCGGTGCTGCCAAACCGGATCACCACCCTGCCAGGTTCGATATCGGTATCGTTGCACTTCCCCACCGCCATCGCCACCCTGCCCCAGTTCGGATCGCGACCGTGCACCGCGGTTTTCACCAAGGGTGAGTTGACAATCGCCTTCGCCACCCGTTTGGCCTGGGCTTCATCCCTAGCTTCGTCCACCGTCACCACGATGAGCGTCTCGGCGCCCTCCCCGTCGGCGGCCAACTGGCGAGTCAGATCCAGACATACTTCCTCCACGGCTGACTCCAGTACCTGAAGGTCAACCGGTCCGGACACGCCCGACGCCAGGATCACCGCGGTGTCGCTCGTTGAGGTATCGGTGTCGATGCTCAAGGCGTTGAAGGTACGGTCCACTACCCGCCGGAACAAAGAATCGAGCACGGAGGACGGCACTTCGGCGTCGGTAGCTACGAAGGCCAGCATGGTGGCCATGTCCGGTTCGATCATGCCCACCCCCTTGGCGATCCCCACCACCCGTGCCGCAGCAGCCTGAGCCTCCGATACCTTTGCATGGGTGTCGGTGGTCATGATCGCTTTGGCTGCCGTAGTGGCGGAACCCGGCGTGGATAATGCCTCCCGATCGCCGACCAGCCCGGACATGTACCGGCGGATACGGTCCATCGGGTAACGAACTCCGATCACCCCGGTGGAAGCCACCACAATGCCCCTAGCGTCGCACCCGACCACACGAGCGGTCAGCTCAGCAAGTTCCCGAGCGTTGGCCATCCCCACCTCGCCGGTGGCCACGTTGGAGTTCTTGGAGATCACCACCACCGCCTGAGCGGCGCCATCAGCCAGATGGTCCCGGCTGACAATCACGCTCGGCCCGGAAAACCGGCTCCGGGTGAACACCCCGGCAGCTGTGGTACCTTCCGCCGCGGAGAGGATCATCACGTCCCGGGTCTCATCCTTGATCCCGATATTGCCGCTGTGTAACCCGAACCCGGCCGGAAAGTCGACCTCGGGCACGCTCCTCTTCGGTACGGCCCACGGAGGCGGGCCATTGGACTCTTGGTTCTTTTCCCCTGTCACAGCAGACAATTCTAGGGCAGGTTTCACGGGCAGTTGTTCCGCAGCCGGCCAGCCTCGTAATTGAACAGGCATCAACCGGCCAAGCCTCTCTAGGAGGATGGCAAGATCCGCGTGTACGGGCTGTCGGGACCTCGAATGGCGACTTTTCGTAGATCGGCGGGGAGTAGTGGGGTACGCAGGCACCTTATAGGTTCAGTACGCCAGTCCATGATACTGACCTAAAGGTAGGCGATTGTCTCCCCCAAAGTATCAAATGAGCGAAGCCGATCCTGCTCAATCAACTCGGCCAGGATGGATTCCGACTCACTACCGGAAGGACACGCTCGACAAAGTTCCGCTAATGCCACATGATAAACACAATCCAATTCACCAGTACCTCTAGCAATAGCAGCTAGCCGGGAGGGCATCGGTTCGGCTGTCACGGCGATTATGTGTGGTTGCCGACCTCGTCTATGCCTTGTCAACACCACACCTTCATGTCGAATATTCTGTACACGATCAGAGCGGATTGTCCATTTACATGACACCGCAGCATGAAGGTGTTGAGTCTGAATCTCTCCTACATCCTGTAGTACGCCGACCGTAATGTCCGGCTTTATCAGGTAGTCGGTACCCAACGACGCTCGCAGTGTACCTCTTTCATCCTCCTCGGATAGCCTCCTTATTTGGTCAAGATGTGCGTACTGAACAAACTCGGTGATGGGTTGAGAGCCGATTAGCCAGTGACGCGCTTGATCTAGTTTGCAAAGGCGCTGAGCGAGAGTTTTCTTGATTACTGCCTCAAACTGACTCCCTAGGGTCTATCCGGGAGGGTTGCTGCGGCGGGTAACCCCGAGTTCCTCAAAGATTCGAGAGGCTATTCTCTTGCTAGTTCTGCTACTCCGATCTGCGATATTAGGATGGCCATTACGCAACCCGAAAATATCAAACATCTCGGGCGGAAACAGTCACTGGCCTCCCCGTAGCAAGGTCGCCACATGACGAGCGATGGCTTCTGCCAGCAGGGGAGGCACCGCGTTACCGATTTGCTTCGCGATCTCAATCTTGCTTCCACACCAGACGAAGTCGTCGGGGAATGACTGGATCCGAGCCGCCTCCCAATGGCTTATCGAGCGGTTCACACGCTTAGCAGGATCGTCGGCATCCCATTGAGGATGGAGGTACCGGCCCTTTTCGGGCTTAAAAAACTCGGTTCGTATAGTAAGTGAGGGTCGACTCCACTCCATTCGCCCCATTACGTCCACGGTTCCCGTCGGTTTCTTCCTCCAGTATTCCGGGAGTAGATAGTCCGGCAGGTCGAACCGTCCACCGCCGGGTGGTATAAGATCGTAACGCTGCAATGAAATCTCCTGAGGACGCCGTGATAAGTGCAACTCCGACACTTTGAAAGGTCCAGGAATACCGGACTTCAGCTTTTGACCCGGAAGGGTGGTTGGGCCGGTCTCGAAGGGTATGCCTAGGAAGGCGTCGCGTACGGTGACCCACGGCATTGATAGGTCACTGTGACCATGAGTTGGCGGGGGAAGAGTCACCTGACCACGTTTGGCTCCGATGACTATCGCTCGCCGTCGGCGCTGCGGAACACCGTAGTCGGCCGCGTTGAGGATCCCGGCCGCAAGCTCATACTCACTCAGGCAACCGTTCCGTGTCTATTCCACGAATAGTTGAAACTGATCCGACTTCAGAAACTGTGGAACGTTTTCCAGAACAAAGACCCTCGGCTGAACCGAGCGAACCACCCGGGCGTACTCCTGCCACAGGAGGTTGCGAGGATCGGCCGGGTCCCGCCTACCGAGATTCGAGAATCCCTGACAGGGGGGACCCCCCACAACCACATCCGCCGACGGAAATGCGCCGTCAGGTAACTTCGTGATGTCGGAACACTCCACATGGTCGCCGAAGTTTGATGCATAGGTAGCGGCGGCCGAGCGATCCCATTCAACCGCCATCACGGAATTGAACCCGGCACGACGGAATCCTTCGGTGATGCCACCGCACCCCGCAAACACATCAATAAGATCCACTGATACCTTCCTCCGTATAATCACAGTAGTGGTATTTGCCGTTTCAAGCTAGCGCGAGGGTGTGACACTTTCCGGTACTGTCGAACGCGTGACCGAATTAAAGCGGCCATCGGCCGCCAAATCCGCCCAGATGGCGAAGATACGCAGCCGCGACACGAGTCCTGAACTGGCGATCCGCCGCGAACTGCATCGGAGGGGGCTTCGTTATCGGGTGGACATGCCGTTACCGGAAGTAGGGAGAATACGACCGGATATCGTGTTCACACGGGTACGGGTGGCGGTGTTCGTCGATGGCTGCTTCTGGCACCGCTGCCCGGAGCACGAGAGCTTGCCCAAGACCAACGCGGACTGGTGGCTGGAGAAACTCAACACCAACGTGGAACGGGATCGTAGGGCGGATGAAGCCCTGACGATGGCCGGATGGCGGGTGATACGAATCTGGGAGCACCAAGACCCTGCCACGGCAGCCGAGCAGGTCGAGGTAATCGTTCGATCCTGCTACACCGAAACCTGACCTCGGCTCGAACAGCGAACAACAACCGGTCGCTCCGTTGAGGTCTTCCCCGACCGGAACGGCCGGTCTTTGTTTGTCGCTTGCCTGGAGCGGGTGGTTCAGCCGGTCGCGGCTAGGGCTGCCTTGACGGCTCGGACGGTGAAAACTCGGGCCAGGTGGGTCTTATAATCGACCGATCCGTACAGGTCTTCGAGCACGTCGATGCCGTCGGTAGCGTGGGCGGCCGCAGCTTCAACAGCCGCGTCCGAACCGTCGGATCCGACTAAGGCATCGGCTACGCCACCGGCGAGAACCGGCTTGTTGCCTACCCCGGTCACCGCCACGGTGGCCGCGCTGATGGACCCGTTGGAACGGGTCACCGAAGCCGCGACCCCGGCTACCGCGTAGTCGGAATGACCGCCGCGGCGACCCAGCTTGTCATAGGCGGACCCCGTACCGGCGCCGATCTTCGGGATCTTGATCCCGGTAAGTATCTCGTTGGGTTCCAAAGCGGACATCAACGTGTCCACGAAGAAGTCAGCCGCCGCGATCTCCCGGGAACCACCCGACGAAGCAGCCATCATCGTGGCGCCCAGCGCCAAGGCCGCCACCGGCTGATCAGCCGCCACATCGGCATGGACCATCGACCCGCAACAGGTGCCACGGTTACGGACCTGGCGATCACCCGTCCAGGAAGCAGCCGTGGCCAGCGCCGCGCCATGCTCCATAACCAGATCATTCGCAGCCACATCGGCATGAGTAACAAGGGCGCCGATCATGATGGCGTCACCATCGTCGGTGATATCACCTAATCCATCGACTCGGCTGATATCAACCACCAGTTCGGGTGACAGCAACCGCAACTTCATCATCGGCAGCAGGCTCATCCCGCCCGCCATTACCTTGGCCCCGGGGTTGTCGTCGAGTGCCGCCAGCGCCTCCTCCAGATCGGAAGGCGCTACGTAGTCAAACTTGCGTGGGTACATGAGCTCCTCCTCCCCTACGCTCTGGCGTCCTGGATTGCCTGCCAGACCCGTCGGGGCCGTAACGGCATGTCAATATGGGTCACCCCTAAAGGCTCCAGCGCATCAACCACCGCATTGACGACGGTCTGCGCAGCTCCGATAGTGCCCGCCTCCCCGATGCCCTTGACACCAAGGGGGTTGATATCGGTCGGGGTAACCGTTCTACCCAGCTCGAAGGACGGAAGATCCGTCGCGGTGGGCAGGATGTAATCAACCAACGATCCGGCCAGCAAGTTGCCGTCCATGTCGTAGACCGCATCTTCGAACAGAGCTTGACCTACCCCTTGGGCGATACCGCCGTGAACCTGACCATCCACGATCATCGGGTTGATCACATTGCCGCAGTCATCCATTCCGATGTATCTAAGGAGGTTTACGTCACCGGTGTCGGGGTCTACCTCCACCATCGCGATGTGGGTCCCGAACGGCCATGTGGCGTTTCCGGGACTGAAGATCGCATGAGCCTCCAGACCGCCTTCCAAACCCTCGGGCAGCAGATGGGGCTGGTACGCCGTCTTGGCGAGTTCCTCCCAGGTAACCGAGCTGTCGGGAGTTCCGACGACTCGAGCGCCTCCGTCCGCGAACTCGATGTCCTCTTCCGATGCTTCGAGCAGGTGGGCGGCTATCTTGGCGGCCTTCGAGCGAACCTTGCCGGTGGCCTGATAACACGCCGAACCGTCCACCGCCGCGGATCGGGAGCCGAACGAACCGATGCTTGGAGGCGCCTCCTCGGTGTCCCCGTGGATCACCCGGATACGATCAACCTCCATCCCCAAACCGTCACCGACGATCTGGGCCCAAGTCGTCTGGTGCCCCTGACCAGAGGGACCGGTTCCGATCGAGACCGTGGCAGAGCCATCCGGGTGGACCCTTACCAGTCCAGAACCGTTGAAGGCGGAGGGCATCTGGTATGAAGACCACGAGAAACCGAGGTCGACCAGCGGTGACGGTCCGAATCCGCACACCTCGACGTAGGTTGATATACCCACCCCCACATGTCGACCGTCCGCTCGCGCAGCGTCACGCTCGGCCAGAAGATCGGACCATCCGGCCGAGGCCAGGGCGGCCTCCAGGTTGGCTTCGTAGTCGCCGGTATCCATCGCGAATCCCATGGGCGAAACGGCGGCGGGAAACTCCGAGGCCGGGATGAAGTTCTTCCTGCGCACCTCCGCCGGATCCATTCCGATCTTCCTCGCGTACATATCGAGGATACGCTCCAGGTAGTAGGCGGCTTCCGGTCGGCCCGCCCCCCGGTAGGCGTCGGTGGTCATCGTGTGGGTGACCACGCAGTCCATCTTCCAGTGAGTGGGGAAGGAGTACTGGCCGGACCCGACGAAGACACCCAGGAAGGGGATCGCGACCGTGAAGTTCTGCGAGTAGGCGCCCATATCGGCGATACCCTCCAACTCGAACCCGAGTATCTCGCCGTCCGTCGTTCCGGTCATGGTGGCGGTAGCGATCCAACCCCGACCCTGGATGGTCGAATTGGCCGCTTCCCGGCGCGTCTCGGTCCATTTCACCGGCCTACCCAACTGCTTGGATGCGAAAGCAACCAACACCTCGTCGTTGTAGATGTTGAGCTTGCAGCCGAATCCGCCCCCCACCTCCATGGCTTTGACGGTGACCTGGTTAAGACCCATCCCGAAGTAACCGCCGATCGCTCCGGCCAGCGCGGAAGGGATCTGGGTGGAGGAGTAGACATCGAACCGGTCGTAGCCCATCTGGTAGTCGGCCATCACCGAACGGGGCTCGATCGGAACCGGGATCAAACGCTGGTTGGTCATCTCTTGGGACACCACCACCACATCGTCTCTGGACTTCTGGTCGTCTATGCCGGCCTTGACCTGAGCGAGGCCGTCCGCGTCGGCTCCGAAAGGTCCTGTCCACGAGACCAACAGGTTCGAGTCGAGATCGTCATGAACCTTGTCCTCGTCACTGAGCGAGTGTTTAAGGTCCACCACCGCAGGGAGGGCCTCGTAGTCCACATCGACCTCATCGACGGCGTCGCGAGCCTTATAGGGATCCTCCGCCACCACCATCGCCACCGCTTCACCGACGTGCTTTATAACTCCATTGTTCAGTAGCGGGCGAAGAGCCCCGACCGCAGCCTGGGCAACGAGGAGGCCGAGGTGCTCCACGTCGGCTGCGGTGTAGACAGCTACTACTCCATCCATACTCTCGGCTGCCGAAGTGTCCACCGAAAGGACTCGAGCATGAGCGAACGGGCTCCGCACGAAAGCCACATGGGCGGTACCGGCCAACTTGACATCGTCGGTGTAGCGACCTCCGCCGCGAATCAGTGCAGGATCTTCACGGCGGCGAACCACACCGCCCAGCACACTCGTCGAGCTCATGCATCCTCCCATTCCGCCGGGGCCGGATCGTCGCCGCGCATCTTGGCGCCTGCGTACTCGATCGCCCGCACGATGTTGTGATACCCGGTGCAACGGCACAGGTTCCCCTCGATGCCGTGCCGTATCTCTTCCTCTGATGGGTTGTCGTTCTCCTCGAGGAGGGTGACCGCCGACATGATCATGCCGGGAGTGCAGTACCCGCATTGCAGGCCGTGGCGTTCCCAGAAACCCTCCTGAACCGGGTGCAGGTCTCCGTTCTGAGCTAGACCTTCGACCGTCGTGATGTCGGCGCCGTCGGCCTGGACGGCCAGCATGGTGCAGGAAAGCACCGCCTTGCCGTCAAGCTTGATGGTGCACGCGCCGCAATACGACGTCTCACACCCCACATGGGTCCCGGTCAACCGCAAATCTTCCCTCAGGAAGTGGACCAGCAGGGTCCGGGGCTCCACCTCCCTCGAAACCTGCCTGCCGTTGACCGACATGGATACCTGCATACAGGACTCCTTTCGACGCGGACCTAACCGCCAAACTATCAAACCTCCGGACACTCTGCCTTCGATATCCGGGAGGTTCGTAACCGACAATGAACCTTTCTACCCTCTGGTCCCCTTCCCTATAATGGGCAAGACCACATCGAAACCCCCACAATTCCAGCTTATCAGCGCCGTCGGTCGAGTACCTCGGATGCGATCTTTTCTACAATCTTGAACTGGTCGGGTCGGGGCTGGTCCATTATGAACTCATTGACGCCGGTTTCCGTGTATTGCCCTACCACTTCCTCAAAGGCGTCAAGGCTCGACCATGGGTCGGGAAGGCCGTTCGAAACCAGGTTGGAGGTCCAGCCGTAGAAGGATCGGATGATCCTGCCGGGGTCCCGTCCGATCTCCTCACACGCCTCATCCAGAAAACGGTTACGCCGAGTCATCTCATCCACCGTCCCGTACGAGTTCCAGCGGTCGGCGTAGCGGGCGCAGATGCGGAGCATACGAGGGCGGTGGGCGCCCAGAGTCAGGGGAGGACGGGGAGACTGGATCGGCCCCGGCCGGAGCCGGGCCGCCCGAAGCCGGTAATAACGACCCTTATACGTTGTCTCCTCCCCCCGAACCAACAAATCAATCACTTCGATAGCCTCTAGGAACCGGTCTACGCGAAGTGGGGCATCCTCGAACGGTATGCCGAATCGCTCATGCTCTTCCTCAAACCACCCGGCGCCCATACCTAGCTCGAGCCGACCGCCCGTAACATGGTCGATCGTGATGGCCTGTTGGGCCACCAGAGCCGGATGCCGGAAAGTGTTGCTAGCCACCAGCACGCCCACCCGGACCCGACTCGTCTCAGCCGCAAGAGCCGCCAGAAGGGTCCAGCCCTCGTAGTAGGGGCAGGAGGGATCGCTTGGTCTCAGAAAGTGGTCACAGTCCCACAAGCTGTCGAAACCGAGATCCTCATAGAACCTCCACTTATCCCGCATCGTGAGGTACGGCTCCGACTGGTCGGTACAAATGCCGAACCTGACTTCCCGGGCGATTAGCGAACCCTCATATCACTCATGACCGGGAAGCATAACGAGCTCGACACCTCTTGATGGAACTGTCGGACGCAAACCCGACCGGGCGCGGTGCGGGCCACTTCCCATTAGATCCGGAGGGGGAACAGACCCGATGGGAGGTGGCCCGGTAGTAGTTTTTGCAGTGGGGTTTTCTAGCCCAGTGAGAAGAGGGCCAACACCCCTGCTATGCCGACGACGACGTAGATAATTCGGGAGAGGGTGTTGGTTTCCCCGAACTTGCCTGCTGTGGTGATAGCGGCAACGAGGTCGAAACCGAACAGGCCGATCAACCCCCAGTTGATGGCGCCGATAGCCGCCAGGATTACACCAACCTCAACCATTGCTTCTCCTTATTCGGGTGGCAGAGCGAATCGCTCACTTTTAGCACTCTAGCAAGGATCGGGAGTTAAGGTTGTCAAAATCCGGAGGCATCGACCAAGAACAGATAGTCTGACCCCGGACAGCAAGACGGTCAGTACGCGTCGGACAGCGCCCCGATCAGGTCATCCTGCACCTCGGTCAGGTAAACGAGCAACGCCAACTCCGGCGAAGGCAGGACTTGCCGATCTTCGGAAAGACCCCAACCTTCTTCCTCGATACCGAGCCTCGATGCCAGGGTGAGACGAGCCTCGTTGATAACCATCAGCCACGCATTGGCTTCGGCCAAACTCAGGTTGACGGGACCGCGGCGTGCGTCGTCAAGCGAGGAATACATAGTTGAACGGTCTCTCAGACGATCGCCATCCAACTCCGGCCCCATCAGCCGACCGTACTCGGCCTGCGCCTCATCGTCGTCCGGGTAGGCAGCCACCTCCAGACGCTCCGCAGCCGGATCACCCGCCTCCCGACCAACCGAAGCAAGCAAGCCCGGAACGAGCGTCAGAGCCTGCACCTCATCGAGACCCAGTCGAACCTCCAACGAACCGGCCCGTAAGCGGAAGCGCCCCATCACACCCGCTCGATGGTCGCCCAGAGTGCATGGCGATGCAGGGTGTAGCAGTCCATCTCGGCCCTCTCCCGCGGCGAGGTGCTTACCACCGACCGGCCTTCGTAATGGACCTCCAGCATGAGCCGGGTGGCCTTTTGTTCCGAGTAACCGAATACCTTGCGGAACACCAGCACTACATAAGACATCAGGTTAACCGGGTCGTTCCACACCACCACGTTCCACCCCCGGTCTAAGTCGGATCGATCCCGAGTGCTAGGACGGCGGATGGTTCCCGGCGCCGCCGCCACTGGCGACGCAAGGCCATTCCTACCTTTCGAAAGGCTCATGTACCCAGGATATCCGGAAAACACCGGCGCCGGAACCCGTCCGTTCTCAGTGTGGCGGTTCACGAGACGGCCCATTCGGGGGTAACCGGCATTCGAAGGCTCTTGTCGTTAGCTCCGCGATGGTGCACCTTATGGGAATGAGCAAGCAACACCTGAAAGCCCACCATGTCCACTCCCCTCCCATCCGTCGAACTTTGCGAGACTCGCTGCTCGAAGCCGAGCAACTACGTCACCCGGTTCGCCTGGTAACCGCGGGCGGCCGGTCAGTCAGCGGGGTGCTGACCGAGGTCGGGATCGATTTTGCGGAGGTTCAGACCGAGGACTGCCCGGTCGATATCGCCCTGTTCTACATCGAAAGCGTCTCGTGGTAGTAGCCCCGAACCCGGAAAGGTGTCCTTACTCGGCTAGCTAGCTCTCAACCACTTGGAATCGCATCGAACCCCAAAGGCCTCTATGCCCCCATAACGGCGTTCAAGAGGCCTTGGGCTCGGTCGAGATCCGGAAAGGAAGACTGAGTCCCTGGTCGGGTCACGCTGTCAGCAGCGCAGGAATTGCCCAACCGCACCGCATCTTCCTCCGGCAATCCGATAGCGAGACCGACCACGAAGGCCCCTACGAAAGCGTCACCGGCGCCGGTGGTATCAACGGGATTAACAGTGGGAGCAGGAACGCGAACTACCCGATCCCCACCGTCCGAGACGATCGCCGCCCCCTGTTCGCCGATCGTTACGACCAAGCGGGTGTCGGTTTCGGAAGCGAACTTGATCAGTGCACTGTCAAGGTCGGCGGGAGTGCCCGTCAACATCTCGAACTCCACCTCGTTCGGAATCAGCCAATCACTCATCTCCAGCAGTTCCTCCGACATGGGGGCCGCAGGCGCCGGGTTCAGAACGGTGACGGCGCCACATTCTCGGGCGGCGGCGAAGGCCGCGACCGTGGTTTCCTGGGGAATCTCCAACTGTCCGACCACCACCGCAGCATCAGGAGTCCTACGCACGGATCTATCTGCTTGCTCGCCGGTTAAACGATGATTGGCGCCCGGAATAATGATGATACGGTTGCTTCCATCCGGTGTAACCCAAATAGGCGCCACACCGCTCGCCCCCGCTGTCCGGTAGATGTGGGTGGTGTCCACCCCGAAAGCGGCAAAGTTCTCCAGCGTCATATCTCCGTACGCGTCGTCCCCGAGACAATTGACCATGGCCACCTGGGCGCCGAGTAACCGGGCCATCACCGCCTGATTAGCCCCCTTCCCTCCGAAGCCCATCTGAAAGAGGTCTCCAACCAGAGTTTCACCTGTTTTCGGTATTCTTGATGCGTAGGCCACTAGATCGATCATGGTCGAACCGACCACAGTCACAGTGGGGCGGTTTGGATCCGGCGCCATGGCACCTCCTCGTTTTCTTCGTCTTGCATGCCGCGCTTGCAGTCTTCAGACCCTTGCGGGTTGACCTTCCAACATTAGTACACTACGATTTCTAATATCGTTTTCAGACAACGTGACACAGACAGTTAGCTCAATTACTCGATCAGTAAACGGCGCCGGGATCTGACGTGGCCAAATCACCTACGATCGCTGACGTGGCCGGTGAGGCCGGCGTGTCGGTAGCCACGGTATCGCGGCATATGCGAGGACAGCGCGTCCGCGCCGCCGAACGAATCGATAGCGCTATTTCCCACCTCCGCTACCGACCCAGCCCGGCAGCCCGTTCACTCAAGTCCGGCAAGACCGGCGCCATCGCACTGGTAGTTCCTGATGTCACCAACCCCTTCTTCGCCGCGGTGGTGCGGGGAGCGGAAAGTATTACGGCGCAGAGCGGACACACCATCTTCCTCGCCAACACCGACGAGAGCGACGACCGGGAAACGGAGATCATCGACAACCTATTGAGCAGGGTCGACGGAATGCTCTTGGCGCCGGCCAGCGAGAACGACCCGAACCCCGAACGCCTAGCGGATGCAGGCATCCCGACCGTCCTCATCGACCGGGAAGTACCTTCCTCCGGAGGCTTCGACTCCGTCCTTATCGACAATCATGGCGGCGCAAGATCCGCGGTCGATCATCTCCTCGGCGCCGGCCATCGACGTATCGCGACCATCGCGGGATCGGTCGAGTCCACCCCGGGCCGTCTCCGCCTAGACGGCTACCGGGACGCATTAATCGAGGCAGGGATCGAACTACCCCCTGACTTCGTTCGGGAAGGCGGATTCAAGGAACATGGCGGGTACCAGGGGATGATGCAGCTGCTTGCCCTCCCGGACCCGCCCACCGCGGTGTTCGTGGCTAACAACATGATGACCATCGGAGTGTTGCGGGCTATCAAGCATATCGGCGTTCGCATACCCGACGACCTGTCGGTCGTCGGGTTCGACGACCACCCCTTCTCCGAGATCCTGGACCCGCCGCTCACCGTGATTGATCGCCCCATGGAACAACAAGGCGCCCTAGCCATGCGGATGCTCGTATCCAGGATGAATGGGGCCGTACCCGCAACGGCGAGGCGCGTGGTGCTCGACACCCACCTGATAGAACGAGCGTCCTGCGGTCCCCCACGCAACAACCTGATAGGTCTGCATCCCGATGGACGTAAGACATGACATTCATCCACCCGTCTCCCCGGATCGGGCGCGACGGGTCGGACACCTCGGAGCAAGTAACGGCAAATCGAAAGGAGGAACCTGAAATGCGAATAAACCGCACCATTCTGACAATTACGGCGGTCCTCACGATGGGGATAGCCGCGGCGTGCGGCGGCGAGACGGCTGAGGAGACCACTACCACCGCCGCTCCGGCGGCCACTACCACCGCGGCGACGGTGGCCACTACCGAAGCAATGGCCGAACCCGAGTGGAAGGCCGCGGTCGCCTACGACTTAGCGGGAAGAGGCGACGGTGGTTTCAACGACTTGGCGTACAACGGCGTAGCTCAGGCAGCCGAAGAGCTGGGAATAGAGATGACCGAGGTAACCGCCAAGGCGGAAGACACCGACCAGGACCGGGCGGATCGCCTGCGCCTGCTGGCAGATTCGGGCCACAACCCGATCGTCGCGGTTGGATTCACCTATGCCGGACCGGTTGCCGAGGTGGCGGACGAGTACCCCGAGGTGTGGTTCGGGATCGTCGACGACGCAACGGTGGAGGCCCCTAACGTCTCCGGGTTGGTATTCGCAGAAGAGGAGGGTTCGTTCCTCGTAGGAGTGGTTGCCGCCCTCGAAAGCGAGACAGGCCACGTCGGATTCATCGGCGGCGTTAACGTACCGCTGATCGTCAAGTTCGAAGCCGGCTACATCGCGGGAGCGCAGGCGGTCAACCCCGACATCGAGATCACGTCCACCTATCTAAGCCAACCTCCGGACTTCTCCGGGTTCAACGATCCCGCCAAGGGCAAGGAAGCTGCCAGGGGAATGTTCGATGCCGGCGCCGATATCGTCTACGCGGCTGCCGGGGGATCCGGAGGCGGTCTCTTCGAGGCGGCCACCGAGGACGGATACCTCGCGATCGGCGTGGATGCCGACCAGTACCACACAGCCGCTCCCGAAGTCCGGGACGTCATCATGACCTCGATGCTGAAGAACGTGAACGTCGCCACCCACGCCTTCGTCACTCAGGTAGCTGACGGATCGGTGCAGGCAGGGGTGAACCTGTTCGATCTAGAGGCGGGAGGCGTCGGATATTCCACCTCGGGTGGTCTGATAGATCACATAGTCGGTGAGGTGGACGCTTACGCTGAACAGATAATGTCCGGCGAGATAGCAGTTCCAACCACAACGGGATAGGAAGCGGGATAGGAGTCGATGCCCACCCCGGCCATCGAACTACGAAACATAACCAAACGGTATCCGGGTGTAGTCGCCAATAAGGATGTGAACTTAAGGGTCCGGTCCGGCACTACCCACGCGGTAATCGGTGAAAACGGGGCGGGCAAGTCGACCCTGATGAACATTCTTTACGGGATGGTTGTGCCGGACGAGGGCGAGATCCTCGTCGATGGCACAACCGTCCCGATGACGTCGCCGGCCGACGCCATCGCAGCAGGCATAGGAATGGTTCATCAGCACTTCAAGCTGGCCGACAACCTGACCGTCCTCGAAAACGTGATCCTCGGCGACGAGCCGACCGGACGAGGCGGCCGCATCGATTTCGAAACGGCGCGGTCGCGCATCACGACGCTGGGCGACCATTACCGGATACCTATCGATCCAGGGGCGCTGGTAGCTGATCTAAGCGTCGGGAACCGGCAGCGTGTCGAGATAATAAAGGTCCTCTACCGGGGTGCCCGGGTTCTCATAATGGATGAACCGACTTCGGTTCTGGTACCGCAGGAAGTCGATGAGCTGCTCAAGAACCTCACGCGGCTGGCCCAGGAAGGTCTGACCGTGATCTTCATCTCGCACAAGCTAGACGAGGTTCTGGCAGTGGCCGACGAGATAACGGTCATGCGGCACGGGCAAACGGTGGCCGATACAACTCCATCGGTGATCACCTCCCGAGAGCTTGCCCTCCTGATGGTGGGGAGCGAGCTTCCCACGCCTGAAGCAAGAACTGTCGAGGTACGTCCGGAATCAGGACTTCGCCTCGCGTCCATATCCACCCGCGGAATGGGGCACGAAACGGATCTTCACGACATCGATCTCACCGTGAGACAGGGTGAGATCGTCGGTGTTGCCGGGGTCGAGGGAAACGGGCAGGCAGAACTCATCGAGGTCATCCTCGGACTGACTCAGCCTGTGTCCGGACAGGTCGTGTTCGGTGACGATGATGTCACCGGGGCAACCACCAGTACCCGGCGTGGCCGCGGCCTCGCCTACATCCCGCAGGATCGCCATCGGGAAGGGCTGCTGCTTGATGCGGCCATCTGGGAGAACCGGATCTTGGGCCACCAGATGCATCCCCCCATCAATCGTGGAGTATGGATAGACCGCCAGGCAGCCCGCGAGGATACGGAAAGAATCGTCGCCGACTCCGACGTGCGAACTCCCGGAATCGATGTACTGGCATCGGCGTTATCGGGAGGCAACCAGCAAAAGCTCATCGTCGGGCGGGAACTAGCCGGAAACCCGAAGGTTCTCATTGCCGCCCATCCCACCCGGGGGGTCGATGTGGGAGCACAGGCAGCCATCTGGGCCCGCCTAGCCGAGGTGCGGCAGTCCGGCGTGGCGATCCTATTGATATCCGCTGATCTGGAGGAACTGATCGGGATATCCGATCGGATCGTCGTCATGCTCAGGGGTCGGCTGGTAGCCGAGTTCGACCCCTCCACGACCGGACCGGAGGACCTCGGCGCGGCCATGACGGGAGCGAGCGTCTCTTGATCGAAACCCGCTTGGAAAGGCTGCTCCTGCAGTTGATCGCCCCGGTGATAGCCATCGCTTTCGCTGCCTTGATAGCCGCTCTCATCCTCCACTTCACAGGCGCCGACGCAGGGGCGGTTCTGGGCGAGGTGGTGGCCTTCGGAACCACTCCGGCCAGCCTCGTCGCGGTTACCAACAAAGCCACCACGTTCTACCTGGCCGGCATCGCAGGAGCGATCGGGTTCCGGATGCTGCTCTTCAATATCGGGATTGACGGCCAGTACAGGCTGGCGGTGTTCTTCGCGGCGGTGATCGGAGCATCCGTTTCCCTTCCGCCGGTCCTCCACGTAGCTTTCATAATCCTCATCGCCATGGTGGTCGGCGCCGGCTGGGCGGCGATCGCGGGATACCTCAAGGTCACGCGCGGGGTATCGGAGGTAATCAGCACCATCATGCTCAACGCCGTGGCGACGGGCATCATCGCCTATCTCCTCGCTCCCGGACGGCTAGCGGAGCAAGCCGAAGGCAGCAACAACATCCGTACGACGCCCATACCCACGTCCGGATGGTTCCCCGGTTTCGATGTTCAAGGGAGAGAGATCTTCGGATTCACCGTCGTGGCGGCCTTGATGGGAATCGGGTTCTGGATTCTCCTGAACCGAACCCGATTCGGGTTCGAACTCCGTGCCAGCGGGCTCTCCTTGCGGGCGGCGGCTGTTAGCGGTGTCGACTCCAAGCGCATGATCTTCATAACGATGCTGATGTCGGGCGCCATGGCCGGTCTGGTCGGGATCCCGCAACTCCTCGGATCCTCCCATCAGTATGGTCTCGACTTTCCGGCGGGATTCGGTTTCACGGGACTTGCGATCGCGATCCTCGGTCGGAACCATCCACTCGGCGTCGCGTTCGGCGCCCTGCTGTGGGCCTGGCTGGAACGCTCTTCCCAGATTCTCGACCTGCTCGGGGTGTCACGCGAGATCGTCACGATCATGCAGGCCACGATCGTATTGAGCGTGGTGGTTGCCTACGAGGTGGTGCGCCGGGTAAACGTACGGAGGCAACAGAAGCTTGTGGGCCGTACCGCCCCGGATCCGGGCGATCTTGAAGTTGGGGGAACCGAATGAAGTCCATCGCAAGAACGTTCGTCGCCTCGGTTTGGGCCCGATGGTGGGGAAAAGTAGCCGTCGGCTTGTTACTCCTCTCCATTGTCGCCGATGTGGCCGATACGCCGGACCTCCTCTCACGCGGGGCGGTAAGCGCCTCGCTTCGATTCGCGGTCCCGATCGTGCTGGCCGGCCTCGGTGGACTGTGGGCGGAACGATGCGGTGTTCTCAATATCGGTCTCGAAGGCATGATGATCATCGGTACTTGGATGGGAGCGTGGGCAGGTTACCAGTGGACCCCCTGGGTGGGTGTGCTGGCCGCGATAGCAGGAGGAGCGCTATTCGGTGCCTTCCATGCCCTCATGACAGTGACGTTCGGAGTTGATCAGGCCGTGTCCGGTATCGCCATCAACGTCGCCGCCCTGGGACTGGGACGATTCCTGTCGTCTATCTTCTTCGAAGGCACCCCGGGTGGAGGCATAAGCCAATCCCCCCACGTCGGCCAGATCATGAGCATCTCGATCCCCGGACTGGAGCAGGTGTTGGATCCGGTAGCACAGTGGGAGATCATCGTGCTTTCCGACCTCGCGGAACTACTGCTCGGTATGACCATCGGTGTCTCCCTCCTGACAGTGCTGGCGGCAGCCCTTGTGGTCGGCTCCTGGTGGGTGCTCTTCCGGACCAGCTTCGGGCTGCGGCTCCGCGCCAGCGGGGAAAACCCTGCCGCCGCGGACTCTCTCGGAGTCAACCCCAACCGGATGCGTTACGCCGCGCTTACGGTGTCGGGTGCGCTTGCCGGTCTCGGTGGCGCCTTCCTCGTGACGGTGGCATCGTCGATCTATCGTGAAGGCCAGGTAGCAGGCCGAGGGTTCATCGGTCTCGCCACGGTCATCTTCGGAAACTGGATGCCCGGCCGTCTCAGCCTCGGCGGCCTACTCTTCGGCTTCACCGACGCGCTGCGAACCCGTCAAGAAACGACGATGACGGCCCTGCTTATAGTCGGATCGTTAATGTTCGCCTTCCTCGCTATCCGGGCCTACCGCACCGGGAACCGGGGCGCTACCTTCGGCTATGCGGTGGCTGCGGTGGGACTGGGATGGTGGTTCCTCGGTCTAGGGATCGTTCCCTCCGAGTTCGTCGGTTTCGCGCCCCACTTGACCACCCTGCTGGTCTTGTCGCTGGCCCACCAGAAGATCCGTCCTCCCCAGGGGATAGGAGTCCCCTACCGCCGGAGCGAGGCCACATGACGGGACTTGCCGACATCCTTACGAAAGGAGCAATGTGAAGGGCCAGTATTGGGAAAGCCCGGTCCTACGGTCCGTGCTCGAGGTAGTGAAACACTCCGAACACGTCACCACCTCCAGAGAGGCCGTCGCGAAGGTGGCAGCTTGGATGGCCTACGAGGAGTTCTCGTTCCCCAGCGGCGGAGCAGCCGGGGAGTTCGACGTGGGCAACGATCCCGACGACATCATCGACGTCACCATGCTGGTGTCCACCCTGAACTTCGCGTTCACGGATTTCACCACCGGGCTCAAGTTCGAGGCCGAATACAAGGACCGGACCTGGTCGGACAGCCTGGGCATGTTTGCCTGCATCCATCAAGCGCTCTCGACGGGTACCCCCCTGCTCGAAGGGGCCTATCTGCAAACGATCACCAGAGAGGATCTGGAAGGCATTTTCCTCGGCAATATCGAGATGCCCATGCTCGACGAACGTACCGAGATACTCAACGCAGTGGGAACCGTGCTGGTCGACCGGTATCGGGGTCGATTCCATCGTTTCGTACGTAGCTGCGCGCCGGCTATGTACGCCGGGGGGGACGGGCTTCTTGAACGGCTCCTGATCGAGTTTCCCCGATTCGATGACACCAGCATCTACCGCGGTAACCCGGTTCATATCCACAAACTGGCTCAACTGGCCCTCTGGACCCTGCATATGGGCCTACGCCCCACCGGTAAGTGGGAACTGGCTGACCTGCCGATGATGACCGCCTTCGCGGACTACATAGTTCCGGTGGCCCTCGACGTCATGGGGATCCTCGACTACACCCCAGATCTGGCCGGTCGGATCGACGACGGCGTGATGATCGAGAGGGACAGTAATGAAGAGATCGAGATCCGCTCCCATACCCTGTATGCGACCGCGCTGCTTACCGACGCCATAAACGCCCTCCGGCCCCCGGACCTGCAACTCGTCATCCCCCAGGTCGACTTCCGCCTGTGGTCTAGTTATCACGCTACGTTCCGACCGCACCATCTCACCAGAACGGTCATGTACTGACCTGGCTGCACCGGCGAACGGACCCGGTCGGTTACCGGTCCCTGCTGCGCATACCGGGCGCCCGGCCTCTGCTGTGGTTCGGATTGATCGGTCGGTTTCCCAACTCGATGTATCCCGTAGGGCTGGTCTTCGTCGGGGAAGCCCTCACCGGCTCATACGGCGTCGGGGGCTCGGCCGCAGCAGGCTTCAGCCTGGCCACGGCAATGGCGAAACCGATCGGCGGCCGGTTGGTCGATCGATACGGTCAACGATCGACGGTACGAGCCATGCTGGGAGCATTCGCGGCTATTTCACTGGGGTTTCCGGTGGCTCTACGACTGGACGCGCCGCCGCCCTGGGTGATCATATCGCTGGCGGTAGGTGCGGGATTGACCGTACCGAACGTAGGCGCCCTGACCCGCGTGCGCTGGTCCCGGATGGCCAAGCAATCGGACCTCACCCGCTGGCAGGCCTTGGAATCCGTTAACGATGAGATCAACTTTATCGTGGGACCGTCGGCGGTCTCCCTCATGGCTACCTGGTTGACCGCGCCGGTATCGCTGCTAACCGCCACCGTTCTGGCCGCGATCGGAGCACTAGGGGTTACCGCACTACCAGGGGAACCCCCCGCCACCCGAGCCCGGTCGGCGAAAGTCGGGATCTGGCTGAAAGCCGAGCATGCCGCCGTACTGTTCACCGTAGGCGGCCTCGGCATGGTACTGGGCGGATTCTCCGTCACGGTTGTCGCCTACACCGCCGAGCTTGGCAACCCCGCCTGGTCGGCGGTCATCTTCCCACTCAATGCCGGCGCCAGCTTGGTTGCCGCCCTCCTGGTAGGGCGCCGTATGCATGCCGCAGATCTCGGCGCCGCACACCGCAAAGCGACGTTGTTGCTGCCGGTGGTGCTGATCCCGTACGGTCTTGTCGACGGGATCGTATGGTTCACGTTGGCGGCGATGGTCGCCGGGTTCGGAACCTCACCTATCCTCATCCAAGCCAACTCGTTGATGGTGGCAACCACCGCCGTCGACCGGAGGACCGAGGCGTTTTCGTGGATCGCCGCCGCTGCGGGCATCGGCATCGCGGCAGGATTGGCGATCACCGGACTGTTCGTGGATGCCATAGGCGCCGACCAAACGCGGTTATGGATCACCGTGTTCGGCGCAATTCCAGTCGCCGTTAAACTCGCTACTAGCCTCCACCGACCGAGAGCGTCCTGATGACCATCCCCATCCTGCTGGATGTCGACACCGGAATCGATGACTCCCTCGCTCTGCTGTATGCCATCGCATCTCGAGAGGTCGACCTGTTAGGGGTCAGTTGCGTAGCGGGCAATGTCGGTCTGGCGGAGGTAGCCGCCAATACGGTAGGGGTCCTGGATCTGGTGGGACGCTCCGACGTGGAGGTCGGTCTTGGGTGTGACCGGCCGATCAGTCGGCCTCTGGTCATCACGCCCGAGACCCACGGCCCCACCGGAATCGGGTATTCCGTGTTTCTCCCTCGACCTGATCGGCTCAGCAGCCGGTCGGGAATAGATCTGGTGATCGACACCGCTCGGGATCGTCCGGGGGAGGTTACGTTGGTCGCCCTCGGGCCCCTTACCAATGTAGCGGTAGCCCTCGAACGGGAACCCCGCCTCCTCTCCATGTTGCGGCGACTGGTAATAATGGGTGGATGCTTCAGGGTGGCCGGCAACACGGCTCCTCGAACCGAGTGGAACATGCATGTCGACCCCGAAGCAGCCAAGGCGGTATTCGCAGCCGCCCGCCGGGATGCCCGGCGTCCGCCCCTGGTGATGCCTCTGGACGTGACCGAACAAGCCCGCCTCCTCCCCCACCACGTCGAGCGGATGGCCCGGTTGGCCGGCACGAGCCTGGAATCCCTCGAACCGCTGGTGTCCCGGCCACAGCCCGTAATGTCGTTCGTTGCCGACGCCCTGCGTTTCTACATGGAGTTCCATCAGCGCTACGACGGGTTCTACGGCGCCTTCGTCCATGACCCCTTTGCCGTGGCGGCCGGGCTCGATCAATCCCTCGTCGAGGTGGTGGACACCACCGTCGATGTCGAGACGGCCGGGGAACTCACAACCGGCGAAACGGTGGCGGACTTCCGTAACTCATGGGGTGGTCGACCCGGTGCGGCCGTAGCCGTGGCGGGCCAGACGGATGTGTTCCTGGAACGGCTGGTGGTGAGAATCGGGGAGTTGGCCCGCTCCCTGTCGTGAAACAGGTGGAACACCGCTTCTCCCGATCTCCCGATAACCCCTACCCGAACCCGCCGGGTTTTCATCTACCCGCCGTCTATTCCCGACCCCCGATACTCGTCGGGACAAGAGCCGAGGCGGAAGACGGGAATGCAGAACCGTCCGCAGTGCCCTGACGATGTCTCAGTTGGTGCGAGCGGCGCGGTAGGTTCCCAGGATGTGCAATTCTTCCACCGTGGCGGGTGGTGGATCGAGGACCGCCTTGACGCCCTCCGGCCCGGGCTGATGCACCATGTCCGCGTAGAAAAGGTATTTCCAAGCTATCTCGGCAGGTCGCGATTCCAACCGGGTCAGGTTGGCGCCTCGCAAACCTAGTTCTGTCAGTGAGAGCGCGAGAGCGCCCGGCGAATGTGCGGTAGCGAACACGAAAGAGGTCTTGTCGGCATCTTGGGCCACCTCCCATCCGTTAGGCGCGAGCACCACGAAACGGGTGGTGTTGTGCGGCCTATCCATAAAGTCGTAGGCCAGTACGGTCACCCCCGGCCTGGAGGCGCTCTCCGGTGGCGCCAGAGCCGCAGCGCTCTGGTCACCTCTCTCCACGATCATGGTCACTGCACCCGCGGTGTCTTGGGTGGCGATGGGCTCCCACCCGGCCTGCTCGATCCGGTCGTCAGCTTGAGCCAAGGCTTGAGGATGGGAATGCACCGTCCTGATGTCTGACGGAGAGGCGCCCTCCAGTCCGATCAGCGCGTGGCGGACCTCCACGAGATGCTCACCCACTATCGGCGCCCGATTCCGGGTAAGCCGGTCGAGAACCGGCAGCACGCTGCCGGTGGTGGAGTTCTCGATCGGGAGTACCAATCTGTCCACAAGACCGTCCCGCAACGCGTGGAACGCGTGCGCGAACCCACCGAATCCAACCCGCTCGGACACCGGGAACAGTTCCCCGACCGCCTGGTACGAATACGAGCCCGGCTCGCCCTGATAACCGACTTGCATGGCTACAGGGTAGCCCTGGTTCAGGAGGGTGCTGAAAAGGGACTAGCGGACACCGTATCGGGAATCCAGCGGCCGCTGCCGCCTCATATCTATAGGTTAAGGAGTCCTATGGTCGACAGTTCTACGCAAGTAACAGACCGGCTCGTCGTACTCTTCGCCACCTACGTCCTCGACGTTGCGGTGTGCAATATCGTATGATTCGCCAAGCTTGCTTAGCCACATCGCCGTTTTCATGTCCTGACGCGCGACATGTTCAGGCACCCCATCTTTCACGAACAACGCGACCTTCTCGACACCCGGCTCCGGTCTACCGTGCAAACAGGTCTCATAACCAAGTGATTCAAAAGCAGAAACAAAGGCATCAATAGTTTCTCTATGTGATACGCCTTCGGGCCAGAAAGTACCTGGATAGTTACCAGGCCACCACCAGCGGCCCGTGTCCCCTGCTGCAAAGGCTATACAATTGTAGTTTAGATCCTCGGGACTCCGTCGCTCGTACGCACCAGTCTCGCCCAAACGGGGAAAGCTTGATTCAACGACGCGCCTGAACTCGTAAGGCTGATGAGTCGACAAGTCCGTGGTCCTGTATCCACTGGAGCCACACGTCCGTCGCGGCTCGAGGAGATTCGGTGTTTGCTGCAGGATTGTGGCCCGTAATCTGCATTAACGCCCAGCTCCAATGAAGGCCTCCCATGTACATTTGCTCATATATGAGGGGTATTACAGGCGCTCCGAGACCTATGATCTCTTCGTAGGCCGGATGTGTACAGATCCTTCGCATCGATGAACGCAGTCTCGTTATCTCCCGTCCATTGCCGGACCAATGTATTGAAGCGCTCACGCAAGGCGAGCGTCACATGAAGTTCCGGTACCTTCAACTGATTTACGTCAGAGAGAGTGGACATCGCAACCGGGCCATGCCTTCCGAGTCTGGAACCAATCCTCCTTCGGGACACCATCACGCCAGAAGAAAACGTCGAGTATAGCCAACTGGCGCTGTCATGAGCAATGCTCCCATGACGATGAGGCGGACAGCCGTCAACCGCTCTGCAGCTACGCAGTTCTTGGGAATCCCGTCACGCGATTCTTCCCCACGAGGAAGCTTAACGTCGCCGGCACAGCTCTCCGAGATGCGCATGCGGATTCGCCCTGCGTAAGCCTGCCGTGTCCGGTAGTGGGTTCCTCCGAATACCATCACCGGTCATGTCGTCAGGGACACCCCATGAACCGATCGCTGCCCGGAGTCGGCCTTCCAGCTTGAACCCGTTGCGAGGATTCCCGCGGACTACTCGGACCAGCGCGTTGGCAGCGGGGACTCGGTGAGAAACCTCAACCATCCTCATGGATACCGCAAGCCACCGCGATGGGTTGCTGACGCCATCTTCTACCAGGTCTTCCCGGATCGATTCGCCCGCTCGGCGTCGGGAGGTCGCAAAGACCACCGGCAAGACTGGGCTGCGCCTCCGACCCACTTTGGTTTCAAAGGAGGGGACCTGCCCGGGTTGGTAGAACATCTTGATTGGATCGAGCGACTGGGGTGCAACGCGATCTACCTGAATCCGATCTTCCAGTCCCCTGCCAACCATCGCTATCACACCCACGACTACCACCGTGTCGATCCCCTACTCGGGGGTGAACGGGCTTTCGATCACCTACTCACCGAGTGCCGTCGGCGAGGGATCCGGGTAATCCTCGACGGGGTATTCAACCATGTGGGGCGGGGTTTCTACCAGTTCAACCACCTGCTCGAGGTGGGACCGGAAAGCCCCTATCTCGACTGGTTCCACGTCCATGGTTTTCCATTACGCGCTTACGATCAAAGCAACGGTCACGCTCAATACGAATCCTGGTGGGGGATGCCGGCCCTCCCCAAACTCAACACAGCCAACCCGGCAGTACGGGAATACCTGATGAAGGTTGGCGAGTATTGGATCAACCGGGGCATAGACGGCTGGCGTCTCGACGTGCCCGAGGAGATCAGAACGGAAGGGTTCTGGGAGGAGTTCCGGGAACGAGTCAAGGGCACCAACCCCGACGCGTACCTGGTCGGTGAGATATGGGGCGATGCCGGGTGGTGGACCTCCACCGGGGAGCGCTTCGACGGGACTATGAACTACCTGTTAACCGGCTACATCGTTTCATTCGCAGGTCATGATCGCATCGATCCCGGAGAGGCTGATCGCCTCCAGTACCGGACCGGGCCACTCGACGCAGCCGGATATGCCGAAGCCGTCCATAGCCTGATCGACACCTATCCGGCACACGTACTCAAGGCCCATCTGAACCTACTCGGCTCTCACGACACGGCCCGCATCCTCAGCGTCATGGGGGGTGACCCGGCTTCGGTGGAGCTGGCCGCGCTGCTCCTGTTCACCTTTCCCGGCGCCCCATGCATCTACTACGGGGATGAGATCGGGATGACCGGCGGCCCCGACCCGGAATGCCGGGGAGGGTTTCCGTGGGACAAACGCGAAGACTGGAACCACATGCTGCTCGGAACGTTCTCGTCGCTGGCACGGATCCGGAACGACAAGGAGGCCCTCAGGCGCGGTAGCTATCGCACCGTGCACGCCCAGTCCGGACAGCACCTCTACGCCTTCGTTCGGGAACACGGCTCCGAACGGGTCCTGGTCGCTGTCAATAGCGGAGACCGGGAATCCCTGGCCACTATGGACGCCTCGCGTCTTGGACTATCCATGAAACGGCTGTGGGGCGCCGGTGAGGGGACGGTCCAGGACGGCCTGGTACAGATACGGTTGCCGGGCCGCCGGGGCGCCATCTGGGAGCTGACCTGACCGACAGTCTCCCTCGACCGCCGACGCAGGTGCGAACCCGACATTGATAGCATCGTCACATGTCTGCCCGCGGCCCCCGAATCGACAAAGCCGCTCCAAAGGATGACGGTTTCAACAACGAAGCGGTCCTCCCTTACTCTCTCCGGCTTGAGGACTTTCGTCTCGCCATGCTGGACGTTTACGACCTGCTCCACGACATCAACCAAGCCTTGCTCACCCGCCGGGTCAGGCGATTCGAGGAAACGGTCCGTGCGGCAATCTTCTCCGGAATACTCAGCGACGTGATCGCCGCTTCAGTCGCCCGACACTCGCGCGTTCTTACAGAGAACCGATTCCATAACGGACATCCTGATCTCATACCGGTAGGTGTTTACCCCCACAACAAAGTCCAGTCTGGGCACGAAGGAGTAGAGGTCAAGGCTACCAAGGGACGTGGCGCGGTGGATACCCACGGAGCGCGCGACGCCTGGCTCGTAGTATTCCGCTACAGAGTCGATTCGGAGACTGAACCGGAAATCGACCGTGCTCCAACCAGGTTCATCGAGGTACTGCTAGCCCAACTGAGCAGGGAAGACTTTCGTCGTAACGACCGGGGTGAATTGGGGACCCGAACGGCCAGCCCGAACCGGGCCGGCATGAAGAAGCTCAGGACCAACTGGATCTACCGGGACCTGTAATCGTCGACAGGCAAGCGCGAGAGCGCAGGAATCGCTCTATCGGCAATCTCGACGAAGTGACGGTCGACCTCGATACCCACGCTCTCGTAGCCGACCCATTCAGCAGCAGCGAGGGTAGAGCCCGACCCCGCGAAGGGATCCAGCACAATACCGTCCCCGAGAGGAAGAACGGCGCGAACGATCCGGCGCAGGAACGCCTGCGGTTTGAGGCTGGGATGGGGCGCAAGTTTTCGTTCTGCGGGGCGGGTAGGCGCCGACCGGATCACATCCCCGAACGGTCGCGTATCCGAGATACGCCGCAATCCGCCTGTCTTGTACTTTCGGAGGTTGTCCATGACCCTGCCCTCGATGGGTCGCCGGAATAGGAGCCACGGCTCCCATTGGGATCGAGGCATGACGCTCACATCCGGAAACTCATCATGGGCATTCTTGGGGCGGTCCCCACCTCTCAGCGTCTGGACAAGCCGAACGACTTCGCCGCGCCGCTCCAGTCCCGAAGCGGTGAGCGCCCGTGCCACCAAATGGCTTACCAAGGGGTTCGACGCTACGAAGACGTGAGCGCCGGGGACGAGAACCGGCCGTAGTAGTTGCCCCCACCTGTAGAAGAAGGATTCGAGTGACTCAAGATCGCGGGGGCTAAGCGTCGTGAATCGGGGAAGCGGTGAGCGATTTGCGCCGTCAAAACCGGGAGGGATACGCCATACCCCACCCCTGCCTTGGCGAAGCTTCCTTTGCTGCTCGGGAGAATACTCAACCAGACCGTAAGGGGGATCGGTCACCACCCCATGCAGGCTCTTCTCGGCCCTCTCCGCCAGCCAAGCCATGCAGTCTCCCTCGTAGAGGCGTGCTTGGCCGTACTCGAAGGCAAGGGATAGGGTCATCGGCTCTTGGAAAACCACATGGCGGTAACTTACCATCAGGCGATGACAAAGACCCCCCTCGAAACTACCAGGGGGGACAGATTCAGTCGTCGAAAACGGAGTCGGCGAGGATCATGGAGATGTCCCTGACGGCCACCGACTCGTCCTGTCCGATCTCCTTGACACCATCATCGAGCATCACGAAGCAGAACGGGCAAGCGACAGCCACCTCTTCGGCGCCGGAGGCGACCGCTTCCTCGGCCCGGTCGATGTTGACCTTCTTACCGACGTGGTCCTCCATCCACATCTGCGCTCCGCCTGCTCCGCAGCAGAAGGAACGCGTGCCCGACCGTTCCATCTCCACCACCTGGATGCCACCGATCGAAGCCACCACCCCGCGAGGGGCCATGTAGACACCGTTGTGCCGCCCCAGGTAACAGGAATCGTGATAGGTCACCTTGCGTTCAGCGCCCGCCTTGGGTTCTAGCCGACCCATCTCCACCAACTCCGTAAGAAGCTGGCTGTGGTGGATCACCTCGTACTCCCCGCCGAACTGGGGATACTCGTTCTTGAGAGTGTTGAAGCAGTGCGGGCACTGGGTGATCACCTTCTTGACCCCCAACTCCCCCAACGTCTCGATGTTCTCGAGAGCCAGCATCTGGAACACGAACTCGTTGCCGGATCGGCGCGCCGGATCCCCCGTACAAAGCTCGGCCGGACCCAGAATTGCGAAGTCAACCCCCGCTTCGTGCATCAAACGGGCCGTGGCCACCGTCACCTTCTGGTTACGATCATCGAACGAACCCGCACATCCCACCCAGTACAGATATTCGGCCGAGTCGACATCCCTACCGAGGATCGGAATGGCGAAATCCACTTTGGATGTCCAGGCAGCCCGTTCTCCCTGCCCGATCCCGTACGGATTGGAAGTATTCTCCATCGAGAGGAACGCTTTCCCCAGTTCGCTCGGAAAATCAGCCTCCATGAGGGCCAGGTAACGCCGCATATCGAGAATCTTGTCGAGGATCTCGATATCCACCGGGCAGATCTCGTCGCATGCCTTGCACGTCGTGCAGGCCCACAACTCCTCGGGGGTGACCCTCTCGAAAACGCTGTCTGCAGTAACGGTGATAGCCGTGTCGAGGGTCACCGGAGCGGTCACCACCGGATCGGCGGTTCGGGAGGCTACCTCACCCAGCTTTAGCACTATCTCCCGAGGATCCAGGGACTTGCCGGTTGCGTTGGCCGGACACACGGAGGTGCAGCGGCCACAGACCGTGCAGGCGTCGGTGTCCAGCAACTGCTTCCAGGTGAACTCCCCCACCAGCGATGCGCCCACCGTCTCGATGTCATCTACTTCCATGAGGTTGGGCATCTCTCGCATCGCCCCCGCCGGGCGTTCCCGGGGTCCCAGGAACATGTTGGCCGGTGAAGTGACCATGTGCCGCAACTTGGTAGTGGGAAGCATCACCAGGAAAACCAGGAAGGAGACGACGTGGAGCACCCATACGATCTGATGTATCCCCGAGGCGGAGCCTGCCGGCACCAGATAAGAAAGCGGATACCCGACGAACGACCACACTTCGTGGGCGGGCCGGCCCTCCACGGCGATGCGCGCCGCCTCCGTAGCCACCCCGCTCAACCCGATGAGCGCCAATACCACCAGGATCCAAAGATCTTCAGGACGGGTCTTGGAACGCAGCCTCCAAGGCCGCTGCCCGTACCGGCGGACAGCAGCCCACCCCAACCCGCCGATGAACACCAGAGATGCACCATCCAGGACAAAGGAATATCCCCGGTACACGTCATCACGAAGGAACTTCCACCCCGCCGGTAACAAGTGATCGACCTCGAGGGTGACCGTCCCCAGGAAGAGAACCAGGAACCCGTAGTAAACCATGGAGTGCATGAGACCGGCCCATCGGTCCCGCATGAGGGTCTGCATCCGCAGACCGATTCCCATCGCTTCGAGACGCTGCTTCCACATCCCCGAGCGCCGGTCCGGGCCACCCCGCTGCCAATTCCTAGCCCGCAGAGAGAACAGATAGAAGGCGAGGAACAGGAAACCCGCCACCGCGATGTAGAACATCGCCTTCAGAGCGACCGGGATATTCACGAACACTTCCCGGGATACCGGACTCTCGGTATGGCCGGGGAACTGGCTGGCGAACCAACTGACCAGGATCCCCGCCGCTACCAGCACGCCTAGCCACACCAGAATCTCGGCTACGGTGAACTTACGGCGCATCCCGGCTCCCTCCGTAGACACAGACACTCTGAAGTGTAGAGCCGCGAGCTGTGGATGTCTGCGTATCAGGGCTTCGCGAGCACAGCGAGGGATTGCTGCCCTGGCTAGTCCGGACCGCGATCTCCGACATCGAGGTCGAATACGAGGAAGTTACGTCGATCACGTCTCCCCAACATATGCCGCTGTCTCGCGCCTACAGCAAACGAAGTAGATGTCCTCGCCCCGAGTAGCTGTCAGCCATCACCTGCACAAATCGTGCGTTCGGCCAACTTCGAGCTTCAGTGCGGGCCATCCAGTGACGTAAAGTCGATCTCGCGTACGCGCCAAGAGGCTAGAGCTTTCAACTTGGCGTAGCTGAGCCGCACTCGGAACTCCTCTCCACGGCTGGGCGCGTTACGTCCCGCCAGCCATATTGTGCGGGTGGTGTCCGGGTTGTACCGGTCCTGTAATAGTCCGTTCGGAATGCATGCAAGGATGATCCGGTCGAGCCGACGCTGCCCCTCGCACGTCGAGTAGACGAACTTGGCAATGACAGTCACAACGAGCAGATCGCGCCCGCCGCGCCAGATCACCGTATCCAGCTTCCCTGGTACAGTCACTTCTGAACCGCTTCGGATCATGCGCACGGTCATTGAGGTCTGAGACATCTGAATGGTAGCGGTACGAGCATCCTTCTCGGCCTTGGCATCAAGCATTAACGCCACCGGTTGGGCCTCGGGTACGAACGCGTAGATCGCCTTTTTGAGGTCAACCTTCCCGTATAATCGCTCGTGAATCTCCGAAAGACCCATCGCCTCAATCGCTTCTCGGGTTATATCCTCTGCTATGTCTTGGGGCTCATCGGTTTCTTCACGGAATATGGTCGACGCCTGGTTACGGTAGTCACGGAAGGCTTGATCGACCATAGAGAGGACGGTCTCCTCCAGCTGTTCTACCCGAACAAAGTGCATTGCATACCGGAGTTGGCAGTGCGTTGCTCAGCAACGCGAGCACTCCTCGAGTCCAACTCGATACCGATCCACCGGTGACCGAGCCCAGCGGCCACCGCGGTCGTGGTGCCCGATCCGACGAACGGATCAAGCACCGTTCCACCGGTTGGGCAGAACATTCGTATCACTCGCCGTGCTAGTTCCTCCGGAAACTCGGCCTCATGCCGGTCGTTGCGTCGTACAGACGGGATTGCCCACACGCCGCGCGATCCCCATTCGGCCCATTCCGCACGATCAAGCCTGTTCCGATCATAAACGGTCACTCCGGGCCGCCAAAAAACGTAGATATGCTCGAATTCGTCCACGGCTCGATAGCTATTGGAGTGCCAGCGGCTGTTGGCCCAGCAGGGATCTTTGTGCCAGATACGCTGATCGTAGAGGTAGAGGCCTGCAGCTTGTGCCCAGCCTGCCACAAGAGGACCGGTGAGCAAGACGCGGGTGGGGGTAGAATGCTTGCCCCCTCGGACGTTGTTACCTTCCAGCCTGCGCTGCACGGTTTGTTCTGAACAGCCCAGGATCGCAGCCAGCTGGTGACGAGTGGCATCGGGATGCCGGGCGCGGGCCGCGATCACATCGTCCCGGGTAACAGGACTGGTCTTGCGGCTGACGTTGTCGGCCTGGAAACGTGGCATCTCAGGGTCGGAGAAACACAAGATGTCGGCGATGTTGACCACCATGAACCCACCGGGTTTGATAATACGGGTGTGCGCTGCAACAACATCACGCAGCAACTCCTGCCAGTCCTCGAAGGTCAGATGCTGTTCGTAGGATTTTCCGACGTAGTAGGGCGGTGACCAGAAGCTCAAATCGATACTGGCCTCCGGCAGAGTCGCCAGGTGCTCGCGTGCGTCGCCGGTGAGAATCATGAGATCGGTTCCGGGTGAATTAAGCGATTGGGCGTAGAGAGGGCAACGCTGTACGTCCTCCATCGGATCGTATCCGACTTCGGTATAGTGACTGATTCGCGATGCCGCATGCCGTGTACTATGTGAGACATTGCGTATCCCTTCCGAACTGCGGACGAGGCCCACTGGTCCAAACACTAGCGAGGGGACCGGTACCGAGTCCCGTATGTGATGTCCTGCTCTATCAATATGCCATACAGGTATGACAAGAACTGCACTGCCATGCCCGCTTCGTCTTCGAGTAGTAGGGCGTCTTGCAAGAGGATGGAACCGGATCGTAGGTACCGACGTAGTCCAAGGCCGGATATCTCAACCCAATGCTTCCGCACCCAACTCGCGGGAGCGTTCGGTAGCGGCGGCGATCGCCTCTCCGACCAGCGAGTTGAACCCGACCCGTTCCAAAACCTTCAGGGCTGCCGCAGTAGTTCCACCGGGCGAGGTGACTTTATGGCGGAGTTCGGTCGGCGCCTCGCCGGAGGTCTCCATCAGTATGCCGGCGCCCTTGATTGTGCGACGGGCGAGACGCAAGGCCATCTCGGAATCCAGTCCCTGACGGATCCCCTCTTCCGCCATGGCCTCGGCGAGGAGGAAGACGTAAGCGGGACCACTTCCAGACACTGCGGTGATCGCATCGAGCGCCGACTCCTCGACATCTTCGACCAGCCCGACCGCGGTGAGCACCTGTCGAGCAAGATCCATATGGGCTGCGGTGGCGTGGGTTCCGGGAGCGCAGGCGGTTATCCCCTCGGCTATCAAGGCAGGCGTGTTGGGCATGGTACGGATCACCGGGACCTCACCCAGGGCGTTTTCGTAAACCGAGATCGGAACCCCGGCCACCAGGGCGACGAGCACCTGGCCGGGGCCCAGCACCGGGGCCAGTTGGTCAAGCGTCGCATGTATATCCTGCGGCTTGACCGCCAGAACCACCACCTCCTGGTCGGAAATACCCTCAGACGGGGTAGCAACGGTCCGGCATCCGGTGGCATCGCTCAGCTCTTTGGCTCTCGGTCGGTAGGCCTCCACCAGCGTGAGCTCGTCGGGTCTCCATCCTCCCTTCAGCAAGCCGGACAGAAGGGCGCCACCCATCGCGCCCACCCCAACAATCACGATCGACGGCCTGCTCATGGACATGAGTATGGCATGTCGGCCGCCACCACCATCTCATTGCTAATCCGCCATGAAGCGTCGTTCTGCTTGTATCCGGGAGACCGCGAAATCTTTCCGACGGGCGTTACTCTACTGCCGGAGGATCTGTCACACCCTCTCTGCATACTGGTAGGTAACCGTAAGCACCAACGGTTCGGTCAGGTACCGGCGGAACCGGGGTCGGGATCATATTGTTCGTCTGCCTTACCGCTTGGTCGGCTAGGTGTTAGAGGGACGCGTTTCGACGCTGAGGAGGCGGCGGCTGGGGGTGGGACCCACTGGCAAAGACCAATCCGGTGGGTTGATTTTCGCGGTCTTGGCCCGGGTCAGTGCCGGAGGCGGTGTTTACCTGTGATCTTCAGCACAACTCCGAGTCCGGGCACTCGCTCGATCCCTGATCCAGAGGCTGCGGTCTTCCCAGCACTTCGCGGATCATCGATACCAGTGCGCCTACCGCGTCCCGGTTGTATCCCTCGGGGATAATCACGTCGGCATAACGTTTCGACGGCTCTACGAACTGCAGGTGCATTGGCCGGACGGTCGCATGATACTGGGCCACCACCGAGGCAAAAGAGCGGCCTCTTTCTCGCATGTCCCGCTCCAGGCGCCGCAATACCCGCAGGTCGGGATCCGTGTCCACGAACACCCGTAGATCCATCATTCCACGCACCTCGGCCTCTACGAGGATCAGGATTCCCTCCAGCAGGACCACCGGGCGGGAGCGAACGGTAACGGTTCGAGAACTCCGAAGGTGCTGAGAGAAATCGTATACCGGGAGTTGGATGGATTGACCGGCAGCCAAGGCATCCAGATGGGTAAGCATCAACTCCGTCTCCAACGAGTCCGGATGGTCATAGTTGACCCGGGTGCGCTCCTCGTAACTCAGATGTGGTTTATGCCGGTAGTACGCGTCGTGAGAAACCAGGGCTACTCGTTCCCGGCCGATCTGGTCGATGATGGATCTGGCGATGGTCGTCTTGCCCGAACCGGAGCCCCCGGCCACGCCTATGACGAAGGGGCGACTACCAGGCCAGTCATAGCCATCGGCCCCGGCCTGCTCCCGGATCGGTATCACCGCTTGACTTTCCGGGCCTTCTGTTCCGCTTTC
Organism: Acidimicrobiia bacterium; assembly: GCA_965231815.1. GTDB lineage: Bacteria > Actinomycetota > Acidimicrobiia > Spongiisociales > Spongiisociaceae > JAPPFW01. Next base: position 1,285,257 of record OZ246890.1, on the reverse strand, counting down.
ATCCGCGCTTTTTCCTGGCGAAGAGCGTCGATCTGCTCGAACTCGGAGATATCCGCGATGGAAGGCCAGTCGGCGGCCGCCTTTTCCCAGCCCACCGGTGCTTCACCCAGCCGTTTACCCACTATTCCTACGAAAATGCGGGACTTGGCAACCCCGAATCCAGGCAGTTTCTTGAGACGCCGCAGAAGTTCCTTACCGTCCGCAGCGGTCCGCCAGATCGACGAGGCATCGCCGTCATACTGCTCCGACAGCATTACACACAAGGCCTGAGTTCGCTTGGCCATCGCGTTGGGGAAGCGGTGCAGCGCCGGAGGTCCCCGGAATATGGCCTCCAACTGCTCGCTGTCCCTCGAAGCGATGTCGGCCGCGTCCAATGAATTCCCGCCGAGGCGCTCTTGGAGTAGGTATGGCGAGTTGAACGCCATCTCCATCTTGACCTGCTGATCCAGGAGCATGCCGATCATGAGGGCCAAGGGGTTGCTCGCCAGCAACCGGTTGGCGTCGTCCGAATAGGTCCAGGGAAGTAAGTCCGGCATCAGTCCTCTCTTTTTCGGCCTCAAGAGTAGCTTCCGCTCCGGGATGGAGTCACCTAACGCTATATGGTTGACTTGAACCGTGTCAGTCATGCTCAACCCCACCACCGAAAGACAGGAATGGCTGGAGATCCTCAGTCGGGAGCTTCCCGACGAACGGATCCGGCTCTGGCCCGATATTGAGGATCCCGACTCCATCGAGTTCGCGGTCTTCTGGGTCCATGATCCCGAGGACCTCCGACGCTATCCGAACCTGAAGGCCATTCTCTCGGTAAGCGCCGGAGTCGAACAGTTCCTTCGAGGTGACTACCCCGAGGTACCGATCGTGCGCATGGCCGACCGGGCGATGGCCACCGAAATGGCGGCGTACGTGACACATTGGGTCGTGCACTTCCATCGCCGCATGGACAGGTACCTCGAGTTGCAGGCGGTTGCGGAATGGCGCCCGATCCGCATGGCGGGCACCGGTAGTTTCGGGGTGGGAATGCTGGGATTCGGCGCCATAGGCCAGCGGGTGGGGGAAGCTCTAGCCCGGTTCGGTTACCCGGTAATGGCCTGGACCAGAACCGGCGGCGCCGATCCGCACGTCACCCATTTCCATGGCGCCGACGGACTCAAGGAGATGTTGAAGCGTTGCAAGGCGGTCATCAACGTTCTACCTGTTACGCCGGGTACGACGGGTTTGATGAACCGGCGCCGCTTCTCCTATTTCGAGCCCGGCGCCTTGTATATTTCGATAGGGAGAGGCGCGACCACCGTGGAGACGGATCTGGTTGACGCTCTCGACGACCAGACCGTGGGAGCGGCGGTGCTTGATGTAACCACCGAGGAGCCGTTGCCCGCCGGCTCCCCCCTGTGGAACCATCCGAGGGTCCGCATCACACCCCATGCCAGCGGCTTCACCCGCGCCCTGACGGCGGCTCCCCTGGTAGCGGCAAACATCCTCCGTATACGGAAGGGAGAGCAGCCCTTCCCCCTTTACGATCCCCGGCGGCACTACTGAACATCCCGACCGGGGCGGCGCCACGCCGCGGTGGTGTCCGTATAAGGGTTCTAGATGGTCGGATCCGGCCTCAACCCGCTACCGTGCGCGCATGGAACTAACCGACCGCGTATGCGTGATCACAGGGGGCGCCGGGGGCATCGGTAGGGCCCTCGCCGAACGGTTCATCGATGAAGGCGCCGCCACCGTCGTGATAAGTGACTTGGATGACCAGCAGACCCTTTCGGTGGCAAAGGGGCTCGGCTGCATCGGAATCGCCTGTGACATGACCGATGAATACTCCGTACAGGCCCTTGCGAAGCGGGTGCTCGCCGAGCACGGAAGGATCGACCTGTTCGTCTCCAACGCCGGCGCCTCGGTGGACGGGGGCGTCGACACGCCGAACGAGGATTGGCAAGCGCTCTGGGAACTGCATGTCATGGCTCATGTCTACGCTGCTCGGGCAGTTCTCGAACCGATGATTGCGGCGGGTGGCGGATATCTACTACAGACCATCTCCGCCGCCGGGCTGCTCGCCTCTCTATCGAGCCTCCCCTACTCGGTAACCAAGACCGCCTCCCTGGCTCTCGCCGAATGGTTGTCGATCGTCTACCGGGAGTCGAACATTCGGGTCTCCGCATTGTGCCCGCTCGTGGTGCAGACACCCCTCGCCGCCCGTTTCCCGCTGGATGCCGGTTCAGGACCGGCTATCAGCCCGGCTGAGGTGGCCCGAGTGGTAGTCGACGGCATCAGGGAGGAGAGTTTCCTTATCCTGCCCCATCCCGAGGTGGAGACTTATCTGGAACGCAAGCACGGAGATCGTGACCGCTGGTTGTCGGGTATGTCCCGCCTCTACCGCCAGGTCACCACGAGCAGTGGAGAGGGCATCGAACGGTGACCTCGACCGCCATCGATCTTCGGGGTGTTACGGTCATGAAGTCCGGCAAGCAGTTGATATCGAGAGTCGACTGGCAGGTCCGCAGGGGTGAACGTTGGGTCCTGTTCGGGCCTAACGGCGCCGGCAAGACGACCCTGTTGCAGGTGGTCTCCACCTACCAGTTCCCCGCGCGCGGGACCGCAACCATCCTCGGCAAACGAATGGGCCGCACCGATGTACGTCGCCTCCGGCCCCGCATCGGTTACGTGGGACCTGCCCCGGCATCCTTGGTAAGGCGTTACCTGCCGTGCCGGGAGATCGTGGTGACAGGACGTCACGCGGCGTTCGTGGACACGAGATGGCACGAATACACCGATTCCGACTGGGAATTCGCCGACCGGCAGATGGAGATGATGGGGGTGTCCAGCATGGCGCAGCGGGAGTTCGCCACCCTGTCGGACGGAGAAAAGAAGCGGGTCCTGATCGCCAGAGCCCTCATGGCAAAGCCGGAACTACTGCTGCTCGACGAACCGGGGACCGGGCTGGACCTAGGCGCCAGGGAAGGCCTGATCGCCTCTCTGTCGGCTATGGCGGGGAGGGAACACAACCTGACCGCTATTCTCGTCACCCATCATGTGGAGGAGATACCGCCCCGCTTCGACCGGATGATCATCCTCGCAAACGGGCGGGTGGCGGCAGCCGGAGCCATTGACGAAACTCTAACCGGCGAGAACCTGACCGAAATCTACGGTATGCCGTTGACCGTCGCCTGCTCCAACGGGCGTTTCCAGGCTACGGGAGTCCACGGGTCAGCGGCGCTCACCGTCCCATGATCAGGTAACGACAACAAAAAGCACTCCACTGCTCCAGCCGGTCCTATAGAGTTGCCTCTCCTATGAATGCCCCCCCCCCCCCGCAGTACGGACCAGCCTTCCGAAACGGCAACCACGGTTGGCGCGGCCTTGGCGAGGATCCGGGGGGAGAGCCGCGACGAAAGCGAGAAGGGTCGCTGGTTTGAGAACCTCGTCGCTCGGGTTTTCAGGGAGAACCCCGAGTACGAGATAGAGGAGATACATCGCTGGGCGGACTGGCCGCAGCGAGAGGAACTGACCGGGCTGGACGGCCGTGATTGGGGAGTCGACCTCGTAGCACGGCATCGGAACGGTGGCTGGATCGCCATCCAGTGCAAGTGCTACGCACCGGAGTCCCGGGTAGGTAAACCGGAAATCGACTCCTTCCTCGGTTTTACCCAGCAGCCGGTCTTCTCGATGCGCTGGATCGTCGCCACCTGCGACTGGACCAAGGCGGCCGAGGGTGCGATCAGGTATGCCGCGCCGCCGGTTCGACGCATCGACTTCCTGCGCCACGCCGACGATCCGATCCTCGAGAAGGGAACCGAGCGCCCGGTCCGCACCCCGTGGGAAAGGCAGCAGGAGGCTATAGACAAGGTGGTCCGGGGCTTGGCCAACCACGACCGGGGTCGGCTGGTAATGGCTTGCGGCACCGGCAAGACCTTCACCTCGTTGCGAATCGCCGAACAGGTGGTTCCCGATGGCGGGCGCATCCTCTTCCTGGCGCCGAGCATCGCCCTGGTATCCCAGGCCCGCCGAGAATGGTTGCGCCACACCACCAGACCGATCGACTGCCGGGTGGTCTGCTCCGACCGGTCGGCAGGAGGGCGAGGCGAGCAGGAAGGCATCGGGTTATCCGAGCTCGAATGCCCGGTCACCTCCAAACCAGACGAGTTGGCCGAGTATCTATCGGCTGAACAAGGCCCGACACGGGTGATCTTCTCCACCTACCAATCGCTCAAGCACGTGGCAGACGCTCAGCAGGAGAAGGGAGCGCCCGCCTTCGATCTGGTGCTGTGCGACGAAGCCCACCGAACCACCGGCGTCGACCGGGCGGCATCGGGTGTCGATAGCTTCAACGGGTTCCAGGCCGTTCATCACGACAAGTACGTGGCAGCCGTCAAGCGGCTCTACATGACCGCCACCCCGCGTATCTACACCGCTCGCTCCCGTCGTTCGATGAAAGCCAAGGGACGCGAGACGGTCGACATGTCCGACATCGAGGTTTACGGCCCCGAACTGGACTTCCTCTCCTTCCGGGATGCGGTGGAGTGGCGGATGCTCTCCGACTACCGCGTTGTGGTATTGGGTATCAGCGACCGCGACGTGCCCACCGGCATGCGTCGACAACTGGTCAAGCTGGGTGAGCACCTTGGGTTTGGGAAAACGAAGCCGCTGATCGTCACCGGCAACGAGATGACCCGCCTGCTGGGCGCCGCGCTGGCTATCAACGGTTTGGCGGAGGGCCCGGCCCTCGAACGGCCGGAACGGCTCCACCGCACGATTGCCTTCGCCAACTCCATCCAACGATCCAAGTTCTTCGCGCAAGGGATGATGCAGCCGGATCTGCGGCGGCTCATCACCCGCCGCGCCCGGAAGGCAGACAAGGCCGCCGATGCTTCGGTCAAGCTCGAGGTCAAGCACCTGGATGGATCCGACAGCGCGTTCCGGCGCAACCAAGCCCTGCGCAACCTTCGAAGGGCCGGGGATGACGGAACCGCCCGCGTGCTCTTCAACGTGAAGCTGTTCAGCGAAGGGGTGGACGTCCCGTCCCTGGACGCCATCATTTTCCTGGAGCCGCGGGACAGCCAGGTGGACATCGTCCAAGCGGTGGGCCGAGTAATGCGCCGGGCTGAAGGCAAGCGGCTCGGCTACGTGGTGGTTCCCGTACCCATACCGCCCGGCGAGGACTTGACCACCGCCCTGGCCGAAGGATCGGAAGGCTACAAGGCGCTGGGGCAGGTTCTGCGGGCGTTGCAGTCCCACGACGGCCGCTTGGCCGAGGAACCGTATCGCTTCGTCTCGGTCCAGGAACCCAGGAAAGACCCGACCGCGACCGGTTCCTACCAACCGGAACTCGACCTCAAGGCCGCCGATCTGGGCATCTACGCCCATGTGGTGGCCTCCTCAGGTCTGGGAACACCCGGGCTGCTGGTGGCCGATGAGATCACCGCCGCGGTCCGCCGCGCCGCCCGACTCTTCACCGAGGGCGACTTGGCAGGCGAGTTGGCGACCGCTATGGGCCTGGACCTGGACCGCAACGAGAGCGACATCTGCACCATCGCCGCGTTGCTGGTGGCCAATGCCTGCTTGCTGCACCGCAGACTCGGCGACCTTCCCCACATGAGCTGGCTGGACGACCTTGCCCGCGTGTCAGGCGACGTATTCCCCTCAGAAGCGCTGATCCGCGACTGGGAGAAGATCCTGGAACAGGACTACAAACCGGTCTTCGAGCCTGCCGTGGCGGTCCTGAACGTGCTTCCCCGCCGCCGCTTCGTCAGCCACGCCCTGTGCATCCTGGCCGAATGCGCCAACCGCACCGCCGCATCACTCAGCGACCTCGGCTACGACCACGCCGGGCCTCTTTATCACCGCATCCTTCCCGATGCCGACGCTACCGGCGCCTACTACACCAACAACGTCTCCGCCCTGCTGCTTGCCAACCTGGCAATCAGCGAGGACTTCGCCGACTGGACCGATCCGGAGCAGGTCAAGAACCTTCGCATCATGGACCCGGCTTGCGGAACCGGAACCCTGCTGATGGCGACGTTGCACGTCCTGAAGGCTCGGAGCCGTAACGCCCGGGAACTCGATGAGGAGTCCCTAGCCGAACTCCACAGAGCCTTGGTCGAGAACGTTATCTACGGGCTGGACATCAACCGCCCCGCTTTGCAACTGGCCGCCTGCAACCTGACCCTTGGGGCGCCGACCGTCGACTACCGCCGCATTAACCTCTTCACCCTGAAGCACGGCCCCCAGCCCGACGGAAGCGTGCAGGCGGGATCGCTGGAGATACTTGCCGCGGCCGACTCGACCGATTCGTTGAGCCATCTCGTCAGACCGCTCGCCACCCGGGAGGGTCTGGGCGCCACCCAGGTCAGCGACGAGGAGACATTCTTCCCTGTGGAAGATCTGGACCTCATCATCATGAACCCTCCCTTCACCAACAACGTCAAACGAAGCAGTCAATACACTCCTGCTCAGAAGCAACAGATGCAGCAGTACGAGCTCGGTCTCAGGGATCACATCTCTTACTACGACCCCGCCGCCGGGCACCTGATCAACTCCAACAGCGTCAGCACCTTCTTCACCCCGTTGGCCGACCGGATCCTCCGAGTGCCAGCGGAGGGCGACGATTGAACCTTAATCCTCACCCAACCGTCTCATGACCTCGATCACAACACTGGCGAAAGTCATGGCCGCTACCGGCTGCGTCGCTGCCTCCGGCTTGAAGGAGCGGATCTTCCTGGCCGAACGATTCCACATTGAGCGGGTCATCACCTCCCACGATCCGAAGCGCATCAACTTCTCCGAAAACACCGCCATCCACGAATGCCTGCTGGTAGCGCGGCGATCCCCATCGGTAGAAGACAAGGCGACCGAGTTCTTCTCGCTGCGCCGCATGCCCACCACACCGGAAGAAGCCGTCGCCGCATCGGAAGCCATCGCCGGTGGACAGCCGACCGATTGGGGTAGACGCACCCTCTGGCCCGCTGAACGTGTAGAGGCAGGCGACTGGACACCGGTGCAGTGGTTTGATGGCCGACTCGCCGAAATCGCCTACCAGCTAAGTCAAGACTCGCACCTCGAACCGGCCGGTCTGTGCCATCGGATCGGCCCGGCGGGTCAGAGAATCCGCGACACCTATCGCAAGTGTTCCGAGACTGACCAAGGCGCGGTCCCCGTATTCTGGTCGGTGAGCACGTCAACACACCGGACCATGCGGAGCTCACCCGATGGATGGGGACGCCCGAAGGAAGCCAAGCAGAGCCTGGCCGGGAAGTACTGGAACCAACGTAGCCAGGTTCTGGTCGCTCAAAGACACGACACCGTAAGCGGCCTATTGACGTCACTATGGTCGCCAGAGACATCAGTTGGCTCCGGATGGGTTCCGGTATCAGTGAACAACAAGTCCGAAGGGGCTGCCTTGGTCGCTTGGTGGAACTCGACACCGGCCCGGATCATGTTGCTGAACAATCGTACCAAGAAGCTCACCTACCCTGCCTGGTCCCTCGCTCAGTTGCGAAGTATCCGCATACCCAGACCCGACAATCCGGCCTGGCCAGCGCTTACCGAAGCATGGGAGGCCGCCTGCGACATCGAGATGTCGCCGCTCTCGCGGGGCGAGGAGTGCGAAACCCGCCGCATCATCGACCGAGCTGCCGCTCAAGCCCTCCAACTGGATGAGGATCAAGTGGCGGAGTGGCGACGGATGCTGGCCATCGAGCCGACCATCTCCAACCGCCCAGCCTCGACCCCTCATCAGCCGTGACGTAACGTCGGTGTTACATCGTTCTTACTCTTGTATTCGATGTGTGTTCCACTGCTCCAGGACCTGATGCTGGTTGATCTAGCCGCGGTCGAGCACTTGGGGTGGGAGACGGCACCGTCTCGGTGGGCTTCCCGCCCAATTCTTGTGGCCATGGTTTAAGCTCCCCGGCCAGGGGCGGGGTTGGCTACAGGTAGAAACAGCCCCAACCGTGAGGCTGGGGCTGTCAGGCCGGGGTTACTAATCCCGGTGGGGTACTCTCCGATTATCCGACTTCGACCGTCCCGACGTCAAGTACCTTTGTTCAGCAATGTTCCGGCAGGACCGGTCGAGACGAGATCACCCGACCAGGCCGGATCAGATCTTGATTCCCCGCCTCTTCATATCAGCGACAACCGCCTCGATGCCCTTCTTGTCGATGGTCTTGATACCCTTGGTGCTGAGCGTGAGGGTGACGTAGCGGCGCTGTGAAGGTATCCAATAGCGCTTCTTCTGGATGTTCGGCGTCCATCGCCGGTTGGACCGTTTGTGGGAAAACGAGACCTTCTTTCCGAAGGTCGGTTTTTTCCCCGTCACCATGCAGATCCTGGACATGACGATCTCCCTCGGTGGTTGGCAAGGATGTGCGCGGACTAGGCATCCTACCCGACGCCGAACACAGAAGGAAACCGGTCGACGCCGGAGAGAAGAAACCGATGGATCCACGTTTGACGCCGTCCGTCGGGTACCGGTCTCCCCAGGTTCTCGACCTCTCGCAGGAGGCCGCCACGACCGGCAACTCCCGTGATCAGAACCCTCAACACCGACCAGTCAGTCTGGCAGAGGGCAGGTCTGCTAGTTTCTGGGCAGCGTAGGACGATGTTAGGAGGCCAGCATGATGGAACTCGCGCAGCGTAAACGGACCATAACCAGGACCGGGATCCTGGCGGTGTTACTTCTCACTCTCGGACTTCTCTTTCTGCGACCATTGGTCGCCGGCGCGGCGGACATGCTAGAAGGAGAAACCCAGTTCGTACTCAACACCTTCGCCTTCCTTGTATGGGGAGCGCTGGTGATGTGGATGGCCGCCGGATTCACGATGCTGGAATCGGGAGCGGTACGCACGAAGAACGCATCGATGATCTGCCTCAAGAACATCGGCGTCTACTCGATCGCCGGGCTCGCTTACTACATCATCGGTTACAACCTCATGTACGTGGATGTCGGGAGCGTGATCGGCTCCTTCCAATTCCTCTACGGAACCTCATCCAGCGAGATCGCCCTTATCGGTGGAGACGGCGGCGCCGCGGCGGATGTAATCGGCAACGGCTATTCCGTCATGTCGGACTGGTTCTTCCAGATGGTGTTCGTGGCTACCACCGCCTCGATAGTTTCCGGAGCTATAGCCGAACGAGTAAAACTATGGCCGTTCTTCGTGTTCACCCTGCTACTGACCGCCGTCATATACCCGATTGTGGGAGCTTGGACGTGGGGCGGCGGCTGGCTGGACGAGATGGGATTCAAGGACTTCGCAGGTTCGACAATCGTCCACAGCACGGGCGGCTGGGCGGCGCTGGCCGGCCTCTTGGTTATCGGCCCGAGGCTCGGGAAGTTCCGCAAGGACGGCAGCGTCAAACCCACTCCCCCCTCCAATGTTCTGATCGTGACCCTGGGGGTTTTCATACTCTGGTTGGGTTGGTTCGGATTCAACGGAGGCTCGCAGCTTGCTTTGGGAAGCGCATTTGACGCGGTCGGGATGAGCAACGTCATCGTCAACACCAACCTCGCCGCCGCGGCCGGGGTGGTAGCCGCTCTTGCCGTTTCACGGTCGATCCTCGGCAAGATGGAACTCTTCGCCGGACTGAACGGCGCCATCGCCGGGCTGGTTTCCATCACCGCCGGCCCGGACATCGTCGATCATTGGTGGGCGATCATCATCGGCGCCGTGGGCGGGGTTCTGTGCACCTCCGGCATCCTTTTGCTGGAAAAGATCAAGATCGACGACGTGGTGGGAGCGATTCCCGCTCACTTGCTGTGTGGCGTATGGGGAACCCTGGCAGCCTCCATAGCCGCCGGCGCCTCCTTCGGTGTCCAGCTTGTCGGTGTGGTCGCGGTAGCGGTCTTCGTGTTCGTTGTGTCGTACATCGTATGGAAGCTGATCGACATGACAATGGGGCTGCGGGTTTCCGCCCAGGCAGAACGCATGGGCCAAGACACGGCCGAACTCGGCATCGAAAGCTACCCGGAGTTCGTGCTGATGCCCGAGGAGTTCGACGACGAGGACTAGGACCCGTTCACTTCACTTGAACTCGATTCCCTGCGGAAGCGCCCATCGGCGATCCGCAGGGAATCGTTTTCTGGCGCCCGTGTGCCGACAGGTTCAGGCAGCCTACGAAGTCTCAGTTCCAGTCCACAAACTCTGACGGCTGGGGATGGTAAGGACCGTATCGCCCATTTCGCGTCCTGGCTCGGGTTAGGAGGAGCATCCGGCTAGGACGTGTCACCGCCACGTAGAAAATGCGCAGCTCGGCCTGCAACGCTTCATCCGTTGTAGCGCGGAAATCGGGGAACTGGCCTTGATTGAGCCCGACCACAGCGACTGCTCGAAACTCACGACCCTGCGACTTGTGAACCGTCAGGAGGCGCACACCAGGATCCATCGGACGACCTCGCTGAGCCCACATAACGTGCTGGCTAAACGCAGCCCACGTCCTACTGGAAGTATGGGTCCGGTCCGCAAACTCACGCCAGGTATCCTCGATAAGGCGTACATCTGCATCCCACGCCGCACATTTCTCCAAGTTATCTGATTCGACCGGAGAAACTTTGTGGAGTGTATCGAGCAGAGACTCGGGTCCAGTCATCCGGCAGATCGGAGCGAGCTGTCCAAAGCACGCGCCTTCTTCCAGCCGTAACGCGAGCTCGGACATAGAAGTCAAGTCCTCGCATTGGATCTTGAGAGTGCGGCTTGCCTGCCGGCGAGCCGCACGATATCCCGGGTTTGCGTGCAAATCAATAAGCGCCCGAATCGCTCGACCCGAGTCTGTAGAGAGCCAGCTGTCGGAAGAAGACGCCGTAGCCGTTTCGATACCCATCCGGCGCAGAGCCCGCTGTGTATACGTCAAGACCGCCGAAGACCGTGCCAAGACCGCGATATCCTCCGGTCGAAGTTGGCTCCTCTCGCCGGGCGCGAGCCTGTCCGTCGGGATCCCATCGTCCAACAATCGTCTGGTCCAGCCGGCTACGTAACGTCCCTCCTCCGCCTCCCCAGCAGCCTCATGGCGGTCGACCCGACCGGATGCCGGGTAACGGATACTCGGTGACCTCTTACTCCTTGATGACCCAAGTGAAGTAGCCACTGTATCGCTCAATTTCGCGATGTCTCTTGCGGAACGGAAGTTCTCCCTCAATTCAAAACGCTCAGCCTTATATTGTGTGCCGAACTCCTCCATAAGATGAGGATCCCCGCCGGCAAACTCTATAACAGCCTGCTTTTCATCCCCCACCAGCATGGTTGATATCCGCCTACTGCTGGTGCCCGGCTGTCCGATCAACAACCGGAGCAGGCGATACTGCGACGGCGTCAGGTTCTGGGCTTCATCAACAACCACATGACCGTACCGCCCGGCGGTGGTTCTATGTATCGGAGTTATCACCAACAACTCGGCGGCGCGAGACAGCATGCTTGCATAGTCGACCGCTCCGGTGGAGTTCAGTGCCGCATCCCACTCCTTAAGCAGCGGAGGTTCTTCAAGCCTTGCCCTGCCGAGATCAAGCAAGTTGAACGTTGCTCTCACATCGCCTGGGCGAGCTAGGTTCATTCCTTCCAACCATTGCATCAGAAGCTCCACTCGGTCTTCCAATCGTGACAACACCTCAACGTTGGGGGGAAGCCCGATGTGAGTACCGAACTGGATCAGCAACGAGTGCGCGAACTTATGGATGGTTTTCGCTTCCACGTAGCCGTCGCGATCGCCCAGCCGGTCCCGGATCCGGTCCTGCAGTTCGGTAGCGGCCTTGGTCGTATAGGTAAGGGCTAGGACCGATGTGGTGCTTGATCGTTCATTGACGAGCCGCTCGATCCGGCGAGCGACGACCTCTGTCTTACCAGTTCCGCCGCCGGCAACGACCAGGATCGCCGACGCGTCGCACTCTACGATCTTTGCCTGGTCAGGCGTGAGCTCGAACCGGTTGTCAGGCATCGGTAATCTATTGTAGGGAAATCGCAGCCTCAAGCCGTTGGATAAGTTGATCAAGCGGTTGCGGCCAATCGGCACGATCGGGATAGCGGCGTATGAACGCGTAGCCAAGGCTGCTACCTGCCGAGCCCTTCGTGGCCTTTAAGAGTTCTAATGTATCCTCGTTGGCCCGATCCCCCCGGATGCCTAGACATACTTCCCGGCATAGGGCATCATCCCAGATCATCAACATCTTCTCAGTCGCGGGGGCACCCCGGCCCTTTATCCATATGATGCGATCAGCTTCGCCGTCGGCATACGTGTTGATCAGTTCGTTCGCTGCCGCGTCACCATCGGAGTCAGAGTCAGCAAACAAGAACCATGGTATATCAACAAGACATGCGAACTTGACTACGGCGCGGGCCAATGGGCCTCGCAGACTCTCTGGATCAACGATGGTGATACCGTCTGCTTTCACACCGAGCGCATGTCGAATCATGACGGGAAGGAAGGCCCGCTCCGTCGCACCATCACCGATCACGATCGCGCTCGCAAACAGCAGTTCGCCAAAGGGTCGCTCGACCTGTCGCTTGAGCTTCTCCATTTCCTCGACGTATAACCCCGGCCTACGCCCTCTCGGCGTGTCCTCGGTCTCAGTTCCGGGCTCAGCAGGACGGAGATCGACGATCCTGGTGGTGATTCCTTCAGATCGTAATATGCGGATTGAGCTCGGATCGGACGCGGACACGAGAGATGCGGAGTGGGTACTAGCGACCATTTGGCCTCGCAGCGCCCCCATCAGCCCTGGTAACTCGAGAATTGCCTGCGGATATAGGTGGGCCTCCGGCTCTTCGATGAGGGTAACCGGATGTGGTTGAGGCGGGTCCATATCCTTACCTAGCCGATGTTCGTATAACACTCCTTGAAGCTGGAGTGATGCCAAGCTCTTGGTACCAGACCCGTGTAGACGCGCCGGTAATGAACCGGAACCTGTGTTCATTTCGACAACGACCGACCGCGCCAGTTCTTCTATACGGGAAGGTACGGGATTCAGAGTCGGCTCACCAATACCGCCAATACGGCTCGCTAACATCGTTAACGCATCACGCATGTCGGCGAGGGTCGCGCTTCCGTTGATGATGCGCCTACCCAAATCGGCTAGATCTCGTTCCAATCTGGACCGGAGATCCTCGTCGATATCCAGATCGCTCAGTATTCGACGAATCGCCGATCCCGGACGGCGCAGTTCTTGGTCGATATCCCGCTGATCGGAAACCGGGACAGCGGCGACAACCTGTGCTTGCCGCGTTGTGAGCGTCGTGGGCATGTCTCGGAGTGACCAAGTACCCCCGTCCGGTGAGTCCGTGAAACTAAGGACATGCCGAGCCGCTCGCGCTCCTACTCCTTCAAGTGAACGCTGCACGGTGGTGCGCCACGCAAACCGTTGTCTACTGGGAACAAGACTTGTTTGTTGTAATCCCCTCGCGAAAATCTCACGCAAGCGCGGCTCGAACTCCTCCGACTCTCGATCGTCAGCAGAATCCCCTTCGACCTGCACTTGGGTCGGGCACGGAGCAATGAACACATCAACTGTTGCCGGGGTGTCCGCGCCCACGGTGAGGTCGTCGACATCGGCTCTTGTTCCTCCGAGGGCAATCGCCAGGGCCCTCAAGATCCGGGACTTTCCGACATTGTTGCGCCCCACAAGAAGGGTTAGTCCCGGCTCAAGATCAAGGTCGCAGTTGAGTCCTCGAAAGTTCCTGATTTGAGCCCGCTCAACGTACAAGTTGGCAAAACCGTCACGTCTCACGGTAGACATACGTTGCATACCGCTATTCTATACGGAAGCCAGCTTTATAGAGCTCCTACCAATGATCTTGGGAAGCTCAGGAGATTGAGCGTTGTTGTCGGCTGGTTTTCGAGACTGACAAGGACTTATGATATAGGGGTCCTCTCGGTCTTACCGTGCCAGCACTACCTTGCCGATAACGGAGCGATTCGCGATGGTGGATAGGGCTTCTACCGCCGATTCCAAGGGGAAGCGAGCGGAGATGCGAGGCGAAATGATCCCTTCCGCCGTCCAGTCGAGCAACCGGTCGAAGTTTGCCCGGTTCCTGTCCGGGCTGCGATCCGCAAAGTCGCCCCAGAACACGCCCACTATCGAGCATCCCTTGAGCAGGGGTAAGTTCATCGGGGCCTTGGGTATGCGACCCGAAGCGAAACCCGTGACGAGGATCCGTCCCTCCCAGTTGATGCACCGCAGGCATTCCAGGAAGGTATCCCCTCCTACGGGGTCATAGATCACATCTGCTCCCCGGCCCTCCGTGAGTTCCTTGGTCCGGTTCTTCAGGGATTCCACGGTGTAGTTGATCGTTTCGTCAGCTCCCAACTCGCGAGCTGCCTCCGCCTTGGCATCCGAACCAACCGCGGCGATCACCCGCGCTCCCAAGGCCTTTCCGATCTGGATCCCCGCCGAGCCCACACCGCCGGTAGCACCCGTGATAAGCAGGGTTTCATCGGGCTTCAGGCGGGCTCGATCTACCAGAGCGTGGTAACCGGTGCCGTAAGCAAGGGCAATACACGCCCCTTGCTCCATAGTGACCTCATCCGGTAGAACGAACACCTTCTCCTCCGGCACCGCGAACCGCTCCGCCATGGCGCCGGACAGGAGGTTGAATCCGATGACGCGGTCCCCCACAGACACCTGCGTCACGTCCGTACCGACCTCCAGCACCCTTCCGGCCGCCTCGGCGCCGGCCACGAAGGGCAACCGGGGACGATCCTGATAGAGCCCTCCGATCATCAGAATGTCCGGAAAGTTCAGCCCTACCGCTTCAACGCCGATGACCACCTCATCCTGTCCCGGGACGGGTGGGTCGATGTCCTCGTACCGCATTGCCTCGAACGGTCCGAACTCGTGCACAACATGAGCCTTCATGTAACCTCCTGATCCGGTCGACAGGGTACCGGCCGGGTCGCACCGAACATCTTGATCACGCCCCGGAGGTGGGGCAATCCGCGAACCTCGCCGTTCCACCGCTGCCCCGATTTTCCTGGATCGGGATTGGCAGATGAGTGGAGTAGACCATAGTCGCGCCCTGACCAGGGTCGCTATCCGGGGCAGCCAATCTACGTCGTGGCGGTCAACGAGTACCTTTACCTGGTCCCTTTCGTAATGCGGCCCGACGGGACTCGCTTTCTCAAGACGATCATTCCAAGCCGGAAAGCGATGCGGGACTATAAGAGGAGGTGACCGTCGTGATGGACAAGATGAACATGGAAGAACGCGACATTCTCGACCGATTCGAACGCGGCGAGTTACGCCCCGCCCTTGGATCTGAACACGAAATCGAGATCGCGCGTCAAGCGGCGCGCAATACGTTCAACAAGACGAAGCGCGTGAACCTACGAGTGACCGAGCGCGACTTCAACTTGGCTCATGCTCGGGCCAGAGAAGAAGGAATCCCTTACCAGACGCTACTATCCAGCGTCATCCACAAGTATCTGGCTGGCCGGTTGGTAGACCAGCCGTAAGCTGGTTACCGGGGACGGTGGCGCGATCCGGGAGGGTCGGGAACCGTCGGCCAGACCCGTCGACATCGGCGGGTCGGCGCCAAGCCAATCCGAGAACCGGACCGTGTGCGCCCGGATCAGGTCAGTACAGGAACATGGGCTTGCCGGCCAAGGCCCGGATATCAGGCCGGTAGTTTTCGGTATCGTAGAAGGCATTCACATCCACCGTGCGCGCCCCTTGGGCCAGCACCGACAGGTCTTCGGTCGTGTAGACACCATTCCGCAGGGCGACCATCCGGCCGCTGACATGGGAGAGGACCAGCTCGGCGGCCATCCTTCCGTAGTTGAAGCCCACCATCAGGTCTACAACATCGGGAGGTCCGCTGCGCATCAGGTAAGCAACCTTCTGGTTGATGATGCCGATTCCCGACTTCCTCTTGATCAGATCGCCCGTGATCTCCCCGATACCACCCAGCTTGCGGTGTCCGTAGGCGTCCGCTTCGCCGCTCTCCACGCGCTCTCCACCGGAAAGGGAGGCGCCCTCCGACACCACCACCACCGCATAACGGCCGGGATTGGTAGCCCGGTCGGTCTTCACCATCTCCACCAGGCGTTCGGCGTCGAAAGGCACCTCGGCGATTAGGGTTCGGTCAGCAGATGCCAGGTAGCCGGTGGCTAGAGCGGTGGCGCCCGAATAGCGGCCGAACAGCTCAACTACCGCCACCCTCTCGTGGCTTCCGGCCGCGGTGCGAAGGTTGTTGACGAATCCCACCGAGCGCGTGACGGAGGTGGAGAATCCGATGCAGTACTCCGTTCCGGGAACGTCATTGTCCATCGTCTTGGGTATCGCCACCACAGGTACCCCTTCCTCGTGCATTCTTAGGGCATACGAGAGGGTGTCATCCCCACCTATCGCCACCAGAGCATCGAGACCTAGGGCTTCGACCACCCGTACCGCATGATCGGTCAGGTCGTGGGGCGGGTTTGATTCGGGTGGCGCCAAGAAGGAGGGGATGGAATCTGTGTTGACTCGCCCGGGGTTGGTCCGGCTGCTGTGCAGGATGGTTCCTCCGCTCCGGTCGATGGTCCGGACAGCCAACCAGCCAAGCTCGAGGGTGTGTGTCTTGACCGAAGCGGGATCGTCGGGGTCGATACCCAGCATCGCCCCCCAACCACGCCGCAGCCCCAGCACCGAATGGCCGGCCTCCTCAGCCCCGTTTACGAAGGCCTTGATAGCAGGGTTGAGCCCAGGAACGTCTCCCCCACCGGTAAGGATCCCTATTCGCATGTCACGCCTCCAATCGAGTCCCGGTGGCCGGCAGGGAGACCCTCACAGGACATCGGTAACCCTGATCCGGCGGTTCGGCAGCAACGGTACCCGATTCAGTTCGGCGCCTCCGCCAAGTTACGCTGTGGAAATGAAGCTGCTGAACCTCGATCATGTAGCTATTGCAGTCCACGACCTCGACCAAGCGATCGAGGACCATCGTCGCCGCTACGGGATAGCACCTATGTACCGGGAGGTGGTCGAGGAACAGGGAGTTGAGGAGGCCATGCTGGCGGTGGGCGGTTCCTTCGTCCAGCTCCTGGCCGCACTCCGACCCGACACGCCGGTGGGTAGATTCCTGCAACGTCATGGCGAAGGGCTTCACCATATCGCCTACGCGGTAGTAGACATCGAAGCTGCCCTTGCCCACCTCGAGTCGGAGGGCGCCCTCCTCGTCGACCGGGAGCCTCGAAACGGTGGTCGGGGAACCCGGATCGCCTTCGTCCATCCGAAAGGGGGAAACCAAACCCTGATCGAACTAGTCGAATACTCAACATGGTCAATGGGCAGACAAGCACCGACGCAGTTCGGATCCGGATCAAAGGCGGAGCCGACTCCTACCATGCCGCGGCGATAGCCGCGGTCGTAGAACACGCCCTCGCTCAGGAACGCCGCGGCGACGCTCCGGCGCTCCGGCGCTTCTCGAATTGGATGATGGTGACCCGGAAGGAGCCATTCATGGCTCCCCGGGCGACTAGCGGCGTAGTGGTAAGCGGCGGCGGACAACCGCCCGCACCTCGGCGGATCCGGCCAGAAGCGTCATAACCAGGTAGATCACCGCCACCGTCGCCAACCCGGCTAACGTCGCTACCACTGCCGTACCGAACTCGGGTACGCGGCTCCCGGCGAAGGCATCCGCTACCAGCCGGCCACCGAAGGCGGCGACAGCCGTGGCGACCACAACTTGCATAGCAGTCCTGAGCACCCCCTCAAGGCCCTCGGAGCTATGGACCCTGCGCCAGAGCAGGCCCAGGGTCAAGGCATGCCCGGTTATCACGATAGAGCTGGCCACGGCTACCCCGGGCACCCCGGCGATGCGCAATCCGCCCAGGAACAACGGAATCGCCGGAATGGTCCATGCCGTGCCGACGGCAACCGGTATCCACATCTGCTGGTGGGCGTAGAAGCTACGGGCGAAGACCTGGTGAACCCCCCAGGCGGGAATGCTCAGCGAGTATCCGATCAGGGCCGCAGCCGTCAGCACCGTCCCCTCCATCCTGAACTCGCCATGCTGGAAGGCTGCTCGCACCGCCGGCTGGCTCACCGCAATCACTCCGGCCACCGCCACGCCGGCGGCGACGATGACCAGACGCACTGTGCGGCCCATCGAAGCAAGCATCTCACCTCGCCGACCCTCGGCTACCAACCGGGCTAGGAAGGGATAGGAGGCCACACCGACCGCTTGGGCGATGACCCCTACCGGGAGCATGTTCACCCTCCGGGCCAGGTTCAGAGAGAAGATAGAACCGTCGGGCGCGGACGCCGCCACGATCTTCCCTATGGACTCGTCGAGCACCACGATCGATTGGCCGATCATCAATGGGATCGCCAGACGTAGGTATTCACGAAAGGCGGGATGGCGAAAATCCGGGCGTTGTAGGCGCACTGCCAGTCCGGTCCGTCTAGCGCCCCACCACTGGAGAATCAGGTTGCCCAGCAAACCGCCCACGACTGCTCCGACTATGAATCCGGTAGCCGAAACACTGCCCGACCGCGTTCCTACCAACCCGCCGATAATGATCCCGGCGTTGTAGATGATGGGGGCCAGGGTGGGGAGGAGAAACCTTCCGCGGGCGTACTGCACGGCCATGAACAACCCACCCAGCACGAAACAGACTTGAGCGGGGAGAACCAACCGAGTCAGGCGGGTGACCTCTGCCAGCTGCGCCGGATCCAGGCGACCTTCCGATCCGAACATCCACCCGACGACGGTGCCCGCTGCGGCTATGAACAGGACTGTGAGCAGGGTGATCACCAGCGCCACCGGCCAGAACACCGCGTTGAAGGCCGCTTGGGCTCCTTCGTCATCGTCGGCTGCCCGGTAGCGACTCAGAATCGGGATGAAGGTGATGGCGAGGAACCCTCCTGCCAGCAAGTAGTTGAGAAAGTCGGGAACGATGAAGGCCGCCTCGTAAGCATCGGCTACGGGTGATGCGCCCAGTTGCCCTGCCAGCACCACGTTGCGGGCAAACCCCAACACTCGGGACAGCAGGATGCCGGCCGCTACCACCCAGACCGCCCTGGTCAACCGCGTTCGACCGGACATCATCCGCGCGCTTCCCGCAAGTCGTCCAGCACGCGATCGGGCACCACCAGATCCCCCCTGCCCTTACCAACCTGTAGCCCCGGCTTGTAGCGGCCGTGGAAGTCCGACCCACCGGAGGGGAGCAGCCCGAATGACCTTACCGATCGCTCCAGTTCCAGTCGGGTAGCGGGATCGTATTCCCCGTAGAAGCACTCCACGGCACCCAGGCCATATCGGGCCAGACGGCGATACTCCTCCCGGTATTCCGATGTCCTATCGAGCCGCAGCGTGTGGGGATGAGCGAGCACCGGTACCGCTCCCGAAAGCCTGGCCAAGTCGATCGCCTCCCGGGCCGAGGGAAGTCGGCGGGGTACGTAAGCGGGCGCGCCGCCGCCCAGATAGTCACGAAACGCGGCAGATATGTCGGGAACGTAACCCTTCTTCCGCAACACCGACGCGAAGTGTGGGCGACCGACGGTGCCGTTTCCCGCCTCTTCCAGAACCTCTGCGAAGTCGATGGCTACCCCGAGTTGGTTCAAGCGCTCCGCAATGGCTTGGTTCCTGAGTTGCCTGGAAGCGTTCAGGTCATTCAACCGATCTTGCAGCGGTCCAACCCCCGGTTCGAGAAAGAGAACCACTAGGTGCATACCGCCCCGGTCCCACTCACAGGCTATCTCCACCCCGGGAACCAGCTCTATGCCGTGCCGATCCGCTTCGTCCCGAGCTTCCTCCACCCCCTCTTGGGTGTCGTGGTCGGTCAGAGCAACAGCCGTTAACCCGGCCGCCGCCGCCAGCCGGACAACCCCCGACGGGGATTCGGTCCCATCCGATGCGCACGAGTGGACATGTAGGTCGACAGCCATATAAGGCGGAGGCTACCCACCGGTACCCACGGGCGAGTCCGACCCTTCCTTCGCGGGATGGTGGCTCGGGTTAGCCGTCCCCCCCGGTAGTGGTGGTGTCGGTTACCGCCGGCGGCTGCGGAGGTACTGTCTCCTGGCTACCCTGCCCTCCCCCGCCCGTGAGCAGGTTCCCGACTACGAAGACGACCACGACCACCACCGCGATCACCACCGCCCGGACCACTCGCCGACGCCACTTGATCCGCAAGGCGGTCCGCCGCTCATGTTCGATGCGGGCACGGCGGTTTTCCTTCTGGCGGGCTCGTTTTGCACTTCCCATATTGCAACCAGTCTAGATGACATCGGACAAGCAAATCCCCGGCGGCTTCGCCTATGAGGAAGGGGGTCATGGTAACGAGTCCGAGTCACCCACTTTCTCCGGTTGGCCGATCGGATCGAGTCCGAGACCGCAGGTTCGGAACAAGCTCGGAAAGCCAATAAACTAGGAGAGTGTTGAGAAACCCCTCGTTGGCCCGAAGTCTGATGGCGATCTCCCTGGTCAGTGGACGCAGGGACAACCGAGAGCCCGTTTTTCGGGACTCTCCTACGCCGACAGCACCGGCAAACCCAACCAGGATCAGATTCCCATGTCCTTGATCGTCCAAAAGTACGGTGGCACCTCGGTGGCCGACCCGGATCGAATCAAGCGGGTCGCTCGGCGAGTGGCTAGCACCCGCCGCACCGGCGCCGACGTCATCGTCGTGGTTTCGGCCATGGGGAACTCCACCGACGAGTTGATCGGCCTGGCTCACCAGGTGAGTTCCAATCCCACCGCCAGGGAAATGGACATGCTGCTCACCGCCGGGGAACGCATCTCGATGGCATTGCTGGCGATGGCCTTGCAAAGCCAGGGAATCCCGGCTCTGAGTCTTACCGGCTCCCAAGCAGGCATCATCACCGACGCCTCCCACGGTGAAGCCAAGATCAGGGAGATCCGCGGCACCCGAGTTCGTGGGGGACTGGAAACCGGACATGTGGTCATCGTGGCCGGCTTCCAGGGGGTGGATCCGGCCTCGGAGGATGTAACTACTCTCGGCAGGGGCGGGTCCGATGCCACGGCGGTAGCCCTCGCCTCCGCCCACCAGGCCGACGCGTGCGAGATCTATACCGATGTACGGGGGGTGTACACCGCTGACCCGCGCGTGGTCCCGGAAGCTCGCAAGCTGGACACGGTGTCCTTCGATGAGATGTTGGAACTAGCCGCCGGGGGAGCAGGGGTGTTGATGGCGCGTTCCGTGGAAGTAGGCCGGAGGTTCAACATACCGATCCACGTCCGGTCGTCGTTCGTAGAGGATACGGGAACGTGGGTCAAGGAGAGCACTATGGAAGAGGCGATAATCAGGGGGGTGGCGCATGACACCTCGGAGGCAAAGGTCACGATCTGGGGAGTGCCCGACCGACCGGGTGTGGCCGCCACCCTGTTCGGGACTCTGGCGACTGCGGGCGTCAACATCGACATGATCGTCCAGAACGTGGGTCACGACGGCGCCACGGACATCAGTTTCACCGTTCCTCAAGCCCACGCCCGGGCTGCTCGCCAGGCAGCATTTCCCCTGGTGGCCGAGCTGGGCGCACGAGACCTGGCGGTCGATCCCGACATAGCCAAGGTGTCGCTGGTGGGCGCCGGGATGAAGTCCAGTCCCGGTGTCGCTGCCAGGGTGTTCCAAGCCCTGGCATCGGCTGGAATAAACATCGAGATGATCTCCACCTCCCCCATCCGCATCTCATGTGTCGTCCGCCGCACCAACGTGGAGGACGCCGTAAGAGCGCTACACGCCGAGTTCGATCCTCCCGTCATCAACGAGGAGGTGGGCGCCCATGCCTAACCTCCGAGTAGCTATCGCGGGGGCCACCGGCGCCGTCGGGCGTACCATGTTGTCCATTCTCGAAGAGCGGGACTTCCCGATCTCCGATCTCCGACTGATGGCGTCTAGTCGCACAGAGGGTCGAACTCTGAGCACCCGCTGGGGTGAGGTTACGGTCGAGAACCTGGCCGCGGCCGATCCGTCCGGGATCGACATCGCGCTGTTCTCGGCAGGCGCCGCCCGCAGCCGCCGCTACGCCCCTCTTTTCGCGGAAACCGGCGCGGTAGTCATCGATAACTCATCCGCCTTCCGCCAGATCCCGGAGGCGCCCCTAGTGGTGGCAGGAGTCAACGATCACGCCGTCTCCGCCCACTCGGGAATTATCGCCAACCCGAACTGCACCACTATGGCGCTGATGATGGCTGTCGCTCCACTCCACCGGCAGGCGGGATTGGCCCGGATGGTGGCCATGTCGTACCAGTCGGTATCCGGGGCCGGTATGACCGGTATGGACACCCTCATGGACCAGACCACCCAGCTGCTGGAACAACGGAAGGCTCTGGTGTCAGGCGCATGGGAGAGTTCGTCCGGGAATGGCCCATTTCAACGTCCAATAGCTTTCAACGTGCTACCGATGGCCGGTTCAATGGCCGACGCGCACCACACGGATGAGGAATGGAAGCTGGTGAAGGAGACCCGCAAGATTCTCGAACGGGACGACATAGCGGTGGAACCGACCTGCGTGCGGGTGCCGGTAATGGTCGGCCATGGGATCTCGGCCACGATGTGGTTCGACTCGCCGCTGGATCTACAGACAGCGAGGAGAGCGCTGGAGGAAGCGCCGGGAGTGGAGGTCTGGTCGGATGACCGGGTAGCCACTCCGCTTGACTCAGCCGGGATCGACCCGGTTCTCGTATCCCGCATCCGGGAGACCCTGGGCGAACCCGGAGGGATAAGTTTGTGGGTGGTGGGCGACAACCTGCGGAAAGGCGCCGCCCTCAACGCGGTGGAAATAGCCGAACTAATAGGACGGCGCTGAAAAGCCTCAAACACCAAAAACGGAACCGTGTGTTCTGACACAGTCGCGCGATAACAACTTGGTAACGTTCAGCTTGTCGAGATCGGAAGCCAGGCACCCGCAGGAACGCAGGAGGTTGCGACATCTTGAGTGGGTCAAAACAACCCAACATCCTCCTCGTGATGGCTGACCAGCTAGCGCCACACTTCACAGGCGCCTACGAGCATCCCCTGGTACGTACACCGGCGATGGATACCCTGGTGGAGCGAGGCGCAAGGTTCGACACCGCATACTGCCCCTCCCCTTTATGCGCCCCGTCACGATTCTCGATGCTGACCGGACAGCCGGTATCGGCAATCGGGGCCTGGGACAACGCGGCTGAGTTGCCGGCCTCCATCCCCACCGTTGCTCATTATCTACGAATCGCCGGATACCGGACCACCCTGTCCGGGAAAATGCACTTCGTAGGACCCGACCAACTCCATGGCTTCGAGCGGAGGCTAACCACCGACATCTACCCCGCCGACTTTGCCTGGACCCCCCGATGGGACCAGCCCGGAGACCGGATCGACAAGTGGTACCACAACATGGACAGCCTGTCGGAGGCCGGCCAGGCCCTGGCCACATACCAGATCGACTATGACGAGGAGACAGGCTCAGCTGCTGTCAGGCATCTATACGATCTTGCCAGGGACACCGACGAGCGGCCCTTCTTCATGGTCGTGTCCCTCATACACCCTCATGACCCCTACGTAGCTAGGCCCGAATGGTGGAACCTCTATGACCACGACGAGATCGACCTGCCGGACGTACCCTCGATCGATTCACTCGACCCCCACACGAGACGGATCCGTAGCGGCATCGCGGTGGACACGGTTGGGTATTCAGAAGCCCGGATACGCCGCGCCCGCCATGCCTACTACGCCAACACCAGCTACGTCGAATCACTGGCTCGGGACACTCGTAAAGACACTGGAGGAAACCCGCCGGCTGGAAGACACCGTGATTATCTTCACCAGCGATCATGGGGATATGCTGGGGGACCGTGGGACCTGGTTCAAGATGTCCTTCTTCGAGCGATCGGCCCGTGTGCCGCTCATCATGGCCGGTCCGGGCGTTGCCAACCGCACCGTAGCCAATGCCTGCTCGCTCCTCGACCTGCTCCCCACCCTGGTGGATGTCGCAACCGATGGGGATCCCGGGACGGACTTGGCAATACCACCCGACGGCCGCAGCCTGTGGGAGAGCGCCACTGGCGGGACCGATCCGATAGACGAGACGTTCGGCGAGTATATGGCCGAAATGGTGTCCGATCCGATGTTCATGATCCGGCGCGGACGCTACAAGTACATCCACTGCGACACCGACCCTCCGCTGCTGTATGACGTCGAGAATGACCCGCTCGAACGTGACAATCTAGCCACGGACCCCGACCACATCGATCTCGCCGCTCGCTTTGCCGGTGAAGTAGCTCGGCGATGGGACTGCTCCGCGATACGCGACCAGGTCCTCGCCTCCCAAGCATCCCGCCGAGTCATAAACGCCGCCCTGCAAACCGGTGGACTTCACTCCTGGGACTACACCCCGGAACGCGACTCCGCCAACGAATATATAAGGAATCACATGGACTGGGCCGACGCAGGCCCCCGTACCCGATACCCGCCGATCTCCTGACCTCTCATACCTGTTGCCCGGTCGTCAATCGGAAACTACGCCCTCCGCCCATTGCAAGATGCGTTCGGAGAACAGTCGGCATTCCTCGACCTCGACTTCGGGTATCGGCCGGGCTCGTACGTAGGGCGCCAGGTAATTGCGGGAGAACTCCTTTACAAACTCCTCCGGATAGTCCTCCACTACTTGACCTACAGTCGTTTCGGGGCACCCTTCCACAAGGTCCCCTACGTTGTGAGTCCGAGGGAATAGGGAACCGCTTTTGATGTAGACAGCCTTGAGCGCCAACTCGGCTGCCGATGCGAAGTTCCGCACCGCCTCCTTGGTATCGCCCAACTCTCCAAGAACCCTCACGCCGGTGGTATGCCTCCAGGCGGCTCGCTCCAGCCACTCCCGGGCTATCCATAGGTTATTGTTGGGCAGGCTGCTCATCAGGAGCCGGACTCTTGCTTGTCAAACACCAAACGGCCTTCCTCCTGGGCCCACCTGCAAGGACTTACCACCACATGCCGCATCCGGACCAGATCCTCGACATCGGTGACGAATACATTCACCGGATACGGGCAGAAGAAGCGTGCCGCGTATCTAATCTCTCGTTCCCAACGGTCCCATGCCTCCTCCGGCAAACCGTCGAACGCCACAAGGAGATCAATGTCGGAGCGACGGGTATCCTCTCCCCGCTCGGTTGACCCGAATAAGTAGATCTTGTCGGGATCGAACCTCAATACCAAGTTAATGGCATGGGTAATCCAATCCCGGGGAAGCCCGGGATAGGGGAGTTGCGCCTCACCATTGTGGATGGCCCTGCTCTGGCGCTGCAACATGTCGACGCCCGGATGCTCCAACTGCGGGAGGTCCCGATCCGCCCTCAACTCAGGAGTTCCCACGGAAGCAGGAGAACATACAGTGGTACGCCTACCCATCGCCTCGACTCCTTCCAAGGGGATTGAGAACGTAAACTACTCGGCCCCATCCATTTCTAATGGATAAAGGTTAGCCCCGATTGTTCACGGATAGGGTTTGGAGGAAAAGTGGAGTAGACCATATTCGCGCCCTGACCAGGCAATACAGTTATCGGTGTTTCCCGTCCCGGTCTGGTGTGGGAGATTCACCTGCCGGGTGAACGTTGGTAGATCGATCCGAACCGGTTGGACATCGATAATCTCCCGATATAAAGACAATTACACTGGTTACTGCTATGTCAACACTTGCAGCAATCCAACAAGCAAAGGCTGCCCGCACTGCCCAGAGGAAACTGGCAGCCGCAGGAGCGGGAACGCGGACCGAGGTACTAAGAAACCTCGAGCGCCTGCTCAAGGTTAAGGAAACCGAGATCCTTGCCGCCAACAGACTCGACCTGGAAGCGCCCGGGGCGGATGATCTGCCCGGGCCCATCCTCAAACGGCTGGCGCTTACCCACTCCAAGATGAGGACCTTGCGGGAGGGAGTCCGGGTACTGATAGACGACCCCGACTCGGTCGGGATACCGTTACTCCGGCGGGAACTCGACGATGGACTGGTGCTCGAACAGGTGCGAGTACCGATCGGCGTGCTGCTGATCGTGTTCGAGAGCCGTCCCGATGCCGTTATCCAGATCGGCTCGCTGGCATTGCGGACCGGCAACGCGGTGCTGATGAAGGGAGGGTCGGAGGCCCTGCACTCGAATCGAGTCCTCACCGACCTGCTGAGGGAGGCCACCGCCCAAGCGGGAGCAGATCCCGACGTGGTCCAGAACGTCGAAGGGAGGGAGGCGGTGGGTGACCTGCTGGAGATGGACGCAAACATCGACCTGGTTATCCCGAGGGGCTCCGCCGATCTGGTCCGCTCGATCAAGTCCGCCTCGCGGATCCCGGTGCTCGGACACGCCGACGGAATCTGCCACGTATATGTGGATGCCGTCGCCGATCCCGAGATGGCTGTGAAAGTGGCCGTAGACGCCAAAACCAACTACGTGGCGGTGTGTAATGCCGCCGAGACGCTGCTCTTGGACCGCGCCTTTCCGGACGGACCGGCGGTTGTCAGTTCACTTCTGGAGGCCGGGGTCGAGGTCAGGGGGGATGAGGAGGTACAGGCCATGGCAACCGGGGTGGTACCGGCTCAGAAGTCGGACTTCGGGCAGGAGTTCGGGGACCTGATCATATCGGCCAGGGTGGTAGACGGATTGGAAGAAGCCATCGACCACATCCACACCTTCGGGTCCGCTCACACCGATACGATCGTTACGGAAGACGCCGAGACAGCTCGGCTGTTCCTCGAAACGGTGGATGCCTCATCGGTGTTCTGGAATGCCAGTACCCGTTTCGCCGACGGATTCCGCTATGGATTGGGCGCCGAAGTCGGTATCGCCACCGGACGGGTTCACGCCCGAGGTCCGATGGGTGCGGAGGGATTGTTCACCACCAAATGGTTGCTTAGAGGTAACGGACATGTGGTAGGCGACTACGGGCCGGGCAAGAGATCCTTCACCCACCGGAACCTTTCTCTCAGACGGGACTCCTAGGAGGGTCCTGAAAAACGAAACTTTCGGGGTTAGGTGGTCGGCAAACCGCCTGGTCATGGAGTTGCGGGTTAGCGTCTGAACCCCTTTGTACGGGGTTTCTCAGCACCCTCCTAGGAAAGTTCTCGAGAGCCCGTAGAAAGGGATGAGCTATCGGGAACGTTTCCTTGGCTCCTGCCAACCAGGCTCAGCACACCAGCAGGATCAAGGTCTCTGCCACACAAGCGGGACGGGCGCTTCCCTCTAGCTCGATCGTCACCTGCTCCCTTAACTTGAACCCTTTCGGTGTCTCGGTTACCTCGACAAGTTCCGACCTCACCCGCACCCTCGATCCGACAGGGACCGGGGAGACAAATCGAACTCGCTCCAATCCGTAGTTGACAGTCATGCGGACCCCGGGTGGTGGCTCCGACCGGGGACCGATGCCGGGGATCAGAGCCAAGGTCATGAAACCGTGCGCGATCGTACCGCCGAAAGGCCCTCGCGCCGCTCTCTGCTCGTCGATATGAATCCACTGATGGTCTCGGGTGGCATCGGCAAAACGCTGCACATCCGCCTGGGTAACGGTGTGCCACTCTCCCGGCTCTGTCGCCTTGCCGATCCTCGCCTCGAGTTCCTGCTTCACTCCCACACCGCTTCTCCTCCTCGAGTGAACGTATCGCGTTGATCCCTGAAGCTGACAAACCTCTCCGAGATTCCCTCGGTTTCCAAGACGACTCCCCAGAACACGGGTCAGGTGATGCTGTCGTCCAAGGCCAGACGGATACGACGGAACCCCCTGCCCTTGGACTGGATCTTGGTTATCTTCACCTTGCCCACCTCGGAGGTGGAGGCCACATGGGTGCCTCCATCGGCTTGGCGATCCAGGCCCACGATATCGATGACCCGTATCGTCTGCACCGACTGTGGGATCAGGTTGACCTTGGTTCGGATCAAGCCGGGATCCTTATCGGCCTCCTCACGGGGCATGAAGGACACTTCGATCGGCAAGTGTCGGGCGATGGCAGCGTTGAGTGCTTCCTCTAGAGGTGTACGGTTCTGGGGGTCCCAGTCCGGAAGCTCGAAGTCTAAACGCCCGTATCCGGGTTCCATGTTGCCTCCGGTGACCGGGCTACGGAACCATTCCCAGACCACACCGCACAGGGCATGCATGGAAGTATGGGTACGCATCAGCCGGTAGCGCCGTTCCCAATCGATGCGCCCCTCGACTCGCGTGCCCACTTTCGGTAAACCCTCGGCAAGCCAGTGCCAGACGCCCGTAGCGTCCTGAGTCACCCTCACCACCTCCAACTCATCCTCCCCCACCCACAGGGATCCCCGATCAACCGGCTGTCCTCCACCCCCCGGATAGAAAACAGTCCGATCGAGCATTACCCGCCTGTCGTCGGTATCGGTGGCCACCACCTCGGCCACCATGTTTGCTATGTACGCGTCCTTCGAATAGATACGTTCGGTCATGTCCCTAACCTAGCCCACATTTGGCGGAGGTCACTCCCGGGGTCGGGTTCTCGGCGCGTACTGGAGAATGATCCGGCGGGGTTCGCCGTCCGCCAAACTACCTGGGAGATACTGCATGGAGATACGTGTGTACAGAGAGAGAACCTCTTTGCCCGGACGTTTTCGGCGCACTACTCGGGGATCCGCCGCCGCGCTCAACCGGGAACGGGAACCTGATTAGCCCGGCCCCCTTCCCTCCAGGTCCGCTCTGAAGAACCGGGTGGTGGGGTAGGCCAGTTCGACCTGCCTCGCCGCCTCAAGTTCCGCAAGAAGGTCCTGCCAGATCCGAGAGGTCGCAAGCCGTCGCTCCTGAGCCCTGACGAGCAACCGCCCGGTCACAGTAACCCCGAAATCGATAGCCTCCACATACACCGAGGGGGCCAGGCCGCGGTAGATGCCGGAGTACTGATTGACCCCTTTCTCCAGTTCCCTGATCGCCGCCTCCTCCTCCGGATCGAGCGCGTAATGGTCAACGACCCGCTGCACCAACTCCCGAGCCTCCCCCCAGTCGCTTTCGAAGGTGACCGTGACCGGAATCTCGTGCCAAATGTAAGGGGCGGCTTCGGTGAAGTTCGCTAGCGGCTCTATGAATACCATTCCGTTGGGAATGTGGAGGATCCTCCCGGTCGTCTGATCGGCATCTACCCAGTTCCGGATCTCCTGAAGGCTGAACCTGAAAAGGCCGATATCGATCACATCGCCGGCGTGCGCGCCGATTTCGATCCGGTCGCCCACCTTGAAAGGTCGGCGCAACATGATCAAGACCCATCCGGCCATATTCTTCAGCACGTCGGAGAGAGCGATCGCAACACCGGCGGAAAAGATTCCGAGGAAGGAACCCGCTGCGGTCAACTGAGAGGTCCAGATGAAACCCAGCACCAGCAATAGCAGGCCTACCGAAACGTAGAAGGATAGTTTGCGGGCTCTGAAGGCGGTTTGCTTGTCCTGAAGCCGCGCCGTCACAGTGCGTATCACCAGGTAGCGGACCGCGAAAATCAGGACCAGGAAGAAAAGGCTCAACCCGAGGTTCAAGGCGTTCTCGGAAACAAGGCCTGTAATGCTCTCCATGATCAGTAGAGGCTAACCACGATCAGTCAACCCGGGGCTGCGTCCCCAGACCGCGAGGGCCTAGATCTGTGTTTGGTAGCCCGGTTGGTGACGGGCCAACTCCCTACGAGCCACAGCCCGGATATGGACCTCATCGGGACCGTCGACGATCTGTAATGCTCTCACCTGGGCATAGAGCCTGGCCAGGGGGAAGCTGTCGGACACGCCCGCGGCGCCGAAGACCTGAATGGCGCGGTCCAGAACCGACTTGGCCATCCTGGGAACAGCCACCTTTATGGCCGAGATCTCGATACGAGCCGACTTGACCCCGACATTGTCGATCATCCACGCTGTCTTGAGCACCAGCAGGCGTGCCTGTTCGATCAGGATGCGGGACTCGGCCACCCAATCCTGCACCACACCGTGACCCGCCAGCGTTAAACCGAACGTCTCCCGCGCCTTCGCCCGGGAGCACATCATCTCGAAAGCCCGCTCGGCCATCCCGATGGCCCGCATGCAGTGGTGAATCCTGCCCGGCCCCAAACGGGCCTGGGCAACCGCGAACCCGGCGCCTCTCTCCCCCAGCAGGTTCGAAGCGGGGACGCGCACGTTGTCGAAGTGGATAGTGGCGTGGCCTCCCCTCTCCTGATAGCCGAAAATCGGAGAACTGTGTTCGATCTCGACCCCCGGAGTATCCATCGGAACCAACACCAAGCTCTGCCGGCGGTAAGGGTGGCCGTCCGGATCGGTCACCCCCATAACCAACGCTACCCGGCACCGCGGGCTGGCCGCGCCTGTGGAAAACCACTTCCGGCCCGCGACGACCAGCTCATCCCCGTCAACACGGATTCTGGTCTTGATATTGCGCGGATCCGACGAAGCGACGTCAGGTTCGGTCATAGAGATGCAAGAACGGATGGTCCCGTCCAGCAGTGGCATGAGCCAGCGCCTTTTTTGCTCTTCGGTTCCGAACATATGAAGAGTTTCCATGTTGCCGGTATCGGGAGCTGCGCAGTTAAGCGCCTCCGGGGCCAAGTCGGGGCTACGGCCCGTTATCTCAGCCAACGGCGCGTATTCAAGGACAGAAAGCCCGGCCCCCAACTCCCGGTCGGACAGGAACAGGTTCCATAGTCCTCTGGACCGCGCCTCCCTCTTGAGATCCTCCAGGATCGGTGGATGATGGTGGGGATCGGATGCATCGGCCATCTGCGCCGTGTAGGTCTCCTCGGCGGGGTAGACACGCTCCTCCATGAACCGGCCCAGTTCGTCCTGTAGCCGCTGCACTTTCGGTGAAAGTTCGAAATCCAACTTGCCGCCTCCAACTCCGCGAGCGAACGTTAGCGGGCCTAACTATCCATGCTCCCCCGACACCGGGGCGGTTCACGAAAAGTAGACGGCCGCTTGCGCCCAACCCTTGCCACGTTCGGACAGTCGGCCCACCGGCGGTATGATATGGGGGTACCGAGAAATGATTTAGTGGGTGTTCGCAGTCCGGCAAACCGCGTAGTATGTGCGCTGTTAACAGGGTACGAACCCGATAAACGATTTTCCTAACACCCTTCTCGGAGGGTACGCGACCGAGGTTGGAGGAACAATGCTCACATTCGTCGAGGAGATCATCCTTCTTCTGCTGCGCGACGAGGACGGCAAGTTCGTCCCTGTCTCTAGATTGGCAATGGATCGGGCGATCGCCGGCGCCGTCCTCATGGATCTTGCCATGTCCAATCGCATCGATACGGACCTCGAACACTTGATCCTGGTGGACTCCACTCCTCTCGGTGACAGTCTGCTCGACCCGACCTTGGCGGAGATCGCCGTGGGAGAGAAACGGGACGCCAGGTTCTGGGTAGAGCACACTGTCCAGAGCGCTGACGAGATACGGGAAGGCGCCCTATCGAGACTGGTGGAACGAGGTGTCCTCGAACGCCAGGAAGATCGTTTACTTTGGGTCTTCAGATCAAGGCGATACCCGATTATCGACGGCAAGGCCGAGCGTGAGGTGAAGTTGCGGATCATGGGCGTACTGTTCAGTGACGAGATCCCGGATCCCCGCGATGTGGTAATTCTATGCCTCGCCGACGACTGCGGGCTGTTCCGCCAGATCCTCTCCAGGCGGGAATTGGACCAGGCCGCGGCGCGTATCGATCAGGTAAGGAAACTGGATCTGATCGGCCAAGCCGTATCCCAAGCAATCCATGACATCGAAGTGTCGATCGCATCGGCGATGATCTACTGACCTCTGCTCCTTCGTGGATGCGGTAGCCGGGGAGGTACCGGCGAGTAGGGAGAAACTGGTCGGGGTAGTCATCTTGGCTCTTTACCTCGGTCTATCCTCCTGTTCGGCGCTTCCGTCCACCGAGTCTTCCACCACCAGGTTCCAGCCTACGGAACCGGCGGAAGCACCAACCACCACGACCGTCGCCCCTCCTCGAACAACCCTTCCCCGACCACCCCCGACACAACCTGTTTCCGAAAACCGAATCGCTGAAGCGGCCCGGCCGACCTCAACTGTCAACGTCACTCAGGTGGCTCAAGAGACCACCCCACCGGCGCCTACCGATTCCACCACGACCGCCGCCCCTCCTCGAACAACCCTTCCCCGACCACCCCCGACACAACCTGTTTCCGAAGACCGAATCGCTGAAGCGGCCCGGCCGACCTCAACTGTCGACGTCACTCAGGTGGCTCAAGAGACCACCCCATCGGCGCCTACCGATTCCACCACGACCGCCGGGACACAAGCTGACCTCGAACAACCTCGATCCGCGTCCGTTTCACTATCTGAGCTCACGGTGGTCGACGTACACGATCATGACCCGGATGCCTTCACGCAGGGGCTCGCGTTTCGTAATGGACATTTCTATGAAAGCACCGGTCTCTACGGCAGATCCTCGGTCCGTATCGTCGATCCGGTAAGTGGTGAGGTCCTCCGATCGATAGCCCTGGATAACGACTATTTCGGAGAAGGATTGGAGGTAGTGGGTGACCGGATCGTGCAACTGACTTGGAAGGCGGGTGTCGCCTTTATCTGGGATACGCAGACCCTGGAACCACTCGGAACATACACTTACGAAGGGGAAGGCTGGGGCCTGTGTGCTTTCACCGATCACTTCGTAATGAGCGACGGATCTTCAACACTGGCCTTCCGAGATCTCGATACCTTCGAGGTTGTCGGTGAAGTAGAAGTCATCCTTGAAGATCAACCGGTCCATCACCTCAACGAGCTTGAATGTGTGGGGGATGTGGTCTACGCCAACATCTGGCTTTCGGACGAGATCATGGTCATCTCCCCGATAACCGGACAGGTAGTCACCCGCATTGATGGATCCGCTCTCCGGCAACATCTAACGTCAACCGAAGGTATCGATGTCCTGAACGGTATAGCGTACGACCCTAACCGCCAGGTGCTCTACCTAACCGGGAAACTCTGGCCGGAGATCTTCGAAGTTCTCCTCCCGACGGAACCGTAGTCGGCGGCGGAACCGCTGCCACGGTACGGATCGTTCGCTTATCCAGGCGCAGGAACGGGGCAGGAAGTGAGCCTGAAGGTCCGGAGACGCCTACGCAACGTGTAGACGAGCAAGGCGACAGCCAGCAAGCCGACCACCGGCTGAACCGGCGCCCACCAGGCTAGAGCCCCGGAGGTCCCTACCAGGGCGACCACCACCTGATTGCAGACCGGGCATCCAACGGCAAGAAACGCTACCAAACCGCTCCAGATAGTTCTGCGATCGTCGCGGTCCTTCGACTCCGAGGCGGTTCCGGGGGCGGAGGGCTCGGGCCGTATGGCGAAAATCAGCCCGATCAAGGCCGATGTAATCCCAAGTATCACGTAGTCGATCCACGTCGTATCGACCGGTCGACCAAAGAATGGGGTGTCGATCAAGTCGGACGGCACCGCGATCACGACGGCGGCGCCGATCGAAAAAAGAGCTGCACGCGGCCAGGTAGCGAGGGGTAGTGATCTGAGTTCCGCGAACACAGCAAGGATGCTACACCGCGCCCCGTAGACCGGAAAGGCAACCCCGCAGACCGGAAGCCCGCTTACCCGGATCTGATGCGCCGAACGGCTCCATAATGCATTCTTGCGGACAAGGCCCTAGTATAGCGGTTGGCCCTGGTGCACAATGTCTGCATGATACGGGTTCCCCCTGAAATCAATCCTGCGCCCTTGGTAGGCGCCTTCTCGATGTGAGCTAACACGGTCGGGATGTCCGAAGGAGGTGATGCGCTCCTATGCGCACTTACGAATTGATGACCATCCACCGGCCCGAGTTGGCCGAATACGACGCCCGCAGGCAGTCCCAGATCCTGCAACGGTTCCTGACGGAGGAAGGCGCATCGGTCTCGGATGTGAACTTCTGGGGCAAGCGCCGCCTGGCCTACGAAATCGATAAGGCGCGGGAGGGTTACTACACGGTACTCACGTTCGATGGGGAGCCACGCCATGTCACCGCGCTAAACCGGGCTCTCACCCTGTCGGATACCGTCATGCGATTCAAAATCATCCGGCCGGAGTCCGGTCCTTCCGGAAACGGCCGGAGCGATTCTGACCAGGACGCGTAGGTTCGAGACATATCGGGTAGAGCGGGGCAATGGCACGAGCAAGCAAAGACGAGCACGAGAGGTAGCAGCGCATGCCCGACAACACGGTGACATTGATAGGCAACCTGACGCAGGATCCCGAGTTGAGGTTTACTCCCTCGGGTGTTGCGATGGCAAAGATCAGCATGGCGGTCAACCGCCGGTGGATGAACCGGAACACCAATAAGTGGGAGGAAGAGACCTCCTTTTTTAATGGCACATGCTGGAGAGAACTGGCCGAGAACGTGTCGGAGTCGCTGCAAAAAGGCTCTCGTGTGATCGTGACCGGGCGACTCAACCAGCGCTCATGGGAAACACAGGATGGAGATCGGCGATCCATGGTCGAGATTTCGATAGACGAGATAGGCCCCAGCCTTCGCTGGGCGACCGCATCGGTGGTGCGGACTCCCCGACGAGGCGGTGAGAACTGGGGCGGCGGAAGGCGGGCAGCCCGACCTGCGGGTCCGGTAGCCCGTGAATCCTACGGGCCGGACGAGGCCCCCTTCTAGAAGGAGTGGGAGGACATGGCAAGAAGAACACCGACTAGGCGTCGTCGCCGTCCCAGAGGTTCTGTGACGGTACGCAAACGCCCCTGCCCGGGCTGCGGTCAGATGACGTGTGACAACACCCGGGTTCCGTACGTCGACTACAAAGACCTAGCCGTCTTGCGGCGTTTCGTCTCGGACCGCGGCAAGATACGTTCCCGTCGCGTAACCGGCGCCTGTACCCAGTACCAGCGGAAAGTGGCTATCGCCGTCAAGAATGCCCGAGAGATGGCGTTGCTCCCCTACACGAACAATCAGAGATGAGGCTCATCCTGACAACCGACGTCCCGGAGTTGGGCGCCAAAGGAGCCGTCGTCGACGTGGCGAACGGCTACGGACGGAACTTTCTCCTTCCGCAGGGTTTGGCTACTAAAGCAACTACGGGAGCTATCAACCAGATCGAGGAGACCCGGAGGGTCAAGGAGGCGAGCCGCAGACGTGAGCTCAAAGCAGCCACCGATCTGCAACGGCAGCTAGCGGAAACCCGGATCGTCATTGCGGCGCAGG
Organism: Acidimicrobiia bacterium; assembly: GCA_965231815.1. GTDB lineage: Bacteria > Actinomycetota > Acidimicrobiia > Spongiisociales > Spongiisociaceae > JAPPFW01. The sequence goes on along the minus strand of OZ246890.1, from coordinate 1,250,210 downwards.
CCACCGCTCAGGGCCGCCTGTTCGGGTCGATCGGAGTATCGGAAGTGATCGACGCGGTTCGCAGCCTGTCACAGATAACGCTGGAACGGAAGATGATCTCCCTACCGGCGCCCATCAAGATGATCGGGTTTCATGAAGTAAAGCTGACTCTTCACAAAGAGGTCGAATCACGGCTGATTCTGGACGTGATACCAGCCTGAAAGTCCGTTGGTCCGGCGCAGCCGCAAAACATGGTTTCCCGGGAGAACGGCAAATCCCGGTGTCAGGCATGGCATCGGACGGCTCCGGAAGGGCTTATCATATTCGGTAATCAACTAGTGGTTTAGACGCTCCCCGTCCTTCCCCTGATTGGTTTTCGCTTTCCCTCGGCAAGCACCTGAGCGGTCGCGCCGTCTCGGATGAGGTGCGGATGGAACGGCGAAGAATTGTCACACTTTCATGGCATTCTTAAGGATGTACGGCAAAGGGAGGACCGGTTGGCCGGATGGACAACGTCAAACTGAGAGAAGCCGGTAAGGGAGTGCGGGCATGACCATAGCCGAACGGGCGCCTCGCCCGGTGCTACCTAGTGAACGCCTGGTACCACCCCACAGCGCCGAGGCGGAAGAATCGGTGATAGGCGCCGTGTTGCGCTCCACCACCGCCGCCGACGAGGTCTTCGACCGTCTGGATGCGGAGGACTTCTACGTTCCTGCCCATCGCACGATTTTCGCCGCGATGCGCCGCCTCTATGACGGAAACCAGCCGATCGACACCGTAACGGTGGTGGACCGACTCCACCGGGCGAACGACCTCGAACGCGCCGGGGGAGCCGGCTTCGTGGTCGGCTTCTGGGACGCGGTACCTAGCGCCGCGAATGTCGACTACTACATCGAAGTCGTGGAAGAGCACGCTCTCCGGCGTGGGATGCTGGATGCAAGCCGGAAAATCGCCGAGTTGGCCACCAACCTGGATACGGAGGTTGAGTCGGTGCTCGACGAGGCCGAGCAAACCATGCTTGGAGTGGCCGAGAAGCGGGTTGGTGACGGATTGCAGGAGCTCGGAAGTCTCTTGTCGAAAGTGCTGGAACGGCTCGAGGAGGTCGAGACCGAGGGCCTAGACGTAACGGGACTACCAACTGGTCTGGTAGACCTTGATCGAAAGCTGGGAGGTCTCCAGCCCTCGACCCTGATCGTGGTAGCCGGCCGACCAGGCATGGGCAAGAGCGCCCTCGCAATGAACATCGCCTCACATGTGGCCATCAACCATGGACCGGTGGCCTACTTCTCCATGGAGATGTCCCCAACCGAGATCGCCTATCGCTGGTTGGGGTCGGAAGCGAGGGTGGACTCGATGAAGTTGCGTTCCGGCTTGGGGCGAGGTGACTCTACCCGGATGTGGTCGCAATTAGTAGACGCCACTGCCCGGCTCTACAAGGTACCTCTCCTGGCCGACGAACGCTCCCGAACGGTGGGTGACATTCGATCTAAATGTCGACGCCTGAAACGTAAGGGAGGTTTGGAACTGGTAGTAGTGGACTATATGCAGTTGATGCATAGCCGTGGACGAGAAAACCGCCAGCAAGAGATAGCCCAGATCAGCCTCAACCTGAAGTCGTTGGCACGGGAACTAAACGTTCCGGTTATCGCGGTTTCGCAGTTGAACAGGGCGGTCGAAGCTCGCCAAGACAAGCGGCCGCAACTCGGAGACCTGCGCGAGTCGGGCGCCATCGAGCAGGATGCCGATGTAGTTCTGATGATCTACCGCGACGAATACCACTACCCGGACTCCAAGGAACGCGGCATAGCCGAAATCATCGTCGCCAAGCAAAGAGCCGGACCCACCGGTAAGGTCAAAGCCACCTTTGCCGAGAAGTTCACCCGCTTCGATAACCTACCCCACGGATACACCAACTCCCTTAATCCGTAACACCGAAGCGGCGACGCTAGTTGTCCTGAGTCGGGGGTTCGGTTCGAATGGCTCGTGCCGCCACCCAACAATCCTCATGGGTATCCAGCCTCATGGGCGTCCAGAACGCGAAAAACGCCGGGCCGGTCGCCCGTAAAGGGGCCCTCCCCCGCCACCACCTCCGAGGTTCCCGAACGCGACCCGCCGAACCCCGTAGTCGGGGGGAGACGGTCGAACCGTCCATACTTGATGATCCCTGCCCCGGTTCGTTCGGTACCGAACAACCCGAACCGGCGATGCATATGGCTACCTACCATTATGCAACCAGGGTGGGACACTTCGTAGCCTGACCCACGAGAAACACGGCCGTCTCCGGACGAACAAGCTAACTGCGGATCCAGCCCGCTAGGAGGGTCCTAAAACGAGTCTTTCGGGGTTAGGTGGTTGGTAAGCGCCTGGTCATGGAGTTGTGGGTTGGCGGCTGAGCCCCTTTTGTGCGGGGTTTTTCAGGACTCTCCTAATGGGGGTCCATCACTTCTTCTGGTTTGTCTGGGAGGGTGTGGTGGTTGGGCTGGCCGGCCGGTGAGTACTCCACCCTCCGGGAACGCTGATTCCTAGGGCTAGAGCGTACCCCGGCTGGTTAGCGGGAGTTCCTGTAGCGCTCATGGGGTGGCGTGCCGTTAGAGCACTGATCCATTAGGTCGCCGCCGGGTGTTCCTCCGCAGCTCAGAGAGAGAGCAGATCCGTCTAGATGGAGGGCAAAGGATGATTTTTGTGGGTAACGACTGGTCCGAGGGCCACCATGATGTGTTTTTGATGGACGAGGAGGGATCCCGCCTGGGGTACGCTCGGCTACCGGAAGGCTTGGCGGGTGTGGCCCGCTTGCATGAGATGGTCGCCAAACACGTATCCGATCCGGGAGAGGTGGTGGTAGGTATCGAAACCGATCGTGGCCTGTGGGTAGGTGCACTGGTGGGGGCCGGCTATCAGGTGTATGCGATCAACCCTATGGCGGTGTCCCGCTACCGGGACCCACACAGCCCGGCCGGAGCCAAATCCGACCGTGGTGACGCCAAGCTGTTAGCCGATTTGGTACGAACCGACCGTCACAACCATCGCCCGGTGGCTGGTGACAGCCCCGGGGCGGAAGGCATCAAGATCACGGCACGGGCGCATCAGAACCTGATCTGGGCCCGGGTTCGTCACACCAACCAGGTCCGTAACGCGCTTCGGGAGTACTACCCGGCAGCGCTGGAAACGTTCTCTGATCTGGCGGATCGCGACGCTGTGGCCGTCCTGGGTCGGGTGCCCACCCCCACCGTCGCCGCCCGCCTGACGCTGCCTCAGATCAGGGCTGCGCTGAAGAAAGGCGGACGTCAACGCAACCTCGACAAGGTGGCCCGTCGGATACAGCAGGGCCTTCGAGGCGCCCACCTAGCCGCACCAAGGCCGGTTGAGGACGCCTACGGGGCGACCGTTCGGTCACTCGTAGGAATCATTGCGGAAACCAGCCGCCAGATCAGCCAACTCGAGAAAAGCCTCCAGGACCGTTTTAGAGAACACCCGGACGCCGTCATCTACCACTCCCAGCCAGGACTCGGTACCGTGCTCGGCGCCCGGGCGCTCGCAGAGCATTCGAGGGACGACCCCGAACGCTACACCAGCGCCAAGTCTCGCAGGAACTACGCAGCAACGTCGCCCATCACCGTGGCATCCGGACGCAAACACGCCGTCGTCGCCCGCCACGTCCGCAACCGGCGACTCTACAACGCCCTAGACCAATGGGCGTTCTGTTCCCTCAACAACAGTCCAGGAGCGCGAGCCTTCTACGACCAAAAACGAGCAGCAGGCGACCTCCACCACCAAGCACTACGAACCCTCGCCAACCGACTCGTAGGCATCCTCCACGGCTGCCTCAAACACCGAACCCCCTACAACGAACACACCGCCTGGGCACACCGAACCACCATCGACCAAGCCGCAGCTTGACATTTACACTCCTGGGGTGTCTAGATATGGATTTCGATGCGGTCCCCGTCCTGAAGCTCGAAGGCGCGACCTATCCGGCGGTCAGGTTGACCGGGTCGTATCAACCTCGCGAACTTCAGATCACGGGCGAAGTCCTTGTGGATCATCAGAGCCACATCCAGCAGTGTCTGCCCGCGCCGGATCGTATACGGTCGGTCATCCCTCTTCCTTCCGGCCGATTCCGTGTATACCCTCACCACTCCAAGAGCCTGGAAGAGCCATCTACCGAGGTGATCGACCATGCCCGCGTTCACCGATGACGCCAGAACCGGCAGCCTAAGGTCGACCAACTCGAGGAGCACCTCGGCCTCTTCCTCCACTCCCTCGACACGGTCGGCCTTGGCAGCCACCAACACCGTAGGTAGGAGCTTGGCGAAGGGATCCTCGGAATCCGTCAAGGGCTCCGATCCCCGTGGCCATTCTCCGATCAGATAGACCTTCCGCTCGCCGAGAAGACCGACCAGGTTTTGCACATCCTCGACGCATCCGGGTTCCGACAGATCGACTACCAGCATGGCGCCGTCGGCGGGTTGGAGGGCGTTGGCGATCCACGGCACCGGATGCTCACTGGTCAGCGGAGGCAAGTCGATCAGCTGGATACCGACGTCCTCTATCGGGATCATCCCCGGCTGTGGATGTTGGGTGGTGAACGAATAAGCCCCCACTAGCGCGCCCGAACCGCTAAGCGCATGATGAAGAGACGACTTGCCGCTGTTGGGAGGTCCGAGCAGAGCGATCTGGCCGGCGCCTTCCGGGCGGATGGCGAATACGGGACCGCCACGGGCTCCACCCCTCCTGGGTGCATCCAGTTCTTCCGTAAGCTCCTTCAGCTTGGTCTTGATTCCCGCCTGAAGGTGCTCGGTCCCTTTGTGTTTCGGTATGGTGCGGAGCATCGCTCGCAATGCGACCATCCGGTCCTTGGTCTCGCGCGCCGCCTTGTACTCGGCCTCCGCCTTCTTGTATTCGGGGGTGACGTTGGTGGGCATTAACCCTAATGATGCCCGAGAAATGGGCCGGTTGGTACCCGGGATCCGGCCGGCGGGCCAGGAAGGTCCTGAAAAACGAATCTTACGGGGTTCGGTGGTCGGCAAACCCTGGTCAGAAAGTTGCGGGTTAGCGGGTGAACCCCTTTGTACGGGGTTTCTCAGCACCCTCCTAGGAGAGTCCTGAAAAACGAGTCTTTCGGGGTTCGGTGGTTGGTAAAGCGCCTGGTCAGGGAGTTACGGCTCAGTGGCTGAACCCCTTTGTACGGGGTTTCTCAGCACTCTCCTAGAACATCGGGCTCGATACCCGAAAGGGTCGAGCACCGGCAACGGGAAGCGTCGTATCCTCTAGTCATGTTCGAAGAACTGTCGTCCGGTGTGTTCAGGCGCCGCTACCCGTTCCTGCGGAGCAATGTCGGAGTGGTCGTGGGGGAGGATGGGGTGTTGCTGATCGATACCCGCGAGAGCGAGGAGGCGGCGGGCCAACTCGCGGAGGAACTCCGGACCCTCACATCGAAGCGGGTCCGATGGATCCTGAATACCCACTGGCATTGGGATCATGTTTTCGGCAATGCCTGTTTCCCTGACGCCGCCGTCTGGGGTCACAGGATGTGCCGGGAGGCGCTCCGCGAGCATCCGGATCAGCATCGCGCCGACGCTCGCAAGTGGATGCCCACCGAGCGCTACGGCGAGATCGAGCGGGTCCGGATCCGCCCTCCCGACCACACGTTCGAGGCTGTTACGTCCGTCGACGTGGGAGGCCGCAAGGTGGAGGTCTCCTACCACGGGCGGGGCCACACCGACGCCGACATCCTCATTCACTGCGGGGAGGTCACCTTCATGGGCGATCTCGTCGAGCAGGGCGAACCCCCCAAGATGGAGGACTCCTACCCTTTCGACTGGCCTGCCACGTTGGCGGCTGCCCGCTCGATCATCCGTCCGGTGGTGGTACCCGGCCACGGGGATCTGCTAACTCCCGAAGCCGTTGATGAGCAAAGACGCCTCTTGGAGGAGGTGGCCGAACGGATCCGACGGGTACTACACCTGGATAGCCCGGCGGACGAAGTAACCCGCGACCCGCCTATACCTGCGCCCCAGATGCGCCACGCCCTCGCCCGAGTACAGCAACTCCCCGGCAAATAGGGCAACATCCGGTATGCGTGAATCGGGATTAAAGATCCTTCCTGCGGAAGTTTTCGTGAATCCGGGAAGCGGTTGGGCCGCGCTGTCCCTGGTATTTGGAGCCGGCGGTCAGCGAACCGTAGGGGTTATCAGCCGGAGTCGATAGTTGGAGAAAGCTGACCTGTCCTATCAGCATCTGCGGATATATGGCTATAGGCAGGTTGGCGACGTTCGCCAACTCCAGGGTCAGGTAACCGTCGAACCCGGGATCCACGAACCCGGCCGTGGAGTGGATGAGGAGCCCGATCCTTCCCAAGCTGGACTTGCCTTCCAGACGAGCCACCAGATCGTCGGCAAGCCTTATACGTTCATAAGTAGCCCCGAGTACGAACTCGCCGGGGTGGAGGATGAACCGGCCGTTCGTTGGTACCACCATCTCGTTGGTGAGGTCAGGCTGGTAAGTCCTGGGATCGATCAGCGGGTAACGGTGGTTCTCGAATACCCGAAAAACCCGATCCACCCGCAGGTCCACCGATGAGGGTTGGACGTTCTCGGGCATGTAGGGATCGAGAACGATACGACCGGACGCGACCGCTTCCTTTATGTCTCGATCCGAGAGAATCACCTGGAAACTCCACTTGCTCGACAATTACCCACGGTAGGTCGAACCAATCGTCAGGGGAATGAGAGCGGGTGAGGGGAATCGAACCCCCGCTTTCAGCATGGGAAGCTGATGTTCTACCACTGAACTACACCCGCGGATGAGCGGTGATGCTAGCGGCGACCGGGACACCCCGCACCTCGGACTCGGACGGTACCAAGAAAACCATCACACGATCAGGCCTGAGATTCCCCACACGGTGATGACGATACCTACCCCCAGCAGGAATCGGGCCCGACCGGGCCGGTATGAGCCCTCCACCCCCTTAGGGGTCTGCCCTCGCGCATGCTTCCACATAGCCGCTGCGTTGCCCACCACCATGGCCAGGCCCACTGCCGACATCATCTGTGCGAGTAGGGTGTCCAATCCGAGAATATCCGCCATCGTGCGTCCTGTTCGGCGGGAGGCACCCGCTAGGAGGTACTTAAAAGTGATCCAGCGGGGTTCACAGTCCGGCGAACTACCCGGTAGATCCTTCGTGCTACGGCACGAACCCCATTGTACGGACCTTTTTCCGGCGCCCTCCTCGGTTCGAGATTCCGGGCGCGCCGGTATCCGGCCCGGATTCTAGATTCCCGAGAACAGCCCGACCCTGCTACCGGCAGCGGAGGGGAGGTAAATCCTCTTAGACTGCGGGCATGGCATCTCAAGGATCGCGCTTCGCTGTGGTAGCAGCGCTGGTTGCCAACTCTTCGATAGCGGTGGCCAAGTTCATCGCCGCCGCGGTTACCGGCTCGGCGGCGATGCTGGCCGAGGCAATCCATTCGGTAGCCGATTCCAGCAATCAGGGGATGTTGCTATGGGGCATGGCCGTCTCTCGGCGGCAAGGTGGCGCCACCTATCCCTTCGGCCGCGGTAAGGAGGTCTATTTCTGGAGCTTCATGGTGGCGGTGATGCTGTTCGTAGGCGGATCGGTCTTCTCGATCCAGCACGGCATAGGCGCCCTCCGTGACCCGCATACGGTCGAGAACTTCGGCGTGTCGGCCGCGGTGCTGGGAGGGGCCCTCATATTCGAGTCTTTTTCCTACGTGGTGGCTATCAAGGAGTTCAATCGGACGCGGGGATCCCGGTCATTGTGGCGCTCGATCCGGGAAACTAAGGATGCCGCACTGCTGGTAATCCTGTTAGAGGACAGCGCTGCGGTAGCCGGTCTGGTGGGTGCTCTCGCCGGGGTGATCGCCTCCCAGGTAACCGGCGACCCCATCTGGGACGCTCTGGCATCCATATTCATCGGGGTACTGCTAGCAATAGTCGCCTTCTTCCTGGCCTTCGAAACGAAAGGTTTGCTGATCGGGGAGGCAGCCGGGAGGAAGGACCGCGCCGCTATCAGAGCCCGCGTGCTGGCTCACGAAAAGGTCGAACAGGTGGGGCGGTTGCTTACCATGCAATTGGGCCCGGAGGAGATTCTCGTGAACCTGGATGTGAATCTGGTTGACGATCTAACCGGTGAAGAAATCCACCAGGCCGTCGACGAACTCGAGACCGCCATACGTCGTGCTGTTCCCACCGCCAGGAACATTTTCGTGGAAACGTGAGTCGGCCGACTTCAAGCGCGTCCGCCCCGGCCTCCTCGGCCAATCTAGGCCCCGGCTTCGATACCATCGCCCTTGCCCTCAACCTCCGCTGCGAGGTTCGCGCCGAGATCGCCTCGTCCTGGTCGATAAATCACCTGGGTCCCGAGACTTATGGAGGAAACAGGGAGGACGACGCGGTCCTGACTGCCGCCCGTACCGTTAGCGCGGATCCCTTACGGATCAAGGTGTCAAACCGGATCCCTCTTTGCCGCGGATTAGGTTCGAGCGCGGCAGCCTACGCAGCGGGCGCCTTGGCAGCCTACCGCGCTACGGGTCACGACCCCGGCCACGATGCCCTATTCGCCTGTGTTCGGGAACTCGAGGGGCATCCGGACAACGCCGCGGCGGCGGTCTACGGTGGACTGGTGGCTGTGGTGGACGGTTCGGTGATTCACCCCTCGCTGTCACCCGATCTGGTCCCGGTAGCAGCTGTGCCGGGTTTCGAGCTGAGAACCAAGGACTCCCGAAAGGTCATACCCAAGACCGTCACCATTGGGAGCGCCGTCCGAACCATCGGCCGGGTCACAGCTCTACTGGAAGGGTTGCGCACCGGATCCTCCGATTTGCTGGCGCTTGCAGGGGGCGACGAGATCCATGAAGCGCCTCGGACCTCCCTCAACCCGCATACCGGCAGGTTGATCTCCGCAGCGCTAGGGGCGGGAGGCTTGCACGCCTGCCTATCGGGCGCCGGACCATCAGTACTGTGTCTGGCGCGAAATGGACAGGAGGGCCGGCTCGTCCAAGCCCTCAGCCAGGAACTTGGGCCGCCCGGGAGGGTGATGGTTCTGCGTCCTGATGTGGCGGGCGCTCACTAGCCCTGATTATTCAGGTTTCCGACACACCGAGGCATATAACGTCAGTCCAGCCGCAGTTATTAGAAGAATCTCACTGTTCACCCGGCGGGTGAATTTCCACACTGGACCGGGATGGGGAACTCCGATAGCTGTATTTCCTGGTCAGGGAGCCATTAATGGCTTTACTCCATTCTTCTACCCAAACCCCGATCCATGAAGAAGAATCGGGGCTAGTCGGGGAGTCGTTGACGATTACGGTACCCTTCGGGTGTACCGGCAGGCTTGGGGATCCGAGAACGCGAAAAACGCCGGAACGGTTGCCTCCAATCGGGCCCTCCCCCGCCTCCACCTCCGAGGTCCCCCGAACGCGATACGCCATACCCGGTAGTCGGGGGGAGACGGTCTAATTGTCCGCGAGTGATGATCCCTGCCCCGGTTCGTTCGGTACCGAACAACCCGAACCGGCGGTGTTTAAGGCTATCTACCATTATGCAACCAGGGTGGGACACTTCCAGACCCGACACCCAAAAACCGACGGGCCCCGCCGGAACACACATGCTGGTCGGATAAAATCCCTATCCCCGAGACGAGCCTTCCCGCAAGATAAGCGAACTGAAGATTCAGGACACCAGTGTCCTGAATCGCAATGGTCTTCGGAACCTCTCCCGGTGGGCTCTTTCGCTCATCCGGCCAGGATGCCCTTTCGCCAGGCCTTGATGTAGTTGGCGCAGAACTCGTCGCGGCCCATGAGCGTGTCTTCGGCCAAGCGGTAGGGAGCGGAGTCTCGATCCGATTCGAACACGTCGGAGAGAGGGTTCATGACCGGATCGATGATACCGCTGTCGGCGCCCGCTTCGACTGCCAGATTGATAAACACCGCGTTCATCAGTTTGCGAGTCGGAATACCGAACGAAACGTTGCTCATGCCGCCGGTGATGTTGATATCGGGTCCGTACCGGCGCCTGATGGTTCGGATGGCTTCGAGGGTGTGCAAGCCGAACCGGCCGTCCACCGAAATCGGAAACACCAGCGGATCGACGAAGATGTCACCTATCTCAACCCCTACTCCGAGGGCTGCTTGCACCATCCGGGAGGCGTTCGCCACCCGCTCGTTTGCATCCGAGGGCATGCCGCTCTCCCCGGCGGCGGTGATAATCACCCTCGCCCCGTAATCGACAGCTAGGTCGACGGCTTCCGCGCGTTCGAGGGAGGCGGAGTTGAGCATGGGTCGCCGGTGTCCCACCCGGCGAGCGGTTCGCAGCCCGGTCTCGATGACGGTGATGTCGGAGGAGTCGACGGAAACGGGGAGATCGGAAAGCGAACCGACGTAACCGATCAGCCATTCCATCGCGGCTCGCTGTTCCGCGGTCTTGAGTGATATCTCATCCACGTTCACGTCCAGGTAGTGGGCGCCGGCGCGCTCCTGGTCGACAACGACCCGCCGCAGGTACTCGTATCCGTCCTCGGCATCAAGTCCGCCTCCCATCGCGGCGTCCACCGCTAGGGCGATGTGCTTGATCCGGCCCTCTTCGTAGGCTTGACTCCGGCGCATCTGGTCGGATACCGGCAGCAGTCGCGGTGTTCCGTCTACCCGCTCGAACAGCACGCCTTCTACTCCGTTCCGGGTGGCGAACCGCTTCCCCTTCCGGAGGACGATGCGAGTGGTGTGCACGTTCTCGCCGATTACTGTGAATCGCGGCGAAGTCATAGGGCAGCCATCCGGGGCGCCGGTTCCATCTCGGGAGCGGATGGCAAGCGGGTGGGCATGGGCTTCATCTGGCATCCATCCACGAATAGCTCGAAGAAGTCAGGGGTGGTTTCCAACTCGATATGGGTCACGTGTTTGGCCTCCTCCTCTACCCGCGGGCGCTTCGACATGTCCAGTAGGAGGGCGCGGGCGCCGTCGATCGCCGCGTTACCCACCTTGACGATCCGATCCTCAGGTACGGGGGCGACCAGGCCGATCTCGATAGCGTTGGGCACGTTGAGGTAGTTCGCGAACCCCCCGGCCAGGTATAGGCGGTCGATCTCGTCCGGAGCGACGCCCGCAGTCCTCATGACGATCAACTGGCCGCAGTAGTTGGCCGCTTTGGCTTGGGCGAGGTTGCCGATGTCCTGCTTGGAGAAGGTTATGCCCCGCTCCGGTATCACGTCGATGGACATGAGTTTCCGGCTCTTCGTAAAGACTCCGAGCGGGGTCATGAGGCCCTTCCTCCGGAGCTCGGCGAGGAGGTCGGTCAGGCCGGACCCGCAGATGCCGTTTGCCGGTGCTCCACCGATGGTCCGGTAGCGGTCGACCGAACCGTCGGCGGCAAGGGCTATTGATTCGATAGCTCCGTCGTAGGCCCGCATACCGTAAGTGACCAAACCTCCCTCGAAGGCCGGCCCGGCCGGGCACGACGCCGCGTACAGTCGTCCCCGGTGGTGGAGTACCACCTCGGTGTTGGTCCCCATGTCCACCAGCATCTCGGTCTCCCCGGTCTTTCCGAGCTGCACCGTTTCCAAGCAGGCCGCCGTGTCGGCTCCGACATGGCTGGCGATGAGAGGAAGACCGTATACCCGAGCCCGCCGATTCGCCCGGATGCCTAACTCGCGGGTGTTCGACAGGAGGGCGGTATGGGGACGACTCCCGGCTCGGAACTCGTGCTCGACCAGCGACTTGTAGGGTTTCTGACCGATTGTCTGCACAGATAAGCCGAAGAGGATGTCTCGCATCGTGGAATTGGCCGCCACCACGATCTCGTAGAGGTGGGGAGGTCGCCGATCCTGCCGGGTGACCATCTCACGGACTCCCCCGTTGATCGCCGTGACCACCGCATTCTGGAGCTCGCCGCGAACACCCCGGCGGGCTTCGTAGGAAATCCGGTTCATGATGTCGCTGCCGCCGAACTGCTGGGGATTCTCGAAGCTGGTCACCTCGACAGTGTTCCCGGTCTCGAGGTCAACCAGTTCGAGAACCACGGTGGTGGTGCCGAGGTCCACCGCGAGTCCGAAGATCGCGCCCCGGTACACGTCAACGGCGGTATTCCCGTACCACACCTCGTCCCCTACTCGGGTGACCATCGGGTTGAGGGTCATGTGCCGACCTGGGGCAAGGCTCACTTCCAGGATTCTCGGCCGGCGGCGCAGCGGTGTGAAGCTGATGTTGCGGTCATCCGCCACGATCCGCGCCTGGCATGCCAGCCGGAAGGCCCCGCGCAGGAACCCTTCCGGTACCGTCCGCGGAGATAGTGACGGCATGCCGTCGGTGATCTCCACCACGCATTCGTGACATTCGCCGTTGCGTTGGCAAGAAGTAGGGACTTCGACGGCCAGCTCGTCGGCGTAGTCAAAGATGGTGCGGTTGATGATGAGCGGTTTGGCACTTCCTTGATAGGAAACCGTGGTCATCGCGCCGTGCCCTTACCGGCTCGTTCCCGCCTGCCGGACTCCGCTTCGCGCTTGATGGCTTCTATCTTCTCCTTGGCGCGAATCTCGGACCGGGGATGGGCCTCCCAGGCGGTGCGGTAGTCGAAAGTACCGTCATGACCACACAGCAACTGGTCGGTGTCAGATGGAGAAGCCTGCTGGTTGCGGCACCTGAACATAGCGGTGCACAGGTCGTAGCGATTCCGGTAGGGGCACCGGGTGCGTGACGACACTTCGGCGTTGGCCACTAGATCGGCAAACATCCGCTCGATACGATCGAGCCTTTCCTGGAAAGCCTGCTTGTCGTTGTCCGGCAATGGATGGATTCCTATACGGCGATGTCGGTAGCTAATTGCTTGGCTAGTTCCACGCAGGCCATAGCGTCTTTTCCGTAACCGTCGGCGCCTACATCCTTGCCGAACTCCGGAGTAACGGGCGCCCCACCCACCATGAACCTCACTTGGTCGCGAAGTCCGGCGTCTTTGAAGGCTTCGATGGTTCTAGCCATGTTCGGCATAGTGGTCGTCAGCAGGGCCGACATGCCGACGATGCGAGCGTCGTGGGTCCGGACCGCTTCCAGAAACTCGTCCGGGGAGGTGTTGACCCCTAGGTCGGTCACTGTGAACCCTCCACCCCGTAGCAGCATGATGCAGAGGTTCTTCCCGATGTCGTGGAGGTCGCCCTGAACCGTTCCCATGATGACGGAGCCGATCGGCTCCACCCCGGAGGCGGCGAGGATCGGTTCGATGTGGGCCATCCCGGCCTTCATAGCCCGAGCCGAGATCAGCACCTCCGGTACGAATACGAACCCTTCCCGGAACTTGATCCCGACAATCCCCATACCGGCGATCAATCCATCGTCCATGATCTCAAGTGCGTGAATCCCGCTCTCCAAGGCCTGCACGGTGAGATGGTCAACCGTGACGTTGTCTCCCTCGATAAGCGCCGCAGCAATGTCCTGCATGAGGAACGAGGCGCGACTGAAGAGTTCGATGTTGCGTTCGATCTCGTCAGGTCGTTCGAGGAACTCCTTGATCTCCTCACGGATTATCTCGTTAGCGATGTCAGACAGCCGGGCCATTGGTAGATGCCATTCTTAGCGTTCGCTGGTACTTGCGGGTTTTGGAGGGGACTTGATGGGGGTAACCCCGTGGATTCTAAGGTTTCTGGAAACCTTTCCAGGACCAAATCGTAGACTACCCCTGCCCATCCTGCAAAGGTCAGACACCGGATGGACGGTCAGGTTCCGTTGGCTGATTCCAGTGGGTCATGGACGACCAATCGCCCGTCGGGCCGGTGGGAGTCGGAATAGTCGCGAGCGGAATCAGCCAGCGCTTGGAGGACCTCCATCTTCGTTCCCAACGGTACGGAGCCCTCGGGCGCCACCCCGTTGACCCCGGCCTCGAGTACGTTCATACAGGCCTGGTAGGTGTCGTCATAGGTTCCGCTGAACAGGGTGGTCGGGTTGTTGATGTTGCCCATCAGCGACATCCGATCACCGACGATTGTCTTGGCCACCTTAGGGTCGACCTGGGATTCGAAATGGAAGCAATCCCAGCCGGCCTCGGCGAAGTAGTCGATGCGGTCGGTTGTCTCGCCGCAGCAGTGCAGGATGCTCGGTCCGCCGATCTCCTCGGTGACATGTTGATGCATCTCGAGAAGAAAGTCCCGGTAAGTCTGCGGGCTGACCAGTTCCCGGTTGGCGTGGTCGGCCCACATGATGGCATCCGCGCCGGCTTCCAGCTGGGCATGGGCCGACATCATCGAAGCCGGCAGCAGCACCTCGAGGTAGCGATGGATCTTGGCCGGATCCAGGATCGTATCCATCAGGAAGCTCTCGATCCCTACCATGTGAAAACCCACCGACCAGGGTCCGTACACCTTGCCCACGATACCCACGTCCGGATAGCGCTTCCTGAGCAGCCGGATCGCTCCGAGAACCGCTTTGAAGGACCGCCGTTGGAGGTAGTCGGACGGGATCTTGAAGTCCTCGGGATCGGAGAGCACATGGTCGCTGGTGGCCGGCCAGTTGTCCTTGGTGCCCCACCAGGTGGCGGCGTCCAGAGCGTCGGCTTCCAACTGGGAGTGAAACACCGGCATCACGGTGTCGAGCCCCAGGTTCTCGTGGGCGGTGGCGGCCAAGCGGGCCATCTTCTCGGCGTCGAGATGCGCTTCCGGGAAGTCCGCGTCGGCGATTTCCATAGCTTCCATGGTGATCACCGAACTGAGGGTCATGGCCGGGATCTTGTCGACCCGACCCCCGTACAGTGCCGAAAGGAAACGGCGCCGGGGCGTCATCCACTCCCCTGATAGCCGCTTGAACGTTGTATCCATGTCTACTTCTTTCCCGGTGCCACAGATGCTTCCTCGAAGGGTACACCCACACGGGACGTTCCCTTGAATGGCAATGGTAACGATTCCAGTAGGGTCCGCGAGAGCATGGCCGCCGTTTGAGGAGGAACGCGATCTTGGGTCAAAGGCGAATGATGAAGTGGGTTTGATGACATACGGCGGCGTAGCGAGAACATGAAGAATCCCGGGGCTAGAATCCGCCTCGTTTGAAGGAGGAGATCATGCGACGATTCGTCATCGAACGGGACATCCCTGACATCGGATCGGCCGAGCGCGAGCAACTGCGCGCCGCTGCCGGGCAGTCCAACTCGGTTCTCAAGGCGATGCAGTCCGAGGGCAAGCCCATTCAGTGGGAGCACAGCTACGTAGCCGGTGATAAGACCTTCTGCGTCTACGTCTGTGACAACCCGGGGTTGATCGACGAGCACGCCGAGCGCAGCGGGTTCCCGGCAACAATCGTCACCGAGGTCCGCAAGATAATCGATCCGACCACCGAGAAGGGGTAGTCCGGCTTCCCGGTCCGGATCGGCGCCAAGCCTCCGATCCGTTTGGGTCCGATCTCGCGAGCAGCGTATTCCGGTGATCGACGGACGCGGCGCTATGGCGATTGAAACGTCGACTGGCCGAGTCCGGGAATGCAGAGCATGCGAGCGGGGTTGGCGACCAGCAAGGTCTCGACCTCGGCGTCGCTCCATCCCGCGTTCAGGAACAACGGTATGACATGGTTGAGGATGTGCGCGTAGCCCCAGCCACCGTAGGCCAGCAGCCGGGTCTTGACCCCTCCCATGTCCTGGGAGATGAACAGTTGGTCGAGGTAGCCTCGCTTCGTTAAGCGGACAATCCCGGCGACGACGTCGAAGTCGCTCGGCGGGTACTTGCCTAACCCGATGAGGGAGTGGTCGAACCCCATCAGGTCGTAGGCCAGGTTCGCTCCTCGGTCGAGGAGTTCGAGTTGGTACGGCTCGTTCGTGATGGCCGTGTTCATGTGTCCCAGCACCACTCGTGCCGGGTCAACACCCTCCCCCACCAGCGTATCCAGCACTTTCGTCCCTTCGTAACCCCACGGATGGAGATGGATGCTGATCGGCAAGCCGGTTTCTAGATGCGCCCACGCCACGGCTCGTACCATGCGGAGTTCTTCGGGCTTTACCGGGTCGCCGGTTCCGATCTCGCCGATGATCCCCGGTCGGATACCGGTATCGCCCACCCCGTAGCGCCACTCGTCGACCAACTCGGCGGCGATATCCTCCGTCGATCGGGCGGCGGTTCCCGGAGGGTGGCCGGCGCCCAAGTAGTAGCCGCCTCCCATGATAACCGCCACGCCGCTTCGCTCCGAGATCTCCCGCAGGATCACCGGGTCCCGCGACATGTGGCTCGGGGTCACCTCGACGATGGTCCTGCCCCCGGCGGCGCGGAACGGCGCCAACTCCTCGACTACCTGATCCACGTCGGTCTGGTGGTAATTGTCCGGAAACCCGCCGGGATTCCACCGAGCTTCGGCCGCGGTGTGGATGGTGAGCGGTTCTTCGGACACCACCGCGTAAGGATGCAACTTCAGAAAGGGCCGGAAGTCGATATACAGGTGCTCATGAATGTGGGTGACACCTAGCTCGGAGACCGGCACCGGCCCCCGCACGGTCATCGCGCAGGGTCGGTCAGCCTCCTCACTGTGCTCCACATCCAGGTTCGCGGCTCCGTTCTCTGTTTCCGGGACCAATGCTCAACTGATCCTTGCGATTCCCGGACACCTATCGAAGCCGGAGTCGAAGCTAAGAATCCGGGTGATTCCAGCCCCGCGCATTATCGCTACGTGCAGAGCGTCCCTCGCGGAAAGGCGCGGGACGGCATCGATGATCGCCCTGGCGGAGCGTATTTCCGCAAGCCCGAACCCGATGACATCGTCAACAATGCTATCCATTAAATCAAACGCTTCGTCAATGGCATCCGGGCGGTTGATCGCCGTGTATCGGTGCAGGATCTCTTGGTAGACCTCGACATCAGTAACCAGCACCTCCTCGTCCCGGATCAACTTGGTGACGAGAATCAGGGAACGCTCCTTGTGCTGGTGCGACACACCCACCAGGTACATCGGAATGTTCGAGTCAATGAAGATCAAGGGGCGGCTCGCCCCGCATCGATTTCGCCCAGCATCTCCTCTATATCGCAGGTGGGGAAGTCATGGACCACAGCATCAGCAAGGGCGCGCAGCTTGGCGGATACCCTCTCATCCTCAGATCGGCGAGCCCTCCGAAGTGACTGGCGTACCCACTCGGCGATGCTCATCCGCTCCCGCTCGGCCGCTTGACGGATCTCCTTGTACTCGGCCTCATCCAACAGAACCTGTAGTCGTTTAGCCATGATCTACAGTATATCCGTAGTCGCATTGATTAGTTAACTTGACTACGTGATCTTTTGGACTCCGGCTCAAGCCTCGCTGAGCGGCATCGTTCCCGGATCGCCGTTCCGAGGATTACCAACCGGTTCCGAAGGTGATAACGGAGCGCAACACCGTTCCGCTCCGCAGGTCGTCGAGCGCCTGATTGACCTGATCCAATGGTCTCGGATGTTGTACTAGGTGATCAGTAGTTACCACTCCCCGACGGTGCAGGTCTACCACATCGCTGATGTCCTGCGGGGTGAAGCCGCGGGAACCGGCCAGCGTCGCCTCCCTCCAGACCAGGCCCATCACCTGGACCGGTACCGGGCCCAACGTGGAACCCACCGCCACCACGCGGCAACCGACACCGGACGCGTCAAGGGCCTGCCGGTAGACATCCGCCGATCCAACCGTCTGGATGATGACTCCCGGCCCTCCCGGACCGGCAACCTCCGCGATCCGTTCCACCACGTCGTCACCGCTCTTGATGACTACGTCGGCCCCCATGCGGGTGGCTAACTCCAGCTTGGTGTCGGAGCGACTCACCGCAATAACCCGGCAACCCAAATGGGCGCCCACCTGTACCGCATTGGAACCGATACCCCCGATGCCGAACACCACCACGGTCTCCCCTGCTCGAGCGCGAGCGATCCGGACCAGCGCATGGTACGGGGTGGCGACCGCGTCGGTGAGAACGGCTATGTCCATCGGATCGTCGTCTTCGCGTACCGGGATCACCGAGCGGGCGGCGATCACTACCTTTTCGGCGAAGGCGCCGTCCAACTCGACCCCCATCCTCTTCACCGAGAGACACATGTTGACCCGACCGGCCACACAGATGCGACAGGCCGTGCAGTGGTCTATGTAGTAGAGGGCCACGGGCTGGCCTACCCTGACGGAGTCCACCCCCGGACCCACTACGGACACCACCCCGGCTGCCTCATGGCCGGGCACGATCGGTAGTCGCGAGTCGAACCCACCCTTCTGCAGGAATATGTCGCTACCACAGACTCCCACCGCGCGGATATCGACCACTACCTGGCCGGGTTCGGGAACCGGGTTCGGAAGTTCGGTTAGCCGCAGCGGTTGGTGGTAGCCGTCCAGTACCGCGGCCCGCATTTACCCGGTTCCGGGTAGCCCCAGCGAACCGGCTTCAGGGAGTGGAATGGACTGGAAGTTGGACGAGCCGAACACCTTGGGCTTCTTGCGCCCGACCCTCGTGTAGTACTCCTCGGGAACCTGGGTGGGATCCTTGAACATCTCCCACTGGCATTGCTGGCGGACCTCCGGGTCCGGGTTGGTGTCCGGATAGACCGGAGGGTCCACCGTCCGGACGGGGTAACCGAAGCGATCCATAGGCATCTCCTCCATCAGGATGATGCAGTGGACGCAGTAGAGACAGATTCCCTTGGTGTAGTGGTTCCACGAAGCCTCTTCCTTCGTCACGGCCCAGTTGTATGGGGGCTCCATGCGGGAAGGCGTGTTCTCTTCCCAGTCGCCCCGTAGAGTCCGTCCACCGGAGCCGCACGGGTCGAAGCGGAGGATGAAACGATCATCGGTTTCGATCAACTCGAAGTCGCCCGTCCGCTCGGGACCCACCAGGTGGCCTCGCATCGATTCGCAGGCCACCAGCATAAGGGTCTCGAGTGCGTCGTCCCACGGGTGCTGGTCGATGTCGAACTTCTGGTAACGCCATGCGAACAGAGGGATAAGCACCAGGTCGTACATTTCAACCAGTCCGGGGCCGGCGTGGCGCTCGTAAATCTCCGACATGAGACCGTAGGTGTGGTCCACATCCCGGTCGTGGGTCTGGCGCCAGGTCTCCTTCATGGTGTCCAGCGCTTGGAGGGCTCCATCGGCTTCCGCCCGGTAGATGTGGGCGAGCAGTTTCCTCTGCTCCTGTCTGAACCGGTCCCAGTGCTTGCGGGGTTTCCAAGTCGACCCGTCGGGAAGGGCGATCTTCTCGACAATTCCGTCGTTGACAGCCTGTACGTCCTCGTCGGTGGCTCCCTTGCTCTTGAGGAAACCGCTCAAGTCGTTTATCCATTGCCGGTAGAGGATGAAGCAAACGCTAGCCTCGTCGACAAAATGGTCGGCCAGATCGGCGGCGTCATCCCAGCGGTCCTCGCCCACCGCTTTCTGGATCTTGCGATAGGTGGCGATTTTCTGATCCTGCCACGAACCGAGACGAACCCGCCTGCCCAGCACCTCGGAGAACTCGATTCGGGTCTCGGTGGTCATGTTGCCTCCCTTCCGGGGTTTCCTTGCTATTTGGCCGGTCAAGGTCGCTGGCCGACGCTCCTCGCTATCCGGTACCGTACCCTAGTTGCCGGTTCGTCCCGACAGCGGCGGCGCCCGGGGAACCACGGTTTGTATTCGCAGCCGTACCGGGAAACAAACAGTCCGGTCAACGAGAGGGATCGATGCGAGCGAATAACGGTATCGCCGTGATGCACCCCTACTGGAAGTTCTGGGAAGCCAGCGCCGGAGGGCCTGCCTTCCGCGCCGAGCGCCGGAGCCTATTGGACGAGGTGGTCGACCTCCTCGCCGGTTGCGGTGTGGGCATCGCCTGGAGCGGTCTCGTCGATTCTCCCGCGGCGGGGGCTGAGGCGGCGGCCGGTATCCGGGCAGGTGGAGCGAGCGTAGTCCTCGTCGTCCAGTCCATGGCGGCGCCGCCAAACCATGCAATGGCCGCTCTGGACCTCGTAGATGACCTGCCCGTGGTGGTATGGACTGTCCAACGCAGCCGAGCGCTGAGGCCGGGCTTCGACGAGTCGGACATCACGACGTTGGGGGCGACGGTGGGCACTCCGATGCTCACCAACGTCCTAAGCCGAACAGGTCGACCGTTCGAGTTGGTGGTAGGGACCCTCGGCTGTCAGCCGGTGACTGATCGGCTGGTAAAGGTTCTGCATGCCGCTCAGGTAGCCCACGGCCTGTCCGGCGCCCGGATAGCCCGGGTAGGGCGCCCCATCGACGGATACGACTGCGTTGACGCTGATGACGACGCTCTTCGATCCGCCACCGGCATCGAGCTAATACCGGTGGATCCCTCCGAAATCCGAAGCCGGTACCTGATGGTGGACAGTCTCGATGAACTCGAACAAGAGGTGGCGGCGGGGTTCGAATACGCGGCGGACGATGACGAAGGCAGGATTCGATCCCTGAAACTGGCGAAGGTCATGAGGGACCTCGATCGTGACCACCGTTTCGACGGCGGCGCCATGAATTGCCATGTTCCGGAGATCCGCTTCGGGGAGGAGCCCGGGGTCACCCCGTGCTTCGGTCTCGGTCGGGAAACTTCCGAAGGGGTGCCGTGGTCATGCGCGGGGGATGTGGTCACCGCCGTCGCGATGCTGGTCGCCAAGAGACTGGGAGGGGCGGCTCTCTACCACGAGGTTGAAGCGATCGATTTCGAGACCGGGGAGGTGGTGATCGCAAACTCAGGGGAGCATGACCTCGGATGGTGTTCTCCCGAGGTCATTCCCCGCCTCATCTCCAACCCCTGGTACCGGAGCGATCCGGTAACCGGCGCCTGCGCCTGGTTCGAGCTCCCGACGGGACCGGCCACCCTGGTCGGATTCACACCTCACCACGCGGAACCGAGCGGATTACGTCTTGTCGCCGCCGAGGGTCGAGTTACCGGGCGAACCTTCCCGCAAAGCCCAACGGTGGGAGGGGCCTTCCGTTTCTCCGGGAACGAGCCGGTAGAGTCGGTATGGAAGCGTTGGGTCGAGGCAGGGGTTAATCACCACAGCGCCGCGGCGCCGGGCCATCTGGCGGACCGGGTGGGTATCGTGGCCCGCTTCCTAGGTATTGGCTTTGCTCGCGTCAGCTAGAACTGAGGTTTAGCCCCGATTATTCATGGATGGGGGTTTGACAGACGAGTCGATTCGCCGTAATCACCCCCTGACCGGGCAATACAGCTATCCGTGTTTCCCATCCCGGGCCGGTGTTGGAGGGTCACCCGCGGGTGAAGGCTGGATTTATCCTGATACTTATGTTGAACTGGCGTTCCATGCGTCGGTCTGTGGGAAACCTGAATAATCAGGGCTAGAAAGACGCAGTCGGGTTAGCGGCAGAGACTCTTCGGGTATGAAGATGGTTGACAAACCAGTCACGGGAGCGGCATGCGAGAGGACGGGATCATAGGACTATGACCTACCTGGAGGAGACCTTCGGTTGGTTGTCCTATGCCGAGGACACGCTGCAAGACGCGAAGGACAATCTCGCCATGGGAAGTTCGGCGTGGCGGTCAGCCTTGCCTACTACGCTTCCTTCTACGCGGCGAAGAGCATCATCGCCTACGCCAGAGAGAGGGATCCCAAGACACACTCGGGCGTCAGCCGCCGGTTCGGGCAACTGGCAGTGACGGGATCCGACTTTCCCCCGAGGTGGCTCGGTACCTGTCCCGCCTTGCCGCACAACGGGGCAAGACCGATTACGACCTGGGTTACAGGGAACATTGGCGGGAAGACAACGCAGCGCCCTGGCTGGAAGCGTCCGAGTCGTTCGTCAACGAGGTTCGCCACTGGCTCCGTCGCCATCACATAAGCAACCCTACGTCGGAATCATAAGGGTAGATTCTACAACCGGCCAACAGATATAACAAGCACGGTAACCTGGCAGGGGGATCGAATGACTAGCGGTAGGACGGGGATGCCCTGAAGTGACTGTAGAAGCAATCCTGGTGGTGGCGGTCCTGATCGGGACCGTCGCACTGTTCGTCACCGAGAAGTACCCACTCGATCTGGTTGCGCTGATCACGCTCGGTACCTTGCTGGCGCTTCGCCTCGTTACCCCCGAAGAAGGCTTCTCCGGGTTCAGCAACCCGGCTACCCTCACCGTGGCGGCCATGTTCGTCCTTAGCGCCGGATTGCAAAAGACCGGAGCCACCGCTGCTGTCGGTCGCCTGATGGTCCGGTTCGGGACCAACCATTACGCCGCGTTGGTGGTGATAATGGGAACGATCACCGTGATGTCGGCGTTCGTGAACAACACGGCGGCGGTAGCGGTCTTCATCCCTCTAGTCACGATTCTCGCCAACCGGCGGAGGATATCGGCATCCAAGTTGCTGATCCCCCTCTCCTACGCCTCGCAGTTCGGCGGGGTGTGCACCCTGATCGGAACTTCGACGAACCTCCTGGTCAGCTCGATTTCGGAACAGGCCGGTTACGGATCGTTCAGCATGTTCGAATTCTCCCGAATGGGACTGATCCTTTTTGCCGCCGGGGTCGGGTTCTTCCTTACGCTGGGGAAGTGGTTGCTTCCCGATCGCCAAGTGAAGGAGATAGCCAGCACCTACCACCTCGGGGAATACGTTACGGAGATGCGGGTACGGTCCGACTCACCGTTGGTGGGCACGTCGGTGCTCGACAGCAAGCTGGGCGCGGAACACGACGTGACCGTCCTGCGCGTGTTACAGGTGGGCGAGGCCGGATGGGCGCCGTTGCGTCAAGTCTTGGAACCCGACCATGTGCTGCTGGTGCACGGTTCCATAGGCGAGTTGATGCGCCTGCGGTCCCTTGGTCTCGAGATGAATGTCGACTTCAAGCTCCGGGACGAGACCTTCCAGTCCGAGGACCTTCGCCTGGTCCAGGCTCTGGTAGCGCCTTCTTCAAGCCTGATAGGCCACACCCTTAAAGAACTCGACTTCCGGAACCGCTACAAGTCGCTGGTGCTGGCGATGCTGCGGAGAGGCGAGATCATCAACGACAAACTCAGCTCCATCACGTTGAGTCTCGGAGACGTGCTCCTCCTTCAAGCGCACGATGCCGACATAACCACCCTCCGCCGGGACAATGACTTCATAGTCTTGAACGAGGTCCCTGGTACCGCCTTGCGCCACCGAGCCCCCCTAGTCATCGGCATTCTGGTAGCTGTCGTGGGTCTGGCCGCCTTCGAGGTATTTCCCATCCTCGTCACCGCGTTGCTCGGTTGCGTGGCTCTGCTGGTTACCCGCATCCTCACCATCGAGGAGGCATACTCCGCAATCAATTGGCAGGTTATCTTCCTCCTCTCGGGGATCCTCCCCCTCGGTATCGCCATGCAGAACACCGGCGCGGCCGGTTTCATCGCCGAGCGGGCGGTAGGAGTGGTGGGCGATATGGGACCGGTGGCGGTGCTGGCGGTGGTGTATCTGATGACCTCGATCATGACCGACACCATGAGCAACGCGGCCGCAGCCGTGCTGCTGGCCCCGATCGCCATTTCCACCGCGGAGCAGATCGGGGTCGATCCCCGACCATTGCTCATGGCCATCACGTTTGCCGCTTCTACCGGATTCTCGACGCCGGTCGGCTACCAGACCAACACGATGATCTACAACCCGGGCGGGTACAAGTACACAGACTTCCTTCGTACCGGAGTACCGCTCAGTATCTTCTTCTGGATCCTGTCGGTAATCTTCATACCCCGTTTCTGGCCCTTCTGATCGGTACGAATGATGGCGGAAGATCGGTTAACCGGAGTCGCCGAGAGGACGCATAGCGTGGTCGCTTCGGGCCGTCGACCCTAACCGATGTCGACAAGGCGGGCAGAGGTTTGACCTGGCAGATAGCATTTCTGATCCTGCTCCTGGTGGTAATGGCATACCTGTTCCTCACTGCCAAACTACCGGTTGACCTCACCGCTTTCCTCGGCCTGGCGGTACTGATCCTGGGTGGATACGTGGGGCCGACCGAAGCCTTCAGCGGTTTTGCGTCTCCGGCGGTGATCACCATGCTGGGGATATTCGTGATCAGTGCTTCCCTGCTCTATACGGGCGTAGCGGATATGGTGGCTTCCAGGGTCTACACGTTGGTGGGCGGCAAGGAGATACCGCTAATCATCACCCTGATGCTGGTCTCGGGGGTTCTCTCGGCCTTCATGAACAACATTGCCGCCACCGCAGTGCTGATGCCGGCCGTCGCTGGAATCGCCCGGAGGGCCGGACTGTCCGCCTCCCGGCTGATGATGCCCCTCGCCTTCGGATCGATACTCGGAGGTACGACGACGATGGTCGGGACCCCACCCAACATCGTGGCCGCGACCATTCTCGCAGAGCAGGGCCTGGAACCGTTCGGCCTGTTTGAGTTCACCCCGATCGGCCTGCTGCTGCTGGTGGCCGGGGTCCTGTTCATGATCACGCTGGGAAGAAAGCTCCTGCCCGATCGGCAGGCCGGTCCGGGAGAGACCGAGGCGGCGGACCTCAGCCACCTTTACCACCTGGATGAGAGACTTTTCACGATCAGGATTCCCAAAGATTCCGAGCTGGCCGACCTGACCCTGGCCGAGGCCAACCTGTCCGGCGCCCTAGGCATCCAGGTTGTAACCGTCATTCGACAAGGGAGCAAGAAGATCGTTCCGAGGGCCGACACGACCCTGAAAGGCGGCGACGTCCTCCTGGTCGAGGGACGCTTGGACGACCTGGAGGACATCATGCGGGTGGGTGATGTGGAACTGAGGCCAACCACTACCAGCCAGATCCCGCGGCCCTTGCGAGGGTTCAGCGCTATCAGAGCCGAGGTTCGGGAGAACTCGGGGTTGGTCGGCAAAAGCCCCCGGAAAGCACACTTCCGGGAGCGATACCACGTCGTTATTGTGGGTATCGAGCGGGGTGAGGAAACCCTTCGGGAGGGACTCGGTTCGGAGAGCCTCCGGGTGGGTGACCGGATCATCGCTCTGGGTAAACGGTCCGAGTTGCACAAGATGCAGTCCAACCCGGATTTCGTGGTTAGAAACCTGGGCTTGGCCGCCTTGAGGTCCCTCGAGGGATACTTGTCTGTCATCCGGATACCGGATGCTTCTTCGCTGGTGGGATCCACGGTGGGAAGCAGCCGTCTCGGAGAGCTGGTAGGGGTCACCATCGGCGCGATCATCCGCGATGATGTCACTCGCCTGGGAGTGGACCCGGATGAGGTAATCCAGGCCGGAGACGGACTACTGGTTGCGTGTGATCGGGCCCGGGTTAAGTATCTGGCCCGGATCGGCGATATCCAGTTAGACACCCGTGTGGATAACGTAGGTCTCGAAACCGAAGAATCAGGCATGGTGGAAGTGGCGCTCGCACCCCGCTCGGCGGCGGTCGGGAAGAAGCTACGCGACCTGGAGTTCCGCAATCGTTACGGCCTCCAACTGCTGGCCGTGTGGCGAGATGGTCGGTCGATCTACACTGATTTGGCCGACGTCGTTTTCCGGCTGGGGGATGCCATGCTGGTCCAAGGGCCCTGGGAGCGGATCCGGCTTCTCGGTTCCAACCCCGACTTCGTGGTGCTTTCCCCGGAAGGCCTCCGGCCCCGACGACACAAGAAAGCGCCCCTCGCGCTCGGGGCGCTGTTGCTGATGGTGGCCATGGTGGTGCTGGGCCTCCAGCCGATCCATGTGGCGGCCTTCATCTCCGCCAGCCTGGTGCTCCTTTTCCGCACCGTGACTATGGAAGAGGCCTATCGCGCCATCGAGTGGAGGACCATATTCCTGGTGGCGGCGGTTCTCCCGGTGGGGTTCGCGATGGAGCGAACCGGGGCTGCCGTGCTCCTGGTAGAAGAGGTCGGTGATGTGATCGGTCCGCTCGGTAACTACGCCATCCTCATAGCCATGGTGCTGCTCGCCAGCCTCCTCAGCCAGGCCCTTGACGGCGCTCCGGCGGTCGTTCTGCTAGCTCCGGTGGCCTTGGAGTCGGCGGCTCAGCTCGGCATGAACCCCTACGCGGCCATGATGGGGGTGAGCCTGGCCGCCTCGGCTGCCTTCATGACCCCGTTCAGCCATAAGGCCAACCTGTTGGTCATGGGCGCCGGGGGCTATCGCTCTATCGACTACGCCCGGGTCGGCTCCCCGCTGACGGTCGTTGTCCTAGCCATAGTGGTGTTTATGGTTCCCTTCTTCTATCCCCTGTGAACTGAGATTCCCGCACCGGGCAACACACTCCAATGTCCGGGCGGCCCACATCCGATGATCCATCACAGCCGAATGCGCGTAGCCGGACAGCCTCCTTTGGGCCTCTTCCGAACAGAAAACGCAGAAAAACCGTAAAGAATAGAAAAAGCGGAAAGCCTAGAAAAGGCATGGCTCTATCATCAAGGACTATCTCGGCCATATTTATTGAGGACCTGACCGGTAAAATATGTACCTTCGGAACCCATTCTCTCCGACCTTCGGCGCTTCGCCTCCCTTGCTGGCCGGGCGCGATCCGATAATCGAAGACTTCGACGAGGCCCTTAGCATCGGACCCAACCATCCCGACTATACGGCGCTCGTCACCGCTGCCCGGGGAATGGGCAAGACGGTCCTTCTCAATGCGCTTGAGGACCGCGCCAGAGATCTAGGGTGGGAAGTCATATCAGAAGACACCGCCACCAAGGGTATGTTGGCCCGTCTTGAGGACTCCGTCACCCGGTTGCTGGAGGGGCTACGCGGCTCGGGACGCCGGTTGACCGGAGTCGGCCTAGGCCCGGTTCACTTGCAGTTCGCCGAATCTTCCGGCGACACCCCCCGAACCCTACGCCGTCTACTTACGGAAGTGGGTAGCCGGCTCGATTCCGGTGGGACCGGCCTGCTTATAACCCTCGACGAACTCCACACCGCCGACATTGACGAGGTCCGGGAGTTCGGGGCCATCATCCAACACGTAACTCGTAGAGAACAGCGGCCGATTGCCTTCGTCGGCGCGGGATTAGACATGATCGAGGACACATTCCTGTCGGGAACCGCGATTACCTTCTTCCAGCGTTGCTCACGTTTCGAGATAGGTCGGCTGCAGCCCGAGGACACGAGAGCTGCAATCATTCACCCGATCGAGCAGTCCGGCGCGTCAATCGGGCGGGAGGCCCTCACAAGAGCCGTGGAAGCAAGTTCCGGGTATCCGTTCATGGTTCAGTTGGTGGGGTTCCACTCGTGGAAGAATGCCTACGACCTGTCGGCGGGTATCACCGAAGCTGATGTTGACACCGGTATAGAAACCGCTCTTCGCCGAGCCGGAAGACTCGTCCTCGAGCCGGTCTGGAAGGACCTATCAAGGATGGACCGACGCTTCCTGGCTGCGATGGCGATCGACGATGGAGTGTCCCGTTTGCCCGACATCGCGGAGCGGATGGGTAGGGGTACGGACTATGCGCGTGTTTACCGCAACAGGCTGCGGAAGGCGGGAATGGTGGTCACCGGCGACCGAGGACGGGTCGGCTTCGCGCAGGACTTCGCCCGCGACTGGGTCCGCCGCGCCGCCACAGACCTGAAAACTTTGCCATCATGACCGGCACTCCGGAAGGTGACTATCTACGATTGTTCTCTGCGGCGAGCGCCCAGAAGCTGTATGCGCAAAGCACCGTACCGAACGCGATCAGTGCATAGGATGTCCCGACCAGCTCTCCGAGGGCGCCGATAGCCAACGAACCGATCGGGAACAGACCTCCCCATGCCAGCATGAGCAGGCTCATCACCCGGCCCCGCTTGGACTCGACTGCCAGGGTCTGTACCAAAGTGGTAAGGCAGGTAAGGGTAAAGAAGTTCAAGCCGCCCACGAACGGCACCAGGATCGCAGCCATCCAGAAGGATCGGGCCAAACCGAGCAGCGCCTCAACAAACAGGGTACGACCAGTCTGAGTGAATCGGGACTGTAGACGCGACCTGGATTATGGACTAGCTTTAGGTATGGACGGACATGTAGTAAGTCCGATCCTTGTCGACCTGCACCTGTACCCGGTTACCTGACCACGTCATACGAGGTTAGAAGCGAGGAGGCGATTGATGTCCGAGACACTGCCGATCTGGCCAGAAGCACGCAAGGGTGATGAAACCCTCCACGACAGGGTGGCTCGCGCCCGGCGCGCTCGAGAAGCAGCCGAAGAACGCGTCGCTCGTCTTTTTGCTGAGATGAAACCGGATGAACGTCGCTGGCGCGTTCGCGAGATACTCGCCCCCTGGTCGGGGCGACCCTATGTCCGATAATCCATCGCCGGCGGATGCACGTAGGCAGACGGCCTTTTTTCGAGCAACCGAGGCATCTCGCTACTCACGACAAGAAGAGATACGCAACTACGAAGACTTGACCTCACGCGCCCTCGTCGTCTTCTGGGGGCCGATCCGCTCAGAAGTGGTCACTCCGTTCGCGGATGCAATCAACGACGTGCAACCAGATGATCCCCTCGACCTCATGTTGATATCGCTGGGCGGCGATGCCGAGGCTGCAATACGAATGGCGGCCATGTGCCATATGGAACGCGCTGACTTCAGGGTCATTGTTCCGGACACAGCAGCCTCGGCAGCAACCCTATTGGCCCTTGCAGCCGAGTCCGTAGTAATGAGCAATACATCAGCCCTTGGCCCAGTTGATCCACAGATTCTAATGCCGCGAAGAGATCAGTACGTTCCCGCAAAAGGAATACTCGAGATTGTAGATGACCTCGACAGACGAACGAAGGCGAATCCACAGGCTTTCGAGCTTTACGCTACGCTGCTCGCCGATGTTGATGCTATTGCTTACCAAACCGCTAAGGATGCAATAGCGAGGACAGCGGAATTGATCCCCGAAGTACTACGTCTCCGCCAGTCTCCACCATGTCGAGAGCAAGTCGAAGCCATTACGAGGAACCTCCAGAGTTCCGCTATGCACTCGGCAACCATTGGTCATATGCGGGCAGAAGAGCTCGGTATTCCTACCGAATACATGTCCCCCCAGTCGGAGACATGGGACCTTCTCTGGCGTTTGCATGCACACTATGCATACCTGCTTGGTCCTCAGCCACGAAATAACTTGATCGAGGGTCGCCGTGTCTCGCTTCAGTTCGGATGAGGCTTTAGAACAACAGGTACATCGATAGGAACGCTGAGTCCGGCGACTACGGTGCGACTGGGTCCGCCGCGCCGCCACAGACCTGAAAACCTTGCCATCATGACCGGCACTCCGGAAGGTGACTATCTACGATTGTTCTCTGCGGCGAGCGCCCAGAAGCTGTATGCGCCTAGCACAGTACCGAAAGCGATCAGTGCATAGGATGTCCCGACCAGTTCTCCGAGGGCGCCGATAGCCAACGAACCGATAGGGAACAGACCTCCCCATGCCAACATGAGCAGGCTCATCACCCGGCCCCGCTTGGACTCGACTGCCAGGGTCTGTACCAAAGTGGTAAGGCAGGTAAGGGTAAAGAAGTTCAAGCCGCCCACGAACGGCACCAGGATCGCAGCCATCCAGAAGGATCGGGCCAAACCGAGCAGCGCCTCTGCCAGGGCGAAGGTGACCGTTCCCCAAATGATGGTGCTCATGTCAAGTGGGAGCCGTCCGCTCCCCGCAAAGTAGGCGCCCACCATAGCTCCAAGACCCACCAGCATTATGAGGGTCGTGAAGGTTCTGTCGGTTCCGCCGAGAGTTCCATAGGCCACCACCGGTAGCACAGCCATGTACGAGGCCCCGAAGACGGTCAACACCGAAGCCAGCGCCAATGCCCTTATTAAGGTGCGCCGCTCCCGTATGTAGGTAATACCATCCCGGATCCGGCCTAGAACCCCGAGGGTGTCCGGGTCCGGCTCGTAGGGCCGCAAAGTGATCCTCGATATGGCCAACGCTCCCAACACGGTTACTACCGCCCAGAGGGTGAAACTACCTCCCGGACCCCACAGCACCAGGATGGGTCCCGCCAGAGCCGGCCCGCCGATCCGAGCCAGGTTGAGGCCGATCGAGTTGATAGAGACAGCGCTCCGCAGGTCGCGGGACGGAACTGAATTGGCTACCGCCGCTTGGTTGAGGGGGATTCCGAACGCCAGCCCTACCCCCAGTACCGTGGCCAGCGCGAAGATCACCGACACCGACTCCGCCCGCCCGGATATGACCAGGTAGCTGATGATCGCCGCCGCCGTCCCCATTCCCGCCTGGTTGATCACGATCAGCATCTTGCGGTCGAGGCGGTCGGCCACTACTCCCCCGAACGGGGTCACGATCAGCATGGGGATCGAGCTGAAGAAAGACAGCAGACCCAGCATCAGGGGACTGTTGTCGGTGAGACCCGCCACCATCGTCTGGAAGGTGAGCAACCCGATCCAGAAGCCGGACCGGTACAGGAATAGACCCGTCCACAGCACGGTGAAGCTGCGATGCCGGAAGGCCCTCAGAGTGGATGTAGACGGACCTATCGGACCGGACCCTCGCCGCCATTGGCTAACCACGGCCTCAATAATCGAGCGAAACTGAAACACGAGCCATCCTTCGGCACTGTGGTACCCAGGCGAACCCTGGTAGGGCGAGAAGCCAAGCCTAGCTGCTTGCTCTTGTCATCAATCATGGTCTGAGCCGGAGGTGAACATCCATCAGGATCGGGTCTCGATTTTTCGCTCCTTACTTTTGCATAGTCGCCAAGAACCCCACTTCCGACGGATCAATCACCGTCTCGTCGGGATCGTTGCACAGGTCCTTCATACGGCATAATAAGGTTGCTATTCGCCCGGGGAAGGAAGATTCCTCGGTGGTCTCGTGGTGGAATCGGGCTATCCGCCAAGGACATCGAGGCCCTCGCGCTCGGCTACCTGGTTCACGCGTCTGTCGAAACACACGAAACCTAGAGTTGTGGGGTCACCGTCGGCGGCAATAAGCGCGGCAGCCAACTGAAGGGCATCCGCTGCGCGTAGTGGATGGGTTCTCAGCAGCCGTTGCGCGAGCCTCCTGAGGATCGGGTTCGGCTGTATCTCAACCCACCCTGCGGACAGTGCCTTCAGATACCGAAGGTGTTCGGAGAACTCGCTGAAGGTGAGATTCCCCGCCCGTTCGTGACGTGCGAGCGCGCTCACGAACTCAACCGAGGTGCCCCACCATACGACCATCCGGTCATCGTCCTGCAGGATGGCACGGGCGAAAGGGGAATGGACTTCGTCGGAGGACAGCGCCGCCAACGCCGACGTGTCCCAGAACCTCACCGATACCCCTCCTGATACGCGGTCTCCCGTTCTTCGAGCAGCGCACCGAGCAGGCCGTGACCGGATGGCCACGACTTACCGAGTTCGCGCAGCAGTTCCAGAGCGTCCCGGTCGCTCTCGCGGGTCGCGATGCCCTTGGCGATCAGCCGCTGGATCCGGGCGTGGTCGTCCCCGATCGAAGCCGTCGCCGACGCTGTCCGATCCGTCAGCGGAACGATGCGGGCTACGGGCGTCTTTCGGTCCATGATCAGTACCGTGTCGCCGGCCTTGACCCTTCGCAGATAGGAGCTGAGTCCGTTCTTCACCTGCGAGATAGTCGCAGTCAACATTGCCACCTCCAGCCGGACATCCATTTCTCATGGCCATAAAGGGCCATAAGCTTTTAGCTATGATAGCTATACCCTGTTGCTGTCGTCGTCATATTGGGGCACGGGTCACAGAGTTCGGGCATCTGTTCGTATGCGCATGGGGAACAAATGATCCAATGACCTGGACTCAGATATGGACCGGTGGCGCAGTCGGGGAGGTCAGTACGACCCGGCGGCTGAAGAGGGAGCGCTGGGCCGGAAGCCTAGTTTTAGCCTCCTGTTGTTCCTGCGCGAGAAATAAAACTCCAGAAAACCGATCTCAAAACTCAGACCTTCATGAGCGGGCCTGGACCGTACTCGACCGAGGGTCCACGACTTGCTTTACTAATACGCTCGAGTATCCGTCGTTCCACCAACTCCCGGAGAATGGCCGATGCCCTGGGGGTGCCGACTCCGAACATGTTCCGCACCATCCGATTGGCAATCCCGCCGTGCAAACGGACATACGCCGTCACCCTCTGCTCAACGTCATTGCGGGTATTCCGCCGGTATCGAACCGCGGGTCCGAGCCCGGTAGACGCCACACTTGAGAGGCGGTAGCGGATCCGGGAAACACTCTTCAAGTTGTTGATCGGCTCGATCAGCGAAGGCGGATCCTCCGCCATGCGTTCCATCGAGCGGACCACTTCGCTCGACCCGCGCTGGAAGAGCGGCGCAACGTCGTCAACGCCGACGCTGCTTTTATTGCAAAGATACCGGATAACCAGCAGTACCTCCACATCATCTCTCCAACGCTTGTCCAATAAAGCCACGAAGCGGGCTAGCGGTTCATCGGCCGGACCTCCCGCGATCGACACGCGAAACGAGTTCGCCAACTCGTCGAACGATGGCGGAGGCTTGCCGACGCGCAGGAGTGACCGATACATCCGCGCGATCCCGGTTCCCAGTTCCTCAATGAGCCCGAGGTGGCGAAACGCCCGCGCCAGCAGCCGGTTCCGGGGCCGCGAAGCCGTCGTCAATAGGTTGTCAACTGTTACGTCACCCACGAGCGGTCCCATTGACGTGATGGTCAACGAATCATCGGAATGCTCTACCTGTACAGGGGCCTCGACATCGAGTCTTCGATGTACGAGGGCGTTGGCCAGCGCCTCCCGGACAACATCCTCTGGATACTGAAGGAGTTGGAGTTGCTGACCATCCGGTAGCAAAAGGTAGTCGGAGCGGTTTCTAACGGCTACGAGCTTCAAGGTGTGGTCGAATGCCACAATAAGGGGCATGGCAAGGCGCTCGCTCGCGTCAGGTGGGCTACCTGTCGAGATCCGATGTTGATAGGTTACGAACTCGACGCGCGGCGTAGTGAACAGTTGCGCGCCGGCGATGAGCAACTCTCCTTCCGGATTTGCCACGCCGATGCGGTGGCAGAGTTCATGATCGGACAGGGACACCCATCTCGCTCTCTCATCAGTCAGCCGACCCAGATAGTGACGCGCAAGTCCTATCGCAGTCCGATCGATCTCCTCGACCGACCGACCGCTCCCTTGCGCTGACGGGTCACGCCCTTCCCGCTCACTGTGGAGCGCAGCTATCTGATCCGGGGCGAGAGGGAGACAACTCCTCCCCATCCGTCGGGTGACCCGCCCCCCGACACCATGTACGTCGGCCCCCGCCGGAACCAGAATGATCAACAACCTTGCACCCCGGTGCATGTGTTCATCGACGGAGACAGTCAGCGGCGGGACGACCGTCTCGAAGATATAACGACGCACCCTCAGCGAGTCGATGCTTGTCCCCCTGAAGGCCTCTGGTCCGGATCGGTTGTCCCATACTCCGAGGACCAGCGCCCCTCCTCTACGGTTTGCGAGACAGGCCGCTGTCCTCGCCAAACCGTTAAGGGTCTTCTTCTGGTCGCCAAGACCCACCTTGAAGTCCAAGGTTTCGGATTCCAGTTCGGAAGGTAGGACTCCGCTATCGATCCGAGCGAGCGCTTCGATTACTTCGGTCCAGATCGTGAGAGACGACACGAGTTTTAGCCTAGCTGAGAATCTTGGGAGGAATAAAACTATTCAAACCCGATACAAAACTTGCACCAGCCGAGTCTGCGCCGCCATACGGCCGGCGGGACACGCTGAGGAGTGAGGACACCTTGCAGTTATGGACGAGATTCGCCCTTTAATAGGCTGCGCTTCCCGTTAGCCCTGATTCACTCTTCAGGGATCGGGGTTTGGTAGACGAATGGAATAGGGGAATAATCGCGCCGTGACCAGGCAATACTTGGAATACGCTGTAGCGAACATGAAAGTGGGGCGGTGGATGATCCCTGTGATTCATTGTTATCACGATACCCCCGAAGCGGCAGATTTCAGGCATAAACAGTTTCGCGGGACAATGGGAACAATTCTTCAGGCGCAAGCCCGGTCAATTCCAAATACATGTTGTCCCCGGAGAGGTCCATGTCATAGTCCCACATGATCGTATTGCCCCACCCGACCGACACATTACGGAAGAAACGCGGATCCGACCAAGCGGCGAATAGTGGCTTATCCGCCCAGTCGGACAAGTCGATTTCTCCTTCTGTCCCGTCTGCGAACCGGATCCAGATCCTATACCGTTCGAGGGCACGGACCGCGATAGGTCGGTGCATCACCCGGTCGGCTGCCGCTTCAGGTCGGCGTTCCAAGTACTCGGTGTCGTAACGTAGAACAGCTCGCGCCTGGGTTCGGCTAACGGCGGTGAACCGATCGCAGAAGTCTTCTGCGGTGTACCCGTCGCGCAAGTACTTTACTAAGGCGGCAACAGGGACTCCGGTACCCCTGAACACCAGTGCCCCGCTTGCGGTTCCCGGGTTTTGGTCTACCTGGTCACATTTCAACCAGTCATTCACGAGCATCGTCATGGACGTAATTCTACCGATCGTTGATAGGTACAGCATCCCGCGACGGCAGCCCGAGACGGCGTACCGATCCTTCGCCCGAAGGTTTGCCGGACTAGCTAGGCTTGCGCGGGGGTCTTCCCGACTACGTGTAGTTAGGCGGGAAATGACAAGAGGGAGGCTACGAGATTCGACTTGTCTTTGAGGGTGCCGCGCCGCGGGCTGATGTTCTGTCAGGCGAGCTTCGGGATGAGGTATTTGCGGCCAGTCTTGCAGCGGTGGTCGAGGGTACCGCCGAGGCCGTCTACCAGGATCCGACCGACTTCTTCGCCAACACCTTTCCCACCACAGGGCTGAAATCTCTGCTGGCAGAGGCCTTCGGGCGTATCGCAGGTAGGCCTGCCGCGCCGGTAATCCGGCTGGAAACCGCATTCGGGGGAGGCAAGACCCACTCCCTCATCGCCTTGTACCACTTGGCGGCCCACGAGGCGCGTCCCCTGGGTGTCGAGGATTACGTGGATCCGGCTCTGCTAACGGAAGGTCCGTTGCGAGTAGCCGTTGCGGTGGGTACTTCTCCCGATCTGGTCGCAGGTATTGACCATAGAGACTTCACCACCCGCACGCTATGGGGGGAGCTTGCCGCCCAACTAGGTTCCTACCGGAAAGTCGAGGCAGCCGACCGGGCGCGTATCGCCCCGGGAACGTCGAGCCTGGCAGCTGTATTTGCGGGCGGCCCGGTAATCGTCCTGCTGGACGAGTTGGCCCGCTATCTCGAAGTGGCCTCCGCAATCCGAGTGGGTGACAGTACGCTCGCCGACCAGACGACCGCCTTCCTGATGGCGCTGTTCGAGTACGCGGCGGGGGTGGATCACCTGGTGATTGCCTATTCGCTGGCTAGCAGCGCCGACGCTTTCGTGGACCAGACGGAGGCAATCCTGGAGCGAGTCCAGGCCCTCAAGGAGGCGGCGGCGGTGGGCGCCCGCTTGGAACATGTAATCAGCCCCACCGGGGAAAACGAGATCGCGGCGATAGTTCGTCGCCGTTTGTTCGATCGGGTCGATACCGGGGTCGGACACGAGGTGGCTTCGGCTTATCATGCCGCCATCGTCGAGCGGATCGATGCAGGCGGAGACCTTCCCGCCCACGCGGCCACTGCCGGTTACGCCCGAGACTTGGTGGAGTCCTACCCGTTCCATCCCGAGTTGTTGCTGTGTCTGAACGAGAAGGTCTCCACTATTCCCAACTTCCAGAAAACTCGTGGGGCGCTGCGCCTTCTCGCCCGAGTGGTGCGCGGCCTGTGGACCGAGCGGCCGGCCGAGACCTGGATGATCCATCCGCACCATGTCGACCTGGCGGACGACGAGGTTGCCAACGATCTAACCAGCCGCCTCGACCGGGCCGTCTTCAAGCAGGTGATCGAAGCCGACATCGCCAATCCCATGGCCGGCGCCAAGGCCCATGCCGTGCTGGTCGACTCTCCCCTCACCAACGTCGGTAAACCGGCTCTCGCCAGCCGGATGGCCACCACCGTTTTCCTCCATTCCCTCACCCAGGGCGTGGCATCCGGGGTATCTCCCGCCGAGGCCAAGCTGGCTACCTACACGCCCGGCGATGATCTAGGGTTGGTCGAGCGACAGACCCAGGCGTTGCTGGACCAGGCGTTCTTCCTGCACTTTGGCGGTTTGCGGTACCGCTTCTGCACCGAACCTTCCCTGGCTGCGATCATCAAGCAGGAAATGGCCCTGGTGGGCAGGGCCTCGGCCAAGGGCGAATTGGATCGCAGGATCCGCACCATCTGGAAGAAGGGGCCATTCGAGCCGGTATTTTTCCCGGCTGAGCCATCGGATGTGGATGACACCCTTGATCGGCCCCGGCTGGTGGTGCTGCATTATGATGCACTTGATATAGCGGCGAAAGTTACCCCCCCCCCCCCCGCTTATCGAACGTTTGTTCGAGAGGGCAGGCACTGCCGACGGGTTCCGCTCCTATCGCAACCATGTGGTGTTCCTGGCCGCCGACCCGGCTGGGGTCGATCATGCCGTTGACGAGGCCCGCCGCTACCTGGCCATCGGGCGGATCACGGGCGATCCCCAGCGCTACCAGCAGTTCACCAAGGACCACCGCAAGCGCCTCAAGGGGATGGGAGACCAGGCGGAACTCACGCAGCGGATCGCGATCACCCGCCTGTACCGCCACGTTCTCTACCCGGATGCAGGCGCCCCGGTCAAGCATCGCCAACTGAGCCATCTGGTCCTGCCGGCGCAGGATCAGGGCAACGTGAATCGGGACCAGACCCAGGTAATCCTGGGTGTTCTCCGAGACCTCGGCAAGGTCCGCACCGCCGATGATCCGGCTCTTGCCCCGGCCTACGTGCGGCAGAAGGCCTGGCCCGCCAACGCCGAGCGGGTGACGACCAGGCAGATCCGGAAGGAGTTCAGCTCTCGGGTCGGATTACCCGTCCTCTTAGACATCAACCTCCTCAAGGAGACGATCAAGCTCGGTATCAAGGCCGGTCAGTGGCTCTACTTCGATCCGGCCAAGGGATGCGCCTACAGCAAAGAGTCTCCAACCTCGCCGCTGGTCGAGATCACCGACGATGTGGAACTGATCCTTCCGGAAGCTGCTGCGAGAGTGCCGATCTGCGGCAAGGAGGAACCCCCTCCACAACCACCGAAGGGCAAGTGTCCCCTATGCAAGAACCCGCAGGACGCCTGCACCTGCTCGATCGGGTTTCCAGAACCTGAGAAGGGCGGCCCTACCGGGGCGCTGGTGGGAAAGGGTTCGCCTTCCCGAGCCTTCCAGCGGGTCGTCGACCTCGCCCAGGAAAAGAAGGTCAGTGCCTTGACCAAGGTCGAGATCCGGGCTGCCGGGGAGGGCAGAGAACTGGGACTGGACCTTCAGGCGATGGCGCTGGCAGTGCCCCAGCTTCCCAAGGCGGACCGACGGGTGGAGGTCGAGGGAACCTTCGACCTACCTGACAGCAACCGCCTGCGAATCGAGTTCCAAGGCTCGTGGGACCGTTACCGGCGGCTCAACGAAACCGTCCGGAAAGCAGCTAAAGACGCCTGCTCCGCAACCGGACATATCACCCTCCGGCTCGCTTTCTCCAACCCGGTCGATCCCACCGGTACGGAGCTGGGAAGCATCCGTGACACGTTCGTGCGGATCAGCCCCGGCCACATCCGGGTGGTCGCCACGCCTGCTCCGCCGCAATGACTCGCCGAGAGTCGGGTGACGCCTTCGAGTTGCGGGTGTTTCCTTATGGACAGGCCGGGTTCGGCGTGGAGTTGGCCGAGGACCGCAATGGAGACACCGGGCGGAGGGTGGTCCGCTGCTGGGGTACCGGCCTGATCGGAGTACACGGCCATCTGCTGGAGGCGCTGAAGGCTTCCGGGTATCGACCCGACGCCCTCAAGCCCACCCGGCGTAAGCCGTTCGCTCTTTCCGAAACGGTCGGCGTCCGGCTCGGGCTGTTGCTGCTGGCGGTGAAACCCCTTCGCAAGGTACGTCGTATAGAGGACGTGTCGGTGGCGGTGAGGGCGTTGGCCGATGACGAAGCCTTCTACTGGTACGCCAAGGCGACTGACCGGTACCACGGACAGCGGGCTCAGCGTGCCTTCCGCGATTTGGTTAGCGACCGGTGACCTCACCGCGAGCCCTTATCGAGGATTGGTTCCCGATTCGAATGGTCAGCGTCGAGAGCCAGCGGGAACGAGGAGCATCCTCAGCCCTTCCGCCTCTCTACTTCCTGCATGTCTGGTGGGCACGGCGTCCGCTCATAGCTTCCCGAGCGGCGGTGCTCGGTTCGGTGGCGCCCGCCTGGTCTGAGAACTGGCCGGACCAACTGTTGCGTCTGTTCCCCACCGAAAAGGACTACCGGGAGTGGTTCGTCGGCCTGCTCGGTATCAGGGGCGACCCGGTAGCTGCCCGCAAGCGGATACGGGAGGCAAACGAGAAAGGTATCAGGCTCAAGAAAGCCTATGACGGACCGCGGGCTTTCACCGTGGGTCCCGACGCCGAGCAGATAGAGACGCTGAGGCACCTGCTCGCGTATCGGTGGGATACCCAGAATCCGACAATCCTTGATCCGACCGCAGGTGGTGGTTCCATACCTCTTGAAGCGGTACGTTTCGGATTGCCTACGGAGGCGAACGAGCTGAACCCGGTGGCGTCATTCGTTCTCGAAGCGACGCTCAGGCTTCCGGCTAGGTTCGGCCCGGATCTCGCCGAAGACTTCGCCCACTGGGGCAAGGTATGGGCAAGCCGGGTGGAGAAGCGTCTCGACCCGTACTTCCCCCGACAACCGGGCGAGTCGATACACGCCTACCTGTTTGCGCGCACGGTGGCCTGCCCCGAAACGGGCAAGTCGGTACCGCTCAGTCCCAACTGGTGGCTCTTGCGCGGTAGAAGAAGGGTGGCCGCCAAGCTCATTGCCGATTCAGATCGAGACGAATGCAGCTTCGAGATCCTTGAGGAAGACCGCATCGACTTCGATCCCTACGAGGGCACCGTGTCGAGAGGCAAGGGACGGTCACCCTGGACCGGCAACGTCATCCCAGGCGACTACATCAAAGCCGAGGCGCAGGAGGGCAGGATGGGCGCCCAGATGTATGCCGTAGCGTTCAAGAAAGGCCGCAAGCTGGACTTTCGCTTGCCCGATCAAGCCGATCTTGCTGGCCTGCATGTTGCCGAAACCGAGCTGGCAGGCCTCAAGGAGACTTGGCTGAGGAGTGATGTAACGCCCGATGAGGGCATACCGTTCGGCAGCAAGACCCCCGAGCCGCTCCGTTATGGAATGAGTTCTTGGGACCAGATGTTCTCCCCACGCCAGCTGCTGACACTAGGGAGCGCCGTCGAGGAGCGATTTGGCCTGGAGTCCGAACTACGCCAGAAGGCTCTGAGCGACCGCTCCGAAGCGATAATCACCTATCTTGCTACGGCTTTGGATAAGTCTGTTAACTATGCCTCCACGCTCGCGAGTTGGGACCCAACACGTCGGAAGATACGTAGTGTATTCGACCGCCATGATTTCGCCTTCAAGTGGTCGTTTGCCGAGTTCGACGGCGCCCACAACCTGTTTCCGTGGGCCGTGGACCAAGTGGTCAACGCCTACCGTGGGATCGCCGACCTTATCGAACCGTCCCGCCAAGTCTTCTTTCCGGCACATCCGGAAACCGCCGCCGATCTGGTCGAGGTTCGGAACGGCGACGCCGCCGACCTGCCCCTCGAAGACGGCAGTGTCCATGCGGTGGTGATGGACCCTCCCTACTACGACAACGTGCAGTACGCCGAGCTATCCGACTTCTTCTACGTGTGGCTCAAGCGAACCGCCGGACACCTCTACCCGGAGTTCTTTGACACCGAACTCACCGATAAGGCTTCCGAAGCAGTGGCCAATCCGGCCCGGTTCGCTGAGTTCGCCACCACCCCCAAGAATGCCAAACAACTAGCCCGCCAGGACTACGAGGCCAAGATGACCAACATCTTCGCCGAGGCGCACCGGGTGCTGCGCGATAACGGGGTGCTGACCGTGATGTTCAACCACAAGAAGACCGAGGCGTGGGACGCTCTCGGCATGTCGCTGATCAAGGGTGGCTTCGAGATACTGTCGTCCTGGCCGGTCCACACCGAGTCGGAGCACTCCCTTCACCAGGCGAAGAAGGCGGCGTCAGCCTCCACCATCCTTCTCACCTGCCGCAAGCGTCCCACCCACTCCGAGCCAGTGTGGTGGGACGACCTGAAGAACGAAATCCGCCGGACAGCTCGCGAGAAGGCTGCCGAGTACACCGCCGAAGGGGTTGAGGGAGTCGACCTCTACATCGCCACCTTCGGACCGGTGCTTTCGATCATCTCCCGCCAATGGCCGGTGCTGACCTCAGAGGTCAACCCGGACACCGGCCAGCCCCTGGAACTCAAGCCGGAGGATGCGTTGGGTCTGGCTCGCGAGGTCGTGGCGGACTTCCGCTTGCGCGGGCTCGCGCTGGGGCGTTCGGTGGAGTTCGATCCGGTCACCGACTGGTACCTGCTGGCTTGGGACGCCTTCCGGGCGGTACAGTTCCCCTACGACGAGGCTCGCAAGCTCGCCTTCGCGTCCGGTATCGAGATCGAGGAACTGCGCCAGCTCCGGTTGGTCATCAAGAAGGCCGGATCGGTGGTACTACAGGAACCGAAGGAGCGGCGGCCCAAGTTTGCCGATCCGGAGGGGGATAGCTTCGAGCGGCTGATCGACGCCGCCCACGCGCTGATGAACGCTTGGCGGGAGGACGGGATATCAGGTGCCGAAGCCTTCCTGAAGCGAACCCGACTCTCCTCCGACACCCGCTTCCGGTCCTTGTTGCAGGCCCTGATCAACGCCATTCCCCGCACCAGAAAGGACACTAAGTTCATCCGGCCCGAAGCGGCCGCGCTTGACGCCTTGACCCATCTGTTCCCGGACCTCGAAATACCCGAGGAGCCCGATCGGGAACCGCAGCCGACCCAAGGCGCCTTCGACCTCCCCGCTCGGAGAGGATGAGTGTCCGGACGCTTCCGTGATCTGGCGGACCTGCGGATCGCCTACTCTACGTCCGACCGCCCGATTCATCGGTTCTACATTCCCGTGCTTTCCCGGGCGGTTCACCTGGACCGCAGCGCCGGTTACTTCACAGCTCGCGGGTTGACCCAGTACGCCAAGGGACTGGCGGGTTTCGTAAAGAACGGTGGAAGAATGCGCCTGCTGGTGGGCGCCCAGCTACAGGCGGAGGACGTCCGGGCCATCGAGGAAGGCGCCGACCTGGTGGACGTCACCCGCCGCCGCCTGCTGGAAATGTTCGGCGCCCCTCAGGCGGAAATCGAGGTCCGGCGGCTTGAAGTCCTGTCCTGGATGGTCGGCGTCGGTACCCTGGAAATCAAGGTCGGTCTGCCTCGCAACCCCCAGACCGGGCTGCCGCTGGCGGCGTCGGAAGCCGAAGGATACTTCCACGCCAAGAGCGGTGTCGCCACCGACGCCCACGGCGACAAGATCGGATGGTCGGGAAGCAACAACGACACGGTGGCCGCTCAGGTGTCGAACTATGAGGAGTTCTGGGTTCTTAGGAGTTGGGAGGCCGGGCAGGCGGCCCACATCGACTGGATCGAGGACCGCTTCGAGAAGCTATGGGAAGACCGGCATCCGGACTGGATAACGATCCGGATACCCGATGCAGTCGAAAAGCGCTTGCTCGAATACACCCCGCCGGAAGCTCCCACTGTCGAGCCCGGCGAGGAGGAGGAATCGGCCCGGATCGAAAGGGAGGCGGTCATCGCCGCCTGGCTACGGGACGCGCCGCATCTGATCGAGGTAGGAAGGCGTCTGGGCAGGTCGACCGCCAATATCCAGCCCTGGCCCCACCAGGATCGGGTGGCGGAGGACATCGTGGCCGGATTTCCGGATAGGTTCCTGCTCGCCGACGAGGTGGGGTTGGGCAAGACCATCGAGGTAGGTCTGGCGCTGCGGGATCTGACCCTGTCGGGCGTGGTGAAACGCTGTCTCATCCTCACCCCCCGCTCGGTCCTGATCCAGTGGCGAGATGAACTGGCCGAGAAGTTCCTCCTTACCACCACCGAATACGACGGCCCCGAATCGCTGGAAGAAGGATCGCTGGTGTTGGTGTCCAGCCAGCTGGCCAAACGCAAGGAGCGCCGGGAAGACTTTCTCGACGGTCCGGACTGGGACCTGGTTGTGGTTGACGAGGCGCATCATGCCCGGCGCAAGGGCTTCATCGATCCTCGCCGCCGACCCAACCGCCTGCTCGAGCTCCTGGAAGGAGTAGATGGACTGCCCGGCCTAGCCGACAAGACCCGCGGGCTGTTGTTGCTGACCGCCACCCCCATGCAGGTCAACCCGGTGGAGGTATGGGACTTGCTCATCCACCTCGGTGCGCCCGGTCGCTGGAGCGCCTCGGGGGACTACTTCGTGCGCTACTTCGAGGCGCTGCGCACCGCGGGCGAGGACTGGGCGGCGGCTGGGTGGGATCTGGTTGCGGAAATGGCGGGGGACGAGCTGGAGCAAGGCGGCGAACCCTTCCCCCCGGTTGCCGATCCGCTCAAGGAACAGATCGGCTGGGCCGGATGGGCGAAGCTATGCGGCCTGGTGGCCCGCCGCGATGGGACAGCCATAGAAAAACTGCGCGATCCGAAGAAGCGGGCGGCGGCCCTCACCACGCTTCGCCATCTCACCCCGCTGCGCCGCCGCATGCGTCGGTTCACCCGCCAAGCCCTGCGCGAGTACCGCGACCAAGGGTTGTTACCGGCGAAGCTCGCCGACAGGCGCCCGGAACCGCGCTGGATCGAGATGGCGCCCGACGAGAAGGAACTCTACGACCGCATCGAGGAGTACATCTCCGAGTTCTACCGCAAATACGAGGATGAACGCACCGGCCTCGGTTTCGTGATGACCGTCTACCGGAGGCGTCTCACCAGTTCCTTTCACGCCCTGGAGAAGAGTCTGGAGCGGCGCTTGGCATTCCTCGA
The DNA here is from genome assembly GCA_965231815.1 of Acidimicrobiia bacterium. GTDB lineage: Bacteria > Actinomycetota > Acidimicrobiia > Spongiisociales > Spongiisociaceae > JAPPFW01. Next base: position 1,207,482 of record OZ246890.1, on the reverse strand, counting down.
GGGCCGCCGTGACCAGATGGAGTTAGCCGACGAGGACACCGAGGAAGACGATTTACAGAATGACGTTCAGGAGGTCTTGGAGGGGACCTTCCAGGAGGAGCGCTCACTCTACGGGGAGGAGATCGAATATGTCGAGAGCTTCCTCCACGACCTACGCAACCTCGGCAGCGACACCAAGTACGAGCACTTGGTGAAGGATCTCGGCAAGGCGTTCTCACGCCGTGACAGCGTGGTGATCTTCACTCAATACACCGACACGATGGACTACCTGCGCGACCAACTGCGCCACGTCTACGGATCCCGGATCGCCTGCTACTCGGGCCGGGGAGGTGAACGCTGGAACGGCCATGTTTGGGAGGAGGTAGGCAAGGAGAGGGTAAAGCAGGACTTCGCCCGGTACGACATCGCCATCCTGCTGGGAACCGACGCTATGGCCGAAGGTCTCAACCTGCAAACCTGCGGGGTGGAGATCAACTACGACGTTCCCTGGAACCCGATGCGCCTCGAGCAGCGGATAGGACGGGTGGACCGGATCGGCCAGTCATTCGACGAGGTGTGGATATGGAGCTATTTCCTGGAGGGAACCGTCGAGGCCGAGGTGTACCGTCGGCTGGTGGACCGGATCGACTGGTTCGCCGGCGTGGTCGGCCCGGTCCAGCCGATCCTTCACCAGGTAGGGCAAGCCGTCAAGAACCTTGCCCTCATGCCGCGGGCCATGCGGCAAACTCGCCTCGACCGGGAATTGCAGGCCATCGAAGCCGCCATCGACCAAGCCGAACGAGGAGGGCTCGACTTCGACGAGCACCTCACCAAACCTGATCCGCTGACGACCCGAGTGCGGCCCGTCACCCATGGCGAGTTGGAGGATTTCTTGGTTCGTTCGCATACAATCGGGCACCGGTTTCGCCAGGATGGGGATCGTCCCGGGGTGTACCGTGTTGACGGACGGCACGTCACCTTCCGTCCCGATGTCGCCGACCAGTACCCCGAGTCGATCCGGTTGCTCACCTACGGCGACTCACTCTTCACCGAATTGCTCCACCGATTTCCGGAGCCCAACGAAGCAAGGTTCGGTATCGCCCGGGTGGAGGATGGCGGACTCTCGCCGGGACAGGTGGGTTGGTACCGAGCTACCGATCGAGGAATTACCACCATCGATACTATGGCTGACCTGCAGAAAGCCCTTGCTGGGTCGATCCATTCCCCGGACCTCGCCGTGGAAGCGACCAGTGCCTTCCTGTCCTACCTCAAGAACCGGCAAGACCGGGAAGCGAAGGCTGCTCGCGCTCGGTATGCGGAACGCCGGTCGGCAATGCTGGAGGAGGGTCGGCGAATCCTCAAACTGGCCACCTACGTGTGGCTCGCCGGCCAGGACAACCTGTTCGGAGGCGACGTTCCCCAGATGACCGGGCAAGCCCTCATATCGATGGTCAAAGCCGAGCGTTACCCGTTCTCGGCGTTGGGCAGTGTCGCCGGCGCCGATCTCCGGCTATCCGCCGATGATCCAGAGTGGCAGTCGATATCCGGGCGGAGCAGGCCGTCTCTGGACGCCGAGATGCGGCGTCTTCGCAACCGATCCGACAGGCTCATCGGTCCTTTCTCCGCGATGCAGTCCGGAAAGATCATCCGCACCCTCCCGATCAAACCCGAGACGACCCTCCTGTAGGAATGTCTCAGGTATCGCGCAGCCCCACCGAGCTGAGCGATGTGCCCGGAGAGTGGGAACCTGAACAATCAGGGCTAGCAGGCGATCCAGGCTTCGGCGATCTGGTCGACGTACTCGAGCACCTCGGACCCGAATTTGGCGGGTGTCTTGTGTTGTGCCTGGTCAGGGGGGTTTAGTGGTGGCGTGTTTCCACTACATGGGTGGTGTGGGGGGCTGGTGGGGGTTAGGTGATGGTGGGGTTGTCCCAGGGGCGGGTGTCTGTTCAGATTGAACCGCCCCGGGTTTTCCGGAGACTCTATTAGTTGGGAGATAAGGGTGTCACGGGTAGACCGATCGCATATTCGCCGGAGGTTCGGAGAGCGGGCTGTCCGGTTGGTGTTGGAGCACCGGGGGGGTGTCCCTGTCTTGTTGTCAAGCCGCGTCGGGTAGTTTTTGGGGTTGTGTGCGTGGTTGGTAGGGGGTTCGGGTTTTTAGCATGGCGAGGATGATGTTGCAGCGTCGGCGGGCGACGCAGATGACCGCGGCGTTGTGTTTTTTGCCTTAGGCCCGTTTGCGTTGGTAGTAGGCGCGGGCGTCGGGGTCGTGTCGGGTGGCGACGAACGCGGCGATGAACATCGCGTTTTCGAGTCGGTGGTTACCCCTCTTCGTGACCGTCGAGTGGTGTGGCTGCGTCCGGATTGGTGGTCTACGGGTGCTAGGCCGGCGTAGGCGGCTAGCCGTGCGGGGTTGGCGAAACGGCTACGGTCGCCGATCTCGGCTAGGGTTCTCGCTCCGGTGCGGGGTCCGAACCCGCACATGCTGTTGAGGACTTTTCCCAGCGGATGTTCCCCGAAGGCTTCCTCGATGTCAGCTGCGAGGCTTTCTCGCTGGTTGATGATCCGGTCCAGGCCGGCGGCGAGATCGCTAATAGTCTCTCCCCAGGTCGCCTCGGCAACCACGGTGACGGTCTGGGAACGGAGCGCAGCCCAGATCCGGTCGACGACCTTCGGGCCGGTGCGTTTGGACCGCCGCGAGATCAGCGTCCGGACGCGGGTTTTGCCGGCGGTCCGCAACGCGGTGGGTGTGGGGTATTTCACCAGCGCATCCCTGAGACCGGGTGTCGACACCAACCTGTCTCCCAGAGCCGGGGACACGGCTAATAGGCCGTCACGCAGGCGGTTCACACACCTGGTGGCGTCAGTCGCCAGGTCCGTGTCCCGACCGTTGAGGATACGCAGACGGGCCAACAACCCGTCGGTTATAGAAGTCCAGGTCAGGCGGTCGGCGTTCCGCCAAGCGAAATCGGCCAACACCCGGGCGTCTTCGGGATCGGTCTTGGCCGCACCCGCATACAGATCGGCGGCTCGGCGCATCGTCAAACCAGTGACGTAAGCCACCGGAATCGACATCCCCGCAGCTACGGTGAGAACCAGCGCAGCCGCCGACGAGGTCATGTCAACCACCAACGCCGGACGACCACGCTCCGCGGCGTCGCTGATCGTCTAGGGTGCGAGGCTTCGCGTCGGCGCTCTCCCAGATCGCAGGGCTGGTGGGCGGCGTCAAGGTCCGTGCCCTAGGCACAGTCCTCGCTAGGAGGGTCCTGAAAAACGAGTCTTTCGGGGTTCGGTGATTGGTAAAGCGCCTGGTCAGAGAGTTATGGGTTAGCGGGTGAACCCCTTTGTACGGGGTTTCTCAGCACCCTCCTAGGACCAGTCCGCTCCTACTCCGGGGCTCCATTCTTGGAGGCTGATCGCGGCCATTGAAGGGGTCCCTCGACTCTCTGGGCAGACCATCGAGCCGGACCGGTTGGACAGCCACAGATGGGATGACAAGGTTGGATGCATCGGAGAGTTAGTTGGATTCGGGTAGGATCTCGCGAACAGACTGGTCAATGGCGTGGGTTGGACGGTTCAGGCCTAGCCTGACCAATGTCTGGAAGCCGCAGCGTGCGCGTAGGGGCCTTCGGAGCGCTCTGCGCGCCGGGGATGGACCAGGGGTTCGGCGCTGTAAGTACTCGGTCTGACATGGGCTGACAGTGCCCAGCAAACGGCGGCTGGACTGCAAGACTGGGCGGTTTCATTCGAAGTCGCTATAACATCTGAAGTAACATTCAACAGAATTCAAAAGGACCTTGACCTGGGATTATAGGGGTATTCAGCGGTTCGAGCCCGTCAAACGCCCACCGTTTACCTGGGTATTCATACCCAGTCATCCTTGGTGTCCACTAGGGCTCCGGTAACGCTCTCTGCCATTACCGCAATTTCCCTCTGCCTTCGACCCTAACTCACCACCACGACGACCGAACCGGAAGGCAGCTAACCCATACGCGCCGGAACCCGGCCGATACAGGTGGCTGGGTTCCGGCGCGTATGGTGTCCAACAGTGCTACCCGAAACGGTGGCCCTTGATCGGGTGGAGCATCGGCTTCAGCCTCACCCAGTGAGGGAGAACACGATTAACGCAGCGATCGCGAACGCGAATGCCAGAACAATAACCTTGATCGACGGCTTCTCTGCCATCTGTACACCCCTTTCAGTGGCTGACTCCGACCCCCATACTACTGCCACCGATGGTCCCGTCCCGGTGGAATAGCGGTTGGCAGTTCATACAATTCGGGCTGTCACTGCCTTGGCAGTACACGGCGACGCCTACTCGGAAAGCTCCTTTGAATGTGCCTCCGGCAAGAACCCGACGAGGAACCTGGAAGTCCGACGACCGGGGCGGGGCGTGCTCTAAGGGGCTTGCAAGCGTATGGTGTGCCTTGGATCCGCCCAGGGCCGGGTGCTGAGGTACTCGGGGGCTGACAGTGTGTTTGTTGGAACATCAAGAAGCTCCACAACGCGTGGCGTGAGTTGGTGCAGATGGACGCTGACGTGGCTCTGTTGCAGGAGGCAGGCGGATACCCCCATGACGTGGCGCCCAAGGTGGACATCGGCCCCCGCGAACACTGGGATTCCCCACCTTGTGACGGCAAATACCAGACGGTGAGTGGGGTCCTCTCCAAGCTGCTGACTGTGAGATCCGGCAGCGAGGAGAGGGAGCCCCAACGCTGATGTTGGCACAGGAGGAATGAACCGCCCCGGGTTTTCCACGCCACCACCAAACCCCCCTGACCAGGCACAACACAAAACACCCGCCAAATTCGGGTCTGGACGCCGAGATGCGGTATCTTCGCAGCCAGGCGGGAACGTTGATCGGTCCTTTCTCCGCGATGCAGTCCGGAAAGATCAGCCGCACCCTCCCGATCAGACCCGAGACGACCCTCCTATAGGTTGCCTCAGGTATCGGGCAGCCCCCCACCGAACTGGGCTATGTACCAGGAAAGCCGGGTAAGCCAACCGCCGGTTAGCGGGCGATCCAAGCTTCGGCGATCTGGTCTACGTACTCGAGCACCTCGGACCTCGGCGCGGTAGGCAGGCACACGACAACCCGGTCGCAACCGAGGGCAGCCATCTCCTCGATCCGATGGGCCTCCGTGTAGTCGAGGTAGACACTGACCTCCAGCGGGGCTCTCCCATGTGCGTCCGCAGCGGCTTGGACCTCGGCGATCTCCGCGGATGTCACCCGGTACCTCCCGAGTGGTATCCACCCGTCGGCCAATGAAACCAGGTCGGCTCTGGTTCCGGGACCCACCGCTGCTCCGATGTGAACAGGAGGGTGAGGATGCCGGAGCGGTTTGGGTCCCTGGCGGCTGGGCATCAGGTGCAGGTGATCGCCGGAGAACTCGGTGGATTCGGTGGTCCACAGAGCCTTGACCATCCTCAGCTTCTCCCTCGTGATCGCTCGCCGCTGCTCGAAGGGAATACCGTGGCTTTCGTACTCCCTCCTGAGCCATCCGTACCCGACACCGAACAGGAAGCGACCATCCGAGAGGCGATCCAGGGTGGCGGTGGCCTTGGCCGTCCAGATCGGATCCCGGATACCGAGGAGAGTAATCCCGGTACCCAGGAGGATCCGGCTCGTGGTCGAGGCGACCGCGGCCAGGGCGGTGAAGGCGTCGTAAAGGACTTCGTACTTCTCGGGCAGCCGCCGGTCTCCGAGATCCTGCTGCTGGGCCAGCGGCATGTGTGAATGCTCCGGCAGCCACAGGGACTCGAACCCGTGCGCTTCGAGTTCGACACCCAACTCGGCCGGCTGGATCGAGTCGGCCGTGAAGAAGATGGCAGCGCCGATTCGCACGGGTGTGCTCACGCTCGACGCAGCCTGGCGCGTCCCTGTTCGACCCCGCGGCGTTCCATATCGAGCAGTCGTTGCAGGTCGTAGCGCAGGTTGAAGTTCACCCCCACCCGGGCGGCCCAGTGGTGCCATTCCGTGGCCATCCGGCTTGCCCGCTGGTTCTCGCGATCGGCCAGGTCGGTGCTCTCGGTACGATCTTCGTCGATCTGGTACAGCTCCCAGCGTTCTTCCTCCCCGCTCACGAGCTTCCACGAACCGTGCCTGATAGCCCGGTATCCCTCGTGCTCGAAGAAGAGAGACCCGGGACGTTCCCATCCGAGATTGCGGAAGGCAGGCGCCAGGCTGTGTCCTTCGAGAGGAGTGATGTCGTTACCCCGGTAGCGAGCCGGGTACGCCGCGCTCCCCGCCTCAAGACAGGTGGGCATGATGTCCACGAGGTGTGCCGGGGTGCGTACCACTCCGGGTGCGGTAACGGCGTCAGGCCAATGGACGATCAGCGGGGTGGAGATGCCGCCCTCGTGCACCCATCCCTTGAAACGGCGGAACGGGGTGTTGGAGGCATTCGCCCAGCAAATATCGTAGCTCTGGAAAGTCTCCGGCCCGCCCGGGATCAGCTCTGGAGTATTGCCGTAGTGCACCGGCCGTCCGTCGGGGGTGGTGTCCGCTATCCATCCGGGCCGGAGGGGACCGTCCTCGGCCAGGAACTCGGCCGCTCCGCCGTTGTCGGACAGGAAGATGATGAGGGTGTTTTCCAGCTGCTCCCGCTCGCGAAGGGTCGCCAACAACCTGGCCACTCCCTGGTCCATGCGGTCGATCTGGGCGGCGTACACCGCCATCCGGTAGGCCTCCCACTCCGGATAGGTGGACTCCTCCCAGGGGAAGGCGGTCGGGTCGCGGGGGCTGATCGGCTGGCGGGCGTCGACGAGGTTCCTTGCCTTGAGTTCCTCGTGGCGAGCGGTCCTGATCGAGTCCCATCCGCCCCGGTAGTGGTTCTCGTAGCGGGCGATGTCCTCATCGGGGGCGTGCAGAGGCCAATGGGGAGCGGTGTATGACAGGTAGAGAAAGAATGGCGCCTCGTCGTCCATGGCTTCGGTGACCATGCGAACCGCGTGGTCGGTTATCCGATCCGTGTAGTACCAGTCGGGCTCGGTCTGGTCGAGCAGTTCCTCGTTGCGCATCAGGTAGGTGGGCCGGTAGTACGAGCCGGCCCCGCCGATGGTCCCGAAGAAGTCGTCGAACCCTCGCTCTCTCGGAAGGGGGAAGCCCGGTCGGTCGTCGGGCCAACTGTCTCGCTCGGCCATGTTCCGCTGGCGCGCCACATGCCACTTGCCCGACATCAGAGTGCGGTAACCCGCGGCCTGCAATGCCTCGGCGATGGTGACGGAGGAATCGTTCAGGAAACCCTGGTAGGCGGGGTTGGTGTCCGACATCGTGTAGGTCATGTGGCCGATTCCGGCCTGGTGCGGATGCAAACCCGTCAGCAGCGCCGCCCTCGACGGGCAGCAGCGGGCCGAGTTGTACATCTGGGTGAAACGCAGCCCGTCCCGAGCAAGCGAGTCCAGGGCCGGCGTGGCTATCTCCGATCCGTAACAACCGAGGTCGGAGAACCCGAGATCGTCGGCCAGGATAACCACGATATTGGGCCGTCTCTTCATGGATGTGCCGGGATCCGCCGGAATACCTCCGTCGATCCGGGTGGAATCATCCGATCTCAGGCGAGCGCTCATCCCGTAGCGGGACGCTCATCCCGGGATCCGCCATAGATACCCGGAACGTCCCGATTAGTGTCCTGAATCGTTAGTTCGCTTGTCTTGCGGGAAGGCTCGTCTCGGGGATAGGGATTTGATCCAACCAAGCCGGAGCGTTCCGGAAGGGGCCTCGGCTTTCGAGGTGTTCGAGGTGTCGGGAACGGAAAGTGTCCCACCCTGGATGCATAGTGATAGATAGCCTTAAACACCGCCGGTTCGGGTTGTTCGGTACCGAACGAACCGGGGCAGGGATCATCAAAATACGGACAATTCGACCGTCTCCCCCCAACCAACGGGGTTCGGCGGGTCGCGTTCGGAACCCAGGAAAGGTGGAGGCGGGGGCGGGCCCTGAGGAGGCAACCGTTCCGGCGATTTTCGCGTTCTCGGATCCCCGAGCCTGCCGGTGCACCCGAATGGTTACCGCAAGGGTCAACGAATCCCCAGCTCAGGACACCGGGAGAGTGCTGAGAAACTACTCGTTGGCCCGAAGTCCGATGGCGAACTACCTGGTCAGTGGGTGCAGGGCCAACCAAGAGCCCGTTTTTTGGCACTGTCCTAGGAGGAGCGCAGGTGATCACGCCACGAGAATCCCGGTCGGTAACCGATGAGATCCCGCGCGGCTCGAATCGACACGAGCGTCTCGTACCCGTCCAGCGGTCGCCGGAGCGGGACGCTTCCGAAAGCGAGATCGGCCAACTCCGAGGATGGGATGTCCATGCATGTGTCGGCGGCGCCGATGTTGAGGACGTGCGCACCGGCGAGGGGCGCCTTGATCGCCGCGGCGCACGCGGCCGCCACGTCCCGCACGTCAACATAGACGAAGGCGTTGAACCGCCGGGACAGGGGGTTCTCCTGCCACACGGGTATTACTCCCCATCCGCCTTCGTGGATTATCCAGGCGAGCCGTAACCCGACCACTTCCAGATCTCGAACCTCCGCAAAATACGGTCCGATCTGCTCGCCTACGTGTTTCGAGAGGGCATACGTCCCGCGGGGCCGGGCGGGTAGGGACTCGCTGATGGGCAGGTAATCGGGGAGGTTTTCAGGTCCCCAAGGGCTTCCGGTCACGGCCTGCGTCGAAGCCCACACAACACGCCTGGCACCGGTGATGGCTGCTGCCTCGAACACGTTGAACGTTGTCCGCACGTTTACTTGGAAAGTGACGGTGGAAGGTCGGACTCCTTGTGCCCAGACCCCCGCCAGATGCAGGACCGCGTCGGCGCCCCGGAAGGCCTCAACCGTCTCTCCGAGGTCGCCGAGGTCAACCAAGAGGTGCGAACCGATGTCCGAACCCGGGTCGCCCCCGCGAGGCGGAACCAGATCCACGGTGAGCACGTCGGCGCCGGCGGACCGCAGATGTGCCGCTATTACGGTCCCCGACCGACCCGCCCCTCCCGTGATCACGACTCTCAACGTCCGCCTCCTTACGTGTGATTGTGGCTGGTGGACAGGTTCCTGAAGGCTCTTACGGTATTCCGGACGGCCCGCTCGACCGGTATCCTCTCGATACTCGATGCGCCGACGAACCCCACCGCCGTGGTGAGCGGCAGCGCCTTCCTGACATCGTCGGGCGTCGCCAGCCGCCCCCCATGCAGCAGCGGGATTACATCCGGATTCTCCGCCACTGCGGCATCGATCAGCGACTGGGCGTACGCGCACACCGCTTCGATAGATCGCTCGTCCGAGTATCCGACCCTGCCGCCGGTGGTGGGCCCCGAGTGGGTAACGACACAGTCGGTGCCGGCGGAGGCCATCGCGGCGGCGTCGGCGGGGTCGGCGACGTAGGCCATCGTGAACATACCGCGGCTCCGGGCCAGGCGGATTGCCTCGACCTCGCGGCGGAACCCGTAACCCACCATCCGGGCCCGCCGGCGCTGGTCCGGCATGTTGGTGAGAGTCGGGAAGTTGATCACCCCGCTGAAACCGGCCGACTCGAACCGGTCGAGGAGCTTCCCGAGGTCACGCCGCGTGGGATCGTTGGCTTCGATCCCGCCGATGACAGGCGTTGCAGCCACCACGTTGAGAATCTCGGACGACATCTCCAGGGTGCCCCGGTTCGAGTCCCCGAACCGCCAGGTCGGCAGGCCCATCAGGCGGGACCGTCCGGTGCTGTAGACCACGATCAGATCGGCGCCGCCCTCCTCGGCCGACCTGGCGATTATCCCGGCGCTGCATCCGGCCGCCAGTATTGCGTCCCCCGTGGCAATCCGCCGGTGTAGCTCCTCCAGTATGTCCTGTCGTCTCAAGTCGAATCCTCCCCCGTGGGGCGATCTCTCAGCAAGCTAGTACCCGGCGGCTGCGTCCGGTTCTCAGCGCGCCGACACCGGTCGCCTACCTCCTGGCGACCGGCGCCTGGCATATTTAGGGTCAGATCGTAAGTTCCCCTCCGGTTCTTACGAGTCGAACAGGTTCGCGTAGTACTCGCCGAGCAGGGTGGCGCCATCCTCGACCAGTTTCCGCTGCGCCTCCTCCCTACTCATATTGCCGGTGAGGAGTTCCGCCTGTACGTCCTGCTGCAGAACCCGGAAGGAGAACGGGGGCGGACCCAGATTGCCCTCGTCGTTCATCGGCAGCTCGGACAGCGCGTAGGGAAGGATTTCCCAAGCAGCCGCCATCGGTGGCGACGTCTCCAGGAAGGCCGAGTATTCGGCCGAGTCGCCGACGCTAAGCCTGCTGGGCAGGTTTCCTGACGTCGCGGCCCAGTAAGCCTGACTATCCGCGCTCGACAAGAACTTGATGAACTCCCATGTGGCGCGGTTCTCAGCCTCGGTGGTGTCGAACGCTATCGCGTTCGGACCGAACAGGACCGTTACCGGGTCAGCGCCCTCAAGCTCCTGCGGGACAGCCCCCACGCTCCAGTTGAAGGATCCGGCCACTCCCTCCTCGACGAAAGGAACCCAGCGGCTGGAGGTCATGATGTAGGCGACCTGCTGCGAAGCGAAGTCGCTCAGGTTGGCCGTCGCCTCGTCGGCCCGACCCACTGTCGGGAATCCGTACCCTTCCTCGATGAGGGTCGCGAAGAGGTCCAGAGCCTTGGTCCACGGTTCTTCGCCGTACCTCGTGGCCCTCGTCTCCACGTCGATAGTCGGGAAACCCCCGTAGGTGAAGCCGGTGGCATTCCACATGGAGGCATCAACCTGTATCGAGTAGCAGCTCTTGTTCAACTCGGTGAGGATCACCTCGCACTGGGCAAGGAACTCGTCCCACGTCTCGGCAGGACCATCGAAACCCAGGCCGTTCAGCATGTCCAGGTTGTGAAACATCACTGCGATGGCCACCGTCCACGGGAAGCTGAGCATCCGCCCACCCTCTGACAGGTAGGTGTTGCGGGCGATCTCCACGGGCAGGAAGTCGGCCACGTCAACGCCGATTGCCGGATCGTTCACATAGTCGGTCAGGTCGAGGAGGACGCCGGCCCGTCCCCAGTTGACCGTCGCGTCCTCGAAGGCGACGGTGAGGTTCGGAAGGTCGTCGGCCTCGATGGCGCCGGCGATCTTCTGGGAGGTCGGGTAGTAGCCACCGGTGAACTGGGCCTCCACATCGATCTGGGGATACTGGGCCTCGAACCTGGCCACCAACTCGTTCATCGCCTCTTCCAGCGGCCCGCTGTAGACGTGCCAGAACTGGATGGTCGCCGGCTCGAGCTGCGCGAGGGTGGTCGTCGTTTCCTCCATGGCGGCCTCGGTAGTGACAGAAGTCGCAGCCGTCGTTTCGGATTCCTCCATAGCCGCCTCGGTGGTAGCAGGGGCGGCCTCCGTCGTCTCGGATTCCTCCATAGCAGCCTCGGTAGTGGCAGGCGCCGCAGCCGTCACAGCCGGGGTGGATGTGGTGGTGACCGGCTCGTCGTCACCGCAAGCTGCGGCAATCAGAGCCATAATCATTAACAACGATCCGAGGACGATGCCCTTTGGTCGGGAAGATCTATCTTTCATACGTGCTTCCTTGTCTTTTCACTGCTTGCTTCATCGGTCCCGAAAACACCGCGTAGTTGACTACTTGATACCTCCCTGAGTGACACCCTCTATCACGAATCGCTGACCCACAAGGAACAGGATACCCACGGGGAGTATGCCGATGACCGCCGCGGCCATAAGCATGTTGATAAATACGGCGCCTTCCGTCTGGAAGGAAACCAGCCCGAGTTGCACCACGCGCAACTCCGCATCGGCGGTTACGAAGAGTGGCCACAGAAGCGCGTTCCAGGACCAGATAAACGTGATCAGAAAGACGGTCACCGCGGCCGCCCGTACGAGGGGGAGACCGATCGACCAGAATGCTCGGATCTCCGAACTGCCGTCCACATAGGCCGAATCGAACAGGTCATCGGAAATCCCCAGAAACTCCTGGCGGAACATGAACACCGCGAACGCCCCGGCCATCCAGGGAACGATCAAGGCGGTGTAGGTGTTGTACCAGCCGAGGTCGTTGATGAGCACGTAGTTGGCGATGAACGTGGCCTCGAAGGGGATCATGAAGCTGGCCAGGACCAGCATCAGGATGACCTTCCGTCCCCGGAAGCGGATCCGTACCAGCGCGTAACCGGCCAGGGCGCCGAACAGCACGTTCCCGCTTGCCGAGAGCACCGCTACGAAGAGGGAGTTGAGTATCCAGCGCGCCATCATGGTTTCGAGGAAGATGTCGATGTAGGTCGTGATCGACGCAGTTTCGGGAATCAGGGTGGGAGGAACCAGCAGGGCCTCATCCAAAGGCTTCAGGGAGGTGGTCACCATCCAGTAGAGAGGCGCCAGGGCGAAGGCGCAGAGCGCAACCAGCATGATGTGGGCGAGCGCTCGGGTCTGGGGAGTGTGGCCGGCGCCCATCACACCGTCCCCGCGGTGTAGTGGACCCATCGTCTGCTCAGCCTGAACTGGAGCCAGGTAACCAGGAGGATGATCGCGAAGAGAGCCGTCGCCGTGGCCGCTCCCACCGCGAACAGGTTGTCACCCCAGAACTGGCGGTACATGAGCATCGACAGGGTTTCGGTCGTGCGGGCCGGGCCGCCCTGGGTCAGCACGAAGATCGTGTTGAACTCCCGGAGCGCGAACACCAGGGAGACGACCACTACGAACAGGATCGTCGGAGAGAGCACCGGCACCACCACTCGCCGCAGGATCTTCGGCTCGCTGGCGCCGTCCACGCGGGCCGCGTCCAGGAGATCCGGATCGATGCGGGTCATGCCGGCATAAAGGATGAGGACGGTGAACCCGAGCATCTGCCAGAACCTCACCAGCACGAGGATGGCCATGGCGATGCTCGGACCTTCCGCCCAACCGGGAACGGTCACGCCGAACCAACCCGCAACCATCTCGAAAACACCGGTCGAGTCGAGAATATACGACTGGCGCCTCACGCCGAAGGGCTGGAGCGACGCGTTCAGTACTCCGGTCGGACTCGGGGCGAACACGAGCCCCCAGACCAGGCTCGTGGCGACGGTCGGAACGATGAAAGGCACGAACAGCAGGAGCCGGTATAGGTAGCTCTTGCGGATCACGTAGTGCAAAAGGTAGGCGACCGGTATGGCCACGATAACCGTAGCCGGCACCACGAAGCCGAAGAAGAACGTCACCTTAACCGAGTTCCAGAAGTCCCCGGCCTGCAGGAGGTTGATGTAGTTGGTCAGGCCCACGAAATCGGCGCCGGCGAGGGTCCAGTCGGTGAGAGAGAGGTAGATGTTGCGGCCGGTGCCGTACAGGTGGAACACCCCGATCACCAGCAAGGCGGGGAACAGGAAGAGGATGGCGGTGCCCAGGGAACTCGTCCGGGAGGACCGCCGCCCACGCCATCGACCGGCGTAGGTCCGGAGCGACCTTACTGAGACCATAGGACCCCTACATAGGCTTGCTCCCTGAGTATGGCCCAAAACTGAGCAGGGGCGCGGGAACTTACAAGAACTTCGGAAGGCCCTTGCCTGCATCTGTACTTGGTGGGTTCGATGCGACCGGAGCCCCCTTTGCCGCGCTGGACGACGAGAACGGGCCACCGATGGTCGCTCGAACCGCTTGGCCTCCTTGAGCCATTTCCGGACAGCCAATACTGCGAACCGGCCCGAGTGTCCTCAATCGTTAGTTCGCTTGTCTTGCGGGAAGGCCCGTTTCGGGGAAAGGGGTTGATCCAATCGGTCTATGTGTTCCGGAAGCGGTAGCGGTCTTGGGGTGTCGAGGTCTGGAAGTGTCCCACCCAGGATGCATAATGGTAGATAGCCTTAAACACCGCCGGTTCGGGTTGTCGGTACCGAACGAACCGGGGCAGGGATCATCAAACACGGACAATTCGACCGTTTCCCCCGGTTGCGGGGTTCGGCGGATCGCGTTCAGGGGACCTCGGAGGTGGGCCCAATTTGGAGGTAACCGTTCCGGCGATTTTCGCGTTCTCGGATCCCCGAGCCTACCGGTGCACTCGGATGGGTTACCGCAATCATCAACGAATCCCCGACTCAGGACATTAGAAGTACCCTCCTATTCTGTTCTTCCGGCGCCTGAGGAGTTACTCGCATGACGGATCTGCTTACAAAGCGAACACTCGGACGAACCGGTATCCGTGTGTCGCCGATCGGGATCGGCACGGGCTCTTTGGGGGCCGACCCGGCCGTCACGGACCCGGAGGCCGTCGACGATCTCGCCGTGGCTACCCTCCGGACCGCCCTCCGCTCCGGCTTGAACTACATCGACACGGCGCCCGGCTATCGCGGTGGCGACAGCGATCGGCGGGTCGGTATCGCCCTGAGCGACGGGTGGCGTGACCGGGTGGTGCTGGCCACCAAGGTGGGGAGCCATCCGGCTCGACCGGGAGACATGACCGGTGAGACCGCCGCATGGGTCATCGAGCAGAGCCTGGAAATTATCGGAACCGACCGCATCGACATTGCCCTGGTCCACGACCCGCACGCCATGGGTCCCGTCCTGGAGTCGGGCGGGGCTGTCGCAGGCCTCGAGAAGCTGAAGGAGGAGGGCAAGGTCCACTCCATCGGTCTCGGCGTCCAGAACCACGAGTATCTGAGGATCGGGATCGAGTCCGGCAGGTTCGACGTGATCCAGAGCCCTTACGACTACAACCTCATGCGTACCACGTCCGAGCGTCTCATCGACTTGGCGTCCGAGCGCGAGCTGGGGTTCATCAATGCCGCACCGTTCATGGCCGGACTCCTCTCGGGTATCGATCCGGAGGAAATAGTGGCCATCCGGGCAGCAACCGGCATGTGGAAGCTGCGAGACCGCGATGTCAGGAGGGCGCGCCGGTTGTGGCGATGGGCAAGAGACCGCGGCGTGGATCTACGGGCGCTGGCACTCCAGTTCTGCCTGCGTGAAGAGCGCATCGCCACGACCCTCATCGGACCGCGCCGACCATCGGATGTTACGGAAGATATCGCCGCCGCAACCCAGCCGGTAGCTGACGAGGACTGGGTAGCACTGGCGGAAGCGCTTCCGGACTTCCCGGCGGCCGCTCCGGGAGGTGAAGCGGCGGTGGGGCCCTACCCGCCGAACGACTGACTACCGAAGCGGAGGGACCGGCTAGTGTCCTGTTTCGGTAATCGTCGATACGGTTAGCCCGCCAACGGGTGTCGGTGGACACTGGTGGTATCGACTGGAAGCCAATGACTTCCGCTCCTGTCAGCTAGCCGAAACAGTGGACAATTATCGGCGTCCCCCACGCTGGTAAACCCGGCGCCATTTCCGTCGCCTCGGGATAATGCTCGTGTTATATTGGGCACAAGCGCTTAGCTCCCGGTGCGTTTGTATCAGGAGCGGTTTACCCACCCGGCCCGTTTAGGGCCGGGTTTTCTGGGTCATTGTCAGTCGAGCGAGCGACAACGGGCCTTGCTACGTCCCCGCCCACTCGCTGCGACCATCCGAGACCAACGGACCCGGTAGCGGTTCCGGTAACGTTGGCGGGGTGTGCCGATTTAGTTCTGGCGACGTTGGCGATTCTCATAGCCGGTCTCTCCGCCCCGGCTATTCGGCGCTGTACTTGGCGTATTTCTCCAGGAGGCGGACCGGTTTCTGGAGGGCGTCCCTGCGGAAGGGCTCGCCTAGTTCCCGGCTCACCTGGATCTCGAGCACGGTCGGACGCTCCGACTCGACAGCTGCTCGCAGGGCATCGCCCACCTCGTCCGGTTTCTCGACCACCTCGCCCTCGGCGCCCATGGCGCGGGCGATGGCCGCGAAGCTGGGGTTCTCGAGCATGGTCGCCACGTAGCGGTCGTCGTAGAAGTCGATCTGGTTCCGCTTCTCGGCGCCCCACTGGCGATTGTTGAACACGCAGGCCACCACAGGGATGTTCTCCCTGACGCAGGTCATGACCTCGGCCAGGCTCATGCCCCAGGCGCCGTCACCGACGTAGGCGATGGCGGGCCGCTCGGGAGCGGCGACTTTCGCTCCCATCGCCGTGGGGAAGGCGTAACCGCAGTTTCCGAACATCATCGCCGCGAACATGCTGTTGGGCCGGTCGAAACTCAGGTAGGAGTTCGCCACCGAACAGATGTTTCCGATATCGGTCGTCACCATCGCGTCCGCCGGCATGGCGAGTTCCAACTCCCGGAGCGCGGTCCGGGGCGCCATCGGCACGTCCCGGGACGAGGAGATCGAATCGAGTTCCCTGCGCCAGGCCTCTTTCTCCGCCCTGACACGGGCCATCCGGTCATCACGGGTTGTCGCCGAGGTGAGCTCGACGCCTTGGAGCCGTCTGTTCAGCTCGGCGGCCACAGACCCGGCGTCGCCGTGGATGGCCACCTCGGCCGGCTTGACGAGACCCAGCGACCGGTGGTCGGCGTCGACTTGAATGATGCGGGCGTCCTCCGGCCAGTACTCGATGCCGTACTGGGGCAAGGTGCCGAAGGGTCCGAGCCGGGTTCCCAAGGCCAGAATCACGTCGGCTTGCGCCACGATGCGCATCGCCGCCTTAGAACCCTGGTAGCCGATAGGCCCGCAAGCCAACTCGTGGCCGGCCGGAAAGGCGTCGTTGTGCAGGTAGGAGCAGATGACGGGCGCTCCCAGCAACTCGGCAAGTGCTACAGCCTCGGATTGGCCACCGCCCATCACTATGCCCCCACCTGCCATGACTACCGGGAACCGAGCCTCGGCCAGCAACCTCGTAGCGGCGGCTAGCCCGACCGACCCGCCCTCCGAACGCTCGACCACCATCGGCGCCCTGATCTCGTAGTCCGCCTCGCCGTAGAAGTAATCACGCGGGATGTTGATCTGCACCGGCCCACGCTCCGCCATCGCAAGCGTGAAAGCCCGATGGGTGAGCTCCGCGATGCGCTCGAACCTCTTCACCTCAACCTGGTACTTGGTGATCTTCGAAAAGATCGGCATCTGATCCGTCTCCTGGAACCCGCCGAGGCCCTCCCCCATGGAACCCGCCTGCGGGGTGACAGCTACGACGGGTGAATGCGCCCAGAAAGCCGCGGCGATCGCCGTGACGAAGTTGGTGATGCCGGGGCCGTTCTGGCCGATGCAGACACCGTGCCGGTTCGAGACCCGGCTGTACCCGTCGGCCATGTGGGCGGCATTCTGCTCATGGGCAACCGGCCAGAACCTGATCCCGGCGGGCTCGAAGATATCGAGGGCCTCCATGAAGGCGGAGCCGACGATCCCGAACACGTCGGTCACTCCCTGGGCGGCGAGAGTCTCGACAAAGGCCTCGCTCGCGGTCATCCGGACCATCTTCTTCCCTCCTTGTCAGGGCCGAGAGGCGCCATGGTTCTCCGGTGACCCGGATGGCGGCGCTAGGCGGCCTTGCCTACCCCGGCCCCTGAAGAGTACCCGCCTAAGAAGGGTGCCGAAAAAGCCCGTGCGACGGGGTTCGCTTGATAGCCCACAATCGCTCCGACCAGGTGGATCTACCATCGGCGAACCCGCAAGGATCGGTTCTTGGCACCCTCCTATCCTGTTGGGCGCTCGTATCGGTCAAAGTTCGACGGAGGCAGAGGAATCGATGGATGCCATAGAGAAACTGCTCGCGATCGAAGACATCAAGCGGCTCAAGGCTCGGTACTGCCGCTTTGTCGATCTGAACCTTCGCGAAGACCTGCGCAACCTCTTCACCGACGACATCGTCTACGAATTCCAGGGCTGGAAGCAAGGACGGGGTGCGGACAACTTCGCCGGCTCCGCCGAGGACTTTGCCGATCGACGATCCTTCCACCGCGTTTCGATGCCCGACATCGAGATTCTTTCAAGAACGGCCGCACGGGGGATCTGGGCGATGGTGGACATCATCGAATACCCGACTTCTTCCGGGAAAGCCGGTTCCAGAGGGTACGGCTACTACCACGAGGAGTACCGGAAGGTAGACGGTGCTTGGCGGATCTCTTCCCTGCTGCTCGTCCGCCACCGCGTCGAGGAACTGGGCGCACGGGACACCGGCGCCTGAGGTCACCGTGGAGTTGAAGCCGATCTCCGACGGCGCCATGGTCCGGACCACCGGATCATCGATTCCTCGGGTTTGGCGGTGCTCCCCGGGTTGATCCGGGCCACATCGCCCGCCGACATTCCCTCAATTAACCCTGATTATTCAGGTTTCCCACACACCAAGGCATGTAACGCCAGTTCAACCCGAGTATTAGGAAAAACCTACCGTCCACCCGACAGGTACACCGGACCGGGACAGGAAACGCCGACAGCCGTATTGCCTGGTCAAGACGACGACTTTGGTCTAATCCACTCATCCTCCAAACCCCCATCCATGAATAATCGGGGTTAACCGGGACGGTTGCGGCGCCAAGCCTTTTCGCTGCGAGCCGGCGAGCCGGCTATCCACCCACCGCGCGGAACCGGGTAACGCGGTCGACGATGGCGGACTCGGTAGGCAGCCGCTCGATGCTGGACGCACCCACGAACCCGTTCAGCCTCGGAACGAGGCGGATCGCCTCTTCGAGGTCGGACGGCTCGGAGATGGGGCCGCCGTGGCAGAGGACCGGAATGGACCTTCCGGACGCGTCGGCGACTTCGCATATCTCCTCCAGCAACGGCGCCAAGTCCTCGATGGTACGCCGGTCAGCGGCGCCGATCATGCCCCCCGTGGTGAGTCCTGCGTGCGCGACTAGGACATCGGCGCCGGCGTCCGCCATAGCGGTCGCCTCTGCGGCGGTGAACACGTACGGCATCGTGAAGAGCCCCCGGCGGCAGGCCAGCCGGATCATCTCCACCTCGGCCGAGTAGGACATCCCGGTTGCTTCCAGCGCGCGGCGGAACCCGCCGTCGATCAGGCCCACGGTCGGGAAGTTCTGCACACCCGCCACACCGCGCCTTTCCAGCCTGCCGAGAAACTTCGCCATATCACGGAACGGATCGGTGCCGCACACCCCGGCGATTACCGGCATCGAGTCCACCACGGTAACGATCTCCCGTGTCATCTCGAGGACGATCCGGTTGGCGTCTCCGTAGGGCATGAGCCCGGCCAGCGAACCCCGGCCCGCCATCCGGTACCTGCCCGAGTTGTAGATCACGACCGCGTCCGCCCCTCCGGCTTCGGCGCATTTGGCGGACAGACCGGTTCCCGCGCCGGCTACCACGATCATCTCGTTTCGCCGCGCCTTGGCGACGAGGGTCCGGGCTATCTCACTGCGGAACATCGGGGTTGCTTTCCAGCATCGTCAGGAGTCTGCCGGATGCCGCTTGCGAGAAGGACGGATCGTTGATGTGGGTGTCCAGCCGTACGACTTCCGTATCCGAGCCGGCGATCGACTCCTGCAGGCCGTCGGCTAGAGCCGCGTCGGCCGCCGGATCGTGGAAGGGGCCCCCCTCCACGGCAATCCCGGACGATCCGCGCAACGGGATCAGCAAGACTGTCGGACCCGTTGCCTCCGCCAGCCGGGCACCGATCACACGCCCGATCTCGTGGCACTCCTCGGGAGAGGTCCGCATCAGCGTGACCAGGTCGTTGTGTACGTGGAACACGCGACTGTCGAAGTGCTCGGGAACCGAGTCCCGCGGCCCGAAGCGCACCATGTCGGTGCCCCCGGTGGACACAACCTGGGGAACGCCGCGCAGGCCGGCGGTCCTCAACCGGTCGCCTCCCGCGGGCTTGATCCCACCCACTACCTCGTCGGCCACCTCCACGGTGGTCAGGTCGAGCATGGAGCTCACGCCCATGGGCCCGATCAATCGCTCCATCGTCCGCCCGCCCTCGCCGGTGGCATGGAAGGTCACCACCTCGTAGCCGGCCTCCTGCAACCGGGCCCGGGCCGCGGTGACTCCCCTGGTCGTCAAGCCCAGCATCGTAGCGAAGACGAGATGCCGGTTGCCTGCGGAAGGAGTGAGTATCCGGGCAGCGCCGACGATCGCCCCGGCCGCATTCGAGAGGATGGACCTGGTAAGGCGGTTCAATCCGGAGATATCCGCTACAGAAGACATGAGCAGAACGTCGGACCCTCCTGCCAGCGCGCCGCCCGCCGAGGCCACTTGTGTCGAGACAATCATCTTCGGGAAGCCAACCGGCAAGCGTGAGAACGCCCGCACCGCGACGGAGGTCCCCCCGGACCCCCCGGCAGCCATGGCGGCCTGACACTTCCCGGCGTCGACCAACTCCCCCAGGATTACCGACCCCCCGGCGCCCATGGACCGCAGGGCCTCGGCCCGGTCACCGGACGCAATCAGATCATCCAGGCGCTGCCCGACTGCGGCGGCGACCTCCTGGCGGGTGATGTCGGGCACCACGGCCGGTTCTCCCAACACGCCGGTATCGATCAACAGCGCCGAGCCGCCTACCTCCTGAATCCGGCGCCGGAGGTAGGCGTACTCCTCACCTTTGGTGTCGAGCGTGCCGACGAGGGCTACGACCGGTGCGGTCACCGCAGCGGTGAGAAGTCCGTGGGCACCCAGATCTCGTTAGTCATCCCCTCTAGGAGAGGACCGTTCTCCTCGCTCTTCCTGCGAGCGGCCGCCCACTCGGGATTCACGCGGAAACCCTCCCAGATTTCCTCACGGCGGCCGAGATCCTCCCACTTGAGCAGATAGTGCAGCACGTTGGGATCCCCGATCCTGGGCTCGAAGAAGGCTACCGGTTCGATCCCGGCCTTCTTCCACATCGGAACGGTGGCTTCGGCGAATCGGTCCTTGAGTTCCTCCATCCGTCCATGAACCACCTGATAACGTCGATACTCGTAAAACGCCATCTACTCTCCTTTGTCTACCGGTAGCAGATTGCCTGCGCTGTCGCGCTGCAACCTCACCATGCTCGCAACGGCGCCAGGGGTGATCGGACCGTATACGTGGGGAAAGGGTTCTCCCACGGCATTCGGTTCCCACTTCACCTCGCTGGCCAACCGGTCGGTATCGAGGGTCACCACGATCACGCTGTCTTGGGCGGCGTACCACTTGGCCAAGGTCCTCGGGACCTGATCTGTCGACGAGCAATGGAGGTATCCATCCCTCAGATCGGCTTCGGAAACAGCCGCATATGCCTTACCCACGCCGATCGACTCATCCCACTCCTCCTGGGTCATGATCTTGCACACTTGCGCCACAACCACCTCCTTGTCTTTTCGAGGGTCCGCGCAGGGCCCCCTCCGGGCAGCGACGCCTCAGTTGAGAAACAGTTGGTCGGGAGATCCTGGGCGGTCCCGGGTTGGCTTCTCCAGCGTAGCGAGGCTCGGAGTTCCGCCTCGGCGCCCGAAACCGGAGTTGCTCACTCTCCGTACCGGCGCAGGTAGTCGCCGAACAGAGCCTCTTCGCCGGGTCGGTCCTCCGGGATAGTGGTGGACAGGTGGGTGAGGTTGATGAAGTGGCGGTAGTTGAGGTTCTCGCTAATGCTGTTTCCCGCCCACGTCCCGCAGCCCATTGTCAGGGTGAAAGGAAGCCCGTTGGTGAAGCTCCCTCCGTTCCCGATGGCGTGGGCCTGGTTGACAAGCACCCGGACAACGTCCATTTCGGACGCGAGGAGGCGGGCGTTTTCCATGGAAGCCGTGTGGATACCGCAGGAGTGACCGCGTCCCCTGACCTCGAGGATGGCCCTCACCGTCTCGATCGCCTCCAGGATGCCGTCAGCCCGGTAAACGGTAAGCACCAGTGAGAGTTTCTCGTCAGCGAAGGATCCGGCTTCGGCCGGTAGCTCGTCCTCGACCAGGAACAATCGGGCCTTGCCCGCCTCCCCGCCGAGCCCGGCGCGACGGGCAAGAATATCGGCGTCCCGGGCGATCATCTCCCGGTTCAGCTTCCCGCCCACCCACAGAGCGTCCCTGATCGATCTCTTCTCGTGAACGTCGAGCAAGTACGCCCCGCACTCGCGCAACTGCTCCATCGCCCGGTCATAAATGTCGTCGAGGATGATAAGCGAGTTCTCCGAAGAGCACGAGGTTGCGTTGTCGAAGGTTTTGGAAGCCACGATGCCCGCAGCCGCTTGCTCGATGTCGGCGGTACTGTCGATGATGACGGGTACGTTGCCGGCCCCCACCCCGATCGCCGGTTTGCCGCTCCGGTATGCACCGCGCACGTTGTTCTGCGATCCGGTCACTACCGACAGATCGCAGGCCGCCATCAACTCGGTGGTGGAGCGCCGGGTGACCGGTTCAGGAAGGATCTGGACGAGATCGCGCGGCGCGTCCACCCCCCGCAGCCCCTCCCGCATGAGCTCCACCGCTCGGTACGTAGTCGCGTAGGCAAGCGGGGAAGGAGCGACGATAACCGCGTTGCGGCCCTTGACGGCCATCATGGCCTTGTTGACCGGTGTAGCGGCGGGGTTCGTGGACGGCGTGACCGCGGCCACCACCCCTACGGGCTTGGCGTAGATCATCAGGCCGCGGCCAGGATCCTCCTCGATCAGCCCCACCGTCCTGGCGCGGCTCAGGTCCCGAAGGGTGCCGAAGGTCTTGCGCCGGTTCTTGGCGACCTTGTCAGGCACGTTCCCCAAGCCGGTCGTCCGCACCGCGATCTCCGCCAGTTCCCGGGCGTGCGCAGGTTTGTAGAGCGACCAGGCCAAAGCGGTTACCACCTCATCCACCCGCCGCTGGTCGGAATCCAGGAACCGGGTGATAGCCGCCCGCCCTCCGCCAACCAGTTTCGTAACCGTTTCGACTTCCCGGTTCTCAGGACCCGGGGCGGCTGTAGTCCGGATCGTCACACCTCGGTTCTCATAGATCGGATGACCGGCGCCGGCGGGCAACCGCCACCCGTGCCGTTGTCGCTGAGTCCGAGGATAGGAGGGTGCTGAGAAACCCCGTACAAAGGGGTTAACCCGCTAACCCGCAACTCTCTGAACAGGCGGTTTGCCGACCACCGAACCCCGTAAGATTCGTTTTTCAGGACCCTCCTATGAGCCTTCGCCAAGACGCTTCGGGCGATTTCCGACGTATCGTCTGCGTCGGGGACGCGCGCCGACCCGATGACGGCGGGTGAGTCGTCCCAGAGCCATTCCATGTCACCGTAGGCTACCGCTAGCTAGTGGTTCCCAGGCGCCGTCGCCGGCGATGATCACATCGTCCGGCATCTCGGAGTTCCCTGATCCGCTGGACCGTCTCCACCCCTCCCCCGTCGGCCACTCATGACCCGAGGTTATGCGGAAGGCGATCCGCGCGATCTGTACCGTGTGTTGGACAAGCTTGAGTAGCCTGTGCCCGGTGCCGCGGCGAGGACAACCGGATAGAAGGAGGCTCCGTCAGATGAACGAGACAAACCGAGACTGCGACCTCCTGCTGACCGGAGGGTCCGTGGTGACCGTCGACGACGATCGCCGGGTCATCGAACCGGGATCCGTTGCCATATCGGAAAGCCGGATCGTGGCGGTTGGCTCGGACGAGGACCTGGCCGGCTACCGAGCAAGGCGCACAATCGATTGCTCCGGCCATGCTGTCCTGCCCGGATTGATCGACACCCACAACCATCTGTTCCAGGGCTTGGCCCGGGGGCTGGGTGAGGGGATGCCGCTGTGGACCTGGCTGACCGATTTCATGTGGCCGTTCTCTATCTCGATCAACCTGGAGGAAGGTCGGATCGGGGCGAAGCTGGGAGCGGTCGAAGCCCTCAAGGCAGGCACCACCACCGTGGTCGACAACCACTACGCTCCGTCGGATCTCGATACCACCCTGGCCGTGGCCGGCGCCATCCACGAGGTTGGGCTCCGGGGGGCGGTGGCCCGCGGTATCACCGGGGAGGCAACCGACATCGCCCGGCGCTACAACCTGGCCGGGGAGTTGTTCTCCTACTCGAACGACGAGGAGATCCGGGTCACGCGGACCGCCATGGATGCCTACCCCGCGGGCGGTCGTGTCGAGGTGTGGCCGGCGCCCCTCAACATCATCTACAACGACCAGGATCTTGTCCGGAGAAGCGTGGCGCTGGCCCGCGAAGGCGGAGTCGGGTGGCACACCCACTGCTCGGAGCGTCTG
Organism: Acidimicrobiia bacterium; assembly: GCA_965231815.1. Lineage (GTDB taxonomy): Bacteria > Actinomycetota > Acidimicrobiia > Spongiisociales > Spongiisociaceae > JAPPFW01. Next base: position 1,183,592 of record OZ246890.1, on the reverse strand, counting down.
GAGGACCCACCCACCTACGTGGAGGAGTACGGCATACGGCCGGTCGAATGGCTATACCAGGAGGGGCTGCTCGGGCCGGAGGCAACCATCGCTCACGGGATATACCTGGACGACGCCGAGATCGACCACATCGGAGAGACAGGAACGGGCGTTGCCTACTGCCCGATCTCCCACCAGTACATTGCCCTCGGGGTGATGAGACTGCGGGACCTGCGGGCATCCGGGGCGCCGATCGGCCTCGGCACCGACGGTCCCTGCTGCAACCATCGCCAGGACATGTTCGAGGTGATGAAACAGGCCATCCTGTTGCAGCGAGTGCACACCCTCGAGCCCACCATCAGCAACGGTGAGGAAGCGCTAGAGATGGCGACGCGGGAAGGCGCCCGCTACGCGAACATAGAGGCCGGCGTGATCGCCCCCGGCAAGTTGGCGGACATCATCGTGGTCAACATGAAAAGTCCCCACCTGACGCCGTGGCACAGGACCGTCTCGGCACTTACATACTGCGTCCGGGGATCAGATGTGGTCCATTCCATCATTGACGGCCGGGTGGTGCTCGAGAACGGGCGCTGCACCATGGTCGACGAGGAGGAGGTCATGAGCGAAGCACAAGCCCGCTCGGAAGACCTCATAGACCGAGCCGGCTTGCATGGCCTGCTCACACCCTGGAGACGGTAGGGCCCCGGCGCCGGGATGGAGCGGCCCCGGCCCAGCCTCAATCCCGATCTGCGGTGTCGGCTGCTGTACAGCATGTCGTCGAAAAACAGCCGGAACGTGACAGCCGGCTAGGCATTTTGCCTTAACCCCGATTATTCATGGATAGAGGTTTGGAGGATGAGTGAAGTAGACCATATTCACGACCTGACAGGCAATACAGCTTTCGAGGTCTCCCATCCCCGGTCCGGTGTAGAGATTCACCTGCCAGGTGAACGGTGGGTTTCCCTCAAGTGTCGGGTGGAACCGGCCTTACATGCCTTGGTGTGTGGGAAACCTGAATAATCAGGGTTACTGGACCGCCGCCCGATCGACGGTCTGCTCGTAGTTCCCGGTGCTGCCGATTACGTATGTCTTCCCATGGAGCGTTTAGGAGGGTCCTGAAAAACGAATCTTACGGGGTTAGGTGGTCGGCAAACTGCCTGGTCATGGAGTTGTGGGTTAGCGGCTGAACCCCTTTGTACGGGGTTTCTCAGCACCCTCCTAGGCCGTACGCCACGGATCGAGTAGGGCGGTAAGCCCGGCCCTGCGTACAAGATCCGCGGACCGTCCGTTCGCTTCCTCGACGATGGCTGCTTCGTCCACCATCGTACAATGTCCCTCCTCGAAGATGATCCGGCCCCCTACGATCGTGTGGGTGACGTCGGAGGGACTGGTCGAATAGACCACGGACGCCACGGTGCGGTGGAGCGGCGCATGGTGGGGAGCCGACTGGTCGACGATCACCAGATCCGCCAGGCGCCCCGGCGCCAGGACCCCGGCCTCGATTCCCATGTACTCGGCTCCGACCCGGGTGGCCAGTTCGATGGCTTCTTCGCCGTTCGACTCGGTGGGGTTCTGCGTGTGGACCCTTTGGAGAAGTACGGCCTGCTTCATGCATGCAAACATGTCGAGCCGGTGCCCGCTGCCGCCGTCGAGGCCGAGCCCGACAACGGCGCCGGCGCCGCGCAGGTCGCGAAGGCGCATAACTCCCAGGGCAATGTATTGATGCGAGATGGGACAGTAGGCGATACCGGTTCGGGAGTCACCGACGAGTTCAACCTCCCGGTCATCAAGGAATATCCCATGGGCGAGGGTGGCGCCCTGGCCGAGTAGATCACGTTCGGCCAACCATTCGAATGGTCTGGTCCCGTACTCCTCCAGATAGAAGACCGGGTCGTTGGCGGCTTCCGAACAGTGCGAGTGCCAGCCGGTGCCCTCCTCGCGGGCCAGACCGACTGCATCGACTACGAGTTGCTGGTCAACGTAGATGATGTTGAGCGGGGCCGGCCAGATACCGACCTGGCTGCCCGGTGGCCGGGCCGCGATGCAGGCCCGGGTGATGTCGAGTTCCTCCTGGTTGGAGTGCCGGAACAATTCACCGGCCAGGCCGTGCTTGGCGGCCATCTCGGTCAACTCCCCGGTCATGCCCCGGGCGACCGCGCCTCGCAGCCCTACCCCGGCAATCGCATCTGCAACCGCGAGGGTGGACTCGAAGTCGGTCGGCGCGTAATGGTTGTCCAGGACGGTGGTGACCCCGGAGCGGGCAGCTTCTACCGCCCCGAGTTGGGCGCCGATCCGGGCCTCGGCCGTGGAGATGGAGGTAGTGACCGGCCACATGAAGTCCGAAAGCCATGGCCACAATTCGAGGCCTTCTCCGAGGCCCCGCATCAGGTACTGGAACAGGTGCTGGTGGGTGTCCACGAACCCGGGCAGGACCGCGCTGCCGGCGGCGTCGATTATCCGATCCGCCCGGTAGTGGCCCATGTCGTGCGGGCTGCCGACGTCGACGATCCGGTCCCCGGTGATCGCCACCGCACCCGGATCGATCACGCGACGCTGATCGTCCACGGTTACAACGACCCCACCCGTGATGAGCAGGTCGCAGGTTGCGGATTGCACGCTAATCGGACTCTCTCACGATGGGTACACGACTTGAACCGGTTGCCCTCATCGTGTCGGTGCAGCGGTTAGGGGGCTTGGCCAGCTGCGACGGGACAGGATCGGTCACGGCCACCATCCGGCGTCGGGAGGGCAGATGTTCGGTCCCGAGATGGGGCTTGGCGAACCGGTCGAGTAGAACTCGTTGAATCGATCGAGGTGAGCAACCGTATAAGGAGCATCCGCGTGGTAGCGCGCGGTCGCGTGATCGGCATGGACCTTGTATAGCCAGACTTCGGTAGGGAGATCGACGTTCTGGTTGATGTCGAACCGGAGAAGGCCCTCTTCCTCGGCGGCCGCGGCACGAGCCTGCTCCGTCACCGACGCTATGAAGCTGTCCGCATCATCCGGCGCCAAGGAGATGCGCGCCTGGTAGACCCTGATGGTCCCGGTTGCGTCACCGGTTGCCATGCCGGTGCTGTAGAGGTTCCGGCACGTGGCCCATACGAGTTGATCCAGCATCCCGTCGGTAGCCGACAGCCACGCCGCGAAGTGCGCCGAGTCGCCATGAGCCCCGACTGCATCGTCATCATCGTAGATCTCGTTGAATCCGATTCTCTCCGGCTCCGCATCGTCGTGGAAGATATCGAAGCGGCGGCACCCCGGTTCGGTAGCGACCGAAGCGCTCGCGTTGGCGACTGAAGCCGCCACAAAGCGCTCAAGGTGATCCCGTTGAAGGGTGGCCTGAACGGTGATAGTCCTCATCTCGTCCCTTCGTGTGGCGTTCCAACGCTAGTCGTTGAAACCCGGCCATCGTGACTCCATCCTGCTAGCCCGACCAGGGCCGGCGGGTAGTATCCCCGAAACCGGGTTAACTGCCGAAGGGATGATTGGATATGGCGACCGGAGGAATTGGTCTCGCCTGTAACAGTTTGTCGGCGGTAGCCGTGCCACCATCGCGGCGGCCGCGATGGTGGCTGGGTTCGGGCCGTCCAGGCGACCTCGGTCTCTCGACAACGAGGAGTGATTGACTTTGCCCGCTACGGGAGTATCCGGTTGGCGATCAGCCGCACTCGGAGTTGCCGGTGTGGGAGTCCTCCTCATGGGTTGGGAGTTGGTCGGGCAAGCCGAGGTGTTCGGTAGAGGATGGCCGCCTTTCACCGCCGTTCTCGAGTCTCTTTCCAAGGACTGGGACATCCTCCGTCGGGCCGCCTTAGGGACGATCTGGGACGCGGTGCGGGGATTCGCGGCCGGACTGGCTCTGGGAATCTCTCTCGCCGTCATCGGGCTGGTCATCCTCCCACTCCGCCGCGGGATCGGGCGCCTGGCCACAGTTGTCAATTCCATCCCCTGGATCGCCTTGGGCCCGCTAATCGTCATGGTGGTGTCGGCGTCGGCGACTCCACTGGTCTTCGCGAGCCTGGCCGTGTTCTTCTCGAGCTTCATTGCGGTGAGTTCCGGTTTCAACCTCGTGAGCGCATCCCATCAGGATGTGTTCACCGTTCTGGGAGCTTCCAGGACCGGCCGCTTCTGGAGGCTGGAGATGCCGGCGGTGCTGCCTTCGGTCGTGTACGCGGCCAAACTCGGTGCTCCCGCCGCCATGTTCGGGGTGGTCTTCGGCGAGTGGTTCGGCACGACCGACCCGGGATTGGGCTTTGTGATAGTCGTAGCCCTCCAGCAGTTCTTCACCGCCCGGCTCTGGGCCGCCGCAGGGCTGACGGCGTTCATAGCAATCGTGGCTTTCGGCTTCTTCGCCTTGGTGGAGGAACTCGTCCGCCGCCGCGACTTCTCCGTGCGCCAGGATGTGCGAGAACCGGCCGGTTCCGGCCGATCGGATGAGGGAGAAGGGCCGCCGGCTTCCTGGCGCCGGCGTTTGGCGGATATCGCTCTCACGGTGTGGCCCTTCGTCTTCGTTGTCGGTTTCTGGCAGTTTGCGGTGACCATCTGGGATGTCAGTCCCCTCGTGGCCCCGACCCCCGAGTCGGTGGTCAGCGATATCGCCGGCGATCCCGGCACCTATCTCGCGTACACGTTCAACACGCTGCAGATGGCTGCGGTGGGCTTGTTCATCGGCAGCCTCATCGGGCTGGTGGCGGCGCTGGCAAGTTGGCTGTCTCCGGTGCTGAAGGGCCTCCTCACCACACCTATGATCATCATGTACTCCGTTCCGCTGGTGGCGACCGTGCCGATCATGGCCAGGGTTATCGGTTACACGCGGACCACGGTTGTGGCGGTTGCCGCCCTGGTCTCGATGTTCCCGACATTCGTGCTGGTCAGTTCCGGTTTCCGTTCCACACCCCCCGGCGCCGACGATGTGTTCTCCGTCATGGGAGCACGACGGCGTGCCAGATTGCGTCACCTGGCGTTGCCTTCGGCCGTGCCGGACTTCCTCACGGCACTCCGGTTGAACGCGGCCCTGGCGATCGTTGCCGCGATCCTGGGAGAGTTCCTCACCGGCCGCGACGGTCTCGGGTGGCTCTTCGCGATCTCGTACGGTGCTTTCCAAATGTCGCGGGCCTGGGGCGCCGCGGTGGTGATAGTCGTCCTGTCGGTCGTTGTATACGTCGGTGCGAGCCGGCTCGAGGAGCGCGGGCAGCAGCGGATGCTGTGAAACCGGTCCGGCATCCCGGTTAACCGTGTATCGTCACGGCATCCCGGGAAATGGGTCGGCAGACTTGAGCCGAAGTCGTTTGGAGGAGGCAGTCATGAAGTTATCAGCTATATCGCGATTAGGCAGGTCCATCCTTGTGTTAGTCCTGCTGGCCGCCGCGTGTGGGGATGACGAGCCTGCCGACACGACGGCCGCGCCGACCACTGAAGCTCCCATGGAACCGACGGTCATACGTGTCCAGTTGAACTGGACAGCGGATCCCGGATTCCTGGGGCTGTACATGGCGGACGAGTTGGGGTTCTTCGCGGAGGAGAACGTGGCGCCCGAATTCGAGTACGGGGGCCCGAACGTGCCACATCCCGTCCAGATCCTGGCCGGGGGAGCTGCTGACATCGGCTTCGGCGGGCTACCCAGCGTTGCCGAAGCGGTCTCACAGGGCGATGATCTCGTGATCTTCGGTACGAGACTGCAAGAGGGCATTCTGGGGATCAGTTCTCTGGCTTCGGACCCGATACTGGCCGCGAGCGACATATGCGGCAGCAAGATCGGCGCCACCCCCGGTGACATCGTGACACTCGATGCCCTGCTGACCATTAACGGGCTGGAGGCCGGTTGTTATGACATGGTCCCGGTTGGTTTCGATCCGTCACCGGTCGCCGAGGGCTTGGTACGGGGTCAGGTCAACTACATGAACAGCCACCCCATCATTCTCGACTTCATGGGTGTCGACAACGTCGCCGTGTCCTATGCCGAGCTGGGCATGCAGATGTATCACGACCTCGCATTCGTCAATCGCAGCTTCCTGGACGCCAACCGCGATGCGGTGGTGGGATTCCTGCGGGCGATGATCAAAGGCTGGGAAGCGGCCTTCGCCGATCCCGATACCGCCATCGACCTCATGATGAACAAGTGGGGCGGGGCCGAGTTGGGCATGGACATATCATTCCAGCGGCCCGTCCATGACGCTCAAGTTCCTTTGATGACGAGCAGCCTCACCGACGAGAAGGGTCTATTCCAGATGGACCTCGATGCCATAGCGACCACCATGTGGGACGTGCTGGCCCTGACGGGTATCGACAACCTTCCCCCCGCCGAATCGATGGTCGACACGACATTGCTCGATGATGCGTTCGCCGGATGCGGAGCTTCGCTCCTGGAGTGCTGATCGCTCCGGGCCTACGGTTCAAAGGAAGTGGCGCTCCCGGCTGACGGGGCGCCACTTCCTTTTGGTCGATTCCGAACAGGCGGGAGTTGATCCGCTGCCTGGGGCGATCTCCTGGAGGTAGGGCTCTCAGTCCTCCGCCGAGTCGAGGGCCATGGTGAGCTCGTCGGCTATAGCGTGGAACTCCGGAGTGGTTGCCAACTCTCTTGTTCGAGGCCTCTCGAAGTCCACGTCCTGCACCAACTTCACCTGCCCCGGACGCTCGGTCAGGACGATAACCCGGTCAGCGAGGAACAGGGCCTCGTCCACCGCATGGGTCACCAGAATCGTGGTGTGCTGCTGAGCGGACCAGATCCGCTGCAGTTCCATGTTCATCTGCCGCCGCGTCACCGCATCAAGAGCCCCGAACGGCTCATCGAGAAGTAACACTTCCGGGTTCAGGGCGAGGGCGCGGGCGATAGCGATACGCTGGCGCATCCCGCCTGAGAGCTGCTTCGGCCTTGCCTTCTCGAACCCCGCCATACCAACAAGCGAGATGAGATCGGCGACACGCCGGCGGTCTGGTTTCATCCCGGCCACGTGGAACGGCAGCGCGATGTTATCCCACGAACTCAGCCAGGGAAGCAACGCGTGATCTTGAAACGCCACTCCCAGGCGATGCGCAGCCGCTAACTCGGCCGGCTGCCGCCCGTTCACCACCACCGTCCCCCGCGAAGGCACTTCCAGCGACCCGACCAGCCGCAGCAAGGTCGACTTACCGCAACCGGAGGGACCGATAAGCGCCACGAACTCCCCGGCCGCCACATCAAAACTGACATCGGAAACCGCCAGCAGCGACTCGCCCCTCCCCAGCTTGAACTCCTTGCTCACATCCCGCAACGAAATGACCGGCGACCCCTCCGCGATCTCTCCACCCACGCCACCCTCGATGCGGTCAGTCAATGGCGCCTCCTTGCGGGATTCCGGGGAAACCGAGACTAGCGGCGGATCGGTTGCGGCGATACCCCACCGGCGCGGCCGGGTATCGCATTGCGCTTGGAGACCGGTACCGGTTCATAGGGCTCCCCAGAACTCCGGCGGATCGCCCACCAGCTGCTGGACCGTGGCTTCCATCGCAAACACCGTAGTCCCCGGGTTGATGTGGCCGCCGATTGTCCGTCCGGTCGAATCCGCGAACACCGCGTGTATGTGCACCAGCGGTTGCCCGTCGTACAGAGAGATGTTGCCCGTCCCGCCCGCAACCTCCAACTGCTCCTCCCGAACGAAGGTGCGGTAATCGCCGGTATCCGGGTCGTACCAGGACAGGTCAGCACGGCTCACCGAGCCGAGAAATGTGACCGTCGCGGCCAGAACGCCATTGGACCGGGCGAAACCCGTCAGCGAGTCCACCAAGTCATCCCCCTGACTCAAGCTCAACAGGTGAATCCTGCCCGGATCGAAGTTGAACTCTTTCACACCCATGCGCTCCCGTCGGGTCGGCAAGTCGGCAACAACCGCACCGGGCGAGTATACGAGCGCACTTGCGGTGGAAGCGGTTGGGCGACCTATCGGATTGATACACTCCGAACCGGCCGGAGATGGGAGAACCCGTTGGAAGACACGACCGAGTTCTTGATCGTGGCGCCGATACTTCCCGGGAAACGGGAGGCGTGGCGCCGGATGATGCGGGAGGTCACCGGACCCCGATACGAGGAGTGGGCCGACCATCACCGGCGGATGGGCGTGTCGCGCGAGGTGGTGTGGGAGCAGCGTCTTCCCGGGATGGATCTGGCCATCGTCGCCATCGATGGTGTCGACCCCCAGGACATCCTCGACAAGATGACCTCATCCGATCACCCCTTCGACATCTGGTTCAGGGACACGATCATCAGCGTCACCGGGTACCTGGAGGACGCACCGGAGGAGGTTCCCTCTCCCACTCTCGTGGGCAAGTTCGAAGCCCGGACACCGCAATGACGCTCCGGCCCGGTTCCTCGGCGATGATCGCATGAAAATCACCCGGATCACGGCCATCTCGGCCGGCTACATGAAGGCCGATCCGGAGATGCATCGCAGCTTCTCGCTGGTCAAGATCGACACGGACGCCGGGCACGTCGGATGGGGTGAAGCAAGCTCGTCCTACGGGCACTCGTACCCCACGGTCGTGGAGACCATCGTCGATGACGTGCTCGCCGACGTGTTGATCGGCAAGAACCCGCTGGCAATCAGAGCCCGCCTGGCCGAGATGCATCTATGGCTGGACGGCTATCTGGGATGGGACGGTATCTCCGCGCAGGTCATCGGCGCCATCGAGATCGCCCTGTGGGACATCTTCGGGAAGGAGCACGGTGTGTCTCTCGCGGCGGTTCTCGGCGCCGGCGTGGACAGTTTGCCTCTGTACGCCACGGGGACGACTTCGTTCGATGCGGACCTCGGCTGGCACGAGACGTATTTTGATGATGTCATCGACGTCGGGATCAAAGGCATCAAGGTGCGGCTGGGCAACGACCCGGATCGGGATCTCGAGTTGATCGCCCGTACCAGGCGTGTGATCGGCGATGATTGCCATCTGATGGCTGACGGCTACTGGACGTACACACTCCGCGAGGCGATCCGTCTGGCCCGGAGGATGGAACCCTACAACGTGAGCTTCTACGAGGAACCCCTCCCTCAGTACATGATCGGGGCGCTTGCCGAGCTCCGGGCTGAATCGCCGGTCCGAATCGCGGTCGGCGAGCGTGTATTCTCCCTGGCCGGATTCAGGGACGTGGTGCATCATCGCGCCGCGGACGTACTCCAGCCGGACCCCACCGTTTGCGGGGGCATCCTCGCCTGCATGGAGGTTGCGGCCCTTGCGAAGGCACACGATCTCGCTGTGGTTCCTCACATCGGAGGCCTGACTGCTGTGGGGTTCGCCGCGGGTCTCCATCTCGCCGCCGCTATCGAGCCGGAATTGCTCGAGTACGACCCCGATCCGTACCAGCCGCTACGGGACGAGTTGCTTGCTGACCCCATCTTCGGCATGGATCGTGTCGAGGACGGGCGTTTGGCGGTCCCGACCGGACCCGGGTTGGGGATCGAGATCGACGAAACCGTCCTGGATGCCTACCCATACGAGCGTGGGAAGCTCTATCAAGAGTTGTACCCCGAGCACGGCGCCGGACGTCTTTAGCCGTCGGGCGGGGCATCCGCCCCCCGACCTGGTATTTCGAGAAGCTTGAAGACCCGCGACAGGCCACCGCCCGGTGGCCACCGAAGCAGCCGGTGGAGACAGGCTGGCGGACCCGGCTTACCGGATAAAGAAACAAGGCGAAGGCTAGGCTGTCGTTTGTGCAGCGAGAAGATCAACCCGCAAGAATAGAGTCGGTACGTATCCGCGGATTCCGGTCGCTCCAGGATGTGGAGCTTAATGACCTGCCGGATGCTCAAGTACTCATAGGCGCGAATGGCTCGGGCAAGTCCAACTTTATCCGCTTCTTCGACATGCTCAGTTGGATGTTGAAGTCACGACAGTTAGGCGAATTCATAGAACGGCAGGGCGGTGCAGATGACCAACTCTACCGAGGGAACCGATTCACACCCCGAATGGAGGCGGAAGTCCGATTGCGCACAGGCAGCGGGCTTAACGACTACAGATTCGCACTTGCGTACGGGTCGCCTGATCGATTCTATTTCAGTTCGGAGAAGTTTCGCTTCAGCCCCGACAACTGGTACGGAGAAGCACCTTGGACGCCGCTTGAAGGTGGGCATCGTGAAGCCAAGATAGTGGAGGCAGCCCAGTCTGGTATATCGGGTACAAACCAGACAACGGCGTCCGTTATCGTCAGATTGCTGCGAAACTGTACCGCGTACCAGTTTCATGATACTTCTGCCGGAGCCGGTATAAAGCGAATGTGGGACGCGCAGGACAACCATCGGCTGCGTTCGGACGGGGGAAATCTTGCAGCGATCCTGCACTATCTGGAACAACATGAGATCAAGAGATACGAGCTCATCTGCCGGCATATCGGTCGTATACTGCCCGTATTCAATGGCTTTGCCATAGACGAACGCTTTGGAAAAGTGCAGCTGAGATGGAAGGCTAAGTACAACGACAGGTCCTTCGGAGCTCACTTGACCTCTGACGGCTCACTCCGATTCATGGCCCTGGTGACCCTCTTGAATCTGCCGAACGAGTTGATGCCCGACGTGATCCTGCTGGACGAGCCCGAACTCGGGCTCCATCCTGCTGCTATCACGCTGGTGGGCGACATGATACGAGCGCTCTCGGAGCAGCGGCAGGTGATCGTAGCGACTCAATCTCCTCTCCTCGTGGATTGCTTCGAACTGGACGAGATCGTCGTTCTGGAACTTCGCGACGACGCCACGGTCTTCCGTCGACTCGACCCCGAGGAGTACAGGCATTGGCTTGATGAGTTCACGACGGGGGAACTGTGGCAACAGAACCTCTTAGGCGGCCGTCCTTGACACGCCTAGCCATTGTAGTTGAGGGCGAAACCGAAGAGGAGTTTGTAAAGCAAGTACTTGCGAAGTATTTGTACAGCTGTGGCGTGATATCAAACGCGATAATGCCCCGGAGGCGGGGCATCACAAGTGGTGGGGCACTTCCTATCAACCAACCCGCCAACCAGATGTACAAACTCTGCCGGCACTTCGACTTCATAACATCCCTTTTCGACCTCTATGGATTCCCCGGCAGACCAAGCGGCGAATCTGTCGAAGGCCTCGAGCGACGGATTAACGAAGAAGTAGACAGGCTATTCGGAGACGACTGGGATCGCAGTCGAGTGTTCGCCTATGTCCAGAAACATGAGTTCGAAGGACTGTTGTTTTCCGACGTAGGAGTCTTCACACATGTGCCCAACGTTTCTCAGAGGTCCATACGGTCGCTGGAGGATATCCGCGCTTGCTTCCCGACACCGGAGGACATTGACGACGGTCCCACGACAGCGCCTAGCAAGCGCATCTGAAGCTGGTTCCCGGTTACCGAAAACGATTGTACGGACCTGTTCTCGCTGAGGAGGCCGGACTAGCAAGGATTCGTGCCGAATGCCCACGATTCGACTCCTGGGTGAACCGTCTCGAATCCTTGGGGAGTCCGTAGCCGTCTACGGACAGCGATCCCAAAGACGACGAACCGTCGGTACAGGGACTGGATGTGGCGCGGGACTTCCAGCCAGGAGCCTTGAGCGTTTCGGCGAAGACACTGGCAATGGCCCGGCCACCTAGGGGTCCGCCACCCATCGGTCATTGAGCAGAGCAAGCAGGTACTCAGTCGAAATCAACGTGGTCGCGCATACCGCGGCACCCTGTCGATTCAGCCTACATCCTGGTGGTGGTGGGTCGTGTGGCCGGGGTGGGTCTGTACAATGGTTGCCTGACCGCTGTTTCGAGTTATTCACGATGGGAGGCCTTTGATGGTCAGCGTCGATTGTCATCTGCATTTGGGCGTGGTCCCGAGTCAGATACCCGAATGGTGGCTGACGGAGATGTACCGACCGTACGGGGGTGGGGCTCTCGCCAACTATGACGGGCAGTGGATTGTCGACCTTCTGGATCGGTCAGGCGTCGATGTCGGGCTGGTCCAGGGTGGGGATATGCGGCGCACGACCTTCAGCCCTGATCATCCCACCGAACACGACGTATTCGTTCCCAACGACTACACGGCCGAGCAGGTGGCGCTCTTCCCGGACAGGTTGAAGGGGGTGGCGGTCATCGATCCGATCCGGGATATGGGCGCCGCTCTCGAGGAACTGGACCGATGCGTCAACGAGTTGGACTTCCGGGCTCTTAAACTGCTCGGTTCGTATCTTCACTTCTCGCCTAACGACCGGCGGCTGGATCCGATCTACGAGAAATGCATCGAGCTGGATATCCCGGCCCACTTCTTCACCGGATGGACCCCGATCATCATGGCCAGACTCGAGAACGCCGATCCGGTGCACCTTGACGAGGTAGGCCGCCGTTTCCGCGACCTCAAGGTGATCATCGCGTTCGCCGATCCTTGGATCGACCAGTGCACCCTGCTGGTGGCGAAGCACCCCAATTTCCACGCCGACATGTATCACTACTCCGAACTCGGGCCCGAGCCTCTGTTCGAGGCCCTCGACCGGTTCCGGTCGCTGTCGGCGCTCGACCGGGTGCTGTACGGATCCAACAACAGCGACAAGGTGCGGGTGGGCCGGGCGGAAGCTACGGTGCCGGACGTGTATCGGAGCGTGAACCGGGTCGCCCGGGAACTCGGCGCCGAGCCGTTCACAGACGCGGAGATGGCGGCGATACTGGGGGGCAGCGCAGCACGCCTTTACGGACTTGGAGACTGACCAATGGTAAAGATCGATTGTCACCTGCACGTAACCGAGATACCCGAGCACGCCCCCGAGTGGTGGGTACGGGAGATGTACGCGCCTTGGGGATGGGAAGCCGGCTCCGTGGATGGTCCTGCGATCGTCGACCACTTGGACGCCACCGGATTCGATATCGGCATGATCCAGGGTGGAGATATCCGCCGCACGACCTATCACCCCGACCATCCTCACGACCGCCGAGTCCTCGTCCCCAACGACTACGTCGCCCACCAGGTTGCGCAGTCCGGGGGTCGCCTCTACGGCGTCGCGGCGATGGATCCCCTCCGCGATATCCCGGCGGCGGTGCTCGAAGTGGAGAGATGCGTGAAGGAATTGGACTTCCGGCTGCTCAAACTGGTGCCGACCTATCACCACTACAACCCGAAGGACCGACGGCTCGACCCGCTCTACGAGAAATGTGTCGACTTGGACCTACCGGTGATGATCCACACCGGATGGACAGCCACCATCAACTCGGCGATGGAGTTCCAGGACCCGATCCAGCTGGACGACATCGGACGTCGCTACCGGGATCTCAAGGTCATCGTCGCCCACCTCGGTTACCCGTGGGTGGATGAAGGGGTCGCGGTCGTCGCGAAACACCCCAACTTCTACGCTGAGATGGCGGGATGGACCGCTTGGGGACCCGAAATCCTGGCGGGCGCCCTTTCTAAGCTAAAGGAACTCGGCGCCATCAACCGAGTGGTGTTCGGATCTGACAACACCGACGCCAGGGACCTCTACCGTGACGCTCGGCGGATCGCCCGCAGCCAGGGAACCGAGATCACCGATGAGGAAAAGTCTGGGATCATGGGCGCCACCGCAGCGAAACTCTTCGGTATCAGCGCGTAGGCCCCACGGTCAGCAGGGCGCCGGATCGAGTATCGAGGAGAGTCGGGTTTGGCCATCGCTGACCTGAGCGACCGCTCGATCGAGGATTTGATATCGCTCGGGGGTCGCACCGCCGTAGTCACCGGTGGGGGGCGGGGCATCGGCTACGCGATCGCTCGAAGGTTCGTCGAGGCAGGTGCCCGGGTCATCGTTGCCGACATCGACCGGGAACGTGCTTCGGAAGCGGTCGACAGACTCGAGACCGATCATGCCGTTGCGGCCGGCGTAGACGTCAGCAATCGGCGGTCGGTCGCCGCTCTGGCGGATCTTGCCGTTTCCCGGACGGGTGGGCTCGACATATGGGTGAACAATGCGGGTATCTATCCGGATGATGCCCTGTTCGACATCGATGATGACCAGTGGAACCGTGTCCTGGATGTCAACCTGCGGGGTACCTACTTCGGCGCTCGGGAGGCGGCGACTCGAATGATCGCCCGCCGGATGGGCGGTGTCATCATCAACATCTCGACGGCGCCCGCGTACGTCCGGGAGGGCGCCCCCCACTACGTCGCCTCGAAGCTGGGGGTGGTGGCGCTCACCAGGCGGATGGGGGCGGAGCTCGGAGCGCACGGCATCCGGGTGCTGGCTCTGGCCCCCACCGTGATCCTCACTCCGGGAATGGAGGAGTCAGCTGCGCAGGGCGGCTGGGAACTCGGGGGTCTGGCCCACCAGATGAGCCAGGAGCTACCGCTGGGCCGCGCCGGCGTTCCGGACGATGTTGCGCGGGTTGCGTTGTTCTGCGCATCCGACCTCGCAGCCATGATGACCGGCTGCGAGGTCCGCGTCGACGGTGGAGACAAGCACGGCGGGCAGACGTAAGATCCGGGATCCACCGGCAGCACCGACGCTCTCCGGTCGGATCGAGTCCTGGGCGATGGGGATCAATGGTCGGCAGACGTAGCCTTTGACCAGCGATCCGCTACTACTACCGTTCCGCACAGCCACCCAACCGATATAGGTTCGGACCGGAACGACTAGGAGTAGGAGCGCCGCATGGTCACCGTCGACTGCCACCAGTACATAGGTTTGACGCCGAGCCAGGTACCCAAGTGGTGGATGGAGGAGATGTACCTGCCATACGGAGGAATGGGTGTTTCCCGCTACGGCCAAGACATCGTGGACATGATCGACGATGCCGGAATCGACATCGCGATCGTGCAAGGCGGGGATATCCGGCGTACCACGTCCCATCCGGATCATCCCGGTGACCACGGGGTGTACATCCCGAACGAGTGGATCGCCGAGGAGGTAGCGAAACACCCGGATCGGCTACGCGGTCAGGTGGCGGTCGATCCGTTGCGCGATCCGCAAGATGCCCTGGCCGAAACCGAATACTTCATAACCGAGCATGGCTTCGTGGCCTTGGCGCTCAAGACTGCGTATCACGACCATGCCATCAACGACCGCCGGGTCTACCCGTTCTACGAGAAGTGCATCGAACTCGACGTTCCCGTGGATCTTTTTACAGGGTGGACGCCGATCATCAACGCCCCCCTCAAGTATTCGAATCCGATCCTGCTGGACGACGTGGGTAGGGAGCTCCGCGACCTGAAGGTCGTC
This sequence comes from Acidimicrobiia bacterium, assembly GCA_965231815.1. GTDB lineage: Bacteria > Actinomycetota > Acidimicrobiia > Spongiisociales > Spongiisociaceae > JAPPFW01. The sequence continues at coordinate 1,168,468 of OZ246890.1, read as the reverse complement.
TTCTACCTGGCCTTTCCATGGGTCGATGAAGGGATAGCGGTGGCTGCGCGCCATCCGAACTTCTACATGGACCTCGCGTGGTTCGGAGGGGGAAGCGCGGAGCAACTCTACGACGTGCTGCTGAAGCTCAAGGACTTCGGCGCCATAGATCGGGCCCTATACGGATCGGACGGGAACGACAAGATCAGGATCGGCAAGAACGTGGCGACCGTCCCCGAACTCTTTCACGCCGTGAACGAGGTCGCCGCGAGGCGGGGCACGGCTGGAATCACTGATGAGGAGTTGGAGGCCATCATGGGGGGTACCGCCAACCAACTGTACAAGCTCGGCCTGTAGATCCGATCCGGCCGGGGCCGGCATGTAGTAAGAAAGAGGCGCTGCCCCTCCTTTCGGAGAGGCAGCGCTCTATCCGGCGAGAACTCGCTGCTAGCAGTCCAGCAATGAAGATCCGCAACCTTCATAGGCGGACTCGAGAATCGAGATGTCGTACACGTCGGCGGCGTCCGGAACCGATTCGAGCCCGGTAGCCGTCAACACGTAGCCGTTCTGGATGTTCTGGATCTGGTCGAGATCGAACCAGAACAGGCCCTTCTCGTCCGTGAGGGGGCTGGTCATGAGGGGGATCTGTGCTTCATGGATCGGGAACTGGTCCTCGAGTACCAGGCCGAGATCGACCCCGCCCCATGTGTTCATCACCAGATCGATCGCGTGGGCAGGATCGTTGAAGGCGTATTCCCAGCCCCTGATGTTGGCCCGTAGGAAGCCCACGATCGCTTCGCGATTGTTGTCGAGGAACTCTCTCGTAGTGAAGAACAGGTCCTGGTAGGCGGGCAGGCCCATCTCGCTGAACGTCCAGCTGATGTTGCAGATCCCTTGCGCGTTCAGCGGGAGGGGATGGCTGTTGACCCAGATCAGCATGCCGTCGACCGTTCCATCGACCACCGGCGACATGTCCCAGCCGGCCGGGATCAGCTCGTAGGTGGCGGGCTCCAGCCCGTTGGCGACCAGCAACGCGTCGATCAGGAACCCGTCGGTGGTGCCGCCTGCGATCTTCTTCCCGGCAATATCGGCCGGCGAGTTGATCGGGTTGTCGCAGAGCGAACCGATGCCGGTCGGGTCGGACTGCATCCGGACGCCGAACACGACGAAGTCCCCTCCCTCGGACATGGCCAGAGCGAGCGAGAACGGATCGGTGACGCCGATATCGGCTGCTCCACCCGCAACTACCTGAGTCGAGTTGGGTACGTTCGGGCCACCGTGCTCGATCGTCACGTTGATGTTCTCGTCATCGAAGAAGCCCTGTTCCACGGCCTCGTAGAGCCCCATGAAGCCCGGGTCGGCGATCCAACTGAGCCTCAACCTGATATCGGTCGGCTCGGCCGGCGCAGGTGCCGCGGTCGTCGCCGGGGCGGCCGTGGTGGTCGGCGCCGCGGTGGTCTCGGTCATCTCGGCCGCGGTCGTCGCCGGGGCGGCGGCGGTGGTCGTCGGTGCGGCCGTGGCTTGTGTTGCCTGTGTCTCAGCCGTTTCGTCATCCCCGCAGGCAACCGCCAAGAGCGCGAATAGTGCAAGCACCGATATCCATTTGACCCGTTTCCTCTGGGTAATCATGCGTCATCCTCCCTGGTAGTCGCACTCCGACATTAGCTAGCTAGACGTGCGCGGATCGGGATGAACCGATCCGCCGACTCCGGTCATCATACCTATGCAGGGTCGCTGCCGACCAGCAACGCCTGCCACACGACACGAAGTAGCCCCGATCATTCATGGATGGGGGTTTGGGGGAGGAGTGGAGTAGACGATATTCGCGCCCTGACCAGGAATACAGCTATCGGCGTTTCCTATCCCGGTCAGGTGTCGAGATTCACTGTCAGGTGAACGGTGGGTTTTCCCAACACTCGGGTGGAACTGGCATGACGTGCCTCGGTGTGTGGGAAACCTGAATAATCAGGGCTGGCGTCCGGTTGCCCCGAGTGACGCAGAAACCGCGCTCCCTCAGGTCCAGCGTTCGATACCCCGTTCTTCGACTCGGCTGGCGACTGCGTAGGAGAGGATCGACAGAGCGATTATGACCATCGCGGCGCCCCAGGCGCGGTCGACATCGAACCGGCTGAACGAGAGCGCGAACAGCCATCCCAGACCCCGGACACCGGTCAGGTACTCACCGATGACGGCCGCAATGAACGCGACCGCCGCGTTGAGACGAAATGCGACGAGGAAGTTCGGTATTGCGGCAGGCACTGCAAGTTTCCACAGTTGCGCCTTGCGCGATGCCCCGAGGCTCAGGAAGACATCCAGCGAACCCGCCGGCAAATCCATCAGACCGGAGTTGACGAGGACGAACGTGGGGAACATCGATACGATGGCCGCAACCGCCAGGACCGTCGTCGGGGAGTAGCCCAGAACCCGAGCCATGATCGGAATCGTGGCCACGATGGGAGCGGAGTAGAGCAGGATCATCGAGGTGGTCAGAAGACCGCGTAGCACCCGGGAAAACCATACTGCGATCGCGGTGGCTACACCGATGGCGGTTCCGAGAGCGAGACCGGCCGCGGATTCCAGGACGGTCCGCCAACCGTAGGACCAGTACTCGCCCGGCGCCGACCAGATGTCGAGGGCCACGGCGCTCGGTTCCGGAATAACGAGCCTGTGTACTCCCCCTATGGTCACCCACGCGTGCCATGCGCCGACGACGAGGGCGTAGGGCCAGATGGCGATGAGGAAGCGGCGCGCCAAGGACCGAACGGCCGGTAGCCGGGAATCACGTGAATCGCCCACGAGGTCCGTGCGAGCCGATCGATCCTTGACGGCGTCCGGGGACCCATCGGTAGGTCGCATCAGCGGAACCTGTTCAGGGCAGCCCTCTCAAGGGCGGCGAACACGGCGAATACTGCAATGGCGATCAGCGATGTAAGGGCGGCGGCCGCCCAGAGGCGGTCGGAGCGGAGACTCCGCATCGAGGTGACTATCAGGGCGCCGAGTCCGGGACGTGATGAGCCGAACCACTCCCCGAAGACCACGCCGAACATCGCCGCCGGCGCCCCGAGTTTGGCGGCATAGATCAACGACGGCACTGCGACCGGCAGCTGTAACCGCAGGAATCTGGTCCATCGAGACGACCCCAAGCTAGTGAGGAGGTCATGGTGGGCCTGCCGGGCAAGGTAGAAACCTGAGGTGATAGCGATGAAACTGGCGAAGAAGACAGCCAGCAGCGCGAACGTGAACGGCACCGTGTCCTGCGAAACGACCATTACCAGGACAGGCCCGAGCGCTATCCACGGTATCGAATTGACCAGGGTCGCCATCCTTCCGATACCGCGATTAAGCGCCGGTGCGAGCAGCCCCAGCACCGCGAGCGCCAGCCCCAGCAGGATCCCGGCCACAAAGCCCTTCCCTGCGTCGATGGTGGTAGCCCTAGTGGCCCTGCCGAAGACAGGAAGGTTCTCCAAGAATGCCCGGACCACGGCCGAGAGCGGTTGCCAGTTGCGTCCCAGTAGCTCCAGCCTGCCCACCAGTTCCCAGACGCCCATCATGATCAGGACTCCGAGAACGCCGAGCAGGACCATGGATGCTTGAGACGGACCCCTCGCCGTGATCGACGACATCAGCGGACCGAGGCTCGAATGCCCGCAACCCCGGCACAGACCACCGGCATTGTGGGAATCTGACCCTCGTTCGTCTGCGGCAAGAACAAGTCTCCTCACGCCTCGAATGCCCGCCGACCGTCGAGTGTATCCGGCCCTTATGGACTTCGCCACAGAGCGCGCAGTTGCCGGCCGTCGCCGTCGTGGTTCGGCCCTTGTCTATTATCCTGCGGGTAGCGCCCGTTTTTCGGATCCCGCCTACCACTTCTAGGAGAGTTTATGGTCACCGTTGATTGCCATCTGCACCTCACCGAGGTGCCCGAGCAGGTTCCGCATTGGTGGATGCAGGAGTTGTACGCACCGTACGGCGGCGGTTACGGCACCACCGATGGGGAATGGATGGTGAATCTGTTGGATAGGTCGGGAATCGATATCGGGATGGTCCAGGGAAGCGACATCCGCCGTACGACCTTCCATCCCGACCATCCCGACGAGTACGAGGTGTATGTACCGAATGACTACACCGCCGAGCAGGTGGCTCTATACCCGGACCGGTTGAAGGGCGTTGCGTGCATCGACCCGATGCGGGGCATCCCCTGGGCGGTCGAGGAACTGGAACGGTGCGTCAAGGAGTTGGACTTCCGGGCTCTCAAGCTAGTTCCGAGCTACCAGCTCTACTCCCCGAACGACCGCAGCTTGGACCCGCTATACAAAAAGGCGATCGAGTTGGATATCCCGGTGCATTTCTTCACCGGGTGGACACCGATCATCAACGCGTCGTTGGAGTTGGCCGATCCATTCCTGCTGGACGGTGTAGGACGACGGTTCCGTGACATGAAGGTAATCGTGAATATCAACTGGCCCTGGGTGACGAAGGGGATACTGATGGTGGCGAAGCATCCCAACTTCCATGCCGATCTGTGTCATTTCGCAGGTGGAACACCCGAACCTCTTCATGATGCGCTTGCCATGCTCAAGTCATACGTGGCGACCGATCGAGCCATGTACGGCTCGGACAACAGCGACAAGATCCGCGTCGGTAGAGATTCCGAGGCGGTGCCTGAGCTCTACCGGATGGTCAACAACGTCGCGGAGCGGCAAGGCTCCGAACCGTTCACAGACGGAGAGTTGGCCGCGATCATGGGAGGCACCGCCGCTCGTCTCTACAAGCTGAACGACTAGAGAGGTGGAACATGTTGTCCCGGGCTCAGATCGACTTCTACAACGAGCACGGATACCTCGCGGTTAAGGATGTCCTGACCCCGACAGAAGTCAGCGACCTGCAACGGATCACCGATGAGGTGATGGAGCGGGCCCGATTCCTGACCGAAAGCGACGAGAGGTTCGACCTCGAGCCCGGTCACACAGCCGATGACGTCCGGGTGCGACGCGTCAAACGTCCCTCTCTGCACCACGACCTGTACATGTCGATGCTGCATCACAACGCCATCCTCGACATCGTCGCGCAGCTCATCGGGCCGTCCATCCGGTTTACCGGAGAGAAGCTGAACATGAAATCCGCCGGATTCGGCAGCGTCGTCGAGTGGCACCAGGACTGGGGCTTCATGCCACATACCAATGACGACCTGCTCGCCGTCGGAATCGCCATCGACGACATGACCACCGAGAACGGCGCCTTGCTCGTGATCCCCGGCTCCCACCGGAAGCCGATCTACGACCACCACCAGGACGGCTACTTCATCGGTGCGGTGGCCGGGGACCGCTTCGACCCGGCGGACGCGGCGCCCATCGAGATCCCGGCAGGCGGCATCTCGATCCATCACGTACGCATGCTGCACGGATCCGCGCCTAACACCTCCGATCGGCCGCGGCGCATGCTGTTCCTCGAGCTCGCCGCAGCGGACGCATGGCCACTCTTCGGCCTCGCCGACTGGGACACCTGGAGTACCTGGGACGAGTACAACGCCTGCTTGCTGCGAGGCGAACCGGTCGCGGAACCACGCATGGCCGACATACCGGTGAGACTGCCCCACCCGTCCCGGCCTTGGCCGGGCTCGATCTATGCCCTCCAGGAGAACCTATCGTCCTCCCCATTCTCCGAGAAGGTCTCATCGAAACCGGGTCGATAGGCTTCGTAATCGCCTCCCGCGACAAACCAGGCGCCAACTGGGTGGACATGTAAGGGATAGTGGAGTAGACCCCTCGGTGTGTGGGAAACCTGAATAATCAGGTCTAGCATGTGTGCAGTACCACGATTGAAGGGCGCTCAGTGATCACCAGTCTTAACCACTCGGGAATCGTGGTCCGGGATCTCGACGAGATGTTGCGGTTCTACACGGAGGATCTCGGCCTGACCGTCCTCGAACGCTATGAGATGGAGGCGGGACCCGAAGGTGATCACGCCGGAATACCGGGAGCGCGCCGTATCGAGACCTTCCTCGGTCTCGGGGACGGCGGCCACATGCTCGAACTCATCCAGTATCTGGAACCTCGTTCGAGCGAAGGTCACGTCGGGCTGAACAAGCTGGGCGCGACCCATGTCTGTTTCCTGGTGGACAACCTGAACAAGGCCCACGAGGAACTGGTCGGCAAAGGGGTCTCCTTCGTTACGGATCCGATCTTTTCGAAGACCCCGGATGGTGATGACTGGGGGGTGGTGTACTTCCGGGATCCGGAGGGAAACTGGCTCGAGTTCATTCAGCTCTAGGCTCGTCTTTCCTGCTCGGGCGTTAGATTGCTTGAAGAACCGGAGGAGAAGGATAGATGGTCACGGTTGATTGCCACCTTCATCTGACCGAAACGCCCAGCCAGGTTCCCGACTGGTGGATGACCGAGATATACCGCCCTTACGGGGGCGTCTTCGGGTCGACTGACGGGGCCTGGATGGTAGACCTGTTGGACCGCTCCGGTGTCGATGTCGGTCTGGTGCAAGGCGCTGATCTCCGCCGCACGACGTGGCATCCGGACTTTCCGGAAGAGCATGAGGTGTTCGTTCCCAACGACTACACGGCCGAGCAGGTCGCACTGTTCCCGGATCGGCTCAGGGGGGTTGTTTGTGTAGATCCGATCCGTGATGTTGCGGCGGCGTTGGAAGAGATCGACCGTTGTGTCCTGGAACTGGACTTCCGCGCTGTCAAGCTTGTGGCGTCCTACCAGCACTATTCGCCCAACGATCGTCGGCTTGACCCTATCTACGAGCGATGCATCGATCTGGATATCCCTGTACACATATTCACGGGATGGACCCCGACCATCACCGCGAAGTTGGAACACGCGGATCCGGTGCTCATCGATGAGGTCGGTCGCCGCTACCGAGACCTGAAACTCATCGTGGCGCTCGGCGTGCCATGGATCGATCAATGTATCCTTATGGTCGCGAAACATCCAAACTTCTACGCGGATATGTACCATTATTCGGAAATGGGCCCGGAACCCCTCTACAGGGCGCTGGAGACGTTCCGGTCGTTGTCCGCTCTCGACAGCGTGTTGTACGGCTCCAACAACAGTGACAAGGTACGAACCGGTCGGGAGGAATCAACCGTCCCGGACGTGTACCGGAGCGTCAACGAGGTGGCGGATCGGCTGGGCGCCCCTCCGTTCTCAGACGAAGAGATGTCGGCGATCCTGGGCGGCTCCGCCGCGAGCATCTACAAGATCGGCGTCTAGTCTCGTTACGCGACGGCCTGAACCGTCCAGGACCGCCCCGAAACCGCCGGACGCTGCCGGTTCGCGCCCGGCACGCCCCATCCGGACACTGCTCCCGGATCATCCCGTTCACTTTCCCTTAGTCGTCGGGGTTGCCGGCGCTACCGGCTGAGGGGGCGCCACTTTCTTCTTGTCGCTTCTGAACAGGTGCAGTTGGCCGCCGCACTTTTTGGACGATTTCCGGGATGTGGGCTCTCAGGTTCCCGTCGGGTCCAGGGCCAGGGTGAGCTCGTCGGCTATGGCGTGGAACTCCGAAGTGGTCGCCAACTCTCTTGTTCGCGGCCTCTCGAAATCCACGTCCTGCACCAACTTCACCTGCCCCGGACGCTCCGTCAAAACGATAACCCGGTCAGCAAGGAACAACGCCTCGTCCACCGCGTGGGCCCATTGGATCGGGCAAGACCGGTCAATGATTCCACCAGGTCATCCCCTTGACTCAGGCTCAACAGATGGATCCTGCCCGGATCGAAGTTGAATGCCTTCACACCAATGCGCTCCCGTCGGGCGGGCAAGTTGGCGACAACAGCCCCGCTGAGTGTAGGAGGGTACGGAAACATGTCCGATTGGACCGAAGTCGACCGCTAAAACCCAGGTCGAAGCATCGCGATCCAACCCATCCCCGCCTTCTTCAGCATCCTCCTACAGCGGCGAGAAGGCGTCTGCCGCTTCGAGAGCGTCGAGTACGGCCAGGTAGGCCAGATCCCGCTTCCGAATGACTTCCTGCTCGGACCGGCCTCCGTAGTCATAGAAGCCCCGGCCTGCCTTCGGCCCGTAGAAGCCTTGATCGACGACCTCCTTGAGGTAGGGCGGCACGGCCAGCCCCATCTCGGCCGTGCCCTCGGCGATCAAATCGAGCCCGTTGAAGTCGAGGCTTTGGAATATCCCCACGAGGCCCAGCCTCACACCGACACTTGTCTTCATCACGAAGTCGATGTCCTCGAGCGTCGCGGCCCCGTCGTTCATCAACTCCTCCGCCGCGCCACCCATCGCCATCATTATCTTGTTGGCGATGAAACCGATCGCGAACCGCTTCATCACGAGTGGCTGCTTGCCCACCCGTCGAAGCAGGCCGGCGGTCCACTCGAGCGCTTCCTCCGATGAGTCGGGTCCGCCAGCGACTTCCACGAGCGGGATGATGTACGGGGGCATGATCCAGTGGGCACAAACGAAACGCTCGGGCCGGGTGGCCGTCACCTGTTCGAACAGATCCAATGCCGATGTGTTGCTCGCCAGCACCACATCGGGCGCGGCGACATCCTCGAATGCATTGACGACCGCCTGCTTGGCGGCGACGGTCTCATTGACCACTTCCATCGCGAATTCGGCGCCGGAGGCCGCCTCGGCCAGCGATGTCGTAGGATGGAGACGCCCCAGGATCGCGGGGATCTCGTCAGAATCGAGACGACCGGATTCTACCAGTATCTGCAAGTTGGTCTCCACCAACCCGGGAGCCCGCGCCAAGGCTGCCTCGTCGAGATCCACCAGGTCCACATCAATTCCGGCTTGTGCAAAGACTTGAGCGATCGAATGGCCCATCGTCCCTGCTCCAACTACGGCGATTCGCTCTACTTCGTCCGGTCTAGGTCGCATAACGGACCACCCTAGTGATCTCGTCTAACCGACCAGGGTTTCGAGGTGGCCGTCGATGGGTATCACCGCTCCGGTGATACGACAACTCAGCGGGGAGCTCAGGAACAGCACCAGATTCGCGATCTCATCGGGCTCGATGAAGGTGCGGAGGGATGCTTGCCTCTTCCACTCCTCCGACACTTCCTGGAAGGGCACGCCTCGTTCGTCGGCCAGATCTTGCATGACCCGGTCGAGTCGCGGACCCGCCACGCCTCCTGGGCAAACCGCGTTCACCCGGATGCCGTAGGGACCGAGCTCGGAGGCCCAGGTCTTCGTCAGGCCGAGCAACGCCCATTTGGCCGCCGCGTAGGGGCTCCGTAACGGGGAGCCGAACAGTCCGGAGACGGATGACATGTTGACGATACTTCCCGAGTCGGCGCTCTTCAGGAGGGGCGCTGCTGCCCGCGTGCTGAGGAAGGCGCCGTCGAGATTCCCGGCGAGACAGGCCCGCCAGTCTCGGTAGGTGAGTTCGTCGACCGGGACGGTGGGGCCGCTGGGTCCTGCGTTGTTGACGAGTACGTCGAGTCCTCCGAGTTGTCGCACGGCGTCGTCGAATAGCCTGTCGACGTCTTTTTCCGATCCGACGTCGGCCAAGGTTCCGGAGATGCCTGGTATCTCTTCTTGGGTTGCGGCTAGGGCGTCGGCGTCGATGTCACATATGTGCACTTTTGCGTCTGCCTCGACGAATCTCTGTGCGACTGTACGTCCGATGCCGGTCGCGGCGCCTGTTATGACAACCCTCTTACCGGGCAGTTTTGTCATTGCTAGTCCTCCTGCGTGACTCCGGTGACAGGGGATGCCCAAGAATGTCTTGTCGGGCTTCAACGGTTGTCAGCCTACATCCTGGTGGTGGTGGGTCGTGTCGCCGGGGTGGGTCTGTACAATGAGGGCCCTGTCCGGTGTGTCGAGTTATTCACGAGGGGATCACGTCACGCCGCGCCCTGCCGGGCCCGTTGAGAGAGGTGGAACATGTTGTCCCGGGATCAGATCGACTTCTACAACCAGCACGGATACATCGCGGTTAAGGGCGACGACCACCATGCCGGTAGCCGAAGCAGTCGTTCCCGCCGACCCTCCATCCACTAACGGGTAAAGAAATGCAACACTCGACCGGGCTCGACGCGATGCTCAAACCCGAGTCGATAGCCGTCGTAGGCGCCTCCCGCGACAAACCAGGCACCAACTGGGTGGACATGTTCGGCCAACTGGTCGAACACGGCTACCGCGGCCGCCTCTACCCGATCAACCCGAAGGCCGACGTCATCCGCGGCCACACGGCCTATGCCAGCCTGCTCGACCTTCCGGAGCCGGTGGATCTCGTGATAATCGGCCTCTCAGCTCCCATCGTTCCCTGGATTCTCCGCGACTGCGTTGCCACAGGGAATCGCAACGTCCACATCTTCTCGGCCGGCTTCGGCGAGACTGGCGAGGACGAGGGCAAGGCACTGCAGGAGGAGATCACGAAGATCGCGGTTGAAGGCGATCTGCGGGTGATCGGTCCCAACAGCATGGGTGTTTTCTCGCCGAGACTCCGGCTGGTCACCTGGGCCGGGGCGCCCGAGGAGATCGGATCGGTCGGGATACTCACCCAGAGTGGGGGCTTCGCCGACGCGATCCTCGGATACGGTTCCCAGATAGGGCTCTCGTTCAGCACCGTCGTGAACTACGGAACGGGCCTGACGGTCGATGCCTCGGATCTGGTCGAGTACCTCTCGGACGATCCGGAAACGGACACGATCGGGGTGTACCTCGAAGGAGTCGCCGACGGCCGACGGCTCTTCGATGTTGTCGCCCGGACGACCCCGGACAAGCCGGTCGTCATGGTGAAGCCGGGCGCCAGCCGGGCAGCCAGACGGACGGCCGCCTCCCACACGGGCTCTCTTGCAGGCGATGACCGCATCTGGCAGGGGTTCTTCGCGCAGAGCGGAGCGATCCGGGTCGATTCGGTCCAAGACATGGCGCACACAATTGACGCCCTAAAACGACTCCCGCGGCCGGCCGGGCACAATGTCGCCATCATCGGGACCGGAGGTGGCAGCAGCGTGGTGGCGGCCGATGCGTGCAGCCGAGCCGGCCTCGATGTTCCGCCGCTCTCCGCCGAAGCCCGGGCCGAACTTCGCAAGACCATTCCCGCGGCCGGCAACATAATCACGAATCCGGTCGACGCGCACGATGTCATGACCGACCCGGCGCAGATGCCGCCCGTACTGGAGGTGCTCAGCGCGCAGGAATATCTTGACATGGTGGTCGTGTACTTCCACGTCGATTGGATGTACGACGTGGCGCCCGACCGCATCGCCGCGCTGGCGACCTTCCTCGCCGAGTCGGGATCCGCCTACATGAACGGCAAACCGCTGGTCGCAACGTGGCGGTCCTACCGTTCGGGTCCCGAATACGAGACGGTGATCCAGGAGATGCAAGCGGTGCTGGCCAACGGAGGCATCCCGCTGTTCCCGGACATAGATTCGACAGCTCGAACACTGGCCCGGCTGGCCGATTATTCGGGTTTCGTGGCCTCCGCGAAGGCAACGTGATGGAGACCGGGGCCGATCTGTCGAGTCGAGCGGGCGAGATGCGATCGTTGTCGGAGTTCGAGAGCAGGAACATTCTCGATAGCCATGGCGTTCCCGTGGTGGCAACGACTCTCGCCACCACGCAGCAAGAGGCTGTGGACGCAGCCGCCGACACCGGATACCCCGTGGTGCTGAAGGGATGCGGCGCCGATCTGACGCACAAGTCGGAAGCCGGAGCCGTCAAGCTCAACCTCACCACCAGCGCCGAAGTCGCATCGGCGTTCACGGCCATCGAGACCGCCGCAGCCGGAACGTTGGACGGCATCCTGGTGCAGCCCCAAATCAAAGGAACCCGTGAACTCGTGGCCGGCATGATCCGGGATCCCCAGTTCGGCCCGTGCGTGATGTTCGGCCTCGGCGGCATCTTCACCGAAATACTGGATGATGTCATCTTCCGGATAGCCCCGCTGCGAGAACGCGACGCCTTGGCGATGATGGACAGTATCCGAGGTGCGGCAATCCTCGGCCCGGTGCGTGGCACAGCCCCCGCAGACCGTTCCGCCCTGTCCAGCACCCTGATCACCCTCGGCCGCATCGGCCTCGAGAACGACCAGATCGAAGCGATCGATGTCAACCCCCTCCTACTCCAAGAGAACGGTGCCCTCGTAGCCGTCGACGCCGCCATCTGGATCACCCGGTAACGGGTTTATGAGGGCGCTGAGAAACCCCGTACAAAGGGGTTCACCGCTACCCGCAACCCTCTGACCAGGCGGTTTGCCGACCACCGAACCCCGAAAGATTCGTTTTCTCGGCACCCTCCTACAGGTCGCCCTCCCTGAGCAAGGCGACGGGGCCGGCGTGTTCATCTCTCCCGCCGATGGCCAACCGGTCGTGCTTCTTTCAATCGCCGTGCCAGCGTCGTCTTGCCGCCCTGTCTCGCCCTCATGCAAGACCACCACCCTGGCGCTGTCCGGTGTTTCGGAAGGCTGGACACCCGTGCGTCGGGAGTACCACCAACGCTACGGGCATCTAGGGATTGCCCTTGTCGGGTAGGGTTCCGGTAGCGTTCCCCTAGTAGGGAAACAGAAGGCGGCGCCGAGCGCGCCTCGTCCGGTGGGCGAATACGAGACCACGAGGACGGCGAGAGGTACAGGTGACCATGACGAGCACCGATGTTCTAAAGGTGAGAGCGGCGTCGCGCCGAGATAGGCGCCGCCGCCAGGTCTCCAACGTCACCTATCTGCTTCTGGGGATAATACTCTTTCTGCTGTTCTGGCAGTTGTTAGCCGCGCCCATCTCGTCCCTTTTCGTTCTCATTCCGACGCCGATCGCCGTCGTCACCCATTTCGGAGAGAACCTGTTATTCAGCGAGCCGATGATGGGGCGGTTTATCCACGCCTGTCCGGATTTGGCGCAGGAGGTGGAGTTCAGAAGGGGTAGGATGTCCGCTCTCCCTGATCACTGTTTCGGGTACGTTCTCCATCTGTTGTGGACCATCCGCAATATCCTGGCGGCAGTTGCGCTGGGGACGGTCTTCGGCTTGGGGGTTGGACTGAGCAGTCTGCTCTTACCGCGGATTGCCGATGTGGTCACACCCGTAGCCGGCTTTTTCGGGACCCTCCCTATCTTCATGGTGGCGCCTTTCTTCGTGATCTGGTTCGGGATCGAGCATCCCTTGCTGGCCACCATCGGAGTTGTTGCCTTCTATACCGCCCTTCTCATGTACTTCTTCAGCCGCCGGGCGGCCCAAAACATACCGGTGGAGATCATTGAAGCAGCCCTCACTAGGGGAGGAGACCGCCGCACTATGTTCCGGTGGGTTTACCTGCGGGGAACGATTCCGGAGATCGCGGGAGGTCTTCGGATCACTCTGGGAGGAGCTTGGGGCTTGGGGACGCTGGTGGAGGTGATGGGATCACAGATGGGAGGAGGATTCCTGATCCGCATGTGGAGCCACGCGGCGGGCCTTTCGGAGGGACCGACCGGGATGGTCTCCCTGATTCTGTTCTTCGGCGTGCTGGCTGCGGTAGTCGACGGGATCCTGGTACTGGTAATACGGTCATTCACCGGATGGTCCGAGGCAGGTCGCCGGCTGGGTTTGTAGGCAAGGAGAATCATGTCAACTGCTGTGAGCTTTGAGAACCTGTCGTGCGTGGTTGAGCGCCGATCGGGGACGCTGTGCCTGGCCCGTTCGCGTGTGACCGAGGAGACGACGACGGTTTGAATCAGCCTGCCCCCTTCCGAAGCCTCTATTGGATTGGATGGTTGATCTGGGCTGTCCTGGGTACGTGGTTGCTTGTCCGGCTGCCGGAAAACATTCCCTTCGCTACCTGGACCCATGGTGAGGGCGTGATCAACGTCACATGGTCCTTGATCGTTTCCTGGCTGGTGCTGTTGTTGGCCTGGCCGGTGGTGCTCCGCCCGACCCGGGTCAAGGACTGCCTGGTCGGGGCGGGACGGGGGATAGCGGCCGCGCCGCGGATGCTCTGGGCCGGTATGCGCCGTAGCCCGCTCTTCTTCGTCTCGTGGGCGGTGTTAATGGCGGCGTGGCAGGTGGCGTCCTATATCGTGCCTGCGGGAACTCTCGAGCATCCCCTGGTTCCAGGTTGGGACTACGTGTTCGGTGAGACCTTGCTCGGAGTGTCTAGATACTGGGCCGTCAGCGAGTTGAACTTCGGGTTCGCGACCTTCAATCTCGAAGCACTGGCGCCTCTTCCCACTCATGGTGGGGAGCCGACCTGGCTGGCCGTGTTCCTCGCAATCGCTTATCACTCCGGTGTCACCCTTCTCAGGCTGTTGTGTGGCCTGGTGGGCGGCATCACGCTCGGTGTCCTGACCGGGCTGGCCCTTCCCTACTGGCCGGCGGTGGGCCGGACCGCGTGGGCGCCCATGAACTTCCTGAGGATGATCCCGCTGCTGGTGGCGGCTCCGTGGTTGCAGTTCGTCGCGGGCAACACCTTCTCCGGCATCACCCTCTATATCGCCTTCGGAGTGTGGACGGTGCTCGTGGTGGCCACCATGAATGCGGTAACCAACGTACCCGACCTGTATATCGAAAAGGCCCGCACCCTGGGCGCCTCCCGGCGGCATACCTATTACAGAGTGATAGTGCCGGCGTCGATTCCAGAAATGCGCTCCGCCCTGCTGCTCGCCATGGGAGGAGGTTGGTCACTGGCGATCGCCGCCGAGTTCCTGGGTTACTCCTCCGGGCTGGGATACCTGGCCGACGCGGCGGTGCAGGAAACCAACACCGCCCGGCTATTGATAGTCGCGTTTATCGTGGCTGCCTATTCTCTCACGACTTTCTTCCTGCTCAACGAGGGATTCAAGAAACTCGTTAGCTGGATGCCACAAAGCGCCCCCGGCGAGACCGATATCGAAAAGGTGGCCGGGGCGGCAAAAGAGGCTTGATCGCCGAATTCACCGGGAACGCCCAGTAACCGGCTTATGGGTCGTGCCACAGGACGTCTATAGGAGCGGAGTGGAGGCGATCACCGAAGCTCAGCGAGTTGGAGCCCATGTGGAGGAGGACCCCGGCACGGAAGGCCCCCGGCTCAGTTCTGTCTAGGTGGTCGCGCAGAGCAGCGACGTGGCGAAGGTCGGCTCCTCTCGGAGAGGCCGTGGCCTTCACTTCGATGGCGACTACGGCACTGTCCGGCCGCTCGAGCACCAGATCCACCTCCCGCCCTGCATTGTCTCGGTAATGGTGAGGTGTTACCCGCTGAATACCGGCTCCGACCTGACGGGCTATCTCGTTTACTACGAACGTCTCGAGCAGTGGACCAGTGCCGGTGGCAGTGGGGGGTCGGAGAGCGTCAGCGTCGATTCCGACGAGCGCCGCGGCCAGTCCGCTGTCGGTGAGGTGGAGTTTGGGACGCCGGATCACGCGGGCGGCGCGGTTGCGAGTCCACGAGGGTAGGTACCGGACGAGGAATACCGTCCGCAGCCAACCCAGGTAGGACTCCACGGTGGCCCGGTTTGCTCCGAGTCGCTGCGCCCACCTGGCGATATTGATCTCGGTAGCGGTGCTCGCTGAAGCGAGCCGGAGAAGCCTCGACAGAAGGGATGCCCGGCGAATATCGCCCAGTGCAACGATGTCCCGTCCGAGGACGGTGTCCATGTAGCTCTCGAACCAGCGGATCCGAGGAAGCGGTTCGAGGCCGATGACCTCGGGGTAGCCGCCGGCGCAGACCATCTCGAGGTAGCCATCCCGAGAGGTCTGGGACAGTGCCGCTCCTCCGAACTGACTCTCGAACCAGCGCCCTATCACGCCCGGCACTCCACCCGGCCCGACGTTCAGGGCAATACCGGCGATCTCGGCCTGTGAGAGAGGAGAAAGTTGCAGGATCGCGGCCCTTCCGGCCAACGATTCGCTGATCGTGGGGACGGTGAGGAAGTTGGTCGAGCCGGTAATAACGTAGCGCCCCCGGCTCGGGTCGCTGTCCACGGCCATCTTCAGGGCACGCACGAGGCGCTCGCCGGCGACCTGGATCTCGTCCATTACCAGCGGATAGGGATAGGCGCGTACGAAGGTATGAGGATCGGCGAGGGCCGCGTCAAGCACCTGATCATCATCCAGCGTCAGGTAGGTACCGCCCCGGTCGGAAGCGAGCGCCCGCGCCAGCGTGGTCTTGCCGCTCTGTCTCGCACCGTGCAAAACCACCACCCTGGCGCTGTCCAAGGCCTCGGAAAGCTGGACACCCATGTGCCGGGAGTAATACCGCATACGAGCCGACCATAGCACCGTAATCCAAATTCCGTAGATCTACTAATCTACATTCCGTGAGTTACCTAATCTCAATTTCGTAAAGAATCTGATCCAAGAAGCGCGATAGACGCACCCCAAACCACGTTGAGCTGAGTGGTTCAATACGGCTCAGTCGGGAATCAATCGCTCACCGAGTCGAGCCCGAGAACGCATAGAGGGGGTTCGAACGCTCTTCCCAGCCCTTCCCGTCATCTCGTGTCCTCCACGTCTCACGCGGTCGCCTCCACGAGCGGTTCTATCCAGCTTGTGTCTGTGGAGGCCCGGGCCACATCCAGGTCGTACATTCGCTGGAGGTTCATCCAGAACTCCGCGCTCATCGCCAGCGCTTGGCCGATACGCAACGCCGTATCCGCCGTAATGGAGCGTCGGCGGTGAACAATGTCGTTGATACGGACCGGCGGCACTCCGACGGCCTTCGCCAGACGATACTGAGTTATGCCTAACTCGTTCAGTATCTCCGACAGATGCTCTCCCGGGTGAATCGGCTCTGCAAGTGCCGCCATAAGGTCGTTCCTTCTAGTGGTAGTCGATGATTTCGATCTCCGCGGCACCCTGATCGCTCCAGATGAAGCAAACACGCCACTGGTCGTTGACACGGATGCTGTACCGCCCGGCCCGGTCGCCCCGCAAGGCCTTGAGCCGATGAGATGGTGGCATCCGAAGGTCCTGCAGGGGGACGCGATATTCCGGGAGAGTTCCACTCAAGGCTGGAGGGCCACATGTGGGCGTCAGTGCGTCTGACCCAGGTTAATAGTGACCTTCATGTTGAGGGCTACGGCCCTCTGGAGGGTCCTGAGCGGGCACTCGTGTAGCTGGCTACGAGGCGGGCAACCGCTGCCTGGTTCCTAGACTTGCGAGCGGCGAGGTCGCGCTGTGTCAGCCCCGCCGCTTCTCGCGCGTCGCGGACCTTCTCACCCCACCTCCAAAGCTAGGCGCGAGCCGCGGTGAGTCATCTCTGGCTTCTTGTGACCAATATAACTAGACTGTGACCAGTCAGAACATCCTCAGGGAGAAACGAATGTCTCAATGCTTACCATCAGGCTCGTTCGGTGGGAGGTACCAGTGAACCCTTTGCATGAGCCTGTCGGCGCCGCGGAGTTCAAGGCTCGCTGCCTGCAGATCATGGACCAAGTGAAGGAAACCGGTGCGGAGGTGACCATCACCAAGCACGGTCACCCGGTGGCAAAACTGGTGCCGGTCTCCGCCCAGGTCATCCAGCCTCCGCTCCTCGGCTCCTGCAAAGGGTCTCTCATCATCCATGACGAGGATGATCTCGTTCCCTCGACCGAGGATGAGTGGGAAGACTGGAAGGCCAAGGTAGTGGGGGATCCCGACGGCATATTCCACGCCTGATGCTGCTGCTCGACACCAATGCCCTGCTGTGGGTCTTGCAGGACAATCCGCGGCTCAGTTCCCGAGCCCGCGACATAGTCGCCGATGGATGGTCGGTGGGGTCGGTTGCCGTCTCGGCCGTTACCTTCTGGGAGATAGCGATACTGGCGGAAAGGAACAGGCTGGCATTGGGCTGCGACGCGGCCCGGTGGCGTTCGGACAGATTGGCCAACGGACTACGAGAATTGCCCTTGCATGGTACGGAGGCGGTACGGGCCGTCGCTCTGGAACGCGAGGGCTTCCACAGAGACCCCGCAGACCGGTTCATTGTGGCGACAGCCCTGCTCGGTGGCCACACTCTCCTCACAACCGACCGGGAGATTCTTGCCTGGCCTGGTGATCTTCACCGCGTAGACGTTCGCCGCCAACCCCTGCGACGGTGACGCTCTTCTCACAACCGAGACAAGACATCGACACCTCGAGTTGTTGTTTAATTTCTCACATGACCCGAGTCTCAGCCGATGCCCTTGATTTCGCGTTGGCGCACGTTGAACGCTTCGGCGATACAGATATTTACCGCGAGCGTTTGAATTCGAGGCGATAAGGGGATGAGCCCGGCGGAGCTTCTTGGCGGCTTCACCGGTCTGCGATGAGTGGGCCTCGTCCACGATCACCGCATGGGTGCGCTCCGGCAACGACACGATGTAGTCGAACACGAACGGGAACTTTTGGAGGGTGGTGACGATGATCCGGGCCTGCTCGCCGGCCAGCGCCTTGGCCAGCTGGGACGAGTCCTTGTCGATCCGCTCCACCACCCCGATGGCGTGTTCGAACTGGCCGATCATGTCCTGGAGTGGACGGTCGAGGATTACCCGGTCAGTGATCACCATCCGGGGCATCTTAAAGGGGAGCATGTGACACGAATGGCGATTCGCATAAGAAGGCAAAAGGCCCACACCGGACTACCCTGTGCCCATGACGAGCACCACCAGGGAGGTCTCCGAGGAGCGGTTGATCCAGGCGAGATGGCGCGGGACGCCTGCATGCCCGACGTGCGGAAGCGGTCGGGCTGCGCCTATCAGAACAACCACCGGGCCATGGAGTCGGTGGCGCTGTCGGGATTGCCGCAAGCGCTATGCGGTCACAACCGGTACCGCGATCCACGTGACCAAGCTGCCGCCCGAGTACTGGATCGCAGCTGTCGAGCTGGAATCGCCCGCGACCGCCCTGATTTCCCAGACGCTCGGTGTTTCGCAGTTGACAGCGCGCAGGATTTCCGTCCTGCTCCGTCCGGCGCGCGATGGAGGTCCCGCGGAGCGTCTCCGGTGCCTTCTGCGGAGTCGGCAGGAGTCGGCGCCAGACCGGAATCCATGGCAACTCGATCCTCTACCAGCGACGCTGCGCGCCGAGGACAGCCCCCTAGGAGGGTTGAGCCCCGGCGCCAAGGCGACCCTGAATGCTCTACGCGCCCGGCCGTTCGGCGCCACCGCGGCCAAGCTGGCCCTCCTGTCGGGGCTGTCCTATTCGCAGACCCTTCGATGCCTGGGCGTTCTTGCGGTCCGCGGCTGGGCCGAGCGGGCACGGACGACCGTGCAGATCGGTTACGAGTTGAAACGGGTGACCCTGTGGACTCTGTCGTGGTCCGACGACTGCATGCTGGCGCTGGCCTTTCTCCGCGACCGCCCGACCACCCCGCCCACGGACACGGGAGACCGCGTCCCGCCCAGATTCTGGAGGTGTTTCTGGTCCGGCGCCGCCGCTGACACCCTCAGGATCTCCGAGCACGGACTACACATCGCAGAGACCCTCGTCGGCGGTCGGGACCCCTGTGGGCGCGCCTGGGCACTCAGAAACCTGCCGATCGAGATACTGGAGGAATGCAGGACCCTGCGAGGCTGCGACACGGGCCTGCGCGCCGAGCTGCTGGACGCCGAGATCGCCCGTCGAGCAGCACAGGCATGACGGACGTCCACGATTATTCCGACGTCCTCCCCGGCAATCTCCGGCGGGTCTGGACGACTGTCTCCAGCTGCGGCCGAAGGGTCGGAGGTGTCCTCATGGGCGGCACCGCGGTCGCCATCCACCTGAGGCACCGCGTTTCGGAGGATCTGGATGTGATGACGCTGCGGAGCTTCTCAGGCAGCGCGGTCGAGGAGAGACTTCGGGAAGCGGTGAGCTCCGTCGAACCGATCGAGGTGTCCGACAACATGTTCCATGGCTTCGTGGACGGCGTGAAGGTCGATGTGTTCCGCGCCCTGCCGACCAACGGCGTAGCACCGGAGAATATGCGATGGATATGTCCCGGTACCAGGATCAGCGGCATGGAGATCGGCTCGTTACCGGACCTGATGGCAACCAAACTCGACACGATCATGTATAGGGCGAAACTACGAGACTACCTCGACCTTGCCGAACTGGACCGTTCCGGCGCTTGCAGCCTCGAAGCCGGCCTGGGCTACTACTGCCGGCGGTTCGGTTACCACTATCCGCCGCCCGTGCTCGAGCGGATCATCCGGCTACTCGAGAGCCCGGGTACGTTACCGGCCGACCCTGACTACGAAGCACGGAGCGAGTCTGCACTGAGCTACTTACGAGGTCGTGTCCCCGACCTTTGGGACCGCCTCGCCGCCCTGCGCGACCGGACAGCCGGTGAGGCTCGTTAGCGCCGATTATTTGTGGATGGGGGCCTGCTCGGAACCGAACTCATACCGTTGTCTTCGGGTCGGAGATGGAAGCGAGCCCATGAGCCCGCGCCGTCGCCGCTAGCCCTGATTATTCAGGTTTCCCACACACCGAGGCATGTAACGCCTGTTCAACCCGAATATCAGGAGAAACCCGCCGTTCACCCGACAGGTGAATCTCCACACCGGACCGAAACGGGAAACGCCGATAGCTGTATTGCCTGGTCAGGGCACGAATCTGGTCTTCTACACTCATCCTCCAAACCCCCATCCATGAATAATCGGGGCTAGGTGTCGATTGCCCGTGACCACAACCGCATCATCCATGTCCAGCGACAGGGCTGCATAGGCGATCACCGCCGATCTTCGATGATCGAGGGGGATACGGGAACTGTGGGTGTGATACGCCTGCGAAGCGGAGTACGTGCCCTGTCGAGGGGAGGCGTGACCACCCCTTCAGCTACTAGCCCCTCGAGCAGGCCGGGCTGGTCGAGGGGCACGATACGGGCCACGGCCCTACCGTGGTCGGTGATCACCACCTCCTCCCTGCCCGCGCCCTGCGATGGAAGTTACTTGCGTTCCTGTGACACATCTGCTACGAATCCGATCAACATGTGAACGAAGTCGAAGGAACCCCCTAATGGCCACCATGCAGGAGGTTGAGCATAACTACGAGGCCTTCCTCGAGTTGTTGCCTGAATTGACCGTAACCCATCCGGGACAATGTGCCCTGTTGAGACATGGGGAATTGGTTGAGGTCTTCGCGACGAGTCGTGACGCACGGTGGATAGGGAGGGAGCGTTTCCCCGATGGCGATTTCTCTATACAGCCGATTACGGAGAGAGACCTGGACTTAGGGTGGTTCTCCCATGTTCAGTCATAGCGGAGATTGGGACCCTGAAACAGGCCCTCGCGTTGAAGTAGGACTGTTTGTCGGTCGCGGCTGGCAATCGCCACGAGAGATACCCCGCTTCCAAGCCCTGATCGACACCGGGGCGGAGGAAACCTGTATATCGCGGACGGCTACCGCCTATCTTGGGATACGGGACAACCCCATCGGCCTGCGCTCTGCAGTCTCACCTTCCGGAAGGGCGCGACTCAACGTGTACGAGGTACACCTAGTGTTCTTCATAACCCCAACCTTTACCCAGATGCTGGAGATGGAGGTGGTGGAAACCAAGACCGATTCCCATGATTGGGATGTCTTGTTGGGTCGCGATGTACTGTCCCGAGCCATGTTCACGATGGATTTCGGGGGTCGGTTCGCTATCGCCCTCGTGCACTGATCTAGTCGACCAGGAGAACGAGGACTGGGCCTAGGAGGGTGCTGAGAAACCCCGTACAAAGGGGTTCCGCCGCTAACCCAAAACTCCCTGACCAGGCGGTTTGCCGACGACCGAACCCCGTAAGATTCGTTTTTCAGGACCCTCCTGGAGATCAACGAAGCCGATGTTGGGCAGATCGAAGTGACAGAGCACGACTGGCGCTAACCGTGATCCACCGGTACAGCCAACTGGCCTGTCACCGCCGACGTGATCAAGGTTTGACGGCGCTCGGGCGAGGAGATCTATGCCGCTTCGGATGAGACACCTCAGGTCGAGACGAGGCTACATAGGTGGATATGACGAGGCGAAGGATGTCTCAGCCAACGACAAGTTGTTGGCCCATCACGAAACGTGGGCCACACTCTCAGGTAAACCCGGGGGCGGTTCAACCAGGCTAAACCGGTGGGTTGGTGGGTGGGGGCCTGTCAGGGACCGGACGGACAGGGTCTTCTCAGAGCGTGTTGCCTTGCGGGGTGGCGAGGGACCGTTCCAGGGAGGTGAGCAGGCGTATCACGGAGGGGGCTTCTAGGACGCGGTTGCGGGGACTGCTGGAGGGTCGGAGCCGCAGGACACCGGCCTCGAGGAGTTGTGTGATGGCGGCTCGGGTAGCTACCAGGGAACGTCCTATCAGGTGTGCTGCCCGATCGGGAGTCAAGAGGGGAACCCCGGGAAGAACCGCTACCAACAGGTCCAGGGCCGATCCCTTCCGGTAGCGTCCCAGCTTCTGGTTCCATTCATCGGTCAGTTGGTCGATCCGGTTGCTGTATCGCACCGCGTCGTCGCATGCTCTTCGGGTAGCGGCTGCGAATATGTCCAGCCACGGCTGAAAAGCGTCGTCTCGTCGGGCACTGTCCGCCGGGCCTTCGTGCCGAAACTCTGCAAGTCCCTCGATGTAGGAGTCAGACCAGGTCGAAAGGACCAGGCTGATCGGCGGCACGAACCGGGGCGCCAGTCCCCGTCTTTGCAGCACGATGTGGATCAGTGCCCGCCCGGCTCGGCCGTTGCCGTCTCCGAAAGGATGGATCGTTTCGAACTGCGCATGAGCCACCGCTGCCTGGGTGAGAGGACTGTGATAATCGGTGTCCACATAGGCGACGAGATCGTGCATCAACTCGGGTACTCGGTCGGGGGGAGGAGGCACGTAGGCGGCGTTGCAGGGGTTGAAACTTCCTCCCCCTATCCATCCTTGTTCTTCCCGCAACACTCCTCCGAGATCCGGGGTCGGGGAGCGGTCCATGAGTAGCTTGTGGACTTCCAGCAGGCCCTCGAGGGTGATCGGTTGCTGCTGAGCCGCTAGGTCTGTTGCCTGTCGCATGGCGTCGATGTTGCCGATCACTTCCGCCGCCACTCTGTCGGTGGCCACCAGGCCCTTAGATATCTGTTCCTCGGCCGCCAACAGACGCCGGGGACCAACCCTGAGGCCCTCGATCGCCGATGAACCGACCGACTCTGCTCTCAGCAGGAACCGGCCCATACCGGCCAAACCGGGGTGGCGCACGTTGGGACTGTTCAGGTCCCGTACCGCCTCCTCGGCTTGACTGACAGACGCCGCCAACGAACCTGGAATCAGCGGGTCCCACCCGGCCAGCAGATCCGGTGAGTAAGGGTGATACCATCCGCCCATCCGATCGGCCCGGGTAGGACCCTCAAACAGAGGGGCCCACCACATGCGCAGATACTCCCCCACCCGATCACCCCCCGGTTCGGGAGAGGTTGAGCAGCAACCTAACCACTACCACGCTCATAGCGACAGGATACCACACAACCTGTCGCTGAAGGCGGGCCGTATCCAGGACCTGAACCGTCATTAGCCCTGATTATTCAGGTTTCCCACACACCGAGGCATGTAACGCCTGTTCAACCCGAGTATCAAGATAAACCCGCCGTTCACCCGACAGGTGAATCTCCACACCGGACTGAAACGGGAAACGCCGATAGCTGTACTGCCTGGTCAGGGCGCGAATATGGTCGTCTCCACTCATCCTCCAAACCCCCATCCATGAATAATCGGGGCTAGGGAACGATGTGGATGCCGCGGATCCGGATCGCCCGATACCGGGCGCCGATTACTCGGACCGGGGGTTTAGGCGCGCCGGTGTCGTCGGAACGGCAGGCCGACTATCTCGGCGCCGATCTCGACCGTCCGGCCGTTGGCCGACCAAAGCACTGAAAGCTCCGTTCCCAGGTTTGCGGACTCTTTGTCGATGTGGCCGAGCCCGATGAGTTTGTCGACGGACGGTCCCCAGGTCACGCTCGTTGCGTAGCCGACCCGGTTTCCGGAGTCGATCACGGGCAGGGGCATGTCATGCACCCTGGGGAACATCTGCACGAGTTCGCCCCGCTCGAGCTGGTACTCGAGCATCGCTCGCCAATCGATGCTGAGCCCGACCATACGTCGAGGAGCGCCACCGGCGGCCTGCTCCTCCAGGAGGGCTTGCCTCCCTATGAAGTCCGGCTTGTCGAAGTCGACGAAACGCCCCAGCCGGAGCTCGAAAGGGGAACACTCCCGCATCTGTGTGGGGTCGTCGACAGGCGGAGTCGGGTCGGGACCGGTACCCATGTAATCGGCTCCGATGATGAGCAGGCCGGCTTCCACCCGAGCGATATCGATGGCGTACTCCCCGGCCGGGCGGAGGCCGTATTGCGTACCCGCCTCGGTCAGTGCATCCCACATCGGCCAAGCACCCTCTGGGGATACCCACAGTTCGTAGCCCACCTCACCGGTGAAGCCCTGCCGACTCACATCGACAGGTGCGCCGGCGATCTCCGTCCTCCTGATCCGGGAGAACTTGAGGGAAGTCCAATTCTCGCCGGTCACATCCTCCAGTATCTTGGTCGACATGGGCCCTTGCAGTGCAAGAATGCCTATCGAAGGGCTGATGTCGTCAATCTCGACGTCGAGTCCCCCGGCGTTCATCGTGAACCATCTTTCCTGGGGACCGGCAACGAAAACGTATTCCTCATCTCCGAAACGGAAGACGAGGCCGTCGGCAACCATCTTGCCTTCTTCGTTGCACCACGGTGAGTAGAGAACCTGACCGACGTCCTGCGCTACGGCGTTGCGGGTGAGGATCCGATTGGCCAGCACGGGAGCGTCAGGGCCCCTGATACGGGTCTTGGAAAGAGGAGACATCTCGTTCAGGGTGGCTGCCGTCCGCATCGCCGCCAGTTCTTCCCTGAAGTCGGTATAGACATCGGGCACAATATACGGTGGCCACGGGAACCAAGAAGAGGTCTCGACAGCCGCCGCACTCCGCTTGTGGAACGGTGTTCCTACGAAACCCTCGACACCCAGGTCTTCCAACATCCGGTTTGCTCCTCGTGCAATCTTAGGCGAGTCTACAGCCGGCCGGTCGCGTTCCCTGCGGCCCTGTTGATAGTGTCTACGGTAGCGTAGGAACCCTCGTCTTCGACGGTCGGCAGACCGGCTGATCTCGCCGTGCATATCACCGATCGAGATCGTGGGGGAGCTGTCAGGCAGGGCCTCGCAAGTGGAAGGCAGGCAGTTGGATTACGAGTTCATCATGGTGAGCCGCGACGACACAGTGGCGACCATCACCCTCAATCGTCCAGACATGATGAATGCGCTATCGCACCGGCTCGAGTGGGAACTCCATCACGCCCTTGATGCGGTCGATGCCGATCCGACGGCAAGGGTGATCGTCCTGACCGGGGCAGGACGAGCGTTCTCCGCGGGCTACGACTTCGATGAGGATATTCCGGGCGACGATGCCACCGCCGCATCCGGATTGCGCAACTGGCTCGACATCAATCAGAGAAGCACGGAGGGCTTCATGCATGTAATGGAGCTGTCGACGCCGGTGATAGCCGCGGTCAACGGTTGGTGTCTCGGCGGAGGTTTCTGGTACGCGTTGTGCTCGGACATCACCATCGCCTCCGAGGACGCCACCTTCGGTCAGCCGGAGGTTCGGGGGATTTCCAGCTCTTCAGTCCTGTTTGCCCTGCTGGCAGGCTGGAAGAACGCTCACCGCTACACGCTCACGGGCGACCATTTCGACGCTGCGGAGGCGTTGCGTATGGGCCTCGTGAACGAGGTCGTTCCAGCCGATGAGTTGCTGGAGCGGGCCTGCGCGCTTGCCGGGCGGATCGCCATGGTGCCTGCCGACTCCGTGCGTCTCAACAAGGCGATTACCACCTACGGCCTAGAGGCGATGGGACTACGCAACGCCCACAACGTGATGGCGTTCCTTGCGACTATCGCCCACGCCTCCGCTGATTCACCCGAAGTCCGCCACCTCGACGAGGCATTTCGCAAGGGAGGAATACGAGCGTTTCTCGAAGCTCGCGACCGTCCGTTCCAACCTGAACCCGGCGGCCCGCGATCTCGCCCAGACGCGTGACGCGCCCCACCGTCCTAGGAGGGTCCTGTCCCCGTTCCCGGAGACCGGGAGCGCATGTAGAGTTGTCCCCCGACCGCCGATGAACATCCCCGAACACGTAGCAAAGGCCGTGCTGGCAGAGGAAGGCATGGGGGTGCCGGAAGGCGTTGTGGCGACCACACCGCGCCGCGCCGTACGGACGGCCCGTCGTCTCGGACCGGTGATGGTAAAGGCGCAGGTACCGATGGGAGGCCGTGGGAAGTCGGGCGGGATCAGATTCGCTGAAACACCGATCAGGGCGCGTGCGGCCGCGACGGAGCTCATAGGCAGCCGCCTCGGACGCTACGAGGTGACCGAGGTCCTGGTCGAAGAGCGGATTCCGATTGCTCGGGAACTGTATGCCGCCGTTCTGAACGATCCGGCCGGGCCGAGAACGAGGGTGGTCATCTCCAAGCGCGGCGGTGTCGACATCGAAGACACGGCCCGGACCGATCCCGAACTGGTCCGGAGACTGGATATCGATCCACGACAGGACCTGGATGCCGCCGCCGCTCTCGACCTGGTGACAGGAGCGGGGATTGCCTCCGCAGCCTCTTCGGTGGCCGATGCTCTGGTGCGGCTGCATCGGGTCCACCGGAACCGCGACGCGGAACTGGTCGAGGTCAACCCGCTGGCGATAACTCCGGCAGGCGAGGTGGTGGCGCTGGATTGCAAGCTCGTCGTCGACGATTCCGCCGCCGCCCGCCAACCGTTCCTCGCCGAACAGTCCGCTCCGGAGGCCCTGACCGAGCTGGAACGGGCTGCCCGGGACTACGGTCTCCAGTTTGTCGAACTCGACGGGGACATCGGGGTGCTTGCCAACGGCGCCGGTCTCACCATGACCACCATGGATGTCATAGTCCATTCAGGAGGGAAACCCGCCAACTTCCTGGAGATCGGCGGTGACGCCTACACCAAGGCTCGGCCCGCTCTGGAGTTGGTGCTGGCGCATGGCAAGGTACGTAGCCTGGTAGTCAATTTCTGCGGGGCTTTCGCCCGCACCGACGTGATGGTCGACGGGTTGACCGAGGCTTGGCTGGAACTAGAGCCGGATATCCCCGCCTTCTTCACGATCGACGGCACCGGGTCGGCAGCGGCCAGAAGGATGTTGAAAGAGCGGCTGGGTTTCGAACCGTACCCGAGCATGGATCAGGCCATCGTGGCGGCCGTCCGTGTGGCGGCAGACGGGAACGTGTGATCGTCCGGCGCGGCGAGCGGGTCCTGGTTCAGGGGATTACGGGTCGGCAGGCAACCTACTGGACCGCTCGCATGCAGGAGTACGGGACTCGGATCGTTGCGGGCGTGAGCCCCCGCAAGGCGGGCATCACCCACTGCGGGGTGCCGGTTCACCGAAGCGCCAAGACCGCAATGGAGGCAACCGGGTTCGAGGTCGCGGTTATGTTCGTCCCCCCTCTCAGCGTTGAGGTTGCAGCTACGGATGCGATTGAGGCGGGTGCTTCCAATCTGGTGATCCTCACCGAACACGTCCCTGTACGAGACGTGATGAACCTGATTTCGACCGCCCGCGCAGCCGGGACGGACGTGGTCGGCCCCAACACGGCGGGGCTCGTGACGCCCGGAGAGTGTTTCGTCGGTTTCATGCCCGCGTTCGACCCTTCGATCTTCCGGCCCGGTCGGGTCGGGGTCATCTCTCGTAGCGGCAGTCTCGGGACCCTCGCCTGCCTCAACATCGTCAAGGCCGGGCTCGGCCAGTCGGCGTTCATAGGTATCGGAGGCGACTCGGTGGTCGGAACCCGCACCCGCGACGCCCTAGAGGTTCTGGAGCGCGACCGGCGGACCGGCGCGGTCATGCTGATCGGCGAGATCGGTGGTGACATGGAAGAGGACGCCGCCACCTACCTGCCGCGGATGACCAAACCGGTCGTAGCGTTCGTCGCCGGCCGAGCCTCGCCTGCGGACCGGCGAATGGGGCATGCCGGCGCCATCTTTCAGGGAGACAGGGGCTCGTATACGTCGAAACGGCACGCTCTGGAGGGTGGAGGCGCGATCGTGCTTGACACCCCGTCGGAGATCGGCCCGGCCCTTCAGCAAGTCCTCTACCAGTGTCCCGAGTCGGAAGTTCGCTGAAGGTTGCAGGTAACCACCCGGCGTGCTTCCGGTACGGACCCGGGTTGAGACCGCGAAAACCGAACTACCGGTATGGATCGCTCGCCGGTGGGTCCCTTTACCGTGTTGGGTAGCTCCGGTGTGTGAGCATTGGGGTTGGTTACTCGCCACGGTGGGTAGGGTTCTTGGGTCCTGTCAGGTAGATGGCCTGGGGTGTGGTGCCGCCTGCCGTGGTCGGGTGCCTTGCGACCTCTTACAGGAACATGCACCGTATGGGCAGGAACATGCACCGTGTGGGGGCTGGTCGTAAAGTGGTTGAGGCGTGTGGTACCCCGGGTAGCTGATGTAACGTGTTTTCGATCAGAGAGGGGAACCGTCTGATGGGTGATATTCTTAGTCCTGTTCCGGAGGTGTTCGTCGGTGTGGACATCGCCAAGGACAAACATTACGCCTGTGCGATATCGTCGGGTGGTGAAGCGTTGTTTTCTCGCCGGGTTCCCAACAATGAGGCGGCCATCCGGGAAATGATCAGCAACGCCGGAGGTCATGGCCGTCCGGCGTTGGTGGTTGATATGACCTCGTCGGCGGCTGCGCTTGTGCTGTCGGTCGCTGCGGAGATGTCAATTCCGGTGGCTTACGTGTCCGGCCTCGCGATGCGCCGAGCCGCGGATCTGTACGCGGGTGCGGCCAAGACCGATCCTAAAGACGCCCAGGTGTTGGCCGACTTCGCTTGGCGTAACGCGGATCGGCTGACCTGGACTACCGTCGGCGACGGGCTGCTGGTTCGTCTGCGGGTCCTCAACGGTCGGGACACAGACCTCGCCGCCGACGCTACCAGGTGTGTGAACCGCCTGCGTGACGCCCTGTTAGCCGTGTCCCCGACCCTGGAGAGGGCTGTCGGCGACAGGCTGATGTCAACACCCGGCCTCAGAGACACACTGGTGAAATACCCCACGCCCACCGCGTTGCGGACCGCCGGGAAAACCCGGGTCCGGACGCTCATGTCGAAGCGGTCCGGACGAACCGCTGAAAGGGTCGTCGACCGCATCTGGGCTGCGCTAGGCGCCCAGACCGTCACGGTAGCGGCCGAAGCGACCTGGGGAGAAACCATCTCCGACCTCACATCCGACCTGGACCGGATCATCACACAGCGAGACGAACTCGCTTCCCACATCGAAGACGCGTTCATGGAACATCGGCTGGGAAAAGTCTTAAACACGATGAGCGGGTTCGGGCCCCGCACCGGATCCCGAACCCTCGCCGAGATAGGCGACCCCAACCGTTTCGCTAACCCCGGACGGCTAGCCGCCTACGCAGGCCTAGCACCCGTAGACCGCCAATCAGGCCGCAGCCACACCACCCGGCGGTCACGAGGAGGTAACCACCGACTCAAAGACGCCATGTTCATCGCCGCGTTCGTAGCTACCCGACACGACCCCGACGCCCGCGCTTACTACCAACACAAACGGGCCCAAGGCAAAAAACACAACGCCGCGGTCATCTGCGTCGCCCGCCGACGCTGCAACATCATCCTCGCCATGCTCAAAACCCGAACCCCCTACCAACCACGCACACAACCCCAAAAACTACCCGACGCGGCTTGACAACAAGACAGGAACACACCCCCGGCCGCCGCCTCCTCAGCGTCGAAACGCGTCCCGCCAACCCCTCTCCTGGCCGAACATAGGCAAGGCAGAAGAAAACAAGCAAGATGATCCCAACCCCGGTCCGGTCGGTACCTGACCCAACCGTCGGTGCTTTACGGTTACCAACCAGTATGCAGACCGGGTGTGACAGATTCCCCCGGATGTCGGGTTACGCCCGCCGAAAAGATTTCGCGGTCCCCCGAACACAAGCGAAACAACGATTCAGGACACTAGCCCCCTGATTGTTCAAGGTTTCCTACACACCACGGCATTTGACGCCGGTTCAACCCGGATACCAGGAATAGCCCCCCGTTCACCTCTTTGCAGGTGAACCTCCCATACCGGACCGGGACGGGAAATGCCGGTAGCTGTATTACCTGGTCAGAGCACAATTACGGCTATCTACGCCACTCGTCCTCCAAACCCCCATCCGCTATGAGTGAATCGGGGCTAGGTATGGCTGGTCAGTTGCCCCAAGGCATAAGTATTGAGCAGAACCGGGTCGTTCCCCTCGAACAGTGCTTCACCGCAGGATTCCAGGGCGGCTTCGTTTATGACGTCGAGGGCGCTGTCAAGAAACGGTAACCCGAACGAACGAGCCATGTCTTCGACGGAACCACGATCCCACTTCTGCCTCGATGCAAGGGCGTTCAGCAACTGCGAATGCGACGCGTCAAGTCCCTCGATCATCGACCCGTCTTCCGGACCGGACGCTTGCGGTTCGGTTTCCGGCGGGAGGTCTTGATCTTTGAATATGCCGCTTAGCAAGTTCGACACGCGGTCGGTTTCCGCCATACGTACCGCAACCTTTTCAGAGTCGAGAGCTACAGGATGGAACGCGGTAACCGGGCCGGTATCCCCCAAGTCGAGAGTATGTGCGCGGCTATACAGGTGGGCTTCGTCAAGGCCCATCTGTTCGAACAACCTTTCCAGAACGGCGATCTCTTCGCGATTGACCACCCCGTCGGCGGCCGCCAGCTCGATCAGAAGGCTCCCGACTCTCGGAAGATCTTTGGGCTCCATCGCCTTCACCCTGCGTTTGATGCCGTACATACGAAGTTTTTGGACCCCGAGCAAAGCCAAGTGGGCTTGCAACCTGACTCTATCGGCAGGCTTGAGTCCGGGGATCCCTTCCAATCGTTCGGTGAGGAACCGGTGTTCGATCAAGTTGATGTCCCCGTCCGCGGCGGCCACTATCGCACTCAAATACACCAGTGACAGGGCGGCCCTGTACAGGGGAGTTGATTCCGCCCTCCCACCCTCGGGAAGCGGGAACAACACCGCAAGCGAATCCGGACTCGGAGTAGGCGAACCGAAACGGACATCGGGTTCGATGGCCACACCGATGTTGGTCAGCATGGATGCCAGAGCAGAGGCATCGGTCTTGGTTAGTTTCGATGGGTGACCTGGCGACCACTGTTCCACCAGTTCACCGAGGAGAACCACCGCCCTCGGCCTATCTGCCAGAACCTCCGAGGTCCAGACCCGGAGACCTTTGAGGACAGGACCACCGCGTTCGGCGAGCAACACATCGGGGAGCAACCCGACCGCGGCCGGGGTCCCGGCCCGGTCAGGATGACGTCCTAGCAAGCGGCTGTAGGCGGCGAGTTCATCCTCGCATTTCTTGGCCAACCCGTTGAGCTTGGCAATCAGCGTAGGTTCGAGCGCCATATCAGGAATCTTGTCGAGGGTGACAAACAAGCCTCCCTCGAACCCGGGGGATGTGGCCTGGTACGAGAGTTCAAGCTTCCTGGCCGGTTTCGGCACCTGAAGACCAGGTCCGAACCGCTCCCGATAACGTATGCCGAACAACTCGTCGAACTCGGCGGCAACGCGCATGGCAGCTGTTCGTAGCCGCCCCTCGGGATGGTGACGTAGGTAGCTGAGAGCCCATCCGGCCGGGATAGCGGACCGTTTCGAGACATACTTGCCGATGCCGACTCGAACCACAGCCGGCACGCCGCGCTCTGCGCGAGCGGAACCCCACGGGACCGGCCGTGCGTCAGTGTTCACCGACCGCACACCGTCCACGAAATCCAGCAGTTGACCGGCACTCCGAGCGAATGAACCCTCCTCCCGGTAAACGTCGAGAAGGCTTTCGATCTCGGCCAGGATGATGTCGACTTCGGGAAGGTGGAGGTCAGCCCCGAGATCGGCGAACAGGCGCCGTTCGAGCCCGTAGAAGAACAGGTACACGTAACCGATGGGGACGGACCTGTCACGACGACCACCGGCCAGCCACTCGAGATAGGCGGCTCGAACCCGTGGATTGAATCCCCTGTACGACGAGTTGTTATACATGGCCACTGCCGAACGATCCGCCCTTTTCCAGTTGACCGGAGATCGTGGATCGATGAGGCTGGGTTCGGGTCCGCATCCGTTCGCGGCCAGGGCGCCGTGGCCGATGTAGACCAGCCCGCCCTTGATCGAACGGCCAGCCACGTCGAACTTCCCACCGGGTGGGACCCAGGTCGCCGGGCCTCTTTGGGATCGCTGCCTATACCATGGATTGGAACTGCCGTCCCGCCAGTAAATCGTCGGTCCCGGCTTCGTGTTCCGTCGTGGACGGCTTGTCCCGGACTCGGGTCGGCCCATAACCCCCCTTTCAGGCACTCCTGCCGAGCCAGAGGAGATACTCTCTTCAACCAACGGCTACGGCAACATGCTCATTATGGGCAAGAGAAGGGTGAAGTCCAAGACGTTCCGGCGCGTGCCGCATAGGTCAGGCACATTAACCCTTCCGTGATCGGAATCAAGCTGGAGATCGGACTGTCTCGATGCGACACCTCACGATTGACGAGGTAGACACGGGAGTGGACTACTCCGACTATCTGAAGGATCGCCTAAGCCACTCTGCGTCATTAGGGCCGGGGCGTGCCAAAGCCGATGCAACGGCTGCTGCAACTCTAAACGCATGTTCCTCTTTCATTTCGGCGACCCACTGATACTTCTTTTTGTCAACGTCCTCGAAGTAGAACTCCCCAGGTTTATCCTTGATGGCGATGACTTCGCCGGGAGGGTTCGACCCTGCGTGAAATGAACGTATTATCAGTTCTGATGGCTTGGGGACAACTCCGAGTGTCTCCCACTCGCCTGTCCGGATTTCTACTACCAAGGGGAAGGACCTTTTTCTGTTCTCTTCTTGAGCGGTTGCCAACGGTATGAAGGGAAACCCCGACGCCGATTCAAGTCGAATGCTGTCGCATTTTGGCTGGAGACAGAGCAAGTACTGACAACGATCCTGTTCCTCGATGTACAAGACGGCCCCGATCGTTAATCGTGGACGTTGGCCTGGATAACGGGTCTTCAGGTTGAGCAACGCAGCAAAGTTCTCATTGGAGAGCTTCGCTGTAGCGGGGGAGTCCGTGAATAGTTCTGTTCCACGGGCTTCCAACTTCTTCTTGGAGGTTCTGTATTGAGCATGAGTGGCATCGATACCCCGTAGGAGTAAGTCGAGGCAATCATTGACTACATTCGCCGGTGTCGAGAGAGTGAGCGGTTTGGATATGTCAGGTCCGTTCGCTCTATTCAGCCATCGCTCTATGGCTTCAATGTCCGCGTGATCTCCTGGCCGCTCCTCCTCTAGGACGGAGAGCAATTCAGAGCCAAGCGCCGCCACAAGGTGATCCTCCGCGTCGGGGGGGTGGGGAAGTAACAGCCGATGTCCAAGGTATGCAGGATCCAGATCCTCGTTGAATCTAGCCAGTACCCTGTGCGCCTTCTTTCGGATCGTCGCGATTCCTGCAAGTGCAACATTGCGAAGCAGTCCCGAGGTCATCGATACGAACTCATCCACCAGCCTTCCCGCCAATGCGTCTTCCGTTACTTCAGCGTAGTTAAGACCAGGCCCGTGACCGCCAAGTGTTCCTTCCTTCGCAAGTATTAGGACTCGCAAGGGTCCCTTCGTAATACACGACGGATTCGCAATATCTACTTTTTCATCTTGATAGAAGTCCTGGATCGCCAGTTGGATCCGCTCGGAGATGTCCCCGAGATCTGTTTCGCCTGTGTAGATCGCGATAAGTCTCAGGCGATGGTTGTTCTGATCGGCTTCGAGAATACGCTTTATCACGCTCAGAGCAACATCGCCGGCCGACTCGTGAATCTTCCAGTCAAGGACCACTATGTCGGCACGGACAGCGGCCTTGACGGTCCGTTCTGGGAAGGCGCTGTCGTGCCCAGCCTTCAGGACGGCACACACCATCCCGAGGTCTGCGAACGCGTCGATCACTGTGTCGGCATGCAAGGGGACGCCCGGGCGATCGGAGCTAACTCGCCTGTCACTGGCCACTGTTGATTCCGGGTAGTCCGGACGACGGAGCGTGGTGGACGGCGTCGTCGTGTTCGACTGCTCCTCCCCTTGTTGCGACATGACAACAACATCGTCGAGGATGACTACGTTCTGTAGGAAGGACTCAATTATGGCTCGAGGCTGATGCTCAGAAACGGTTGGCACGTCAACATCAGCCATCTTCGTCAGCATTCCTCGGTCGAATCATGAAGGTCGTACCGTTTCCGTCGGAACGCTCGCCGACGGTCAGGTCGTATCCGACGCGGGCCAGAACATCACGGGAAATGTATAGGCCCAAGCCACGCCCACCAGGCTTGCGTGTGAAGCCGAGTTCGAAGATCGCCTCGCGATCGCGGTCGTGTACACCGGGACCATTGTCAGCGATGATCATAGTTGCGCCTTTAGCATCTAAGGAGATATAACGCGGCGGTGGCTGATCCCGGAGCCAGAATATGGCGTTGTCCACTAGGTTTACGAACACCGGATAGAACGTTGACGGATAGCCGGTAAATCGGTGCCGCTGGAATGTCTCTGTAGCTTTGGCTTCCACGCCATGGCGTTTGAGGCGTTCTCCGAATAGACCCAGCAGGAACTTGCTCACATCGCTGCCCTTGATTTCGACCTTGGATCTGTACAGGCGCCTTTGTAGTGGAGTGAACAGGGTGAGATAGCTGTCGAGATGTTCAAAGTTGACTCGGATCCCGTTGTAGACATCGGACAACTCGTCGTTGATGTCCGCCCATGCCTTGAATCGGCGAAGATTGTTCCGGACTGAGCGAATCGTTGATTGGAACTCATGGTCAATGATCCCAACGGCCATCCCGAGTTGGGTGAGATCCAGATCCGCTTCGGCGCGCTCTTGAAGGGCGAGCAACTCCTCCTCCACAGCCCCGGCAATGTCCAACTGAGTGACTATTTGACCGGAGCCGTCGGGAACAACGGTGATCGCTCGGAGTTGCTCGGATATCCTCTCTAACTGCTCCCGTTTGGCAGACGCTATGGAATCGATTTCCGAGTCGAGTCCGAACCGCAGTTCCACGACCTCGGCATCAGTCAACACCGTGAGGTCCGTTCGTTGAAACCGTTGTGCCATCTCATTCAGATGAGACTCGAGATTCGCGATCGCCTGCCGGACTGCATCGCTAACCGACTCGCTCGTAGCCCGCAGTTGCTCCTCCAAGTTGTGTCGGCAGGTGGCCACCGTCTGCCGGGCAGCCCGCCCGGCTTCTTCCGTAGCGGCATCGAAACGCCGTCGCCGGCTTGCATCCAGGCCGCTGGTGGCCTCGGCGACCACCTCCTCCACTAGGGCAAAGCCGGGCTTGAATATTTCTTCATCCAACTCGGCGCGCTGTTCTCTGTACGCTGCGAGGTCGCGGCGCAGCGCCCGCGAAAGGGCAAAACCCCGCGCTTGAGGGACCCTGAGTTCGCTTCTCAGCCCGGCTAACGCTCGCTGCGCTGACAACTCTGCTTGGAGGATTGCTCGAAGTTTGCTGTCCGAATCAACTGCGCGGGAGGCCGCTTCCACCTCTGTTACAAGCCTCTCGACCACCGCTTCGACCCTCAGCGTCGGTTCGTCGCTAGCGATCATGGCTGCACGTTCGCGAAGGGCTCTCACGAGCGTCAGTCGTCTCGCTCGCGATTGTTGGGCTTGCCGTTTGCGCGCCCGGGCTTGTTGATCTAGGTCTTCCTTAGTTTTCCGGTACAGGGCACCGCGCGCCGCCTTGCCCCGGAAATAGTCGGCGGCAAGCTGGACAAGGAAGTTCTCGAGGATCGCACGGAAGTCGCGGTAGGCCTTGTTCTCTCGGAACCCCTCACGGCCGGCTTTTTCGACAAGAAGACGCGAACTCTCGGGTGGTAGTTCTATTGCTCCGATCATTCGACGGTACGAGAAAAAGTAATATCTCGCTCCGAAATTGCGTCGCTCCTCTATGCGAAGGAAGTCATAGTCCGTGTTCCCATACGGCAGGATACGGATACCGTTCCTGTATATATACAGCCCCCCCATCCGGTCCATTTTCGTGGTGATCTCTCTCCAGCGATCAGGGGGCATTCGTGATTCACGGGCCACGCCCTGCACATAGGCAAAATCAATGGTGAAGGAGCCGCAGGCGGTCTTGCGGCCTTTCGCGCCGGGCCAAACAATGGCGTGTTGCTCGGGCTCGCCACCGTACACGGACACCGTTCCGGAGAATTGGCCATATTCGTCGAAGGACCCGTGGATGTGATGGTCGGCGCCGCGGAACTCTTCCGGTGTAAAGAACTCATCCGATCCGATTACCGACACAGAGAGGTCTGGAGAGCGATGGTCCCGGAAGGTCGTAGTGAGGGGTGCCTGCGGGTGATCAGGCATCATCGTGTTCGTGAACCCCAATAGAGCCTTCGGTAAGTCGCCCATCCCGCGCTTCCCCGGCTTGTCTACCAGCGCGTCCGCGAGCATCGGATCCGTGGGCTGGATGTAGAACTGCGTTCCGGTCGCTGAACCGAGGAGGGCAGCCGACTTGAAACGCCTCTGGAGGGCGGCGACATCAAACGAGGCTGCCTCTAACTGTCGTTCAATGTCACCGACGGCTTCGCTGTCTGACCTACCACGCACCCGGTCGAGATTCTCTCGCACAGCGTCAACCAGCAGTGACAGATCGTCGGCGGTGGGCAGCTTGCCATCAGGAAACTGCTGGACAGGGACCTCGATCTCATCCAGGGCGATCCGTGGCAGAGCAAAAAGCGACCAGTTGACGAACGAGACCACCGTAGGGTGAAGCCCGTCAGATCGTCTTGCCCGGGTAACAAGGAGCACTTGAGGGCCTATCGCCGCGATGGCTAGCCGACCGATGCCCTTCTCGCCGGTCGGAATGCGGGCCTCCAGACCCATGGCGGACGCTATGTCGTCCAACTCGCCGCTGCCGCCGACTTTGCTGTCCGTCCCCAGGACGAGCCATCGCTCTATGATGTCATCGGGAGTCATCCCGAGGCCGTCGTCTCTAAGAACGAGGAGCTGCTCTGGACGGTAGTAGTCGGCCTCGACACGCGTGGCATACGCGTCATGGGAGTTCTTGAATAGCTCACTGATGGCGGTGGGGATACCTGCGATCTGCTGACGGCCGAGCATGTCTACCGTCCGAGCGCTTGTTCTGAACCTAGCCATGCTTAGAGCCCGGTCTGGAGACAAACCCGTTATTCATGATCCGGCTCGTGTCTGAACGATCCCCTACATCGCCTACGATACCCGCGAGATGGCTTACGATACGTTCCCCAAACTGTTGGGCGAGCAGCGCCGGGACCGCATTCCCCACTTGTCGGGCCTGCGAGTTGAGGTTGCCGGTGAAGACGAAGTCCAGAGGAAACGTCTGCAGGCAAGCGGCTTCGCGTACGCTGATGGCGCGATCCTGCTCAGGATGCCCGTAACGCCCGTTCGAATAGCTGATGCACCTGGTCGTCAACGCAGGCGCTGGAAGGTCCCACTTCAAGCGGCCGTAGACATCGGTGAAACCTGCGAAACCCGACTTTCGACTGTCCGGCAGTAGGTGAGGCGGCAGGTCCCTCCAACCACCTCCAGGAGGGGTAGCGCGGATCCGCCGCAGGTTGAGCGATGACAAACCAGCCGCACGATGATTTGGCACAAGAGGGTGGGACTCTCCGGCCGAGATCTCGGGCAAATCGCGTATCCAGTCGGCCACCGTAGCGTAGCTCGGTCGTTTGGTACCCGGACCGTGAGTCCGGGCAGGAGCGTCGACGGGACCGAACAGGCTTGCCAGCAGAACCAGCCGCGCTCTCCGCTGCGGCACGCCGTAGTCCTGCGAGCGGACGACCCCGTGGTTCGTGTCGTAGCCGAGTTCATCCAGTATGCGAGTGAATCGCAGAAAAACCTCTCGACCGGCGATCCCGTCTCGCAGGCCGGGCACATTCTCTGCGAAAATCATCTCGGGCCGGTGCCTTCGGACGAATCGCAGAAAATCGCTAAGGAGATCCAGGCGACTGTCGTCTGATGAAGCATCGCCCCTCAGCTGCCGAGAGAACGGCTGGCATGGGGCGCACACGTTGAACAACAACGGGTGATCTGCCCAGCGGTCGACGATGCCGTCGAAAGACTCCTCGGCTACGTTCTCAATATCAGCACAGACGAACTCCGCCTCAGCGAAATTGTCCCTAAACGTCCGTCCCGCATCAATGTTGTTGTCCAAACCGAGGACAATCTCAAGTCCAGCGGCCCGCAGACCAGCGCTTGAGCCGCCACATCCAGAGAAGAAGTCGAAAACCTTGATCGGTTTACGCAGATCCGGTGAACACCGTGACCTCCCCGCGACCGTCATAACGCTAATCGGTATCTGTCGGAAGACGATCTTTGCCGCCCGGCGACCTCTCGTAGATAACTTTCACAGGATGATCCTACTCCAGTCCGGCAGGTACGACTACAACGAGAACTACGCTCGCGCTAGCCTTGATTCCCACTTCACGGGGTAACATTGGGGGGTGCGAGCGGCTTAGGTCGGGTTCGAGCGATTCAGAGACCGGCTACTCTCCCTCATTCGCGAAGAGCCATTAATCCTCTCGCAGTTGCCGCGCCCCCCGCCTCCTCGCGCACTTCCCTCTGATCGAAGCTAAGACATTGCATCGGTAGCGTTGCTACTGCTGCGTATGCAGCCTCGCCGCCGTCTCCGATTCCGAGAGGCGGAGAACTCACGAGAAGGTCAAGGCTGCCGATCACCCGTGATGGCGATGGAACCAGGCATACACTTCGTTCACGAATGTCTGTGCGCGTCCGACGGCCTCTGCAGCATCAACCTCATCCCAATCCCATATCGCTGTGTAGTCCGCCTTCACTCGGTTGCGTGCTAGGCCGTTGATGAGCTTGCCAACCTCCGGTGGGATGTCAGAACCCTCCACGGCCAGGGCCCAAAACAGACCTCGGATACCGCGATGGGTCTTGGCCGACCGCCGGTGATAAGCGATAATGGCTTGAGCGGCGTGATATGCGGCGTAGTACGCCAGCGATACGGCGGGACCGTACATCCCTACCCGGAGGCTGGTCTCAGCATGACCAAGCCTCTCGTTAGCGCCTGCGAGAAGCGTGAACGCTTCTTCGGTCGAGGTCATGCTATCCGTATGGCGTCAGCACGCACACTCCGGTAGAACATGGTATCCCAGCTTTCGAGTTGCTCGGGATAGGTCGTGTGGAGCGACACCATAACCCTCATATCCCCGGATAGCTGGTCCAGCAGCGACATGTACAACTGATCTTCCAGCTTGTTGCGTGGATCGATTTGCTCGGACGTCTTAACCAGGAGCAGGTCCAGGTCGGAATCCGGCTGATGATCCCCCCGAGCCCGCGAACCATACATCCACAAGCTGTCGAGACGATCACCGTATATCTTAAATGCTTGTTTTGCCACGAAACGGGCGGTCTCGATCGCATCGTCCGGGGTCGGCCACGGGTTGCTGAGCTCGAAGACGGTCACCATGAAGCGCATCTTACTTGTAGCCCTCTAACCCGCACCGCCCGTTATGTGCAACAGAGGGCGTGCCTGACCCGACATCACTTGGGGCCCCTCGGCCTTGCTCGGCTCATCGATCCGTCCCATTCAGGCCGGCTGCGAGCCGGGCTACATCATCCTCTAGAGAACCGCCCGATCGTTTGCGCGCCAGAAGATGATGGATGTCCCGGCTTACGTTCGATACCCAAGCTCGCTCGAACACGTACGAGGCAGATTCGGAAAAGACCTCATCGCACAAACTCAATAGGTTGTCGTAGGACACGATGCCGGTGAACTCCGCTAATTCCAAGATGTCACGCACACCCTTACCACGACCTGACATGAGCTTGAGGGCGAGCAGTACTTCCGGTTTCGCCACCCGGACCAAGAGGCAGCGACCCTCGTAGGCAGTGCCGAAAGAGTCAATAGACAGGTCGACTTCGATCAACTCCGCCGCTTGATTATTGATCCAGCCATCGGGCATACCGTGTCGTCCGGCTACCACGCGAGCGGCTTCCAACACTTGAGGGGGAACGTCGGCGGTGGCCACATCCACGTCCTGCGTCAGCCTGTTCCCGAAGACCGACCCGATCGCAACCCCGCCGATGACGTACAGAACGTACATGATTCCGGTAGGGGTGTGCTCACTCAGTACGTCATCCACCTCCGTGAGAAGGCTGATCAATTCATTGAATGACCGGTACGGAAGCTCGGTCACTGGACGAAGTTCATGTAGTTGTCCTTGGTGACGCGGCGACGCTCGGTGCTGATGAACTGGTAGTCGAACCAGACGTTGTGGAACTCACATGCCGGCGGGGCGTGCTCGACCGTCCTCTCCCAGATGAACCCTTCCATCACACAAGAACGATCCCAGGCCAATGGAACTACCGATCGGTGTTCCCATACCCAATCCGGAATCTGCACCCCATCGCGCTCGCAAAGAGCGTGGACCACCGCCGCAATCCTGCACAGATCATCCGCGTCCGGACCCACCGGCTCGTCTTCGATCATGAACGCCCGGTCGTCGGGAAAGTAGTCCCACTCCTTGACGAGCAACGTCAGCGGAACGTGGGGCCGAGATGACCCCGGCGTCATGATCGCCGGAAGGTCTGCTGCCCGCACCCGTCGATACACCGGCGCCACACTATGTGAACGAGACGATTTGACGATCCTTACCGGCACCTGCAACCCCCCACTTCGGGCACATTCAAGGCTACCACCGCCTGTCCGGGTTTACTCAGGAAGTGGTTCACCCGGCGCCTCGGGCTATAGAACGGCCAAGCCGATGATCTCCAGCGTCCGATGATCCGACCGCCTCCGAGTTCGGCGATCAGGTCCACCTCACGGTGGCCGTTCTACTCCCGCAGATGCGCCAGCCGGTAGCGAGACCGGGGAATCGCAGCCTTGGCTCGCAGCTGCGCCACCACGAACGTCTCGATGACGCGACCGAACAGAGCGGCTTCTGCCAGCACGTCGTCAATACCAACCCGGAGGATTCCGGCGAGACATCACTCCCGGTTTAGCACAATCCGTATTGTTGACGAGAGGGTTCAGACTGCTATGTAGGTGATTCCGAGCATATCGGAGGTGCGGGCAAGGACGGCACCGTGGTGGCCGGGGAGAAGTCCGGCGTGGTGGGTGGCCCCGGCCTCGCACCAGCCTGCGTAGGCGGTCGCCACGTCTCCCGAGTCGAACCGGAACATCCCGTTGGGTCCTTCCATGTCATGGTGTTTGGATCCCACTATGCGACCCTCGGCGCCTACCAGTACCCATCCGCCGGTGTGGTTCAGCGGGGTGAGGCTGATGAGGGTGGCCGGTCCTTCGGGTAGCTCGAAGGCCACCGCAGTACCCGGGCCGTGATCGCCCATGTAGTGGTCTTCGGGTAGCAGACGCACCTCAGAAGACGGGGATCGGGCGCTCAAGTCCCCCTCCCCGCCGTTGGCAACCAGGATCCAGTTACCGGGGAAATCCATCTGGTACAACTCGCAGTAGAGGGCCGACCCGGCCAGCTTCTTGCCCAGCATGAGGGCGATGCCGGTGGGGATATCGCCCGTGCAGGCAAACGGCGTACCTTCCCGGGTGCAGAGCGCCACCCCGAGGCAAGCCGTAATACCGACGCCGGGGTTCCATCGAAGGGTGTCACTATGGCAGTTGACCGCACCCGCGGTGGCGTCGTTCGCCTGGCACAGTCCCTCCATAGCCAGAGCAAGACGGGATGAACGGGCCAGTGTCGGAGCATCGACGGACGACGCATCGAACCGGTCCCGAAGATCTTTGTCGAGAGCGGTGACACGTTCATCGTCGACCGCAGCGAAGGCGGCGGCGATCTCCACCGCTCCGATATCGATGACCTCGACCCCTAGATATTCGAGCTCCTCGGGAGCCACCTCCACGTCCAGATAGCCGGAGATCGGAGCGCCGATCGACAGCATCCGGGCGTTGCGGACCGTGGCGGCGGCCTCCACCGCCCGTAGCGTGTCCTTGAGGGCGGCTTCGAGATCTTCCGAACCGGCCGCAGAGACCAACGTCGTGAACGGCCGACCCTCTCGGACCAGAACATTCGTGAACATGACCAGCCCCACCGGAAGGCTGCGGCGGGTTGCTTCTTCGGTGGCGTAGTCGTCGGGGACCTCCGGTAGTTCCTGCGCGCCCACTGCCAGCAGCGGTACGTTCGGCAGGTTCCGGACCGCCTCCCATCCGTAACTGGGCGGCGCCGCCATTGTCGGTGCGAACACGATCACATCCACTCCGGACTCGGCGAATACCTGTCCCGCCTCCCTCCCCGTCTCGTCGGAGTCAACCACCCCTGGGTACACGACCGACCCGAACTGTTCCATCCGTTCTCTCATCGACTCCGCGAAGGCGGTTCGGTCACGACGGAACTCGGGCGGCATGGCCGCGTCGAACAGCCCGAAGTACACGCACAGCAGCCCGATCCGCAACCGCGGTTGGTTGGTTGAACTCATAGATCCCTTTCGTCGCGGACGATTGTGATACATCGAAGCTACGGGTCAGCAGGTGTCGAGGAAATTGTACTTTCCCGATCATGATCGGTCAGCAGGGGATCACGTAACTTCTGATATTGTCGAGCGGGCAGCCAACGGCATCCCCGGAAAGTGGAGTGTGAAACCACCGGAAAGTGGAGTGTGAAACCACCGGAAAGTGGAGTATGCTCGTGTGCATGACGGACGAACATGGCTGGTATCGGCAATCCCAACTATCTTGATCGAGTGGTGGACGGCGAGGTTGCAGAAGCTCTTGCCTCGTCTCCGGCGGTTCTAATAGAAGGCCCAAGGGGGTGCGGTAAGACTTGGACCGGGCAGAGGTTCGCCCGAAGCCAGATCATGTTGGACGGCTCTGAGGCCTTGCGGATAGCTGCAGAAGTGGACCCGCACTCGCTCTTAGAAGGTGAAGAACCACGACTGCTGGACGAATGGCAAATGGTCCGCGCCATCTGGAACCCGATGCGTCATGCTTGCGACCAGCGAGCCGGATTCGGGCATTTCTTGCTGACAGGGTCACAGAATCCGCCGGACAAGATAACCGAACACTCGGGCGCGGGTCGGGTTGCCCGAGTGCGGATGCGACCGATGTCACTCTGGGAGTCCGGTAACTCCAGCGGAGCGGTCTCCCTGTCGTCGCTGATGGCGGGCGAGCGCTGCCGGGCGCCAGACTCATCCCATACTATCGGCGACGTGTCTTCCCTCATTGCTCGGGGAGGATGGCCTCGTATGATCCAGATGTCGGCGAACACAGCGCAGGCTCGCCTGCGGGACTATCTGGACAACATAGCCCGCATCGACATCTCGCGTGTGTCAGGGGTGAGGCGCAACTCACGGTTGGTAATGAACTTGCTCGTCTCCCTCGCTCGCAACGAGGCTACCGCGGCCTCCGACGCCACATTACGGGCCGACCTGACCGAGGGAGGTGCTAGACCTCCGGCGCGGTCGACGATACGGGCCTACCTGGACGAACTAGCACGTCTGTTCGTCATCGAGCCGCTTCCCGCGTGGTCCACCCACCTCAGGTCTTCGATCCGGCTGCGCAAGACTCCAAAGCGATACTTCACTGACCCTGCACTTGCGGTGGCGGCTCTGATGACCTCTTCGGCAGCCATCGCACGCGACTTGTCGATGCTGGGTCTGCTATTTGAATCAATGGCGGTGCGTGACCTCCGGGTCTATGCACAGTCGTTCGGTGCCCGTCTCTACTACTACGGGGATGAGAGCAACCTGGAAGCAGATGCCGTGATAGACGGTCTAGAGGGCCGATGGGCCCCTGTCGAGATCAAACTGGGAGGGGGGTCTGCCATCGAGAAAGCCATTGACTCCCTGCGCGCCCTTCGATCCCGCGTCGACACCACCCGGCGAGGAGACCCCGCTCGACTCATCGTGCTGACCGCGTTCGGGCCGGGCTACCAGACCGACGACGGGGTGGCGGTCGTACCCCTGACTGCATTGAGGCCCTAACCTTCAATCCATAACTCGGCTTGTCGACCCATTCGGTCAAACTACCAAGTTCAGCAAACGGGGCCTCCTGTCGATCACCCGGCGAATCGGCCTTCCCTGAACGTGGCGCGCTACGTTCGGGGCAGCCAGAGCCATCTCCAGGGCTTCGGATTCGGAGATATCAACCGGCGCCTCAAGGCGGGCTCGGACCCGCCCGTTGACCTGGACCACCATCGTCACGATCTCTTCGGCCGCCGCCCCTTCGTCGGCTTCCGGCCACGGTTGCAGATGGACGCTCCCGGTATTGCCGAGGGAGTGCCATACCTCTTCGGTTACATGAGGGGCGATCGGAGCGAGCAGCAGCGTCAGAATCGACATCGCCTCCTGCCACGCCTCCGGATCGACATTGCGCTCCACGCGGGCGTTATTGAGGGCGTTGCGCAGCTTCATAAGCTCGGCGACTG
Organism: Acidimicrobiia bacterium; assembly: GCA_965231815.1. GTDB lineage: Bacteria > Actinomycetota > Acidimicrobiia > Spongiisociales > Spongiisociaceae > JAPPFW01. The sequence goes on along the minus strand of OZ246890.1, from coordinate 1,124,210 downwards.
CGGTATTCCACCGGAATCTCTCAAGGTCGTCACCAACTTTGGTGATGGCCTGATGAGCTGTCCGTCGCAAGGATGCCGTTGCATCTGCGTCGGTGTCGGCTGCCTGGTAGTCCAACCGGCCCAGACGCCAGAAGTCCACGATGAACCTTTGGGATCCTCTGATTCCCCGGCTATCCCATGGACCGCCTTTCTCCCATTCGAAGGCGAACATGAGATACGTGCGGACCGTATCGGCGCCGAACTCCTCGACCAGGTCATCCGGGTTGACGACGTTTCCTCTCGACTTGGACATTCTCTGGACGTCGAGGCGGTGGCGAAGCTGAGATACGGTGTTGTCGCCCGGGATTGCCGCTATCCGTACCTCGGCATCCGGTAGAACCTCGACCGTGACGGCTTGCTGCGAACCGATCGGTAGAACCTTCATTACCCGCTCGGTCCGACCTATGATCTCCCCCGCTACCGCCTCGCCGGGAACGGGTAGGTCCGCCGGATCGCTCACCACCGTCACCGACTCGGCGCGGAGCCGATCCCCCTCCATCCACCCCTCCACCGTCACCAAATCCCCTGGTCGTTCTTCACCCAGCACTTGGCCCTGGTTGCGTAACATGATCATCGGTTCGTCGAACATCCCCTCGGGGTCTCGACCGTGGGCCTGCATCCGCTCGGAGGTCGGACCGTACAGACCCATATCGCGCATCGCCTTGGTGAAGAATCGGGTGTACAGGAGGTGCATAACAGCATGCTCGGCGCCGCCTGTATACACATCCACCGGCAGCCAGTAGGCGCCCTCCTCGGGATCAAATGGGCCCTCGGCGTAATCCGGACTCAGGTACCGCAGCTGATACCAGGATGAGCACATGAACGTATCCATCGTGTCCGTCTCTCGCGTTGCCTCCCGACCGTCCGACCCCAGCGTGTTGAGAAAATCTTCGTGGTACGTAAGTGGACTCCGCCCGGTAGGCATGAACTCCACGTCCTCCGGCAGCTCGACCGGCAGCAAAGCATCGGGAACCAACTCCATGCTCCGATCCTGGCGATAGATCACCGGAATGGGACTACCCCAGTAACGCTGGCGGCTGATCAACCAGTCACGCAGCCGGTATTGCACCGCGCGCTTTCCGTGGCCCTGATCTTCCAGCCACCGGATCATCGCCTCTTTCGCCTCGACCATGTAGAGACCGTCCAGAAAATCCGAGTTGATCGAAGGACCGTCCCCTGTGTAGGCCTTGCCCTCGAAGTCCGCCGGTGGTTGAACAGTCCGAACTATCGGGAGGTCGTAGCGCTCGGCGAAGGCCCAGTCCCGTTCGTCCTCGGCGGGAACGGCCATGATCGCCCCGGTGCCGTAGCTCATCAATACATAATCAGCAATCCACACCGGGATCCACTGTCCGGTAACCGGGTTGAGGGCGTGGCCGCCGGTAGCGACCCCGTCCTTCTCCATGGTCAGGTCGGTCCTCTGCAACTCGGATCGGCCAGCGGCTTGCGCACGGTATCCGGCTACGGCCTCTGCGTTTTCAGGTGTGGTCAGCAGGTCCACCAAAGGATGTTCGGGTGCTAGAACCATGAAGGTGGCGCCGTGCAGGGTATCGGGACGGGTGGTGAAGACCTCGATGTCTTCCCCGCCTTCCACCGGGAACCGGACCCGCGCCCCTTCAGAACGACCGATCCAGTTGGTCTGCATCGCCTTGACCGGATCAGGCCAGTCGACCCCATCAAAATCGAGTAGCTCCTCGGCATAGTCGGTAATGCGAAAGAACCACTGCTCCATCATCCGTTGCACGACCGGCTGGCCGGTGCGCTCGTCCTTACCGTCGATGACCTGCTCGTTGGCCAGCACGGTCTGGAGGGTGGGTGACCAGTTGACCAGAGCCTTCCCTCGGTAAGCCAGACCGGCCTCGTAAAGCCTGGCAAAGAACCATTCGGTCCATCGGTAGTACTCGGGCGTGCAGGAAACCGCCTCCCGGGACCAGTCGATCATGGTGCCCATCGAACGCAATTGGCGGCGCATCCGTTCGATATTCGAATAGGTCCACGTCCATGGATGGATATTGGCCTGAACCGCCGCGTTCTCGGCGGGAAGCCCGAAGGCGTCGAAACCCATCGGGAAGAGAACGTTGTAGCCCTTCATGCGCATGTAACGAGCCCTCGCGTCGGACGGGGTCATCGCATACCAGTGGCCTATATGTAGATCCCCACTCGGATACGGAAGCATGGTGAGGGCGTAGTGCTTGGGCTTGTTCCAGTCAACCCTCGACCGGTATATACCGGAATCCTCCCATGCCTCTCGCCAGCGGGCCTCTACCGTTTGGTGGTCATATCTGTGATTCACAGTCCTGATCCTATCGCGCCCGCAAGGCCATGCCATCCCCCGCATCTTCCATCCCGTGTCACCCTTCAAGTTGTGGAAACGGAAAGGCGCGCACGAAACCGAGAGTACTGTTTGGCCTTCGAGCAGCAGTAGTGGGAGATACCGGATGCGCCCCATGGTGGCGGTAACCACATCAATGAGAGTGCTGGACACATACCTGGGCCACGGGTGCCGTTTGCACGCGCTGCTCGACTTCTATACCGAAGCCCTCGACCGGGCCGGTACATCCCAACTTCTGGTCGGACACATGCATGCCGATGATGCGGAGAGGGTCCTAGACCGGGTGGACGGATTGGTCATCACGGGTGGGCGGGATCTCGACCCCGCCCTCTATGGGCAGAATGTCACGGACGCGATAGAGATATTCGATGGAGATGACACTCGCGATATCGCTCTAATACACGAGGCGTACCGGAGGAAGATGCCTGTTTTGGCGATCTGCCGGGGACTTCAAGCCGTGAACGTGGCCCTGGGAGGAGAGCTGCACCAGCATGTTCTGTCCGGTTCGGACCCTGAACATCCCACCCCGGCCGACGAAGCGGAAATCCGGAACGCTCACCGACATCCCATACGTTTGGAGGAGGGCAGTCGACTCGCCTCCATATATAACACTACGGAGAGGAGGGTGAACTCCCTTCATCACCAGGCGATCTCCCGTGCCGCCCCCGGACTGAAGGTGGTAGCTCGGACCCCGGAGGGAGCTATCGAAGCTGTGGAAAGCACCGACCCGACCTGGCCGCTGCTAGCAGTTCAATGGCATCCGGAGATGCTGTCGGCGGGCGAGGAGTCCAACCTCTTCGACAGCTTCGCTGAAGACGCTCGCTCCTACCGAATCCAAGCGAGGACGTCCTGAGTCGCTGGTTCGCTTGTCTTGCGGGAAGGCTCGTCTCGGGGATAGGGGTTGATCCAACCAAGCCGGTTCGTTCCGGAAGGGGTTCGGCTTTCGGGGTGTTTGAGGTGTCGGGAACGGAAAGTGTCCCACCCTGGATGCATAATGGTAGATAGCCTTAACCCTGATTATTCAGGTTTCCCACACACCGGGGCATGTAACGCCAGTCCAACCCGAGTATTGGGAGAAACCCAACGTTCACCTGCCGGGTGAACCTCCACAGCGGATCGGGATGGGGGATGCCGATAGCTGTATTGCCTGGTCAGGGTGTGAAACTGGTCTACTCCACTCATCCTCCCAACCCCCATCCATGAATAATCGGGGTTAAACACCGCCGGTTCGGGTTGTTCGGTACCGAACGAACCGGGCAGGGATCATCAAATTACGGACATTTCGACCGTCTCCCCCCAACCAACGGGGTTCGGCGGGTCGCGTTCGGAACCCAGGAAAGGTGGAGGCGGGGGCGGGCCCTGTCAACTTGGGACGATCGACCAACTCGTCGTCTGCTTCGACCACCAGAGGGTGACCGCCCAACTGGTCGAACCAGGCCCAGCCGGCGTCGGGCCGACAACACACGGGCGATCCCTTCGAGGATTTCGACAAGTTGTGGCGGCGGCGCAGTGTGCCGCTTCGGGAGAAGACGCTGTGGCGGATGCTGCACGAAACAGCATTCTGACGACCGTGTGGCCACAGACGCTGTCAAGACGAGAGAGGTGGTTCTGCCGTCCTGAACCAGAAGGCGGGTTCTGGGCGGCGGCTGGGAGAAGGCCCGTTAAGGCAGGCGAAGGTATGATCCCCGATTCGGCCGGTAGAGGCTGAGTCCCGCGTCTGGCCCTGGCCCGTCCCCGCTGTTGGCAGCGGACGGCCATTCCTGCGGACGTCCTTTCGCCGAAGCTCAGGGGGAAATGGGTATCGTAGTGGACCAACCAGGAGGGATCATGATCGACACTGGTACTGAACTCGAATCACAGTTGCAGGAGCACGAAGCAGGAGTGGCCGATCTCGTTGCTGCGTACGAGGCTGCGGAGGTTCAGTACTTCGCTGCCGTGACGGCTTCCACACCTGTCGTTCAGCAGTTCGTTGCCGCGAACTCGTCCGGGTGGGAACCGAATGCCGACATGGGGTGAGCAGCTCCGCGAACTCGACGGCCTGAAGAGGGCTGCGGCCGCCAGACCACAGAGACCCGGTGCCCCGTCGCCCAATGACCAGCTTCGCCGCAAGTACCTAAAGAAGCTATCGGATCACACGGGCCGCGCCACGGTGCTCTACGCCACGTGCTGGCTGGAAAACAAACCCGTTCCGAATGATGAAGCCCTCTCCCTCACCCTGGGCGACCAGCAAGGGTTCATGGAAGCTATATCCAACGTCAAGGAGCGGCAGCTAGACCTGATCCTCACGAGCCCCGGCGGTAGTCCCGAAGCAGCCGAGGCCATCATGGGGTACCTGCGGACGAGGTTCGATCACATCCGAGCAGTGGTGCAAGTGTCTGTGGGACCCAGCTCCCGCTAGCACAACGGCATTTTGCGTCACCAGCGGTACCGATAGGGCGACGTCCGCCGATTCCCTAGATGCCGGAGTTTCCCCCGAAGCCCCCTCAAGGGTGCTTGAACCGTACCGGGTTTGTCGGAGAGTGTTCCTGACCACAAAGGCGGGTCGCCATCTGGACCGGTTAGGTCTCCATGAGTCGTGGTCGGATTCTCCCGGCTCTCGACGGGCTGTCCACCCGGGTCTGGTTCAGTGCCTACGGAGGGGTAGGCCGCGTAAATTCCCAGCTAGAGCGCTACTTTCAAAAGGTACGTCCCACATTCGGTACCACAACAGTCTCTGCATGGCGCTTTTCGCGTTCTCGAATCTCCGAGCCTGCCGGTGCACTCAGACGGTTACCGCAATCGTCAACGACTCCCCGACTCAGGACGGTAGGCGTTGAATGATGGGGGTTTAACCCTGATTATTCAGGTTTCCCCCACACCGAGGCATATAACGCCAGACCAACCCGAGTATTATGAGAAACCCACCGTTCACCTGACAGGTGAGTCTCCCACACCGGAACTGGGACGGGAAACGCCGATACCTGTTTTGCCTGATCAGGGGGTCGATTCTTCATCTACTCCACTCATCCTCCACACCCCCATCCATGAATAATCGGGGTTGATAGTCGGGTGGGAACTAATCGGTGTCGAGAAAACAGAGAGAGGCGGCCAACGAGTGTTCTCTCCCAACGGATCAAACACAACCCGAAGTATGACCGGGTGGAGCTGACGGGATTTGAACCCGTGACCTCTTGCATGCCATGCAAGCGCTCTGCCAGCTGAGCTACAGCCCCAAGAACTACTTCCTCCGGTCCGCTCTAGCGCACCGAGAGGCAGCATAGATCATACCAACATCTGCCGGGTCAAAGTCGAGACACGCAAGCCTCACCTATCCGGGCTGGGCCGCCCGATCGACAGCCGATCGGACTCCCCGGTGACCGGACGGCGAAGAAATCCGGGGAGCATCACCCCACAGACGTTCGAGACCGTAGAAGTCCCGCGCCTCCGGTTGGAAGACGTGAACCGCAAGGTCTCCGTAATCGAGCAGCACCCACTCGGCGGTATCCCTCCCCTCGACACGGAGGGGCGTCCTGCCGTGTTCCTTAAGGCTCACGGCCACCTCTTCCGCCAAGGTGCGCACCAATCTCTTCGACCCTCCGGTAGCAATGACGAACAGATCGACGATACCGAGCAGGGAAGCCATGTCGAGCACCACGATGTCCTTTGCCCGTTTCCCGTCCAAAGCGGCGACTACCAGCCTCGCCAACTTCCCCGAAGATTGATCGGACTTCGAAGCATCCGACGTCTGGATGTGCTTGGTTCCTGCCATATCCCTTTCAACACCGGTACGATCCTGACCCGAAACCATAGTATCAGGAGCCCTGCGGTAATCATCGGCATCAGTCAAGATCGGTCGATTCCGACCCGCTCCTGATCACGGTACAACCGATGAAGAGCGATGTAGCGACGAACCGGCTCCCTGACCAGGAAACGGAGACTACCCCCGTCTGCCATCCGCCGACGGATCTCCGTACCTGACAGATCCAGTGGAGGCATATCCAGCCAGCCGATCTGTTTGCCGATCGCTCGCCTCACCGACGCCTGTCCGGTCCCGGGCCGAGGCGCCACAATAATCCCGGCCTTTTCGATCACCTCATCCGCTCGATGCCAGGAAGGAATGCCGACAGCGGCATCGGCGCCGAGTATGAGAAACAGATCATCACCTTCCAAGCCGATGAGCGTATCGATCGTATAGGTAGAACCCGGACGGCGGATCTCCCGATCGTCAGCCTCGAAATACGGAATGTCCGACGTGGCAGCCAGCGTCATCGCCCATCGATGGCCGGCGGAGGTGACCCCCGTTCCGGCTTTCTGCCATGGGGAACCGGCCGGAAGAAACCACACCCTGTCTAGGCGGAATTGCTGGTAAGCAGCCTCGGCCAAGATCATGTGAACGATGTGAGGTGGATCGAAAGTGCCACCGAGCAGGCCAATGCGCACACCCGAACAGTACCCTATAGTCGCAGTGTCCTGAAGTTCCGGGGGCGACCTACCTCCTTCCGCCGGGTGTAATAGGAACCTGAACCAGCCGCAGTCCCGCGGTAGGTGCTACCGGTAGGCAACCCACCACTGTCTCCGGGTCTATGTAGGTCCCGTGAATCCTTACCGAGAAGTGCAGACCATCATGCGGCGAGTCGCCATCGGCCCGTCCTATCACCATCCCTCGGTTCACAGACTGGCCCCGCTTCACCAAGGAGCTGTCGAGGTAGGAATAGCTTGTCTTCAACCCGCCTCCGTGGTCCAAGGTAACCGCTAGGTTTCCTACCACCCACCCCGAGAAGGAAACTTCCCCATCCGCCGCCGCCCGAACGGCGCCGTCCGGACCGAGCGGATAGTCGACGCCCCAATGCCCCTCATAACCGGGGCCCGGCTCGAAACCGGCTGTGATCCGGCCTTCAACCGGCGGGTCCAGACCCACGCAAGATGTACCCGGCGCTGCGCTCTCCGGAACCGGCGTCGCACCGGCGCCGGTCATCCAAAACCCGACGGCAACCACCAAACCGACCAGCAGCGAACGGCGTAGGTAGAAGGGTGGTAGATAGAGGTTCGGTAGGTGACCATGTTGCCGGTGAACCTGTCTTGGGTGGAGGAGTCGGTTCACGAGCCTGGAAGAGCCGGACGGTTCGCAGGGGAACGCTCCGTTCGATTCCGAACTTCGATAGGACTCCTTTCGGATGACATCTCCGAACAACTTTCCAGACATATGAAACCCCCGCCCCCCGCCCTAACCTTGCCTCGCGCCCTAACCTTGCCTCGCGCCCCGTCACGGCCCGCCGAAACCTCAGAGTGCGGCACAGCCATACCCAGAAAGTAACCCTTTCCACCACCGGCGGGAAGGGGGTTGATTCAGAGGCAACTACCTTGATCTACTGGGTAGTTTGCCGCTAACCCGACTAGATCAGCCTCCGAGAACGCGAGAAAACCACAATCGTGGGCTAACCTGGTCCGTACGGCAAAGCTCCTTACTGCGAGGTCACGCCAATGCGGATCATCATCGTAGGCGCCGGCGCGGTCGGTGGTTACCTCGCCGAGCGGCTATCCCTTGAAGGCCAAGACGTTGTGGTCATCGAAAAAAACCCTGCCCGAGCCGAGGAGATCCGGGAAAAGGTCGACGCCCTAGTCATAACCGGCAACGGGGCCAGCGGAGAAGTCCTCTGTCAGGCAGACCCCGGCAGGGCTGAACTGTTGCTCTCTGTTTCGACCAGCGACGGTGTCAACATTCTTGCCTGCCATACGGCCACCCAGATGGGAGTAGGACGTACCGTAGCCCGGGTGGAAGATCCAGGCCTCAAGGAAGGGCTGGAAGGACTATCGGTCGATTTCGTAATAGATCCGATCGAGTCCGCCGCCAAGGAGATAACCGGCCTGGTGAATCAGTCGGGAGTATCCGAGTTGATCGAGTTCGGGCAGGGACGACTGTCCCTGGTCGGTGGTACCGCCACCGCTAGGTCTCCGCTGGTCGGAGTCCCACTCAGACAAGCGCGAGGAAGGCTCGGTGCGTTCGACTGGTTGGCCATCGCCGTGGTCAGAAACGGGGTGACCATCGTCGCCCACGGCGAAACAACCGTACAAGAGGGAGACCACCTGCTCCTCATGGTCCGAAGTCAGGATGTCGATGGCGCCAAGGCCATGATCGGAATCCGTAACCGGACCATCCGGCGCGCCCTGATCATCGGCTCGACCCGAGTTGCCCATCGGACTGCCGCCATGATCGGAGCGGCTAACACAAATCTAGTGGTAATAGACCCCGATAGTGTTCGCTGCAGAGTAGTTGCGGAGAGGCATCCCAAGGCTTTGGTAATCGCCGGCGACCCGACCGATCCGGAGGTTTTTTCTGATCTGGACATCAATCAGGAGGATGCTGTGGTCGCGCTGACCGGTGTGGACTCAATGAACCTCATCGGTTGTCTGGTCGCCAAAGCACTGGGCGCTTCAACCACCATCAGCAGGGTAACCCGGTTGAGTTATGTAGGGCTCTTGGCCGGAATCGGGGTCGACACAACGGTATCGACCCGGCTGGCCGCGGCCAACTCTATCCTCCGATTTGTACGTCGAGGCCACGTTCATTCCGTTACCACCTTCTCCGATACCGACGCCGAAGTTATCGAGATGCAGGTCTCTCCGCGATCCGCGTCGGTAGGCCAGACCCTTCTGCAGCTTCCCCTGCCGGGAGGAGCGGTGGTAGGTGGAATCCTGCGGGACGATGAAGCCCTTGTCCCGTCCGGTACAACCACCATCAAACCACACGACAACCTCATCATCTTCACCCTTCCGGACACGCGCGGGGCGGTCGAGTCCCTCTTCTCAGCATGAAACCCGCCGGATACGAAAACGAGGCCCTCCGGCGGTGACCACCCCATCTCCATTGCCTAATAGGAGATTCTTCCTGAGACGACCCGGCCCGATGTTCCGGCGCCTCTCATACGTGATCGGAGCGGTGGTGGTCGCTACCGGCGTCTTGATGGTTCCGGCGGTTATCACATCCTTCATATATCGCGAGTGGGAAACGGCCGGGTATATCTCCATTTCCGCTGTCGCCGTCGTGGTGATCGGATGGGTCGGTTGGCGAGTGGTGGGTAAATCGGGAACGCTGACCACCCGAGAAGGATTCGCAACGGTGGGACTGGCATGGTTTGCGATGGCCTTCGTGGGGGTTCTGCCGTATTTGTTGACCGGCTCGATCGACGGCTTCACGAATGCCTTCTTCGAAACCGCCTCCGGATTCACCACTACCGGCGCTTCGCTAATACCGGATCCGTCATCTCTGTCGAAAGGGATCCTTATCTGGCGATCGACTACTCAGTGGATCGGTGGGATGGGTGTGATAATTCTGTCATTGGCGATCCTCCCCTTGCTGGGTACCGGGGGCGTCCAGCTTGCGAGGGCCGAGTCACCCGGTCCGGAACCTGACCGCCTCACTCCGCGATTCAAGGAAACCGCAAAACGGCTGTGGTACGTGTACGTCCTTATCACCTTCGTGGAAGCCCTCTTCCTATGGGCCGGCGATATGAACCTATTCCAAGCAATCAACCACTCCCTCACCACGATGTCCACAGGAGGGTTCGGGACGGAGTCCACATCCATCACCGGGTTCAGCGCCTACACCCAATGGGTAGTGATCGTGTTCATGTTCATCGCAGGCACATCCTTCGCCTTGCACTTTCGGGCCATCCGCGATCCCGGCAGGTATTGGAAGAGCACTGAGTTTCGCCTGTTTGCAGCGATAGTCGCCGCCGCGACGATCATCATCCTGATCGGGACCTGGGGCGAAACCACGTTCGCCGACAGCATACGAGACTCCATCTTCACCGCGCTGGCCATCGTCACGACCACCGGCTTCGCCACCGCAGACTTCGGCGCTTGGATTCCCGCCCTTCAGATCCTGGTGGTCGGCCTGATGTTCATAGGCGGTATGGCAGGATCAACCGCGGGCGGTATCAAGGTTTTCCGGATCGGGGTGCTCGTCAAAGCGGCCTCGGCCGACTTGAGGCGGCTCGTCTACCCGCGCGGCGTGTTCATTACCAGATTCGGACACGACCGGATTCCCGACCCACTCGTCGAGAGCGTCCAGTCGTTCTTTCTATTCTTCATCTTCATATTCATGACCTCCACCTTCGTCATGGGTTTCGCCGGCTCGATGTTCGGGGAGGAGATGGATATCGTCACTGCGGTCTCAGCCAGCGCCAGCGCGCTCGGGAATATCGGACCCGCACTAGGGGAACTCGGCCCGACCGGCAACTATTCGGCAGTGCCGTGGACGGGCAAATGGATACTCTCCTTCCTGATGATCATCGGCCGCCTAGAACTCTTCCCGGTGCTATTGCTCTTCACGAGGTCTCTCTGGAAACGTTGAGAATCCCGACAAGGACGGGGCGGCCTGAGAAGTCAAAACCGGCATTCGCCTCGCGGCCCTCTCCGCCTGCGCCGGGAGTCCTTCTCTACAGGTAATCCCCGGGTAGGCCGCTGCAAGGTTCCCGGGCGCCGATTATGGCTCAACTACATCTGTCCGGCAGAACCCGGTGCGGTTCGTAGTTGAGGCTGCGCAGCCTTAATAATGCAAAACCCGGAACACTTTACTATACCTCACCCGAAGTAAAGCCCACCTTAAGAATAACCGTCACAAATAAAGCGCAGCCCAGAACGCTTTACTATATCTCACCCGAAGTAAAGCCCACCTTAAGAAGAAACCCATCATGATAAAGTACACTCCCTTTTGCTTTATTAGGCTTGCCCGGAAGGCACCATCATGCAACCAGACACCTTTCGCTCCACCGCACGTGGCGCCGTCCGGATGACGCTCGGTGGATTCCGGGCTTTCTACCCGAACCCACTTCCTCGCCGACTAGACCTGCCCCAGGAGACCATCAAGCTTCTCGATGAAGCCACCGGGGCCGTTCATCGCCTCGGGGGTCTCGGTCGATTGCTTCCGAATCCTCATCCCCTGATCGGACCACATCTGCGTCTCGAGGCTGTCCAGAGTTCACGGATCGAAGGGGCCAGGACGGATATCCCCCAACTACTTCGGCTGGAGGCAGGGGAGGCTCCTACCGAGACCGACGCGCAGGAGGTCCGCAACTACGTCATAGCCATGGAGCACGGGCTGGAACGAGTCCGTGAAGGCTTTCCGTTCTCCATGCGCCTGCTACGCGAGGTTCACGGACGGCTGCTAACCGGAGTTCGGGGACACCACCGCCAACCGGGTGAGTTTCGACAAACCCCCAACTGGATCCGCGGTACGACACCTGACAACGCACTATTCGTACCCCCGCCGCCGGAGGCAATGGGTGAATTGCTATCCGACCTCGAGCGCTTCCTCCACGAAGACGAGATGCCACTTCTCATCCAGCTAGCTCTCGCTCACTACCAGTTCGAGGTAATCCATCCTTTCCTGGATGGGAATGGTCGTATCGGTCGACTGATGATCCCCCTCGTTCTGGTTCTCCGTGGTGCGCTGACCCAACCGCTCCTCTACATATCCGCCTACTTGGAGCAATACAGGGAGGACTACTTCGACCTTCTGCTGAGCACCAGCCAGAAGGGTGACTTGATCCCGTGGATTCAATTCTTTCTTCGGGGCGTTCAACAGCAGGCCCGCGACGCTGAAGAACGTACCGTCCGGCTTGTCTACCTACACCAAGCGATGCGAAACGAACTCCTTGCCGAAAAGCGCCCGAACTCAGTGGTCAGGCTGGCAGAAAACCTCTTCAACCTCCCGTTCGTCACCGCGAGGTGGGTGGCGGCCGCCTTGCAGGTCACCCCGCCGACAGCCTACTCCGCCATCAACGCCTTGGTAGAAAGAGGTGACCTGGTAGAGCTTGGTCAGCGGAGCCGCAATCGAATATACCAAGCACCCCACATCTTTGAGGCCGTATACGGACAGCTGCCCGCGGACCAAGATAACGCGTAGAACATCCCCCTCCGTCGCCGATTCGTCGCCAATGCCCACGGCCACCTGTTGGATCCGACCCATAACGAGATGAACTGCGGTACCTCTCAATTCAGAACAATTCTGATATGGTACGTTATCTAAGAGTACTTACCCTCCTACGAAAGGTCGCTTGGTAATGGAAATCTTGTTTCTCCTGTGGATGGGGTTCGGTGTAGGCGCCGCGGTGGTTGCTTCCAAGAAGGGACGAAGCAGTTGCGGAGGTTTCACGCTCGGATTCCTGCTCGGGCCGCTCGGTCTGGGGATCGCCTTCCTGCTCAAGCCGGATCAGGAAGCGATGGACGCCAAGGGTGTTTCCTCCGGCGAACGGGTACCTTGCCCATTCTGCGCAGAGGTAATCAAGGCGGAAGCTATCAAGTGCCGACATTGCGGGTCGGACCTCACGGATGCCCGGACCGAGAATGAACGAGAGTACTCCGAGGATACCACTATCGATCCTTGACACCTTTCGGTTCGTTCTTCATGACAGCCAAGAAACATACCGAATCCCGATACCGGAGTTCGTGTGCCATCTGCGTTACGCGTCAGCAAACAGTCCACGAATCTCCGCAAAGCCCGGGAGTTGGTCTGAGGGAGGGCGACGGCGAAGACGTTCTACCTTGACATGTTCAAGTTCGCCACCGCGTTTGTGGATCTCACCAGACACAACGACGCGACATTCTAGCGATTCTCTTGCAACGCTAAGCAAGTCATCGCCGAATGTGCACTCTATTCTTTCGTCCGTGAGCATCTCGTAGAGGTTGAACCTTGACCGTCCCCTCAAAGAGATCATTTGCAGGTTTCCTTCCACCGATCCCCAAATAATCGTCTTGCGGTTGACGATCCTCTGAGTACCTGACCTGAAAACGGCGCCACACGAGACGGACCGGCCACGGCCTGACACAACCACCTCGGATCCCTTGTCAGTAAAAGCTCCGGTCAGCTTGACGGCATGTTTGAGTGCGGCGTACGTAAAGCCCTCTGGGCGGTCGCCAACCGCTAGCTCTTCCAAGCCGTTGAGTAGTGCTTCGCTGACGCCAGTCGGCGATGGCGGGGTCGAAACCTTGCTTCAGAAGCGGGTCGCACTCCAGAACGAGGCTTCCCTCCCGGTGCCCGCTCACTTGGAGCCCCTCTACATCTTCGACGCCAAGACTCCTGCCAACCTCCCTGTAGAGGCTGCCGAGCGCGTTCATAACAGTAGAAAACTCGTGGATAGAGATGCCGAGTGGAACGGATATCTCTAGCCCTGATTATTCACGGTGCGATTTTGGGGGCGGGTTTCGGCTGGTTTCGGCTGGTTTTGGGGGTGATGCGTACCGGTTTTGGGGTCTGGTGTGTGCCGGGTTTGCCGGGGGGTGTGTTGTTTCGGTTGGGCTACCCGGTTCGGGGCGTGTTCGGGTTGGGTGTGTGCGGTTCGGTGCGGCGTGTCGGGGTTGGTTAGATGGTTTGGAGGTGTTGGTGGATGCTGGTGATTAGGGGTGCGGTGGGCCAGGTTTGGGGGATGCGTATGATTTTTTGTCGGGCGTGGTGTATGAGCTTGGCGGGGGTGTGCCATAGTGCCCAGCGTAATGTTTTGGGTCGTGCCCGCCGGAGGCGGGTACCGGCGAGGGTGAGGTGTTGGAACCAGCGGACGAGTGTGTCGGCCCAGGTGACGAGCGCGAGCCAGGCGCGGTTGGTTTCGTAGTCGGTGAACGGGAACCGTTGCGCACCACTGGTTTTGAGTCGGGCGATGTGGTCTTCGACCCGGGCGTGGGCGCGCATGTCGCGGTCGGATTCTGCAGCGTCGTCTTTGTTGTCGGTCCAGTGTCCCCAGTAGCGGTAGTCGTCTGAGGGGAACAGGGAACGCTGCGCGCCGGGGTGGCGGGGTTCGCGTCGTACGACGAGTCGGGCCCCCGGCGGCCAGTTCCCGGCGTCTACCAGATCAGTGAGATCCGCGACATGAGCGCGGGGTTCGGGTTGTTCGCCGTTCTTGCTTGGGATCGGCCGGTTCGGGACGGCCGCTTCCCAGCGTGGGTCGTCCACGTCGATGAGGTTGTTGACGATCGTTGAAACTCCCCACTCTCGATCACTGAAATTCCCCATCTTGTGACGGCAAATACCAGACGTTGAGTGGGGTCCTCTCCAAGCTGCTGACTGCTAGGTCTGGCAGCGAGGAGAGGGAGCCCACCGCTGATGTTGGCACAGGAGGAATACGTGGAAGTACACGCGTTGAAGCGGAGGGGATGGTCGATTTCGGCTATTGCCCGCCATGTGGGAAGAGACCGAAAGACAGTACGAGCGCACCTTTCTGGGGAACGGGTGCCGGGGCAGCGGGCAGCAGCGGAGCCGGACCCGTTCGATGTGGTCGAGGCTTATGTTCGTCAGCGGCTGGCCGAGGATCCCCACCTTTGGGCGACGGCGCTGTTCGACGAAGCCAAGGCCCTGGGCTATGGGCAGAGCTATGTGACGTTCGTCCGCAAGATCCGAAACCGGCAATTGAGACCGTCTTGTGGGGCGTGTTCGGGAACACGGGGCCAGGCCGTGGCGGTGATCGACCATCCCGCGGGCGAGGAATGCCAGTGGGACTGGTTGGAGTTGCGGGACCCACCGTGGGGATCTCGGGTGTCCGTGCTGGTGGGTGTCCTGTCGCATTCGGGCAGGTTCCGGGCGTGGGTGAGCCCATCCCAGGACCAGGCTCATCTGGTGGAAGGCATCGACGAGGTGCTACGCCGCCTCGGCGGGACGGCCCGGAGGTGGCGGGTGGATCGGATGGCCACAGTGGTGGTGCCGGGCACGGATCGGATACAGGCCTCGTTCGTGGGAGTCGCCAAGCACTACGGTGTCGGGGTTGATCCGTGTCCGCCCCGGCGGCCGAACCGCAAAGGCGTAGTGGAGAAGGCGATCCATTACATAGCTCAGCGGTGGTGGCGCACGGCTGCGGTGGCAACGGTGTCCGAAGCGCAGAACAGCCTTGATGAGTTCTGCGAAAGGGTTGGGGATGCCCGCCGGCGGGCCGGGAGCACTGTTGGGGAGCTAGCCGATACGGAACCGCTGCTGGACCTGCCCCCGGTGCCGTATCCGGCGGAGGGAACCATGGTCCGCAAAGTGGCCGCCAACGGGCTGGTCGCGGTGTGGGGCAACCGGTATTCGGTGCCGCCTTCTGTGATCGGAACAGAAGTCACGCTTCGTTGGCGGCTGGGTGAACCAACCTTCGATGTGACCTCGGGTTCCGGGCGGCTGGTCGCCACACACCGCAAGGTCCCCCGAGGTCAAGGACGGGTGGTTCGCCTCCCCGAACATACCGCAGCCCTCGAGAAGGTCGTGCTCGGCGCGTTCACCACAGCCCGGCCCTGCAAACCCAAACCGAACCGGCCACCATCGGCAGCAGCCAGAGCGATCGCCGCCGACCTCGCCGCCGGAGTGGAACACGACGAGCCGGTCATCGACCTCGCCGTCTACCAACGTCACATCGACCAACAACACCGGGGTCGGCGATGAGCCGAGACAGCATCTACCAGCAGTTGCGGAGCCATCTCGCCTACCTCAAGCTGGCAGCCGCTGCCGAGGCGCTACCAGGCCACCTCGAAGCAGCCCGCCAGAGCCGGCTTGGACACACCGAGTTCCTAGAGGGTCTACTTCGGGTCGAGGTCGAAGCCACCGAGCAGCGCAGGTGGAACAGCCGGATGCGGTTCGCGAACTTCCCCACCCCCTGGCAACTCGACGACTTCGACTTCTCCGCCCAGCCCAGCATCGACCAAACCCTTGTCAGAGAGCTAGTCGCAGGCGCCTACCTCGCCGACGCGACCAACGTGCTGCTCATAGGCCCGCCCGGTGTCGGCAAAACCATGCTCGCGACCATCCTGGGTCGCGCCGCGGTCGACAGTGGGCACAGGGTCTACTACACCACCGCAGCCGACCTAGCAGCCCGATGCCGCAAAGCAGCCCTCGAAGGACGATGGGCCCCAACCATGCGGTTCTTCTCCGGACCCGCAGTCCTCATAATCGACGAATTGGGCTATCTGCCCATGCCATCCGAAGACGCAGCCTCCCTGTTCCAGGTCATCTCCCGCAGATACCAGAAAGGCTCCGTAATCCTGACCACCAACCGCAACGTCGCCTCCTGGGGAGACATCTTCTCCGACACCACAATCGCCGCAGCCATGCTCGACCGACTACTCCACCGAAGCGTCGTGTTCACCATCACAGGAGACAGCTACCGGCTACGCGCCTACCAAGCCCAAGCCAGAAAACACCGACCGAAAGGAGCCGCCAGCTAGACTCACCAACACACCCAGGGTGGGGAATTTCGATGATCAACCCTGGGGAATTTCAGTGATCGCCATCAAGGTTGATGGCTTCCTGTATCCGCCCGGTTTTGCGGGCTACGAAACTGAACCCGACCCTGCGTTCCCGGCATTTCTTCGCGAACGTGGGACCGGCCGCGGAATCCGCCCGGACCCGTATCTCCCGCCGAACCGTGTTTTCGTTGTCGCCTTCCCGGTGCCCCACCCCTATGTGTTCGGGTAACACGTCTATCGCCTCGTCCAGGACCTGCACATGATCCGCGACGGTGTTCGCCCCCGCGTTGCCGGGACGCAGCAACACCGACAGGCACTCCCCCGACAAATCGGAGAAACAATAAATCGGGTGAAACCCGTAGCTGCGTTTATACGTCGGCGCCGCGCCCTCCTTGTTCTCGGAATGAACCACATGAACCGACGCGTCGATGTCCAACACCACCGCAGAGGTCGGGTCGGTGTCCACTTTGTTCCACACCCGTTCCCGAACCCCGCCCAACGCTCCGGCGAGGCCGACCCGCGTTTGTTTGTCGATGCTGCGCATCGTCCGATACAACGTCGAGTCCGACACCGTCGAACCGAACAACCCCGGCTCAGAACGCAGGAACTCCACATCCGTGCAGCACTCCCCACCCCCCGCAAGCATCAACATCGCATGCACCAACACCTTCCCCCGATCATGAACCACACCCGACCTGTCGAACACCCCCGACAAAACGTCACCCACCCCCAGACGATCCGCGAACCCGCCCAACAACCACAACCCCACATGACCCACCACCCCCGCGTCGTCCACCTCAACACGCAGCCGCTTCGTCGTGCTGGTAACCTTCATCATGCGGGTGCCCTCCCCTCAGCGATAC
The DNA here is from genome assembly GCA_965231815.1 of Acidimicrobiia bacterium. GTDB lineage: Bacteria > Actinomycetota > Acidimicrobiia > Spongiisociales > Spongiisociaceae > JAPPFW01. The sequence continues at coordinate 1,106,798 of OZ246890.1, read as the reverse complement.
GAAGATTTCTCATACACTCAACTATCGCAGACCGGAAGGGCACCCCCACATCAAAAACCCGGAACCAACCCCACAAAACCCGGCTCAAAACCCCTCCCGGCACCCCGAACCGCATTCACCCACCAGGTGAAACCCCACAACACCACAAAACACCAACCACAACACCCAAAACACCAGGACAACAGCCTAAAACCCCACCCCCAACCCACCCCGAACCCCCCACCCATGAATAATCAGGGCTAAAGGACCAGGGGCCGCTCCCGTGTAGGTTTCGCCAGGTTTCGTCGCCATGCGTTCAATTATCCTTCAGGAAAGCTAGCCGACCGGAAAGGGCTTGCTCACGCCCCGCCAAAGCCTTGTTGCAAATATTGGTCGGGCAGGCGGGATTTGAACCCACGACCTCTTCGTCCCGAACGAAGCGCGCTACCAAGCTGCGCCACTGCCCGTCTCTATCCGATACTAACCGGTGGGGCCCGAAGTATCACCCCGCTCCTTGATTGGCTCGGATCCTGATTTTGGAGATGCGGCGGCGGTCCATCGCAAGCACGGTCAGGACCAGATCCTCGTAACGCTCCTGATCACCCGGCGCCGGGATACGACCGGACAGGTACAGGAAGAGTCCGGCCACCGTCGAATAGGGCCCACCCTCGACCGTTACCCCAGTCGAGGCTTCGAACTCGTCGATAGGGGTCCGTCCGTCGGCCAACCACGTATCGGCCCCTACCGGCAGCGCCATGGGAACCTGCGGATCGTATTCATCCTGTAGCTGGCCCACCAACTCACCAACCAGGTCCTTGATGGTTAGCAGGCCGTCCACACCGCCATGCTCATCCGTCACCACCGCAATCTCGATCCGGCGGGATCTCAGATCGCGCAGGACCCGCATAACCGGTGCGCTATCCGGCGCGTAGTACGGTTCCCGGAGCAGGGCGACTATCTCCGGGGTAGGGATATCACGACCCTGGCTCAGAACATCCTTCGCGTAGAGGATGCCCAGGATCGAATCAGGATTCCCTTTCTCGCTCACCACCGGGTAGCGGGAGTGGGCGGTCGTTGCCATAGCTTCCCGCACCGTTTTCGAGGTCACGGGCGCGGTGAGCGTCACTATATCCACCCTCGGGGTCATGACCTCCCGCACCGGTTGGTCAGCGGTGGCGAAAAGGCGCTCGATGATCTCCCTCTCATCGGCATCAATCTCACCTCGCCGTTCTCCGAGAATCGCCAGCGCCCGGACATCCGCCAAGGTGATCTTCTGATCCTCCGACGGTGGAATCCGGAACAGTCTGAGAATCGCCCTCCCCACCCCGATGAATACCCGCGAGATCGGGCGGAGAGCTACGGCAAGTATCCACACCGGCAGTGCCGCCACCAGTCCGTACCGCTCCGGGAAGCGCGCCGCCAGGGTCTTGGGGGTCACCTCCCCGATAATCAACACCAGGATCGTCACCACGACCGTGGAGAGAGCCGGCCCCCAACCTTCCCCCACCAGGCTGATGGCGAGGGCGGCCGCCACCGAGGTTGCCAGAATGTTGACGAAGTTATTGGCCACCAGGATCGTGCCGATCGATCCTTCAAGATCATTGACCAGGGCTGCCAGTCGAGTGCCTCGCTTACCGGTCGAGGCAAGCTGATGAACCCGTTCTCTCGGTACCGCCGTCAGGGCGGTCTCGCTTCCCGACAGGAATCCGGAGGCGAGCAGGCAGCATCCGAAGATAACCAACAGGATCGAATGTACGGAGCCGGTCATTGGAGCACCCTACGATGCAGAATCCGGGTCAGGTCTCCGCTCCATCCGGAACGACGGAACCTAGAACAGCGCGCAGTTGTTGAGCGCTGAATGGTTTGGTCAGCCAGGCATCCGCTCCGGCGCGCTTGGCCAAGAAGGAGTCGACCTTGCGGTCCAGCAACAGGATGATAGGGCCGGCGTCCGGTCGGGCGCCCTTGAGCGCCCGTGTTATCGCCATGCCCCCCATCGAGCCCACCTGCATGTCGACCACCGCCACATCCTCACCAAAGGACCGTACCTCGACCTGGCTGGGATCGTCTACCTCGACGATTTCACATGTGCCGCTGAGCGCAGCCCGAACCTGGTTCCGCACCCAGGGTGCGTCGCAGACCAATAGCGTTTTCACAGGCCCACTTTAGCGAGCCACCTGATATGCAGGTCTATCGATCATGCCCCGCACATATTGCCTACGCGTATCCAAGCCGTGGCGAGCCGATGGGAGCGGCGGGATGCTACCTCTAACATGTGGGCAGCTATGACTCCCAGAACTACTCTCTTACTGATGGTCGCCGCCCTCGGTTGGCTGCTGTCCACGCCGGCCATGACGCCTGCCGCAGCCTCCGAAGTCATCCTTATAACCGTGCTGGAGGGACACGTCGAGGTGGTCGACGTAAACGGGAACCTGGACCAGACAGCGGTGAGTTTCGTCACCGACCGGATAGACGGCGCCGTCGCCTCCGGGGCCATGGCCGTCATCATCAAGCTCGACTCGGAGGCCGCACTATCGGAGTCGATCCATCACTTGGTGGCACGCGTCAAGGACCCGCCCCTTCCGCTGGTGGTATGGGTCGGACCCAGCCCGGCGTCCGCCTTCGGGGGCGCCGCTCACCTTCTCGCCGCCGCTCCGATTCGGGCCACCGCGCCCGGGGTTCAGATAGGCCACGCCTCACCGGTTGTAGTGGGCCGGCCCGATAGTTCCGAACTCACCGGGGCCCTCGCGAACTACGCGCACTCGTCCACAACCGTGGTAGAACCTATCGAAGGTTTAGTGGACATCGTCGCCCCGTCGATCGGGAACCTGCTGGTCGAACTCAACCATCAGACGGTCACCGTGCGCGGCGACCTGTTCCAGATCAACACCACACAAGAGACAGATAGCGGTATCACCGCGGTGGAGACGGTGTTCTACGAACCCGGCGTGGAGGTCAGCACCCTCCGCACCGCCATCGGAGCGGAGACGGCCTTCTTTCTGCTGATGATCGGCCTGGCAGTCGCCGCTTTCGAGTTCTACGCGCTGGGCCCCGGCATCGCCGCAGGCGTAGCAGCTGTCTGCCTGCTCCTCAGCAGTTACGGTCTCTCGGTACTCCCTCTAAGGGGTTGGGCCCTCGCTCTGGCCCTGATCTCGATAGGTTTTCTCACCGCCGACTTCCAGCGGGGAGGCACCGGTCCGCTCACCTGGGCGGGCGCCGGTTCGATGCTGGTCGCAGGCCTGTTCCTGACCGACGGCGCCCCCCAGATTCAGCCTTCCTGGTGGGTGATCCTGGTGATCGTGATCTCCGTTACCGCCTTCTATGTGATCGGGATGCGGACCGTGGCCCGAGCCCGTTTCTCGACACCCACCATCGGACGAGAGCATATGGTGGGGCTGAGCGGTGTAGCGATAACCGGCTTCGACCCGGATGGGATAGTGGAGGTGAACCAGGCCCGCTGGCAAGCGTCCGCCCATCGTGAGGCAGGACTCAACCCCGGGGATCCGATCGTCGTCCGCAGCGTCAGCGGCCAGATTCTGCGGGTTGAACCCGAACCGGCCGATCCGGAGGAACCGTAAGACAGGGAGTGATTCTCGTGTTGTTGTTGCTTCTGCTCACAGCTGTGGCTATCCCCACCACAGGCTAGGACGCAGCGTCGCTGCAGGTCAGCGATAGACGAACCAGCCGGATCCCACGTACGGGTCGGAGCGTGTCGTGTCATCTTCGGGGAGTTCGGACATGGGTTCAGGTGATGTGAGCCACATGGAGCTTTCGGCGCCAAGCGCGCAGGGATAGTCGGTAGCGGCCCGTTCTCTCCGAAGGGCACTGAACTCGGCTTCCAGCACGCATCTCCACGTAAAGTCGATCCGGCTGACGCCGTCGCTTTCGAGGTTGCAGACGGTCTGTTCGAAAGAGTCCTGGCCGACGAGTTCGTCAGCGCTTGCAAGCGAGTCGACCACGACCCGCGATGCCCGAGGAGGACTCTCGTATCGAAGCTGGCGATCCCACGCTCTGGCGTTACCAGTCTGCTTCGCCCAGAATGCCCACGCGCTCGCCGGCTCAACGAGCGGAGCCGTCCAGAGTCTACCCAGCGGTTTCCAAAACAGGATGCCCGCCGTCCCGGCCCCACGTTGTCGACAGACGCGGCCGTTTACCGCTGCGGCCATGTGCACTGCAGGCAGAGCAAACCGTTCGACGAGTACATCGCTGAGAGCGCCGACAACCCCGAGGACCTCTCAATGATGTGGAGAACTCCCCGACTGTCCGTAGCCCTCTCCATGAACTGCAAATCGTAAAGAGAGGAGGAGATCTCGATGAGTGCATTGATGATGGAAGGATCGTCAACCGACCGGGCACGCTTGATGACCCTGATCTGGTCGCGGATGTCCTCCCAGCGCAGGAGATCGGCAGTCAAACGGTCGTGCCGTTCAGCAGTCGATATCGACCGACTTGGACACCTCGTACGAAACAAGGTGGGTACCGCCCCATGAATAATGGCCGAACCCGGTCACCCGGACACGGTTCTCCCGGCACGGTGCGGCCACCTCCACCCGATTCTTCTTGCCCCTTATCCTATCGGAGAATACCGGTCCTGCGATGACATCGTAGCCCCACCACCGCCTCTCCCACAGCTTCGCCTCGGCGGACGGATCCTCCACGACCAGACAGCAACTTTATAAGGTGCAGGCGTGCAGTTCTCGGAGATCTCTGCAATCGCAGCACTAGCCCAGACTCTTGCCCAGAACCACCAATGTGTACAATTTCCACTGTCTCTTGAAAGGATGGACCCACGAGACAGGGAATAGTTCTCCTGTTGTTGTTGCTGCTGCTCACAGCTGTGGCTATCCCCACCACAGGCCAGGACGACGGCTGGACCCGTGGGCCAGGGAGGAGCGGCTGGTGATCACCGCCGACTACTTCGGGCCAACCGTGAGAGGAGAGGTTCCGGACGTGACGAAAGGCGGAATGGTGGTCTATACGGTGAGCGACGACGGCCCTTCTGAGGTGATATGGGCCAACTCCGCCGACGCGCTCGAGGAAGGAGAGACAGCCCGCTACATAGGCCGCCTCACCCAGGCAGAGCAGGACCTTCTCCGCCAGGATCATGCGAGCCTGTTGGCTGCAAGGTGCGTGGTGAATGCTGATCCGCCCAACTACCGCGAGCACTTCAACGGTATGGAATCCTCCGCGTGGCAGAGCTGTATCGGTGACTAGCCCCGCCGGAAAGCGAAGGGCCTTCTGATAGTCCCAACTCACCGACCTCATCACGCCTTTTCGTCCCACCGGGATGTCATACTCTGATCATGAGCGACAACCAAGCGACCTGCAACGAGTGGAGCCCGTCCATCGATCCGGTCCTGTGTTCCCCTTACCAGGTCCCCGACCTGCACTGGAAACTGGATAATACGGGTCGCGCCACAGACGGCCCACCCCTTCGCGGTCGGCGCGACCCGGTAATGTCGCGGGTTCCCAAGGACACCAAAGGCACTTACGACCAGCAGCTCTCCCTAGAGGACGACGGGCGCCAGGTGTTCAAGGATCGGTGGTCCAACCCGCTGGTGGCGAGCATCCGCCGCAAGGTCTCGGCCTGGCGAAACGACGGCTACCCGGGCGTGACGGCCACAACCCGCCGACTGCTGCACCACTGGACCGACGACCAAGCGATGACGCTCCGCCCGTTCTTCGCTCAGGTCGAGGCCGTGGAAACGCTGATCTGGCTCCGCGAGGTGGTGACCCGCCGGACCAGGGAGCGTCAGCAACTTGAAGAATTGGCCCGCCGGCACAACGACGGCCTGGTCCGCTACTGCGCCAAGATGGCCACCGGAACCGGCAAGACCGCGGTCATGGGCATGGCGATTGCTTGGCAGACCCTCAACGCCGCCCGCTCGACACGGACCCGCAACGTGATGTTCACCAACCGGTTCGTAGTGTTCGCCCCCGGCCATATCGTTCGGGAGCGATTGGCCGTGCTCCAGCCATCCGATCCCAACGACGTGTATGAAGAAATGGGCATCGTGCCCAGAGACCTCCGTAGGCGGCTCAACACCGCAAAGGTACGGATCGTCAACTTCCAAGCCTTCACCCAGAAGGAACTGATCGCGGACGCCAAAGCCCGCGGCCTGCTCGGAAAGGACCGGGGCGAGGACATCGAATCATGGGAAGCGGCGGTTCGACGCGTGCTCGGCGACCTGATAGGGCCGCCCGGAATCTGCGTGATCAACGACGAAGCCCACCACTGCTACCTTCCCCCGGCCCGCAAGAAGTCGAACGCGCAGCAGAAGAAGGAGGACGGCCGAGCGTCGGTATGGTTCAACGCCATCCGCGCCCTTAGGGACATGGGAGCGCTGGGGAAGGTGGATATCCGCTCCGGCCAAGCCCACCCGGTGCTGGACTTCTCAGCCACTCCCCTCTGGATCAACACCGCGAGCAAGGCCGAGCCGGAGCAGTTCGAGTGGGTGGCGTCCGACTTCGGGCTGATGGACGCCATCGAATCCGGGCTCGTCAAGGTTCCCCGACTGCCCATCGACGACGACAGCACCGGCGACGAGACGGCGTGGCGGAAACTCTACGACAACACCGCCCCCAAGAACCTGGCCGCCTACCGCGACAACCCGAACACCGTCGGGCTACCCGATCAGCTGAACAGCGCCGTGGATGCGGTTATATCGGATTGGAAACGCACCCTCACCATCTGGGAGGAGGGTGGCCAGCCCACGCCGCCGGTCCTGATCCTGGTAGCCAACAGCATCCAGAACGCGGTAGCCCTCTACCGCCACCTGGCCGGATGGCAGGCGGCCGACGGAACCCTCTATCCGGGAGCGGTGCCCGAACTGTCCAACGTCGATGAGTACGGACGGTGGTACCCGCAGCCGCGCACCCTGGTGGTGCACTCCAAAGTGGCCGACGATGACAGCATCCCCAACGACCTGAAGAACCTCCTGGTGAAAACCTCGGGAACCGCCACCAAGAAGGAAGCCGAGGAGGCGGTCCGTGGAATGCTCAACACGGTAGGCAAGACCGGCGAAGCGGGCGCCCATGTGCGCTGCGTGGTGTCGGTGTCAATGCTCACCGAAGGATGGGACGCCCGCACGGTCACCCACATCGTGGGCTTCCGGGCATTCAGCACCCAGTTGCTGTGCGAGCAGGTGACCGGCCGGGCATTGCGCCGCACCTCCTACGACGCTTTCCGCGACGGCGAGCCCAACGAGGAAAGCCGCCAGAGGTTCGGAGACGACCGGCGCCGCCTCGAGGCGGAGTACGCCGAGGTGGTGGGTATCCCCTTCGAGTTCATGCCCGGCGCCGGTGCCGGCACACCCGGGACGCCCAAGCCTCGGACCAGAGTCCGGTCACTGCCGGACCGGAAAAGCCTGCGCGTGGTATGGCCCCAGGTCCTTGAGTATGCCCATGTCGCGGGCACTCGGAACTTCCACCTGGACCGGGCAAAGGCCACCGGGAGTCTCCTGGAACCGGTGGACGGTAAACCGACGATGGCCCTCCTCGCCGGGATAACCGGCGATATCAACATCATCGGGGTCGGCCAGGACGACCGGCGGAGAAGCACCCTGGCCAGGCTGGCCGGCGAGATGGTTAGACGAATCGAAGACGGGGAGAGCGCCAACGGAGTGGCCGACGCTCGGGGCAAGGGAAGGATCACTCTGTTCCGCTCAGCCTTCGCCGCGGCCCGGCAATGGTCAGCCATCCAACCGCTCGGGGACGACGACTGGGCCTACCTCGCCGCGGGCGGCGTCTACCTCCAGAAGGCGGCCGATCACATCCTGGAGGCCTGCGATCTGGGGGAGGCGACCGGCCCGTCCCGGCGCGCTCGGTTGGATAGGCCCATGCTGTCGGACACCGCCGGGATCGACTTCGAGACCACCCTCTCCCACATCAGGCAGACCACCAGATCGGAACTTTCCCACGCCGCCTGCCATTCCCTCCTGGAGCTGCGAACCGCCGCGGAGCTGGACGCCCATCCGCAGGTAGTGCGATGGGTACGCAACTTCCAGCTGGGCTGGACCATCCCCTACCTCGACGAGCAGGGCTGGCGGCGCTACGAGCCGGACTTCGTGGCGGTAGTCGGCGGAGGCGTGAACCTGATCGTGGAATGCAAGGGCGTATGGGACACCAAGGCGGAGGCGGCGGAGAACTGGACCAGGAAGCACTGGATCCCCTGCGTGGCGGGAACCGCGGAACTCGCCGACGATCTGCGAGCCTGGCGCTACGGGGTGATCGACAACCCGAGCGAGGTCAAACACCAGTTGGGACAGCTAATCCAGGAAGCGACCAGCATGAACCGGAGGGTCGTGGCGGCGGTCTGAAGGTCACCACACTCGAACAGCCAAGGGAGGACGGAATGGCGAGGAAGAAACCGAAGAAAGCCGGGTCGTACCGGCACGACTCCGCCTCGCGGATCAACCAACCCACCACCGAAACCTCCCCTCTCATGGCCCCGATCCAGCGGGCTGCCCAGCCCTTCACCCTGGAAGGCCGCGACACCGGACTCGCCGTGGAAGAGGCCACCACCGAGCGTTCCGAACAACCGGAGCCGCGGCTGGCCTGGGATCGGCAGGGTCGCACCTCTGAGCGGGACGACCCGATCGACTTCGCCGGCATCCCGCTCTACATCCGCGAGAAGGTCCATCCCCTCGCCATGATCGACCAACTCCGCAGGCCCGACACCGGATCGCAGGGCGACCTGTTCGACGACTTCAACGGGCTCCCGCCCGACGCCCGGAAATGGGAGTTCTACCAGCATTCCGGCAACTGGCAGAACCGGCTCATCCATGGCGACTCGTCCGAAGTGATGCAGTCTCTGATCGCCCGCGACGGCCTGGCCGGACAGGTGCAGATGATCTATTTCGATCCGCCCTACGGGATCCGCTTCAAGTCCAACTTCATGACCGCCACCGACAAGATGGAAACCACCGATAACGCCAAGGGAGTGCCATTCGGCGACGCCCCCCCCCTCAAGGCCTTCCGGGACACTTACGAGCGGGGCATCCATTCATACCTGGACGGGACTCACGAGCGCCTGATCCTGTTCCGTGAGCTTCTCAAGGACTCGGGAAGCATGTTCCTGCAGATCGGCGACGAGAACGTGCACCGCTTGGCCGTGCTTTGTGACGAGGTATTCGGACCGCATAACCGGGTGGCCACCATCACCTGGCGTCCGACCGGAGGGTCATCCGCGAAGACCCTGCCCGAGTCAGCCAGCTACCTGCTGTGGTACGCCAAGGACAAAGAGCAACTGAAGTATCACCAGCTATATGAGCCGCTTGGCCGCCAGGAAGTATTCCGTGAGTGGTCCAAGTCCTTTTCCCCTCCGCAGGTGGAGTTCTCCAATGGGACCACTAGGAAACTCACGGAACTGGAGAAGGGGAACGTTAAAAAGCACTTGCCCGGCGCACGGATCTTTAGAACGATGGCCCTTACTTCCCAGGGAGCCTCAACTACTGGACGGACCGGGTATTACGAGTATAAGGGTGTCCGCTACCACTCAGGGGCTAATCGCCATTGGTGCGTGTCCACCCCTGCGGAGCGAACACGCACCAATGGCGGGAACAGCGCAATCGCCAGTGGCGCGTCTTCACCCACAGACGGAGATGATGAGGGTCTCTCCGGCCTTGATCGGCTAGCCGAGTTGGGCCGCCTGCACGGAACAGGAAAGGGAGGTGCCCTTCATTGGAAATGGTACGAGGACGAGGTGGCGGGCCGGAGGATCGATAACGTCTGGCACCAGATGTTGGCCCCCTCCGGTAAACGCTACGTAGTACAGACATCAAACGAAGCGATCAAGCGGTGCATACTCATGTCCACCGACCCCGGCGACCTCGTCCTCGACCCTACCTGCGGATCGGGCGCCACCGCCCACATGGCCGAACAGTGGGGCAGGCGCTGGATCACCATCGACGTAGGACGGGTAGCCATCGCCATCGCTCGCCGTCACCTGCTGACCACCGTGCATCCCTGGTACCGCACCCTGGACGGTGCTACCGATCCGGCCTCGGGTTTCGATGTCGAAACCATCCAGAGGGTGTCTGCCGCCACCCTCGCCTACGACACGGTGAACAACCCCGAAAACACCATCTACCTGGTCGACCGCCCTAAACAAGACACTACCAGATCCCGCCTCACCGGACCGTTCACCGTCGAGTCGGCCTCCCCCTACTCCTACCTGCCCTTCGACTCCGACACGGGTGACCAGACCCCTCCCGAAGCGCACGGCGAGAACGAGGAACGCCTGATGGAGGCCCTGCGCGGCCACTCGGTATTCGACGCCAACGGACGGACGCTGTTCACCGTGGACGAGCTCACCGCATGGCCGGAAAGCCGCCTGGTGGGTTGGGAGGCCGATTGTTCCGTTCCCGGTCGCGAAACCCGGCTGACCGCCGCGGTCATGATCGCCCCCCAAGACATAACCATCACTCAAGGCTTGGTCACCGAAGCCATGACCGAAGCCCGCCGGACCCGCAGCGACATAGCGGACCTGATCGTGGTCGCCCATGCCTTCGAGGACAGCTCGGTGGGCGGCCGCCAGGGACCGGTAATGGTGTGGACGGTGCAACCCTCCCGCGATCTACTCATCCCCGGCCTGGCTACGAAGAAGGACCAGGACGCGGGCGCCTTCACCCTGCTGGGCGAACCCGACGTCGAATGCCGCTGGGCGGATGACAACCGGACCATGCTTCGCGTCACCCTGGAAGGCTTCGACACCTACGACCCCGCCACCGGCCATGTAGCCCCGTCCGGAACCGGTGATGTGGACTGCTGGATGATCGACACCGACCACAACCGCTCCAGCTTCTTCCCCCGCCTGGTCTACCTCCCCGCCTACAAGCGGGGGGACCGCCAGATCAAGAACCTGCTCGAATCGCTCGGCAAGGACCTCGACCCCGGAGCCGAGAAGTTGCTGTGCGGCACCGAGTCGCAACCCTTCCCCCCGCCGGCGGAAGGCAACACGGTGGCTGTCAAGATCATCACCAGGACGGGGGCCGAGATGACCACCCACTTGCACCCGCCCGGCAAACGGTAAAGCCGGTTCCTCTCAGCATCGGAGGGAGTTTTTGCCAGACTCCACCAGCCAGACCGTGCGGGCACGGGGCCCGAATCCGCGAAGAACACTTCCCGACCCCGAACAATTACTCTTCCACAAGCCATTCCACACTGGTAGCTTGAGTTAACTAATCAGGCGGAGTACAAGGCGGTCCAGCATGGACTATGACGACACGTGGCATCTGCACGCCAGATGCCGCAATAACTATTCACATCTTTTCTTTCCTCCCAGCACCTTCGAACGTAAGGATGAGCGTATGCGGCGGGAAACTCGAGCCAGGGCCGTGTGCAAAGCCTGTGAAGTGCGGAGGGAGTGCCTCGACTACGCCCTCCGCATCAGGGAACCATATGGAATCTGGGGCGGGTATACGGAATCCGAACGGCGGGAGCTGACGGCAATCTGAAACCGGCTCAGACCGGGGGCGCAGTCTCCTGTCCGGTCAGCGAAGCTATCGAGACCTTCCTTCCGACCTCCCGCTCGTCACCGAAACGGGCGGTGGCGCCGCAACTATCCATCCACTCCAGCAGCGGAACCGCATACTTCCTGGTCAGGCCGGTCGTATCCCGGAAGGCCGCAACCGTGAACCGGGCCGGCAACTCGTGCAACCGACCCATCAAGGCTTCTAACTGAACCGGTAGGTAGGCCAAATCATCCGAGATCCTGATCAAGGAACCTCGGCGCACCAGCGCGTAGAGGAGTTCCGGGTCGATCTCAAGCTCCTTCAGCCTCGGCGGGGTGGAACCGCTCTCCTCCAGCCTCGCTTCGATCCGCCGCCACTCCAGTTCGTCCTGCTCATCCAGGCTGGGGGAGAAACCCGTCACCGCCACCGCCGACCCATGCTGATCGAGACCGTCGGCATGTTCGAGGGCCGCCGCCAGGGTTTCGAGGCCGACATCCAGCAGGCTGGCCAGACTGGCCTTGGGAATCCCGGGCCGCAGCGGATTCTGTTGGTGGTACTCGGCCGCCAGCGCCCGGGCTCGCCGGGCGAGCCGGGCAACGTAAGCAGGAGCTAGCAACAGCGCACCCGCCCTGATCGCTCCGTCCGGCGTGCCGCCACCGGAATGAGCCGCCAGGGTTGTCGCCTTCTCGACTCCTCGCCATTCGAGAAGGGCGTCGGCGCGGTCGGCGGGATTCCGATCCAACGACGGGCGGAGCGCCGCCCCGGACGCTCGGGCATCCTTTCCTTTCCGGGGAGCGACCGGCTCGACGACCCGACCGCCGGCTACGATCAATTGGCGACCCACCTCCCGCAGCACGAACCTATCCCCCATCTGTACCGGTACCGGGGTGTCGACGCGGAGCACCGCCATCCATTCCTCGCCATCCGAACCTAGGGGTGTCAAGCGAACCGGCCAGGCGCCGGCGCCGAGGTGCATCTGGTATGCGCCACGCCTCGTAAGCGGTTCCTTCACGTAGCGGGCGGTGCGAACCGCAACCAGAAACCGGGAACCGGGTAACCACTGACCACGATGCCCCAGCATCGACCCTCTCGCTACCGCCTTCCGGTCCAGGCCGGCTATCCCGGCTGCGGTGCGGGTACCGGGCGGTACGGTGGTTCGTTCCGTTTCGTGAGCCTGGAGGGAGCGCACCCGGCCCTGATGAGCGCCCGGGAAGACCTCCACATGATCGCCCACCGAGAGGGAACCTCCGGTCAGGGTCCCCGTCACCACCGTCCCGGCGCCGGACACCGGGAACACCCGGTCGACCCACAACCTCGTTCGACCGGCGGACTTCACCGTCGTCGCCTCGAGAACCGAGATGAGGGTGGATCGAAGCTCCTCCAATCCTTCGCCGGTGACCGCGGAGACGGGAACGATCGGAGCGCCCTCCAGCACGGTGCCGACCAGTTGCTCCTCCGTTTCCAGTACGGCCAACTCGACCAGATCGGGCTCCGCCCGGTCGATCATGGTGATGGCCACCACACCGTGACGGATATCGAGCAAATCCAGGACCGCTAGGTGCTCCTCGGACTGAGGCATCCAGCCTTCATCGGCGGCCACCACCAGCAGGGCTAGGTCGAAACCGCCCGTGCCGGCCAGCATGTTCTTGATGAATCTCTCGTGACCGGGAACGTCCACGAACGACACCTCGATCCCACCGAGATGGGTCCAGGCGAACCCCAGATCAATGGTCAGGCCTCTTTCTTTCTCTTCCTGCCAGCGGTCGGGGTCTCTTCCGGTCAGCGCCCGGACCAGAGTCGATTTGCCGTGGTCGACGTGACCGCCCGTGCCTATGACCGGCATGCGGCGCCCAGCAGACCGGCCAGGGTGGCGTCGTCCTCCTCGTCGACGGCTCTCACATCGATGAGGAGGTCTCCGGCCGACCGTCGGGCAACTACCGCCGGGTCAACTTCGAGCAGCCTCGGCCATATGTCCTCACCTCTCCGTTCGATCACCAGCACCGGAGAGGGGACGGTCATGCCCGGCACCGACCCTGCTCCCACCATCGCCTCGGAGCTTCGCAGCAAGGGGGCGATGCCCGCTTCACGAGCGATCCATTCGAGTCGCCGGGACAGAACATCCGTCGGTTGCGTGACCATCCGCCAGAATGGTATGTCGAGGGTCCGGCCCTGGGCGTATAGCTCGGCGGTCCGGGAGAGAGCCGCGATGGTAGCCCCGTCCACCCTGACCGCCCTGGCGACCGGACTGGCCTTGAGCCGTGCGACGAGGTCGGCACGACCGACGATTATTCCGGCCTGGCATCCGCCGAATAGTTTGTCACCCGAGAAGGTGACCAGATCCGCCCCGGCATCGAGCACCTGCCGCACCCCGGGCTCGTCACCGATCCAGGCTGGGGGAGGGCCTTGCATCCAGGGAGTCCCCGAGTCCAGAAGACCGCTCCCGACATCGTAAACAACCGGAAGATCCCGTCGCTTGCCCAGTGCCGCCAGCTCCTCAACCCTTGCCTCCTCCGAGAAACCGGTCACTCGGTAGTTTGAGGGGTGGACCTTGAGCAACATCCGGGAATCGGATCGCAGGGCCGTTTCGTAGTCTCCGATCCGGGTCCGGTTGGTGGTTCCTACCTCCAGTAGCCGGGCGCCTGAGGCCATCATTAGGTCCGGAAGGCGGTAGGAGCCCCCGATTTCTATGAGTTCTCCTCGTGAAACCGGAACCGAGCCACCTAGCGTCAGTGTGTGCAGCACGAGGAAGAGGGCCGCGGCGTTGTTGTTGACCACCAGCGACGCCTCCGCCCCGGTCAATCGGCTAAGAAGCCGGGACAGGTACGCCCCGCGGGAACCTCTTCTACCTTCGCCGAGATCGAACTCCAGATTGCTGTACCCCAGAGAGACGGTTGAAGCGGCCTCCGCGGCTTCATGATGCAGTACGGCTCGCCCGAGATTGGTGTGGAGCAGAACCCCGGTGGCGTTGATCACCCTGCGAATCCTCCCGTCGGAGAACCGCCGCACTTCCCGGACCGCAATCTCCATCGGATCGAGATACCGGCCCTCGAGAGCCGCCGACCTGGCGATGTCGATGCTCCTCCTCGCTACCTCCACCGCCAATACCGGGGGCAGTCCTGGAGCGAGGTCAGCCGAGATCCTCCCCGACAAGGCGTCGACAGAGGGGAGTCGTCGAAGGTAGTCCATCGGATAATGATACCGGCGGGATAAGCTGGGTCCCATGGGTGCCATCCTGGTCGTCGCCTTCCTGACCATTCCGATTCTGGAATTGGTCCTGTTCATCTACGTCGAGGGGAAGGTCGGTCTGGCGAGGTTGTTGCTAGCGATCGTGGCGACCGCCCTCCTAGGCGCCCTTCTGGTCCGCCGACAGGGCCTCACCGTACTGTCTCAGGTGAGAAACGATGTAGCGGCCGGCGAAGTGCCCGGTCGGGCGTTGGTCCACGGTGCATTGGTTCTGGTGGGAGGGGCACTGCTGTTGACACCGGGCTTCCTCACCGATGCCGTAGGGTTCTCACTAATGGTTCCATCCGTCCGGGAGGGGCTCCGACAGTTAGGAACCCGCTTCTTCCAGCGTCGGGTAATCACCATCCGATGAACCTGAAACGCAGCGTATGGGTCGTCGAGTAGCTGACTCCAACCCCCGAAGGGGCAGGTCGGAGCAACATTGTTGGTTTCCAGGTTGACGACCCGATTCTGGTGGAGTGATAGAAGGCGGTCGACGGTGCAAAGGCTTTGCTACCGTCCCGTCCGTATAGAACCCCTCTTCCCTAACCTCCCTCACCCCCGATCACCGAGGCCGAACTCCTGCTGATGGGCAAATCGGAAACCCACCCCGGTACAGACACCGCAGCCTCGGTGATCCGGTTGCTCGCGCCCAACCCCGGTTTGATGACCGGCCAGGGAACGAACACATATGTCGTCGTTTCCGAGCGTGAATGCGTGATTATCGATCCCGGACCGTCAAGCGAGCGGCATAGGACCGCCATCCGGCGAGCCCTTCGGGGACTGCAACCACGCGCCGTGCTGGTGACCCACACCCATTCCGACCATGCGCCGTTAGCCGGACCGATTGCCGATGAGTTCGGGGTCCGTTCCTACGGGTACGCGCCCGGGTCGGGTTTCGATCCGGATCGAAGGCTGCGTCACGGGGATCGGGTGGTATTCGGTGGAACCGCTCTCGAAGCGCTACACACGCCGGGCCACACTCCTGACCATCTGTGCTACCGGATGGAAAATACCGTCTTTACAGGTGACCACATTATTGGAGGTTCCACAGTACTGGTCGAAGATATGGACCGTTACCTGGGGTCCCTTCGCCTATTGAGAGAGATCAATCCGGCCAAGCTGCTACCTGGTCATGGTGAAGAAATAGCTGATCCCGTCGCCACCATCGACCGTTACCTAAACCATCGGCTGGCTAGGGAAGCCCGGATACTCGAAGTGGTCCGGACCGGCGCCCGGACGGTCGGCGCGGTAGTGAAATCGGTATACAGCGACATCGATCCCCGGCTCCGTCCGGCGGCGACCGCTTCGGTAGTTGCCCACCTGAGGAAGCTGGCCGCAGAGAACAGGCTGCGCTTCGGCGATACGGACCTAGCCGGTACCCCCGACTCCTCGGCTGCTTGGAACCTGGGGGTCGAACCCGAAAACGGCGCCCGATGAGGACCTGGCACGTCTGCGTAATGATCGCCGTTCTGGCCGTCTCCTGGCTCCCCGCTTTCGCCCAGGATGACACCGACCTGCCAACGATGCGCGCTGAACTGGAACGTCTTCAGAGGGAGTCAGAGCAACTAACCGCCGAGTACCAGGCTGCCTGGGCCGAGGATGCAGCATTGCAAACCCGGATCGCGGAGCTCCAATCGTTGATCGCGACATACGGGATCGATCTCCGTCGCCTCCAGGACCAGATCCGTGAGCGTGCGGTCGATCTCTACATGTCCGGGGTAACGAGCGGCGATCTGCCCGCTCTCTTTCTCTCTAACTCCCCCAGCGAGTTGGACCGGAGGGCGGAGTATCTACGCGATCTCCGCCAGCAGGATCAATCCCTCTTCAACAACCTCGAGACCCTAACCCGCAGCCTGGAAGCGTCCGTCGAGGATCTGAGGCAAGATGGTCAGGAACAGGAGTTGGTGTTGGCTCGCCTCGAACAACTGGGCGCCGACCTGAGCGAACGACTCGAAGCAGGCCAAGCGGCATATGCCCTGCTAGAGCAGCGGGAAGCGGAGGAGCGGGCAAGACTGGAAGCCGAGCGACGCGCAGCAGAGGAGCAAGCAAGACTCGAAGCCGAACGGGAAGCGGAAGCGCAACGCGCCCGTGAGGAAGAAGCGGCCTCGGCATCCGCCGCCACGACGACTCCGACCTCTCCGGCGCCCCCTACCACCACTGTTACACCAACCACCCAGGCGCCGGATTCCACCTCACCACCCGCCGCCACCACGGCGCCCACCACCACGCAACCGTCGATCCCTACCACGACCAGCAGCACTACCACCCAGGCCACCATATCCGTGACGGATTCAACCATCGTGGACATAAGCCGGATAGCTGTGGAGGAACTACCGGAAACCTCACTCCCGGACGGAATGACCTGTCCGGTGGATGGTTTCAGCACCTTCAGCGATACTTGGGGCGCCCCGAGGTCAGGTGGACGAAGCCACCAAGGGGTGGACATGCTGGCTGCTCGCGGCACTCCCGTCGTAGCGGTTGAGGGCGGTTTTGTGGAGCGAATGCGCCAGGGTGGTCTAGGTGGCATCACTGTGTGGTTGCAAGGCCAAAGCGGCGACGATTACTACTACGCCCACCTCGACGCTTGGGCTCCCGGCTTGTCCGTCGGACAGCAAGTGTCGGTGGGGCAACGCCTCGGCGTGGTCGGCACAACCGGGAACTCCCCGGACCATATCCCGCACCTGCACTGGGAGTATCACCCTGGTGGGTTCTCACCCGGCGCGAGGACCGCGGTCAACCCCACACCCCTGACTAGGCAACTGTGTGGATAGGGAGCGTAAAAGAGATATAGAACGGTGCCCTGAGTCGTTGTTTTCGTTTGGTTTGGGAGACCGCGAAATCTTTCTTAGGGGTGTTGCCCGACAGCCGGAGGATCTGTCACACCTCCTATGCATATTGGTAGGTAACTGTAAGCACCGACGGTTTGGTCAGGTACCGACTGGACCGGGGTCGGGATCATTTCTTCGTTCTCCTTGCCGGCGATTCGGTCGGCAAGGGGTTGGCGGGACGCGTTTCGACGTTGAAGAGGCGGCGGTTGGGGGTGTGTTCCCGTCAGGTTGACTTTGGCCGCGTCGCGCGACGGGTCACGTTCTACTTCGCGGATGATCGGTGGATTGTTCTGTTGACGACGTTCCGCAAGCAGAGGCAGAACGAGCGAGCCGAAGTCCGGCGCGCTCGGGGGGCGATGCGAAGGTGCATCGCTGAGGGACACGCACCCGAGGAGGAATGACGACGCGCCCAACGTTTGAAGAGTTGCGAGAGAGACGGCTCAACACGATGAGTGCGAACGAGCGAGACGGTTCGACGCTTGCCGCTCGCATGTCGACGAGCCAGGCGGCGGTTGCCCCCCTTGAGGCTGGCGGCACGAGCGCCACGCTGGCAACTCTGCACAAGGCTGCTGCAGCTATCGACTGACGGTGACGGTCAATTTGGCTCCGGCGCATTGACGCCAGCATTGGCCTTTCGTTCGGTTACGGCTCACAATGGAGACCCGATCTGGGGAAGCAGCCCTCGTTGGAAGAGCAGCAAATGACGATCTCGGGGGTCTGGACGCAGAACGATGGGGCTGGACGCTGAGCCGGCACCAGGGTTTCCCCGAGGAGGCGACCCTGCGCCACCTGATCCGAAAGACACCGAAGATGCTGCCGTTGTCGGGGGTGCCGCTGCTGCTGATCCTGGCTCGGGAGGTGCCGCTGGGGTCGGGATACGCCGATCTTGTGGGGTGGAGACGGAACCGGCCGGTCATCACTGCTCTACACCAACAACGCTAAGAGTACGCTACGGGTACCCGGACCCCGCCTTCTTCTTTCCCACTGGCCGATGAGCGAATGGCGCGAGCGTTCAGCCAAGTCGAGCAGCCGACAGCTGAGGCCGAGTACACGGGCATAATCAGGGACCGAGCGTTCGTTGTCACTAAGACCGCTCCGGGCAGTAGTGCAGCCGGTCGTCGGCGAGGAACAGGAACCGGCTGATCACACCGGTTAATCGCTTACCCGGTTCCTGGGCTGGTCCGAGTGTCCACGCACGTGTGAGTGCCCGTGCGGCACGTTGCAGCATCCGTGTCTGCTCAGCTGCGAGGTATGGATGCCAAGCCCTGCTGAACGCGGCAGGGTCACCTTTCATGAGTTGAACCCATATCGGGTCCTCACGGAAGAGTTCCAATGTGTACTCGTCCCAGCGTCTGAGTGGGTCCTGAGCCTTGGATTGTCCGTCGAGCAAGACATCTAGGTTGTGGTACCTGCCGCAGGTGGCGAATTCGTCAAGAATGGTGAACAGGGCCCTGAAGCGTGTGTCTTCGCGGAGGAAGTTGAGATCGTCGCGGATCGCCGGGCGAGCAGTAAAGCTGTCATCGGTGGCTAATTCGGCGAGCGTGTCGTCAAGCAGGCCCAGGAGCCGATGTCCCCAGTCCTTCACTGTGCCCACCGACGGGAAGTGGCCAGTTCGGCTCAACACGATTTGTGCTCGGGTAAGTTTGAGGAACCGCTCAAAGCCTTGCCCAGTCAGTAGCAAGGCGACGATCCTGCGGTCGCGGACACCGTTGTGAGCCTCGATAATGCGGATACCTTCGTCGAGCAGTACCACGGCGGTCTCCGTTTCCTTGACGAACGACAGCATTCGCTCTGTAGGAAGCGGCTTAGGCGGGACCATCCGTCCAGGCTAGGGGCGATTCACGGGATAGTTGTTACTGGGGATATTGGCGGAGTATCTCTATTAAGCAGTTCCTGGCGGCCAAACCGCTATCGCCTAACGGGCGACGCAGCTACGCCCACACCCTCGGCAACGGGGGGTCGGTGTTTGTTACTCTCCGCCATCCCAACCTGGTGGTGGCTCTCCCAGATCTGTGTCCTGGCACCGGCCAGCCGGGGAGGGCTGTCGTTTCAGCAGGCCTGGGCGCTGCTCCGCAACCCTTCGGGTTGGACGCTGCACCATCTGCGTCTCCGCGGTCACCCATCTCGGGGAGAGGGGATTAGTGTTACCTTGGCTGAAGGCGAAGGGCCGCCACCGCAGGCCTACGCAGCCGCGACCGGTGCGAACGGCACGTCTTACACTGCGGCCAGTCGACTTCTGACCCGCTGCGGGAGCAGTCGACTGGTTCGCGTCTCTTGAACGATGGCCGCAAGGGTCTGCCAAGTTCGCGTGCGGATCTCCTCCGTACTGAGACCGTGGGCATCTGCGAGTGCCGCCTCAACCTGCCTGATTTGTCCCGGCCGCCGAGGTCCGCGGCCCTTGTCCCCAAAAGGATGATCTGTTTCTGGCAGCAGCCGATCAAGCGGTATCCGTGCCAGCAGATCTCTCCTGCGAACTGAGGAGCGGTTCACCGAGAAGTAGCAGCCGAGCTCAACGGCGCGAGCTGTCTCGTTCTCTGTGCCCAACCACCAGTGCAGGATCAGGCCGGGCTGTGGGAACTCGGCTATCAGACCCAGGATCTCACTTGTGGCCTTGTAGCTGTGCAGGGATGTGATCCGCGGGCTTTGCTGGAGCGCTCCGAGAGCACCTGCGAGCGTGTGCCGCTGTATCTCCATGGGAACCCGTGAGGCTCCATCGAGTCCGAGCTCGCCAACGTAGGGAGTCGCCTCGGCGAGGGCCTGGAAGCGTTCGGCATCGAAGGCCGTCTGAACTCTGAGCAGTCCCGGGTGGCATCCGACCCCCCAGATCGTGGTCCGGTCCGACCGCTTCAGCGCCTGTTCCGCTTCGTCAAGAGAGCGAGTGACTGCGAACAGGACGGCCTGCAGCGCTGTCAGCTCGGCGGCTTCGATTCCAGTGTCGACATGGGCGTGCAGATCGAGTGGGGGCAGACCCCTCATGAGACGTATTGCCGCAACTCTTCCACACCGCGCCCACAAAGGTGGCGCGCATCGCTGAGCGAGTAGCCATCCGGCAGGCTCATCGTCAGAAGGTCCCGCCGGGTCACGCCCTTCCTGACGAACCGTCGCATGTCTGGGAGGACTGAGTTGTGGTCCAGCCACTTGGCAAGCTCGTCGGAGCGGCCCCGATCGGCGTAGCCCGTCGTGTCGGTCAACCCTGCCGCAGCGAAGGAGGCACGTCGAAGCACGCAGCCGAAGCAAACCCCGCATTGTGTTGTTGTGGGGATCCCCTTGGAGCGCTGGCCTGTGTGGCCACACGAATGTGTGGCGCTGAGAAAGCCGCTGATCGCGGCCTCGCTGAACTGGTTGGCAGCATCACGGAACATCTCTCCTTTGGTCATGCGAGCGAACGGGTTCACGATGGTCGGGTGGGCGCCGACGTCGTTGAGGATCCGCGAGAGCCCGTCAAGGAAGGCCGGATGAGTGGTCCGCGTTGAGAGGCTGCCCCGTCGGTTCGGAGCCAAGGGCGGGTTTAGCGACGCGAACCCATTCTCAGGTATCCAAAGGGGCACTTTGTGGAGGGACGCATGCGCAAGTCCGAGCGCCAAGAAGAGCAGAGAACGCGAGCGAGACGACGGCTCGCTTTTGAACTTCGAGCCGTCCACCTGTCGCTGGTGTCGAACCAGCCGAATCTGTGCAACCGACTGGGCTGGCCCGGGAGCGCGCGTCGATGCAGCTTCCGCGACTCGGCGCTGGATTGGGGCCAGCACGGTGAGACCGACGTGCGAGACGAGCACGTGAGACTCGGTCGGGTCGAGTTGGCGTCGGGATTCGAGCACACCAAGGGCAGAGTCGGCGCCGCCGCTCATCAGAACCACCCGGGACGGCTCTTGCAGGTCGAGCTTCTTGACCGCCTGCTCCTTCGGCGGTCGTGCGTTCCTGAAGCCCAGCGCCCAGGTGTCCCCGGTTAGGAAGCGAAGCAGGCTGCACAGCTCGTCTGAGGCCGCTTCCCATGGCCGTGCGTCGGACACCGGGACCGTTAGGGAGAAGTCCCTGCTCGACCAGTTTGTTGTGCCGACCTTCCGAATCGTTGAGCGGTCTGCTGCGAACACGAGCAGCGCTAAACGCACCAGGTCAACATTGAGTGGAGGTACCGCACCGATAGCCGCAAGACGGGGGCCGAACGGTGCGATGAAGCTTGATGGGCCCTTCGCCGGCCAATAAAAGGTTGCCTGCGGGTCGTCCAGACTGTCGGAGGTGGGAGGCCTGAGCTTCAGCTCGTAGTGGAACCTCATGATCCGTCCCCGTAGATCCGTCGGAGCTTCTCGATCCCTTCGTCGATGGCCCTTGTCAGCTCGTCCTCCGTTGGACCTGAGGCGTTCAGGTCGGTCTGCCTTGCAAGAACCGTGGCAGCTTCGCGCAGCTCGTCCTCAGCGACGTCGGCAACCTCATCAGGTTGTTCGCGCAGTGCCTCACCAAGTTCCGATGAGAGGACCTCAGTGACAATCGTGGCTATCGCATACCGAGCGACATCGTCCACATCAGGCAGATCCCCGTCTTCGCTCTGTTCCAGGACCCAGTCGGCAACGGAGGCCGCTACGTACCGCTCCTCAGCCTCCTCCAACCTGCCATCGGCCCTCTGACCGCACACGGCATCAACGATTCGACGTGTCACTTCGAAGGGATCATTCAACGCACGGAGCTCGCCGTAGTCGAGACCCAAAGAGCGCAGCCCAGCCGCGTCCCCAAGAACGTACGCGTAGGCACCCGCAGCAGCCCGACCGCCGACGGATGCGAGACGCTGCGACGACCGGCCCCAGCCCCCACGAGTGCGACCGCCCCCGCCGGAAGCCGAGCCACCACCGCCGCCGGGGCCGTCACTTGAACCACCGCCAGGGGATCGAGACCGGAGCAGACCCAAGAGCCCAGTCACGACCTTCGGCGGAAGCTGTGTGACGGGCTTCTCGCCTGCTCCCTTCCCGTCCAGATGCGGCGTGCTGTCACCGCCGCCTGGGCTGCCCGGCAACGAACCGAGCCATTCGCTGAGCCCCTCCCCGACTTCTGTGCCGGCCTTGCCGCCGGCTCCCGTGTATGCGCCACTTGTGCCCATCAGCGAGCCGCCCGTGGGTTGATCTGACCAGTGACGGCTTTCTTGACTCGTGAGTCGGTGGTCCCATCTTTCCAGCGCTCAAGCACGTCCCGGTACGTCGCCGCGTCGTTGTTGCCGAACAAGAGAACCACTGGTGCCCTGATCTCTTTTGCAGGGATCGCCGTCAGCGCAGATGCAGCGGCTGATGCGCCATCAGCGAGTCTGGCCACACGCAGGATGCCTTCGACGCCGCGGAGGAGATCACCGGGCCGATCCCTCGCCATTCTGCCGAGGTGGGCGATCAGTGCTTGTACGTCAGCCGGGGTGAGGCTCCCGATGTCAGCATCAGTGACCGACTTCTGCGCGGCCCGACTTGACGACAGCAGGTTCGCTGCGACGTCCCTGAGTCGTTCGGGCAGTCCCGAGTCGATGAGGGGTGTCCCGGCAAATGATGCTGCGAGGTGCAGATACGGGCTCAAGTCAATGTCCTCGAGTGATGGTGGGAGCTTCGCCCATCGAACAAGGTTGTCGGTGAAGCCCGCGCCCTTTCCGTTCGCGTCGTCGGGCTTGTCCGAGGTCGGTTTGCCCTGCTTGGGACGAGGCCTTTGCGAGGTGTCCTCAACCGGTGCCTGGTCTTCGGCCTCGTCGGGCTTTCCTGTAGGGCCAGACCGGCCCGCCACCTCCTCCAGTCTTGAGAGCTGACGCCGCAGTTCGCCGCGGGCGAGCCAGTCGAGGACCATGTCGAATTCCTTAGGCAGCAACAGTTCCAGCACCATGAGCTTTGCGACCACAGAGACATCGAGTTCTATCCCTCTGCGTTCAGCGATGGACGAACGAACGTTGAGATCGTTCAAGAACCGCTTCACACGTCGAGGGTTACCCCGCAGCTTCTCATAGAGGATCGGTGTCAGCCGCGCAGCGAACTGCATCTCGGCAGCGATGTCGAGGCCCTCCGGGATCGTGATCGAATCAATGGTCCCTGCAGCGATGCGCAGCTCGGCACAGCCCTTCACGATCTGCTCGAATTGAGCCTGTGTCATGTGCTTCTCCACCTTGGTTTGGAGGAGCAGGAGCAGCAGGTACGCCTCCGTGTCGAACCGGCTGAGCGCTGGAAGGCGAAGTGTCGTCTGGACGATCTTGTGAAGGTAAAGACGGGCGGGCTCCTCCGCGTTCCCAGCCGCCCGGTTGTCCACCGGGTAGCGATCCCGCAGGGCGTCCGCCACGCGGTCCTCGTCAGCTGCGATGACGAAGGACATCTTCGGGACGGACAGGAACAGCCTCATCGTTTCGAGAGTGTCGACGACCGTGTCCGGCAGGCACCGGTCGAGGTCATCGACCAACACCACGACCCGTCGCAAGTGACGGAGTTGCTCGTCTGCGAGCAACCCCGCGAAGTCGTGGCGGAACTCGTCGAGGTTCCGCGGCTCAGGGTCGCCCTCCTCGCCCGCCTCGTTGACAAGGCCGGCCAAGTCATCTATCCCGGAAGCTGGAGCGTGATGGAGGTGCGGGCAGCAAGCTTGAGCGCCTTCACCCAGTTCACCCGCTTGGCTAACTTCTTCAAAGCGCCCTCGACCGCGCCGGGCACGCCACCGTGTCTCTCAAGCTCAGCCGCCAGAGCGTTGAGAACCTCGAGTATCAGCGTGGCCTTGGCTCCGACATCCGGGTCGTACCCCCAGGGGTCGGTCCCGACAACAAGAACCCGCTCGTCCTCATTGGCAGCGCTTCGCGAAGCCAACTCGGCTTCGATCAGCTTGAGGACGGTGCTCTTCCCGCTCCCCCAGGGCCCAGAAACGCCGAGTGCTATCGGGTCAAGCGCGTCGTCCAGAACCGCCTCGACCGCCGTCTCTGCGACAGCACCAAATGCCAGGAGATCGACCAGCGATGGCTCGTCGGACCAGAGTTGTACCGGTTTGCTGCTCACTGCACGCGCTCCCACTGAAGTAGCTGCTGTCTGATGCTCGAAGAATGACGAGGGTGTGCACCCACCTTACGCAGGGGCCGTGACAACACATCAGCCTCCACGATCAAGTGAGCACCACAAGTCATGGTCAGTCTTCCTTCTGATGCTACCGACGCGCTCCCACACTCTCGGCCTGTCCGCCATGTCGTCTCGGATTCGGTCGAGTGGCAACCTCGATGCGCACACGAGCGGATGCGTGGCGAACGTCGACCTGGTTCCGGCGGCTAGTAGCGGGCGATCATGTCGGGGAGGTCATCGAAGGGACGGAGCCGGTCTTGTTCTATCAGCTCCTCGAGGGTGTCTGATGCGCTGGTGTTTGTTTTGGCATGCGGCGCGGAGTTGCTGTAGTGCTATGTGGCAGACGCATTCGAGTCCGCCGGTTCCTCTGGCTATGGCGGGCGAGCCGTGAGGGGAGTGGCTCTGCTGTGCCGGCGACGAAGTGGGGTTGGCGGCCTCGTCTGTGTCTTGTCAGGACGACACCTTCGCGGCGGATGTTCTGGACGCGGTCGGAGTGGATGGTCCATTTGCTTTGCTATGGGAAGGCCAGCGGGAGAGAGGGCCTCCCTCGTCGGGACCGACGACAATAGCCCGCCGACGTCGTTGAGCTACCCCGTAGTCCGCTGCGTTCAACACCCTTGCAGTGAGTTCGTACCCACATGAAGGCCCGTCCTGGGACCAGTCCACGAGCAGTCCGTACTGGTCGGATTTGAGGAACTGTGGCACGTTCTCGAGGACGAACACCGACGGCCAGGTAAGGCGGACCACCCGGGCGTACTCTCGCCACAGCAGGTTACGGGGGTCGTCGGAGTTGCGTGCACTGAGGTTCGAAACCCTGGCAAGGAAGGCCGCCCACGACCACATCCGCCTGGGGGAAACACCTCGTCATGGACTGTGGCGATGTCGTCACAAATCACATGGTCACCGAAGCCCACCGCGTAGGTTAGCCGCCGCGGAGCGGTCCCACTCCACCGCCAGAACCGGATCGAACCCGGCCCGGCGGAAACCCTCGGTGATATGGCGGGCTAAGCAGTGGTGCACCTCCGTAGTAGATGTGGGAGCCCACCAAACTGATCGACATAGTGCCTGATAGAACAGCCAATAGTGCTGAAGCCTGGTTCCGGTCCCAGCCCACCGCGTTTCACTACGGGATCCGCTGGGCGGTGTTGGACATGTCAGGTCCGTATCGGACGGCCTATGACAGGGTCCTGCCCAACGCTCTGCAAGTAGCAGACACGTTCCACGTAGTCCGCCTCGCTAACCAGCGGCTCGATGAAGTTGTTGACGATCGTTGGCATCCGCTCATTCATACTTCGACCTCTCCGCCCTAAGTAGGCGTTCTACCCGTCCGGCTGTGGTCGACGAGGGCGCCCTAGCCGCCGATCAGTCGCTCGACGGCGGCGGCGTGCCTGTCGGGGATCCTCAGTCCGCTCTCCCACCGGCTCCGCTCGGGGCGGGCCACCACCTCGCCCGGTCGGGCCGCAGCGCCTGCACCATCCACCCGTCGAGCCACCTCCACTCACCAGACCGTGCGCCGGACGGGGCCGGTTCGTTCCTGGACGTACCGAACCAGCAATGCAACGGTGTTGACGCGCGACCCAGCAGTTCGGCCGCCCAACCCGCGAGGGCCTCCGCGCCGGCCGCTGACGGTGGACAGATCGGTGCCCGCTACACCGGGGAGGTGGTCGCCCTGGGTGTCTGGTAACTGCACGTCCTAGCCCCATGTCGTTGTCTGGCTCGGCTGCGCCAACAGGTACGGGTGCCGAGGGCGGGCGGACCATTCCGAGTTTGGCTTGGGGTAGCGGACCCGCCCGATGCTACCCCCCCCCCCCCAACTGTGGCTGCACGTCAGAGACTGAGGTACGGTCCCCGGTCGTCGCGTTCGGACCCACAGATATCGGGCCTGTCGATTCCGAAGTGGAGGCATCCCTGCCCAAGCGACCGACAGTCGCACACCCTGTCGTCGGGCAGGGTCGTGTCCTTGACCCGCCCGGTCCGCTGCGGGTCGCCGGCGAAAGCTGACAGCGACCCCACGAAGTCCAGGGCCCCGGCCGCTGACGGGTACGTAGGGTAAGGGTGGGACGTAACCACCACGTAGCCGTTGGAGCGGCGGGCCTCCAACCGCCAGTCGCCCGTGACGGGCGGTGGAGGGGACACGACCCGGACTGTCACCGCGGTGTCCGCGATGGGCGGGGGCACATAGCCGGGGGCGCCCTGCCACTCCTGAGGGTTCCACCCCTCGAACCGGATCGGGTACTCACCGTTGGCGACCCGCAAAGCGAAGTCACGGGTACCCACAGCGTGGGCCTCGGAGGGGTAAGGGTCGGAAACTCGCAGCGGGGAACCGTCGCCCCCGCGGACGACGAGTTCCCAGCCGTCCTTTGACTTACGGTGGGGGCGGACAACGACCGAGACCGGGTTGGCAGCCGCAACGACGACCTCCTGATGCCGGCATGTCGCTCCCCGCTGTTCGCAGCCGCAGTCACGCACGACCTCCAACCACCCCGGCCGAGCCTTGGCCACGACCCGGAGGAAGTTCTGAGCCTGGGCGGCCACCTGATGCGTCGGGTAGGTGTGCGACGCTGCTTCCATGTTCCCGTCCGGGCGGTACGCATGAAGTTGCCAGCCACCGGGCACAGGAACGGGCCGTACCGTGTTGGCTTCCTCCCCAGGCGGTCGGTGCCCGTACTCCCACCCGTGTTCCCATTCCTCGAAACGCAGCGGTACCCGCTCACGGACAACCTCCAGAGCGAAGCCGCCGGCGTCCACCGCCTCCGACTCCGCCGGGTACTTGGCTGAAGTAGCTACCGGGGTACCGTCCGGGTCGCACACTGCCAGCGTCCAGTCCCAGGCTTGGTCGGCCGCTGGCCGCACCTCCAGATAGGGTGGGCTGTCTTGCGAGAGTTGCAGCGCCTGGCGTGCCAGACGGGTCCGCACTCTGCGTGCCTTCCACCTCAGCCAGGGCTCGGCAGTGATGCGCTGCTGTAGCAAGGTGTCCGCTGTGAGGAGTTGGGGGTTGATGTTTCCGCGGTCGAGCACCATGTCCAAGAATGCATTCTCCGATGGGGTGAACGGAACCACCATCTGCTGGGCCGGTGCGGCTTTCGTCTGTAGTTCGGTCAGATAGGCGTCAGCAGCGATGGGTCGGGTGCGCTGCGCGTCGGTGCGGGTCAGGGCTGAGCGGAGCTGTCGGGCGAGGGCTCTGGCTTGGATAGTCGGGGTGTCCTGACACACGCCGCGCCAGTCGTCGGTGGCTCCCGCTCCGTACACGACGAAAGCGATTCGGAGCTTGGCGGGCTCCAGTCCAGGAATGTCGGGGATCAGTCCGACGTCGAACAAATCGCGTGGATAGCCACGGTCGTAGAGTGCCGATAGCTTACCCGCGGCGATCTCGTGGACGTCTACCATTAGCACCCTGGCGGCCTGCCAGCGTCCGAGCATGCGGGAGTCGAGGCGTACCGTGGGCCAGAGCGGCACCCGCCGCACATAGCTCACGTCGACAGAAAGACTCTCGCTGCGACCCCAGGCATTCCGGTACCGCAGGTCCCACTTGCCACCGGCGTGGTCCCTTTGCTGGTTGGGCTGTCTCTTTACCCGCAACCCGTGGTCGGGCAGCAAGCCGGCCAGGGCGTCCTCGACTTCGGGGCGTTCCGCCTTCATCGTGGCCCGGTCGACCGATCCTACATAGTTGAAATCGAGATCGAACGACAGGCGGGGAACTGCGAGGACGAACATGTTCAACGCTGTACCCCCGGTGAGAGCCAGCCGCCCACCCAAGTAGGGATGGGCGGCGATCTCGTCGGCCAAAGCCAACAGCCGCACGGTCTTTTCGAGCCGGTCCGGAATGAAGCCGGTAGCATCGGCTAGATCGTCGAGTTCTCCCGTGGCGGGTGGTGTTAGTAGACCAGATCCCATTTCCGCTCAATAACCTCGATGGGTACCAGCAGGTTCCACTCCGGGACGAGGCGGCACCGGGAGTGGGGTGCAGGGTCGAGCGAGAATGGCTTCAGAAAGCCCCCCGGTCGGAACAGGGAAAGGTCGTCGGCGGTAATGCCCCACTCGTCGCGGTGCTGATCCAAAAAGAACCCCACCTTTGCCCGAAGAGCTGCCCCATCGTCCAACATCTCGCAGTATGCGGCGACGGTGTCCACGTCGATGCTGTCGGCCCGGCCCAGCGACGGCCATATCTCGTCCCAGCTGCCACCGAGGTCTGGCTCCGCCAAGATGTCGACCAGGGTACGTTCCAGCGTCGTTACCCGCACCGTCCCCCCGGCGTAGGACTCCACCGCGACCCCGAAGTGCTGGTTGCCGGACTTGATGAGCGGCTCGGGGAATCGCACGCCCCGGTAGTACATGGCACCGTAAACCATCGCCGCAGGCGGGTCCGTAGCCGAATATACCTCATCGAACCACAGCGAATAGGAAATACCCCAATAGTCCAGAGCCGAGTGGTGCGACACCACAGCATCGGGAGCCATCTTCGTCGCTACCAGATCAGACATCGGCTGGAACCGGGCCGGGTCGCGACCCCCGTTCACCACTGCGTACACGTCTGGCCGCACCACCACCACCCGATCCTCATCCCGCCACTGCGCTCCCAACCGGCTAGCCTCCGCACGCGGGTCGACCACACCCCGACCCTCCAGGTAGGCGGCAAGATCCGACCCGGTGAACACCGGCTCACGCTCAAGAAACATCAGATAGTCCACAACAGCCCCCGCACTACCACAACTAACAGTAGCGACGCCCCACCGATTCTGCGGCTGGTTAATTGAATCACCCGTAGCTGCCAGCGGGTTGACCGTCCGACAATCCCAGCTAGAGGTCGTTCTTCTGGCTGGTTGCCGCTTCGGGTGGGTAGGAGAAGAGTTCGTTTTCGCATCTCGTGGTGCAGGTCGACTAGTTCGTTGGGGTTCGCTCTCGTCCACAGATTCTCTAACACGTAGTCTGCAAGGCCGCTCTGATCCTCACGCCACCCGGTAACAATCAGATCAGCTCATCTCCTCCAAGGCGCTGATCAGCTTGGCGATCCGCCCGGTGCAGGTCTCAGCGTCCGCAGTGGGAACCAACTCCACCAGTCTGCGGGCGGTTTCAAGGAGCACCGTAGACACAGGCCGCTCAGGCATCGCTACAACCACCGGACGGCCCTCGTCGGCCCCTTCACCCAAGGCCGGATCGAGGGGCACCTGAGCCAGGAGCGGGATCCCGAGCGAATCCGCCAACTCTCTTCCCCCGCCCCGCCCGAACACCTGGTAGCGCTGACCTTCCGGGGTCTCAAGATAGGACATGTTCTCGATTACACCGATCACGGGCATGGCTGATCTCCGAGCCATGTCGGCCACCCGAACGGCCACCTTCTGAGCATTTCTGGATGGGGTGGTTACCACCACCATCTCCGCCTGGGGAAGCATCCGTGACAGGGCCATCTGGATGTCGCCCGTGCCCGGCGGCATGTCGATCACCAGATAGTCGAGTTCGCCCCAGAAGACCTGCTGAAGGAATTGCTCCAGCGCCTTGGACAACATGAGCCCACGCCACATAAGAGCAGTCTCATCGGACTCGACGATTAGGCCGGTGGACACCACCTTGATCCCATGGACCTCCACCGGCTGCATTAGCTTTGTTTCGGCGTCCGCCTCGATGCGGTCGTCGGTACCCACCATCCTCGGAATGGAAAAGCCCCAGATATCGGCATCCAGGAGACCCACCCGGTAGCCAAGACGGGCGATAGCTAGGGCCAGGTTCACCGACACCGAACTCTTGCCGACCCCACCCTTCCCGCTGCCGACCGCGATCGCCCTCGTGGTGGGGTGAACCTGGGTAGGCGCCGCGTTCTCCCGAGATCGGCGTCGTGCTACGTCCATCAGATCGGCCCGTTGTTTCCGGGTCATCGCCCTCGTCGTGACGATGACTTCCGCCACCCCCGGTAACGCCTTGACCTTGCGGACCGTGTCGCCCTTGATCTGCGCCCGCATCGGACACTCGGCAATGGTTAGAGCAAGCCCTATCGTCACCACACCGTCATCAATGGTGATCTCCCGCACCATGCCGAGATCCACCACATCGGAACCGAGCTCGGGGTCGATAACCCCTCTCAGCGTCTCGATAACCGCTTCTTCGGCAAGCTCGCCCGGCATGGCCCCCTGATCCTGGTAGTTCCGTCCCACCTTATCGCCGTCACGGAACATACGACATACCTGGTTTTCGGGGGCGCTACGGTTCTACAGATCGAAATGGCGGTATACTATGGTATCGAGACTTAGTGCGCCCACACGGAGAAACCGGATGCAACAACTTGTCAGTATCAAAAGCCGTAAACGTGAACGGGTGGTGAACCTTACCCCCGGCGCAGTTGACAAGGTTCAGCAACTACTCAACACTGAGGATGATCCTTCACTCGCGCTTCGCATGGCCGTCAGGGCCGGGGGGTGTTCCGGATTCTCCTACGAGATGTATTTCGATTCCGATATCGGCCCGAGGGACACCGTGGAAAGATTCGGCGAAGTAGGGGTGGTTGTAGACAACCAGAGCGTCGACCTGCTTCGGGGGGCGGTTCTCGACTACAAGGATGGTTTGATAGACGCCGGCTTCGCCATCAACAACCCGAATGTGAGTCGTTCCTGCGGGTGTGGCAACAGCTTCAGCTAGCCCGCAACCCCTACCTGCTCGAAGTATTCACGATCTTCTAAGGGGCATCCGGTCGCCGGAGGCCCCTGATGTAGGTGGCGGACCGAGACCTCAGCGACAGGAGGGGCGGTCGCCACCACGCATCCGCAACATCGAGTCTCGTTAACACGCCGCAAGACCATCTCCCGCTAGCCGAGGGCATTATCCTCCGAGCGAAGGAGGCATTATGGCAAAGCGGATTCTCAACACCCCGAGCGCTCCTCCCGCACTCGGTCCTTATTCCGTGGCGGTGGCAACCGGCGATCTGGTGTTCTTCTCCGGACAGGTTTCCCTGACACTGGAAGGTGATCGCAACGATGGATCGATAACAGAGCAGACCCGCCAGGTGATGGACAACATCGGAGTGCTGCTGGCTGATGTGGGCCTCGGTTACTCCGACATCGTCAAGACAACGGTGTTCATGACCGATATGTCCAACTACCCGGAGATCAACCGGGTCTATGCCGCATACTTCGAGAGTGATCCACCCGCTCGCTCGGCCGTTGCAGTATCGGCACTTCCAGGCGGGTTCTCAGTGGAGATAGAAGTCGTGGCGTGCCGGAACCGTCCCCCCAACGGGATCGGCTAAACCCTGATCCATGTGGCTCCGGGCTAACGCACAGGAATGGAGTTCTCTTGACGCCGGGATCTCAGAGCTAGTCGCCCAAACTCAGGCGCAGCCCTTGCACTTCAGTCAACACGAAGATTATTTACTCCCGATTGCTATGTATTAATCAACTACGTATTTGATCCATATTCTACAGGTTTTGGTTTGTTGCTTTGCCTGTGAACACTCCCAACCATTAGTTGGCGAGCTTGAACCCACCCACTACCCTTAAAGGGACCCGATTTCAATCGGTGGATAACGTAGCCGGGGCTCAGGAAGAATCCCGTGACCGGAGATATCGGTCATTGAGAGGCTGTTCGAAGTCCTTTACCCCTACAAGGAGGAATTGATGGCGTATAGGGCCATGTACATCTGGATCGACGGAACCGAGCCGACCCCTCTGCTGAGGTCCAAGACAAACATTCTGGCCGATGGCGAGGAGCCCGGGATCTGGGGCTTCGACGGCTCCAGCACCAACCAGGCGCCGGGACATGCGTCCGATGTAGTTCTCAGACCGGTCAAGACCGTACCCGATCCGATCCGGGGCGGTAACGACATCCTGGTGCTCTGCGAGTGCCTCACCGATGACATGGAGCCGCACTACACCAACACCAGGGCCGCCTGTGTGGCTGCTGAGGCGAAGTACACCGACTTCGAACCCTGGTTCGGCATGGAGCAGGAATATACCTTCATCCAGATGGACGATCCGACCGCTTACCAGTCGGGTGGACTCCCCCCGGGGTTCCCTCCTAACGGCTACCCCGCTCCTCAAGGTCCCTACTACTGCGGCGTGGGCGCCAATCGGGTCTTCGGCAGGGCGGCGGTGGACGCTCACAGCCAGGCCTGCATGGACGCCGGATTGTCGATCGAAGGAACCAACGCCGAAGTGCTGGCAGGTCAGTGGGAATACCAGATCGGTCCGCTTCCGCCTGTTGAGATGTCCGATCAGTTGATCATCGCCCGTTGGCTCCTCGAGCGAGTCTGCGAGGACTACGGTCTCGAAGTATCGCTGCACCCGAAGCCGGTCCTCGGCGACTGGAATGGCGCAGGATGCCACACCAACTTCTCGACCCGCCAGATGCGGGAAGGTTATGACCCCGTAATCGCTGCCTGTGAGGCCCTCGGAACCAAGGCCGACGAACATGTGGCCAACTATGGAGCTGATATCGAGATGCGGCTGACCGGCGCCCACGAAACCCAGCGGTATGACCAGTTCAGCTACGCCGTCTCCGACCGGGGCGCCTCTGTTCGCATCCCTTGGCAGGTGGAGGCGAACCAGAAGGGTTACATCGAGGACCGCAGGCCCAACGCCAACTGCGACCCGTACACCGTGACCCGTCTCATCGTCGAAACCATCTGCGGAGCAGCGTCCGCCTAACCGACCTGTCTTCCGGCCCGGAGCGTTCGATTCCGGGCCGGACCTACCCTTCAGAAACTCGGGACCTTCAGAAATCCGGATCCGAAGGATGATCTAACTCCAAGGCAGAAGTCGCTTAAACACATCGAAAGAGGATCGCCTCGCGGCGACTTCAACCGGCGCAACGAACATGGGGAAACATGAAGAATGCGGGTTAACGACTAGAGCTTCCGAGTGTTATGTCGTTGATCTGATCAACCTGCTCGTTGAAACTGGCAACCGCTGCTCTGAACTCGACTAGGGCAGCCCGCCTTCTCTCACCGGTATCGGACGATCTGAGACCCGCCAGAGCCTCTTCAGCAGCAGTGGCCACTTGGTTGGCCGACTCCAGCACCCCATCATGAGCCCCGTTCAGACCGGGAACAGTCTCCGGTGGGCGGTGTAGCTCCACCGCGGCCGCAAGGATGACCGCTTGCTCGACTATCGCCGTTACAGCCGTCTCGGTGTCGGAATACGTCACGCCGGTATCATCCCGGTTATCCCACTCGTCATTGACTGCGTTCATCTCGGCGGCCAACTCCGCTATGGCTTGCTTGTCTTCGGCCAGGTTTGTCAGATACAGCTCGATCTCCGGTGGCAACAGGGTGGTGGTGGTCGACTCGACTTCCTCCGTCTCCCCATTTTCGGAATCCTCCCCGTTCTCCGCCGACGGAGTCTCGGTTGTGGCCGAGGTGGTCGAAGCAGGCTGCGCATCGTCAACCGGCTCAGGCTCGAGGCGGTTAACCCATACCCACGTAAACAGCACCATTCCGAGCACTACCAAGGGTAGGACCCACCGGCCCGGCTTGGGATCGGGATTCCGCATCATCGTGCCCAGGTTACTAGCACAAATCCCGAAACAGGGGAAACGTCGGGAACGCGGCCCGGATCCGTGCTCGTCGCCTTGAGAAATCGGCATCCCGATACCGGACTCGGCAAAGCATGGACCGGCTACGCAATGATCCCTAGGCAACTCCGGAATAATGGTTTATGTTGAAAACGGCGTGATGAGCCGAGGACGACGGTGGATAACGAAGGGACTCCGCCGTGCCGAACACTCCTAGTTCCAGCGAAGACCAGATCAGCGAACATGTACCGTGGGAGAACCTGACCATCCCTCCCCAGCAAGACCGGCGGTTTCTGGTGTACGGCCTGGCCGCGGGGCTAGTCGTCGCGGTACTCGGCGTGGTGGTGGTCCGCCAACTCAACCGTCCGGCGGTCCCTGAAGCCCTACCTGTGACGACAGTGAGCGCGCCCGTCGAGGTCACATCGCCTCCGGAAACCTTCCCGCTACCCGTTGCGGAGACAGCGCCGACCGAACCGGTCGCTTTGGCCGAAACGCAAGAGGATCAGGAACTATCCGAGGCCGATCTGAAGTCGGTCGACACCGGAAGCATTCATAGTCAGGTGGCCGGACGAGCCGAATGGCTGGTTCTGGAATACTTCACCGTCGACCCATCAGAACCATGGCGGGAACGGGTGGAAGCAGCCTCCGGGTTAAGACTGCCCACGGAAGTCACGCCCGACACTCCTTCGGTCCCCGCCGTGTCGTACGTCGAGTGGGCACGAACCCGGTCGGTGAACCAGACAGGCGACGACACCTACCGGGCTTCGGTTCTGCTCCGACGCCTGGTAACGGTCGACGGCGCCACCTTCGAGCGTCTCCCGACCGAGTGGGTGGAGGTAAACCTGAGAGTGGAACCGGACGGAATGGTAAGGGCGGCTTCCCTTCCACGAATCACCGATCCTCCCCAGGAAAGCCTGGATCCGCTCCCGAATGAAAGCCTGGACTGGTTCACGGATTCGGCGGGAATCTCTTGGCCCACCAGCCCGGCGCCGCGTGTTGCCGGAAACCAACTCCCCTGATTAAAGCATCCAGTTCGCCTGGATCCAGCGACGGTTTGGTTGGTGGTGACTCGGGGATCGGCTTGGAGTGTTGTGGCTGAATCAATCGCGCGGCAGGGGACGGACATCGACGACTGACGTATCCGCTCCGCGCCGGACCCATTCAGGGGTGGGCAACGGTGTAGTCGTCCCACACCTGGTCGATGATATAGCCGGTAGAGGCAGGAATCTGAGCTGTCGGATACGCCTGTTCTACCAGGTCGTACAGCGCATCTTTGTTACGCGGCCGCGCGGCCTTTAGGAGGGCCAGCATGTCCCCTCGATCTGTTAGCCGACCTGCGAGTAGTTTCATCGCCAAGACATAGTGAGCACTTGCGCCGTACACTCGCAGGTTCGACCCGTGATAGACCTCTTTGGGTTCCCCAGGCGTCGGCCCGGTGGGGGCGGCGACACGGGCGGCGGCGTTCAACCAGCCTGTGCCGAGACCCTCGTCACGGCCAACCGCTGACACTACATCCCAGAACACCGACTGGAATACCCTCGGAGATGACATCGATATCGTAGGTGGTTGCGCCCGGTTCCACTGCTTCTCCGTATCGAATACCCGACAAGGCGGGTTTCGGGGCCGCTGCCAATGGCTACTTACGAGTGCGGCAGGTAGTGCTCCTCTAGAACGGCCTGAACCCTAGGAGCGATGGTCGACCAGTCGGTATCAGCCGTTTTCGAGACGGTGATAAAGTCGGCGGTCATGAAGACGCTTACGATCTCGCTGATCTCCAGCAATCGTTCTGCCACGGGTTCTTCCTCGGCATTACCGCGCACGTAGCTCCGAGGTCCCCCAACTTCGATACCGACGCTGAACTTCAAGGCGTTAGGATTCGGGGTTCTCTGGGGCGTGATGTTCATCAATACCTCCTTGGACTTGATAGTAACCTCCACCAAAACCCACACTGAGTAAACTGGAGCCTGGTGATCGAACAACTCGAGCACGATCTACGGGAGGGGTTGGGCACCGAGAAGGTGTTCTCCGACCCGCTTGACCTGCATATCTACGGTAAGGACGCCGGCCTGACTAGGGGCGAATCCAACCTCATCGTATTCCCGACCACCACCGATGACGTGGTCACCCTGGTTCGCCTCGCCTCGAAGCACGAAGTACCGGTGATCGCGCGCGGATCGGGAACCGGCCTGGCCGGAGGAGTGGTGGCAACCGGCGAAGCCCTCCTGATGGTCACCTCCCGTATGAACCGCATTGAGGAAGTTGATGTGGAAAACCGCATGGCCTGGGTACAGCCCGGGGTCATCAACCAGGATCTGAGTAACTACACCGCTCCCCTCAACCTGTACTTCGTCCCCGACCCTTCCTCCCAATCGGTTTGCACGATCGGCGGCAATGTGGGCAACAACGCCGGAGGACTGCACTGCCTGGCGGAGGGAACCACCGTCAACCATGTACTGGGCTTGGAGATCGTGACGGCCGACGGGGAACGAGTCATCCTAGGTGGCCCGAGCCCCGACCCGATCGGACTGGACCTGCGCAGCGTGATGGTCGGTTCGGAGGGAACCCTCGGCGTCGTGACCAAGGTGCTGGTCAAACTCACTCCCGACCCGCCCGCCGTCCGCACCCTGATGCTGGCCTTCGCCGGCGTGGAGGACGCTGCGGCCACGGTGTCGGGCATTATCGCCGGTGGCCTAATTCCGGGGGCGCTCGAGATGATGGATCAGGGGATGATCCAAGCGGTGGAACGATTCGCACATGCTGGATTCCCTACCGACGCGGGAGCATTGCTCATTGCCGAAGTTTCCGGCCATCCCTCGGCGGTCGATGCGGAAGCCGACCTGATCCGCCGAGTAGCGCAGAACCATTCGGCCACCCTTATCCACATCGCGGTGGACGAGGATGAACGGAAGCGTATCTGGCTGGGGAGAAAATCGGCCTTCGGCGCCATCGCCCAAATGAACCCCGACTACTACCTGCACGACACCGTGGTTCCCCGAACCCGCCTGGTGGAAATCATCAAGGAGGTCTACCTGATCGGGGAGCGACACGGTATTCCGATGCTGAACGTCTTCCACGCCGGTGACGGAAATCTCCATCCGCTGATGACCTTCGACGCCTCCCAACCGGGCATACTCGACCGCGTTCACGCGGCCGGCGATGATCTGATAAAGGCATGCGTGGCGGTCGGAGGATCGTTGTCGGGTGAGCACGGAATCGGCTTGGAGAAACGTGATTACATGGCCCTGATCTTCGACGAGGTGGGTCTCGACGCCCAGGCCCGCTTGAGGGAAGCATTCGATCCGGAAGGTCGATTGAATCCCGGCAAGATCCTCCCCGAAGGTTCTCGCTGCTTCGACTTCGGGCGGCCACCGCCCGTCGGCGCCTGGATATGACCGTTCTCGACCAGGATCAGAAAACATTGCCCTCTACTCGCGAGCTGTCACCCCGCTCCATCGATGAGGCGGCTGAACTGCTGAGTCAATTGCCTGCGGAAAGCCGCGTTCGGATCCGAGGGGGAGGAACCCATCTCGGGCTGGGTTACCGATTCGAACCAGACGTTTTCCTTTCCACCAGCAGCCTAGACCGCATCGTGGCCTGGGAACCCGATGACCTGACCGTGGTTGTAGAAGCGGGCGTGACCGTCGAGGAACTGGAGGGCACGCTGGCGGAGAAGGGTCAAACCGCCCTGCTGCACGAACGTCCCGGCGGCGGTACGGTCGGCGGCGCCATCGCCACCGCAACTTCGGGTTGGCGACGCTACCGGTACGGACCGATCGGAGACCGGGTGCTGGAGGTAACCCTCATATCAAGTGACGGGCGGGTGGTCACCGGCGGAGGAAGGCTAGTAAAGAACGTCACCGGCTATGACCTCCCTAGGCTTGCCACCGGATCACTCGGGTCGCTGGGTCTTATTGCGCGGGTGTGCTTCAAACTATGGCCGCTGACCGTGAAATCGGCCACCGTACGGGTCGCTTCGGCGGAGGACGCTCTCGCCCGAGCGTACCGGCCGATGGCGGTGCTGGAGACCGACGAGGGAACATCCGTGTTCTTGGGCGGTACCCGGGCGGAAATCGAAGGACAGGCAAGCGCGCTGGGCGGTTCCCTGACCGATGGTCTGGAATGGCCGGACCCACCCGGAGGCCGGATCCGGTTCTCTGTGCGGGTCCCCCCGTCTCATCTCCGATCAATCGTGCAACGTTTCGATCCCGAATGGAGATACGTCGCACAGTTCGGAGTCGGTGAGGTGACGGTAGGAACCGACCGGGCGCCCGCCGCCGAGTTGGGGGAACTGCGGATGGCGGCGGAATCGGCGGGCGGCGCTCTCGTTCTCCTCGACGCTACTTATGACCTCAGGCAAGAGTTCGACCCTTGGGGTACTCCGCCCGCTTCCCTACCCATCCAGCAAAGGATTGTGGGCCTGTTCGATCCGGGCCGGATACTCAACCCCGGCATACTCCCGGGACGACTCTGAATGAGTTGGGTTACCGAACACGCTCCCCACCCGGATGACCTGAACTCATGCGTGCAATGCGGTCTGTGCCTTCCTAGCTGCCCCACCTTTCGGTTAACCGGCCTGGAAACCGCCTCACCAAGGGGTCGCCTCACCGCCATGTCGGCGATCGCAGCCGGACGACCCGTCGACCAACGTTTCGACGAGATCATGGGTACCTGCTTGCAATGCCGAGCCTGCGAGGTGGTTTGCCCTAGTTTCGTACCCTTCGGGAAGGCCATGGAGGGGGCAAGAGCGGAGTTAGCAGCCCAGATGCCCGGTCTCGGTCGCCGCATGCGGCGCTTGGTGACCTCCCGGCTGCTTCGCAAGCAGAGCGTGATCCGTATGGTGAGCATCGCTATCAACCTTGTCCAGCGACTCCGGCTCGAGTTTCTGGTTCCCCCGAGTATGAGAGGTGCCCTGGCCGGATTGCGACCCCTCGCCGGAAGACCAGCCTCGCATATCGGTACTACCTGGCCTGCCGTAGGTGAACGTCGGGGGGTGGCCGCGCTGGTCGCCGGATGCGTGATGGATCAGTGGTTCGGTGGTGTCCATGTGGCCACGGTGGAGCTTCTCACCAGGTCGGGTTACGAGGTGACGGTTCCCGACTCCCAGACATGTTGCGGGGCTCTTGCCGCCCACGACGGGTGGGCCGACGACGCCCGTGACATGGCTGCTACCAACGTCGCCGCCTTCGAGGATGCTGACATAGTGGTAGTCGACGCGGCGGGCTGCAGCGCCCATATGAAGGAGTACGGTCTTTGGGCCGAAAACGGCGCCGAGTTGGGCGCCAGAGTAGTGGATGTGACGGAGGTGGTGGCGGAAGCGATTGCGGATGGTCGGCTGCCCCGGCTACCGGCAACGGATCGGACGGTGGCCGTGCAGGACCCGTGCCATCTGCGCCATGTTCAGCGCATCACCGACCAACCGAGAAAGATCCTGGAGGCGGCGGGCCTTCGGACCATCGATATCGATCCGGACGGTCGGTGCTGTGGGGCAGCGGGCATTTACAGCCTGCTGGAACCGGAGCTTTCCGGAAGTCTCGGTACCATCAAGGCAGAGCAGATCCAGGCGACCGGATCGGCTCTGGTGTCCAGTGCAAATGCCGGATGCGAGCTACAGATCCGGAACCATTTGACCAAGAACCAGGTTGACAGCCGGGTCGCCCATCCGGTGGAGTTCTACTGGGAGGTTCTCCGTTCTTCGGTCGACCAACCGGTCGGAGGATGACGGGCGCCGATACCCTGGCCTCAATGACTCGGACACAGCCACCCAAATGACCGACCACCCCAGCCTGGACCGGCATGCAGGATGGTTAGGACGGTTTCTTCCTGACACGGTCTTGCCGGGCTCGGAATCGTGGCGTTGGTTGGCGATCTTTGTCCGATCCCTCCGGGGTGCGGTTGGAGTGAGCCTGCTGGTCATGGGAACCGGCCTAGTGGGTACGGGGGTCAGCCTCTGCCTGCAGGGACTGAACCTGATCGATTCCTACCTCCCCGAACCCGCTCACGAGACCCTGACTACCGGCCTGGTGATCGCCATGATCGGGAGCGCACTAACCGGGCTGGCCGTTGAGACAGCCTTCCGATCAACCAGTCTGAGGAGGGAAGCCGCTCCATGGGAGACCGTCGTATCCTGGGTGCCCGCCCTGCTGGTGTCTCTCTGGTTCATCGAAAGGGTGGAAGGAATTGCCGCCCGCCTGCTACCCCCGTTCTCGGAGATGTTTGTCCTGGTACCTGCCTATTTGAACGAGGTGGGTAACCGAGGCTGGGTGGCGGGCCTGATCGGCCTGCCGCTGATGTGGGTGGCCATCCAGTATGGCGCGCCTCGCTACCCGTTCATAGGAGCGAACTATCCGGGTCTGCTGTATTTCTGCTGGATGACCTTGGTGATCATCGACTACCAGATTTGAGGGGACCAACAGGTAATGGAACCTTCTGATCGGATCGCGCACGAGTGGTCGTCTCCAGACACAAGCGCCTTGAAGGTACCCCCGGGCGCGTATGTTGCACCACCTTGGTGGGAACCCCAACAAGCGATAGTGTCATCCATACGAATAGCACACGAATAGCTGAATCCGGCAGCAACTGCCTTGAAAGTGCCCGCGGTGGGCGATGCCCAGACATTACTGCCACCCCAACAAACAAGGGTGTCATCCATACGAATAGCACACGAATAGGTCCCTCCGGCGGTAACAACCTTATAGTGGCCTGCGGGCGGATTAGTCTGGCCACTTTCGTTGAAACCCCAACATGTAATAGTGTTGTCCATACGAATAGCACACGTATGCCAGAAACCTGAGGCGATAGCTTTGTACGTCCCT
Source organism: Acidimicrobiia bacterium (assembly GCA_965231815.1). Lineage (GTDB taxonomy): Bacteria > Actinomycetota > Acidimicrobiia > Spongiisociales > Spongiisociaceae > JAPPFW01. Next base: position 1,065,966 of record OZ246890.1, on the reverse strand, counting down.
GCGGGCGCGTCGGTTTCGCCAAGGTCGTTGGAACCCCAACAGACGATAGTGTCATCCATACGAATAGCACACGACGAATGCCATAAGCCCACAGCAACCGTCTTGAAAGTACCTGTAGGCGCGGCTGTTGCACCATCTGTGTTGGAACCCCAACAAGCAATAGTGTCATCCGTACGAACCGCACAGGAATGAGATCGACTGGAGGCGATGGCCTTGAAGGTACCTGTCGGCGCGTCAGTGCCAAGGACGTTGGAACCCCAACACGTAAGGGAATCATCGGTACGAATGGCACACGAATACTCGTCTCCGGCGGCGACCGCCTTGTAGTCTCCTGCCAGATCGGGAATAATCCCTTCGCACTCATCAATTACCGGCTGACCAACCTTATCGAATCCAGCGGTACTGAAGGCTGCATCGCCGTGATGTATCCAAGTCGAATCGTCATCAAAATCGGTATATGTCCATAGTCGGATGAACAACTGCGATCGGAAGTACGGATGCTGAGAAGTTCCTAAGTCGAATAGGAGACTCCAAGTATCATCAAGAAACAGGGTGTTTTCTGAACTACCCACTGTCGCTGAACTCGTATCAACCTCTTCCAAACCGCTGAATCGGTATTCGATCCAGCCGTGTCCGGTCATGAAGGACCCGTGGGATACAACGAACACCTCTAGGTCTCTGTAGTTGGTGCAGCGCACCAAAAGTTCTGAACGACTGTCGTCGTCGACTGTCTTGGCACCGGTATATGTCCCGTCGAAGTACTCGCCTTCAAAGGCCTCCCAGTCGATTTGGGTGGGTGTGTCGGTGTTTTCGGGCAGAGAACCTTGCATCAGGCTGTCGTATCGTTCCCGTATCGTGCTTTCAGCCACCGCCCAGTTGATCCCTTCCACATCGACAGCGGCCACGCCCGCCACGTTCATTCCGATGACGCTTCCGCATACGTCCACGAGCGGGCCGCCGCTGTTGCCGGGGTTGATCGGAGCGTCGGTAAGGATCAGGGTCCCCTCACTCACCACAGTCCGCGCTAGCGATGTATCCCCCTCGATCCTCGATAGAACGCCTCTTGATACGGTGGGTTGCGACGCCACATGCAGGGGATATCCGACCGCGTAGAGGTCGGTTCCTGGTTTCAGCCACTCGGCCCTACCGAACCGGAGCGGCTCGCTGGCTTTGAAATCGCCCGCGGATGCCCTGAGCATCGCGGTGTCGATGGCGGTGTCAATAGCAACTACATCGGCGTTAAGTCGAACATCGCCGTTCGTGAGAGTAACCTGGCGGCGGTCACCGACCACATGAGCCGCGGTGAGCCATAACACTCCGTCGCCCTCGCCATCGGTTACCGCGCCGATCAGGAAGGCTGTCCCGAGCCCATCCGAATGCACCTGGAACACCGCGCCGGTGACCCGGTCCGCATGGTCTACGAAGCTACATGATGCGCCGGTGTTTCCTTGGCTCTGGTTGGCGCGGTGGAGAAAGGTCGCCATCTGAGCGCGGGTCGTGTCCTCGGACGCGCAGAAGTAGCCGGACCCACAGCCGGCAGTTATTCCCGACCGGGCGAGCGCTATCACCTCGTCGTGAAACCAATCGGAAACTGAGTTCACATCTCTGAAGCCGGGGTGTGGCCCCGGTGTTAGATCGAACGCTCGCGCCAGGAACACGGCCATATGGGAACGCTTGATCGGCTCGTTGGGGCAGTAGTTCGTACCGTCCCCGCAGCCTGACGTAATGCCGAGTTCGTACATCCGCTCGACATGAGCCGCCCACCAAAGATCGCCGGCAACATCACCGAAACGGCTTCCCCCGGCCGGAGCCTCGGGATCCGTTCCGTCCACGACCCGGACTACCCACACGGCCATCTCCCATCGGAGGAGAGGCCGGTCCGGGCAGAACATACCTTCTGCGCAATCGGTCCCTTGGAACACCCCCGATTTCGCAAGTTCCGTGATTGGCTGCGTGTAGTAGCTCCCGGCAAGTACATCGCGGTACGTTCCAGACTGAGCGGAAGCATCTGACATGGGTACGAGGGTTAGCACGAACCCGGTAACCACAACGATGGCGAGAGGCCAGGGACGCCGCTCCCGTCTTCCTGTCAAGCGTAGTGTCAAAGTAGAGGTTGATGTTTAGGGCCGATGAGACATTCGAAAGCGGTAGAGCAGGACAAATCCATTACACAATATCATATTATAATGATAGCTGGACATAAGTTTGAGAGAATAGTAGGATGTTAATCTGCTACGTCGACGAATCGGGCAATACGGGTAGCCGACTCGATGACCCACATCAGCCACTCCATCTGATCGCTGCGGTGATGGTACGTGAAGATCGGGTACGTGACATGGCCGACCGTCTTGATGAACTAGCGAAGCGAGCGCCCACGCGGGAACCCTTGATCGAGTATCACGCTTCTGAACTCTTTCACGGCTCCGGGTCATGGGAGGGGGTCTATCCACGTCAACGGATCAGCGAGTACGCCAAGGCGCTAGCGGTCCTGGGTCAGGTAGAGGCGGATGTGGCCTACGCCTCTATCAACAAGCCGATGTTGGCTAAGAAGGGCTACACGGACCCGAATCCGCACACGTTTGCCCTCCAGTTCCTTGCCGAGAAAGTCGAGAGATTCCTCAGACTCCAAACGGATGTATTGAGCCAACGCGTACTACTGGTGGCAGATGAAAACCACGAGCAGGAGCAATACGCGTTCGATCTGGTCCATGCGATGCAGTCCACCGGTGGCCCGATCGGAGCTGATCATGGACTTAATATCACGTTGGATCATTTTGTCGATGCCGTCTACTTCGATCGTTCCGACCGCAACAGAGGAATCCAACTGGCCGATCTGGTCGCATACATCCTTCATCGGAGAGTTAGAACGAGTCGTCATCCCAGCAATCCGAGATCAGACGCGGCTGTACGTCAACTGGTAAATGAACACTTGGACAAACAGATCCGAACCTGGAGGGAACCGTGGCCGTGAATGTAGATCGGATGTCAACCGGGACCCCGCAGCGGGGGTCCCGGTGATGGTTGGACCGGTGCGCCTCGGTGTACCCAAAACGACGTTCAGCCTAGACCTATTATACGAAAATACTGTAACAGTTGTCTACAGCCTCCCCTCGTGTTCTCCTCCGGAGCCCCACTTCAGAACGATGGCATCCAACTCGACCGAGATAATCCTGATCTCGACCATTGACATGCTGCGCCGGGTCGTGAGTTGTGTCACATGCGGTCTGGAACTTCAATACCCAACAAGTCTAGGAGCAAGGCAAGGGTGTGCCGGTTGACCCGCACCAGCTCCAGCCAGGACGCCCTCCGGCGAGGATCGCGCTCGGTGAGAATATGACAAGCTTCGTAAAAGGCGCTGAAGTCGGAGGCCAGCTCGTAGGCATACTCGGCCAGATGGTTAGGGGCACGCAGGTCGAGTGATCTGTCTATCACCTCCGGCAGCTGTAGCAACCGGAGCATGAGACGCCGCTCCACTTCGAACTCGGGCGCCGTGGGGGGCCCGGCCGAGAATCCCTCACCAGCCGCTCTGTCCAGAATCGCGCCCATACGGACCGCCGCCATTTGCAGGTATGGACCGGTCTTGCCTTCCAGCGAGGTGAACCGGCGAATATCGAAGCGGTAGTTAGAGGTGCGGTTGTTGATGAGATCCCCGAACTTCAGGGCAGCGATTCCCACCTGGCGGGCGATCAGCGCTCGTTCGACGCCCGGATACCCGGAGGCGAGGTCCGACTCATCGAGACGCGACAACGCGGCGCTGGTGACCATGCCGATCAAATCCTGCAATCTCAGCACTCCACCGGCACGGGTCTTGAACGGGGTTCCGTCCTTTCCGTTCATGGTTCCGAACCGGATGTGCTCCATGGACACCCCCTCAGCGACTCCGGTGCGGCGAGCGGCCCTGAATACCTGCTCGAAGTGATACGCCTGGCGGGCGTCGACCACGTAGAGGATCAGGTCGGCGCCCAACTCGTCCACTCGCATCCGGATGGTGGCCAGATCGGTGGTGCCATAGAGAAAAGCGCCGTGGGAGGTCTCCAGGATGAGAGGGCTGATCTCGGCCCGGTCGTCCGGTTCGGAAACCTCGATGACCACCGCCCCCTCCGACCGCGTTGCCACGCCGCGGGCGAGAGCTTCGTCCACCATCGGCCGCAGCAGGTGGCGCACCGTGCTCTCCCCGTACCAGAGATCGAACTCGACCCCTAGGTCGGCAAAGTCCCGTTCCTGAGACTCTCGGGATACCCGGACGAAATGTTCCCATAAAGCCTGGTAACCCGCCCGACCCGACTGGAGTTCACGGGTGGCTCGACGCGCCTCCCGGGCTACTTCATCATCCGCCGCGACCTTGGCCGCGATGGTCGGGTACCACTCCTGGAGGTCGGCCAGGGTGATCGGCGGCTGGTCAGGGTAGGGTCCGTGGATAGCCGCGTCGAGGTGCGGAAGGTCCGGATGATGCTCCGCAGCCGCCACGATAAGCATCCCCATCTGAAGGCCCCAGTCACCGAAGTGGGCATCTCCCAACACCCGGTGGCCTGCGAAACGGTATAGGCGAGCCACACTGTCCCCGATGATCGTGGCCCGAAGGTGTCCCACATGCATGGCCTTGGCCACGTTGGGTCCGGCGTAGTCAACGATCACGTTTAGCGGCTCTGAGACTCGTGGCGCCCCTAGCCGGGCATCGCCGGCCATCTCGCCGACGTATCGAGCAAGGGCCTCGTCGGTGAGGGTCAGGTTGATGAAGCCGGGACCGGCCAGCGATACGTCGGCCAGTCGAGGATCGCTCTCCACCTGTTCGACCACTTTGGAGGCTATATCACGCGGGTTACGCCTGGCCGAACGGGCAGCAGCCAACGCACCGTTGCACTGGAACTGGCCCAGGTCCGGACGGTTGGAGACCACCACCGTCCCGAAGGTTGAGGCAACCCCGGCTGTTTCGAAACCTTGGCCGACAATGTGGCACAGATCAGAGAGAACGCTCATGTGAGAGCAAAAGGATAGTGGCAGGCGACTGGTTTCCAACCTCCGGGAAGGCTTCTGCTACAACTGCGACAGCAGGGCTGGGTAGTTCCACCGTTGTGTAAAGAACCTATCAAATATCTATAGAATCTATAGAAACATGAGAAAGTCAAAATGAAGAGCCCGCGCAACCCCCGCTGATTGATGACCTGCTGGCTCGGATAGAACCTGATCGCGCCACAGGGATATTCCTTCGCAACCGTATCGACCCGGCACCCCGGGGGGTAGCTGTTACCACTGGGCCAACTCCGTCACCAGCCTCCCCTCGGCGACCCGAGAGGCTTACTGAACCTCTCCGATCCGACAGCTCCTGGGATGACAGGTCGGGCCAAGAGGAACCACATATGGGGGGAGAGTGGGTAGTGGAGGACGCGATCCCAGCCCCTTCTGATCATCACGGCGTGGTACGTCCGATTGAAGTGACGTAAAGAAGCGCCCGCTAGGATAAGAACTCCACGAATCTCCAGGTTAAACGCATGTCGCTACGAGAAACCATTGACAGATTACGTTCCGCTCCGGTTCCCGCCAGTGAGGAAGCCGCCAAGTTCCAGATAATCGGACCTGTCCTGAAGGCCTTGGGTTGGGATCCCGCTCGACATGAGGACGTTCTATTCGAGCACACAGTAGGTGGCAACAAGGGCGGAAGAGTAGACATTGCGCTCAACGGACCCGACCATATCGTCGCGCTGGTGGAAGCCAAGGCCCCGAGCCAGGATCTCAACAAGCATGTAGACCAAGTCATCCAGTACGCCTTTCACGAAGGTACGGACATTTGCGTACTCACCACGGGCTTCGAGTGGTGGTTGTACCTGCCGCGGGAAGCCGGACCGCCTTCGAAACGGCGCTTCGCCACTCTTAGCATCCGGAACGATCCGATAGAGCAACTAACCCACGATTTCCTAACCTTTCTCGGTAAGGACAACCTCTTGAGCAACCAAGCAGTGCATCGAGCGAAGCGCATCCTGCAAGCACTGCGTGATGCGGACCGGCTCAAGACCATCATCCCTCGGGTCTGGAAGCAGATGCTTGCCGAACCCGACAAGGATCTCCTGGAAATCGTTAGGAAACGAGTGCATGAGAATTCACGCCTCCAGCCGTCTGGAGAGCAGGTAGCTGCCGTGCTGTGTGGACTCCCCATCCCTGCGGCTACTTCTGGGCCGTCGAATGTTGATGCCGGCAATACCAACGACGAGGAGAATCCCGAGCGACCAAGTGGAATCCCACCGCAGCCTCCGGAACTGGCCCTAATCGAACGCCAAGAACAGGCCACAGGCAACCGGGCACGAGCCTTCGAGCTTTGGGGACACCGTTATGAAGTGGACAACTGGCCGGACCTGCTAGCCCGGCTTGCAGAGCTACTCCATCAACGCCACGGCGTCGGATTCGAGCAGATCCTGAAATTGAGCGGAAACCGGAAGGTTCCCGCCGTAACCCGAGACGCCGGCTTGCTTAGAAGGTCGCGGCAGGTGGGTAGTTCGGGCATCTTTCTCAACGCCGCCTTCAAAGCCCGGACCGGTTTCGGACGAGCCCACCAGTTTCTGGAACACTTCGACCACCCAACCAGCGACATCCGAATATGGGCTGAACCAGCCACATCAAGGCCGCGCAAGCCGGGGTCAGCCCCCCGAGCGCCGGCAAGCAAACCTACAGGGATCAGGCTTTGGGGGGAGACCTACTCCATCAGTGCCTGGCGGGACATACCGATCCAAGTAGCGCTGTGCCTAATGCAGCGGCACGGTGACAGCTTCGAGCGTATCCTGGAATTGCGGGGCCGAATCCGACCATTCGCAACCCTTGATCCTGGAGAAGTGCTACGCGCCGCACAGGTAGGGGAATCAGACATCTACATCGACGTCAACCTGAGCTCAAAGGACTGCGTCCGTAGGTCACGACTGTTTCTGCAGCACTTCGGTCACCCGCCATCGGACCTGGGACTGCTTACAGAACCTGGATCACCCACTACATGACCCTCATCGAAACGCTGAGAATCATCCGTGCCCAGCCTGATTCTCCCAACGAAGAGGCCGCCAAGTTCCAGATTCTCGTACCGATCCTGCAATCCCTCGACTGGAATCTCGCCCGGCAAGAGCTTGTCTTCGAATACCGGGTAGGAACAGGACGGATAGACATAGCTCTCCTCGGGCCCGAACGGGTCGTTGCCTTCATTGAAGCCAAAGCACCGCGAGTCGATCTGAACAAACATGTGGAGCAGGTTGTGAGATACGCATTCCACGAAGGCGTCGACATCTGTGTACTGACCAACGGCCCGGAGTGGTGAATGTATCTACCAATGAAGGGTGTCCCGTTCGAGAAACGCCGGTTTGAAGTGCTGAATATCAGGAACGATCCGGTAGCTGATCTTGAGCGCGGCTTTGAAGGCTTCATGAGCAAGGAGAACCTACTTTCGGGAAAGGCCCTCGCGTCAGCCGAGCAACGATGGCAGGAACACCAAGATCGTTTCAGATTAAGGACGGCGGTACCGAAAGTTTGGAGCGAGATGCGGACAAATCCTGACAGGGCCTTGGTGGACCTTGTCCGTGAGCGAGTCTACGAAGGAGTGGGCTTGCGACCATCCGCGGATCGGGTGGAGAGAACGATCCTGCCCTCAACCCCATCAGCACCTGAACCGCCACCTCCGCCAAAGCCCAACGGTCCTCCGCCCGTCGAACCCCCTACAACACCCGGACCTATCAGGTTCAAGCTCTGGAACGAAACCTACCGGGTCTCCTCATGGATCCGACTGCTCCTGACCGTCCTCGAAGAACTCCACAAACGGCATGGTGACTCCGACTTCGCACAGAGACTGAAGAGGATAGTGTCCTATGGACCTGATAAGTTCACTCGTCCTGTTCAGGTAGGTTCAACAGGTTTCTACATAAACCGCAGTATCCCCATAACGGAAATACAGAGGCGATCGTATGACTGCCTCGCTCTATTCAGCCATCCCCGTTCGGATCTCGAAATCCTCTCCGACTGACGACTCGCCTGAACATCTAAACGAAATCAAAATCCCCTGAATACCTCAACACCCCCACTACTCTGAGACTGGAATGACTAGTTTCCTGGTGCGTGGCCCAACCCGGTTGAGCGGCCATTTCGAGCCGGCGGGCAACAAGAATGCCGCTTTGCCGATCATCGCCGCATGCCTCCTGATCGACGAGCCGGTTACCCTGCACAATGTTCCCCAGATCGGGGACGTGAACTCCCTGCTCGCCATACTCGCGGACATGGGCGCCATAGTCGACCGCGTGGACGGACGGACCATCCGGATCCATTGCAACGGGATCACCACCTCGAACATCGCAGGCGACCGGGCGAAGAAGATCCGAGCCTCAATCCTGCTGGCCGGGCCTGCCCTGGCCCGCTTCGGCGAGGTGACCCTCCCCCCTCCCGGGGGTGACGTTATCGGGCGACGACGGATCGACTCCCACGTGCATGGTCTGGAGGCGTTGGGCGCCTCCTACAGCTTCACGGATGCTCACCGGTTCCGCGCCGGAACCCTGAAGGGAACCGTCGTGTTCATGGACGAACCGTCGGTAACCGGAACAGAAAACCTGATCATGGCCTCAGTGCGGGCGGAGGGCGCCACGGTTATCGAGAACGCCGCCTGCGAGCCGCATGTCCAGGACTTGTGCCGTTTCCTTAACACGATGGGTGCCCGCATCACCGGTATCGGAAGCAACATACTTACCGTACAAGGGGTGGAACAACTAACCGGGGGGACCTATACCATCGTGCCCGACCATATCGAGGTGGGGAGCGTGATGGCGCTCGCCGCGGTTACCCGCTCCCCGATCACGATCGGTGGATACCGTCCGGATGCATACAAACCGATCGATCTGGCCTGGCGCCGGTTGGGCATTGGCTACGAACCGGTACCTGATGATTGCGCCCGGATGCTCTACAACGGGCCCCTGGCTGTGTCACCCGATCTGGGCGGCGCCATACCGAAGATCGAGGACGGACCATGGCCCTCGTTTCCCGCCGACCTGACCTCCATCGCCCTGGTAGCCGCTACCCAGGCCCACGGCTCCATCCTCATCCACGAGAAAATGTTCGAGTCCCGGATGTTCTTTGTCGATCGACTCATCTCCATGGGAGCCCGGATCGTCTTGTGCGATCCGCACCGGGCGGTTGTGCTGGGTCCCACCAGGCTACGCCCGAGCACCATGTCCAGCCCCGACATCAGAGCCGGGATGTCGTTGCTAATCGCCGCCCTGGTCGCCGAGGGGGAAAGCAGGATCGATCACGCAGAGCAGATCGAACGCGGCTACGAAGCGATCGATATCCGCCTCGCGGCACTCGGCGCCGACATAGAACGCATCACCTGATCAGGCCAGGGTCTACTTGCCTACGTGGGGTTCCCACCTGAAGTATTTGGTGACGATCAACCCCCCGATCAATAGCCAGGCACCCAATACGGCAATGTTCTCCCAGCCGAGCACCGGCCCGGTGTGAATGGGATTGAAAGCATCGCCGAACGGTCCGGCCAGATGTTTAAGGGGAAAGACGTCTCCCAGGACGACCAACCATTGGGGAGCGTCATCAAGAGGAATGAATATCCCGGAAATAAACGACATGGGCAGGAAGACTCCGTTCGCCACCGCGGGCGCCGCATCCCCGTTCTTTATGACCGAGCACACCGCGAGGCCGAGCGCCGAGAAAGTGGCTATTCCCACCACAAACACCAGCACCGCCCAGCCGAAATCATCCCAGATCATCCGGAACCCGAAGAAGGCCCAACCCAGAGTGAACATCAGCACGACCGAGAGGACCGCCACCCACAAACCGGACCCGATAGCCCCTGACATGTAGATCCATGGGGGCAAGGGGGTTCCACGGATCCGTTTGAGAATCCTTTGATCCCTGGCAATCGCGGTACGGACCGCCAGGTTCGTAAAGGTGGACGACACCGCTGCGAAAACCGCCATCGCCGGCGCGAAGAACTGCGAGAAGCTATAGCCGTCCCCGACATCGTCACTTCCGAAGATCACGCTGAACAGCACCAGAAAGATGACCGGTAGCGCCAAGGTGAAGAAGGCGGCTATGGGCGTTCTCCAGAACAACCGGTTGCCGGTGCGGATCTGGATCCATACCAATGAGAGTCGGCTGTTGGCGTCGCTCATGGACGCGCCTCCCGATCCTCAGTCTGTCCGACGATGTCGAGGTACACGTCCTCAAGGCTTGGTCTAGTTACCTCCAGACCTGCTAGCTCGATGTCCCTTCCCGTCGCCCATCCGGTGAGGCGGTAGAGAAGGCCGGTCGGATCGGTCGTCTGGTAGGTGACACTGTTTCCCACCACCTCCGGTGCATCGACCGTCGAAGGTAACTCGTAGGGTTCAGGAAGGCTGAACCGCACTGTGGTAACCGGCCGGGCCCCGCCCAACGACTTGGGTGTGCCCTCGGCGACGATTCTTCCCCTGTTCAGCACCACGATTCGATCAGCCAGGTTCTGGGCCTCGTCGAGGTAATGGGTGGTAAGCAGGATCGTCTTCCCTAGTTCGGTCAGTCCTTCCACCAGTTTCCAGGACTGGCGACGGGCAGCGGGATCGAACCCGGTCGTCGGCTCATCCAGGAAGATCAGATCGGGATCACCCACCAGCCCCAAAGCAAGGTCAAGGCGCCGGCGCTGACCTCCGGAAAGGGTCTTAATGCGGGCGTCGGCTTTCTCTTCCAGCCCGACAAGCGAGATCACCTCATCAGGAGGACGGCGGTGGGTATAGGCCGATCCATAAAGGTCGACCGTCTCCCGGACGGTCAGCACCTGTTCGATCCCCGTCTCCTGCAGGACAATCCCGATACGATCCCTGAAGTCCCGGCCACCAACCACCGGGTCATAGCCGAGAACCCGAACCTTCCCGCTGTCGGCCTGTCGATACCCTTCGAGGATCTCCACCGTGGTGGTTTTCCCCGCCCCGTTGGGGCCTAGCAGAGCGAGCACCTCGCCTTCGTCGACCTCAAAACTGACACCATCGAGGACTGATAACGTCCCGTAGCTCTTTGTCAGGTTTTCGACCGTTATCGCTTGGGGCATGAGTCGGCAGGGTATCCATGGGAAAGACTATTAGAAAATCAGGGGTGGTGGCCAGGCCCGGCGTCGATCCGGGGACCTCTGCTTTTTCAGAGCAGCGCTCTACCGACTGAGCTACCTGGCCGCGTAAACAGGAAAACCAACCTCGTGAGGGTCGGCTCCTGTGGCGGGGACGACGGGATTTGAACCCGCGACCTCCGGCTTGACAGGCCGGCGTGAACTCCAGACTTCACCACGCCCCCGTACAACCCCTCCGCCTACCTAGGCCGTGCCCGGCGTTTCGGAGAGGTCAACAGAACCAGCAGTATAGACCTTCTTGCTTGCGTATTCATCCGAACAAACCAGACCCGGCCGGAAAGGCTCCGGCATCCAACACAATGCCCGTGCCACGGGTACGACGAGCAAACCCGGTCGCGCAGGTTGGAAGGCGGGCCGGAAGTGTCATACCCTCCGATCATGATGAGGAAGTAGGCGTCTATGTTTGTCAGATCAATGAGGAGGTTCCCCGGGTGATGTTCAGCGCGAATACTCGTTGTACTGAGTTGGACCGCGATTCCGGGAAGAGTTGGGGATCAACCATTGAAGGACCGTAGTTCCAGAACAAGAAACACTGATAGTCACTGATGTCTTCGATTGAGTTGGTTGACGCCGTTCCTTATTGGACGGAGAGAATGTTCTTACCGGGCGGGGGGCAGGATCATTTGGGACTCGGGTCGGTGGTTACAGATCGGATCCTGCCCCGGCTGTCGCCGGGGATCAATGTGTTGACGATTCATCCTCGTTATTGGTCGTTCTACGCCTTCGCGCTCGACGAGTTCTGGAGGCGCGATCTTCCGCGCACAAAGGGGGCGTTGAGGGAATGGTACCGCCCGCTCGAGTCTATCTACTCGGTTGCGTGCAGTCTGTGTGACGGGCCTGACCATCGTGGGGCACCGATCGGTACTCGTCGGGTCCGCTCGGTGATCGCGAGGAACCCAGATGGGTTCGATCCAGAGTTTCACTATATGGACTCTCCAATGGGTGGCTACGGTCTCTACTACGCCTCTGTGATGCAGTCCATAGGTCTCGTTGCGCTCGCAGATCGGCGTCTGGGACTTCCCGTAGATGCAGTGACACCGGCCGGGCGAGTCGTTGCTCAGGCGTTACGGTCAGTAGTAGCCGACACAGAGTACTATCAACACTGGATAGGCCGTAACAACGAGATTATTCCGCGTGAGGTGGTCGTCGAATACGGTCAGCGAGCCTGTTACTGCCGCCTGCGGGAACCTGACGCGTTGGACCGACCGATTCTGGTTGACGCGTTTCTTCACCTGGGAAACCCGGCTGAAGCGGCCGCTCGTCGCCGAACGCTGCAATTCATGTGTGAGCTTTCTGCACAAACAGCGGAGGTTCAGGTTGACGAGTCATCTTTCCGGCGCCTTGTCTACTTCGGATCCGATCATGCGCACAACGGTTCGGCTAGACCGACCTTCGTTCCGACCGAGTCGACCTTGCACACAGCCCGTCGGTGGCGATTGTACCAAGCGCGTGAGTATTACAATGCCGCTATAAACGAGATGTGGCGTCGCCTCGTCTGGTGGGGACTCCAACAGAACGGCGAACAGCGCCCTGTCCCGCTCGGTGACGTATTGACTTCGCTGGACAGCATCGACTTCGCATCCTTTGGAATTATCGATCGGAGTCCGTCTCCCGGATTCCGGCTTGTCCGCGGGTTCTCCCTTTATCAGACTACTCGAATGGGTTTCAAGCCTGGGCACCGTCTCGGGAGGGCTCGACGACCGATGGGAACTTAACGCCGGGCTGACCGAGGATGCCATTATCGAGTGGCTCGCATACGGACGCTCCTCGAAGGAAGCAGGCTCCGCTCACCTAGCAGCAGCCCTGACTCTACTGACCCTTGTGGCGGCGCGACTATGGAGAGCCGAACTGGCTTTAACCGCGTCCAGAGACTGGTTTCCGGTCCAGGCAGGAGGGCGCCAGCGTCTCGGTATGCAGCGGTTCTTGACCCAACTCCGCGGTTGGGTGGACAGCGGAGCGACGGTACGGGAGGTGGTTGAGTGGCTCACACTCGACTATGTGATCTCCCAGCACGAGCGGGTAGCCGTAGCGAAACTCTCAACGACGGGCGATACCTTCCGGTTCCGACGCGAGGCAGGGCGGCTGCGCTTCTTCTCGAAGGTCACGCAGGTAGGAATGAACGACTCTAGGTTCAACGCTTTGGCGACCTTCCTCTTCGAACTCGGGTGGTCTAGCTGCCTCTATGAGAAAGATCATGAATTGAGTGAGGAGGGCGAAGCGATGCGGCGTGTCGGCGATCTCCCCCCAACGGGCGTATTTGACTCATCAAACCTGGAAGACGAGTAATGACCCCCAGGATCCGTATCCCTGATCTATTCAACGAGGCATGGAACAGCGTCATCATTGTGACCTACGGCGCCGATCTTGAATTCTTCGAGCAGGTGCTGCTTCGGCAACTTCATCGGACGCGAAGAAGAGCGATCCTAGCGGATGGTCGACAAGTCACACGGTGGCTGGCAGGGTTGGACAACCGAACGCAGCTCCGCTATTTGAACAGAACCTACGTACTAGCACCTATTTGGACCAGCGGAGCCGCCCACGCCAAGCTGATCATGTTGCTGAGCCAGGACCGGGGTCTGCTAGCGGTAGGGTCGGGCAACCTCAGCATGACCGGTTACGCGTCGCAAGGTGAGTGTTTCTCCAGACATAGCTGGTCGGAAGATAGCCAGAGCCAGATCGGAGAGTTCCTCGCCGCTAGAAGCTTCATCGACCAGATATGTGAACGGGATTTGGTGGACCCCTTTGCCGTCGAGTTTATTCGGCAAGCTTGGCAGGACGCGCCATGGCTCTACGGGAAAGCACGGGACAACAACCCACGGGTACGCCATAACCTTGAGATGTCTCTTCTCGATCAGTTCGTGGAGGCCATCCGCGGACGCACCGTTAACGAACTCGTTGTGCATGCCCCCTTCTACGACCACCGGTGTGAGGCACTGGCCGAACTCATCCAGAGAACCTCTCCAGGGACACTCAAGCTGCTCTTGCAGGAACGGCGCACGTCGATCGACCCGGAGCGACTAGCCATGGTCCTAGCCGGGTTACCGGGACGAACTGACCTCCGATCCGCCGACGCAGAGGACACGGGAACCTTCCTGCACGCAAAGTTCATAGTCGCTCGCTGCCGGAACGTCACGATCTGCCTGCAGGGATCACCGAATATCTCGTCGGCAGCGCTTCTCCGCACTCACCCCGAAGGCAATATCGAACTAGCAAACCTCCTGGTGGGTGACGCTAGGGACTTCACTCACCTCACTACCGGTCTTAACATCAGTCGATCGGCAGTCGATGTGTCTCAACTTGGTTTGAGTATCGCGACGGATGACGACGATGATGAAACTCCGCTACGACATTCCGTGGAGGAACTCACTTGGATACCTCCTCAGCTGACGGGCGTTCTTGACCGAGCAGTGCGGGTTCCGCCTCAACTAACCATCGCCGGAGAACCAATCACCGAGGTCGAATTGGAGTTAAGTGAGCCTTCCAACGGCAAGACCAGATTCGCTGTTACGCTCGGCGAGAAGCCAGCGAAAATACTGAACCGAGTCGCTGTCGTATCCTTTATTTTCGACAACGGCGAGGAGTCATCGCCAACCTATCCGTACCACCACAACACCTTGATGTCCCTCACATCAGGTCAGGCACACACGAACCTCCTAAAGCAAGTTGGCGATTTCGAACTGGACGACGAAGAACTCAAGGAGTTACTTGCGCAACTAGAGGAAGCACTGGTTATCGATGGCCGGAGTATCTGGCGGATGGCCAAAAAGAAAGCTCCGGAGCCGAACGACGACAGAACTGCTGCCTTGATGAGCTACGACGACATAGATTGGGACGCTATCCAGTCCCACCCCAAGCTGGCGCAGTACAGGAACTGGGATCAAAGCTCCACATCAAACTCGACTCCGGTCGGGATACTCCTCACATCGATAGCCCGACGATTCGCAACCGACAGCGAACCAGGCAACGGGGGAAAGTCGGAACCGAATGGTTCCGACCAATTCGCTGATCCGCTCGATGATCTCGCCAGAGAGATCGACGCCGAAGACGAAGAATCAGCCGAGGTAGAAGAACGGGTACACAGTCGCCGTCGCGCTTCCGCGCGATCGCGGGCGAAACGGCAGTTCCATAGATTCATCCAGCGGTTCGTCAACGGTCTCACCCATGAGGCCTTCGTTCACAACGTGGGGCCGAGCGTCATAGTTCCCAGCTACGTGATATTCAACCACCTGTGCTGGAAACTCATCCAGGTCGACCTCGCCGACCCGCTCCGCCTTATCGGTGCCCAAACAAACCTCTGGAAATTCTTCTGGGGAGGCAAGGAGGAACCTGGATACTTCGCCACCCTCAGCACCGGTGAACAAGAAGCAGCACTCGAAATTCTCGACCGCCACCACTCCGAAGCTGTCCTCCTCTGTTCAATATTCCAAGCCTTCAAACACACCCAGAACCAAAGAGCCGACAAATCGACGATCGAGGTTCGCGACGCATGGCGCACGATCCTCCCGCACCCCCTGTTCCAGCCAACGGCTACCACGGTCTACCAAGCCGCGACTCACCTTCGACACGAGTGTGAGTCAGCATCGCAGGTAATCAATAGGCTGAACCGTCTTGCATCTCTTGTTGCTAAGAGCGAGCCGCGCTCCACCATCGCTCGTATTCTTGGATGCCGGCTGGAACAAGTCGTCACGAGGAGGGGTCGCGTTAGCCGTGGGCCACTCGGAGAGCGACATGAGGACATCTATACGATTGAGAGGTTGGACATCGCCATGACACCCAACTCAGCTTCCAGATCCTTCTCCACCTTGACCACCCTCCAACCTCAACTCGAATACATCCGACTCGAAGATCGATCACACGACATCATCGCATTCGCCGACTACCGGTGTGGCACATTTCTCTTTGCTGATCGGGTTACCGGGAGTAGCCAAGATCTGAGCCCACCATCCATCGAAACGCTTCCTTGGCGAGATCCTCTCCAAACACTCCACGAGATGGCCAAAGCCCAAGTTGCTACCGCCTGAGATCCGAAACAGTGCTGGCCCGGCATGCACAAGGACCGTATCCAAGAGGTGCCCATAGCTTCTGAGCGACAGCACATCGAGAAAAGTGGCCGTCGACAGCTAAGAAGCCGTCCAGGGTTGCAACAGATTATTGCCCCTGCACCGTGGGGCAACAATTCGAGGGCATAACAGTTGTTTCAATCTCAGACTGGCTGGAGATCGGAGTGGCCTTTTCCGAAGACCGTAGCGTCAGACCACGAGATCAATCCTGTCTGCTACCGCCCTGACGCTAAGATCCGAATAATGGAAGGAGACGTTGTACATGCGCTCCCGCAGTATCGTGGGGTCACCCAGACCGGACTCCTCGCAGCGTTTACCGAAGTCCTCTTCGGAGAGGTCAATGCAAGAGCGATTCTGAGAATCTGTCAACGCCATCAATGCTGAGACCATTGATTGGAGGGTACCGTGACCTCGGCCTTCAGCCTGTGCAGCGGCATCCTCCAGACCACTACGTAACGCGACCGCGGCCTCGAATGCATCGCAACGATCCGTCGCATATTTGTCATAAACCACCCGGTCTACCGTGCGTAGTACCAGCATGGCGATTAGCGCTAGGTCCCGTAGCGACAAACGGTGTTGCGGGATGAGCAGTTGGCGAACACGATACACAGTCTGTTCAAGGTAACGCAGGCTGGCGTTTGGCTCTAGTGCGACCAGTTGTAGCGCGGCGGCCAGGGTAGCGCCCTGCTGGGATTGGGGGATTCCGGCGTTCTCGAGGGTTTTTTCCATATACGTAGGGAACTGGACGGGTTCGGGACGGCCGAGGTCAATAGGTAGGTCCACGAAGCGGCGTAGGTACGCATCAGCATCGGAGCCAGGTCCGTATACCTCCCGAACCCGGTGCTCCAACTCAGTCCGGTTGATCCCGAGGACTATCACCACGCCAGCCACATCAAAAAGGTGGCGAGCCGTGTTCAACAATTCCATCGCGTATTCAGGGAAACAGCGGTCTAACTCGTCAACAAACACTACAAGCCGACAGATGTCACTGTCGGCATCGACCGCCTCAGCCAGTGCCTCCTTGAACTCGACGACGCGGCGCTCGGATTCGGCCCATGCGGAGAAACCAGCATCAGACCCGTCTGTTTCGCCTGGGTCCAAGTCGAGTTGGAGGATCCCGGCCGTGGCCGCTGCTATAGCATGCTCCCCTAGGAGGGTGCTGAGAAACCCCGCACAAAGGGGTTCAGCCGTTAACCCGCAACCCTCTGACCAGGCGCTTTACCAACGACCGAACCCCGAAAGACTCGTTTTTCAGGACTCTCCTAGGTCTCTGATGAAATGCCGTCCCATCCTGATCGCAAGATCGAGAATGCGACGCTTCCGATCTTCGGGGAGGTGTTGCGCCAATGCAGATACGAGATCAATCAGTGGGTTGTTCGTGTGGCTCTGCAGCCAGGCATCGAACCGAATTACGGACACGTCCTCATCGGCGCGTTCAAGATACGCCGCGCACATCTCGAGGAACACAGACTTACCCGTGCCGAACCCTCCACTGATCGACACAACAGCCGCGTCTTGCTGGCCCATAATCAATCGGCACAGCGCCTCCACTCGGCCCCGGCGGGCCAACGTATCGTTCCAGAAAGGATCTCCCGGGCAAACCTCGAACTTCGGAGGACGAATAGTCATAGGCAGTCCCAAGGATAGGTCGTCTGTAAGGCCGCCAGCCGGTCGACGCTCATTCTGGGCGAGAACCGGGTTGAACCTCCAAAACTACCGTCGGATGAGATACATATTCGCGGTGAGATCAGGGACAAACTACACAGATTGCAGGTCAACTCGAGAATCAGTCCCTACAGTCATGACCATTGAGCAGTTCGGGCTGTTGGCAGAGCACGGGAAGAGCCGCTTAACAGCGTGGCCAGAGAGGTCGCCATCATCGCCGACGGCATCCTCGAAATGACCGAGAACGACCTTCAGCGGATCTTGCCACTGCCGCCGGAAGCCTAACCCTCGGCTACGGTATCCAATGAGCAATTAAGTGGACGGAGGTTACCTGGTGACTGCTGACAGTAGGCCACAGTATGCGGATCGGCTGCGAATTGAAATGCTGGGCGCCAAGTATCGGATATGGCACGAGTCCTTCGGACGAGACCGTGGTGAGGTAGCTCTGATAGCCGAGGTCGAGAACCAAGACGGGGCCAAGTGGCGAGTTGAGCTCTCCCGATCGCGGGCGGTTCCGCCCGCGATGTCAGAAAAGGCGACGCCTTGCGACATCGCCCGCTGGATCGCCGATCAGTACAACAGCAAAGCCGAACGAGTGGCCCAGGAGTGCTTCCAGTTGCTGGAGAGCAAGCCGAGAATGCGGTATCCGGAAGACGACTGTAGACGTGCTGTCCACAACGCCGGGTTACCCGAGGCGATCAACTGGCCAACCGACCCCGAAAGCCTTCTCGATAAGCTCAGACACTGGGCACACCTTGCTGGTCCGCTACCAGAGCCCGCGCGACCTGGCTTGCCAGCGCGCGACGCTACAGTCCGACAGCAGGGAAGGACGCTGGTGAGCCAGTTCTTAGACATCGACTGCTCGCAGTCCGTCACCGTAACAACGTCCTAACCGCCCCATTACGTTGCAGCTACGCCGGGTTCACAGGCTCAACCCGTGGCCGCGGTCGGAGGTTCCGCTTCGGACAGTTCGGCCTTGATGTGCCCGCACCACCATTCGGCCTGCGAGCACGGGCAGGATCTGGTTGGAGCGGAGGTGCGCACACCGTTCGCCTACCGGGTAGTGGCTCACGGATCGGGTGGTCAAGGCGTACCTACAATCCGTGCGGCCACGGGAAGGAAGGTGATAGCGATGGGCGATCTAGAAGGAAAGAAGACGTCCGAGTTGGCGGAGGTGATCGCAGATACCTTCTACGGCGACGGGTTCGATCTGTCGACTAGGGAAAACGCAGTTGCGGGCACATGGTCCGAAATGCCGGAAGTCCGGGTAGTCCCGACACTTCCGGAAGGTGCTGTCCTCCACCAAGGTCAGCCAACGACACAGCACCGACAGTGACGCTTGGAAGAGGATCGCGGTCTCGCTGGCGGACGAGGAAGGCCCCACCGCGCCGGGTGATCGAAGAAGGCCGCGGAGATGCCCGTGAGTTGCTGGCAGACGTTACGGAGCAAACGAAACGGAAAGGCCCGCTTCCCGCTGCTCAGAGGACCGAAGATAGCGCCGTTGTGGGTGCGGATCATGGCCGCTCCGGGCGAAGCTGCCATAAGCCAAATGGAAACCATCCCGGTGGCGGTTGATGTGCATGTACGCAGGGTTACCGAAAACCTGGGAGTCACCCATACCCACGGACTTGCGCTAGATAGAAGTGTGAAAGGCCGTATTCAGTCGGCATGGCAGGACGCGGTCTCCATCGCTGACTTCGGCGGGCCGCAAGGAATTGCCGGTACCTGCGCGGCTCTCGATCCTGCTCTCTGGCTATTCGGCGCTCGCGGTTGCAGTTTCTGCGAAAAACAACACCAGCGGATACCTATCAGCAGGGCATGTCACAGTTGCCGGCTGTTAAACAGTTAGAGGTACTCTTGGTGTGACAACGCACCAAAAACGGAACGGATCGCGGTGAGGCAAGGGCCTCGCCCGCCGTTTCTTGTAGCAGTTCAACGACAACAGGGGGATTCAGTCGTTTTCGGCGGCGTTTCCGTTGGTAGCATGCCCGAGACTGATCGGAGGTTAGAAGCCTGGGTTTCCTCGTATTCCTCATTGCGATTGTTGGTGCAGCGGTCTTTGCCTTTTTCTATTGTCTGGTGCTCTCCGCGAGGATCCAGAGGGTCACCGAGCGAGTGGACCTTCTCGAGAAGAGACAGTCGGCTCCTGCTTCTCGGCCTGCGGAGTCCGAAGACGGGCCGGAACATGTCGAGCAGGATCAGAAAGCACGCCCGCCGAGGGTAGCCCCGGAGATCCTCGAGGATCAGCCACTCGAACCGTTCCCTCCAGTAGATCCATCGGAACTCATCGCGGTTCCAGTCGCGGCGAAGCCACTTCCCGGGGCCGAGTCACGGAGGGTCGAGCCGGCTGCTACGCCGGGTGACGGAGTTCCGTCTGCTGAGGATGGGCCCCTCGCCCATCAGGATCCCTCGTACGATGTCGTGGGACGCCTTTTCGATCCGGTCAAGACCTGGGCTACGACCGGCAACGTGCCCGTCAAGGTAGGCGTTCTGCTGTCGCTTCTCGGTCTGGGGTTCCTGCTCGGGGTGGCTTTGGAGCAGGGTTGGATCACGCTCACCATCGAGGTTCGACACGTCCTGGTTTCCCTCTTCGGTGTGCTGCTGCTGGTGGTGGGCCGGCGCGTTCGGGATCGCAACCCGATCTACGGGCTCAGCCTCCAAGGGGGCGGGATAGCGGTCCTCTACCTGACTACCTATGTAGCGCACGCGGTCTACGACCTGCTCCCGGCGTCGGCTGCCGCTGCTGCCGTGGTGGCCGTCACTGTCGGCGCGGGCGTCCTAGCGGTGCTCGAGGATGCGCGTAGCCTGGCTGTGTTGGGAATCATCGGTGGGTTCCTCGCCCCGGTCCTTGCCTACTCCGACGCCGAAGACCACGTTCTCGTATTCGGCTTTTACGTGATGCTGAGCGCCGCGATCGTTGCCGTCGCCTGGTTCAAGACCTGGCCTGAATTGAATCTGTTGGGTCTTGGTTTCACGCTCGGAGTTACCGCTTTCTGGCTCGTCCAGAGGTACGGGGAGGGAGGCTGGTCTACTACCCAGCCCTTGATCGCCCTGCTGGTCCTCATGTACTTGACTATCCCCCTCGTTTTTGCAGCGCGAAGACCCCCCGACGTCCAGGATTGGATGACCGCGCCGTTCGTCTTCGGTCTGCCGTTTGCCGGCCTCGGCCTCCAGTGGATCTTGGCCGACCACTTCGAGTACGGAACAGCGATCAGTTCCGGGACGCTGGCTGTGATCCTCGGGTTGTTCGCAGCCATAGCCCACCGCCTCGGTCACGAGTCCCGTGCCCTCCGAGATTCCTACTCGACGCTATCGGTGGCCTTCGTGGCAATCGCGGTTCCTCTCGCGCTAGACGCCCAATACACCTCGGTGGCCTGGGTGGTCCAAGGCGGCGTTCTCGTATGGTTCGGCATCCGCCGGCGCCGGCGCCTCGCCACCTACGGTGGGAGCATTCTCCAGGTCTTGGGCGGCCTGTCGTTCATCGTCCACCTGGCAGACGGATCGATCTACGAGCGAGCCGATCTGACGGCGCTGCTGAACGGATACTTCCTCGGAGCGTCGCTGATCGCCGTTGTGGCACTGTTCTCGGGCCGGTTGATCGACCTCAAAATCAAAGGAGAACAGCGAGACGATACCGTAGCCCTCACGTGGCTGGCAGTCGTGTGGGGTATCGGGTGGTGGATCTTCGCCGGGCTCGCAGAAACGGTGGTCTTTGTCCCGGCGAACGGCAGGCTGAGCGTCGCGATCGTGTTCGTCACGGTCTCACTCGCCGGCCTGGCTCTGGCTGCACCGCGGATGGCCTGGCCCCGGCTCCAAACTGTAGGAGTATCCCTCCTCCCCGCCCTGGTGGTGTTCTTGACCCTGGCACTCACCCGGCAGGACCATCCACTGGGCATGTACGGATGGGCCGCGTGGATCGTCGGGCTGGCGACGTACTACGTGGCGCTGCGAGCAGGTGAGGATTCCTTCTCCTGGGCGGTCCCGACCATGCACACCGCCAGTTACTGGACAGTGGCCTTCCTTGCAGCAACGGAGGTCCACTGGCAGGTTGATCGGATCGCTTCAGGGACCTGGCCGATCAGCATCGCCCTGCTTGCGGTGCTGGCACTGGTCGGGGGCACCATGCTGTTGCGTCTGACTCTGACATGGCCGCTGGTGGCCCTTTGGCGGACCTACCTGCTTGCCTGCTCGGGTCCGGTCATCCTCGCCTTGGGACTGGTAGCCCTCTCCACCAACCTCACATCCGACGGCGACGCGCTTCCACTCACCTACCTGCCGCTCCTCAACCCGCTGGAGTTGGTCACCATCCTGATAGTCGTCGTGATCGCCGCTTGGAAAAAGCTCGCCGTCTCCGAACCAAACATCGCCAACCAACCCCTCGTGGACAAGAACTGGGCCCCGCCTCTCACCGTCGTGGGCATCATCCTCTTGACCATGGTCGTGGCCAGGACAATCCACCACTGGGCGGAAGTTCCGTTCCGCTTCGACACGATGGTCGACTCCACCACATTCCAAGCCTCGCTGTCGATCGTCTGGGGTCTTGCCGGGCTCTCCGGCATGGTGGTCGGCATGCGCCTAGTGCGGCGAGCCATATGGCTGGGTGGCGCGTCGCTAATGGGTGTGGTAGTCGTCAAGCTATTCCTCTTCGACCTGAGCAACACCGGCACCATGGCTCGAGTGGTCTCGTTCCTAGGAGTAGGACTCCTCCTCCTCGTAGTCGGATACTTCGCGCCCGCACCTCCGTCGGCCTCGGCCCAAGACACGCAGCCACGCGCCGAGTGAACTCGCCGGACTCCGGCTAGACCACCCACCCTCACCCATCCACAAGCCCGAAACTGTCCACTAAGACGGGTCTACTCCACCTGTGTACCGAGCTTCGGATAGGCATGGTGGCTGAACCCGTTACGCAATGCTGACTCTGTTCGGCTACCCTGCTTCCAGCCGTTACGGTGCAGGGCGATCACCATTTCGGTCGCCCGCGTGGACGTAGAGATCCCGCCGCCTCGCTGGTCTCTGCTGCTTCAATTTCGCGGCGGTTCTTGAGCGCTCGTCGTCGGGCCTAAGCCAGCGTCGCCGTCGAAGACGCCGAGCCCTAAATTGGTCGGTTTCCCAGCGATTACAACTCGCTGGGCCCACACTTTTTATAGCCAGCCGTTGCGCGTCCGCTTGACTCGGAACGTAAGACCAATGCCACCGCGTTCGTCACCGTCGGTTCTCGGCGCGGAAATGGTTCTCGAAACTCAGGAAACTGTCCCTTCAGCCCTCAGCGCGTACACGACCGATATCCCCCCATCGACTACATGGAACTCGTACGAACCCTCAAGTTCCTCGATGTGAGTACCGGGCTCCGCGGCCCATGACATCGAACGGGGAACTCGTAACGGTACCGGAGGGTGGTGGTTCACCTGCTTGATCATCGCATTGATGGTGAGGGTGACCCGTGCCGTCTGCCGTCCCGCAAGCGTTCATGGATCTCGATGGTTTGAATGGTCGCCTCGGCCACCCTATCCCGTCTCGACGGTTCCCGTCACAGGTAGTTCAACCCTACCTCTGCACACCCACCTGACCATCATCGCTGGTCCGGAGAATCGTCATCCCGACCAGGAACAGGCGTTTCCCGCACCAGTTCGAGAATCTTCTCACCGTACCTAAGAAGCTTGGTAGGGCCCACGCCGTAAAGGTTGAGCAACTCCTCCTCGGACCGGGGTCGCGCCGCGGCGATGGCGTCGAGAGAGCGGTTCGTGAAGACGGTGTAGGCGGGAACGTCGAGGTCCCTTGCTCGTTCCGCTCGCCAATCCTTGAGCGCCGCCAGCAAATTTTGATCCACCGGCTGCGTCCTTGAGGAATCACGACCCCCGACCGGTTGGGGTCGATCCACCGGAAGGTTCTGCGCGCGGGTGCGAGAAGCGGGAGCGCCCAGCACTATCTCGAGGATGTCCTCGCCATACTCGTCCAACTTGGCGGGCCCGACTCCGTATACGTCCAACAGTTCCACCTCGGACCGGGGGCGCGCCGCGGCGATCCCCTCAAGGGTGCGGTCCCAGAAGACCACGTATGGGGGAACCCCGCGCTCCGTTGCCGTCTCCAACCTCCAGGCCTTGAGCCTTTCCAGCAGATCCTCGTCGACAGGCGCAGCAGAGGGGGACGAGGGGTCGGGGATATGCGCGACCGGCGCCGCGGAAACGGGGACGGCTCGGACCGTCTCGCCCCTCAATTCGACAAGAAAGGGGGAAGGCCTGTCAGCATCCGCCACGACCAGAACGCGGTCGCGGCCTCTCGTTACAGCCACGTGCAGAACGCGGCGTTCCTCCTCGATGTCATCGGACAGGGCGTGGGGCATTAGCCCGTCGTCCACACCGAATACCACCACCCGGTCCCACTCCATGCCCTTCACGCGGTGGACCGTGGAAAGGGTCACTCCGGCAGCGGAAGTATCGAACGACCTCGAGTGGCGGTTCAAGAGGGTCCGCAGCCGATCCTCGAAACTCCCAACTTCAGGGTAGATGACCGCGGTCCGGCGGAGGGCAACCAGGTCGTCGGAGTGTGCAGCCCGGTCGACTCGGGTCCGCCCCCGGTCGAGCAGATCGGCTGCGCCGCCCAGCCCGACGGTGTCTATGAGTTCGTCCAGGACGGCGCCGGAACTCCCGGTACCGGCCGCGTCCACGACCCGGCCAATATCGTCGATCCAGCCGGACCAGGCCTCGGCCTGTCGTCCCTCAAGGTCCCGGGCGAGTCGGGCGAGCCCGCGCAGCGTGACCGGCATCCCGGTGGGGACAAGTTCGGCAGAGAGGCGATTGATTCTACGGGGAGGACGACGGGCCGCCTCCAAAAGGTCCTGGCGCCACATCTCATCCGGGTTCAGGGCCAGACGTATCCAGGCCATGGCCGCCCGCATCACGGTCCGGGCCAGCAGACCGGGCGCTATTCGTGAACTCAGCGGAACCCCGGCCTCGTCGAGACCGGCGAGTACCGGGAGCAGGGCGGAGTTGACCCGCGCCAGCACCGCTACTCCGCCGGGAGGGACACCTTCGGACATCCATCCGGCGATCACCGAGACCGTCTCGGAGGTTACGGTCGATCCGGGTGCCTCGAGGATGCGGAGGGTCCCGCGCCGGGGTTCCCCGGCCGCCCGGATGGTCTTGGGTACGCGCCGGCGGTTGCGCCCGAGCAGCGCCGAGGCCGCCTCCACCACTTCGTGCGGGGACCGGTAGTTCACTTCCAGGGCGTGTAGTGCGGCGCCCGGAAATAACCGCTCGAAGTCCAGGAGGAAGGCGGGATCCGCCCCGGCGTAGCCGTAGATGGTCTGGTCGTCATCCCCCACCCCGAAAACCGCGAGGCCCGGCGATGCCAGCAGGCGGAGAAGGAGCACGTAGGCGGGCGTGAGGTCCTGAAACTCGTCCACCAGGAGGTGCCGGCAACGCCGCTGCCACCCCTGCCGGAGATCCGGTCGGGCAAGGAGCATCTCGATGGCGCCGTACACCTGCTCGTCGTGATCGGCCTCGTCACGCTCGGTGAGCAGGCTGCGATAGTCGGCAACGACCCGGGCAAGATCGGGCACGTCGTCACGTTCCTGCTCGACCTGCGTCGGGTCTTTCAGGGCGATCCGCACGTCGGCCAGAGCTTCGATGTAGGGACCGATGATATCCGTGTTGAGGCGGGGTTTGCGCGGGATAAGGGGGCGGAGCCGGGCACGCACGCTCCGTTCACCGAGAAGGTCGACACCGGGACGAGCGTCGCGGAGAATGCGCCATCCCAGCGAATGGATGGTGCGGATATGGAGGTCGTGCCTCCCCAGCCTGGTCCGCATCTCGGCGGCGGCCCGGTTGTTGTATGCCACCGCGGTTACCAGCCGGGGCTCGACGCCACTCCGGTCGACCAGATGGAGCAAGCGGGCATTGAGGGTTCTGGTCTTGCCCGACCCGGCCGGGGCGATGATCCTCGCCGGTCCGTGGTGGTGGTTGACCGCCGCCCGCTGATCGTCGGCCAGATCGTCTGCGGAGTCGGCCGGGGCCGGAACGAGCGCGAGGCGGCCCGACTCCACGGACTCGGCGTGTATCACCGGGAGGCTCATCGGACCGCGAGGCCCGCCGTCCACCCAGGTCGGTACGCCCTGGAAAGAAATGTCGGCGCCTTTGTCCAAGCGGGCGCCGAGACCAGCGGCCTTCCTTGCCCACCACCAGACCGGCCTGCCGCTCCGGAGGTCCCAATTGTTGGCCCACACCAGGAAGTGGAGCCGCTCCCGCAGGAAAGTGAAGTTTGGTCCGAGGCGCCACGCGGGAGATGCCTCGACATCCGGACGGCGGAGTTCATCCTGGGCGACGCCCAACTCCACCACGACTCGCTCTCGAGCTACCCAGGCGCGGTGCAGAATCTCGATAGTCTCCGCCAGACGCTTCTCGTCGTCCAGCAGGCCACGGTCAACCCGCACGCGGACACGACTGTCGATCGGCGCCGGATGCCCGGGTAGTACCACCACGCCCCGGCCCAACCGATCGGGACCCGGAAAAGCCGGTAGTCCCGCGCTGTCGGGGCCGGCGCCGGGTGGGTGGTCAGGAATGGCTGACCACCCTGGCCGTGGCCCGGAAGTAACCCACGTTCGTTTCGGAGAGGGACGCGTCCATTTCTTCGGGCCAGTCGACGTTGCCGAAGATGACATAGGCATCGGCATCGATCAGAGCATTCCGGGCCGCATCGTGATGTCGGACCACCTCCTCGCGGGTCCGGATCGCCGACTCCTCGGCGCGGCCGGCGACCGCCCAGCGCCAGGGACGCCGGTTCGCATCCCAGTCTCCGGTGCTGCGGTTGCGGATGAATTCGAGAGCGTCGTCGCGGCCGTAGACATCCGCGGCGATCCCGATCCCGGTCCGGTAGTCGACGAAGTTCAGCAGGTCACCCAGCACGAGCAGGGGTTCCCCGAGAGAAGCGACCCGTGCGAGCTCGGTGAAGGCCGCGTGTGCATCGCTCACGATCAGCATCGCGGGAAGGGTAGCCGGTTGCCGGTTGCCAGTTGGACCGTCCCGGGATCACCTGAGTCTCCGGAAAACCCGGGGAGGTTCACCCCGGTGACTGCACCTACCGAACCGAGCGCCCACAGAAAAACGAGACCGTGGATTCCCGGAAGTGGCGCGAAGGCTGGTCGGTGACCGGCGAAGCGGCGTCAGGCACGGTACCTGTGACCCCAGAGAGCGTTCACCTGTGGGACTAATCGAGGAACTCATCCCCTACCCTCGCGCATCGACCCAGGTCACCCCGTAACGGTAACGGACAGTCCTTCCGTTGCCCCCCATGGATCCAGGGCGGACGAACGCCGAGAGTCGGTTTGTCGGGCCATTCGGCTTAGAGCCTTCCCGGTCAGTTGCGTACGCTCCGGTCGTGCTCTTCGGCGCTGTCGCCGCCTCCATGTCGTCGAGGTCGATGTCGTTCGCATCGCAGAAATCAGCAACCTCGCCCAACGCTCCCGACAACTCGGCCACCAGATCGTCCTTCGGTCGGATCGGAAGATCCCGAGCCGACCCGGTGCGGTCAGCGCCGTAGATGGCTAGCGCTTCTCCAGGTGCCGGAACACACCCACGTAGTCGACAATCAGACCGTTGTCCTTGTCGGGGAACACCCGGTTGGCCCGGGCGATGGTCTGCATCAGCGGGTGGTTCCGCATCGGCTTATCGAGATACACCGTCGACGTCGACGGCGAATCGAACCCCGTGAGCCACATCGCGCACACGAACACCAACCGGATCAGCGGGTCTGGCGATCCTTGGAGTGGTCACGGGATTCGGCCGTCGCCGCGTGTTGTTCGGGTGTCCCCGGCTTCGTCTATAAGGTCATCGGATCCCAGTACGGTGTGCATCACCGCCTCGGTGTCCGCCTCGGGAACTTCGAAATATCCTAGGAGGGTGCTGAGAAACCCCGTACAAAGGAGTTCACCCGCTAACCCGAAACTCTCTGACCAGGCGGTTTACCGACCACCGAACCCCGTAAGATTCGTTTTTCAGGACCCTCCTAGGGCGTGATTGATGAGGGCATCGAGGGCAGCCTCCCGTTCCGCGACGACGTGATCCACCAGCCCGTCATGCTGCAGGGTCGCGGCACCGGCCAGATCCTCCGCCCAGGCCAGCACCACAACATCGGGGTTGTGCTCCCGGGCAATACGGGCGACCTGTTGAACCTCTGCCGGAAGGCTGTCAACAGCTAGCACCATCCGAGCGTCGCGGAGACCTGCCCGCTCGGCGATCACATGGCGTGAAACGTCGCCGGACAGGACGGTGCGTCCCGACTCCTTGCCCGCCTGCGCGTCGAGCGAGACGATCGTGTAGGGGACCGATGCAAGCTCGAACGCGTCGAGGACGCGGCGTGGCACGCGGCCCGTATCCCGTCACCACGACATGGTCGCTCAGGTAGGTCCCGTCGTCGGTGAGGGGATCGGCCGTGGTTCCTCCTTCGGGCTCCTCCGTCCCGCCGCGCCCTCTGCCGGCTAGGCTCGCCGTGGCGGTCTCCGCCAGGCGCATCCCGTAGGTACTGATCGCCATCAGCAGCACCGTCACCGCGATGAAGGCATCGGTGCCTCCGGGCAGGCCGGCCGGAATCAGACCCACCTGCTCTCCGGCTCTCTCGAGCACGAAGGAGAACTCACCGACCTGAGCCAGTATCAGCGCGGAGGACACCACCACTGCTCTGGGCTGGCGAAGCGCCGCGGCAGCAACCGCGGTTGTCAGCAGTTTCACCGCTACCACGCCGACGGCGAGAGCGACGATGAGCATCACGTTGCTCAGGACGTAGCCCAGATCGAGCAGCATACCGATCGATACGAAGAAGGTCGCCGAGAAGAGGATCTGTAGCGGCATCACCTCGCCCAGCGCCCGGGCCGCCACCCGGGTCTCGCTGACCATCAACCCAGCCAGGAACGCTCCGAGACAGACCGAGATATCGAGCAGGCTCGATAGATACGCCGTGCCGAAGCAGATAGCCAGCACCGTAAGCAGGAACACCTCGGACGACTGGTGACCGGCAACCGATCGCAGCAAGCTAGGAACCACGGTCCGGGAGGCGATCACCACCACAACGTACCCCTACAGAGGATCTCGGGCGCGCTCACGCTACGCGCAGTACTTCGTAACACGGCTCCCGTGGTCGGTCTGCAGGAATCGGTGGGTCGGTGGATTGCTGACCTTAAGAGCCAGATACATTGTTGGTCTGCCCATACTCCATTATCTCCCAACTAATAGCTAGATAGGTCGGGTTCCCTCCGATTACAACCCGTTGTGCCCACACATTGACAGCCGTCCGATGCGGGTCCTCTTGACTCGGAATGTCAGACCGAAGCCCCGCGTCCGTCGCCGTAGGTTCCCGTGTGGAAGTGGTCCTACAAATAGTCTGCGGTGAGTGTTTTGGGGTCCGCCGCGCTCGCACCTCACAGATACGGTATGGGTTCTTATGAAACCACCGTGGGGGTCTTCGCGACCACCCCTGACCAGGGGAGATGGTAGGGGTCCCGGGAGCTTGTCACCTCCTCAGCCTGAATCTGTCACCTCTTCTCAAGCTTCCTTCCGGTAACCCAAAGCACACGCCTGATCTTATGACGGTGGGGGGGGCTCGCTCAGATGGTGGCTACGCTCATACACGTCAACCGGCGCCCGTTTTGCCGTACCGCTTCAGCGAAGGCGCTGGCCAGGCTAGGGCAGGTTTTGTAGGGTGTTGGCTGCCCATCGTTGTAGCTGCTGGTAGCTGTCCGTGTCGAGCTCGAAGCTGTCACGGTCGATACTGGCGAGCCGTTTCAGAGCGTCGTTGAGATGCCAAAGGGTGAATCCGGTGTCTTTGTCGGACGCCCAGTCGATAACGTCGGGGCCGGTCTGGGAGCGCTCCCCACCATCCGCACACACCAGCAACTTGGGTTCAGCCACAGCTGAGCGATCCGCAATCGTCGAACTGATCACTCGGGGTGGATGCCCCTGTGTCCGCCATGTGTCTTGCCCCCGTCCGCCCGGTTGCTACTGCGCTGGCGGCGGCAGCGGTCAACAAAGCGACACCAACGGGGTCTCGGACCGCCAACCAGCACAGGGCACTCAATCCGAGAGCTACCCACCACAGGGCCGTAAAGATCAGGGCGCAGGGGTCAGGGCCGCGGGCGGTAGGGGTCGGGGCGCGGTCAAGGTCAGGACCGCGGGCCGTGGACACATCGCGGACGTGGGACGTACAGGCCAGGTCTCCGCGACCGTCTGAATACCAGCGGGAAAGGGCTTGTGGGGCTGCGGGGTGCGCCCGCCTGAAGGAGGGGTATGCTGGTGGTGATAGCCGCCGGGGGGCTGGTGCTTGTGGACAACAACAAGAGTCTGTTGGAAGGCTTTCTCCACGATTTGGAGCAAGCCGCGGGGTTGGTGGATGGCCGCGGAGCGGACCGGTCCGATTCTGAGTTAAGCGTCTACCACGATGCTTTGGTGCAACGCTTCGAGGCTGTCATATCGAGCGTCCACGCTGTGTTGGGAGAAGCACTCAGGGCACGGGGCTGCCCAGTGCGTATCGGTTCCAATTTCAACTGGGTTGTGCGCCGGGCGGCCGATGAGGGCCTGATCGGTCCCAGCGATCGGAAAACTGGGTTATTGATCGACATGTCACATCACACAAGTACAATCCCGACGCTATTGATGCCGTGGTGCGGATCGTCAACGACGTGATACGGTGCGCGTGGCGGGTATGGACAGTGCTATGACGGTCCCCGTTCTATACAAGTACTCACCGTCTCCGGAGATCCCCCGGTGGCCAACCCGAAGGCGGGGTCCTACCAAACCAGTGGGCGTTTGGCTATCCGTCGGCGACGCGTGGGAACGTTGGTGCCACAGCGGAAGCGTCTTCCTAGACAGAGTGAGATGGCGAAGACCCGTGATACTCGACCCCTCGGCCAGGGTTCTTGTCTTGGACAACCGCTCCCGCGAGTTCAACCGCTTCTCGTCACGGTATGCGATTCCGCCCGGCCTGATGTTGCCGTTCCCGGACTGGGAACAGGTGGCCGCCGATTGGGATGTTCTCATCCTTGACCCTTGGGAGAGGCTGTTCTCGGAAGGCTACCGTTGGGACTGGTCGTGGGACTGCCCTTCGGGGGTAGCTTTACGGCCCGGGGCTATTGCTTACGGGCCGGCCGAACAGCGCATATCTCCTAACGGGGCTGAGACCCCCGCTGGGGAGCGATAACGCCTGACCCGACAGACCCAGCCGCCGAATCCGAGGCCCCTCAGAAACAACAAACGCGGTTCGTGGGGGGAGGGTGGATCAAATGGCCCAAAGGAGTGTCACCGTGGTCTCCAGGTCCCGCGTTGAACCCGTCAATCCCCGTCCCGATTACCCGCCCGGTCGCCTCTGGATCAGAGGGGTGGGATCCGCCCAGGCGGCTGGTGTTGTTCGACCCGTTCCCAAGCGATCAGTAGTTCAGAACGACGTTTTCTAGCCCACTTCAATGCTAAGCGCTTCTTCTTTGGAGGGAACCCTCCCGCATCCTCGACTTCCAGGGTCCGGATGTAGATACATATTGATTTTCCCGTCGTGGTGGGCATGGAAATGGGGTCCAGGGTGGTCATCGAACCACATATTCATAACGAGACTGCCCATGCGGCATATCTCAGGCACTGACCCTCAGTCGCTTGGCTGAGCTAAGGGCGAAACGGGCGGATGACAGGTCGTCCCATGTCAGTCCCGTCACCCTGATATACAGCGACCCCCTACTTATGTCCAGCCTCTCTGCCGGGTTGCTAGAACCCCATGCCAGGGTATCGCCCTCAACTCGCACTGACCCCCATACATGAGGGTTCTCCCACTGCTTGAACACACCCTTGCCGGCTAGGTCGCCCAGGTCCGCAATGCCCTCTGTCCCGTCCCGGAAGCGTACCCACACTCGATACTTGTCACCAGGCCGGACATCGACAACCCGTGTGGCGTGCTGTTCTGGGGCGAGGTCCATGTCGGACAGTCCTGTTACCTGCCGGTACAACCATGTGCCCGAGATGTCTAGAAGTTCGTTCCCACTTCCCCAGGCCACTCCGCCTTGATGAATCCGCACAGCCGAGAAACCACCCGGGTAGTCCCACTGCCCATACGGGGACTCGACTTGGCCTTCTGTGCCGTCCCGGAAGCGAACCCGTAGGCACAAACCGCCCAAAGGCTCCACTCCCACCACCGTGGTGTCGTATATCCTTGACCCGCTCATGCGACATAGGATAACTGTCTCCCTTGCTTCCAGGGGCTGACATGGGCAGGTAGACCCCAATCACAGCGAGGCGGAAATGGGGAAATGTGGACCTGAAAGAACATGCTCCGGGTTGAGGCCGGTGGACTCTGGGACAACCTTCGCGATCGCCCCTGACCAGGGGGGGTGATGGTAGGGGTCCCGGGAGTCTGTCTCTTCCTCAGCCGGGTTCTGTCTCCTCTTCTCCGTCGCTGAGACAGCCGCCAACACGCCCGTACCCCAAGTGCCTGGTCCCGGGGGGGCCACAAGGCCGAGGGGTCTTCAACATTCGGTCTCCTCAGCCCGGATCCCGCGGGTGACTTCGGCACCGCGCACGATGGATGGCTCTTACGGTTCTACCTCCCACGGGGCGTCCATCCGAATCGCGAAGGGTGTGACCTACCGTCCGAGCGTCTCGCGAGGCAGCATGCAGGCGTCGGGGGAAGTCCCAACTGCCCTCGACCAAGGCACTTTTGTTATTACCAACCAGAGGGCCGTGTTCTCTGGCACCAAGACAAACCGGACCTGGCTCTGGGCGAAGCTCATTTCGGTGAACACAGGGGTCCATAAGGGTCAGGTGCTGGTGTTCCTGCCCGTCGAGAACCGGATGAAAACTTCGGGTGTCCACTTGGGCACTGGACGGGCACTAGATGTCGGGCTGACCCGCATCAACCTTGGCATCGCGTTGGCTACGGGCCGGTACGACGATCATGTCGCTCAGATCGAAGCAGACTTGAGAGCCGTGCAGGCCGACCGGCCTGCACGGCCCAGACATTAGAGGGAGTCTGAACCATGCCAGACCTAGATCACATGCGATCCGAAGGGTTAGACGCACCGTGGGGTCTTCGCGACCACCGCCGACCAGGGGGTAATGGTAGGGGTCCCACGAGCTTGTCACCTCTTCAACCGGAATCTGTCACCTCCTCTTGCTGACTAAGTGGTATGGTTCGGGTTATGGATGTTAGGGATTACGCTTCGATGACCGAATCGGCGATGACCGCTATGGAAAACCGGCTCAGCGCGGACATCGCCGGGTTGAAGGGCGATGTCGCCGAGCTGAGGGGCGATGTCGCCGGGGTGAAACATGACATTCAGCTGGTCGATGCCAAAGTGGACAGGATCGCCGACCGTGTAGACCGGCGTATGGGCCAGGGGTTCCGTCAGATAATCGACTACCTCGACCGCCGCCTATAGCCGCTGGGAACACCGCGTCGCTGGACTGAACATGCGATGCTGGAACCGGGCTGTGTTCGCTTTCGCCAAAAACGAGTCCACATCCGCTTCGGGCGCGCGGGCGTCTCGATAGCATTTCGTCTGGATCGCCCACCGGTCCCCGTCAGTGTCTGTCGCTATCAGGTCAATGCCCGACCCTGCGCCGAAGGTCAATACAGATATTGGTAATTGCCAGGGACGAAACTGCATGTGACCCCCGGCGTCTGACCCCACCCAACACACATCCCCCATCGTCTGTATGAGCTTTCTGTATGTGTAGGGAAGTGTGCTAGTGAACATCGCAACGCATACACCGGAAGATCGTTTCGAGCGGGTTCTGGGTGCCCTGCTACGGGGTCTCTCGGCGGAGTGCATAACGCCTGATCACAGATCGTTTCCAGCGTGCCGGCCCTTGCCCTGCAGTCGACCCAATCTGCACCGTCCGATACGTTTCAAGGGCCGTGTGGTGGGCCGGGAACGCGATACGGTCCCCCGTCGTATGTGGTGGGTGTATGTGTTGTATGTTCAGCATCGGCAGCATAATGCCAGGTCAGTGACCGTTTGGAGCGTGCCGTTCCTTTGCCCACGGACGGCTGGTCGACTAGAGTGGGGGCTACAATAGAAGAACCCGTAGCGCTCGGTGAAAGTTTGCACACTTAACGAGCACTACGGGCCTACACCCACAAAGGGGCTCTTCAGGTGTCTAGTATACCATACAGTTGCGGCGGTTCGTGTTGCTGACCGTCTCCCCACGATCAGGGTCGCGGCTGTGACTTGTTTCGCGGAGTCTCCGCTGTCAGTGGACCTTTCTGTCGACGTGTTGGTGAGGTTGTCGTTGTGGCGTCCGCCTGTATGGGACACGTACCCTGACGGCGGCGGGCTTGAAACCCTTGCTCTTCCCCTCGTGCGTTGCTGGGTGACGTTGGCGCGTCCGGTTTCTGTGTCGCTGACGCTGCGCATGTTGCGGGCTGTGTCGGAGTTCACGATGTGGATGTACGACACGTCGGGTGTGGTCGATGTTCGCCTGCTGTCCCCCACCAACGTGGAGTACTGGGCGAATCAGGTCAACGCCGACCGGTCCGGGACGTGGCGTCGTGACAAGCGGTGGCTTCTACGGCGGGTGGGACGGGCCGCTCACCCGGACGGGTGGGTCGTGGCCCCTGTTGGGGAACCGAATCGAGAAGAAGTACTGGTCCGTGTCGGGCGGGCCGGAGGTAACGAGTTGGTCGAACAGGGTGAGAGGGTTGCCGCCCGTGGCCTCGACCGCATCAGCAGCCACATCAAAGTAGGAGGGGCCGGTGAGCTCTGGAGTGTCGACCGAGTTATCGAGGCCAAGGTCGGAAGAGACTACTGCGATCAGCCCACGGATGGCTCCGTCGCCGAGCGAGATCCCTTGACCGCCAGAGCCTCGCCGTCGGGCCTTCGCGAACGCGGTGAGCTGGGCTTTGCTTAACTCCACAGTGCTACCTGGCCGAAGGCGTAGCGATTGCCGATTCGCTCGACCACACGCTGGAGCGTGGGGCTCATGCCCGACCCGTTGGTGACGTGAAACTCGATCAATCCGCCCGAGCGAGACTCAACAGGCCGAGCCGCCACCGACTGCACCCAGGCGCCGAACGTGCTTCCGAAGGCAGGCGGGATGGCGTTTCCAATCAGGGTCGCCTGCTCGCTCCGATTCCCGATGAATCTGAAGCTGTCTGGGAACCCTTGCAAACGAGCGCACTCTCTCAGCGTCAGTGGTCAATCCTCAGTCGGGTGAATGAACTCGCGCTGCGCCGCACTGGTGATCGCCTTGGACGGCTCGTCCAGTCGAAGTCTTCTGAGGCCCGCCGTCGCTCGGTAGGCGTCCCATCTGATACCCGTCGGTTGGCCCGTCGCGCATAGCTCTGGTGCTGGAACTCGGGCGGTAGGTCTCGCATCGTTTGCCCGGGCGCCAGCCGTCGGATTCGCTCAAGGTCTATCTCCGACACCTTCGAGGGTCGGTGCCCTAAGAGCCCTTCGTCCGAATCTGTCGCCGCCGGCAACCCCTCCAGTCCATCGCCAAGCGTTGGGCACAGAGGCAGCGCCGCAGTTGTCGGCGTCGATACTCCTGGAGCTCCAAACGCATGGTGAGTCGGACTGGGAAACCCTGGGTCGGCACGCAGCCGTCCTAGTGCGATCACGCGCTTCCGCAGCTGTGGAACGCCGTAGTTGGCTACGTTCACCTTCCGGAGCCTCACGACATAGCCCGCCTCGATCACCCTGTCGAGAAGATCCGTGACGAACGCTCCATCAGACATCGTGAGGAAGCCTTCGACGTTCTCGAACGCAAACCATTCAGGTCGCATCTCAACAACGATTCGGGCGAACTCGCTCACCAACGTGTTGCGGTCGTCTGAAGCTCGTCTTGCTCCAGCGGACGTGAAACCTTGGCATGGCGGCCCCCCAGCAACCAGGGTCGGGCGGCCCTCGAAGGCTGCGCTCTTCATTAGCTGCTCGCCCGTCAGCCCTCGAACGTCGTCGGCGCTCACCTCGAGGTCAGGGAAGTTCTCCGCCAGGGTCTCAACGGCCGGCGTCCAGTTGTCGTTAGCCACGAGGGTGCGGAAACCACCTGACTTTAGGCCGAGCGTAAGCCCTCCCGCTCCGGCGAAGAGATCGACGCTCGTGGGTGCGGACGAATTACGAGTCTCGTCGGGGTCAGCCATCACTCCGACGGATACTCCCCCCGATGCTCCGAAACCATCCGGACAGCCCGCTCCCGAACCTCCGGTGAATACATTGTTGGTCTTCCCATACTCCATTATCTCCCAACTAATAGAGTCTCCGGAAAACCCGGGGTGGTTCAAATGGTAGGGGTCCCGGGAGGCTGTCACCTCCTCAGCCGGAATCTGTCACCTCCTCTCGCCAACTGCGAATCGAACGGCTTAGCCGGGGTCTGGCCCTCGTCGCTCACTTGGATTCCCCACCCACCGGACGCCGACTCGGTTGTCTCCAGGCGATATCCAGTAGTAGCGCACAGCCCTGCTTCATACCGCTGCGCCGCTGGCCCACAGTTCGACGGTGGCAGCGTCGGGCGCGGGACGGCGTTCGGCAGGTCCGAACAGTGCCACATCCGGGGTGAGCACAACCCCCGGACGGAACATCCCAGTTGGCGTCCCAACGGTACGGCCGGCTGCCACGGGGACGGTCCCACGGTGACAGGATAAGCACGTCCATATCGGCGGCCACCCGATCCCATTCCGGGTCGGCCACATGCGACCATCCGAGTTCTTCGGCCCAGTCGGGTGTCACACAGTAACGGTCACTGAACGCGGCGTGTTCGACGGTTCCGGCGCTGAACATGGTGACCCGTGCGTCCGGGGTGAACGTGACCGGTCTTCGCCACCGGACCCGTTCGACCCGGAAGTCGGAAGCGTAGGACCATCGTTCCCAGGCGTCTTCGACGGACAGCCACCAGCCGACCGGTTTGTTCCATGAACACGGCTGGGATGGCCACACCGGAGGGTCCGCTGTCGGGAGATACTTAAACAAGCGTGGCAACCCGCCCATGTCAACCGTGTACCGTCAGATGCGGGTGAGACGCCACGCCGCCGGGAGGAACCGCTGCACGACAGGGACCATACTGTCGATAACATGCGGCGGGAACGCATGCGCCACCACATTCCGGGTTCGTAACGCTTCGAGGAACGCGTCGGCGTCGGAGCCGCTGATCAGCCCTTCTTCCGCTGCCCGACCGATCAGCCACCAATCGGTCAGGGGTGCGTTGCAGTCCGCGTGACGGTGGAATACGACATGCAAAAAAGTCTACTAGTCAACATCTGTTAGGTCAGGAGGGGGGTTGGTGGTGCGTAGCGACATTCATACAGCGCTGGCCCTCATCGTCCCTGCTCATCCGGCACGTTCACCTGCAGCCGTACTCCCCCGGCGTCACCGGGAGAAGTGTGCGGTAACCACCTGCTGGACGGTCGGGCGTGGGGTCTGGCCGATGCGGGACGGACCCGTCGGGGCCTATGCGACAGCGCGTTAGCCTTGACTTCATGCCAACGTACGTGCGGTCGGCGTTCAAGCATGGCTTTTCTGAGAGAGATATCCAGGGGGTGCTTGACGACCCGTTCCGTTACAAACCGATAACTACCCAAAACAATAGACCTGGGCTGTCCTATCTTGGACTAGCCCGCGACGGTACAATGATAGAAGTGATCGGGGAGTACCGTGATTCAGGTGACCTTGCTATATATCACGTACAAAAAGCATCACGCAACAGCTACCGACGGTTTTAGGGCGGTTGGCGCTACCGGAAGGCGGGTGGGGGTGGATAGGGCGCTACAGCCTTCAGCTGCCGACCGGTCACTCCCGATGTGAGATAGAAATGGTCAGGCAGTTCCGGATCCAGTCGGAAGAAGCTGCCTTCCGCCATTATGTAGCCGTCCGGCATCTG
Organism: Acidimicrobiia bacterium; assembly: GCA_965231815.1. GTDB lineage: Bacteria > Actinomycetota > Acidimicrobiia > Spongiisociales > Spongiisociaceae > JAPPFW01. The sequence continues at coordinate 1,028,281 of OZ246890.1, read as the reverse complement.
GCTGAACAGTTCGTCATACATTGGGTCGAAGATGTGGTCGTATGCACCCGCTTCTGCGGCCGCAGCGTCCTCGGCCAAGCGCGCTTCTAACTCCTCCCAGGTCTCTTCGGCTGTGTCTACTCGTGTTGGCATCGCCCCCACCTTGCCACCGCTACATGCAGTTGTCAAGGTGTTCCGGGCCTGTTCGCAGGCGGCCATCGCAGCAGCCTTGGTGGGGGATGATCGACCAGATCGACAACTACCAGCGCAACGCCTACGGCACCACGAAGTGGGCAACCGACTACGCCGGACGCAACCCCGTCGAAGGTGTCAACGGCATGATCAAAGACGACGGCAGCTTCGAGAAAGACTCCTGCCGCGCGTTCGGTCTCGCTGCCCACACACTCGCCGCGCTCGCCGCCGCCGTCATCCACAACCTCGAACAAACCCGAAGAACCCGAAACCCCGAGAAGGACAACCCAAACACCCCAGCCCACGCCGACCAAACAACCCCCGACACCACCCCAGCCTCACCAACCCAACGCCCAGGCCAGTCCACACCCACCCGCGCACCCCCATAAACCAACCCCTCACCGCTCCTCTTCGACGGGAACCCACCCCGTCCAATCAACCGAGTCCAGAAACCGAACCGTCGCGGCCTGAATCACCCCGGGTTTTCCGGAGACTCTATTGGTTGGGAGATAATGGAGTATGGGAAGACCAACAATGTATTCACCGGAGGTTCGGGAGCGGGCTGTCCGGATGGTGTCGGCAGAGGCTCTGCCCGTGTTCGTAGTCCTTATACGAAGGGGAGAGGGGGGGCTTCGCGACCACCCCTGACCAGGGGTAATGGTAGGGGTCCCACGAGGCAGCCTGCGAGACCGGTCATCCACTAGGGGTGGCGGCCGGCCCAGGCGAGGGGCCGCTGGTTGGCACAGATGCCGACGGCCCGTGGCTAGACAGAGAGGGTGCCAAGATAGCGTCCGTCGCCGCTCGGCCGTGGCCGTTTCTTGGTCAGGAAGTCGACCGAGTATGTGGGTGACGAGACGAAGACATGTACCACGCTACGGAAGCACTCGAATGCGATGTCACCCGCTGTGTTCTGAGTGATCGTGTTGTAGCCCTGGTAATACTCAAGGTCACCCGCGGGAGCCTCGCCGACGATGATGATCTTGGGCTCCAGGTCATTGAGCCATCTCTTCGGTACACGGCCCGACTTCCTTCCGTGGTGAGGAGCGAACAATAGATCTACCTTCGGTAGGGTGACCTTGACTTGGATGGCTTCCATGAAGTCGGTTTCGAGATCACCCATCCACAAGGCGGTCACGCCGCCGTTCAGGCTGTATTTGATGATGGGTGAGATGTTGTTCGGGCTCTCTCCTTGGGCAGCGCGGCCGAGGGCATCCTTGAAGTCCTGATTGGTCGTATCTGGCCAGAGGATGGTGATGCCCGACGATCCCCATTTCCCCTCGTAGCCTTTGGCAATGTAGATGGTCTTCTTCGGACGATCACGGAGTTGGCGGTACCTCTTGAAGTCGGATGTCTCCACTTCCTTTCTGGCCGCGTTCTTCACGCAGTAGAACGTCGGGATCTTCATCCGGTCGTCCAGGTAGGCGAGGCCGCCGATGTGATCTTGGTCAGGATGGGTTGAGATGAACCGGGTGATTGTCTTGCTGCTACGTTTGCGGTCAAGTTCGGCAACGATGCGCTGCCGGTTCTCTGGTGAGAGCGAGCAGTCGATCATCGTGAAGTTGTCTGAGTTATGACAGATGTAGAACATGTCCCCGTTGCCGACGGAGAGAGACTTGATTGTGCTCACTTGTTGACCTCGGCGTAGCTGATATAGAGGGCGACCGAATACTGTCGGTAGAACTTCAGGTATCGAAGGTACATAGCGACCCCGACAAGAACTGCCACCGAGACCCCCACCCAGAGGACGCTCGGATCGACGCGATCATTGACACCAGTCGCGACTCCGATCAGTGTAGCGCTGATAAACGCTGCCATCGAGGTGTTCCTAGCGAAGCCGTAGAGGTTCAGGAACACTGCCAACCGCTCTCTAACGTATTCGTCCCTTTGGGTGACGCCGACGCAGTGGTAGAAGAGCGCCTCTCCGGGACTGTCGAGGGCTGCTGCGCTTTCGGCGTTCGCCAGCACCCGCGCGGCCGTCGCCATAGGAAGGGGCCTGTGGTATTCATTGAGTATCCGCCGCCAGCCTGTTGGCGGGTCATCTCTGAACAACCAGAAGGTTGGTGATCCGATCAGGCCCCTAGTCAATCGCCGCTCTAGTAGGAAGCTGGATACCGAGGCAACCACATGTCCGATCACATAAGCAGCGATGACCGCAAGCAGAACCTGGCTGGCGTTCCAGTCCAAGCGGAACCCCTCGACCCCCTGATACGCGAACGAGGCACCAGCAAGGGTGACCACGCCCGAACTGAGGTACCCGAAAAAGTCGTAAACCGAAAACGGGATCCTATCCATCGTCCCCCCCATGCCCATAGTGCCAGTACACAGCGCGAACGAGAACTGCTGCCGCGAGGAAGGTCGCAACGATGGTCGCCCACTCCGCCCATGTACTTAGGTTCGCCGCTACGAGAGACATGTTCATGTTCGTCCATTCTGACACCCCTTCGGCGGTGTGCGCCATACCCGCGGCGGGGTAGATGTAGGCGGTCATGGGGTTGCCTTTCGGGGCGTCGGCGTACCGTTCCGCGGCGATCCCCTTGCGTTCCCGCCGGGGGCGGTTCCGTCTTACGATGCCTGGACGAGACCCTGACAAGTCGTGAACCAGCTAGCGCGAAGCACGGTTCGGATTGTCGTAGATACGCGTAGCCGATAGGTTCCCTACGGTTTCCACTGCCCGTACGCGACGTCCCGCACGTTCGGTTCCCTCACCAGTAGCTCCCCCGTCAGATGCTGGCATCACCTGCGGTCGGGAACGGCGCAGCGACTGTGGCCCGGGCGCATCCCGACAGGGACTAATACGAAGAGTCAGTCTGCGCGTACGCGGGAAGAGCGGCGTTGTTGCGCGCAAGTCGTCTGGCTCTTCGTATGCGCCAAGTCGTACCCTACGTGCTCTGTTCTGCCGAATCGCTAGCCCGTACCACCCTGGCATCCGTGATCCAGTGTGCTAGCCGACTCAACGCAGCGAGGGCTTCTATCGCCAGTCCAGGAGAGATGGCTTGGCCCTTGGGCTGGTACTTATAGAGATTGCGTATGCGCATCATGCACCCTCGCGCAAAGTGCATGACCCCCTCGTGAGCGTTGTTCCACTCCTGCTCGTCGCGGTTTCGGTCATAGTAGGCAAACCGCATTCGCGGTTGGCCCGCTTTGGGATCCTTCGGGCTGAACGCGCTCGGTAGGTCATCATTCTTAGTTCCGAGGATGGCCTTCCACTGTGCTCTCACATTGTCTGCAGCTGCGGTGACTGCCATAAACCAGTGTCTATCTACGAACAGTGGTTCTGCTGGCTCCGCGACCCATGGATGCATGTCCACCACCCGGAGTACGCTCGTATCACCTCTCTCCGCCATAGCCGCAGCCACCACCGCACCATAGCCCTGAGCTCGAATAGGTCCCTGCAACCGGGAGTCGATCTCTCGCTTTCTCCTAAAGCCCGGTGGCACAAAGTCCAATGCAGCTAGGTCACGTCTAATCGCTTCGACAGCGGCGACGAGCTCATGCTGCGGATCAAGGAGTTCCCTCACCGTCTGATAAACCCGCAGTGCCCAGGCTCCGATATCTTGAGGGTCCCCTTCTAGCAAAGCCTTGTGCTCCATCAAGAGTTGCTGGAAGCGCCAATGCATCGGGTGGAAGCGTGGGTCCACAGCCGAGTGTTCTACATCATCAGACATTCTCGAAGGCCGGTAGCTCCTCAGTCGAGGCCCAGGGTGGGTTCTTGGGTTCGGATGGTGTCGTAGATGCTTCGTAGGAGTCCGGGGAGGACAACCTGGGCGAAGTCCGGGTCGTTGAGGCATCTGGCTGCTATCGCATCGTTTTCTGCCATGCGGTCGATTATGACGTTGCGTATCCGGCCTCGGGCGCCGAGGTCGAACCTCTCGAAGTTGTTGGCTAGGGCTACGCGGCGTACGTAGTCCACTTCTACCGCGGCCCGTTCGATCTGTTCGAAGAACAGCCGGTCTGATTCTGTGAAGCTGGTTCCGAACCGGTCGTTGAGCTGCTGGATGATCTCTGACAGCGGTGCGGTGGGTTCGTCGGACCGGCCGGTGCCTACCGCGGTGGGACCCACAACCTGTGCGTCGTCGTCTCCGAGTTGGATCGTACCCGAGGAGACCTGCTGCAGCCGGTAGTACTCCAACTCGACAGCGTCGCCGAGTCGTACCGTTTCGCGTTGCCGGTCCGCCCGCAGGTATGGGAGCAGGGCACGACCGAACGCGGACAGCTGTTCAAGTTCGGAGTCGGCGTAGGGGATGATCTGGCTGAGGAAGGCGTATAGGTTGACGAACGCGCCGACCCTGTCTGTGAACTCCGCCTGCTGGTCGTCGCTGAGCCTTCCGAACCTGTGGCGGGCTGGCTGCAGATGGGCTTGCAGGCGAGCGTGACTACCCACCCGGTTGTTGCCCGCCGGGGTGTAGAACACCCGGGCGAATGCGTCCAGTTCCTGTTGGCGGTAGACGTAGGTTTCGTCGAGTTCGTGTTTCAGCCGGTCCAGCTGGTACGGGTCGGTCGGCTGCCGCAGCCGGGTCGCGTCGTAGTAGGGAGCGAACGCCTGCCGGATGTCTTCGGGGTCGTTGACGAAATCGAGTACGAACGGGACGCCCTTGCCGGGGATGAGCCGGTTCAGGCGGGAGAGTGTCTGCACGGCTTGGACACCGTCGAGTCGTTTGTCCACATACATGGCCTGTAGCAGCGGCTGGTTGAAGCCGGTCTGATATTTGTTCGCGACGAGGAGGATCCGGTAGTCGGGCGTGTCGAAGCGTGCGGGTAACGCCGTCTCGGGGATCGGCGTCTGCGTCACCCGGTCTATGTTCATGCGTGGTTCGGTGTACTCGGCGCCGATGTCGGGATCGTGGACAGTGCCGCTGAACGCGACAAGCGGATGCACGTCGGTGTAGTCCCGTTCCCGGATGTAGCGTTCGAAAGCCTGCATGTAGCGCACTGCGTGAAGACGCGAAGAAGTGACGACCATCGCCTTGGCTCTGCCCCCGAGGCGGAACCTGACATGGTTCCGGAAGTGCTCGATGATCACTTCGGTTTTCTGGGCGATGTTGTGCGGGTGGAGTGACATGAACTTCGCCAGAGCGACCGCGGTGCGACGCCTGGGGAACTCTTCGTCGTCTTCGGCCTGTTTGACGAGCCTGTAATAGGTGTCGTAGTCGGTGTAGTTGCTGAGCACGTCGAGGATGAACCCCTCCTCGATCGCTTGGCGCATGCTGTACACATGGAACGGTCTGGGAGTGCCGTCCTGGTCTGGCTGCCCGAACAGTTCGATCGTTTTGGCTTTCGGTGTTGCCGTGAACGCGTAGAAGCTGATGTTGGGTTGCGGACCGCGGGCTTCCACCACAGCGTTGAGGCGGTCTTCCCAATCGTCGGCGCCGTCGGCTGGTGTCGCTCGTGACCCGACTGTCGCTTTGATCGCCCGGGCTCGTTCGCCGGACTGGCCGGAATGCGCTTCGTCCACTATCAGCGCGTACCGCCGGCCTGCGATCTGTCTGCGTAGCGGCGCTATCAGCGCCAGCTCCTCCTCAGTCGGAGCGTCAGGCGACCCGGCACCCTCGATGGACAGCAAACTCCTAGTGACAAACGAGAACTTGTGCGCTGTCGTGACGACGATCATCCGCCTGTCCCGCAACGCCTCGGCAAGCTGGTTCGTGTCGATGTCGATACCGGCGACAACACCGCTGACCGTTTCGTCGTGGTCGACCGCGTCTCGCAGCTGGTCGTCGACGATCTTGCGGTCGCTTATCACGATCACACTGTCGTAGACCTTCTCGCCTGACCCGTTGGTCAAAGTCGACAGGCGATGAGCCAGCCAGCGGATGCTGTTCGTCTTGCCGCTTCCTGCCGAATGCTGTATCAGATAGTTGTGTCCGGTGCCTTGCCGGCGGGTGGCTTCCACGAGCGTGTCAACAGCGTCCAGCTGGTAGTAACGGGGAAAGATGACCTTCTTGTCCCGTTCGATACGGGCGACACCGCGTTCGTCGTACACCTTCCGTTCGCTTTTCTCGACGAACATGTACGAGCCGAGAATGTCAAGGAACCGTCCACGCTCAAGCACGTCCTGCCAGAAATAGGCGGTTCGGTAACCCGACTCATGCTGCGGGTTCCCAGCGCCGCACCGCACCGCACCGGGACGGCTTCCCCGGTTGAACGGAAGGAACCCCGTCTTCTCACCCGCCAAACGGGTAGTCATATGTATCTCGTCAGGATCCGCAGCGAAGTGAACCAGCGCCCGCTTCGAGAACCGAAACAACGGAGCATCCGGGATACGGTCCCGCTCGTACTGTGTGACCGCGTCCCGCCACGTCGTGCCAGTCATCGGGTTCTTAAGCTCACATGTCGCCACCGGCACCCCGTTCAACGCGAACACCATGTCCACCGTCGCGCGCCTGCCCGGATGGCACAGAACCTGTCTCGTGACCGAAAGCTCATTCCGTTCGAACAGCTCAACCAACTCCCGGTTCAGATCATTCGCAGGCCGGAACGCCGCGACACGGAACGTCTTCCCATAGAACCGGAACCCCCTACGCAACACCTTGAGCGTCCCCTTGGTATCAAGCTCCCGCCCCAACAGCGCGACCATCAACCCCGCCATCCCGTCACTGAACCCCCCCGGGTTTTCCGGAGACTCTATTAGTTGGGAGATAATGGAGTATGGGAAGACCAACAATGTATTCACCGGAGGTTCGGGAGCGGGCTGTGGGGATGGTGTCGGAGCATCGGGTGGAGTATCCGTGTTGGGTGGGCGGCGATTTGTTCGATAGCGGAAGCTGTTCGGGTGTTCGTCGGAGACGTTGCGTAAGTGGGTTCGGCGGGCTGAGACCGATCAGGGTGTCCGGGCCGGGTTGACATCGGAGCAGATGGCCGAGCTGAAGCAACTGCGGCGGGAGTGTCGTGAACTGCGGCGGGCGAATGAGATTTTGCGGAAAGCGTCTGCGTATTTCGCCCTGGCGGAGCTCGACCGCGGAGGGCGCAGATGACCGTTTTCGTGGATGAGAACCGGGATGAGTTCGGGGTCGAACCTGTTCTGCGCGGAGGTGCCGATCGCCCCGTCTACCTATTACGAGCACAAACGGCGGGTTCGGGAACCGCAGCGTTGCTCGGCCCGCAGCCGGCGGGATAGCGAACTTCGTATCCGGATTCGCCGTGTTTGGGAGTCCAATTTCGGGGAGTAGTTCGGAGCCCGGAAGGTGTGGCGGCAGCTGCATCGTGAAGGAGTGGCGGTAGCCCGCTGCACGGTGGAGCGTCTGATGCGACTCGAAGGGTCTGGTGGGCGTGGTCAGAGGCGAAACCAAGCGCACCACCATACCCGACGAGGACGCAAACCGTCCCGCTGATCTGGTGGACCGGGACTTCGAGGCGGAAGGTCCGAACCGTCTGTGGCTGGCGGATATCGAGCGCCACGAGGCGTTTTCTGACCGTGCGGTGGTGAAAGGACACCGCTTCGTGCTTGTCGCAGCGGGCACGTTGAAGCTGAGGGCAGCCTGAACCCTGCGGAACGGGGGGTTTGGGTGGACAGCAGCCCTGACAAAGACGGGACGGATCAGCACCGCCAGATGGTCCGGGTCCGGCTAGCAAGACAGAAAGGCGTACGTGAGGAACCAGCGACGGAAAGCTCCTCAAGACAACCAGCGGCTCAAAACCTGGCGGATCGGGGCCGCGCAGCAACGCACACCGCTACACCAATTGTTGTGTGCGGTGACTCTTTGGTCGGTTGATGTCGCCGACCGGGAGGCCACGGTGAATGCCTGCGGCGTAGCCGTGGCGATGTTGCAGGGGCATAGCTGGGCGCCGACCCTGTCAAACGGTTGGAAAGTGAACGTGGGAACCATCCCCCCCCGGTTCCCTCACCGGCCAACAATGAGTTGGCCGGCGGGAAGGCTTGTTGCCGGCTGATGCCGGTGGGATGGGGCGGAGGACCCGTAGTAGTCCGAGGCCGGGAAAGCCGGTCACATGGCGAAGGGGTCCAGTGTGTTCGCAGCCGAACTGTTGATCACGGAGGCCGCTGGTGAATACCGGCGCACCGCTACCCGACCTCACAGGCCGGGAGGCGGGTACGTGTGATACAGCCCGGCTGAACCAGCAGTGGCATGAACACATGGAGAGCCGGATGCAGTGGAAGTTGCACGTCCGGTTCGGAGGGCGGGCCGGGGAAACCCACCAGCCGAAAAGCTGACAGGGCGCCCCGGTCCGACCCCTACACCTACGTTCCGACCCGGGCGGGGTTCGCGTACGCGGCGTTCGTGATTGACGCCTTCTCCCGGTTCATCGTCGGATGGCGGGTATCGAACAGTCTGGAAACCGGCCTGGCCCTCGACGCCCTGGAGCAAGCCATCTGGTCCCGGCGTCCGGACACATCCGACCCCGACCGGAGGCTGGTGCATCACTCCGACGCCGGCAACCGGTACCTTTCCATCCGCTACACAAACCGTTTAACGGAAACCGGGATCCGACCTTCGGTCGGATCCGTAGGCGACTCATACGACAACGCCCTAGCCGAATCCGTAATCGGACTATACAAAACCGAGCTAATCCACAAACGGGCCCCATGGCGGAACCGGGACCACGTCGAATACGCCACCCTCGAATACGTCAACTGCCACAACCCACCGGAGACTGCTCGAACCGATTCGGGGACAAACCACCAACAGAAAAGGAGGCCGACTACTATCGTGACCACACACCAGCCCCGCTGGAACACAACCCAGCCCAGGTAGCTGGACACAAGTAAAACACTCTCCGGCAAACCCGGTACGGTTCAGACCCCACCGTGGGCGTTGACGGACTCGAACCGCCGACCTCTTCCTTGTAAGGGAAGCGCTCTCCCATCTGAGCTAAACGCCCTGGAAGGATGTTGAACTTCCGAACCACACGGGTATCCGGTTCTGGGGATACAAACATCCTCGTGAGTAACATTGTAGAGGATCGAGAACTCTCCGTGGCTAGCCATCGTGGTGGGGTTATCCGGAGCGAACCGCCTCGGCGGGAGGGATACGGGCCGCCCTGGCAGCGGGGTACACCCCGGCAAAGGCACCCACCAACAAAGCAACAAGAACACTCCCCACCATTCCCCACACTGGGATCGACAGAGTCACGTCCCGGCTGACGGCGAAGGCCGAAGTGATAGTGGCGCCCACGCCGATTCCCAGCACCCCGCCTAGCCCGGCCAGCAACATCGACTCGCCTATGAACTGGAGCCGGATATGGCGTCTGGTGGCGCCCAAAGCCCGCCGCAGGCCGATCTCCATGCGCCTTTCCAGCACAGCCATGACCATTATGTTGGCGATAGCCACTCCACCAACCAGCAACGCCACGCTCCCCAGGCTCACCAGCAAGGTAGTTAGAGCCTCCTCCGCCTGGCGGCGGGCCACCAATGCATCCGCAGGGCGTACTACCGCCACCCGATCGGGATTCTCCGGATGGACAGTGGCCGGGATCACCTCAAGAACCGACTCCACATGGCGGGGGTGGACCCGGGCGTAGAGAGCAGTCGGCTTCAGGTTCTCGTTGAACAGATCTCGCGCTACCGGCTCTCCGATCAGGGCGGCCCGCTCGATATCGGGATGCAGGGTCATTTCGGAGAGAATGCCGATCACCTCGAACCATTCATTTCCGATATAGACACGCCTGGCGCCGGATAGGTTGTCGATCCCCAGCCGCTCCGCCGCCACCCGGCCGAGCACCGTTACCGGAACGGTGGCGGAGGCGTCATCCAGGAACCTTCCGTCCAGCAAAGGGGTGTTGAGAGCGCCGGGCAGGTTGGTGGGCACGGCCAGCACCGAAAGGCCGCCGGTCTCTAGGGGAGAAACCAGATCGTTGACCAAGACATCCACATCAAGGAGTGCCGTGGAGGTAACCCGCTCCACCGGCCCCACCCTGCCCAACATGGCAACCGATTCGGCGGGAAGCCCGTCGGCGTTGCCGAACACCCCGGTGGAGGGGGTAACCCGAATGAGGTTGGTGCCCAGCTGGTCAAGCCGGGCTAGCAGGGCGGCTCGTCCGGACGCTGAAATACCTAGTACCGCCACAATGGCGGCGATACCGAGGGCTACCCCCAAAGCGGTCAGAACGGTACGACCCAATTGGTAACGGAGGCCCATCAGGCTCAACTCCCATGCGTCAGCGAAACGGAGTCGGCTCCTCAAGACCTATCCTCCGCCACCACGAGTCCATCCCGCATCGAGATCCGTCGAGGAAAACAACCCGCCACATCTTGATCGTGGGTCACGACGATGATGGTGGCGCCCTCACGGTTGAGAGAGAGCAACAGGTCGGTTATCTCCCGGGTGGAAGCGCTGTCCAGGTTGCCGGTGGGTTCATCGGCGAAAACCGCCACCGGATCCCCCACCAAGGCTCGGGCGATAGCCACCCGCTGGCGTTCCCCCCCCCTGACAACTGCTCCGGTAGGTGATGCATCCGGTGCCCCAACCTGACCCTGTGGAGCGCACCTTCGGCTTCCTCTCTCCGGGCCGTGCCACTGACACCTAGGTAGCGCAATCCTTCGGCTACGTTCTCTAGGGCGGTGGCCCCGGGAAACAGGAAAAACTCCTGGAAGACGAAGCCGATCATGCGCGCCCTGATACCGGAGAGGGCGCGGTCGGAAAGCACCGCCAAATCATGTCCAGCTACCTTCACTGATCCGGAAGACGGCTGGTCGAGCCCACTCATGAGGTTCAACAGGGTGGACTTTCCCGAACCGGAGGGACCTACCACCGCCACCAGTTCGCCCGGTCGGATTGACAGGCTCACCCCTGCCACGGCGGGAACCGGTGGCGGGCCGCGATATGCCCTGGTCACATCGGTGAGTTCGATCGAGGGAGCCTCTGGACCGCTAGGCGCCGTTTCGGAACCCATAGAGGTTATTTGGGAACCCGCACCAGGTCACCGGCGCCCAAATCGCCACGTATCTCGACCAACCCATCGGCGTACATTCCGGTCTCCACACCGACCAGTTCTATTCGCCGGTCACGTTCGATCTCGACTGCGTAGCCTCCTTCGGAGAGAGCCACCAGGGCCTTCACCGGAACCGCCAGCACCTCAACGGCTCGGTCGGTGACGATCTCAACCTCGACCGGGTATCCGTTGAACGGCGCACCGAGATCGGGATCATCCAGATGGATCGTGATCTCGACGTAGTCGGTCCCTCTCCGATCCTCGGGAGTAATGACCACCGATCCGACATACTGCACCGTGCCGGTGGCCGCCAGATCGCCGGGCAACCGGACCACTACCCCGGATCCCACCGAAACACGGTCTCTACGGTCGACGGGAAGCTCCATTAGTACCTCCTGGACCACCCCCGAAACCTCGACGATGGGCATCCCCGGCGCCACCGGCGCACCTAACTCCACCAAGCTACGGCCCAACCGGACCGGACCCTCTACGTACACGATCCGACCCAATTCGATGGAGTCGGATGAGTCGAGTCCGGAGTCAACCCTCCAGCTTCGGACCAGCCGAACCGTGTCCCTGTCGAAGAGGGGGTCCGGCTCGGTGGGGAGTTGGTAGCCGAGTGCTTGCAGGTTGAGTTCCAACTGCTCGACATCGGGACCTTGAATTACCCCTTCGCCGGAAGCCGGTCCCAAACTCCTCCACATCGGACGTTCTCCATAAAAGAGGAACACCGGTTGACCGTTTATCTCGAAGAGCGGATCACCCCTGGACACCTCGGCGCCTTCGACCGGAGTCTTGGTGACTATCCCATCTGTAACGGCTATCACCTGGCGGGGGTTGGCGTAGCGGAGGGTGGCGGGAAAGACCTCCAACCGTTGCAGGTCGGTGATTCTCACCGCCGCGGTTTCCAGATCCGGTTTCTCTACCGTCGCCTCTTGCTGATCGTCGCTCGCCAGGCGGTCAACCGCTAGGAACACCCCCACGACAAGTACGGCAAGCAAGACCAGGAACATCGCTGCCCATGCCGGCCTCGACATCAGTTGATGCTCGGGAAGGAGATAAACCCGGAGCACTGATCCAGTGCGGTGTCGATTTCCGGGTCTGATATGTCGAATGCCTCCGCTACGGGGAAGGGCGAACCGTTGCCGTCCCACCCCGGCGCCGGATCCGGAAACTCCTCCACCCCGTTCTCACGCATGCATACCGAAAACCGACGAAGGGCGTCGATGACTCCGGCTTGGAGTTGGGGATCGGCCCCCAAGTCGACCGGAGACGCCGAGGTCAGGAAGGGGATGCAGACCGCAAAGGCCACCGCGAACTCGGGGGAACCGGTATCTATGTTCTCCACGAGGTCCTGAGATAGGATCGGACGGCCATCGGGGTCGACCGGGATGTCGGGCGCCTCGATGCCTTGTTGACGTAGGCAGGCTGTGAACAGCAGCAAGCCGTCCTCGAAAGCGGGTCGGGTTACCGTAGGAGATGTTCCGGAGGGCGCGACATCCTCTAGGGTGGCTACCTCTTCCACCTCCTGAGACTGCGGTACCGGCGTCGGGTCGCCGTCACCCCCGCACCCGACAATGGATACAAGCAGAATAATGACAGGAATCAGACGCTTCATCGATTCTCCCGGATGCGGACTCTGCAACGTTAGTTCACCATCAGGAATGCGACAGGTCGTTTGAAACGACTCTAGCCTGGTAGGCGAACCGTCCAACCGTCGCAGTTCGACCCCAAGAGTGAATCAGCCTCCCCAGGCCCCCACGATCCGGCCGGGTATTCGAATGGTCTCGTCCGTTCTCGGAGGAACGGTGTGTAGAGTCGCCAAGCCTGCTCCACCTCGTCGGAACGGACGAACAGGGTCCGGTCACCGGTCATGACATCGTAAAGCAGGGTCTCGTAGGCGTCCGGAAGGTTCCCGAAGGCCTCTTCGTATTCGAATGCAAGGGGCATCGTCGCCAACCTGGGATGCTCCGACGGTTCCTGGACATCGAACAGAAGTTCAAAGCCTTCATGAGGCTGAAGCCTTACATAGAGTACGTTGCCTTGGTGCCGGGCCCGATGGAAGGACTTGAATAGCGGAACCGGTGGTTCCTGAAAGGTCACGGCCACTTGGGTGAGCCGGGTAGCTAACCGCTTGCCGGTTCGCAGGTAGAAGGGGACCCCCTGCCAGCGCCAACTGTCTATGTACACGCGCAAGGCGGCATAGGTCTCCGTGATGCTCCCGGGGGGGATTCCTGGTTCGTCGGTGTAGCCCCGGAACCCGGCACCCCTCCCGTTCTCGGAGGCCGCATACTGGCCGAGGACCACATCCTCGGTGCGGAGGGGGCGGATCGATTGAAGCACCTTCACCTTCTCGTCACGGATGGCTTCCGCTTCGAACGAGACGGGGGGTTCCATGGCCACTAGGCTCAGCACTTGGGTGAGATGGTTCTGGACCATATCCCGCAGTGCTCCGGAACGGTCGTAGTAACCGGCTCGGTCCCCGATCCCCCCGTCCTCAGCCACCGTGATCTGAACATGGTCTATCCGGTCACGGTTCCATACTGATTCGAATAGCGGGTTGGCAAACCGGAACACCAGGAGGTTCTGGACGGTTGCTTTCCCCAGGTAGTGATCGATGCGGTAGATCTGGCGCTCGTCGAAAGTCTCATGGAGGATCCGGTTGAGCGCTACGGCGGATTCCAAGTCGGTACCGAAGGGCTTCTCCACCACCAGGCGCGTCCACCCATTGCTACTGGCCAATCCGGATGCCCCGAGACCTCTGACCGTGGCAGGGAAGGCGACCGGGGGTAGGGACAGGTAGATTATGCGGTTGCCGGAGAGGCCCATTTCGGCCTCCAGCAGTTCGATCCGCTCCCGCAGGCTCTCATATGCTGCCGGGGCGCCGTCTCCGATGGAGTGGAAATGGAGATTCCGGTCGCACCACTCGCTTGGTGTGTCACAGCCGGTCGCCGCAGAACCGTCACCGACGGACAATTCGATCGCGCTGCGGGTAAGCGTCCTGAACTGTTCTTGATCGAGGCCTGATCGCGCTACCCCGAGTATCTCGAACCGGTCGCCTAACCCGTATTGGCGGACCAGATGGTACAGGGCCGGGGCCAGTTTCCGGTAGTAGAGGTCACCGGTGGCGCCGAATACCACCAGCAGATGACGGTCCACCGGCGAGGCGCCTGCAAGCGGTAGAGATTCCATCAGCCGCGTCCGGTTCCGGTAACGGTGAGCACAGCAGATTCAAGCCTTGCCAACGCCTGCGCCGCATCGGCGCCCAGCTGGATCCGTAACACCCGGCGGCCCAGGTTTGACAGGGCCTGAAAGTCCCCTGCCGCCTGGCCCTCGATCAGCTTGGCGAAGGTGAACCCGGCTTCCGGGATGGCTGTTTCGCGAGCGGGACGGTCGACGATCTGGAGGAAGAGTCCGTTCGCGGAGCCCCCCTTGTGCAACTGTCCGGTGGAGTGCAGGAACCTGGGTCCGTAACCGAGGGTTACTGCGGCGCGGGATCGACCACGTAGGTGAACGGCCATCCGTTCCAGGATGGGCTTGGCAGGCCCGTTCATGGGCAGGTAAGCGTGGATACCGATGTAGTCGTCGGTACGAACCGTATCCAGCCAAGCACTTATCGACCTCTCCAGCAGAGCCGGATCGTCGGTCGAGACTTCGTCAGGGGTGGCGCCCAGTCCTTCCGGGGACATGGCTTGCTTGGCCAGATTCTTCGCAACCTGGACGTCGGGCTGGTTGAAAGGGTTTATACGTAGAACCGAGCCGGCTGCAGCCACCGCCATCTCGGCGCGGAATATCTCCACTCCCAGGTCGTACGGGTCCGCTAGGACGATCCGGATAACCGGATGGCCGGCCGCCTCGAGGGTGTCCAAGGAAACCCCCTCCGCCTGCGCTGCCTCATCCCTTGCCGACGCTAGGTGAACAAACACCCGATCATCACCGTACACGGAAGGGTTCCCGAGCGGTTCGCCGACTACCGGCACGATCCCCGTTCCGTTCTTGCCGGTGCTTTCGGCCACGAGTTGCTCCATCCAGGCGCCGAAGGCCGCTACTGATGGCGAGCAGACAAAGGTGAGCTTGTCACGTCCGGCCAGAGCGGCTTCCCCGACGGCGGCGCCGAAACGGAGAGCGGGGTTACGAGAAGCGGGCACCGCGGGTCCACAAGCCTTTGCCATGTTGGCGGCCCTTGCAAGAAGCCGCCGGATGTCCATTCCGATCAAGGCCGCAGGCAGCAGTCCGAAGGAGGTGAGGGCGGAGTAACGTCCCCCTACTTCAGGAGGGGTACGAAAGATGCGGCGGAACCCTCGGTCCCGGGCCAACTCCTCCAAGCCGGATCCGGGATCGGTGAGCGCTACGAATCGGCTGCCCGGATGGTCCGACACGGCCGAGACCTGGCCCCAGAAGTAACGAAACAGGGAGAGGGTCTCGATAGTGCCTCCCGACTTGGACGCAACCACGAACAGCGTCCGCTCAAGGTCGATCCCGACTCGTATCGCATGCACCGCATCCGGATGAGTGCTGTCTAGCACCACGAGCTCTGGACAGCCCTCGGCGTTACCGAATGTTGCCTGGAACACCTCCGGAGCCAAGCTGGAGCCGCCCATGCCCAGCAGCACTACCCGATCGGTATCAGCGCGCGCCTCGCGGGCGAACTCCTCCAAGTCGTCCAGATGGTCGGTTTCCCCCGGTAACCACATCCAGCCCAAGCGGTCTGTCAGCTCCGGCAGGTCCACGGCGAACCACAAACGATGATCCTTGGCCCACAAACGGGTGGAGTATCCGCTCGCATCCCAGGATGCAAGCCGAGCATCGACCTGTTCGGCCAAATCGCCGAACGATAAAGAAACAGTTGGAATCTCAGGCGCCATCCATCACCGGTGTCTTGGGAACGCCTATGACGTTACACGGAACGGGGGAACCGCCCGAAAACAGGTAATCACGACCGTCGCTCATCAGCCTGTCAGTGCGTGATCCCTCCACGCGGACTGCAAACTCCCACCTTGCGAACGTATGTTCGACTACAGTAGTGGTCGTGTCTAACTTTCGCTGGATGACCACCGATGATCCGACCAACCGCCCTGCACTGTTTAACGCGGACGTGAAACGAACCGTGGGTCGGGGCGCGTATCGGGGACTCGAGTTTCTGGTGGTGGAGTCCCGCAGCATTGTCAACCGGATCTCTAAGCCGGGCCCGCTCCCCTTTCAGTACACGATCAACGCCTACCGGGGTTGCAGTCACGCCTGCACCTATTGTTTCGCTAGGCCGAGCCATGACTATCTGGGTCTCGACATCGCCGGCGACTTCGACACCAGGATCGTCGTCAAGATCAACGCCCCGGAGGTCGTCCGCCACGAAACAGCGCCCGGACGGTGGGCAGGCCATCCCATCGCCATGGGTACCAACACCGATCCGTACCAGCCGGCTGAAGGCAAGTACAAGCTGACCCGCAAGATCCTCGAGGTGCTGATCGAACGCCGTAACCCCTTCTCGGTCCTCACCAAGTCCCCTCTCGTGCTGCGGGACTTGGACTTGCTGGTTGAAGCGGCTCGGGTGACGAAGGTAACCGTTGACTTCTCGGTGGGCACCCTGGATACCGATGCGTGGTCCAAGTCCGAACCTGGAACTCCCCATCCGCGCAAACGACTGGACGCGGTGCGACGGCTCAACGAGCAAGGAGTTCCATCCGGAGTGCTGATGGCGCCTGTCCTGCCCGGTATCACGGACCACCCACAACAGGTAGAAGCGGTGGTGAGCGGGGCTGCGGAAGCCGGAGCCCGATTCATCGCCGGATCGTATCTACACCTGAGGGGCGCTCTGAAGAACCACTGTTTTGGCTGGATAGATGCGGATTATCCCCACCTCAGCAGGTACTACCGCCACATATACGGGAAGCGGTCCTACGCCTCATCCGCCATGCGCAAGCGCCTGGGAGGGATGATCGGGAGGATGGTCGAAGCCCACGACGGACCGGTCCGCAGGCGGGGAACCCGCGAGCGGAGCCAAACGACGTCTGAACCCGCTAGCCCCGGTCAGCTGGTACTGCCTCTGGGAGCTGAGCGCCACTAACCGAACCGGGGGAATCCCAGTGCCCTATGACTCGGGTTACTACGACCTAACCTCCGTCAACCCTGCGAATGAGTTCCTTCAGCCGACTACCGGAACCTTATCCAATGCCTCGGCGATCGCCTCCGATGGGTATTCGTAGTCGGATAGTTCACCCGCCAGGAACGTATCGTAGGCGCCCATGTCGAAGTGTCCGTGACCGCACAGGGCGATAAGAACCACCTTCTCCTCGCCGGACTCACGGCACTCGTCGGCTTCGCGAATGGCCGCCGCGATGGCATGGGTTGGCTCCGGGGCCGGAATGATGCCCTCCGAACGAGCGAAGGTTATCGCCGCTTCGAAGCACTCCACCTGGCCGATGGCCACCGCCTCCATCAGGCCTATTTCACAGATATGGGACACCAATGGAGACATCCCGTGGTAGCGCAACCCGCCGGCGTGGATCGGGTCCGGCACGAACGAGTGGCCCAGGGTGTGCATCTTGATGAGCGGCGTCATCCCGATGGTGTCACCGAAGTCATAGCGGTATTCACCCTTGGTGATCGACGGACAAGCTGCCGGCTCGACCGCACGGATGGTCGGGTTGATGTTGCCTGCCAGCTTCTCGCGGATGAACGGGAAGGACAGCCCGGAGAAGTTGGAGCCACCCCCGGTGCATCCGATGATGACATCAGGAGTGTCCCCCACTTTGGCCAGTTGAGCGAACGCCTCCTGGCCGATCACCGTCTGGTGCAGCAATACGTGGTTCAGCACCGACCCCAGCGAGTAGTTGGTGTCGGCGTTGGTGGCCGCTACCTCGACCGCTTCGGAGATTGCGATCCCGAGGCTGCCCGGGCTGTCGGGATCTTGGGCCAGGATCGCTTGACCGGCGTTGGTCACTTCCGAGGGGCTGGAATGGATGGTGGCGCCCCAGGTGCGCATCATCGAGCCCCGGTAGGGCTTCTGGTCGAACGAGGCGGCCACCTGCCACACTTCGCATTCGAGACCGAACATCCGGCAAGCCAGGGCCAGCGCGCTGCCCCACTGGCCGGCGCCGGTCTCGGTGCTCAGCTTGCGGATCCCGGCTTTGGCGTTGTAATACGCCTGAGCTACCGCGGTGTTGGGCTTGTGCGATCCCGCCGGACTAACCCCTTCGTACTTGTAGTATATCTTGGCCGGGGTGTCGAGGGCTCGCTCTAGGCGATGGGCCCGGTACAGGGGACTGGGCCGCCAAAGCCGGTATATCTCCCGTACCTCTTCGGGTATCTCGATATAGCTCTCCTGCGACACCTCCTGCAGGATGAGGTCCATCGGGAAGAGCGGCGCTAGGTCATCCGGACCGACCGGCTCAAGAGTTCCGGGATGCAGCACGGGTGGCGGTGGGGACGGCAGGTCGGGAATGATGTTGTACCAATGGGTCGGGAGCTCCGACTCATCGAGCAGTATCTTGGTAGGTGCAGTCACCGGTCCCTCCTTTGCTCCGGTTTCGAACCGTACGGTAACCCTAATCCTTCTTTGGGTAGAGGGTTTGCGGAGCGAAGGTCTGGGATCGTTCGTCTCCTGTCGGGAAGGATAGCGGTCCGTGCAACTCCGCTAGCCGACCGGTATCACGCTGTTTGATCCCGTAGCCGCTCGATTCGACCCATCAACTGATCGCCCGACTCCGTGTCCATCGCTTTGAGCATTCCCTCTGCTACGGCATTATTCACACTGGTAAGGGATTGCCTGTAGTCGACTTCGGCATCCGACTGCACCTTGTCCCGCCGGTACCGAAGAATCCGGAGAACGGCATCCGTGGCAGACCCGAGGGCGTTCACTCCGAGAAGCACATACAGAAGCCATGGAAGCTCGATCATGCGCTAACAGCGATTTGTCCGCGAGCTATCTGTTCCAAGTCCTCAAGGGTCTCATCTAGGGTGGCGTCGTCCCAGCGAAGCAGTTGTAACACTTCACGGCGGGTTATCTCCGGCTGTGAATGCAGTATCGCCCTAAGTATGTAGGTACGGTTAACGCGGTCACCGTTAGATGACATGATTGCTCGCCGGGCGACTTCAACGGCATCATGTGCAGCCAATACTGCCGAGAATACTCTGGGTGTCGCTTCATCCAACCGGTTTGCCGGTACGTCCTGTCCGGCGGGTAGAGGAACGAGCGCAGGTGGGTTGATCTGCTGCAGTAGCTCGTAGAGTTCAACGCTGATACGAGTCAAGTGCCTGTATACGTGGTCCGATGTATCATTGGCCATTCTCGTATCCCCTCTCTCGTCACCTACCTAACTATATCATAATATATATTAATAGTTGACAACAAACCTCTGTGGTTTCTTAGCCCACAAACTCCGCATGTTATGTGTAAAGGTTAACGAGCAGGATCGACTCTGTGCGGCAAGGGCGGAGTTTCCGGAACGAACCCCGAACAGCGGTTTTGGACGACCGACAGTTCGGTGAGTCCCTCAGAGCGATTGATACACTCGGTCCACAATCGCCATCGCTCTAACAGGCTTTCACTAACCGAGACAGGACCCCGAAATGTCCGCCACCAACCGGCCTCCTCCCCCCGACCCCCGAGATTTTCTGGGGATCGACCGTCTCCTCAGCCCGGAGGAACGATTGCTGCGCGACACGGTTCGCCACTGGGTGACCGACCGGGTACTTCCCAACATCGCCGACTGGTTTGAAAAAGGTATCCTCCCCCGAGAACTAGCCCTAGAGCTGGGCAAGCTAGGGCTCCTGGGCATGCATTTGGACGGCTACGGATGTTCAGGGGCTTCGGGAGTCGACTACGGGTTGGCCTGTCTGGAACTTGAAGCGGGTGACTCGGGTCTGCGAAGCATGGTGTCCGTACAGGGCTCCCTCGCCATGTTTCCCATCCGAGCCTTCGGCTCGGAGGAACAGAAGCAGCAATGGTTGCCGACCATGGCCTCCGGGGAAGCGCTCGGCTGTTTCGGACTCACCGAGCCTGACTCCGGCTCTGACCCCGCCTCGATGCGTACCCACGCCCGGCGATCCGGACCGGACTGGATACTCAACGGAACGAAGACCTGGATATCCAACGGTTCGGTGGCTGACGTGGCCGTCATCTGGGCCAGAACCGACGGTGGGATAAGGGGATTCATAGTTCCCACCGACACGCCCGGGTTCTCGGCACATGACATAAAGGGCAAGCTGTCGCTTAGAGCCTCCCATACATCCGAGCTTGTGCTCGACGACGTCCGGCTACCCGGCCAAGCCGCTCTTCCAGGGGTAAAATCAATGCGCGGACCGCTTTCATGCCTCACGGAGGCCCGTTACGGGATTATATGGGGATCGCTGGGCGCGGCCCGCGCCTGCTACGAAACAGCTCTCGAGTACTCCGCTACCCGTCATCAATTCGGCAAGCCCATCAGTGCTTTCCAGTTAACCCAAAAGAAACTGGTGGACATGATGGTGTCGATCAACCGAGGGCTTCTGGTGGCATTGCACATCGGCCGGATGAAAGACGCCGGGAAAGTTGATCCCCGCCATGTCTCGTTCGGCAAGTTCGACAACGTGAGAAACGCGCTCGAAGTTGCCCGCCAAGCCCGTTCTATCCTGGCCGCCAATGGAATCACCCTCGAGTATCCGGTCATGAGACACATGAACAACCTCGAGTCGGTGTCAACCTATGAAGGAACCAACGAGATCCACACCCTTATCCTCGGCCAAGCCCTCACCGGCCTAGCCGCCTTTCAGTAGTTGGACCGGAGATCATTGTCACGTTGGGCCGATGACTCGGGCGCGATCGGCTCGGCTGCGGGAACCCGGCCCGCATGACTGTCCTCATCGGTCTCATCTCACCGGTGGTAATCGGTTTCGCGGATCATGTCGGCGCCAACTTAGGCCGCCGGGGACGGATGATGGCTTCGATCCTGGCTATCTACATATCCACCATGTTCGCGGCGTTGACGCTTGCCCTTATCTGGGGAGGCAATCCGACCACCGCCGATTTGTTTCTCGGCGCCGGGTCCGGGCTTGGGGCGAGCATCGCGCTCGTGAACCTCTATCGGGGTTACACCACCAGGGGTGTGGGAATCGTGGGACCCGTAGCGGCTGTAACCGGCGCGGTTATCCCGATAGGAGTGGATTCGCTGCTCGGAAATCTTCCCTCGGCGCTGGTCGGGCTGGGAATGGCGGTCGGCGTGGTCGCCATCTGGCTGATCGGCGCCAAGAATCCGTCCGGCGAATGGGATATTATGGCCATGCGGTACGGGCTGATCGCAGGCGTTCTCTTCGGATGCACCGCCACTCTGCTAGGTCTGACCAGCGATGACTCCGGTCTATGGCCGGTGGTTCCCGGCCGGATAGTCGCGGTCGCCACCTTGGCCCTGTTCATACTGGCCCGTGGGCATCGTTTCAAGCCGATCAAGGGCGCCATCCCGCAGGCGTTGATCGTCGGGGCGGCAGGAGGGGTAGGTTTGGCCAGCTTCACGCTGGCTGCCCAGGTGAACCTGGCGATTGCCGGACTCTTCTTCCAGATGGCCTACGGTTTCACCCTGGCCTTCCAGGTGATATTCGAGGGTGAGCGCACCACCCGAACCCAGGTGGCGGGCTTCGGTCTCGGCATTGTGGCTCTCGCGATGATCATCCTCGGCTGAGGCCCGCTCCCTCGGAGGGTCCTACCGGAGAACTCCGGGTGCATTGGTACGTGATCAGGGTCGGTATCCACCCCTTCGATGAGTGGATACCGAACGAAGGTCTCAGAGTGCCTACCTGCGAGAAGCTGATTGCGCCGCCCGGACGCTTACCTCGCCGCGCCGCCGAGGAGCAAGGAATCGCCGGTAACTGCATCCTTGCCGAGTTCGAGCAGGTCTTCGATGCGCTCGCGGAGCTCCGGGACGTGGGACACGACGACCACGAGCCGCTGCTCCCGGTGCGCGGCGAGCGACTCGATACCTTCCATCGCCAGGTCCAAGTGCTCAGGATCAAGGGTTCCGAAGCCCTCGTCGAGGAAGAAGGCGTCCAACCGGCCTCCTCTGCGACCGACCATCTCCGCCAGCGCCAGCGCCAGCGCCAGCGACGCGAGGAACGTCTCCCCTCCCGACAAGCTTTCGGCCCTTCGCACTGCATCAGCAGAATTGAGATCGACGATCTCGAATGCGCCGTCCTTGGTAAAACGGTAACGACCCGATGAAAGGCGCTCGAAGTGCTCCGAACCGAGATCAGCGAGGGTGGCCCTCTCCTCGTCAAGCAGGAAGTGGATGAATCGCGCGTCGGTAAGGTCGCGTACCAACCGCTGGTTCAACCGGGCATCCTTCCGGTACCTGCGCCGCTCGCGTCGCAGATCCACCAGGCCGGACGTCAGGTCCTCGTCCGTCCCGATATCCGCTTCTATCTGCTGCATACGGGCTCGGGCCTCGGCAAGCGCCGCTCCGATAGAATCCTTTACCCGGTGCGTGGTCCGCTCCTCGTCAAGCCGGCGAGCCGCTTCCTCTCTCCGGGCTCGGTGCTGAGTAACGATGTGTTGGAGGTCGGTAGTTGCGCTGTTCCAGCCGGTGTGCAGTGAGGCCAGCGCAGCCCGGACCGCGGGGGGATCCTCCGGAGGTACCTGGAAATCGGGATCCAGAAAGGCACCGAGCCTCCCGAGGCTTGCCCGTAGGTCGGATAGATCGCGCCCGGACTTCCGTTCGATCATTGCAGCTTGATCCCGTATCCCGAGAGCCTCGTCGCGGGCTGCTCGAGCTTGGTCCAGCCCTGTCCGGAAGGAGTCCACTCGGGCCTCGGCCGCCTCCCGCCGCGTAGACACCAGATCGATCTTGTCCTGCTCCGCGCGGAGGGCGTCCTCAAACCGAGCGGTGGTTCGTCGCCATTCCGTATGGAGGGAGGCCAGAGCGGCGCGGACGGCGTCGGGTCCGGCTTCCGGGACTTCGAAACCAGAACCGAGTTTGGCGCCGAGCGTACCGATCCGGGCGCGAAGCTCCGACAGGGTTTTCTCGACGCGGCGTTCTTCCTCCATCGCTGCATCGAGTTCGGTCCGCTTCTCATCTCGTAACTTCCGAGCCGATTCGACCACCGCTCGAACCGTGTCCATCGCAGCCCGCTCCTTCCCGAGCCGGGCCTCCGGATCACCCTTCCCGAGCAGGCGGACCAGTTCATCATGGCATTGCGCGAGGAGAGCTTCCTGGCGCTTCCGGTCTGCCCGCGACGCTTCCAGACGCTCCTGTATCTCCACCAGCCGTTTCTCGGCCGCGCCGAGTTCGGCGGTAGCCGCCTGCTCGCCCCCGACTGCGGTCCGCAACCGTTCTTCGGCATGCTCCCGCTTGCTGCCGGCTCTATCCACGGCTTCCTCCGCGGCGGTTGTATCGCCGACAGTGGCAGGAGGCACCTGATGCACGGGCTGGTCGCACACCGGACAGGTATCGCCGCCGACCAACCCGCTGCGCAGGGTTCCGGCCATGTCCGCATGCCGGCTGTCCAGCAGCCGCTGCTCCGCCTCCAGCAGTCGATCGACGGCATCCCTCAGCGACATCTCGGCGTCTTCCCGTTCGCCGGTGACCAGCGTCAGGGCCGACCGGCCATGCTCTACCGCGGCCTCGTCCACCTCGACGGCCCCGGCCCGACGGGCTACCTGCCGCGCCGCCGCTTCAGCCGCTTCCTTCCTAGCGGCCAACCGGATGATGAGACCTTCCGCCGTCCCAGCCCGCTGCTCCCGCGCTATGAACTCCTCGGAGGTCACCTTCGCCTCCGCCCCGGCGAGCCGAGCTTTGGCGGCTTCCCATTCTCTCCGAGCTTCTACCCGGTGAGCCCAGGCATACTCAGCCGAGGCGACCGCCTTGATCCCCTTTAGGCGGTCGGGAAGCCCTGCCTCCTCGTGCCTCAGTTCCGCAAGTCGACTCTCTGTCCGATCGTGTTCGGCTTCTGCCTTTGCCAGCCTCTGCGAAACGCGATCGAGGTCCTCCACCGCTCGCCGGTAATCCTCCGAATCCATGGCCGCGGCTGCTTCATCCAATCGGCCGGCGATGATCTCGAGTTCTCGTTCTTCAACGCCGGTGCGGATACGGGCGCGCTCGGCGGTCCGCACCACCTGTTCGCCGGCAACCGGATCGGGAAGCTCGCCGGAGCGTTGGTGCAGAGCGGCCAACCGGCGTTCGGCCCGTGCTCGACCCTCATCGGCCTCGCGGATACACCGGGCCAACCCCTCGAATAACGGCTTAGCCCCCTCCAGCATCTCCAGCCGCCGGCAAGCGTCGGCGAGTTCATCCTTCCGCTGGTCCAGCCGGGTCTTGGCCGCCTCGGCGTGCTCGATACGTACGTCAAGCACCTTGGTCGCCTGACTTGCCCGACTCGCGGCGGCGCGGGCCAACTCACGTATCTCACTCACCCGTTCGTATCCGAACACCCCTTTGAGCACTTTGTCCCGTTCCGCCGGACTGGCGCCCAGGAACTGGGCGAACCGGCCCTGCGCCAGCAGAACCGACCTACCGAAACCATGAAAGTCAAGCCCGAGCAGATCCTCGATCCGCTGGATCACCTCCCGGGCAAGAGTGACCTTCTCGCCAGGCTTAACGTCGGGTTCGTCAACGGGCAGCCGGTAAAGGGCATGCTGGCTGGGACCGCTTCGCCGAAGGTTTCTAACCACCTCCCACACGTCTCCTTCGACCTCGAAGCGAAGTGCCACCGCGGCGTTGTCCGCTCGTTGGTGGATTAGGGACTTGGTGGCGTGGCCGATGCGCGGGGTTCGCCCGTAGAGAGCGAAGGCGATCGCGTCCAGAATGGTGGTCTTGCCGGAACCGATCGGCCCCACGATCCCTACCAGCCGACGCCCCCGGAAGTCGAACCGGTGGTTATCTCCGAAGAATGACCGGAAGTTCCTTAGGCGGAGCTCAAGCGGGCGCACCCGCCACCTCTTCCGCAAGCTCCGCGAGGGTGGAAACCAGCTCGGCCTCCGGCGCCACTCCTTCGGTGCGGAGGTAGAACTCGCCGTAGAGGTCGGCAATACTTCGTCCCTCCCTCGAACGACGCTCGACCTCCTCCCGGGCATACTCGGCCCGTACCTTCACGAGATACCGGAAACGATCCCTCGCCCGATCGGCAAGGCCGGGATCGGGCCCATCGGTCAACACCGTCAGGTCGAGGTAGGCGTCATCGAGCCCCTCGATCTCCACGATCTCCTCCCAGGTTCCGGAGGGGCGCATCAAGGTACGCCCGCCGCGAATCGGTATCTCCCGCACCACAGCAGGCGCACCCGGCCGGGCATCGACCAGCACGACCCGTTTCTGCTCTCCCGCTTCGCCGAAGTCCAGCTGCAGGAGCGAACCGGCGTACTCCGCCGGAACCACCGCCCCCGGTACCTGCTGCGGGGCATGGATATGGCCGAGCGCCACGTACTGGGGTCCGGCGGGGATAGCGCGCGAGTCGGCGGCATAGACCTGACCCATGTGCAACTCGCGCTCTCCCCGCGGAGCGCCATGCCCGTGAACCTTGGCGCCTCCCACCAGAAAGTGAGCCACGAGCACCGTTACGGCGTCGATCCCCGCCCTGGAATGAGCGGCGCGCGCGTAAGCCGCACTGATGGCGCGGAGCCGGTCGGCATAGCTCTTGTAGTGCTCCTCGGGCGGTTGCCACACGTTGAAAGTCCTACCCTCCCGGAGGAAAGGAAAGCAGGAAACCACGGCCCGACCGGAGGGAGTGTTCAGCTCCAGGATCCCCCCCGTATCCGGTGCCTTGATCTCCCCCACCAGGTGAACATTGTGGTGGGCAACAAACCGGGACAGAGTCTCGAACAGGGCGGCCGAGTCATGGTTACCGGCTATGGCTACCACCGGTCGCCGGCCTCCATCGCTGAGACGCACCAAACCGTCGAGGCCCAACTCGAGCGCCGGGATCGGAGGAACCGGTCGTTCGAACACGTCGCCGCTGTGCACGACCAGATCCACCTGCTCGCTATCGGCGATGTCCACCACCTCGTCTATGACCCGGCGGTACTCTTCGGTCCTGTCGAAGGGTCCGATCTTCTTGCCGACGTGCCAGTCGGAGGTGTGGAGGATCAGCATTTAGAGACCCTCGAAGGGGTCTTCCTGAGAGGCGACTTCTTCCTGGCGGGTAGCCCAGGGAGGGAAAGGGAAGGTGAGGACCAGCGGCGCCGGGATGGCGGGCTGGGAAAGAACCATCGTTCCCGGTTTGAGGAGGCGAGCCCGCGCCCGGGTCGATGGGAGCATCCAACCGTACTCGGACCGCTCCGCTTCAGCGGCGTCAAGGCGGCCGGCAACCCGCAGCGAAGCGTTCTCGAGCACCTCGGACGCCACCCGGGAGGCTGTTTGCTGGGCGCCCACCAGCAGGACCCCGAGTGAACGGCCCCGCTGTGCGATGTCGATCAGCATCTCCTTTAGAGGGCTACGGCCGTCACGCGGCGCGTACTTGTTGAGTTCGTCCAGCACGATCACCGAGAGGGGAAGCCGTCTCCCCGTGCGTTCCTTCTCCCGGAAGGTTTCCTCCAGCATGGCGCCCACCACGAATCGCTGGCCCAGATCGTGGAGGTTCTGGATGGAGATGACCGTGACCTGCGCCGCCCTCCGATCGACCCTCCGGCTCTCCCCGGCCTGCACCAGGTGGCCCAGCCGGTGGGAGGCAGCGTGCAGCCGGCGCATGAAGGCGGCGATCGTTCCGGCCTGGGTGCGGCCCGACCAGGCTATATCGGGTTCCCCATCGGACGGGTCCAGATACTCTTCGAGCACGTCCACTAGGTCGGACAGGTTCCTGATCACCCGCTCGCCGGGGTCGGCCCGCACCTCGATGGGGCCTTTGCGACCACCTCCGGGAGGCGGGCGGAGCACCACCGCTCCCGGCTCGCCGGCTACGTCCACCGCCCATCGACGCAGCTGGACCCGGACCCGTTCTTCAACGAAGGAAACCTGATTGCGGAAATCGACCGCATCGGTGAACAGGAAGGCCAGCAGTCCCTCTTCGATGAACTCTCGAGGTGTCCAGGCGAAGGCGGTTACCCCTTCCATGCGACCGGCGGTATCCGGGATGGTGACCCCACCGGAGAACCGGCGGGGCGGCGCCCAGAAGCAGACCGACGGGAAGGGGGTTGGAGGCATGCCCAACCGGACCCAGGTGTCGGCGGCCTCCTCAGTCAGGCGTTGGTTGGGATGGTCCAGCCACAGCAAGTCCTCACCCTTGACGTTGAAGACCAGCACCCGCAGGTTGGAGGCGGCCTCCCCGAGGATATGGGGATGGGCGGTGAGCATGCGGATGAAGAACAGGGCGTAGGACGTCTTGGTAGCAACCCCGGAGATCCCTGAGATGGACATGTGACCGCCCTTGCGACCGTCGAAGAAGTCAACGTCTGCAAACACCGGCGCCCCGTCGCGACCGATCCCCACCGGAAGGGGGCGCTCCATCTCATCCTGGTAGAGGGCCTTTTCGCGCTGCGATCCGGAGGCTCGGTAGGCTGCGCTGCCGGGGTCGGGCGCCACCCAGACCTCCGGATCCACCCGAGTGATCGACACCCGCGCCGACCGGACCTTGGCCGCAGGGAGAATCCCCTCATCGGCGATCCGGAACGTGTCGGACTCGAAGGAAGCGCCCTCGTATACTCCCTCCGATTCGGTCACGACGCCGTAAGTCCGGACCGCCCCGAGACCGGGCACTTCCGTCTCCACCATCACCAGGTCGTCCAGTTGGAGGTAGCTGTCCTCGGCGAGGACCACCCGGAACTCCTGGGTGGAACTGTGCTCGGAAGCGATTACCCTGCCTACCGGTTCGGATTCCGGCATACTCAGTCTCCCCGGAACCCAACAGGGCGACGGCCGTGCGCTTCCCGGACCAGGGCGCGGTGGGCTAGGCGTGGGTCGCCCATACGACGCCGGAGTTCCCGCTCGAGAGCGGATATGGGCACGAGGTTCTGCGGTGCGCGCGGGTCGATATGGCGCTCGGAGGCGAGGGTCGGTAGCAGTGCGGCGGTGGACCCCGCCAACTCCACCGCCCTATCTATCCCAACCGCGGCCGCCACCTCGCAGCGCACGATCCCGGTCCACGAATGGCCCCCCGGTAGGTCCGCCAGCCTGAGATACCAGGAGTAACGCGGCAAGAAGCTGGTATCGATCAGGAAGAGCGGGGTTCTTTCTCCTCCACGCAAGTCGCCGATCACGGACCTGTGAGCACCCGTGAGGTACATGACCTGGTGGGTCTTGACGAACCCTACGACCGGCCGGGGACCCACCTCGTGGTTCCGGCCGTCGGCGATCACCAAGCGACCGGACGACACCAGCCCGGAGGCCAGCGACTGCTCCGCGGCCCGCATTCTCCGCTGCAAATGGGCTAACAACTCGGCCGGGTCGTATCCGGGCACCGATTCGGAGGTCACTCGAAGGCTGCCGAGCCCGGTCATACCGGATTGGTAGCCCCTGGCCATGACCATCATACGTTCCACTGACAGGCCTAGGTATGTCGAGCGGGGAACTGCTCGCTCCCACATCACGGCACCCACACCGAATGCCGCCATCATACCGGGAACGGGACCGTCGATCGGATCATCGATGGTGACCCTTGCCTCGATCCGGCGAACGCCGTCGACGAACGCCACTTCCGAAACCTTCGCCGGATCCGCCCCGCGGATCGGCCTCCAGTTGGAGGTCTCGACCTGCGGTTCCACCGAAGAGGCCGGCTCGGGCTCCTCGGAAACCTCCAGCGGCGTACCGTACTCGGGAGACCAACTCTCGACGTGTACTCGAGCGGCGAGTTCGGAATCCTGTACGCGGGCCATAGGCGGCATGGTAGTTACAACACCGTTCTCGGACACGCATCCAGGAGTCGGGTGGATCTGCCATCAGGCTCCGAACAGGGTGCCGTGCGAAGGTTTACCGTGAGCTGTTGTATAGCACTGTCTATGTCTTATCCTTTTCAATTTTAAGAAATAATTGCAATATCTGGCTTTGACTTACAGGTATAAAAGATTATTTATACATTGCTAATGTGGATAAAGCCCGAGACTAGGCATGTCAGCTCCAGCCCTGAGACTATGTTCTGAGCAGACTAGTCTGATATCTAGTCAGATCGGGACGTACAGAATTTCGCTGGAGCGGAAGGTTCGCATGGAACGAAGGTGGCAAGTGCAAGAGGCCAAGGCAAGATTCAGTGAGCTCTTGCGAAAGGGCGAGGCCGAAGGTCCTCAGATAGTGACTCATCGCGGTGTCGACACCGCGGTTGTAGTCCCGATCGAGCACTGGCGGCGCATTGAACGTTTGGCTCAACGAAACATCAAGGAATGGCTGCTCGCGCCTGAGGCGCGAGCGGAGATCCCCGTGCCCGGGAGAGAGCGCGTGGATCGTCGCCCGCCACCCACGTTCGAGTAACCAAGCCGTGTACCTGCTCGACACCAACATCGTCTCCGAGCTTCGACGACCGCGGCCTCACCCTTCCGTGGTCAACTGGGTTAACGGCATACCCGCCGAGCAGTTATTCGTGTCGGCTCTGACGATCGGCGAGATCCAGGTGGGGATCGAAATCACCCGGCGACAGGATCCGGCTAAAGCACGGGAATTGGAAGCCTGGCTCGACGAACATGTACTGGGCGGCTACGACATCCTGGTGCTTGACGCAGTCGTGTTTCGGGAGTGGGCCCGGCTAATGGACCGAAGGTCCACCACTCTGGTACAGGACGCAATGATCGCCGCGGTAGCGGTCACTAACCGATTGACCGTAGCGACTCGCAATGTTGGAGACTTCGAATCACTGGGCGTGCCCGTATGCAACCCGTTCGATCCACCGTAGGAGAACCGATGTACGTGAATATGTCGGTAGCATCGAGAACCGGGATCCAGGAGGGTCCTGAAAAACGAGTCTTACGGGGTTAGGTGGTCGGCAAACCGCCTGGTCAGAGAGTTATGGGTTAGCGGGTGAACCCCTTTGTACGGGGTTTCTCAGCACCCTCCTAGGAGGTTGGGGGACCGGTCCGGGTACGATTAGCGCATGTCGAAGCTCGCAACCGTTCCACCGTGTATGGCGGATGCCCGGAAAGCAGCCGCGACAATCGCCTCGGAGGGCGTATCACAGGTACTCCTATTCGGTTCTGTCGCAAGGGGCGACGCCGGACCGGGCAGCGATATCGACTTGGTCGCAATCCATGATGACCTTGATTATTCGATGCGCCGCCAAAGGTCTGAACATCTTGGAGAACTCGCTTCGGCGGTTACAGGCCATCGGGTGTTTGTCTACGTTACCGACTGGCCGGAGTGGACCCGTCGCGCCTTCGGCGTGCCTACTTCGCTGGAATCCGCAGTTACCGCGCATGCTGTCACGCTATACCATCGAAAACCGATCGACGTGAGTTGGGGAAAGGAGATCGGCATGCCCACCTCCGACCGAGAAGAAGCCATCGGACGGCTTCACAACGCCCGCCGGGCTCTCTTCGGCATAGGCAATCACCTCACCATGAGTCAATCAGAAGAAAGCGCATTGGGGGATCGCGACGCCAGGCATTATCTTTTAGCCACTAGAGACCGGATGTGCGTTCTGTGCGCCAACGCTCAGATGGCGATGGAAACCGGCCTCAAGGCGCTTATCCATCTCGAAGGTACGCGACCCGCCCGTACCCATGACCTCAAGCAGCTGTTGGATGCTCTCCCGGTCAAGCGCCGAGATCGGTTACGAGCGATGTTCGCGCAGGTCACCATCTCGCAGGCATCAAAGTGGCGTGAAGCAGGGGCATACGAGTACGCCGACTGGTCCCTGGAAGAACTCGTACCGCACGCTTACTACATGGCCCGGACCGCGGTAGCGGTTACCCGCTTCGCCGCCAACCGCCTGGCTGGTTCGGAAACCGCTCGCCTTATCCACAAGGCCTCTCTAGCAGCTGAGGCGAGGCTCGACCGGTGGGACCTCACCGCAGCAGACCCTTACGAAAAACTCGGCCAACCACCGCCACCCGATCCGTCGGCATAGTCGCTAGGTACCGCCTTGATGTCGTTCGCCGCACTGCTCAAACCCTTTCGACAATAAGGGAAATTCCTTGGCCGACACCGATGCACATGGTGGCGAGACCGTAGCGTCCTTCCCGC
Organism: Acidimicrobiia bacterium; assembly: GCA_965231815.1. GTDB lineage: Bacteria > Actinomycetota > Acidimicrobiia > Spongiisociales > Spongiisociaceae > JAPPFW01. Next base: position 997,172 of record OZ246890.1, on the reverse strand, counting down.
CTTTGCAATTCGTAAACCAGCGTGGTGAGGATTCGAGCGCCTGAACAACCCAGCGGGTGACCGAGGGCGATAGCTCCGCCGTTGACGTTGAAGATATCCGGGTCGATACCGAGTTGGTCTCGACAGGCCACCGCCTGGGCGGCAAATGCCTCGTTGAGCTCGACCAGATCCAGGTCGGCCACTTCCAAACCGGCCCGATCGAGAGCCTTTCGTGTGGATGGAACCGGTCCGATCCCCATCAGATCCGGATGTACACCGGCTACGGCGGAAGCCACCAACCGGGCCATGGGTTCCATACCGGCGGTCTCTAAACCCTTCTCCGTGGCCAGTACCAGCGCCGCAGCGCCGTCGTTCATGGGCGACGAGTTTCCGGCGGTCACCGTTCCGCCTTTCCTGAATACGGGTCGGAGCCTGGCCAGAGCTTCCATCGAGGTGTTCGAGCGGGGCCCTTCGTCGGATGTGATCACAGACAGGGTGCGTCCTTTGGGTCCCGACGGGGCTTCAATGGGGATGATCTCGGGGCCGAAACGGCCCTCCGCCTGGGCGGCGATCGCCCGGCGGTGGCTTATCAGAGCAAACTCGTCCTGGTCCCTTCGAGTGACCCCGTACTTGACGGCCACCTCTTCGGCGGTCTCTCCCAGGGAGATCGGCGGGTACATGCGCCGCATTCGCGGGTTGGTGAGCCGCCATCCCAGCACCGTATCCACCATCCGGGGCGCCCCCACCGCGTAAGCCCGTTCAGGTTTGGTCATAACGTAGGGGGCGCGGCTCATGGATTCGGATCCCCCGGCGATCATCACCTCTCCCCATCCGGTAGCCAGACCCTGACCAGCGGTAACGACCGCCTGCAATCCCGACCCGCACAGGCGATTCACCGTCTGGCCGGTGACCTCGATTCCTAGCCCGGCGAGAAGCGCCACCATGCGAGCCAGGTTGCGGTTGTCCTCACCGGCCTGGTTGGCGGCGCCCCACACTACGTCTTCGATAGCCGACGGGAGGAGTCCGGGGTTGCGATCAATTAGAGCGGTTACCACATGGGAGGCCAGGTCATCAGGCCGGACCGCGGCTAGCTGTCCCCCTATCCGACCCATCGGAGTGCGGCAAGCGTCGGCTATGTAGACATCGGTCATGGGTAGCGACGGGCATGCATACCTATACCGTACTCACCTGTATCCGTGGTTATCCAGGCCTCGCACCTCTCCCGCGCATTGCTTGGAGGAGGCGTAGGGAGGCTAGCGTTCGGCTACCAGGCGGAGGATCGGCCCGGCGGCGGTAAGAACGTACACTTCACCGGCCGCGTCGGTTCCGAACGCGACCACCAGATCGGCGACACCCACCTGATCGGTCCAGTCGGTGGGCGGGTCGGTGAGACTGTCAAGTGGGAAACTGCGTAAATATCCTCCGCAGTAGTCGGAGAATAGGTAGTGGCCGTACAGTTCGGGAATCTCGGCGCCCCGATATACCACGCCGCCGGTAATCGAGCAGGTGTCGGCGTCTCCATGCTCCACCTCTAATACCGGCAGGGTCACCCCTCCGGCCTCGCATCCCGAAGGAGGCCGGAAGCAGTGCAGACCTTCGGTGATCGGCCACCCGTAGTTGAGACCCGGCGCATCGATGGGCGCCACCGAAACCTCCTCGAAGTGATCCTGCCCGACATCGGCGATCACCAGCAGTCCGGAGAGGTGGTCGATGGTGAAACGCCACGGGTTCCGCAGGCCGATGGCCCAGACGGATGGTTCCGGAAAGGGATTACCGGGGGCCGGTGCGATAACGCCGCGGTCAGCCACGTCGAACCTCAGCAGAGCACCCAAGGGGGTGCCGTCGTCTTGCCCGTGACCGAACCGGTCGTTGGCGCCTCCCCCGTCGCCCATCCCCATATATAAGTAACCGCGCGGACCGAAGGCGATCGTCCCCCCATTGTGGTTAGGAGCGGGCTGCGGTAACCGCAGGAGCACGACCTCGGATTCGGCATCGGCAGTCTCCGACTCGACTAGGTACTCCGCGAGGACGGTGCTGCCCGCTAGGTCCGAGTAATGGACGAAGATTCGACGTGACTCCGGATAATCGGGCGCGAAGGCAATTCCGAGCAGGCCTTGTTCCCCTCGATTACGGACCAGGCCCCTGATGTCGAGGAAAGGCTCGGTTGACAGCCCGTCCTCACCGTAGGTCCAGATACGACCTTCCTTGGAGGCAATCGCGAGCAGGTCGGCGCCGGGAACCGGCGCCAGATCTACCGGGTAGTCGACCTCGGTCACCTCCACGTACGCTAGCGCTCGCAGAGGCGTCCGCGTCGTAGTTGACGTGGTGGTTGAGGTCGGAGTGATCGTCGATACCGAAGAGCCGGACACCGAAGTGGTAGTTGAGCCCTCAAGGGGATCCATCATGTCTTCGCCGGGAACCTCGGTCGGATCAGTGGCCGGAACTGTCGACGTACCACCTACCGTATTCCCTGCGGTGGTGGTGACCGGGTCGGGACCCGCAGTAGTGGTAGTGGCATCCGTCTCCAACGGATCGGAGTGAGGAAAGGTAGCTTCCACCGGTTCCTGCGGTGCGCTACACGAAGCAGCCAGCAGGGCAACCACACAGAACAACATCATCCGGCCACGCATAGGTAGCAGCTTATAGCCGAGCATCCACAACCAAGATAGGTGTGCTCGGAACAGGCTGCTACCGTCCGATGCGGCAGCGGGCCGGGGAACCGAAGTTGGCCAACCTCGTAAGAAACGATCGCAAAACAATATTCGGCTGGGCGATGTATGACTGGGCCAACTCGGCTTTCGCCGTCATGCTCGGAGCGATAATCGCCCCCTTCTTCGCCGACGTGATAGTGCCCGAGGGTGGCTGGAACGGGTGGTCGGCCGAAACCATCTGGGCCGCCGTGATATCCATCGGATCCACGATTCTCTTCATCATGATGCCCGTGCTGGGCGCCATCGCCGATTTCAACTCGGCCAGACGCCGATTCCTTAGAAACTGTGCCTTTGGTGGCGGATTGATGGTGGTCGCGCTGCCCTTCGTGCCTGACGGAGCCGTGCCTTGGTTTCTTGTGGTAGCAATCTCCGCCCACGTCGGGTTCGTGGCCGCCAACGTGTTCTACGATGCTTTCCTGCCGGGCCTGACCACCGAAGACACGATTGACCGGGTCTCCTCGCAGGGGTTCGCCTACGGTTACGTCGGTGGCGGCCTGTACCTGATCCTCGCACTCGGCCTGTTGCTCCTGAGCGGCGACGACGGACTTACAGGATTGACCGTCAGCGGAGCGGCACGGGTAGCCGTCTTCGGATCGGGAATCTGGTGGATGGGCTTCACCATCTACGCACTACGCCACCTGCCGGAAGTGGGGGAATCATCCGCCATCCCGGCTGCTTACCGCGGACTGCCGCCATGGCGAGCCTATGTCGCGATCGGCTTCGGACGCACCTTGAGAACAGCCAAGAAACTGGTCGGACATCGTCAGCTTCTGCTGTTCGTAGCTGCGTTCATCTTCTATAACGACGGGATCATGACCGTGGTCAACATCTCCGGATCCTATGCTTCGGAGACGCTCGAACTCGATATAACCCAGATATCAATCGCCTTCCTGTTGGTGCAGTTCGTCGCCTTCGGCGGAGCGATCTTCTTCGGATGGCTGGCCGACCGGATAGGCGCCAAGCAAGCCATTCTCCGGTCACTGGTGATCTGGTCATTGATCTCGGTGGTTGCATACTTCCTACCGACCGGCGAAGTTGTGCCCTTCTATTTGATAGCGGTGGCGGTCGGTTTGGTGCTGGGGGGTGTGCAGGCGTTGAGTCGTAGCCTGTACGCAACCATGATCCCGGAACAGGCGTCCTCCGAGTTCTTCGGTTTCTACAGCGTTTTCTCGAAGTTCTCGGCCATATGGGGGCCCCTGGTGTTCAGCATCGTTAGCCACCGCACCGGGTCGGGTCGACCCGCAGTATTATCTATCGTGGCTTTCTTCATTATCGGAGGGATTCTGTTGAGCAGAGTGAACGTTGCCGAAGCCCGAACTGACCGGGATAGATGGTCGGTCGCTTGAAATGACCGGGAAACGAACTGACCTCGATGACGTAACACCGGGAAAGCCCGAGCGTCGGCATGGTCGGGTCCACTGGCCCAAGTTGGTGACCCTCCTTCTGCTCACCGCCGCGGTCGGGTTTCTGATATACCAGAACCTGGAGGAGGTGCGTCTGCGGGCGTTCTGGTGGGAGTTCGACCTTCCTCTGGTGGTGGTCATTGTCGCCGCCGGGCTGCTCACCCTGGTCTTCGAGGCGTTGGTCAAAACCGTTATCGGATGGCGTCGACGACATCCTCGCCTACGTCTCCCTCGTTGACCCTGATTATTCAGGCTTCCCACACACCGGGGCATGTAACGCCAGTTCAACCCGAGTATTGGGGGAAACCCGCCGTTCACCCTGCAGGTGAATCTCTATACAGGGCCGGGATGGGAAACGTCGATAGCTGTATTCCCTGGTCAGGGTACGAGTATGGTCTACTCCGCTCATCCTCCAAACCCCCGTCCATGAATAATCGGGGTTAGGAATCGCCATCCGTTAACCCCAGGCGCGAGATAAGGGATTCTGTTCACTACGATGCATACCGGATCGGGGAGGTTACATGAAGGTCACGCAAGAAATACAGGTAGCGAGCAGCGCGGATAGCGTTTTCAGGTTCTTCCAGGACGTACCGGCGGTTGCTCAGTGCATGCCCGGCGCCAAGCTCACCGAGGACCGGGGAGACGGAAGCTACCGGGGTACTATCTCCGTCCGGTTAGGACCCATGACGGCCGGGTTCGAAGGCGAAGCAACCGTTACATCGGATCCTGAAACGATGACGGGCAACATTTCCGGCAAGGGTGTGGATCGGAGAGGCGGGTCTCGTGGACAGGTCAAAGTCAAGTACGAAATAGCGGCTGCGGGAAGCGGATCAACGGTCTCGGTCGACGCCGACATCACCATTTCCGGCGCGGCGGCTCAGTTCGGCCGTACCGGGTTGATCAACCAGATCTCTAAACGGCTAATAAAGGACTTCGTGCGCTGCATCGAGGCAAAGCTACAAGCCGAGGACGAATCATCGGCTGCCGAGATCAGTGCCGGCGAGGTGAAGGGTATCTCGCTGGTGGCTTCCACCGTCGGATCGGAGATTTCCTCAGGAGTCAAGAAGCTCTTCAAGAAAGACTGATCTCGACGGTCAGGCGAGAGTTCGTTCGATCACGTAGTCGATACAAGCGACCAGGGCTTCAACGTCCGAAGGCGGAATGCTCGGCCACAACCCGATTCGCAGTTGATTGCGTCCCAGCTTCCGGTAAGACTCGGTGTCCACCACCCCGTTAGCTCGTAACGTGGCCGCCAGATGATCGCCCGAAACCGGCGGTTCGAAGTCGATGGTTCCCGACACCCGCGACCGGATCGAAGGGTCGGTCACGAACGGGAAGGCTAGGGGATGTCTTTCGGCCCACCCGTAGAGAGTGGCGGCGTTGCGAGCGCATCGTTCCGTCGACCAGGCCAAGCCTCCCCGACGGTTGATCCGCTCCACGTTGTCAGCCAGCATGAAGATGGTGGCCAACGCCGGAGTGTTGTAAGTCTGATCCTTCCGCGAGTTGGCCAACGCCATGGCAAGCGAAAAGAACGGGGGGATCCACCGGCCGGAGGAGGCGATCCGCTCGATACGTTCGACGGCTCGCGGGGAACACAGCGCCACAAACAGACCACCGTCAGCCCCGAAGGCCTTCTGAGGTGAGAAGTAATAAACATCGAACTGCTCCGGGTCCACCGGAGTCCCGCCGGCCGCGGAGGTGGCGTCCACGAACGTAAGGCCGCTCGCATCGACCCGCTCCAGCGGCATCGTGACGCCGGTGGAGGTCTCGTTGTGGGTAAGGGCATAGAGGTCGATCCGATCAGACGGTTGCGGAACCGGGTGCGTGCCGGGCGCCGACTCGATAACTTCCGGCGAGTCGAGATGCGGGGCGCCCTTGACAGCCCGTGCAAACTTGGATGAGAACTCACCGAAACAGAGATGTTGGCTACGGCGTTCGATCATGCCGAAAGTAGCGGCGTCCCAGAAACCGGTGGCTCCCCCATTCCCGAGCACTACTTCGTAGCCTTCGGGCAGGTTGAAGAGGTCCGCCAGCCCTTCCCGGACCCGTCCCACCATCGCCCTCACCACCGGCCGCCGGTGGGAAGTCCCCATGTAGGTTTCCGACAGACCAAACAACCCGATAAGGGTATCCTTCCGTACTTTGGAAGGACCGGACCCGAAACGACCGTCGGCCGGAAGCAGGTTCGCCGGTATACGGATCGCGCTACCGTTGTTCATGACCACCTTCCACATCCATGTTTCACGTCTAATCTTTCCGTCCCAAGAAATCTGATTAGGAGAACAACCAATGCGGGGATTATCGCAGCGAATCGAATCGATGTCCGAATCGGCCACCATGGCGATCACCGCCAAGGCAAGGGCTCTGCGGGCCGCGGGCCAACCGGTCATCAGCTACGGCGCCGGTGAGCCCGACTTCCCCACTCCCGCTCCCATCGTGGCGGCAGCCATCGAAGCAGCCTCCGATCCGGCCATGCATAAGTACACCCCTGCACCGGGACTACCGACTCTCCGGGAAGGGGTGGCGGCCAAGACCTTGCGGGACTCCGGATACGAAATCGACGCATCGCAGGTGCTGATCACCAACGGCGGCAAGCACGCCGTCTACACCGCTGTCCACTGCCTGATCGACCCGGGAGACGAGGTACTGCTCCCCGCCCCATACTGGGTCACCTACCCCTCGGTGGTCGAACTGGCCGGAGGGGTCACGGTTCCCCTCGAAACGGATGAAAGCAGCGGTTTCAAGGTGACGGTCGAGCAACTGGAGGAAGGGTCGACCGACCGCACCAAGATGCTGATCTTCGTATCACCTTCGAACCCCACCGGAGCGGTGTACAGCGCCGGGGAAATACGCGCCATCGGTGAATGGGCGGAAGAACGGGGCATATGGATTCTCACCGACGAGATTTACGAACACCTCGTCTACGGCGACGACGACTTCTCCTCGCTACCGGCGGAGCACCCTCCGCTGGCCGAACGGTGCGTGATAGTCAACGGGGTGGCGAAGACCTACGCCATGACAGGTTGGAGGGTCGGTTGGATGATCGCACCCGCCGAGGTGATAGCCGGGGCCGTCAAACTCCAGGGTCACCTAACCTCCAACGTGTGCAACGTCGCCCAGGTAGCGGCCTTGGCGGCGATTACCGGACCGCTGGATGAGGTGTACAGGATGAGGACCGCCTTCGACCGCCGACGCCGGGTCATGCACCGGATGCTCAACCAGACCAGAGGTATCGACTGCATCGAGCCCCGGGGCGCCTTCTACAGCTTCGCCTCCGTGCGGGAGGTTCTCGATACCACAGTGGGTAACCGGCGCCCGGCCACGGCGCTGGAACTGGCCGACCTATGCCTTGACGAGATAGGAGTAGCTTTCGTACCGGGCGAAGCCTTCGGGGCGCCTGGCTACGCACGATTCTCCTACGCGCTGGGAGATGATGATCTGATGACCGGCCTCAAACGACTACAGAACCTACTCGGAACGAAGTAGCCCCTTGCAGGCTTGATGCTTGGAAAATCAAGCAGCCAATAGCCCCGATTATTCATGGATGGAGGTTTGGAGGATGAGTGGAGCAGGCCATCTTCGCGCCCTGACCAGACGATACGGCTTTCGGTATCTCCCATGCCGGTTCGGTGTAGAGATTCACCTGCCGGGTGAACGGCGAGTTTCTCCCAAATCTCGGGTGGAACCGGCGTTACTTGCCTTGGTGTGTGGGAAACCTGAAGCATAATCAGGGCTAGAGCCTGCCCCCTACTCCAATTACTCAGTACCAAGAGTAATATTACTCAATATACTGAGTAATATGAGAGCAGGTGAGGCTTGAACCCGAACATCGGCGAGTTTATACGGCCCCAGTCCAAAGATCTGATCCGTCGATTGGCTGGACCGCGCCGATTCATCCAGGTTATCACAGGACCACGGCAGGTGGGAAAGACGACGATGGTTCTGCAAGTCGTCCAGAAGAGCGGCATCGCCAACCATTATGCGAATGCTGATCACCCGGCGTTACGGAGCATCACCTGGGTCGAGCAACAATGGGAAATTGGTCGACTATTGGCGGACCGATCCGATCAGCACGGCGCGGTCCTAGGAGGGTGCTGAGAAACCCCGTACAAAGGGGTTCACCCGCTAACCCATAACTCTCTGACCAGGCGGTTTGCCGACCACCGAACCCCGTAAGATTCGTTTTTCAGGACCCTCCTGGTGATAGACGAGGTCCAGAAGGTTCCGTCTTGGTCCGAGATAGTCAAGTACCTCTGGGACGAGGACACCCGAATAGGCAGACCACTCAAGGTGGTGCTCCTCGGCTCCTCCCCCCTACTGGTCCACCGAGGAATCGGCGAAAGCCTGGCAGGCCGATTCCAAACCATCCACCTGCCGCATTGGAGTTACGGGGAGATGCGTAGGGCGTTCGGATGGTCGGTCGAGGAGTACGTGTACTACGGCTCATACCGGGGGCGGTACCTCTGGTCGAGCGACCGGAGGATTGGGCGCGCTACATACGGGACTCGCTCATCGAGCCGGTGTTAGCCCGCGATATTCTCCTGCTCTCGCAGGTCCGCAAACCCGCCCTACTACGACAGGTCTTCGACCTAGGAGGGTCCTGAAAAACGAATCTTACGGGGTTCGGTGGTTGTCAAACTGCCTGGTCATGGAGTTGTGGGTTAGCGGCTGAACCCCTTTGTGCGGGGTTTCTCAGCACCCTCCTAGGCTGTGCGTATTCCGGCCAGATACTCTCCTACACCAAGATGTTGGGCCAACTGCAGGATGCCGGCAACACCACCACCATCGCCCATTACCTTCATCTCCTGCATGGCGCCGGCCTCCTCACCGGTTTACAGAAGTACTCGGGTACGGCCCTCCGACGCCGCTCTTCCAGCCCAAAACTCCAAGTTCTCAATACCGCCCTGATCACCGCTCGGGAATCGACCGACCTCCGCCGCGCCCGGCGGGATCGGGAGTCCTGGGGGCGGCTCGTCGAGTCGGCGGTCGGCGCCCATCTGGCCAACGCCGCCGCCGGGGGTGATTGCGAGGTCTGGTACTGGCGCGATCGCAACCGGGAGGTCGACTTCGTGGTCCGCTCCGGGCGGCGCTTAGCGGCCATCGAGGTCAAGAGTGGTCGCGCCCCCGCGACCCTGCCGGGTATGGCCGCCTTCGCAGCCGCTCACCGCCCGGATCGAACGTTGTTGGTGGGCGGAGGGGGAATCGATATCGGCTGGTTCCTCTCCACACCCGTGGCAGAGTGGCTGTAAGGACCGTCCAGAACCGCGACGGTGAACGCGATACCCGCAAAGGCTGCCGGACGGCCCCGAGTGAAAGCGCTAGCCTCGAATCTTCATGCTGGGTGTGTCGGGGAACATGAGGATTAACCGCTGATTCCGAGAGCAACGTGTTCCGGGCGGACCGGAGTGCGATTCAGTTCCAGGCCGGTAGCTTGGCGGATGGCCGCCACCACCGCAGCGGTGGAAGACACGGTCGGTGGCTCTCCAACCCCCTTAGCTCCGAACGGACCGAACGAACTGGGCTCTTCGACAACCTCGATGTTGATGGGCGGTGCGTCAAGGAAGGTAGGCAGTAGGTAGTCGGTGAAGGTCGGGTTCTTGATCATCCCTTCTTCCACGATCAGTTCCTCCAGGGTCGCCAGACCGATCCCCTGCATCGTGCCCCCTTCGATCTGGCCGGTCACGGAACGGGGATTGATCATGAAACCGACATCCTGGACCGTATCGACCTGCACCACTCGGAACAGACCCAATTCCTGATCGACGTCAACCACGGCCCGATGGGCCGCGAACGCGAAGTCAACATGAAGATTGCCCAGACCGTTCTCCCCCGGAGGCTCGGTCGGAGGATGGTGGAACCTGGTGTGGTACTCGATATTCTCATCGCGCACCAGTGCCTGCATCGGGGTAACCAGGACCCCATCCCTCCAGACACCGGACTCGTCGAGTTCATCTCCCCCACCCCGCTGTAGGGCCATTTCACGAACCATTCGGGCAGCGTCCAGCACTGCGCCACCGGTCATCTGGGTCTGTCGAGAGGCGGAGGTCGACCCGGCCGATCCGATCTTGGACGTATCGTCGTAGTAGACGACTACGTCCTCGATTCCGAGGACGGTGCGGGCGATCTGGGCGAGGATCATGCCGAGGCCCTGCCCCACCTCCACCGCCGCAGTATGCACCTCGACACCGAAGGGAGTGAGGGCCACCCGCGCTTCCGCATAGTCGTCAAACCCGGCGGAGAAGCAGAGGTTCTTCACACCGACCGCATACCCTACCCCCCGCCTGACCGCGACTCGCGGCGTCGTTAGCCCGGTCCCTCCGGGGAGCAACCGAGGGTCGTCGTTCGGTCCGGAGGCGGGCATCGGCATGTTTCTCAGCTGTTCCAGTATCTCCACAACCGGTACCGAGGTGTCCAGAATCTGGCCGGTTGTGGCCAACGGATCGCCCCGTCGCAGGGCGTTCTTGATCCTGAGGTCCATCCGATCCATTCCCAGCGCATCGGCCAATCGATCCATCTGGGCTTCGTGGCCGAAACACGCCTGGACCGCCCCGAACCCACGCATGGCCCCACAGGGCGGATTGTTGGTACGCACGGCCACCCCCTCAACCGCCACCGAGTCGCAGCGGTAAGGACCGGCGGCGTGGTAAACGGCGTTTCCGATCACCGAATCGCTGGTGGAGCGGAAGGCGCCCCCATCAAGGATGATCTTGGCTTCGATACGCCGCAAGGTTCCATCCGGATCAGCCTCGTGCCGCATCCATAGGCGGGCCGGATGGCGGTGAACGTGCCCGACGAAGCTCTCCCCCCGGCTGTAAACCATCTTCACCGGGCGGCCGGTATACAGCGCCAGAAGGCACAGATGTATCTGGAGGCTTACATCTTCGCGAGCCCCGAACGCGCCCCCGACCCCGGCGTGATGCACCCTAACCATGTCCTCCGAAACCCCCAGCCCGGCCACGATCTGCTCCTGATCGACGTGAGTCCACTGCGTGGCGATGTGCAGGTCGACCCCACCATGGCCGTCGGGTATGGCTAGACCCGACTCGGTACCGAGCGGCGCCTGGTCCTGCATACCTACCTCGTAGTATCCCTCCACTGCAACCGAACCGCGCCGATCTTGCGGACCGCGCCGGCAACCGAGCCGGTGGAATATCGAATCACGCGCTTCGGCCTCCTCCGGATCGATGAGAGGAGTGAGAACGTCGTATTCCACTTCGATAGCCTCTACCGCCCGCCTAGCTATCTCCGGATCGTCGGCCGCTACCACGGCAACCGGCTGGCCCCAGTACTCCACCCGTTCGGAAGCGAGAATGGGCTGGTCGGGTTCCTCCAGACCGAAAGTCTTGCGTCCTGGTACGTCGTCGCCGGTAAGCACCGCATGAACCCCGGTCATGGCCACAGCCCGACTCAGATTGAGGTTGCGAACGATCGCCTTCGGGTGAGGGCTTCGCAACGTGGCGCCCCAGAGCATCCGGTCCATGTAGAGATCCGATGAGTACGTGTAGGTACCGTCGACCTTGGGAATCCCGTCGGTACGGTCGGTCGACTCACCAACCGTACCGCGCGGCTTCCTGGTCAGAACCCCGCTCGTCATTTGCCGCTACCCACCAAGGTCTCCAAACCACGCAAGATGGCGCCGTAGCCGGTGCAACGGCAGATGTTGCCGGCCAACCCTTCCCTGATCTCGTCCGATGACGGCGTAGGGTTTTCGTTCAGCAGCGCCGCGGCGGCCACCACGAAACCCGGCGTGCAGAAACCACACTGAACCGCCCCGGCATCTAAAAGCGCTTTCTGGACAGGGTGTAGTTCGGGTCCCCCCAGCCCCTCGACAGTGACCACTTCCGAACCGCCCACATCCGCCGCCATCACCAGGCAGGCACAGACCAGTTCTCCGTCCAGCAGGATGGAGCAAGACCCGCATTCCCCCTGCTCGCAGGCGCCTTTGGAACCGGGAAGCTCCAGATACTCTCGCAATGCGAACAGCAGGCTCTCGGCGCCCTTGGTATCGAACTGTCGAACCTCTCCGTTAACCGTGACCGCTATCCTCATGCCGCCAAACACCTTTCCAGCAGGCGACGCGCCAGCACGCCCGATGCGTGACGCCGGTAGCTCCGCGTACCCCGATGATCAGTGATCGGAGCCACTTCCTCAGACACCAACCGGGCGAAGTGATCGAGGGCAGCCGACCCGGGGTCGGGTTCTGATGAGATCATTTCCTCCGCCCTGCGGGCCCGAATGGGTGTCGGTCCGACCGAACCGAGAGCCACCCTGGTCCGGCCGTCCTGCCAGCGGAACACGCAGGCCGAAGCTATGGAGATGACCATGGCGCTTCGCTGCCCGATCTTGGCGAACTCTTGCCGATCAGGGAGGTCCTCGGGCAGCACCACTGCGGTAACGAGTTCGGCCTCCCGCCGGGAGGTCTGTTTCACACCGACGAAGAAGTCATCCCAGCGCACCTTGCGGGTACCCGCCGTCGAATAAAGCTCGATTTCAGCGTCAAGGCCTGCCAGGAACGGCAATGAATCCCCCGCCGGACTGGCGGTGGCGATGTTCCCCCCTATGGTCGCCGCGGCCCGTATCTGTGGTGAACCTATGGTTCGGGCCAGCTGCGCCAGGGCAGTGTGGTCACCCGACTCGAGCCGACGGAATGTGACTCCCGCCCCTATACGCCGCCTGGAAACATCTTGAATATCCGCCAACCGACGCAAAGTCACCACCGCGTCCGGGCGGGTCATCCCGAAGTTGACCTCGACCATCAGATCGGTTCCCCCGGCAAGTACGACAGCTCCCGGATGAGCTTCCAGAGCTTCTGCCGCCTCCCGGATATCTTTAGGACGGATCGCCTTCAAGAGCATACTCCGAACGCCTACTGGTTATGGATATTAGCCGATCCACCGGTGCGCCTACCCTTGCAGCATGCAACGCCTCCTCTTATGCACGAATCCGTCCGCTTCCGGGGTCACGGGTGGTCTCCAACGAGCGGTAGTGGCCAGGCTACGGCGCCATTTCGACGTTCACACCTTATGGCCGGAGACAGCTGCTGACGCCAGGGCAGCTGGAAGCGCAGCGGGCGCCCGTGGCTTCGATCTGGCGGTTGCGATGGGAGGCGACGGGGTGGTTCACCACTTGGCCAACGGAATCGGGGGTACCTCCATTCCCATGGGCATCATTCCCGCCGGGTCCACCAACGTACTGGCCAGGCTAGTTGGGATTCCTCGCAAGCCACTGGCGGCGGCAGACTTCATATGCACCCGGCCGTCGCCCCGCACGATGCCGGTGGCGATGGTCACATTGGATCATGGGGAGGGTCGAGTAGAGAGTCGGCTGGCAACCTTCTCGTTCGGAGTCGGGTTCGATGCGGCGGTGGTGCAGAGGGCGGAACAGGAACCCTATCGAAAATACCGTTTCGCCGGACTTCACTACGCGTTATCGGCGACCGCTATCGCCTGGAATGATTACGCAATGGAGCAGGCACGGGCAGAAGTGGAGTTCGAAGAAGGCTCGACGAGCGCGGTGGCTGTCTTCGTTGCGGTTCACAACAGCTATACCTTCTTCGGTCCGATCCCTATCCGGTTCGGACCGGGAGGCACAGGATTGTTGACAGTGCTGCTGGCCGACTCGCTGGATCGGAAGCGGTTGCCCACGATCCTGTTGCGAGCCCTTACCGCCCGCGATATGGGTAGGACAACCGGCCTCGAGGTGCGGACCGAGATTCCCGCAATAAGCATTAACGCTCCACCCGGCGGCATCCTTGCCCAGGCAGACGGTGAGCTGCTTGGAACACCCGAGAAACTGTCGGTAGCCGCGCATCCCGAGCGCCTACGGTTGATCGCGCCCTAGCCAACTTGAAGGTTGTACTGCTTTCGGCGCCCGGATCCCGGCAGGTGAATACCACCTACCTACCCACTGTGCGTATGATTGGACTCGGCTTCAAGTGATCCAGATGTCCAAATCCCTTCGCGCGCTCCTCTCCCTGCTCGGGCTCCTACTGCTGATCGCCCTCGCGGTCCTGCTCTGGATGAACCGGGATGGGACCGGGGTACCGACCGAAACGACGTCCGGGCAAGGAACCGATTCGAGCTCTCTCACCGCTGACGACGCCCTGGCCGCACTTCAAGACTTGGAGTTCCGGATGGGATCCACACCGATTCGAGTGATAGTCGGTGACCGTGAGTTCCAGCTGATCCCCAACGCGATCGGTTTCGATATAGATGAGAGATCGACCCTCGAGAGGGCTCTCGAAACCGGCGATCCGGCGTGGGTGGTCGAAGCCGCCGCCATGTGGAATCAGGGTCCGTCCGGACCGGCGCTTCCACTGGTCGGGGGCATTGACGAAGTCGCCTTCTCCAACATTCTCGACCGGCTCGACTCCACCCTCTACGGGCCTTCCGAGGGAGCGATAGTGGTGGAGGGCGACACCCCGGTCGCCCAGTACCCTCACGCCGGTTGGATAATCGATCGATCCGAGACCGAGGCCCTCTTCACTTCGGCCCTACTAGCGCAGCCGAGACCCGAATCCATAGCCGTCGGCTTGCTAGAGCAGCACCCTACCCTTCCCGCTTCCGCGGTGGAGATGGCTCTAGATGAGGCCACGGTCCTCCTCAGCTCACCGATCACCCTCTCGCGGACCGATCCCACCATCACCCTCCACCTGACCAGGGACCAGCTGGCTAGGGCGTTCATCACCCAAGTGGAACGAGAGCCACACCTTCGCATGGTGGTGACGCTCGATCCGGCGGTGGTCGACGAGTACCTTTACCCGCTCCGGACAGGGTTCGAGTCCGCTCCCATAGACGCTCGCATAGAAGTCGACCAAGACGACAACCTTCGGATCATTCCCGGATTCCCCGGAGCTCTCATCAACACAGACCTCGTCATCGAGGCGGTCATGGATGCCTCCCGGAGACCGAGCCGCTCCACGGTGTTGCCACTCCAGGCGGGAGTACCGCCGAGAATCAACGCGGAGTACCTCGCCAGCCTGGGTTTGGAAGGCAAGATGAGCGAATTCACCACCGAACATCGCTGCTGCCAACCACGGGTAAGCAACATCCAGCGATTCGCGAATGCCATCAACAGCACGATCGTATTGCCCGGCGAGATCCTGTCCTTGAACGAGACGGTGGGGGAACGGACCTCGGAGGGTGGATACGTCCCGGCGCCCACCATCATCCGAGGGGAGATAAAGGACACGGTAGGCGGTGGAGTAAGCCAGTTCGCCACGACTTTCTACAACGCCGTCTTCTGGGCAGGTTTGGAGATCATCGAACATCAGCCCCACAGCTATTACTTCCCGAGATACCCGGAAGGAATCGAAGCGACGATCAACTGGACCCAGCCGGACCTGATCTTCAGAAACGACACCGACTACGCCGTCCTCATAAGTACTTCCTATACGGCAACCTCGATCACGGTCAAGCTGTTCGGAAACAACTCCGACCGTCAGGTAGGAGCTACCGTGTCCGAACGCTACAACTGGAAGGACTTCCCGACCGAGTACCTTCCGAATCCCGAAATCATGCCCTGGGAGGGGGAGCAGGAAGTGGAGAAAGGCGCCCATGGTTGGTCTGTGAAGGTAAACCGGTTCATCGAGTTCACCGATGGGTCAACCGCCAGCCAGGATTGGACGGTCCACTACCGTCCCAGACCTCGTCAGGTCGAGGTGCATCCGTGTCTGCTCCCCGAAGACTCTGAGGACTACACCGGCGAGGAATGTCCACCGGATCCGGCATCCGAGATACCAACCACCGCGCCTAACGGCGGGGAGGAAGTACCCGTGGATGAGGAGGTATCCGCTTCGGCCGATGCCGGTGACGGCTCGACATAGCCATACGGAGGCTATCTAGCTTCGGTTGCTCTCGTAGTGGATTAGAGAGTTGCGGACGAGACCGGCCGCTTCATCCACCAGATCGGCGGTCCAGCCCCCGGCTCGCTTGACGGAAATGGTGTTGGAAAACACGTAGACGGACTCGAGAGAGGAAATCCTCGTGAATAGCGCAGCCGCGACCCGCCCCGGGAAGGTTCCGGACTGTGTGGCGCTCTCAGGGTCGGAGAAGGTCTCACCCTCCTGCCCCGAAAGGCTGCGGTCGGTGTCGAACAGGGCCACATCCCCTAGTAGCGAATGGTCGACTTCGATCAGCTGTCCCACATGTCTCCTTTAGGTGTAGGTGAATCAGGGATCCAGCACTCTAGTAGCTACCGGACTGACCAGACATCCCGGTAACCGGGCCCCGTTTTGAGCCCTGTGGTTGAACCCCCTTGAGAGCGCGGCGGGAGGGAAACCTCAACCGCTCACCGATGACGTGCAACTTGACCAGGTTGGTTCTGGCCTGGCTGTTGGGTGGGACACCGGCGATCATCACCACCCCTTCCCCCCGTTCGCAGATCCCCGCCTTCTCCAAGTACTTCTCCGCGGACGCAAACATCAGGTCGGTAGAGGACTTACGTTCGAAGGGAATCGGTTTCACGCCCCAATAAAGGGCCATTCGCCGCCTTATCCGGGCATCGGGCGCGAACACCATGATGTCAGCGGAGGGACGGTACTTGGAAAGCAAGCGAGCGGTTCCTCCCGATTCGGTGAACGCCACGATGGTGCGAAAACCGAGATCTCGGGCCGCCTCGGTTGCCGCCTTCGCGGTGGCGGACGCAAAGCTCATCGAGCTCTCCAGAAACTCCACCTCCTCATCGGACGCAACATGGGTGTCGCGGTGGCGCTCCGCTTCCAGACAGATTGCGGACATGGCTTCCACGACCCGGACCGGATGGGCGCCTATGGCCGTCTCTGCAGAGAGCATGACCGCGTCGGTTCCTGAAGCGACCGCATTGGACACATCGGTGACCTCCGCCCTGGTAGGTCGGGAGGCCGTAACCATCGACTCCAGCATCTCGGTAGCGGTGATCGAGATGAGACCGGCCCGGTTGGTTCGCCGAAGGATTTCGGTCTGTACGTGGGGAATGGTCTCCAATGGGAGCTGGACGCCCAGGTCTCCCCGAGCAACCATCACACCATCTGCGGCTTCGAGGATCGAGTCCAGATTCCGGTACGCCAGCGCCAGCTCCACCTTTGCTATCACGGGCACATCCGAACCGGCCAAGCCCCGGATCTCGTCAATGTCCCGACCCTCTTTTATAAAGGAAGCCGCTACGTAATCGACCCCCAACCGTCGGCCTAGTTCGAGGTCTTTCCGATCCTTGTCCGTCACCGGACCCACCCGGAGGTCGCTGTCCGGAAAAGCAATCCCTTTGCAATCCCGAAGAGGCCCACCTCGGCGGACGGATACCTCTAATGCGCCATCCGCCACGCGGTCAACTCGTCCGACGATCAAACCGTCGGACAACACGACCCGGGCACCCTCGGCTATGTCATCGAGTAGGTACTCGTAATCGACAGGGATCAAGCCGGGAGTACCTCCGTCCTGGCCAACCACTAGGCGCACCGTATCACCGCGAGCCACCTCAACCCCACCCCCTACAAACCGCCCTACTCTCGTCTTCGGGCCCTGTATATCTTGGAGTACCGCCACCGAACGTCCGGCTTCCGAGGCCGCCTCCCTCAACCACTCGACCACCCGGATGTGAGACGCATGGGTGCCATGGCTGAAGTTGAGCCTGGCTACGTCCATTCCGGCTTCTACCAGGTCTTTCAGTATGTCAGGACCCGCTACGGCCGGGCCCATGGTCACAACTATCTTCGTCCTTCGTAACATCATGCCCAAAGCTACCCGGATAGCCGCGCCAGAACCAACACCTACGTCGGGCCTGAGTGTGGAGAATAGGGCTCCGCGGCAGGCTCCACCATCGGTTTTCGAGGTCCGGCCTTGACCAGGGCGGCAAGCAAGGTAGTGATGGGTACCGCCGCCACCAAGCCCAACGATCCGCATAGGGTGCGCACCAACTCGACGGCGATCAACTCGGAATTAGCCACCATCACGAGGGATTGGTTGGACACCGCGAACAGCATCACCAAGGGGATCCCGGCGCCGACATAAGCTAGCAGGAGGGTGTTCACGGTAGAAGCGATGTGTTCACGGCCCACCCGGAGTCCGGACATCACCAACTCTCGAGTACCCAGTAGAGGGTTTCGATAGTGAAGCTCCGCCACCAGGGAGGCCTGAGTCACCGTGACATCGTCCAGGGCGCCGAGAGCGCCGATGATCGCTCCCCCCAGGATCAGGGAAGCAACATCGAGACCTCCGGATATGAGGGGCAGAACCAGGGCTTCATCACTGGCTAGGCCGGTGAAGGCTGCCAACTCGAAGAAAACCCAGGAGAACCCCAACGTCAGAACGAGCGCCGAGAGGGTCCCGGCGAGGGCAACGGTCGTAACCTGGTTGAGCCCGTGCGCGAGGTACATGGTCACGAAAGCCACCGCCGCCGCCGCCACAACCGCGACCAGCAACGGATCATGACCGTCCAGCACCGAAGGCGCCATGAACCCGATGAGAATGACCAACGTAGCGACCATTCCCACCAGGGCGAACACCCCTCGCCAG
This sequence comes from Acidimicrobiia bacterium, assembly GCA_965231815.1. Classification (GTDB taxonomy): domain Bacteria; phylum Actinomycetota; class Acidimicrobiia; order Spongiisociales; family Spongiisociaceae; genus JAPPFW01. The sequence continues at coordinate 978,590 of OZ246890.1, read as the reverse complement.
CGACCCAGCGCCACTACGAACAATGCGAACAGCCCGCCAAGCCAAGCGAGTGGGGAACGACGGTCGGTATCGGCGTAAAAGTAGTAGTCGGTCGACGGCTCGTATCCGAGCACTATCTTCTGGTCGACCCGCAGCTGGGATGCCATGGTGACGAATTCGAGATCGAACTCGGGAAGGGCGATCACCCTACCCGGTTCAGGACCCTCTTCGAGAACGACCGTGACCTGGCGACAATAGTGAAGGGAATCCGCAGTCGAGTATGCACACGGACCGTCACGGATCTCCTGCACCGTCGCGAGGTAACGATCGGTGACCAACCCGATCTCGGCAGCGCTCGCCATCGCGGAGTCAATACCCTCACCGGTGGGCCACAAACTCACCACCCCCACCACCGTTGCAACGGCGGCGGCTACCACGAAAGCCAGCACCGCCCGCAACCCGTTATGGGAGGTCCAGGTCCTCCACCCACTATCAGCGAGCTTGGGACGTACTACATCTACCTGGTCGGGATTTTCCCGTTTCTCACTAGATGCAGCACCGGATCCGTCAACCATCCACCCCGAAGCTTAGGAGAACACCCCGGTTCAACCGGAGATCAAACGGTGATCGGGTTTTCGTGGACCGCACTCTCCCGAAGGCCCGCTCATCGACGAGCCTTCATCCACCACTCGCGGTGCGGGTCACTACGCCCCGGCACGAACGATGCTCGTAACTCGATACTCCGAAGGGTATCCGAGACACGCGCTGCGGACTTATCATGATCCGCGGCCCAGCCTCGTAGTAGTCCTGCCGTGGTGACGATCTCCACCGCGGGTGTTCTGGTCTGCGCAAGCCTACGTGCCTTTCGATCGTCGGTTGCGAGCGGCAGACGCCGATGGACAGCCACTGCGAGGGATGCTGCTTCGCCATCGTCGAGATGTCGGGCGAGATCGACAAACGTGGGCAATTCATCGTTTCTGAGGTCAACGAGTGTGATCTCCTGACGACGAACGTGGTGCGCCACGTTTATCTCCTCGCGTCGGTCTCGGTTATCAAGTGCGCGTACGTAGAGTGCTTCTCGGGCGACGACGCTCACCATCGCGAACGCAACTTGGTTCCGGCTTGCCATCTCTCGGAGAGGAACGCCGGAGGCCGCAAGATTGATCGTGACGCAGGCGTCGAGAAGCAACTCGTCCATCGGGTTTCTTTCTTCAGGTGTGGGTCAGGTGGAGTTCCTGTTCAGGGACGATCTCAGAAACACACAGGTCACCGGTTTCGTCCGCTGTGACACCGACGGAGAGATTCGTCACCAGCTGGCGGGTAGTGATTCGATCGACCCGCAGCAACCTTGCGAGCTGCCCTTCGCTAAGATCGCCTCGGCTCCAAGCTTCTACCGCCAGGTAGCGGAACCGGCGTGGGAGGAGTTCGGTGTCCGCGGGTGGAGAGGCGAGTTCCAGCAACCGACGGGCCTCGTTGACCCGGAACCCGGCGTTCGAGAGTCTGTCCCACGTATGACGCTTTACGAGTTCCAGATTCTCGAGTCTTCGGGTCAGGGCCTCAAAGGAAACCTGGAACAGATCGGCTAGACAGACCAGGTCAGCTGGCGTGGCGCCTCCGGATCGAGCCTGGGTCACGTCGAGGAAGCGCCGCGTGAGACCAGCGGCCGGCATTAAGAAACCCGCGGCGAACGCATCGGCGAACCGCTCGGTCCGGGGTACGCGCCGATAGCCGTCTACACGGGTTACCTCGGATTGCCGACGATGGACCAGGAAGTGCGCGTACTCGTGGGCGAGAGTCCACCGCTGCCGCTCGAACGGATGGTTAGCGTTGATAGCGATACAGCCGCCGTGGGCGGAGCTGTTCACGAATAGACCGGCGACCCGTGACGACAGATCCAGCGCGAAGATACGTAGGCCCACATCGGTCTCGAGGAGCTTGCGTAGCTCAAGAAGCGGGCCGTCACCCACCCCGAGACGGTTCCGCTCACTCGCGGCGAGGCTTTCCGCCGCCTGCGCAACCCCGATCCCTTGGATCGTCACCTCGGGGGGGTAACGCCTGGGTAGCGGGGCGCCTACCACTCGCTCGACTTCGAGGTAGTCATCGGCCAATTCCTGGAGAAGTACAACGCCGGGGTCAACCTGATCAGTCTCGAGCGAAGAGCCGGGTGATGATCGGAACAGGGCAACAAAGTCCTCGGTGACCGGAGTCGGACGGAGGAGTTCGTTGACCGAACGCCCGTACAGGGCCGCCATGTCGATCAGTTCCTGAAACCTGAGGCGCCTGTTTCCTTTCTCGATAGCCACCAATGTCGTTCTGCTCACTCCAAGACGTTCGGCAACCTCCTGCTGGGTCAGACGTTTCGCCTTGCGCGCCGCCCTCAGACGTCCCAGGAGAGCGGGAAGCTCGTCGATACTCAAAGATTCATCGCTCATGGTGATCCTTTGCCCGGCCCGGCTGGCCGCGTTCTGGAGGAACTAGTTCGGTACGCGGAAACGATTCCAGCCGGAAACGAGCGCCACTCGTCCACGTACTCCTCAAACATCCCGGCGATCTGTTATTAACGCCTGCTAACGGGGTCAACCTCACCAACGCCCTCAAGCTCATCAGTCCGATCCTAACCCCCTTGGCCAAACAATATCGTACTTTTAGGGACCCGATATCGGCCAAATGTCAGAAAAGCTGGTCATATAAGTCATCCCGCCGTAGCTATCGATCCACAACCCGTGGCGCTGACGATCCCAGAAGGTGGGATGTGGGAAGAGCCATGCGATGCGCAGAGCGCGGGGAGGCGACCCAGCCTGTCAATGTTCGGACGCGTGGAACTCGAAGCCGGGCTGGGTGGCGTTCTCTTTGACTATGCGTTCGGTACAGGTGTCGTAGCCAGGTTAAGGGGTGTCCGCCTGTCTGCTAACGAGCACCGAACAGTCGCCGGTACTTCCTTTCGGGACTCTGGGCATGGAACACGACGCCCGTGTTCATGTCTCGAAGGATCACTACGGGGATAGCGTTGGCCGTAAACCCACCGATAGCTGCAATACCCTTTCGAGGGAAGTCTGCCATATGCCCACGCGGGTTCGAGAGCACCCAAAGAATGTCTTCCTCGGAGAACCGTTTCAGCGCCGAATCGAGAATCGCGGTTGTGCTGAAGGGTGAGGTCAAGAAACCGTGACAGGTAGCTGTGAGGCGATGTCGTCAGCAAGGGCAGTGGGCAGTCGGGACAGAATCTCATCCCGCGCCTCCTCGGACATACGCGCCAGGCGTCTGACAGAAACGTGAACCGGCATGCCGATCACATTCCTGACCTGCACGTCCGAGGTGCATCCGTAGAAAACGGAGTCGGCAAACTTAGACAATTCGTCGAGTTCTTCGTCGGTGAACGGTCGCCCCGTCATATCGTCAAATGACACGTCGGGGTCTTCCGAGAGAGCGATGATCTCCTGATATTCCAACTCGGCCATAGATTCAAGCGTAACAGCGCGGCAGGATCGAGACCACCCCTCCCGAAGATCCGGCCCGCGGATCAAGTCTCGAATTCGTGGAACTCGAAACCGAGTTGAGTGGCGTTCTCTTTGACTATGCGCTGCGTGCGGGTGTCATAGCCGTCGGAGTGGGCGTTGACCTCCACGGTTAGGGTGATCTCGTTGCCCGATCCGTGCAGGTGTTTGGTCACCTCGTCGATGATGCCGCCGAGGTCGCGCATGGCGCGGACCGGATCCAGTTCCATCCGGCCGTAGAACCGGGTGGGTTGCGGCGTCTTGGTAGGCGGGGGCGGGCCGGTATCTCCGGGTTTCCAGGTGTCCTCAATGTCGTCGGGCGGCTCGTCTTCAGGGTCGGCGGATTCCGACTCCTTATCGAACTGGACCAATGCCCTGACCGGACGGACCAGCAGTGCGGTGAGGCTCGGTGTGGCTTCTACTTGCTCCGCTGCCCGCAGCCCGAGGTAGCGGTCCGTGTCTGGGTCGTAGGTGTCGGCGTAGGCGAAGGTGTCGTTCTGCCAGTTCAGATCAGCCACGCCTCTCGATATCGCCGCGGCCAATACGCCGAAGCCGGCCAGCCTAGGCATGTAGAGATAGCGGCAGAAGTAGGACCAGAGGTTGCGAATACCGATGTGGTCCTTGTCCCATAGAGGAGCGTCTCGGCGCTCCAGATCGCGCCGTACGAGGGTGGCCGCGTAGGAGGTAATCAGATGCTGGGACGATTCCAGCTTCCGGACTGCCCGCTCCAAGATATCGGCCGATCCGCTCAGGCGGACCGACGACCAGCGAACCTCAGCCTGGCCCGGATCCTGGACCGGGTAGAGCACCTGGCAGAAGGTTTCGCGGATCCGCAGGTCTACAGTGCGGTCAGCTTCGTCCCGTCTGGTCCGGGCCTGGTTGACATCGGCCGGCGCCAGATTGAGGGCGTGCTCCCCCCGGTCATCGAGGATCGACTGCCATGCCAAGCGATTGCGGACCGCCTTCCGAAGCTCGGGAATGCGTAGCTTCTCGGCGGCAAGGAACACCAGCATGTTGCGGTTGATCCGTCGCCCGCCCTGTCGCTCGTCCAGAATGGCGCTAGCGGTCTCGACAGCGGGGGAGGTCTCTCCCCGCTCGAACGGGCTGCGGGGGTGGAGAAGTACCAGCCGCACGGAGTCGTCCTCATCGGTAACGCCGCCGGGGCTATCCGGGAACACATGAAATCCTCCCAACGATGCGGGTCGGCGCATCCTCTTCAAATGGCTCCGCAAGTACTCGTCGGCATCTTCGTCACCGAACTGCGACAGGGCTCGGTCTGACGCCATCCGGGTGAGTGTCGGCTTGGTGTCATACCAGTAACGCATCTGCTGGTTGTAGAGATAGGTGGCTTCGTCAGCCAGGTGCCGTAGCGCATCCCCGAAAACGCCGGGTCGCTCCCCCGGCTGCACGCATCCCAGCACGATGCGAGTACGGTCGATACCGCGTCGGGCCGCAGGTAAGGGCGCCGATCCCAGGTAGGTAGCGCGGGCCACCCGCCGGCAGGCCGAGTAGCGGCCCAGATTCCGCCGATCCCGGTCGAAACGCAAAGGTAGCGACTCGGGACCGTCCACATCGGCGTCGATGATCGGCTTCCACTGGTCGGCAAGATACCTGGTGAGCTCGGGCACCACCTTGGCCGAATCCATCGGCACCACACCCGGCATGATCATCAGCGACCGGTCGTCACGGTCCCATAGCTCGGAGATGACGCTCGCCATCAGCCGCAGGACTCCCCGGGTTCGCTGGAACCGCTCCAGGGTGGACCAGTCCTGGTAGAGCCGGTCGAACAACTCAGGATGGATCGGATAGGCGGACGCCATCCGCCGCAGGTAGTCACGCTCCCGGGTCTCAGAGGGAAAACCCTGGGCATGGTCCATGTACAGCTTGTGGTAGGCCCGCACCACCGCGTCCTTGTAACGTTCCATCGCCGGTTCCACTGTTTCGAACAGTCGGCGGCGGACGATCTCGAACGACTCCTCCGACGAAGCCGGCCGCCATTGTGCGGCCGCTCGCCCCAACACATGGCGGAGCCGATCAAGGGCTTGACGGCCCTTCTCTCCCCCCACCTCCAGGCTATCGCTTTCCAGGCGGTCGTTATCCAGGCGGTCGTTCCTGGGGTCGCTCGAAGCGGGAACCGACACCACCAGCAAGGCGTTGTCCACCGCCGCCACCGCCTCGGTCAGCGCCTGGGCGAAGGTGAACTGGGTGTCGAAATCCCCGCCCGGAAGTCGTCGCTCCACGCTTCCCATCGGAAGACTCCGAGCGTAGGCCACCCACTCATCGATCAGGATCAGCGTCGGGCCGAACCGTCTGAACAACTCAACCAGTTTGTCACCGGGGTTGGTGCCGTGAAAATCATCCTCTGCCACTAGGCGGTACCCCTCCATGCCTCCCAACTGGTAGGCGATGTATCCCCAGATGGTACGGATCTCCAGGTCGCCCAGCCGGAGTTTGGGTGAGGCGGGAGAGGCCATGTGTCCGGTGAAGACCGCCCGCCGGACTTGCTCGGGCAACGAGAGATAATCCTCTTCCAACGCCTCGCCCAGGCCGGGTAACCCGGATTCGCCTGAGGCGAGGTGATATAGGGCGATGAGGCTGTGGGTCTTTCCACCTCCGAACCCGGTCTGCAACTCCACAACCGGATCGCCTCCCTCGCCGGAAAGACGCCGGGTGGCGTTGCGGATCAGGTCGCGTAACCCGTCGGTGATGAACGTACGCTCGAAGAAACTCACGGGATCGCCATACTCGGGAGCCGCCTCCCCTTGTACTACCTGGCGAAGATCTGCAGCGAATTCGGCATGGACGAAGCGTCCCTCCCGCACGTCGAGATGCGGCGTCATCACTTCCCGCCAGGGCCTCAGACCGGCCAGAGGCTCTCCCTTTGCGGCCCCGGACGCCGCCCGACGTTCGGCCGTGCGGCGCTCCTCGGCGAATATCTGCCTTCGCAGGCTCTGCTTGAGTTCCTGCACCTCCGCCATCGACTTTCCGGCCCCGAACGCCTCCAGCATCATCTCGCAATGATCGAGAATCCGAAGGGTCTGGTCGGAACTGAACCGGGTGTTGTGAGCCCATTGGTTGCGAGCCTCCCACAATAGATGGAGGTAACTACGGGTGGAACGGGACTGAGTCTGCCGAAAGAACCGGCCCCAGGTGGCATCCATACCCTTGAGTAGGAACACCAGATCGTCGGGGCTGGCGGGACCTTCGAGGCGGTAGATACTGCTACTCACCCCCTTCACCCACCGGTGCCCGAACTCCTCTCGCCAGATCCGCTCCACCTCCGGGCGGAGGGCATTGCGCACCAGGGTGAGGGCTTTGCCGACCCGGTCGTGGTTGGTGATGGCCATGATCTACATCCCTTCGAGAGTCAGCGCGGTCGGTCCGCGGTGGGCGGCGGCGAGGCGGGCGAGGTCGTGCCAGGTTCGGATAAGGGTGTTGTATGCCACCGCGTCGGCGGAGCGGCCCCGGCGGTCGGCAATCTGGTAGAGAAGGTAGGCAAGTCGGCGGGCTCGGTCGCCGTTGCCCCCTACTTTGCGCAGCAGGTCGGCGGCGGTTCTCTCGGACTCTTCGAGCCTGGCGATGAGTTGCTGGGTTGTCTCCCAGACCGTCGGCCGCTCGTCCTCCACCGGGTCCCATCCCGGATCGAGTTCGCCGCGGGTTAGCAACCGAACCTTGCCCGTCCTCGACTCAGCGATACCAGCTTGCATGACCCCGGCGACCGAAGTGTTCTTCGCCTTGGACAGAGTTTCTGCATCCCCGAACGGACCGGCCTCGTGACCGAACTGGTCATACCAGGTGATCGCCCAGCGGGTATCACCGTCGAACTCGGTCTCCTCTTCCGACAGAACCTCTTCCAGAACTTCGTTGATGAGCGCCAGCGCGGTCCGCACCGGCATCGGGGTCCCGTCGGCCTCCAACACTTTGGCATAGCGTGAGAAGACCTCCATCCCCGGCCCGATAGCCGACTGGGCCATATCCACAGGAGCGATAGCCTGATCCTGCAACAGCCGAACTCGCTGCGGAAGTTCGGCCTGCAAAGCATCAAGAAACTCCCGCCGGGTGGCCAGAGAGGGCATGGCAAGACCGGGTCGACAGGCGATTACAATCGACGACGCCAACACACCGGCACCGCCCATTGCCAGCAACTTGTTTCTTAACTCGGTTCTGATCGGCCAGGTAGCCTTAATTTGCAGCCCAGCGTCCACCAAGGCTTGGAGGAACGTCTCCCAACCGGTTGATACCACTCCCAACTGCTTTGATTCCTGTTGCTTATACGCGTAAAAGATCGTGGCTGGGAACCCTGGATTATGGACCTGCGCCAATTGCCCCAAGACAAGGGCGACTCCATTCTCAAAGTGTATCCTTGCGGCCTCCTTCGACCCGGCCCGGTAAGGGTTGGCGATCAGTTCCTCAGCTTTCGGCGTCAACAGAGTCGCCATCTCGACCGGCCATACGTCGGCCAGGTTGCGCCGCAACCACACGTAGAAGAAATCCGATAAGTCCGCATACGAGATATTGTCGTAGTAGGGAGGATCCGTAGCCACGACCGGGGACCGGACCTCTCCCAGCCTGGTCGTCGCGTCGCCCTGCCTGACCTCCCCCACACCTTGCGCTGGCACCGCCGCCAACGCCTTCCGAATCCAAGCCACCTGCCCCGACCAGTTACCCGACGACGCTGAAAAAGGGTTGGCCTCCGCAAAATCCCACACCATCGGAATCGCCTGACGACCAAAGGTATTCCGAATCGTCGCCCTGCTGTTACTCCAACTGGACAACGACGACCAGTAGTCTGTGCAACGGTCGACTGCGAATGCCAGATAGGTGTGCACAGCATCTGCATACGCCAGCACGCCCGTTCCGCCATCCCGAAGCCGAACCCCATCTTCAAGCAAACCTGCCGACCGACCATCCTCCTCCACCACTCTCCGAACCTCATCCAACAAATCAGAAAAGGTTGCCAAAGCAACTAGTTGGCGGGGGGTGAACAGCTTCCACCACTCGTCCAGCCCATAAACGTACACCGTGCCACCAGTGAGTTTCTTCGGGTTCCGCCCTTCAGGTCGCCAAGGAGGTGCGCCCGGCTTCACCTGATCCTGAGGCGGCAAGTAGACACGACCACGCGGGCGGCCCTCGGCTACGACAGCCAACATCTGGCTGCTCATACGTCCAGCCCGTGATTCGGACTTGATGTAGTCTCCGATAATCGGGGTACCCGTCGCGATGCAGATACCACTGCCGCGTGTGACGGTTCGCGGGTAGGACGGCTCGCCCCCTTCTCGGATCCGATAGCTGATACTGTGAGTAACACGGTCGATCACCGGTTCTGCCCACACCACCGGGTTGTTCTTCTTCGGTTTTCTCAGCACCCACGAGCGGACCAGCGGAATATGTCCGTTCCATGACGGGTCGGGAGAACGGACCGTCCGCGCCCATATCCAAGCGATCACGTTGGCTTGGTCACCACCCTCGGATGCGGGCAGGGTCACCTTCGGATAGAGGTGCCCGATCCGCTCCCAGGCCCGATCCCGCATCCACTGGCCGTAGAAGGTGATGTCCTCGGCCAGACCCTGCGCCCGCTGCCATGTCTTAAGCCCGGATTCCGAACGGGCTTCCAGATTGATAGGGGGCAGTCCGGCGAAACGCGGTGGGATCTCCACTAAGCCCTTGGAGATCAGCGTGGCTACCGGATTGAGATCACCGCCATAGGCAGGCAGTCCGAGCCGCTGCGCCTCCAACGGAATCGTTCCACCACCGCAGAACGGATCCAGCACATTCGGCAACGCCCCCCCCCCCCCCGCACGACGACACGATCTCAGCCCGTGCTTCGGCCAACACCTCCGGGTTGTTGGAGTTCTCCCACACCACCAACTTCTCGAGTATCTCGAAGAGCCGCTTTCGCTCCACCGCCTGGTCCTCTTCCGTCGGAAACCGGTCAGGATGAGCCGATGGGTCATCCACCAACGACGACCACAGCACCGCCCGAGCCGCCGCCAACGGACGCCGCGCCCACCACAGATGCAACGTCGAAGGATGCCCATGCCGGATCGACTTCTCTCGAGCCGACGCCGCGCTGATCGCATCCAGCGGCAACGCCACCTCGATCAACTTCCGCTTGTAGCTCATGGCCTCACAATCGCCCGCCCGCAGGACGCGATCGGACTTGGCCATAAGGCGTCTGGCACCATACCCGCGCGACCCGGCAACAATTGGATCTCACACCTCACCGGGAACCCGCGCCGACATCTGCCACATATCCATACTCCTCTTCCCTTCAGACTTCTTGGGACTCTCGCCCGACTACCTCGTCCAATAAAGCGAACACTGTCTCGAAACCTTCGAAATCTTCAGATGTGCCATTCGCACATATCCACTCGCAGAGATTACTCTTCTCCGCATCATTGACCAACCATGATTCGGGAACCGTTACATGCACACCTCGAACCGTGGCGTGGTGTTCAGCTATGACATCAATAAACGCAGGTTTTCATTGCGCGCACGCTTCAGAATTGACGTACCAAATAGGGTTTTCTATACCTTTCTTTATCGGGTTGGAGACAACTCTCTGGATACGCCGCCTAAACAGTTCGCCACGTTCGTCATGTTCGACATTCACGTCACAATCAAAAAGCAATAGTACACGATACCTTAGAACTGCCGTCGTCTCGTCGGTGAACCCCTTCCACAGTTTTGCTAGTTTCGACTTACCACCTGTATCTCTGATCTCCCAAACATCCAAGAGATCTTCCCTGTCACGTAAGACCGCCGCTCTCTTCAAATAACGTCTGTCCGTCTCCCCTTCGATCAATAAAACGGGCCGACCAGCCTTTTCAACGATCCTTTTGATATCTCTATTATACTGCTGTGTCTGGGTAATCACCGAATACGCATCACCAAATTCAGTGAACTCCTCGGGTGATATTTGGTTGCCATCTGGCAAACGATAGAGCGCAAACCCGCCATCACCAAATACCATCTTTATGCCGAGAACAAAGAGTGGCGCATGAGTCGTCAAGATGAACTGGATATTTGGAAACATGTGGAGTAGTTTAGGGAGAATCTCGTATTGGTGTTTAGCATGTAAGTGGAGATCGATCTCATCTACTATGACTACTCCCGAGATATCTGACGTGCTCTCATACCTGATTGAAGACAACTCGGCATCTCTTAGGATAGAGAAAAACAGGTTGAGTAAAGACACCTCGCCACTGGAAGACTGAAAAATGTTCTGAACCAAGGCCTCGTCCCCCACGGCGATTCCGAGTAGGCGATGATGACGAGGGCCGAGGGTTAGGCGCGCTTGCTCCTGATTGACTATCCGACGAAGCAGACGCAAGGCTATATCAAATGTACGGGCAGACTGACCCGTATATCCGATCGCAGGGAACACACGACCGTCCGGTGATGGTATCAACTCCGCCCTGGCTTCTAGGACCGAGCGATCAAACAGCAGATCGAATAGCCAATCTTGGTTGTTCCGGAGAGGATCTACATTGATTATACGGCGATCCGTACGACCGCTCATGTGTTCGATCATCTCAAGACGCGCCACTCGATTGAGGTTTCGTTCATTAAGCCAGGCCGGTTCTTCAAACCGATTGGAAGGAAAATAGAGAAGACAACTGTTCCTGACAAGGCGAGTAACCTTTTCCGAGTCCGCCATCTGTTGTTCCGTACGGAATCCATACTTGGGTAATGTGAGGTTAGTATCGAACATGGACGATTCATTGTCACTCATCTGGTCCCAAAGGGGGATGATAGCGGGATCGTCTAAGCCGTGTGGCAAATCTCCAACTTTAGACTTCGGTGTCCGCAGTAGGAGTTCGCTTATATATAGTCCCTCGACAAAGTCAACTCTCGCATAGTAGAACGGATTATCCATGTTGATATAGACAGGACTCCGGAGTTTATAGACTTTGTCCTCATTAACCTCTCTGGAGTCAGGATATACACCATCTTTAGCCGCGATTAACCCGTTGACTACATGCGACAATAGTAGGCTTTTTCCAGAACCATTGGCCCCGACGAATACTACTGGCTGCGGCCGGGAGTCCGAGAAAGGAAGGGATATATCTACATCCCTTAGCGGGCCATAGTGGTATAGTTGAATCCGCTTTGTGTACATTCGATCGTCAGCCCCGCATCATATCGAGAGGAGAGTGGCCATGTCAGGAAGTCTACGAGAGCGCCTCGCCGTGCAGGCAAGTGGAGGTAAGCGTTACCGATGCCTCCCGCTTCCACATAGCGTAGTATTGCTTGGAGCGTGCTTTGTCTCGACCACATTCATGTCCTCCATTGTCTGCCCAACGGGTCACGTGGTCGCGGTGGGAGATTAGGCGTCCCGGCCGGAGTTGCGGCCTGAACGTTGTCGGGTGACCCGTTCCCAGCCCCTTTTACTCCGCCCCACCGTGTCCGGACGGTTGGGCTGGTCTCCACGACCTCAATCGGTGCTCCAAAGCTGACAGAGGTCGGCCACACGAGCCTAACGCTGGACGTTCGCTGACCGATGCGCTACCGGCCGGTTGGTGCGTCGGCATATGGTTGCCAGTATACGACGAGAGTGTTCAACACCCATGTCCGCCCCGATGCTTCGCCTCGCCCGCGGGTATGACCCGAATTTGGCGGGTGTTTTGTGTTGTGCCTGGTCAGGGGGGTTTGGGTGTGGCGTGTTTCCACTACATGGGTGGTGTGGGGCTGGTGATGGGGTTAGGTGATGGTGGGGTTGTCCCAGGTGCGGGTGTCTGTTCCGATGGCGGTGAGGGTTCGGGTTTGTAGGGGGCTGCGTCGGGTGGTGAGTGTGATTCGGCGGTTGTTGGCGGTGAGTTTGTGGCGGCGGATACGGTTGAGGTCGCGTAGGGCTCGGGCGGCGGTGAGGTGTTGGTCGCCGAGGTCGGGGTCGCGGATGTCGGCTTGGGCGAGGGCGTGGTTTATGAGGGTTTCGACTACGGCGGCGTAGACGCAGACAGCGACGTGGCCGCGGACTCGTTGTTCGGTCCAGTGCCGGACGGGGCGGAGCCGTAGGAAGTCTTTTAGGACCCGGAAGCGGGCTTCGACTGCTGCGAGCTGGCGGTAGTAGCCGACGACTTGGGCGGTGTCGGCTTGGGTGGGTGTGAGGCTGGTGGCTAGCACGTAGCGGCCGGCGAGGAGTTCTTCGTGTTGGTGGGCGTCTTCGTTGTAGTGGTAGAGGAACCGGCCCGGTCCGATTTCTGTGTCGAAGAGCCGGCCGGCGCCAACAGTGGCGAGGATACGTTGGGCGGCTGCCCCGATTTTGGCGGGGTCTTTGAGCCGCCCGGAGCGGACACGGCCCTCCAACGCGCGGAGTTTGGTCTCCGTGGTGGCGACGATTTCGGCTGTGCGGGCGGTGTCTCGCCGGGCGCGAGCGTCGGATTCGACCACAACCGCGCGGGTGCCGTCTTCGAGGGTGATGTCGGCGGCGCGGCAGCTGTGCCGGGCGATGTCGACCCAGGCGGTGTCTTCGTTGACGGCTTGGAGGGCTTCGGCGCTGATGCGGTCACGGCGCAGCTTTGTGGCCAATATGTGGTCGAACCCGGCATCGGCGACCGCATCGACGTTAGCTGCTGACATCAGGCCCCTGTCGGCGACCACACAGATACGGCCAACCGCGAACCGGCGGGCCAAGTCTCCCAACACCCCGGACAGGGTGGCGGCGTCGTTGGTGTTCCCCGGAAACACATGATGCGCGATCGGTATCCCGTCTGAGGTGCACAACAGGCCGATCACTATCCGGGGCCGATCACCGCGATGGTCCCGCGAGTACCCGAACGCCCGGGAGGGGAAACGCCCCGACGGCCGGGTCGAACCCTCAAAATATGTCGAGGTGAGGTCGTAGCACACCAGCCGAAGATCCAGGTTCGTCAAGTCGCACAACCGCGTATACAGATGTGTTTCGGTCTCGTCTTTAGCGGCGGTGACCGCATCCAAAGCCCGGTAGTACTGATCGGGTGACGGCGCCGACCAGCCGTCGGGCATGACCACATCAGAAGCCGTCCACTCGACCAGTCGTCGCTTCGAGCACGGCGCCACCAACCGGTTCGCCACCATCGCGAACACCGCATGCTGCAAGGCCTTCGCGCCCCGCTTCGCTCCGACCTCAGCGAACCATCCGTCCAAGCCCAGCCGCTGCCACACTGCCCACACCGCTGCTACCGCCCCCACCCCGGGTGCCCCCTCAGCTTCCAACGCCCCGAAATCGACACGCTCGCGTTGTAGATGACGCTCCAAGGCGGCCACGATACGTTCCAGCTGGCCGGACTCGCGCAAAGCGGTCACCTCCCCCAGTCGCAGCAGGGTCCGGTGTCCGACCTTCGAACCGTCACGGACGGACTCCACCAAAGACAAATACTCATACACCTTGTCGCCCCTGCGACGGCGGGTCGTCTTCACGAACATACCCAGCATGATACCACCACAGCACAGGACAACCAACGATATGTCGCCCCTACAAAACCCCACCCGAACAGTGCCCCACACCACAAAACCCCAGGTCAGCGGCCCTACCCCCATCACCAAACCCCCACAACCCGCCAAACTCGGGTATGACGTGGCTCGGGCTCGAACGTCGCACCGCTAATCACTACTCTCCCGTCATCTGTGAAGGCTGCAAACCGAAGCGCCGGGGAGTAAGACCCCCGTTCCCCGCGCTACAACGTCCTGCCAGTCCCGAAACCAGCGGACAACTGTCTGGAGGCGGAGGAGCTGGTGACCCTTGACTCGACCGCGACTATGGCGCTGTCACGCCGTTCGTCCATCTCTCGTTCTCGTTTCTGGTGGTCCCGGCAGTGGAATATAGCCCACCGGACTACCCTAGGAGGGTGCTGAGAAACCCCGTACAAAGGGGTTCAGCCACTGAGCCGCAACTCTCTGACCAGGCGGTTTACCGACCACCGAACCCCGTAAGATTCGTTTTTCAGCACTCTCCTAGGCGGAAAGTTGGCGGGAGGTCTCGGCGACCGTGAAAGCGTCCAGCGGAGGGCTGGCAGAGCGGTGCTGTGGCCGGGCGACCATTTCCGATCCGGCACGGTCAGAAAGTTCGTCAATCCGGTAGGGAACGGCCCGGTGCCGTGTTGGCATCAGCCAACTGCTTGAGAACCCGCATCACCTGATCAGCGAGCGCCGAGTCAAGGCTGTCTCTCAAGCCGCACGGGCCGCGTCGAGAAACCGCCGAAGGAACACGCACCGCGGCTAGGGCCGTCGGTCTATGTTAGGGCCTTGTTGATCCGGTTGATGAGACGCTTCCATGCTTCACGTTCCGTGCAGGTCAGGTCGGAGGCTTTGTGGTTCCGTGTCCAGCGGAGGTAGGCCTTGGCGAGACGGTACTTAGAAAAGCCAGCGATCTCGTCGAAGAAGATACTGATGATCGGCCGCGTGGGTTGACAGGTAGCCGTGTCGGTGATGTTCCAGCCAAGGGTGGGGTCCGTACTGGCTACTTCGACGAGGGTATCCCGAAGGAGGTCTTCTATCTCGGGTTGGGTGATCGATCCGGTACAGACATCGGCTGTGCGTAGGATGTTTCGGTTCCCGAGGGTGTGTACCAGGGTGTCTTGTTTGGCGGCCTCATTTCCGGCCTGGTCGGAGTCGAGCAGAGCAGCGACCCTGAGACGATTGGCGTGGAGGATGGTGGCGAAGTAAACGACTTTGCCAGCACTCTTGGCTGGGACCAAGGCGATCGTGTCGTTGAGCGCGGCGATGTTGGCTTCGCGCAGCAGTTGGGCGGTGGCCTCTAGGTACCAGTAGTCGGTGAGGCCTTCGAGTACCAGATTACGTTGCTGGGTGAACAGGCTCTGAGCAAGGTCGTATCCGAGCGCCTCTTGAAGGGGGAGCAGAGCACCCGGATCGTCCGCGATGACCTTGGAGTGGACCTTGGTGCCCACGTCGTGGTCGGTCATCTCAACGACGCGGACTAGATCGAGTTCGTCGGGACCTACAAGGAACGGCGAGTGGGTTGTATATAGGGTTTGGTTGCTCTCGGCAAGCTTCGAGAGGGTGTCGCGGAACTCGCGCTGCTTGAGGCCATGGAGGCTCAGGCCAGGCTCGTCGAGCAGCAACACGGTGTTGGCGTGCCGGTCGGTAGCTTCGGCAAAGAACACCACGAAGAACGACACCAGCCATTGGAATCCTTCAGAGCGTTGATCGAACTCGATCTTGACGCCGAGTTCGTCTTCAACGACCACCTTGAGATACTGACCATCAGCTTCCACCAAGAGCCTGTCTGCTTCAACCTGGTTGGGGTTCCAGACCTTGCGGACCTCGGTGGTCAGGCGAGTGCTAGCAGAGTTGAGCTTGATCTGCCGGTCGTCGAGAGGGTCTCGATACCTGTCGAAGGCTTCTCGGTCGTGGCCAGGATCGGGCGGGTTCCCGGCGTTGGCCAGTTCACGGGCGGAAAATCCAAGCCATTTGAGCAGGCATTGGTTCGCGTAGTCATAGCGGTCGTCTAGGTCGCCCCTCTCTATGCGCTCGGCAAAGCGACTCAGGTGAAGGTTTGGGCGGGCGCGGAAGTAATTGTGGAAGTACACAAACACCGGCAACCGTCCGCGGAGCAGGTCGAGAACCAATTGCCGCTGCTCGGGAACGCGCGTGTAGTCAAGCAGACGCGTGTGGCGTTCCTCCTCTGCAGCGTTGTTCTCGTCGACAATGGCAGTGGCCGAGTCGAGCCAACCCCGCAACTCTGTTGCCAATCCGCCCTCGAGGGTTGTCGTGCCGACTTGGCAGCTTCCGATGATGTTGTCAAGGCTAGCTTTGGCAGGATGCTCATCATCCGCCGTTTGGTTATCGATGTGGGCTGCCATACGTAGGAAGTCTTTACGGACCTGTTCGGTGAACACAACCGGTCTTGGTGCGTCTGCGAGATCGTGGCTTTCGTTGTTGCCCAGGTACCGGGTGAACACGTAGGTGGCGTTCTCGAAACCGGCAGGGAGTTCGGCGACATCACCCGGTTCGAGTCTGAACCGGGCCGAGACCACCGGAGTCTTGGCGGGGTCACGGCCGCCGGATTGGATATCGGCGTTATAGAGCTTGCGGGGATAGTCCCGGAGCGGCTCGAATCCCCGCACCCCGGCAGGAGCGTTGATCCTCCGGAGGGCCTCAAGCACCACGGTCTTCCCCGCCTCGTTAGGCCCAACCAGGATCGTCTTAGCGTCCTCAACGTCAAACCAGCCGGTGTCACGGACACTTCGATAGTTCCTCACCCTTGCCTGCGCCAATCTCATTCCAACTCCCCCGACGGAAACACGGGCAAGTGTAGATGCTCGATACCCCAGTCAGAGCGGGATGGAGTTACCTGCTTTGGCCGGATCGGACCCGACCTGCTCGACGCTGCGGATAACGACCCGACGCAACCTACCGGCGCAGGGACCGCATCCGCGTTAACCCCGGCCCCACTCCTCACCGCCTGAACCACCCCGGCCTTACCACCACACCAGTACCCACGCCCGGCAGGCGAGGACTAACCAACCCTCCGATGACACGAACCGGGTCACACCGTCGTGGTGCGGGTAACGGAGGCGGCTTCAGACCTTGGTTGCCGGCTTGAGAAAAGCGTTGAGCTCGTCGTCGCCGATGGAGAGCGCCCCGTCAAAGTGGTGCTGCAGGTTGGAGGCCAACCGGGCCACCGTGTTCCCGCAGCCGCCCTCGAACAGGTATACACGCATCCACTCAGCAGCCATATCGAACCGGAGGCTTTGACCTACGTGGAGGTCCACCACCTCCACTTCGGCCAAGTTCTCGCCGACGCGCCGTGGCAAGCCCCAGAGCCGGAACGGTTCACGGGCCGAGAAGAGCTGGTCAAGGAAGTAGTCGAGGTCGGGGATTGGCCAGCTGAAACGGAGGGTAATCGGCGATCCGAAGGGCCGCGCCCCTCCCTCGGGTAGTTCTTCCCATCGCAGCGCTCGGCGCTCAACCCCCTCGACGAACCGGCGATACCGATCCACTACCCGGCGAACTATGGCCTGGTGAAGATTGAAATCACCGCCACTGGCCATAAAACGACCGTTATGGCTGACGAACTCCGTGATGGACCCGAAGTGCTCATCAACCACGTTGATACCCACATGGCTCTGTGGAACAGCTGTCTCGAACCGGTCCCCAAGAGCCTTCAGGACTCGACCGGCAGCGCTGCCGGTCACCCGCAACTTGAGATCAGCAACCTCACCGATCGTGGGCGTGAGCCGCCCGGCGCTGAAGTTGGTAGCCACCAACTTCGGTGAAACGTCAAGCCAGATATCTCGGAGATGGTCGGAGGGCAGCCACATCCAGTCGAGATCGCGGCGGCGGCTGACGATACGGCGGAGATACGGCGCGGCGTCTCCAGAGGGTACTGTGGTGTGAAAGCTCCAGAATCGCCGGTCTAGATGGTCTACAACAAAGTTGACGTCTCCGACGAGCCGATGCAAGTACACATCATCGGTAGCCTCTACCTTGCTGTCTGTGAATGCGTCTGCCAGTAGTTGTACAACACCATTATCTGGATGGGCCTCAAGAACGAAGGTCTTCCAACGGTTGCGAGACGTGGCCGCGGCAAAGTCATTGGCGAGAATCTCTCGGTTCATTCCTGGTCCTCCTCTCCAACTATACCGTCCACCCTCAAAAACTCATCGGCCATCTCGAAGTACACGTATGCTAAGGTAGTGTATACGTATATCAAAGAGACGGAACCGGGCATGAAGAAGAAGCTGACAGTCACGGTGGACGAGGAGTTGATCCCGTTGGCCAAACGGTACGCTCGCTCCCGCGGAGTGTCCCTTTCTTCAGTGATCGAACAGTCGCTTCGTGAAGTCACGCGTCAAGAGGAACCCTCCTTCTCGTCGAGGTGGCGGGGTAAGTTCCGTCCGGCCGAGCGTGACGATCCGCGCTACCGAGCCTTGGCCCGCAAGTACCTTGACTGATGCTGCTAGACACGGACGTGCTCATCGATGTCGCTCTCGACCGTCGTCCGTTCTCGGGTCCGGCCTCGACTCTGCTCGACAAGATCGAGCAGAGTCGTCGGCGAGCTTTCATCGCCTGGCACTCGGTATCGAACATCTACTACATCGTGGCGCCCGCGCAGGGAAAGCTCAGGACCCGCGACTTCATCGTCGATCTGACCCGTGTTGTGGAGGTCGCGTCGGGCGGCGCCGAGGCTATCCGCTACGCCGCGGGGCTTCCGATGGCAGACTTCGAGGATGCGATGCAGGTAGCTTGCGCACGCGCTTGCGGAGCCACGCTCATAATCACCAGGAATACGAAAGACTACAAGCACGCGCCGATCCGCCCGCTCAGTCCGCACGAAGCCCTCGCTGAATTGTTCTGAGCGACACCGGCCGACGACTCACTGATGTTGGGCACGGTCAGAGAATCCGCCTATCTCGCCGGTAGGAAGCGGCCCGATGTCGCATCGGCATCCATGAGTTGCTCTACGGCGCGCACCACCCGATCACCGCTGGCGGGTTCTCGTGCACTGTGAGCAGGCCTCAGTGTCTGGATACCAGGTCAGGCACCGCCAGATGAGCGTGGTTCAACGTAGAGGTACGGCACGTCGGGTACGTTCGTGCTCGGCGATTTCGTAGCCTTTGACCCCGCGACCTTCTCTACGGGCTAGCAACCAGCGGCCTAGCGTTGTAGCTCTCTCGATGCTAGGCCCGGACATCAGCCCCCCGATGCTGACATCCTCGTCGAGGTCCGGCCAGTGGACAGCGATACCATCGCCTACCGACTCCCAATTGTTCCGCTCCGCAGGCGTACCGTCACACAAACGTGGATACCAAGCCAGAGGTACAGTCATTGTCCTACCGTCGCGAAGCCAAACCCGGATCGTCTCCTCCGCGACTTCCACATCCAGAGCACGGGGATGCTCGTCCACCCCTAGCGAACCAGTACCCGGTACGGACAGCATCTCCGCGATGCCCATGTCCTCGTCGAGGTCCGGCCAGTGGACAGCAATACCGTCACCTACCGACTCCCAATTGTTCCGCTCCGCAGGCGTACCGTCACACAAACGTGGATACCAAGCCAGAGGTACAGTCATTGTCCTACCGTCGCGAAGCCAAACCCGGATCGTCTCCTCCGCGACTTCCACATCCAGGACACTGGAACAGTTGTCAAGCTCCACCGAAATAGTCATACCACTCTCCCAGCATGAAATCCTGATGTTTCTCGATGACGTTCCGGACTCTGGTCAGTTCGTGTTCCCTCAGACCACGATTGTTCACCAATGCTACCGGATCCAACGAGAACTTCGCGCCGGACCCGTCTCTTGCCACCACATGAATATGGGGATCATGTGGATGATGAGCGATATCCCTCGCGTAGAACCGGAAGTAGTAGGAACCGTCGTCCATGATTGTTGGACTCAACGTGACCTCCCGTCAACCAGCCTCCCGTAACCACCGACATACGCGGCCCTCGGTGAGAACACCCAAGCCATGCCTCGACTGGCCCGAGGCAGCCGACCTTGCATACCCTGTATGCCGATTTGCTCTAATCTAACATAATTTATCACATACTACGTCTGACTACCGCGCCTAACTACCTGCAGCGAAGCAAGCCCGTGGTGGTCCTACTCGCCGGTGGTGACAAGGACAGCCAGGATCGGGACATCAGGAAGGCACTGCGACTGGCACGAAACCTCTAGCTAGTTAAGTAATCAGATAATGGGCAGACGACACGAATGGTACGACTGGGCACGCTTCCGCGGGACGCTGCAGATCACCTCCAGACAGAGGACGACATGATTGCCTATCTGGACGCGGCGCTCAAGGAGCGTGACTTAGGACTGATTGCAGCTGTGCTCGGCGGCATCGCTCGGGCGAAGGGCATGGAGGATGTCGCGCCGCATGCGGGATCGGGAATAGAACTCTAATGAGGTCTTGGTCTGTGTTTCCCTGGTCGGCCGAGTACTTATGTCCGCCTATGACGGTACTTCGAAGTCGAACTCCGACAGGGCGAAGTTGATGGAATATCTGCGGTAGGACACCTCCACGCCTTCGAACGGGCGGCGCACGTAGCGCACGATCGGTTGAGCACGACGATCCTCGGGCACTTCCACTACCGCGAGGATGAAGCGTTCGGGCGAGTTCCGGGCGTGAATGATCTGGCGGCGGCTGACCGTGACGGTGTCAGCGCCTTCGATCCGGCCCTTGACCTCGATGAAGTAGAGATCACCTGTGTCGGGCCGGCGGCTCTCGATGTCGTAGCCCTCGTTGTTGTGGGGCATCTCCCTTGGCTCCCGACCGAGGACCCACTCGGTCTCCAGAACAGCATCCACCGCCCTGCGATCCACTTCGGCCACGTCTCGAGCGCGGAGGCCGGAGACCGGTTGTGGTGTTCCGGTAAGGCGGTCCAGAAGTACCTGTGGAACCACGACGGCGCCGCCCACGATGTCGGGGGGTCGGCTGGACAGTTGGAGTTCCCGGTCGAGTTCGAGGTTCCGTTGCTCCAGCCTTGCGGCGAGTTCGTCGGCGAAGTTCCGGGCGTGACCGGCGGTGAAACCACCTTTCGACCTGCTCCCCTGGTTCTGTCTTGCCTTGACCTTGAATTGGTAAGCATCCCAATAGCGAATCCGGGTTTGTAGCCGTTGTTCGACGGCCGACCGCACCTTCTCGACCCGATGTACGGTGGCGCGCCGCATCTCGTCGAGGTGGGGTCCGCACAGTTCGGTGATGGCGAAGCGGCGGGCCTGGTCAGACAGCATCGTGTCGATCCGGTCTTGTTCCAGGAGCGACGCCACCAGCTTTCGTTCATCGTCCTCGATCGGTCGAAAGTCGTGGTGGCGGGCGGCGCCGGTCTCTTCGGGGTCGCCTTCCAGTGGTATCTCGACCGTCCAGTAGCGTCTCGATACGTCCCGGCCGGTACCGTCCTTGATTAGATGCTCGATCTGTACCAGCGCCCGGAGGCGGTCGTCGGTCGCCTGGGGATCCACGAGGATGGCCCCTCGATGCAGGACTGGACCATGGCGGTCGAGGACCCGTTCCACGACAGCTTCGAGTAATGGATGACCGAGCGCGAGCAGTGCTGCCCTCGGTCGATCCGGGACATTCACGAGGTGCTTATCGAAGGTGACCCGCTCGTACCTGCGGTGTAGTTCCTTGCCCTGTCCGATCTCCCCAGCGCGTTGGCGGACGATCCCGGGTACGCGGGTGATCTCGAAACGACCCTTCTCGCGCTCCACGATGCGTCCACCGAAGCGGCGCAACGCCTCGATGAAGAACATGGAGATGAATCCGGGCTGGAGCTTGCGGAGCTTGGCGCGTTCCATGTCGTCTCGGATTTCCTGGATGTCCTCTCCGCCGATCTCGCCGATCGCGAAGGCCCGTTCATCCAGCAGGGTCATGATCCGGTCCCCGATACCCTTGTCGATCACTTCGTCCCGCCGGGCTCGCACGTCGGGCCGGTCGCCGTAGCGGATCGCCTCAATGAGCAGGTCCCGGAGTTGACGGTCGATCACCGAGTCCCCCAGAACGTCGTAGACCTGGCCGCCCAGCGCCTTGCGTTGCTCTTCGATCTTGTCCAGCAGGCGGATGAACACGGCGCCTTCCCGGGTGTTGTGGGCTACCAGGTTCCAGAGGTGGCAAACTTCGGTCTGGCCGATGCGGTGAATACGCCCGAAACGCTGCTCGATCCGGTTGGGGTTCCACGGCAGGTCGTAGTTGACCATCAGGTTGGCCCGTTGCAGGTTGACACCTTCCCCGGCCGCGTCGGTGGCTACCATCACCTGAACTTGGGGATCGTTGATGAAGGCGTCCTGGCGGTGCCGACGATCCTCCCGCCGGACGCTGCCGTGGATCACCACGACCCTCTCCCGCTTGCCGAGCAGCCCGACGATGCGGCGCTGTAAGTAGTCGAGAGTGTCACGGTGTTCGGTGAACACGATTATCTTGCGCCGTGATCCATCTAGGGCGGTCATGTGCTCCGATTGCAGAACCGCGGACAACTCCTCCCATTTGGTGTCGGTTTCCGCCCTTCGCACCTCGGCGGCGATACCGACCAGACGGCTGAGGGTCTCGATCTCCGTGCGGAGCTCGGGAACGGTCTCCGCGGCGGTCGCCTGGTCGATGACCTCGGTCTCCATCCGGTCAACCTGGCGGTCGTCGTAATCGTCGTAGTCCAAATAGGCCAGATCGTCCTCCGACAGGTCGCTGAGCAGCGGATGGGTCACTGCCCGGCCCTCGGCTATGGCCTCGAGTTCCTCCAGGCGCTTCCGGAGTCTCTCGCGGCGACGACGCAGCGAGCGGTAGATCGCCTGGGGTGAGGATGCCAACCGTCGCTGCAGGGCGGCGAGAGCGAAACCCACCACCAGGCCGCGTCGGCGGTTCTTCTGCTCGATCTGCTTGGCCCGATCCATACCGTGGCGGACGTAATCGGTCACCTCGTCGTATAGGCGCTGTTCAGGTGGGGAGAGGTCGTACTTGACCGAATACGCCCGACGCTCCGGGAACAGGGGCTTCCCCTCGAAGGTCAGCAGGTTCTCCTTCAGGGATCGACGCATAAGGTGCGAGGCGTTCGGTACCTGCCCGCCCCGCAGCCGACCCCCGAACAGGTCCTCATCCAGCAGGGCGAGAAACAGCATGTAGCTCTCCTGTTTGCCGCTGTGCGGGGTTGCCGTCAGCAGCAACAAGTGCCGGGTTAAGTCGCGAAGGCGTTCACCGAGCTGATACCGCTTGGTCTTGTTGAGTTTCTTTCCGTAATAGTGAGCCGACATCTTGTGGGCCTCGTCGATCACCACCAAGTCCCAGCGGGAAGCGGCCAGCTTCTCTTGGAGATCCTCACGGCGGGCCAACTGGTCCAGGCGGGCAATCAAGAGGTTCTCCTCATTGAAGGGATTACCGGTGCGGGCGGTCTCCACCATGTCGTTGGTGAGGACCCGGAAGTCGAGATGGAACCGTTGCCACAGTTCGTCCTGCCACTGGACCACCAGAGAGCCGGGCGCCACGATGAGTACCCTCGCCACATCGCCACGGATGGCCGTTTCCCTGATGTACAGGCCGGACATGATCGTCTTGCCGGCCCCCGGGTCATCGGCTAGAACGAACCGAAGGGGCTGGATACGCATCATCCGGTGGTAGACCGCGTCGATCTGATGAGGGAGCGGATCGATGTCGGCGGCTTCCACCGATACGTAAGGGTCGAACAAGCGAGCCGACTTGATGCGCCGGGCTTCCGAAGCCAGCTTGAATAGTCGCCCGTCCCCGTCCAGCGGCCACGAGTCCTCAGAGGCGGACAGGCTCAAGCGTTGCTCATCCGGACGGGAAACAAGCGTTCTGTCCAACTTGTTATCGGGATCCTGAAAGACGACCTCGACATCCTGTTCGCCGTGCCATATGGTGGCGATCACAGTGACCGGTCGTCCGGGGAGTAACCCCTCCACCACGGCGCCGGCCTGAATGTCCTCCAGCTTTAGCACGTCAGTCGGTAGGCCTGCGGTGAGAAATCAACAGTCAGAAGGGACCAGTGCATCTACTCCTTCGATCCTTTCAGCCGTGTTTGGCGCAGGGTACCGACCGCCGATGACACGCCGGGTTAAGCTCCGGATCAACTTGAGGGAGTAGGTGCGGCGTGGCGGGACTCAGACGTTCTTTGAGAGTCATCTGCCCGACGTAAGGCGTAGCCTGTCAGTACGAACAAGGCGGACGATGCAGAAGGCTCTTGAACCCGGGTCATACCCGAGATATACCTGATGAGTGATGGCTAGAGCACACATCAACCCCGTCATCTTGCGCTGGGCGGCCGAGAGGGTTGGGATTGACGCGCCGGAACTCGGCAAGACGTTCAGCAAACCCCCGGAAGCTATTCAAGCTTGGTTCGAGGGTTCATCCGCCCCTACCTTCAAACAGGCGCAGCGTCTGGCCAAACGGCTACGGATACCGTTCGGCTACCTCTTCCTGTCGAAGCCACCAGATGAGGACCTGCCCATCCGTGACTTTCGACGCGTGCATGGGACAGGATTGAGGGAACCGTCGATCGACCTCCGTGACGTAGTCTCGGATGTACTCGTCAAGCAAGACTGGTACTGGGACTTCCGGGCTGACCGGAACGGACTGCCCCTTCCCTGCGTTGGCCGGTTCTCGATGCGGTCCCCCGTCTCGCAGGTCGCCGAGGACATACGATCAGCATTGGACTTCGAGGGCACGGTTCGACCTCAGGAACGGAGCCGGATTCTGGGAAGGTTCGTGAATCAGATCGAAGGGCTCGGAATCCCCGTGATGAGGAACGGGATCGTGCGGCAGGCTACGAACCGGGCCCTGAACGTCGAGGAGTTCCGAGGATTCTCGATTGCTGACCCAATGGCGCCGGTTGTATTCATTAACAACGCAGATAGCAATGCAGCCCAGGTATTCACACTGGCGCACGAACTCGCTCATATCTGGATAGGCGAAGGGGGTGTGTCCGACGCCGACCTGACTATCGAACGTAGAGGTAACAACGACATCGAGGAGTTCTGCAACGAAGTCGCGGGGGAGTTGCTTCTCCCGTGGTCGGAACTAGAACACGCATGGAGTGGCCGATCAGGACCGAAGGCAACCTGGGTCAGGAACATCTCGGGACAATTCCACGTCTCCACGGTGATGGTCGCTCGTCAACTCTGGGCTCACAACGCTATCGACCGGGACGAGTTCTTCAAGCTCTATAACACCGAAAGAGCGAATTGGCTACCTAGCACGAACACAACTTCGGGCGGTGACTACTACCGGATGGTACCTATCCGGAACAGTCGACTACTGACCGAGGCGATCCTTGAAAGCGTGGCGGCAGCCGAGACTTCGATTCGCGATGCCTCCAGGTTGCTCGGCGTCAAGCCGGTGAACCTGCCGAAGCTTCGAGCGAAGATGAGTGCATAGTGCTGCGACTGCTCGACGCTAACGAGGGCGACCGTCGAGAGCGACCGTCGAGAGCGACACGGGTAGCCTGTTTATGACTACAGCGTGTCGGTGTTCACCACCGGTTGGGTAGCCTTGTCGCCGCACAGCACGACGAGCAGATTGCTGACCATGGCTGCTTTTCGTTCCTCGTCGAGGTCCACGATTCCAC
The DNA here is from genome assembly GCA_965231815.1 of Acidimicrobiia bacterium. Classification (GTDB taxonomy): domain Bacteria; phylum Actinomycetota; class Acidimicrobiia; order Spongiisociales; family Spongiisociaceae; genus JAPPFW01. Next base: position 953,103 of record OZ246890.1, on the reverse strand, counting down.
GGGTCGAGAGGCTCTCCAGGGCCATCTGCACCATGCTCACCGCACCCTCCACTATCTGGCCCCGGGCCGCGATGATGGCGCCGGCCTGTTGCCGCTGGAGCATGGCCGAGGCGATCTCCGACGCATAGGCGAGGTGGGTTATGCGCGCCTCAAGGACTTCGACACCGGCCTTGTTCAGACGGTGCTGTATCTCCTCCTTGAGTTGCGTCGCGATCTCCTCGGTGTCGGCCCGCAAGGACATCTGGCCTTCCTCCTGCGTGTCATACGGATAGCGAGTGGCCAGGTTGCGGACCGCAGATTCGCTCTGGACATGCACGAAGTTGACATAATCATCCACCTCGAAACTGGCTTCGAAGGTGTCGGCCACCTTCCATACCACGACGGCGGCCATTTCGATGGGGTTCCCGTCGGTGTCGTTGACCTTGGAACGTTCCGTCTCGAAGTTACGGACCCGCACCGAGATGCGTCGCTTCGAGTACAAGGGGTTGGTGTAGCGCAACCCGGGAGTGCGGACCGTACCCACGTACTTGCCGAACAACTGCAGCACGCGGGCCTGGTTAGGCCGCACCGCGAACAAACCGATGGACAGGAAGCCGATTATCGGAATTAGGACCAGCATCACGATGAACAGGATCCACTGTTGCCGGATGATGCTGAAGATGAAGAGGATGATGTCGGCCACGAAGGCGAGGAGCAGGACCAATAGGACGGTCCACCCCGGTATCGTGTCGCGGGTTGTCTCATGCTTCATCGGGTTCGGTCCATTCTCTCGGTTCCACTCACCCGACCATAGACCGAGTGCAAGCTGGTTGATGACACTCTAGAGCACCATGGTGACAATCATTGCAGGTCACCCATAGTGGAGGCGCCGCGGTCGATCATCAAAGTCCCCACCGACTGGAGGCGCCCCGTTGTCGCGGACAGAACTCGTTAACCCTGATTATTCAGGTTTCCCCACAGACCAATGCATGTAACGCCAGTTCAACATAAGTATCAGGACAAACCCGGCATTCACCCGGCAGGTGACTCTCCACACCGGACCGGAACGGGAAACACCGATAGCTGTATCGCCTGGTCCGGGGTGTGCTTATGGCATTCTCCACTCATCTGTCAAACCCCCATCCATGAATAATCGGGGTTAATGTCCACCGAAGCGGAGGACAACCATGCATGTCCTCTGTATATACGCAGTGTGGGTGTAGTGATCGACGACTTCTCGCTGAAACTACAACGATGACAAACTACCGGTTTAGAAAAGTGGTACTATTTCCATAGTGGTACTTTCAATAATATACCCAAATTGAAAGTATCTCTTTAAATCTAGGTACCCATCTCTAGGATCCGGAAGCAGGCCAACGGTGGCTCGTAAGCCAGGGCATATGCAACAGACCCTCTCCGACGGCAACCGATGGTGGCGTGATCCACAGAATTGGGCGGCGCGGGATCACGAACTTCGCGCGGCGCGGGAGGCGCCCTATGAGTACACGTCAGGCAGTGTCTCGAACCTGACTCCTGGTGGGCTCTACGTCCTGCGAGGACCTCGGAGGGTCGGCAAGTCGGTGGAATTGAAGAAGGCCATCAAGACCCGATCAGGAAAGGAACGGACCCGCGACGTATAGTCCATATGTCGGTAGATGGATGGAACGCGGCGGATCTGGTCAGCTTGGTACGGGCCGCTCGATCGTTGTTGCCACACCGCGAACCTCGTTACTGGTTCATCGATGAGATCTCATCCATCAGGGACGGATGGCCCCACCGGATCAAGTGGCTCCGCGATAACGATCCGATGTTCCACCGCGACACCATCGTTCTCACAGGGTCATCCTCTGCCGATCTCTCCGAGTCAGTAGGGATCCTGGCCGGTCGAAGAGGAGTCGCGAGGGACACCGATCGGGTCTTGCTCCCAATGGGCTTCCGAACATTCTCAGAACTGACGCAGGGCGCCGAAGCACCCGACATCGACGTGAGGCTACAGGTTAGAGATCTCGACTCCTCCCGGTTAGACGAGGCTGCCTACGACATCGCTCCCTGGCTTGATGTGCTGGTCGACGCTTGGGACACCTACCTCTGGGTAGGTGGGTTCCATCGGGCCGTTACTTCCTACCTCAGAGCCCGGGAGGTGGATGAGTCGTTCCAGCGTGATCTATTGGAGATAGTCGATCGCGACGCTCTCCGGCGAGCTTCATGGTCGAGAACCGCAACTGCGGCATTTCTTCGCAGGCTGACCAAGGGACTCTCGTCATGCGTCAACCAGTCATCGGTTGCCGGTGACCTGGGAGTCACACCACCCACCGTTAAGAGTCGGATCAATGACCTGCGTGCAGCATTCATACTGTGGCCCTGCTACAGAGAAAACGGTCTTCGCCCGCAGCTTCGATCACAGAAGAAGCTCTACTTTACTGACCCGATCTACACCCGCTTGGTGCCAGGGGTGGCGCCCGACTCTTCCGTTCTCTCCGAGCAGCAACTCGGGTTGGCGATGCAGAGAAGCATCGAGGCCCAAGTACCCGGAAGTTTCCTCGATTCTGAGGGGGTGTTGTTCCACCGGACAAACGCCGGAACCGAGATCGACTTTGTGGGGCCTGATCTCGGGAGTGTGGCCATCGAATCCAAGTATGTAGATTCTCGGTGGCGGCGTCGAACCAGGATTATCCAAGCTTCCCGGTGGCGAGGGATCATCGCCACCCATACGGTGCTGGACCTCGAGTCGCCGGAACTGCGGGCGGTCCCCACCTCTATGTTGGCCTGGTTGCTCGATACCTGACAGGCGTGGATATCCAGATTGCACGGCGCCTGCCGTACAGAGACGACACCCCGACCGATGACATGAAACCAGCTGAACGCCCGAACGCTACACACCCGGTCACAGGAAGTTCGGATTCACGAATCAATACTAAGTCATGTACGCTAAGCTACAATAGCTATACGAAAGTAAAGGTTAGGGGAGCAGGATGGCGACTGTTACCGAGTCATTGGTTGATGCGAAGGACGAAGCGCGGCAGGCAGAGGTCCGAGTCGACCTAGCCGAAGCCCTCCGGTCTGTCGATCGTACGATATTCCGCCAGACCAAGTGGCTAGCAGGTATCTTCCTGGCAGGGTTGGCAGTGGCCGTAACGCTTATCCTTTCTCGCCTCTCGTAACATTCCTCGGCAAGCTAAGCCGAGGGCTGGCCCGGGCTGGCGAACTGCCTGAACAAGACCCGGACCAGGCACCCGCACACCGCCCGAGCTAATCCAGCCGTCCGGGCCAGTTTGCGTCCTCGTCCGGGATCGTGGCGCCGCCTGGTTTCCCCCCTCACCACGCCCACCAGGCCTTCGACCCGCATCAGACGTATCTACCGTGCATCGGGCCACCTTGGTGCCTTCATGGATGCAGCTGACGCCACACCTTCCGGGCGCCGAACTACTCCCCGAAATTGGACTCCCACACCCGACGAATCCGGATACGAAGCTCTCCTATTCCGCCGGCTGCGGGCCGAGCAACGTTCGGGTTCCCGCACCCGCCGTTTGTGCTCGTAATAAGTGGACGGGGCAATTCGGCAACTCCGCGCAGAACAGGTTCGACCCCGAACTCATCACGATTCTCATCCACGAAAACGGTCATCTGCGCCCTCCGCGGTCGAACACTCGGCCAGGGCGCGAAATACGCAGACGCCTTCCGCAAAATCTCATTCGCCCGCCGCAGTTCACGGCACTCCCGCCGGAGCTGCTTCAGCTCGGTCTGCTGCTCCGAAGTCAACCCGGCCCGGACACCCTGATCCCACTCAGCCTGCCGAACCCACCTACAGCAGCGTCTCCGACGAACACCCGAACATCTCCGCTATCGAACAAATCGCCGCCCACTCAGAACGGTGATCCCCACGATGCTCCGAAACCATCCGGACAGCCCGCTCCCGAACCTCCGGTGAATACATTGTTGGTCTTCCCCATACTCCATTATCTCCCAACCAATAGAGTCTCCGGAAAACCCGGGGTGATTCAACCTGGCCCGAATCCAGTTTCATGTCCTTTACCGTTTCGATCAGCCTCAGGCCGTCTGTGACCAACCCGTTGATCAACCGGAACGGGACTCGGGATCAGACCAATCACAGGACGGTTTCGCTTTCGATTCGTAATCATGCGCCACCAACACCACATCGGCGGCTTCGGGTATCAGACGGCGGCAACGCCTGATCTGGGATGAGATTATCGTTACCGTGTCCTGAGTAGCCACCGCATCATCCAAAATCGTGGAATCCAGGGCCCGGCGACTTCTGCCGTCCAGCACCCCCGACTCAGTGACCACTTCCCGTACCGCGTCGAAAATACGCTCAGGCTTCTTACTCGCCCGCAGCCTCGCCCGCCACCGGGTCAAAACCGTCGGATGAAACCCCTCATCCACCAACGACAAACCCGCCGCTGCTTTCCAACGAATATCACAACGTAGCCGCTGAACCGCTTCCCGATCCGAAACAGCCTCCAAAGCCTGCAACACCAACACCACCCCGATCACCGAACCCGGAACCGACGGGCGACCCCGCCCACTCCCGAACAAATCCGAAAACATCCCGTCGGGAAACAACCGGAGGCGATGCTCAGCCAAAAACCGGTACACCGAACCCTCCGGCACCAACCCCCCCACACAACCCCATCGTATCCAACAACTCACGATCAAAACGTTCAACACCCTGTATACCCCCCACAATAACACCACCAAACAAAAAACGCGAACACCCCCGGGCCCGACCAGACGAATAAAACAGCAGGCTCCTAGGAAACGGCGGTCTCCTTCACCGATTCCTATAGACATCCTGGTAGGTGCCAGCTTCAGCGTGAAGGGGTCGAGTCGCGCGCTGCACGGTGGAAGGTCTCATGCGACTGCTGGCAGTCGAGTTAGCGGGTCTGGTCGTACCAGGAATCGAGGGAAGCGGAAAGACGGCGGCGGAGCGGGTCGAGGTTGAATCGGATGAGCTTGTAGAGCCATACGGCGGGTCGGTAGAACAGGTAGATGCCGAAGAAGGCAACGAGGACGCTTAGCAAGCTTTTTGGGATGAAGAGGTACCAGGGATCAGAGTCGGAGAAGAACCACGAATCGAGCCATTCGAGCGTCGAGAAGATGTGGGGAGCAACGAAGTAGACCATGAGGAGCAGATAGAGGGCTGCGGCTAGGAGGAAGTTGGCGAGGTCGAATGCGAGTTGGATAGCGGCGGAGAGGCGGCGGTAGGATCGGTAACGCTCTGATGGCATCTGCCTAGCCGAGCGGCGAGAGTTGGGGGCCGCCGTGAGCGGTGGCACCTGTCACGATCCAGGCGGGCCACTTAGCGTGCCATAGCCGGGTCGGACGCGCGACCGGCTAAAACGAACCTGTCTGGTCCAATATCCTCGGCGGTGATGGCTGACCGTCGGCGGATGCGTCAGGGACAATGTCCTCATCAAGCCGCAGTGTAGAGAACATGGGGAGGGGCAGATCAGGGTCATGGAACGAAGCTCTGAGAACGTGTCCGAAACCGATAGCTTCCGCGAAGTCTCGTGCGCCCATGCAATTGAGACCTAGCCGCTCGCAAGCTGTAGGGATGCTGATCTTGATCGGTACTCGATCCCACCTGGTCCTCGGTTACTACATAGCACGCCGCGTCGCATGCGCCGTCGCTTGGCGTACCCGCTCTATGGCGTCTGCGACATCTCGGTGTGGCGGCGCTCGGAGGTGCTTCTTGGCGCCGGTCTGTTTCGGTAACGCAGCCGTGACCGCGTCACCTGCGGGGTTGTCCTGGACGGTATCCCTGGGCGATGGCCCATTTCATGACAGCTGCGATGCGTTGGCGTACCCGCTTGGCTGTCTCCGGGCGGCTCGCCCAGATCCGGAGACAGCCAATCCATCACATCAACAGACGTGACCTCATCCACACGTTTGGAGCCGATAGCCGGCAGCGCGTAGGTGCACAACGACGATTACCACTGCCCCTCGGACTTGCCGCCCCGGGTTCCACTTCCCCGCATGCAGAGCGATCACCGCTTCGGTGGCGGTCGCGAACGTGGGAATCCCTCCGGAACGCAACAGGGTGTGATCGCTTCCCTCCAGAGCTGCCTTGCGGTATTCGAAGGCTTTCTCCCTTGCCTCGGCCAAGCTCACAAACGGGTAGCGGCCCAAACCAAGATCACGTCGGCGGACGTTAACGGTTCCCCGCCATATCCACGCCTTGGATCCAGACGGCTGCACCCTCAGGATCAGCCCGTAGATGTCGCCGTACTGCCTGGTACGCTGACCGAACGCACCCATTAGGAAGGTCAAGTAACCAGTCTCGAACCCGTAGGTCTGATCTGTTGTTGTGGACGTTTGGTTCGGATATAGTTTTTGACCCGGGAGTATGTATAGTCCTGAAACATCCGGGGACTACTAGAGACGCTATGAGATGTGGGCTCCGGGGGTGGGACTCGAACCCACAACCAACGGATTAACAGTCCGCTGCTCTGCCGAATTGAGCTACCCCGGAAAGATCGGCCGATACCCGCGATGGTAGTCCCTTCTTCAGGGTCGGGATTCTCCCTCAACCATCCCGGAGGTAATCCTTGAGGTTGAGCCTCTCGCTGTTGTGGCGTAGCTTCCACAGCGCTCGGGTTTCCATCTGTCGGATCCGCTCCCTAGTCACCCGGAAGTGGACGCTCAACTCTCGCAAGGTACGCACTTTACCGTCCTCCAACCCGAACCTCATGAGAATCACCTGCCGTTCCCGGTCGGTAAGCCCCTCGAGGACAAGGGCCACGTATTCCTGGAGAAGGCTGGATTCGGCGTTGTTCATAGCGACATCAGAATCCGAATCCGGAACGAAGTCGGCCAGGGTCATATCGCTTCTCTCGGTCACCGGCATCTCGAGCGACAAGGTCCCTGCGGAGATCATCGAGAGCTCAGCCACCCGACCGGGAGAAACCTCGATCTCCCCGGCCAGCTCATCGATGGTTGGTTCCCTACCGAGGTGCTGGTGGAGCCGCCGTTGTGCCCTGGATAGGTTGTAGATCGTTTCCACCATGTGGACCGGTATCCTGATGGTTCGCGATTGATCGGCGAGCGCCCTGCTCACCGATTGTCGAATCCACCATGAGGCGTAGGTCGAGAACTTGAAACCCTTCCGGTAGTCGAACCTATCCACCCCCTTCATCAAACCCAGATTGCCTTCCTGTATTAGGTCGAGTAGGGGCATACCGTTTCCCAGGTAGCGCTTGGCTATCGCTACGACTAGCCGTAGGTTGGCCTCTACCAGCCTCTTGTGAGCCTGGACGCCCCGGTCCGATATCCGTTCGAGCTCGGCTCGTTCCCGGGTACCTAAAGCAGGCGAGCCGTCTCCTATTCGATCCAACCGCTTGCTTGCGTCCCTACCGGCTTCTACCGCCATAGCCAGCTCAACTTCCTGCTGGACGGTGAGCAAGGGCACCCGACCGATCTGTCCGAGATACATCCGGGTGGGATCCGTAACCGGAAAGGCTTCGGTGTCGAGCACCGGCAACTCCAGAACATCGTCGGTGTCCTCCATGACGACCATGCCTTCGCTGCGGATGGTGTCGATCGCCAGATCGAAGGCGGTCCCGGGTGGCTCGATCCATTCCAGCTCTCGCTGAACCTCCGTCATAGTTACGAAGCCCCGCCGCCGGGCTCTCTTCAACAGATCCTGAATTACCCCAGCCAGACGCCGGTCCATTGCTACTCCTTGGCTAACTCGGTTCCCTGTTCCAGGCTCCTTAGTTCTTCAAGGATAGCTATATATTGTTTACGATCTGTAGCAGGATCGAGCAAGTCGAGACGGCGGCGTAAATCTGCCTTATGCATAACGGCGTAACGACTCTCGAGATGGGCTAGGACGTCGTCGACCGGGATGAGCGGATCCTCCAGTACCGCCAAGCTTCTCGCCATGACAGCCATTCCCCGTTCCTCGATCCCGGAGAGGGGGATGGCCGTTCCAGGCTCGACATGTCGGCCGGCTTCCCGTAGCCATCTGGCCAGGCCAAGAGCCCGTTCATCCTCGAATAGACGGTCGGTGATCTGCCCGCTGGGCGCGGTGCCGGCAAGCATGTGCCGCAAGAGATCACGCTCGGACCGGTCGAGTGGCTTTCTCTCAGAGGCAAGATCGGAAACGGGCGGCCGGACTTGTTCCGGCGATCGACTGCGACCCGAATGCAGTCGATCGATCTCCTGGAGAACCAGTTTCTCATTTGTCCTCGTTCGTTTAGCCACGTCAATGGCGTACTGAATCCGGGAGACCTCATCAGGATGGTTGGCCAAGACCTGTGCCGCCTCCTGCATGGCCCTTCTACGAGCGGCCAGTTCCCGCAGATCGAACCCCTCCATTATCCGATCGATGCGGAACTCCATCATCGGCTTCGAACCCTCCACCGCCTCCTTGAGCGCATCCGCCTTGCCGTCCTTGACCAGATCGGCCGGGTCACGGCCCTCGGGCATCGGGGCAACCCGGAGCTCGATCGCCAGATCAGAGGTGATGCGGAGATCGTCACCCCGGATGGCCGCTCCTGCTCCTGCGGCGTCGGCATCGAAGGCCAGGACGATTCTGGGTGCGAAGCGGCGCAGCAGATCGAAGTGCCCTTCCCCCAGAGCTGTTCCGCAAGTAGCGACCGCAAGGGGCATTCCGGCGATATGGAAGGCGATTACGTCCGTATAACCCTCAACCACCACGGCGGTGCCTTGTCGGCTGATGGCCGAGCGAGCCCGGTCCAATCCGTACAGCAGCTCGCTCTTCTTGTACAACGCGGTCTCGGCCGTGTTCAGATACTTGGGACCGTCTTCCCCCAGCAGCCTCCCTCCGAACCCGACCATCTCGCCACGTACGTTCCGTATCGGAAACATCAGCCGGCCTCGCATGAGGTCGAAGATCCGGCCTGCTCGGTTTCTCCTGGCCAGACCGGCGTCGACGATGTCCCGATCTTTGAAGTTCAAGTCACGGAGATGTCCACACAACACATCGAACGAGTCGGGCGCGTAACCGATCTCGAACTCGTCGACCACCTCAAGCCCGTAGTCACGACCCCGCACATAGGACCGGGCGTGGCCGGCGTCAGGCGCCTTCTTGAGCCGGGAATGGTAGAACTGGCCGGCCGCTTCTACCGCCTCGATGAGCCGACGGCGGCGCTCGCTTCGTTTAGCCGCCCCGGGGGCGCGCCGGACCACAATTCCGGCCCGGTCCGCCAGTAGGCCGACCGCCTCGGCGAACTCCAAGCCCTGGGTCTCTTGAACGAAGGTGAACACATCCCCGCCGACACCGCAGCCGAAACAGTGGTACAGACCGCGGGCCGGGTCGATGGACAGCGACGGGGTCTTCTCGGCGTGGAAAGGGCATAACGCTTTGAAGGCGCCTCTTCGCTTGCGAACCGTGGTCACACCCTCGAACAGTTCCACCAGGTTGACGGATTGGCGAATCCGCTCCAGGTCATCTCGATCGGCCATACCCTCATGAGTGTAAGCCGAAGTCGAAGTTCTCGGGAGGGCCGCGGCCTGTCGACGGTCTACCCTCCGAACGCCAGCGCCACCAGGTCGACCGTCAGCAGTATCTCGTCATCAACATCGCTCACGCTGGGCACGCTCGGGATCTGCAAGCCGAAGTCCGATCGGAGCACAGTAGCGGCACCGGTCACTTCGATCCGTTCCATCGAGATCAGCCCCACATCGATGTCAAACACAACCGGCTTGGTGGTTCCGCTCAGAGTGAAGTTTCCCGTTACCACCAGCTTCACGGTTTCGCCGATGGCGATTTCCTCCGGGAACCCTTCGACCGATACCGGCTCGAACACGGCGAACTCGTTCTCATCGCGTGACGAACCGAGGATGGGACCCCGCATAGCCCGATCCCTGAAACTCGAATCGGTTTCCAGGGTGCGCACGTTGATGACCGTCGTGCCGAGAACAGACGCAGACGGGTTACCGAAATCAACCAGAACCTCCCCGGCCACCTCGCTGGTCACACCGACCACCCGCTTGGGACTCCCGTTGAGGATCTCGTCGATCTCGAAGGCTGCCGACGAGGAGACGGCGTCGATCCGGTACACGACCGCAGCGCCTTCCGAAGAAGCAACAACTGTGCTCTCCTCGGGAGGATCCGATGGGGTGGACTCGGGTGTGGTAGCGGTGGTCGTCGCAACATCCTCCGAAAGTTCAGGATCCGATGGGGTGGACTCGGGTGTGGTAGCGGTGGTCGTCGCAACATCCTCCGAAAGCTCGGGATCCGATGGGGTGGACTCGGTAGTAGTGGTAAGGGCCGGGGCCGTAACCTCGGTCGAAGGTTCTCCACTACCACCTGAGAACCACACATAGGCGAAGACGGCTACCACCGCCAAGAACGCCAGGCCGACCAGGATCTTGAGACCCCTCATTATCTTGAGACTCCTCATTCTCCACCCGTCACTCTCGGGGGGTGCGTCAAGCGATCGGACAGGTACGCTTCCAGCAAGTCGATCCCGACCCGGTCCTGAGCCATCGTATCCCTCTCTCTCACCGTAACCGCATCGTCGTCGAGGGTATCGAAGTCGATCGTCACACAATACGGAGTGCCCACCTCGTCCTGGCGACGGTACCGCCTGCCGATAGCCTGGGTCACGTCAACTTCGATTTCCCAGGTCGGGCGGAGCAGCGACGCCACCCGCTCGGTTGCTCCCAGCAAGGCTGGCTTGCGGGACAGCGGAAGAACGGCCACCTTGACAGGAGCAAGTCGTGGATCGAGCCGCAGCACCGTTCTCGTCTTGCCTCTGACCTCCTCCTGGTGGTAGGCGTCGATAAGGAACGCGAACGCCGCTCGGGTCGCCCCGGCGGCCGGTTCGATCACGTACGGGAAGAAGCGCTGACCCGCTACCTGATCGAAGTAACGGAGATCCCGGCCTGAACTCTCTGAATGGCGACGCAGATCGAAGTCGGTCCGGTTGGCGACCCCTTCCAATTCGTCCCACCCCCAAGGGAAGCGGTACTCGACGTCAAAGGTCCCGGAGGCGTAGTGCGCCAGTTCTCCGGCCCCATGCTCCCGAAGACGCAGGTTGGCGACCCGCATTCCCAGATCCAGATACCAGGCACGCCGCTCATCCACCCAGTAGTCGAACCATCTGTCCGCTTCGTCAGGGTGGGTAAAGAACTCCATTTCCATCTGCTCGAACTCTCGGGTTCGGAACACGAACTGGCCTGGTGTGATCTCATTGCGGAACGATTTTCCCAGCTGCGCGATACCGAACGGCAGCTTGCGGCGGGAAACCCGGCGAACGTTCTCGAAGTTGGTGAAGATACCTTGGGCGGTCTCGGGCCTCAGATAGACCTGGTTGTCATCGGTGGGGACAGGACCCATGTGGGTTTGGAACATCAGGTTGAAGTCCCGGGCATCGGTCAGGCGATCCCGTGAGCCGCACACCGGACAACGATCCTCTACCTCCAACTTATCGAGACGGTGGCGGGTGTGACAGGTGGTGCATTCGACCAGGGGATCGTGGAATTGGGATAGGTGCCCGGATGCCTCCCACACTCGGGGTGACTGGATTATCGCCGAGTCGATGCCCACTACGTCATCTCTCAACTGCACCATCGAACGCCACCATGCGGCCTTTACGTTGTTGAGCAGCGCCACCCCGAGGGGACCGTAGTCATAGGCGGAACGCAACCCGCCGTAGATCTCGGAAGCCTGGAAGACAAACCCGCGCTTTTTGGCCAGGTTGACAATCGTGTCGAAGCCGGGTTCGGTCATCGGGGGGATCCTGTCGGAGGTTAAGCATTTATGGTACCCGACCCGGACGCCAATCCCCGTCGTGACCACCGGTCCCCGCCTACCCCGGATGGCGATCCACCCCTCCGAACCTGCGTCCCCGCCGCTGGTACTCGACTATGGCGTCTACAAGAGACTGAGCGCCGAAGTCCGGCCAGAGGGTATCGGCGAATATCAACTCTGCGTAGGCGCTACCCCACAGGAGATAATTCGAGATCCGCATCTCCCCCGAGGTTCTTACGACGACATCGGGGGAAGGCATTTCCGGAACGAACAGGCGAGCTTCGACGTCCCTTTCGGTTATCGAGCCGGGATCCTGCCGGCCGGAGGCGACATCAGCGGCTAGCGATCGCACGGCAGCCACTATCTCCGCGCGGCCCCCGTAATTGAAGGCAAGAACCAGATTGAGCCGCTCGTTCCTGCTGGTACGTGAAACGGCGTTCTGCATGTGGGCGCGGTTCCGGTCCGGAATGCGGGGATCGTCAAGGTCTCCGGCGAAGTACATCCTCACGCCCATCCTGTCCAGGGCATCAAGCCTCCGCAACAGGATGTCCTCGTTGAACCACATCAGGAAGGCAACCTCGTCAGGATGGCGTGTCCAGTTTTCCGTGGAGAAGGTGTATGCGGATAGCCATCGCAGGCCCACAGCCAGAGCACCCTCCACACATTCGAAAAGGACTGCCTCTCCGGCGGCGTGCCCGGCGGTTCTCGGCAGGTTTCGGGCCTTGGCCCAGCGCCCGTTCCCGTCCATTATCAGACCGAGATGGACCGGTACCATCTCGGGGTCCAGCCTACGAAGATCGAGGCGAAGCGCCGGAGGCGCCGGGTTGCTATCCACCGTTCAGCGAACTGTAGGCCAATCCGGACAGACCCACCTCGATGTGGAACTCGACGAAACGCCGGGTCACACCTAATGCGTCAGCGGCCAAGGGGCCATCCGGTCCGGTGAAATCTGAAAGGTTCGCCGCCGCCAGGTCCGCCAGATAGGGGGTGAGCCCCGCCCTGAGAGGAAAGGAACCGCCGGTGTCACATCGGGAGCACACCACCCCACCCCCCGCCAGGCTGAACCGCCCCACCATGCCGGCGCGGCCGCACGCGGCGCACCATCGCAGGGCGGGGGCTTGGCCCAGGCTATCCATCAACTTCAACAGGAAGGACGCCATCAGATCCATACCATTGGACCCCTGTTCCAGAGCGTGAAGCCCTCGCCGTAGCAGGAGGAACTGTCGATACGACGGTTCCTCCTCCACAACCACTTTTGCGACCAACTCGGCCATGCTCCCGGCGACTATGACAGCATCAAGATCCAACCTCAACCGTGGGAAGGGTTCGAGAACGGAAACCTGGGTTATCGTCGCCAGGTTCCGCCCCTGGTAGAGGACAAGTTCCACATGGGTCAACGGTTCGAGACGCCCCCCGAACCTACTCTTGGTCCTCCGCACCCCCTTGGCAACCGCCCTGAGCTTCCCGTGATTGGGAGACACCAACACGATGACTCGGTCCGCCTCTCCGAACGGGAACCCCCGAATAACGATCCCCTGTTCCCGTCGGAGGGTCATCGTATCTGCACTCGAAGCCGGAACATATGCCAGCTAGGGTACCTTGGCTCGGCCGCGGGCTTCGGATATGGTCACTATGACCTAGCCCTGATTATTCATGGGTGGGGGGTTCGGGGTTGGTCGGGGGTGGGGTTTTAGGCTGTTGTCCTGGGGTTTCGGGTGTTGTGGTCGGTGTTTTGTGGTGTGGTGGGGTTTCACCTGGTGGGTGAATGCGGTTCGGGGTGCCGGGAGGGGTTTGTGGGGTTGGTTTCCGGGTGTTTGACGTGGGTGTGCCCTCCCGGTCTGCGATAGTTGAGTGTATGAGAAATCTTCGTATCGCTGACGGGAGGGCACCCGCATGATGAAGGTTACCAGCACGACGAAGCGGCTGCGTGTTGAGGTGGACGACTCGGGGGTGGTGGGCCATGTGGGGTTGTGGTTGTTGGGCCGGTTCGCGGATCGTCTGGGGGTGGGTGACGCTTTGTCGGGGGTGTTCGACAGGTCGGGTGTGGTTCATGATCGGGGGAAGGTGTTGGTGCATGCGATGTTGATGCTTGCGGGGGGTGGGGAGTGCTGCACGGATGTGGAGTTCCTGCGTTCTGAGCCGGGGTTGTTCGGTTCGACGGTGTCGGACTCGACGTTGTACCGGACGATGCGGGGCATCGACAAACAAACGCGGGTCGGCCTCGCCGGAGCGTTGGCCGGGGTTCGGGAACGGGTGTGGAACAAAGTGGACACCGACCCGAAGGATGCGGTGGTGTTGGACATCGACGCGTCGGTTCATGTGGTTCATTCCGAGAACAAGGAGGGCGCGGCGCCGACGTATAAACGCAGCTACGGGTTTCACCCGATTTATTGTTTCTCCGACCGGACGGGGGAGTGCCTGTCGGTGTTGCTGCGTGCGGGCAACGCGGGGGCGAACACCGTAGCGGATCATGTGCAGGTCCTGGACGAAGCGATAGCCGTGTTACCCGAACACATAGGGGTGGGGCACCGGGAAGGCGACAACGAAAACACAGCCCGGCGGGAGATACGGGTCCGGGCGGATTCGGCGGCCGGTCCCTCATTCGCGAAGAAATGCCGGGAACGCAGGGTCGGGTTCAGTTTCGTAGCCCGCAAAACCGGGCGGATACAGGAAGCCATCAACCTCATCGACGTGGACGACCCACGCTGGAAACCAGCCGTCCCGAACCGGCCCACCTCGAGCAACAACAGCGAACCCCGCGCTCATGTCGCTGACCTCACCGACCTGGTCGACGCCGGGAACTGGCCGCCCGGGGCCCGACTCGTCGTACGACGCGAACCCCGCCACCCCGGCGCGCAGCGTTCCCTCTTCCCCTCAGACGACTACCGCTACTGGGGACACTGGACCGACAACACAGACGACGCAACAGAATCCGACCGCGACATGCGCGCCCACGCCCGGGTAGAAGACCACATCGCCCGACTCAAGACCAGCGGAGCGCAACGGTTCCCGTTCACCGACTACGAAACCAACCACGCCTGGCTCGCGCTCGTCACCTGGGCCGACACACTCGTCCGCTGGTTCCAACACCTCACCCTCGCCGGTACCCGCCTCCGGCGGGCACGACCCAAAACATTACGCTGGACACTATGGCACACCCCCGCCAAGCTCATACACCACACCCGCAGAATCATCATACGCATCCCACAAACCTGGCCCACCGCACCCCTATAATCACCAGCATCCACCAACACCTCCAAACCATCTAACCAACCCCGACACGCCGCACCGAACCGCACACACCCAACCCGAACACGCCCCGAACCGGGTAGCCCAACCGAAACAACACACCCCCCGGCAAACCCGGCACACACCAGACCCCAAAACCGGTACGCATCACCCCCAAACACCCCCAAAACCAGCCGAAACCGCCCCCAAAATCGCACCGTGAATAATCAGGGCTAGTGTCCTGAATCGTTGTTTCGTTTGTGTTCGGGAGACCGCGAAATCTTTCCGGCGGGCGTAACCCGACATCCGGGGGAATCTGTCACACCCGGTCTGCATACTGGTGGGTAACCGTAAAGCACCGACGGTTGGGTCAGGTACCGACCGGACCGGGGTTGGGATCATCTTGGTTTTTCTTCTGCCTTGCCTCTGTTCGGCCAGGCGAGGGGTTGGCGGGACGCGTTTCGACGCTGAGGAGGCGGCGGCCGGGGGTGGGACCCACCGGCGAGCGATCCATACCGGTAGTTTGGTTTTCGCGGTCTCAACCCGGGTCTGTACCGGAAGCACGCCGGGTGGTTACCTGCAACCTTCAGCGAACTTCCGACTCGGGACACTAGGAGGGTCCTGAAAAACGAGTCTTTCGGGGTTCGGTGATTGGTAAAGCGCCTGGTCAGATAGTTATGGGTTAGCGGGTGAACCCCTTTGCACGGGGTTTCTCAGCACCCTCCTAGGTTTGGATCGTTCTCGCGAGTTCGCCTCGCAGTACCTATCTCCGCCCTTTCCATTCACCACATCCCGATGGGGGAAACCAACGACGGCAAGCCGACTAGTCTCCATTCCTCAATGACCAGGAAGGTCCAGGGTGTTTATGGAGCTACTTGACCAGTCCCGGCGCGAGAGGTTTCTTGCATCCCACCCGGGATGGGAACTCGACCGCGACGCCATCAGCCGGACCTTCGTGCTGCCGAGCTTTGCCGGCGCTATCGGGTTTGTGGTGTCGGTGGGGATAGCGGCCGAGAAGGCTAGGCACCATCCTGACATCGATATCCGCTACCGTCGCGTGAAGGTTTCCCTCACCACCCACGATCAGGGTGGGTTGACCGGCAGGGACACCTCCCTGGCGAGCCGGATCGACAAGCTGGCGCCTGGCGGGTAGTAGATTCCCGATTCCTGTGTCATCGACGCAGGTTTGTCGGGGCAACCCGATCACTCAACCTCCGTCCTCTCGGCTTACAATCCGAGGCGTCTAACCCGATCGGGATAGCGTTGCCAGTCCTTCTCGACCTTCACTCGCAGGTCCAGGAACACCTGTCGGGAATAATGCTCCTCCAACTCTTTCCGCGCTTCGGTCCCGACTCGTTGGAGTGCCGAGCCCCCGGCGCCGATGACGATTCCCCGCTGTGAGGGCCGCTCCACGTAGACCGAGACCGAGATCCGCAGGATACGGCCCTGGTCTCCCTCGATAGAGTCCGTGACAACCGCCACCGAATGAGGAACCTCCTCACGGAGGAAGGCGAGAAACTTCTCCCGGACCAGCTCGGCTATCAAGATTTCGTCCCGCTGGTCGGTGGTTGTGCCCGATGGGTAATGAGCCGGACCCTCCGGCATTCTCAAGATCAACTCATCCAGCACTCGGTCCAACCCGCTCAGGGTAAGGGCGGAAACCGGAACGTAGGCCCCGAAGTCCCACAGCGATGCCTCGACCAGACGTTCGGCGATCCGGCCCTTTCGCACCAGGTCGATCTTGTTGACGATCAGGATCACCATCTCCGGTCGGCCCGAATCGAGAAGACGCTCGGCGATCCGGCGATCTCCGGGACCTACCCGGCCCGTCGCGTCGATCACGAACAGAACGCAATCCGCCTCGTCGAGCGTGCGATAGGCGACCGAATTGAGACGCTCACCCAACGCGGTCCGGGGACGATGCAATCCGGGAGTGTCAAGCAGGACAACCTGGATCTGTTCGCCTTCTCGCTCGATAGTCAGGATGCCACGAGTCGGCATCCGGGTCGTCTGCGGCCGCTTGGACATGATCGAGACCTTCCGGCCTACCAACCCGTTTATCAACGTCGACTTCCCAACGTTGGGTCGACCCACAACGGCGACGAAACCGGTCTTCACAGTACCCTCGTGGGAGAATCCGCAAAAACGAACCTTACGGGACTCAATGGTCGGCAAACCGCCTGTTCAGAGAGTTGCGGGTTAGCGGCTAAACCCCGTTGGACGGGGTTTCTCAGCACCCTCGTAGGAAAGCTCACACCCGGGACGGGGTGGCGGCGACCACCTTCACCCACTCGATCCTTCGGCCCTGTACCCGCTCCACCACCAGTGCGGCGCCGTCGAACTCGAACCGCTCACCCATCACCGGCACCCTTCCGGCCAGACCGAGTACCAGACCCCCGACCGTATCCCAACCGGCATCCGGCAGCCGGGTCTCCAACAGGGTGTTGAGATCGTCCACGGGGAGCCGGGCATCGACCAGGAACGCTCCTCCATCAAGTGGTTGGACCATCCGTTGCTCCGTGTCGTATTCGTCAACAATCTCGCCGACCAACTCTTCGAGCAGATCCTCGATGGTGACCAGCCCGGCGGTTCCGCCGAACTCGTCCACTACCACCGACATATGAACTTGAGAAGACTGCATCTCCCTCAGGAGGTCCCTGACCGGTTTGGTCTCGGGCACGAAGTAGGCGGGGCGGGTGATCTCGCCCAAGGGCGTAGCAGTCGACGGAATGCCCACCAGGTGAAGCAGATCCTTGGCATAAACCAGGCCGACGATGTCGTCAACCCCTTGACCGGTGACAGGAACCCGTGAAACCCCGTGCTCCAGCACCAGGCTGAGAACGTCATGGGTGGACAGGTCCGCGCTTACCGTCACCATGTCGGTCCGTGGGACCATCACCTCCCGCACGATTGCATCGGAGAAGTCCAGCACCGAGGAGATCATGCGTATCTCCTCACGATCTTCCGGATCGTGGTCGCCGTTCTTGGCCGCAATCGCCTCGTCTTCGCTCTCCTCATCCTGGATCAGATCCACCGCCCGATCACCGGCAGACACCGCTAATTGGAGAAGGCGAGCCAAGCGATAGGCGATCCGGTGCGGCCGCCTGCGGCCCAGTGATCGGGGAAGCAATTCTCCGAGTATCACCAACGCCGAACCGACTAGCACCAGTATCGAAGCCAGCCGCCACCCGCTCGCCAGAGCGCTTGACGCCCAGGCGGTAGTCAGAGCGACGGCAACCAGTAACGCAGAATGGATAAGCGACAGGGAGGGCTGGATTCGGAGCCGATCCCCTAGTAACTCGGCCACGATCGCCGCCCCTCGTTCCCCGTCGGCCGCGTCATGCAGGGCAGCCGCTCTCGGGGTACTAACCAGCGATGCCCCGGCCGCCCGCAAGGCGGCCGCCAACACCAGGAGCCCTACCGCCAGAACCCAGGCCAGGATGATCATCGGCGCTCCACCCCTAATTTTGCTAGCAATGCCCGCTCCCGACCTTCCATAAGTTCCGCCTCCGGCCCGGTTGTGTGGTCGTAACCGAGCAGGTGCAACAACCCGTGTACCACCATGAGGAGTATTTCGTGGTCGGATTCAACACCCAACTCTCGCGCTTGGCGATTAACAAATCGCGGAGCGATCAAGACATCGCCGATGCTGTACGGCGGGTTGCCTCCGTTGGGCGAAGGGCTCGGAACCGGACCATCCGGCGGGTTAAGGGGCAGAGCCAGGACATCGGTCGGACCGTTCTTGGACAGGAACCGGGCGTTATGGCCGGCCATCTCCTCGTCGGTCACGAAGATGATCCCTACTTCTGTCCCGGTGGGTAGCCCTTCCTCATCAAGGACGGCTCGAGCAAGCCTCCGAACCGACTCGATAGGTAATGGAACGTCCTGCTCGTCAGAGAGATATATTTCCACGCGTCTTCCGTATCCTACTTGCTTTGAGAAGCATCCGGTAGGTCGGTCATTCGCTTTCCGGGAAGTTCGGATACGGGATGCGTTGATGGTAGTGGCCTACGAGCGCATCGACCATGGCCTCCTTGGCTGCCGTCAAGTCACCAAGCGTCATGCGAGAGTTGGAAAGCTGTCCATCGGATACTTTTTCGCCCGCAACCCGATCCACTAACTGCTTGATTCGCTCCGGGGACGGCTTTTCCGTCTCGAAGACAGCCCGACAGGCGCCCTCAACGGAATCAGCCAGCATGACGATGGCCATCTCCCGCTTGACCGGTTTGCGGCCCGCGTGCCGGTAATCCTCTCGATCCACCGCATCGGCCCCGTAGGCTTCTTTCGCTTTGCTGTAAAAGAAGTGCATGATGGCATCCCCGTGGTGGGTCACGATCCCTTCCGCCACCTCACCGGGAATCCGATACTTGCGGGCGAGTTTGACGCCATCCAACACGTGCCTACGAATGACCTCGGCGGATATTTCCGGCCGCATCTCATCATGAGGATTCTCAATACCGAACTGGTTCTCGATGAAGAAATGGGGATGCTCGGTCTTGCCTAGATCGTGGTAATACGCCGCCGCCCTGGCCAGTATCGAGTTAGCGCCCACGGCACGGGCCGCCCGGTCAGCCAACGTACCCACCATCAGGGAGTGGTTGAAGGATCCGATGGCCTTCTCTTCGAGCAACCGCAGGGCCGGATGGTTCCGGTCGGTTAGATCGAGGAGTCGCAACGTGGTTGTTATATCAAACAAGATCTCGAGCACCGAGAGCAGGGAGGTACCGATCAACCACGATACCGCGCCGTTGGCCAGGGCGTAGCCGGCCACCTCGTACACCGGGATATCCTCGTGGGTGAACAACGCGATAACTGTCGCTAGGGCGCCGGAGATCATCATTATGTACAACGCTGCCCGGCGTAGATCCCTCCGAGCGGAGATTGCCGACACGAAGGGGACCGGCGCCAGAGTCGACATGGTGGCGAACAGTGTGTATCCGACATCGATGGTGGCTATCGCGGTCATAGACCCGACTAACACCGCCATCAGCAGGGCGGTTCGCGCATCGAAGAGTATGGCCGCCATCAAACCGAAGGCGGCCGCAGGAACCATGAAGCCGAACACCGGGTTGCCTTCCACAAAGAAGGCCGCGCCGCGAGCAGCCAGCGCCGCCAAACACACCAGAAACCCGAAGAGGGCGATATGGCGGAGAGAGTCCCAGACCGACGTCTGGAATCGGTGGATGTACAGTCCCAGCAGCGCAATGACCAGAACGATTGCGAGCGCCCTGGCCAGGTATCTCGGAGCGGCAAAGCCGATCAACCTTCCCTCGGTGAGCGCCAACATGATGTCGTCGGTCACCTCAACGCCTTGCGCCACCACAATCTCGCCGGGGGAATAGTCGATCAACACCGGATCGACCTGCTGCCTGGCGTCCTCTCTAAGGATTTCGGTGGCTACCACGTCCACCGATTTGTTGGCGGCGAGAAATTCGCTGGCTACCTCGGTCACCACCATCGACAGCTGTTGCCAGACCTCCGGATCCACGTCGGGTATCGGAACGAGAATGGTTTGGGTCCGGATCTCCCGCTGGACATCAAGTAGCTCCTCGCTCAGGATCCCCCCGTTATCGTCCAGCTTCTCGGTAGCGAGGCGGACCACCTCCTGCTGCACGGATGACAACCACAGACCCTCGCCCATGATCTCCCGCACAACGTCCCCGGTCGCTATTCCGACCAGCATGAGAATGGTCCCCTCGGACAGTGAGTAGCCGGCCGCCCGAAGGTTGGCGGCCTGGATATCCTGGGAAACCACTACCGGTTCCAGCACGATGGGCTCGAGTTGTATCTGTTCACCTGCGGCAAGCACGGCCTCCTGGACCAGCAGGCCTTCGTCGGCGGTAAGCCCGGACGGGACCGACTCGGTTTCCACCAGAACGGTGGCCGGACCGGACGCCAGGCCGGTGAACGAGAATCGACCCGTTGCCAGGGTCCGGTCCACGAACTGGGTTCCGGTGGAGTCGTAAGCGAGCAGCCTTATGTCTCCGAGACCTTGCCCGGCCGGTACGAATACGCCATCCCCCTCCGTGACGACCAGAACTTGACCTGTCACCCCGGAGGTTCGAGACACTTCGGTGAGAGCTGCACCCGGAACGGATACAGGACTTTCATCAGGAGTGGATGGCGAAACGGGTTCCGGCGCCTCTCCACTTACCGACGTCGTCGGTGCCTCGGTGACCGGGCCGGACACCACCGTCGTGCCTAGCGGACTCTGCGGCCCGCCGGGATTCGGATCGTTTTGGTTGGCGGGCGGCTGGGTTCCGGCCGTGGTGACGGTAGGAAGCAGTTCGACACTGGGGTCGACGGCCGCTGATCTGACCGCTTCAAAAAAGGATTGAATGTTATCGACTACCAGGGTATCGATATCCTGGTTGCGCAGGTACTGCACGCTCGCGAGGGCCGCCGCCTCGGTTCGACGCTGCTCGGTTGCGACCGTGTCCTCGATCATCGTTATCGGTGTCTCGGCGATAAAGTTCTGGGGTGACGGTTCACCGACCGTTACCTGGACCTCCGTATACCGCTGCCCGAGGAGCAGGGCGAGACAGGAAAGACCGACGGTTGCTACAACGATCATGATCCTGACCGACAACCGGAGGCGAGCGCTCATCGCCGTCCCCGGTCGGCCGCCTCGTAAGCCTCTACTATCGCGGCCACGATGCGGTGGCGGACCACATCGGCAGCAGCCAGATAAACCACGGATATTCCCTTGAGGTTCTTGAGGATACCCACCGCGTTCCGCAGACCGGAGGGACGCTCCTTCGGCAAATCCACCTGTGTGACATCGCCGGTAACGATCATTGTGGAGTTGAATCCCAACCTGGTCAGGAACATCTTCATCTGAGCCGGTGATGTATTCTGAGCCTCGTCAAGCACTACGATCGCATCGTTGAGGGTGCGACCGCGCATGTAGGCCAGCGGAGCGACCTCTATGGATCCCTTCTCCATGTAGGTAGCTACATCATCGGGTCCCAGCATCTCGTAGAGGGCGTCGTAGAGCGGGCGCAGGTAGGGGTTGAACTTGGTTTCCAGGTCCCCCGGCAAGAAGCCGAGACGTTCCCCCGCTTCCACCGCGGGGCGGCTCAGCACGATTCGTTTCACCCTCCCCGCCGTCAAGGCCGCCACAGCCGAGGCCATCGCCAGGTAGGTCTTGCCGGTACCCGCCGGTCCGATAGCGAACACCAACGTATTGTCCCGGATCGCTTCCAGGTACCGAAGCTGGCCGGTGGTCTTGGGTCGAATTACCTTGCCTCGCCCCACGGTGATGGATGTCCCCAGAATCCCGCTCGGGGACGGAACTTGATCATTTACCATTTCAATTACCCGGTGGACGGCCTCGGACTCGAGATCGAGGCCTTGCTGTAGCATCATCAACAATTCCTCGACAACCTTATAGGCGCTGCGGGCTGATTCCTCCTCACCCCCGAAGGTCACCACGTCTCCCCGGGCCACAATGACCGCCCGGGGATAGGCAGCTTCGACCTTCCTTAAGTGCCGATCATTCTCCCCCAGGAGATCCAGCATTAGACCGGCAGCGGGAACATGTAACCGTAAGCGCGAAGTGGCGGGATGCCTCACCGAACCATGACCGATATGCAACGGGTTACCGAGATAAGTAAAGGGTACCATACGAGTCGAGAAATCTTCAGCACCGCCGGGGCGAGCGACGTCTCAGAGTATATGCTCACCTGTGGACTCGACGTACCGGCGCAGGATCTTCCGCTGACTCCGGCTCAGCTTTCTCGGGACCTCTACCGCGACCCGGACGAACATGTCACCTCTTCCCCTGCCGCGCAACCGGCCCGTACCCTTGCTCTTCAACCGGATGACGTCTCCGTGCTGGGAACCGGCCGAAACCTTCACCAGCTGCGACCCACCCTCCAGGAGCGGAATATCCACCTCGGTTCCCAGCGCCGCAGCGGCGATACCTACGGTCAGATCGTAGCGAAGATCGTCTCCCTGCCTTCTGAATGACGGGTGGGGACGGATCGCCGGCTGGACGTACAGATCACCGGCAGGGGCTCCCCTACGGCCCGCTTCGCCCTTCCCTACCAATCTCAGACTGCTCTCGTCGCTCAATCCCGCAGGGACTTCCACCGAGACCTCTTGCTCGCCTGCTACCAATCCCTCACCCGAGCACGATGCGCAGGGGTCGGCGATCACAGACCCTCCTCCCCCGCAGACCCGACACGTCGTAACGGTCATCAGAGAACCGAAGGCGCTTCTCCTCGCCACCCTTACCTGGCCGGTTCCGGAACACACGTTGCATATCCGCGTTCCGGTACCGGACCTGGCGCCCGAACCACTACATTCCTCACACCCGATAGCAGCTCTGAAACGGACGGTCTTCGTGGCTCCGAACGCAGCCTCCTCCAGATCGAGCGGCAGATGGACCCGGATATCACTTCCTCGGGAGTCTCTCGCCTCTCCGAACCCCGTCCCGAACAATCCGCCGTCGCCGAACACGGACCTGAGAAGGTCATCCAACGAGCCCGACCCTTGAAATAGGGCCCCCGGATCCAGGTTGCCGCCATGGTCGTACCGGGCCCTACGATCAGGATCGGACAGAACCTCGTATGCTTCCGCGATCTGGCGGAATCGGGCCTCGGCCTCGGGATTGCCGGGATTGGCGTCCGGGTGGGTGGCGCGAGCCAACCTGCGGAATGCCTTCTTTATCGCTTCGGGCGTGGCATCCCGGTCAATCCCCAAGATATCGTAATAGTCAGCCATAATCTGCTCGGTATCAACCCATGCTTGTCAAGATCGCACGCTCATGAACCTGTACCCGGACGGGCAGATGGGGATGGTAACGGCGGTACGCCGGTTCCAGCGTCACAGGTCGGTGCTTCCAAGGCTCTGATCGAGTCGACCTTTGATCTCCTCCACCACCGAAATAGTCCTGCCGTAGTCCATTCTCATCGGGCCCAACACGCCTATCCGGCCACCATGTTCGTCCTTGTCGCCTCCGTAGCTTGTAGACACCAGAGAGATGTCGACTGATGAGTCTAGGCCCAGTTCCCGCCCTATCCGAACCTCCGTTCCCTCCGGGAGGTGCATGAGAACCTCAAGGAGAGCAGCTTCGCGCTCCAGTACCTCAAGTACTCTCCGTACCGTGGAGATCTCACCCCAGGTATCCGGCAACGAACTGGTAGGACCCAGATACAACTCCCGATCCGTGATCGCCGCCTTCTTCAATGCCTCGGACGCGGCCCATACGATGGTTCCCACCCTACCGACCAGTTCGGGCGGCGACAGCACGTCCAGATCTATCCCCTGGGACATTGTCCGGCCAGCCTGATGACGCCTTAGGATCGACTCCGCGTCCGCAACCTCCACCGGATCCACCGAGCCGGGGAGCTCGAGAAGGGACTGGGATACCCTACCGGCTTGTGTCACGACCACCATTACCACCGCGTCGGGACGTGTCGCCACTAGGTGTATGGCGCGCACCAACTCGGACGCTAAACCCGGACCGGTTACTACCGAGGGGTAGTGGGTTATTTCGGTAAGTAGCGACGACGTCGCTCTGAGAAGCCGTCCCAATTCGGTATGGACCGACGAGAAGAACGAAGCCACCCGGGCCGATGTTCGGGGGAGTTTGATGGGCTCGAGAAACTCATCCACGAAGTACCGGTAGGCCTTGGCGGTGGGTACCCGCCCCGCCGATGTGTGTGGCTGCACTGCGTATCCGTCTGCTTCTAGGGCTACCAGGTCGTTACGGACCGTCGCCGCCGAAACCTTCAAGCGCCCGTACTGGAGTATCGCCCGCGAACTGACCGGTTCTCCGGTCCGGATGTGCTCCTCGACCAGGACTCGTAGGACATGGGCCTTGCGGTGGTCCAACATGGTTGACATGATAGAACCGCATATACGGGTACTGTCACCCCAAGACCGGATCCCGACCCCTCGTTGGACCGATTCGTCCACCCTGCTAGCATGGCCCGGCTCCGGCCGGTCTCGAACAGCCCGCCACAAAGGGCCCGAGCCCGACCGCTCCTCCGTCCCGGAAAGAAACAAACGATGGCAAATATCAAGTCTCAGCAGAAACGCAACCGCCAGGCTGTGATACGAACGGTTCGCAATAAGGCGATCCGATCGGAGCTCAAGACGCGCACCAAGAACGCCCTGGAAGTGGCTCGAAGCGGTGACGCCGGCGCGGCGGCAGAAGCGTTACGCGTTGCCCAGAAGCGCATCGACCAGGCGCAGGCCAAGGGTATTCTGAAGAAGAACACCGCCTCCCGCCGCAAGAGCAACCTGGCGCGGCGGGTATCGGCGATCGCCGCCGACCTTTAGCCCCGTTTCCTTGATGGATCGGGGTTGCCGGAACGAATGGGTGGAGGAATAGTCCCGCCCTGACCAGGCAATACATCCATCCGGTACCTCCGACGCCGGTCCGGCTTGCAGATCCACCCCGGGTTACCTGCGGTAGCGATAACAGAGCGACACCGTAAGGCGCTCCAGGGTCACCAGATGGGTCTCTTGGGGTAACGTCTTGAGGGCTGCATCGGCGCGTCGTAACGCGTCGGCGGCTTTGGCCAGGTTATCGTCGGTCATCCTCTTGCCGGCCCGCCAACTCTTCTGCACCGGATACCAATCGGGTTTGGAACCGACCCAACCGGCAAATGTCTCTATGTCAGGGGCCACCTCGGCCATAGCCAGCCATTGCAGGTCCCTCTCCAGCGCCGCCACGACGACCAGCGGATGGATGTGGGTAAGCAAATCGTGAAGGCGACGCAGGGCATCATCGACCGCGCCTCTCGATAGTGCGTCGGTCAGATGCCAGATAGGTTCATCGGGACGGTTGCGGAACCTTGCTTGAACGAGGTCAGCTGTTATCGGCCCCTTTACTACCGCGAGCTGATCGAGAGCTCGCGCGATGGCGCCTACATCCGAACCGAATTTCTCCAGGAGCGCCGCTTGCGCGTCGGCCCTCACCCGCATTCGTCTGTTACGAACCTCGGCCCTGAGCCACTCCGCCGCCTCACGTTCCCGTAGCTTGCGGATCGAGATGGTGTCGCCGTGTTTGCGTACATGAGCGGCAAGAGACGGGCTGAGCGCTCCGTTGGATACCAGAACGACTTGCGACTCGTAGGAATCGGTCTGTCCTAGAACTTCGGTCACCACTCGAGCCTCCGGAAGGCGCAGATGATGAGCGTCTACGACCAGAACACCGGTCCGGCCACCGAATAGAGACCCCGACTGTATGGCCGGGATCATGGGTTCGACCTCCGGCCTGACGACCGCCTCGGCGGAGGCGGACTGACCCCGACCAGGAACATCGATGCGCACGATGGCATGGGTATCGATACCCGCGTTGACAAATACCTTCCGTGCCTCATCCAACATTCGGCTGCGTTCGCCGGGGCCTGAGTCGGGGGGTCCCTTAACGTGAACCAACGGTTTCAGAGGTTCCAACCTCCCCCCACCTGGATGAAAGATCCACTTATGTAATCGCTGCGTTCGTCTAGTAGGAACCCTATCGCCGCCCTCACGTCATCGAACTTTCCGTACCGTCCCGACGGCATCCTCGAAAGAGGGGGAGCCGGCTCCGAATTCTCGAGCGCCCCGGGAAGGATGGCGTTTACGGTGATACCGTGCCGCGCCTCCGTGACCGCCATAGTTCTGGTGAGCGTTAAC
This sequence comes from Acidimicrobiia bacterium, assembly GCA_965231815.1. Taxonomy (GTDB): domain Bacteria; phylum Actinomycetota; class Acidimicrobiia; order Spongiisociales; family Spongiisociaceae; genus JAPPFW01. The sequence goes on along the minus strand of OZ246890.1, from coordinate 926,522 downwards.
ACTCCGGCCTTACCTATGTAGTAGGGAAGGGTGCGGGGGCGGGCGGCGATGCGGTCGGCGCCGGAGTCCGATATGTTAACGATCCTCCCTCCCCCATCCCGGAGCATCGGGAGCATCGCCCTCGAAACGTAGAAGGTGGCGGAAACGGTTGACGCGATCTGGGCATCCCACTCCTCGACGGTCAAGTCGTCAACGTGTTTGATAAGGAACTGGCCCACATTGTTGACCAAAACGTCCAAGCCACCCACCTCAACCCTTATCCGTTCCGCCATGGCTTGGACCTGTTCGGGAACGGTCACGTCCCCCTGCATCGTGTGGGCGTCACCCCCGGCCTCCCGGATCAGGTCGGCAGCTGACTCGGCTTCCGACCGGCTGGATCGGTAATGGACCACGACCTCGTGTCCATCCGAACCGAGCGCTATCGCGATGTGCCGCCCGAGACCCTGCGCAGAGCCGGTTACCAGGATCTTCATCGGCCATCACAGTTCAAGGCTTCGTCCATCGCTCCGCATCAATATCCCCGGTCGCCCGCGGGAGGGTGCTGAGAAACACGACAGCGGCGCTCGTAGGGTCGGCAATACAGCCCGACATGCGCCCTGCGTACGGGGCGCTACCCCATCCGGGGACCTTTTTCAACACCTCCCACGCGCATGGTAGCGCCGGGCCGTCACCCTACGAGCCGAGTTCGATGACTACATCGCCTTCGAGATCGGTCCGTCTCACCTCCATGCCCGCCTTCTCCAGATGGGAAAGCAGTTCTACGGACGGGTGCCCGAACCGGTTCGGCCCCACGCTGACGACGGCGCTGGCGGCGCCGGTTGCAACCAGCCACCGAGCATCGGAGGTCGCGGCGCCCTGATGGGGAACCTTGAGGATGTCCACCTGGGGGGCAGGCAGCTCACCCTGTGCAATTCGTTCGATGTCCCCCGAAAGCAATACTCGGGTATCCGCGACCGTCACCAGCATGACGATGGATTGATCGTTGAGCGAGGCGTAGCGACGACGGGGCCCGAGTACCTCCAGACTGATCGACCCCAATCGATAGGCGCCCGGCTCCGGCGTCTCCACCCGGGTACGCCGACCGGCGCCGGCAATGAATTGCCGGAACTCGTCGGCCTGGCCGGGAAACGGGTGGTACCACAAGACCCCCACCGGAATGGACCCGATCACCGCGGGCAAGCCTCCGTAGTGATCTTGATGGGCGTGGGTTACCACCATCAGATCGATCGACCGGATCCCGAACCTCTCCAAACCGTCGCGCACCCTCAACCCGCTGCTTCCCCCGTCAATCAGCACCGTCTCCCCCTCCTTGCCCAGGACAAGCAGGGAGTCCCCCTGGCCGACATCCAGAGCTACAAAGGCCGGACGAACGACAGGGCGTGAGAACGGAAGAACAGAAGTAAACGGAAACGCGTGGGGCAGGGAAACCATCGTCAGAAGTGTGCTGACCAGGGCTGACATGACGATCACAGCCGGTCTGTACCGGGGCCATCGAGCGGCCGCTACGACAAGACCCACCAGCAGGATGAACACATACCAACCGATCGACGGAAGCCCGGCGGCTACTTCGGCGATTTCCAAGACGGCAGTTGCACATACTGCTCCGGCCGCGACCAGCCCATCAAGCCCGGCGATGACGCCCACCCCGCCCGATCCGGTCGCCGCCACCACCAGTGGAGCAGCCACCACGTTGGTAAGCGGGGACCACAGGGGGATTTCCCCCGTCGCGATCAGCAGGATGGGGGCGACCGCCAACTGCGCCCCGCACGACGCGCCCAGAGTGGTTGCCAGCCAAGCGGGCTTGAGGTCACGGAACCATCCCGCCCCGACAACCACTCCGGCGGTGGCGGCGACCGAGAGCTGGAATCCGAGGCTGAAAGCCAGTTCAGGGGAAGCGAGGAGAAGAGCCCCGACTCCGGTGGCGATTACCACCCAGACATCCGGGCGTAGCCCGAACAGACGTGCCACTAACACGATCCCGGCCATCCCTGCCGCTCGGACCACGGAAGGATCGGGGCCGACCAGCAGCACGAAAAAGGCCAATCCGGCCAGACCGAGCACGGTACGGCGACGGGAGCCCCAACCGAGCGGTCCCGCTACCAGGAATAACGCGCCCAGAAACAAGGCCACGTTACTTCCGGACACCGCCACGAAGTGGGCAAGCCCGGCCCGTCGCATCCATTCCCGCTCGGCCTCCCCGAGATGGGATGTGTCTCCCAGCAGGAAACCGGCTAGCAGAGCTCGTCCCCTTCCCGTTTCCGGTCGCAGACGATGAGTTATAAGGGAGCGCATCTTGACGGCGCCGGACCCCAACCATCCTCCACCTACGCCCGCTGCTCGGGCAACCGTCACCCTCCCTTCCCATGCGGCTGTACGACCCGAGGGGAAGCGCCCTTCCGATGGTTCGGCAGGTTCGGCGACTGTTACTACCCACCAGCGCGTTGTCCGCTTCCAATGCGAAACATCACCCCTTAGCCATCCGGTCGGCCCATCCCAGCTATGAACCTGACCGGAATCCTCCTCCCAGGCCACTATCCGAACCTTCACCCATCCGTCATCCGGCAACCCTCCGCCGTCGGACAATGCTTCCACCAGCAGGGTCACCTCGCCCGGCGGAAGGTGCACATTGCTCATCCGGGCCTCGCGAACCCCGAGAAGCACTCCCGCCAACGAACCGACCACCGCTAGGGCCGGGATCAGTACCATTCGCCGGTTCCTGGTCAAGGCAACTCCGGCCAGCGCCATGACAGCAACCGCTACAGACCACTGAGTCAGCACCCCGCCGGTTATGCCCAACCAGATGGCGCCTGCGCATGCCAGGAAGAGGCGCGCCCGCCGGTCGGGGAAGCGGCCTATCGATCCACCACCGCGAAGTCGCGCAGACCGGCCAACTTCCCTTCGCCGATCCCCGGGACATCTAGTAGATCCTCCAGAACGGTGAAGGGTCCGTGGGCATCTCTATAAGCCAGGATGCGGGCGGCCAACACCTCTCCAACCCCGGGAAGCTCCACCAGCCGGTCCACCCCGGCCCGGTTCACGTCCACCGGGAAACCATGAGAATCACCGTCCCGAATCTCCTGCGTTTCCCGGATACCGGCGTCGAACCAAGGCACCACGAGCCGCACCCCGTCCGTGACGACCGCGGCGAGGTTGATCCTTCCCAGATCGCTTCCAGGGAGTCCACCCCCCGCCGCGGCAACCGCGTCGGCAACCCTGCTCCCGGCTTCCAGAATCACCAACCCCGGCTTGTGGACCGCTCCCGAAACGTGAACGGTGACCAGAGTGGATACCGGCGCCACCGCCTGCGCCGCGGTCCGAGGTTGCGGAACCACGCCCATGCCGGCCGGGGGCTCTTGTGGACGGTGCCAGAATGCGAAGGCAAGAGCGACTGCCAGACCGGCTCCCACCGCCACCAGCATTACCCGTGACGTTGTGGGGGTACGCGGAAGCCGGTCCCCCTTCTCGCCGGCCAGATCGGTGATGGAAGTAATGACGGCCTTTCCCTCGGTCTCCTGACCTTGTATCAGGAATCCCGGCTATAGGGAAGGGGTAGGTACCGAACCGCTCCCAGCAGGACCGGCATGGAGTTCCGGGCCGGGTCCCCGGGGTCGCCTATAGTGCCGGTTGCGATGTCCGCAAATCGACTTTACGAAACCTTGGTCCTTGATCGGACCACGTCCACCCAGGATGTCGTTAGAGAACGGATAGGCGACCGGCCTCTGCTGGTAGTGGCCGGATCCCAGACTATGGGGAGGGGCAGAACCGGCGCTGATTGGGACACCGCCCCCAGAGCGCTCGCGGCATCACTCGGGTTTAGCCCATCCTGGCCAACCGAGGCGTGGCCCCTGATAACCCTCGTAGCAGGCGTGGCTGCCCGTCGATCCCTCGGCGAGCGCGCAGCCGGAATGACCCTCAAATGGCCCAACGACCTGATGAGGGGAGGCCTGAAGCTGGGCGGGATCCTTACCGAGGCGTCCGGGGGTCTGGTAGTGGTCGGGTGGGGCGCCAATCTCTACTGGCCTGACCCTCCGATGGGGAGGGGCGCCATCTGGTCTCATGATCCCGGACCCTCTGCCCCGGTAGGGATCGCCGAACGGTGGGCGGATGAACTGCTGGGACGGCTGGCCGATTCACCGGAGGACTGGCCCTACGACGAATATCGGCGTCTCTGCTCCACGATCGGCGCGGAGGTTACATGGTCTCCTGATGGAGCGGGGAGGGTGGTTGATGTTTCACGGGAGGGCGGTCTGGTAGTAGCCACATCCGGCGGTCATGTGACCCTGGTGTCGGGTGCAGTCTCCGAAGTCAGGCACGACAGTACGGTGCAGTCGCTTCCGGTAGGTTCCGATTTGTCATAGGCGTAGGCCGGTCTTAGATCTGATTTCCACCCGATTACCGATCGCTAGGATGGGGCCTGCTAGGTCTACGTGGAGGCCGGGCCGACTCTAACGGCACGTATTCGGGAGGTGGTGTGGCGGTTCTCCAGCATGAGGGAACTATCGAGATTCTCTATCGCGACTTCGCCATGCCGACCGGCGCCCGCTTCACCCAGGGTTACCTAGCCCGACCTGACCGTGTCGGGATCTACCCGTTGGTCGTGATCCTTCCTCCCCTCCGCGGTATCACCCCCTTTGTCAAAGATCTGGCTCGCCGGTTGGCTCGGAATCGATACGCGGTGCTGGTTCTCGACCTCACCAGGGGAGCCCACCGGGGACCGGACGCCTCATTCGAGGATCTGGTAGCGGTTTATAGCGGAGTTCAGGAAACCCGGGCGGTGGCCGATATCGACGATGCCCTTTCCTTCGTTTTCAACGATCCCGCCGAATGGGCGCGACCCGGCAAGGTCGGGATCTTGGGTATCGACGTTGGTGGTCGCTTTGCCATAGTTTACGCCGCGCATCGTCAGAGTCAGGTGGGCGCCCTGTGCGTCGCCTATGCCCCGCTCGCCGGTGACGAGAACCGCAAGCTGCAGGTTGCGGATGCCTTGGAAATGCTCCCTATGCCGGTTCTGGGTCTCTATGGCGCCGAGGACGAGTTGGTACCGGCGGAAGGGGTTGACGAGGCACAGCGTCGGAACCGGCACGGGCAGTGGATCCTCTACGCAGGGGTTGGCCACGACTTCCTTGACGACGATTCGGCTTCATATCATCATGGGGCGGTGAGCGATGCTCTCGCCCGGTTGCTCGCTCTACTGGCCGCCACCCTCGGATAGGAGCCTCCCAATGCGCATATCGATCATGTTCGGCGGTGACGCCCTAGGCATCCTGAAACCTCCGGGAGAGGTAGCTGAAGAGGCGGCGGTCGCCGAGCGGGAAGGTTTCTCCTCCGCATGGTGTACCCATATCACCAGGGGAATCGATTCGCTTACCACTCTTGCGGTAGCGGCGCGAGCGACATCGCAAATCGAGCTCGGGGTCGGCGTAGTGCCCAGCTACCCACGCCATCCAATGGCATTGGCCCACTCGGCGGCGACGATTCAGTCGCTGGCCGGGGGGAGGTTCGTGCTTGGCGTGGGCGTTTCCCACCGTCCGGTGATCGAGGGGATGCATGGACTGGACTACTCCAGCCAGATAGGGCATCTACGTGAATACCTGACAGTTCTGAACAGCCTGCTTACCGAGGGTTCGGTTAACTTCGACGGTGAGCACTACCGCGTTCACGGCGAGTTCACGGTTCCCGGTACCGCCCCCGTGTCCTTGATAGTGGGAGCTCTGGCCGCGGGAATGTGCCGGTTGGGAGGAGAGGTGGCCGACGGGGTAACCACCTGGTTGGCAGGCCCGAAGTCCTTGGAAGAAGTGGTGGTTCCCGCGGTCATCGATGGCGCACGAGAGGCGGGTCGCCCGGCGCCGAGAGTGCTGGCCGGCATACCGATTGCCGTCGATCCCGACCGGGACCGGGCTCACGAAGCCACAGCCCGGATTTTCGGTCGGTACGGCATGCTCGTCAACTACCGTCGGCTGTTCGAGCGGGAAGCGGTCGACGGTCCGGTCGGTCTGGCCATCACCGGCGATGAGAACACCGTGCAACGTCGTATCCAAGCTTTGTTCGATGCGGGCGCCACCGACGTGTGGGCTGTCCCATTCGATACCGGCGCGGGCGTGGCCGCTACTAGGGAACTACTGCTGGACCTGGCAACCGGCTGAAGGGCCCCGTCCGCGCCGGGCGGATAGGGGTTCAGCACTACCGGGATCCCGGTTGTTACGCGGCGAGTGTCCGTAGCGGGTAGGAGAGCACCATCCTATCAGCGGAGACGAGTGTGCATCCCTCGCCTATCGCCTGCGCAATGAGGAGGCGGTCGAACGGGTCTTCATGAATCGGCGGCAGGCTTCGCAGCCCCATGGCGTGAGCGGCGGTCAGGTCGAGCCAATCCGCACCAAGTCGGGAGGTGAGGGTCCGGCAATCATGCAGCATGGTCAGCTTGCCGAGTCGTAGCTTGATCTCAATCTCGGCCACCGAGACCGACGATACCAGCAGGCGGTTCGATGGATCCTCCAGCGCGGATACCACTTCGCGGGAGAGCCGTTCCGGTGCTTCGTTCGCCCACAGCAGTACGTGGGTGTCGAGCAACAGATCCGCCATCTAGATCGGGGCGTTCATGGAGTCGAGCATTTCTTCGGGAGTGTCGTCGAAGTCATCGGCGATCGTGATAGTCCCTCGGAGTTGGCCGAGCCTACGGGGCCCACGGTCTCGGGTTACGAACTTAAGGCCTTCGGAGAGCAATTCGTTGATGACATCGCTTAGTGTTCGGCGGGATTCGAAAGCGACTCGCCGGACCTTTTCGTGGATCTCGTCATCTATTGTCACTGTTGTGCGCATACGCGCATCATAGCATCACAACTGCCTCAAGTGGGCGATGTATGTCCCCTTTTCAGCCTTTTGGATCAGAAGGTTTGGAAGCTGATGACCTTCACCGGCTACTAACCGGCGGGGCAACCCTTCCAACTCGACGATAGGGCTTACCTGCAAGACGGTTCACGGCCCTCTCCCGCACAGGTAGTCGGCCGGGAAGCGAACCCGCATGATCGTCTCGAGGGGTCGTCTACAGGTCTTTCAGATCCTTGTTACCGGCCCTCAGACGGGACAGCTGTATGAAGTGAGTCGGATTGAGGAACAACTCGTCCATTTCAGCCAACTGGTCGATGGTAAGGCCCCGACGATACAGCTGGAACAAGTACTGGAAGGCGTCCCTCGCTCCGGCGCCGACATGGTGGGCGCCCACCACTTTCCGTGACCGGGAGGCGATGATCAGCTTCTGGAATCCCGACATACGGGGCTTGGCGAAGGCGTACAGCATCATCCGGTCGGTAGCGGGCAGAGCGACCTCCCAGCCGTCCTCGGAATCGGGAGGCATCTTGATGATCGTGACCTCTCCGTAGCGCTCCCGGGCTTCTTCCTCACCGATCCCGAACCAGCTCACCTCGTAATGGGTGTGCATGAAGTCGGGGAACTCCTTGAACTCGTAGTGCACGTCCTCACCCATGATGTGGCGCGAGGCGTACATACCCGACTTGCGGGCCTTGAACATCTCCATCGGTGGGCCGATCAGGTCGCCGATCGCGTAAACGTTGGGTACCGAGGTCTGCATCTGGGGATTGACCCTTACGGTCCCGTCATCGTTCAGCTTCACGCCCAGCACATCGGCCGCCATCTCCGAGTTGGGAATCTCGCCCAATCCGTGGAACACGAAGTCGGTCTCGACGTATTGCGGCCCGTCCGGAGTGGAGATGGTGATTCCCCGTACCTTCCCGTCGGGCCCCCCGTGGATCTCGGTGGCTACCGAGCCCTCCCATATCTCCATGCCTTGCTCTTCCATCATGGTGATCACGTAGTTGCGGGTCTCTCCGTCCTCGAGGAGCTTGAGCAGTTGGGAGCGGACAACCATGATCGTGCGGCGTCCGGTGGCCTGGAAGAAACATCCGTATTCGACCGCGGTCTTGGATCCGCCGATCACCACCACGGTGTCTCCGGGTTCGTAGTCGAGATCTTCGACCAACGATTCATAGGTGAAGACCCCGTGCAGATCGGCGCCCGGACAGGGCAGCGGACGAGACCTGGCGCCGAGAGCCAGGATCAGGTTGTCGGCGGTGAATACCCGGCCGGCCACCTCCACGGTATTGGAGTCGAGGATGGTTCCCGGGGCGTTCAAGACGTATTCGAGGTCCAGTTGCTCCTTGCTCTGGAAGTTCATGATGGCGTGAGGAGCGATCCGCCCGGCGCGGAAGAGATCGACTATCTCCTTGATGGAGGTGATCTTGCCGTCAAGGTCGGGGAACCAGTACTGCCCGCTGAACGTGCGGGCCAGCATTAGCTCGGCGGCTACTTCGCTGAATAGATGATGAGGGACGCAAGCGTTGTGGGGACAGGAACCACCGAGGAACGGCCACCGGTCGATGATGAGCTGCCGTCCGCCCAATGCCCGCATGTAAGCGGATCCGAACCTCCCGGCCGCCCCACCGCCGAGGAAAATAGCGTCGAACGGGCGAGTGTCGTTCTCGTCCACGTTGAACACCACCCGGTCGTCGGAGGGATCTTCGAGCATCGAGTCGATCTCGGGTCCCCAGGCGTGAATGCTCAACGGCTCCTGACTACGGATGTCCCAAGGGGTAACCGTTCTGGTGGCCATCGTTTCGCCCTCCCTGGTCTGATTACGGTTCTCTTCGGTCGCGGTGAGCGCCTCGCACGCCTCGACCGCTTATATCCTATCGTGTTCCCGTCGTGCCGGAAGGCGGACCCGGAGTCCCGGCCGGGCTACGACGCGTAGATCTTCCAATCCACGGGAACTGCGCCCCCTTCCGTTGCCATGACCGGGTTAAGGTCGATCTCCTCCACCTCGGGATGGGCGATCAGCAACCGGCTCACTCCCGAAATCACGCCGGCCAGGACGTCGATGTCGACTCCCGGTTGGTTGCGGTAGCCGCGGAGAAGCGGGTAACCCCGGAGTCGCTCCATCATCCTGATAGCTTCCTCCCTCCCCACCGGAGCGAGCGCAAAGGACACGTCTTCCCACAACTCCACCGCCATCCCACCCAAGCCGACCATCACCACCGCCCCGAAGGAGGCATCACGTAGCCCCCCCACCACCATCTCAACGCCGGAAACTTGCGGTTGGATCAGCACTGCGGACGACAGCCGAGCCAGGTCCCGATAAGCGGCTACGACCTCGGATTCGGACCGGAGGTTGACCCTTACTCCCTTGACCTCGGTTCGGTGGGCAATGGACGGATCAGCGGTTTTCATCACGATCTTTCCGCCCAATTCCGAGGCTCCCGATACGGCATCGGATTCGCTCCGGCAGAGGCGACTCTCGACAGTTGCGATTCCGAACTCCGCCAGTAGGGCGGCGGCCTCCATGGCCGGAAGCGGTCCGTGAGGGAATCGGGAGACGGTCGGCGCCGGAAGAACCGGCCGGGGGAGGATCCGGTCACGGGCACCGACGTATCGCACAACATGGCCGATAGTGCGGGCGGTCCTCTCCGGCCACTCCAGGCATGGTATACCGGACGACTGCAGCAGGTCGGCTTTGGGACGCTCCGCGCGCGGTGCAACCCAGCAGCAGTAGACGGGCACGTCGATCCCGTCGTCACGCAGTATTCCGACAGTGTTACGGATGGCGGCCAGGTTGGCCTCGTCCATGGCGGCTCTCTGCAGCAGAACCGGGATCACCAGATCCACTTCTCCGGACCTGGCCAACGTATCGATCAGCCACGGGTAGAGCTCCGCGAAGCGCGGCCAGATAGGTGTCATGTCGACCGGATTGGCGGCGCTGGCGAAGGCCGGAAGGCGCTCCGCGATCCGTGACCGCAAGGCTGGAGAGAGTACCGGCACGTCGATTCCCTCATCGGCCAGCATGTCGACCATCTCCACTCCGGTCCCTCCCGAATTGGTGATGATCGCCGCCCGATTCCCCGATGGCAGGGGTTGCCCGGCCAGAACCCGCGCCACGTCCAGCATTTCGAGGCCGGTGCGAGCGATGATGGCCCCGGCCTGATTCATGGCGGCCCTGAATATCGCGTCGTTGGTGGCCATCGAACCGGTATGAGAACTCGCCGCCCGAGCTCCGGCGTCGGAACGGCCTGTTTTGGTGATTATCACCGGCATGGTGGGGGAGGCATCCCGGATGGCCGCCGCCAGCTCGGCGCCGTCGGTAACCGATTCCGCCAGCAGGCAGATGACATCGGTGTCGGGGTCCCTATGCAGGTAGCGGACCACCTCGTCATCGCCGATATCGGCCTTGTTCCCCGACGAGTAGACCTTTCCGAATTCAAGGTGCTCGTCCGGCGCCATGGCGTGTATCGCCATTCCGTAAGCCCCGGACTGGGTGATCAGGGCGATTCCTCCCGCTTTCGTATCTCCTGCCGGGGTGATCGAGGCATTCAGGCGCCGAGCCATGTTCTGCACCCCGAAACAGTTGGGCCCGACTATCCGCACCCTTCCCGCCGCCTCCACCAACTCGGCTTGCAGCGCCGCTCCCTCGTCACCTGTCTCGGCGAACCCCCCGGCCAGCACGACCATCACTCCCACTTCTTTGGCTGCCGCCTCCCGAGCCACCGCGGGTGCGGCGCGGGAAGGAATGGCCAGCACCGCCAGGTCCACCTTCCCCTCCACGTCCAGGAGGGAAGGGAAGGCCCTGACCCCGCCTACCGTCTCGGATGAGCGGGTGACGGGAACGATTTCCCCCTCGAAGGAGGCAAGGTTGCGCCACAGGACGGCTCCCACCTTGCCCGGCTGGTCCGAAGCCCCCACTATCGCCACCCGGGTGGGGTTGAAGAGCGCATCGAGGCTCATAGGCGGAAGCTCCGTTGCAGGTCGGCCGGTCGGAACTCCCGGCGTCGAACTCCCAGCGGATCGACCTGGCGGACCAACTCGATCTGTCTCCGGCTCGGAACTTCCACAACTCCGAGATCGGAAGCTATTGGGAAGTCGAAGCCGGTCGACTCCTTCACCGTATCGACGGTTACATCCGGAAACACCTTCCGGAGCCGGGCTTTTCCGTCGGGGAAGTCGAACACTCCCAACTCAGTGATCAGGATCTGCGGACCGCTACCTGGGTAGCCGAGTTCGGCCCGGGTCCCTGCTGGGGTGTGGTGGCCGATGTCGGTAATGAAGTCGCACTGATCAACCAGGCATCGGCCCGGTCGATGGTTGGTCGTCCACAGGGTTAGCCGTCCGATCGTGGCGGAGATATTGCAGCCCCCTCCCCCGCCTCCCATCTTGACTTTGGGGGTAGGCATGCCGCCGATAGCGGTAACGTTGGTGTTCCCGTAGCGGTCGATCTGCACCCCGGACAGGAACATGTTGTCCACTTCACCCCGAACCGACATGTCGAAAGCTTCCTCGAAGCGCATCGAGTAGACCGCTCCCTGCTTGAGGGCATGGTCGTTGCTGGTCGGGGGAATGAAGTCCGGGTAGGGGTTCACGGCGTACATGGCGCCTTCGATCAGGAGCGCCGATGGCGCGTGGCTGCGCTTGGCGACGTGCATGGCTACGGTCGCGCAAGGGCTGGCGAATCCGTGAAAGGTGACCTCGGCGTCGCCGACCGCCCGTGCTAACTCGACCACGAAGTACTCGTCGAGGCTGAACCTCATGCGAACATCTCCATCCACGCGGCGGTCGACTCGGTGTAGCTACCCAGACGCTCCAGCCGTTGCGCTCCCAGCAGGCTTCGGTAACGGGCCTCGTCGGTTCCGGTGACGTAGCGGCTGAGATAATTCTCGGCGCCCGAGGGCGTAGCGGCGGATTCAACCCATTCGCCGATGTGGTTCCGGTCGTAGGCGTATCCCGGATAGCAGGAGGACGGGTGGGCGCCGAATGGTACTTCCGCTATGGCCGCTACCCGGTAGAACGGGATAACGATTCCGGCCGCTTGGACCTCATCGGTGGAGGCGATCCGGTCGACCGTTGCTATCACCATTGACGAGGCGGTCGCGAACCGCTCGTCCAGAACGTAGGGCTGTTCGACATGCAGGTTGCCGGAGCGGTCTCCGAGAGGGGCGTGGATAAGGACGACATCCGGCGCCAGCGGGGGGACCGCCACGAAGACTTGTGTGGTGAACGGACAGGTGACCCGGCGGTATTCGGGGTGCAGGGACTCGATTCCGGTGCCCTTGACGCCGTGAACCGGCAGGAAGGGAAGGCCCATTTCGGCAGCCCGGAGTTGGGTCAGCACGGTGTCGCAGCAGCTTTCCCGGACCTTGATCGATCCTTCCTGGGACGCTCTCCGGAAGGCGGGCGCTAGGCCGTGATCCTGCTCGTACCCGACGTAGCTCTCCTCACAGACCGAAATCAATCCGGCGGCTACCAGCAGGTCCACGTCGATCGAATGGGCTGACCCGACGACGTGCAGGTCGCCTATCCCGGCCCGGATCAGTTGGCGAACCAATGCCATCGGCAACCTGGCGGAGAGCCCACCACCGAGCGCCGCCATTGTTCCCGGGCGCACCAGGCCGGCCGCTGTTTCGAGGTCTGTTTGCTTGTCCGCGCCTAGATGTACGCCCATCGGTTACTGGGCGGTCATTCCACCGTCCACCGTGAAAACGGAGCCGGTTACGAAACTCGCCTCGTCGGACGCCAGGAACAATGCGGCTTGAGCGATCTCATCCGGTTTGCCGATACGTCCGATGGGATACTTCGCAGCGGTTCTGGAAAGCCCCAATTCCAGATCGCCTTCGCCACGTTCCAGCATGAGAGGCTTCATGAGGGGGGTATAGACGGTTCCGGGGCATAGTACGTTCACCCTTATTCCCTTCGGGGCCAGATCCAACGCCATGGACCTGGTCAATGAAACGACTGCCCCTTTGGCTGCGCAGTAGGCGGCGAAACCCTGTATTCCGACCAGGGCCGCTACCGAAGCCTGGTTGATAATCGAACCTACCCCGCCGGATTCCAGGTGCGGGATCGCCGCCTGGGAAGTAAGAAAGGTTCCCTTGACGTTGACATCGAAGCACCGGTCCCAGTTCTCCTCGGTGGCGGTCGCTACCGATCCGGTCGAGCCCACCCCGGCGTTGTTGTAAACGATGTCGAGTCTCCCGAACTCACGGGCGGCTGAGTCGACCGCATGGGTCACCTGTTCTGCGGACGAAACGTCGGCGACCAATGCTATGGCAGCGCCGCCCCGTTCTGTTATGGAAGCCTCGGTTGATGCGGCCGCTCGGGGATCAAGGTCTACTACCGCCACCGCGGCGCCCTCGGACGCAAACAACTCGGCAGTGGCTCTCCCTATTCCGGATCCCGCCCCGGTGATCAATGCGCTCTTGCCGATCAACCTCATCGGCCTGATGCTACGCGCTGGGGAGTCGTGATGCATATTCTTCTTAAGTATTCGAGAAACGGAGGAGCAGATGGCGGCTAACCGCAAGGTGGCGATCGTGACGGGTGGCGGGTCCGGGATCGGTCGCGTGACATGTGACCGTCTCGTTGAGGAAGGCTTCCGGCTAGGTGTCCTGGATCTCGACGAGGCAGGCGCTCGTGAAGCTGCCGCAGACGGCCTAGGCCTCGGGCTGGATGTATCGGACCCGGAGGCGGTCGGAGAAGCTTTCAGCGCCATAGAGACACAAATCGGTCCGGTTGATGTGCTGGTCAACAATGCCGGGATCACCGGATCGGACGCGGCCACCCGCCTCCACGAGACTCCGCTGGAGGATTGGGACCGGGTGATGGCTGTCAACGTCCGCGGCGTCTACCTCTGCTCCCAAGCCGCTCTCCGGTCGATGATCCCGCGTCGCTCGGGGCACATCATCACCGTGGCTTCGGTAGCCGGAATGGTCCCGTTCCCGGCCCGGTCGGCGTACTCGGTATCCAAGGCGGCCGCTCTCCATCTCGCCCGCTCTATAGCCGCCGACTACGCCTCCGAAGGTATCCGTTCCAACGCGATATGTCCGGGCATGGTGGAGACCCCTATGACCAAGTGGCGGCTGGACCAACCCGACCTCCGGGCCGCCATCGAGTCACGCATTCCGGTTGGCCGGGTTGCTCAGCCGGACGACATCGCGGAAGCGATAGCCCTATTGGCATCGGGGCGTTTGTCCTACATGACCGGACACGGCCTGGTCGTAGACGGCGGCTGGACCGCAAGGTAGGTAACGACCGGAACCGGGCGGGCGCCTCACGGCGATGTAGTCGGTTCCCGCGGTGGCGGTTACGGGTTGCGATTGGTAGTTGACTACTACTTGGACACCGAGGGGTTCTTTGTTCAAAGAGACGTTGAACACCATGGTTTCACCTTCAGTGGCGGTAGCGTCGGACACGGATAGGGTCAGCCCGGTCGCCGCCGTGGTGGTAGTTGACGAAGAAGTGGTGATGGTTGTTGTGACGATGGTGGTAGAGGGTGGCGTGTAGCCTTCGGGGGGCGGTGGAGGCAGCACCGTCCTGTTCTCTCCTTCGTACACCGCGCCGGATGCTAGGTAGAGGTCTTTGAGTTTATTAGCGTCGGTGACGATCATCGGCTGGGGAGTGGTGGAGCCTGACCCTGCTGATGCGGCGTCGCTGTCGGGGGTGACGATCAGCCGTCCTCCCGTGATCCGGTCACGCTCCGCGTCGGCTTTCTTGATCTCGGCCACCAACTCGGTCAACGGAATATCCAGCTTGCTGAGGTCGTTAATATCAGCCTCGTTATAGTACACTGACACAGCCCGCACTTCATCGCCGTGCTTCTGCAAAAACCAGAAGGACAGGCTCCCGTGAATAACCGACCAGGTTTCAACCTTTTTCGTGATAGGAGTACCGAGGAACAGGACCAATTCCTTACCTTCATAGGCACCGGCAGCCTTAGTTTGAGGATCCTTGGGTTCAGAAATTGGTCGCATTGCGCCGTTACTGCGCTGCCACCATTGAACGGTGCCGTCGCCCTCAACGTCCTTGTTCAATGGTTCAGAGTGGGTTTCTATGGTCAAAATCGGAGGGCCTGTCCCGACTATGTACTCGTTAACGGCAACCTCTGCAAGACATAGATACCAGTAGGAGGACGGATCAACCCCTCCCGTCGCATTCGAAAAGGCAAAGCGGGAATGGGCATATTTTTTGCATCGTGTGGAGCCAGCTAACACAACGCCCCTTATTACTACATGTGGGACAAAGCTAGGTGCATCATATCCGAGCATTACTTCCATATAGGTCGGTAGATCACCATATAATGATCTGATGCCCCCGAGTCTAAGGAAAGAACCCTTACAGGGCACGGATCAACACCTGTACCAACGTCAAATGTACAAGCCGGTATCGGCTCTTGTAAGTATGAAACCTCTAGCCGGTCCTTCCCACGGTTGTGAAACAGAAGGTTGTGTTTCCACTAATCTCGTGTTCTCGGGTCCATCCTGGTCGGCTATATCGGCCTGACAGGCCGTAATAAACATGGTAACCAGAATGATCGGAACAACTATCAACTTCTGAGAGGCTGCGGATATAGTCATCACATAGGTATCCTTTACGAAACAGGCACAGTACGGGATTGATATATGGCTTTGATCGCAACCTTGTCGTATTCTAGAGATCACGTAATGCGGTGTTTGATGCTACTGATCGCATCAACGACCTTCTCACGAACCTCCGGTGAATACATTACAGGTTCGGACCAGAAGGACTCCTTCCGGTTACCGGCTTTGGCCTGAACGCTTATCGCATAAAGTTGGTTTCGTTGCAGTCCATCCAGCGTGAAGGTAACCGAACCCGAAGCAGGGTTATCAATCTCGCCGGGTTCGTTTTGCCAGTTGTAGGAAGGTACCAGCAAGGTTGCTGTTGTACCTGTCCTAAGAGTCCAGACAGAGTAGCGAAGCTTGTATTTCTCAGCGTTGGGTACCCTCGGCCATGAGATATACGCCCGATACTCGTCATCCGGCAAACTGGACGGCATGTTGATAGTCGCCATCATAAGATAAGTCTGGTACCAGGCCCTATTATCACCATCTGCAACAAGTCCGCCCGGTTTGGGTAGTCTCGGAGGTGGGGGTTTGCACTGCACAATCCCTAGGGATCAGAAACACTAGCAGCAAGACCAACCAAACCGGGCAACCTCAAAATGATCAGCACCGGTAAGTAGGGTGCAGGGATGGAACCATGGTGAATCGTTCGGTGTCTGGTTTGTCGCGGTTGCCGGTGTGCATGTTGCCGGATTGGTCGTGCTGTCGGTGGTCTCCGCCTTGGGTACCGGGGCGATGGCGCCAACACCACCACGGTCGTTCCCGACGAAACAACCGCGACCACCGGTGGAGACGGATTCGAGGTGACGGACACCACGGTGGCGGGATGGCTCGACCCATCAGGCGACTACGACGCTGCCGTCGGGGGTGAGGGTATCTCGGTAACCGATAACACTGTTCCCCTACCCGAACCGGAACAAGCCACCGATCCTGCTGTACAAAACGACCAGACGACTACAACCGTCACCACAGTCCCGCAGCCCGCTGTGGCGGGTAGTCCTTCCCAGGTGCTGGGTCGGTCCATGCGTATTCACCACTGGAAGGCCTTGGGTCAGAGTGCCCTTCCGGGAGGGTGCTTAGCCTGTGCAGCGGGTTCGCTCCGTGAACAAAGAGCTACCGGGCAGTTTGGCGGGCTGCGAACCCCGCTGGACCATTTCTCAGCATCCTTCTGGGTTAGGCTCTTGGCTAGTTTGTTATCCTGGAACCGCCGACGGCGTCAACAGCGCCACCAAAGGTGAGCCAGCCGACCGAAGGAGGTATGCAGAACCGCCACCGGGTCGCTGTGGCCGACCGGTTATCGAGAGATGGAGGAATACATGCAGATCAAGGGTGAAGAAGTACTGATCCCGACTTCGATGGTCGGGAACTATCCGAATCCAAGGTGGTGGGACGCCAACTGTGTACGAGAGTGGACCGGAGATCAGGAACCACCCGACGCCTTCATCAGGGAGGCTTTGGAGGACGCGGCGGCATCCCTCGCCACGGACCAGGAGAACGCCGGGCTCGACATCATCACAGACGGCAGGCTCCACGGCGACAATTACGCCGACCAAGCCCTCTACTACTACTACAAGCGCCTCGGTTACGACCTCAAGGGAGGTTTTCTAGGGTTCCCCATCTACAGCCGCCTCCACGCCGGAACGCTGACTCAGGAAGTCAAGCGGCGGGGCGCCGTCATGGTGGAGCAGGCTAGGGCGCTGAAGCGGGCCACCAACAAGGCTACCAAGATCCAGTACACCGGGATACAGGTGCTCGCCCAGGCCACCAACGACCTTCACTACGAGGCTGCCGAGGACCGGGCTATGGCCATTGCCGACGCCATCAACGAGGACATCCTCGAGGTGGACGCGATGGGAATCGACTTCATCCAGCTGGACGAGTTCACTTGGCCTTACTTCTACGAGCCCTGGGCCATCGAGGCATTCAACAGAGCGGTTGCCGGAGTCCGGAACGCCAAGATCATCGTCCACATCTGCTGGGGTAACTGGGGCGGTACGCCGGCCTACTTCCCGGACGAGACGGCGGGAGCAGGAGAGATCTTCGACCTGACCATCCGCGAGGGGGCTGAGCCCTCAGCCACCGCGTCTGTGATCCCGAAATCGTATGAGGCGAACATCGATGTCCTCAACCTCGAGAACTGCGGTAGGCGGTCCGATGACCTGTCCGGTCTGGATGTGGTGAAGAACCATCCGGTACCCGAGAACGTCCAGTTCTGGGCCGGGGTAATCGACGTGAAGTCGACCATCACCGAGACGGCGGAACAGGTGGCCGGTCGCATCCGCCGCCTCTTGGAATACGTGCCCGCCGACCAGTTGGGTGTTACCACCGACTGCGGTCTCATCCTCCTGCAGCGCTATATCGCTCAGGACAAGCTGCACGCAATGGTTTCCGGAGCGGAGATGGTACGTAGCGAACTCGGCTGACAGAACTTCAACTACTAGCCGGGGCCGTCCCTTCCAAGGGGCGGCCCCGGCGCGTTTGATGTAGGATGCCTCAATACAACGGAAGTCGGATGGGAGCATCATGCCGGTAGCCGAAAAGCCAACCCCGAATGCGCGCGCCCATCCCTACCGCGGTCTCTCCGTCCAGCATGTAGACCAGGTTCCCGACCCGGTCTACATGCACGACTACTTGCTAGGCCGCGAAGTCTACCGGCGGACCGATTACCTGGCCCTCATCCATGAGGGGCGGGTCGGCTTGGCTTCGGTAGCCCGCGAGGAGAACGGCGATCTGTTCGAGCGGGTGGTCGACGTGGAGGTCTGGGCCGGTCCGGACCGCACGATGCTGATCGAAGCCCCGGACGTGGACGTGGGGAACGCTACCGCAATGGCCGAGGCTGCTCTTCGCCATGGCCGTCCGGGTGTATCAGGATTCGTGGTGAAGGGGATGTTCGAGCACATTAACTTCATCTGGGAGCCTAGGCCGGTTCCTGTTTTTGTAACCGAGGTCACCCCGCCAGAACCCCCCAAGCTTCTCCGTCAAGCACAGCAGGTGGTCGAGTTCGACGAGGATCTCCCCCCGGTGGAGCTGGTACTCGATGCAGTCACCTTCACCGATCTGGCCGCCGACGTTACGTCCGGCGCCTACCTGCTGCCTTGCCGTGGGGCCGGAACGGAGCTCTCCGGCGATACTTCCTACCTGGATACCCGCCCGGCTACCCGGGAAGACTGGGTAATGATCGGATGCGAGCGATCCATGCAGTTCCACCGTCACTTCTACGGTGATGAACCTCCCCAGGTCGACATATGCCCTCGCAAGCGGGTGGAGCAGGCGGCCCCGAGCGGCAAATGGCTCGTGAAATGCTGCATGCTGGAGCGAGGAATGGAGTTCAGCGGGGATCGGGCGGTGGTGCCGTGGGGCGCCAACCTGGACGAGGTAAGGAGCGCGCTACGGTTGCTGACCGGGGTCGAGGCGGCCGTTCTCACAGGATGAGCATCCACCTAGCCGACTCGGTGGTATACGGTCATCTGTGGGCGACCGACGAGGCCCGGTCCGTTCTGGGCGAGGAGGCCCGATTTCGTGCCTGGCTGGATATTCTCGCCACCCTGGCCGAGGCTCAGGCGGAGGTCGGCTTGGTACCTGAGCAGGCTGCCCGGCTGATCAGGACCCACGCTTCCGAAGCCGAACTCGACCTCGAACGCATCGCCGTAGAGACCAGAGCTTGTGGCCACTCCACTCTGGGACTCATCCGGGTGCTGCGGGCAACCCTCCCCGAGGCGGCCCGGGAGTGGGTCTATTACGGCGCCACGGTCCAAGACCTAACCGACACTTGGACGTCCACCGTCATGCGGTCGGTGGGTGACCTGCTTGACCGGGATCTGGCTCGTCTGGAACGCGCCGCGCTGGCACTCGCCGAGGTGCACCGCTCCACGCCCATGATGGGCCGTACCCATGCCCAACCCGCCCTGCCGATCCCGTTCGGCTTCAAGGCAGCCGTCTGGGCCGCCGAGTTCGGCAGGCATCGAGCGAGAGTGGAGGATGGCAGGTCACGGTGGGAGGTGGTTCAGTTGGGCGGCGCGCTCGGGACGATGGAGTTCTGGGGCGATCGGGCGTTACCTCTGCTGGATGCCTTCGCCCGGCGTATGCAACTGGAAGTTCCCTCCATTCCCTGGATCACCAGCCGGGACGGGCCCGCCGAGTTCGTTCATCTGCTGGCCATGGCGGCGACCACGATCGCCAAGGTCGGCAACGAGATCATGGAGTTGCAGCGCCTCGAGTTAGGTGAACTGAGGGAGCCGTTCATCGAAGGAACGGTAGGAAGCATCACCATGCCCCAGAAACGCAATCCCGAGTTGTCCGAGCACCTTGATACGCTCGCCCGGCTGGTTCGCGCCGATGCCGGGGTGGTTACCGAAGCGATGGCGCCGCTCCACGAGAGGGATGGGCGGAGTTGGAAGGCCGAATGGATCGCCGTACCTCAGGCGTGCGCGATGACTTTGGCGGCCACCAGGTATGCATCGGTGCTGCTGGAAGGTTTGGAGGTTGACTCCTCCCGAATGATGACGAATATCGAGGCCAGGCAGGGGTTCGTGTTTGCCGAGCCGGTCATGCGGTTCCTGGCCGACCGGGTAGGCAAGCACACCGCCCACGACATCGTGTACGAAGCGGCGATGAGAGCGGTGGAGGAGGGGCTCTCCTTCGCCGAGGCGATCTTGGGTGACCACCGAGTCTCTACCTACCTGGACCGGGATCGGATAGAGGAACTGTCCGACATCGAGGACGTCATGGGCGCCGGTCCCCTCTTCGTGGATCGGGTTGTCAGGGCCGCCGGTTGATTCACCTAGCCCGCGCCGCCCTGGCGAACCTACCTACCCCTCTCGTACCTGCGCCCCGCCTGTCCGAGGCCGTCGGGGTGGAGATCATGCTCAAGCGGGACGACCTGACCGGTTTAGGCCTAGGCGGGAACAAGGCCCGGTCGGTTGAGTTCCATCTAGGCGCCGCCGAGCAGGCGGAGGCGGATGTGTTCGTCACCGGCGGGGGCCCTCGATCGAGTTGGGTTCTCACCGCGGCGGTCGGGGCTGCTACCACGGGGCTCGAAGTCGAGTTGGTGTTGTTCGGCGACCGTCCCCCGCCCGGCAGAGGCAGTGTCGAGTTCCTGGACACGCTCCCGGGATTGCAAATCAGCTTCACCGGCGATCCCTCACGAAGCTCCGTGGACCCGGCCCTGGCCCATCTGGTGCAAGTTTTGCGGAGTCGCGGCCGGCAACCGTACGCGGTCGGGCGGGGAGGAGCGGATCCGGTCGGGGCGTTCGGCTATCTGGCCGCGGTCGACGAACTCGAGGAACAGGCCCGATCATTAGATACAGCGCCCCGCACCGTGTGGCTTCCGACCGGATCCTGCGGAACGCAGGCCGGTTTGGTGGCCGGTTACCGTTGCCGGCCCAATCGTATCCGGGTGGTGGGCGCCTCGGTTCACCGTCCGGTTAACGAATGCCGCGAGCGGATAAGGTCGATTTCGGAGGCTGCCTTGGACTTGGCGGCGGTGGACAAGCGGCACGAGGTGTTCTGGGAGCTTCTCGACGAGCGGGAAGAAGATCCGGGCGCCGTGGAGAGCGCCGCAATGGTGATGGCTCGAACCGAGGGTATCCTTCTTGATCCCGAATTCGGCGCTCCCGCCTTGGCGGCGTTGATCAGGGAGGCCCCTCGAGTGGATGGGCCGGTCGTGTTTCTGGTGACGGGAGGCACGCTTAACCTGTTCTACGGAAGCTCCTCGGCATGAGCCATGTCCTGGATGTAGGGTTGAGGAGCGTGAAATCCTCATCATTTCGGACCGGGAGGAAGGATACATGCCGGTACTGAACATCGTATGTCCTGACTGCCGGCACGGGTATCGGTCCCTGGTGGTGGAAGGCGCCCGAGTTCCCGAGGTATGGGTATGCCCGGAATGTTCCGGCCGCCGGGCGAAGGTGGATGGAGTGAACACCGACGCCAGCCATCCCTGGGCGGATGACTCCATGGACGCCTGTTGCGGATGAGTTCGAGTGCCGGTCGGCGCCGGTCGCGGGCAGGCTGCCGAGAAGCCGACGCTTCCGGGTAACATCCATTCTGTTCATTTATGACCACCGACGACCGCACCAGCCCTCCCGTTCCCGAGCCTGAAACGTTGACAGTCCGGCGGCGGTGGATGCGCCTTATCATCGGCCTGATCGTGGTCAACGCGGTGGTGCTGGCGGGGATTCTCGTGTTGAGGCCACGCTTCGAGCGGGTCGATATCGTCGATTCCGATTCTCATACGGCGCCAACCTCCATAGCCGGCGCCACCGGAACGGAAGATCCTTCAAGTAACGGGGCTCCGTCGAACGGAGACCAGCCGGGTGAACCAAGTCCCACGCTCCCGACCGGATCAGAGGTGTTGGAGAGGCTCACCTTCCTTGTCATGGGGAGTGACTCCCGAGAGAATCTTCCACAGGAACTCGGGATAAGCGATCAGGTGCTCGGCCAGCGGGCGGACGTGATCATGGTGGTCACGCTGGAGGAGGGTCAGGTACGGGTGTTGAGCCTTCCGAGAGACCTCAGGGTCGAGATCAATGGGGCGCCTCACAAACTCAATGCCGCGTACTCGATCGGCGGTCCCAATCCGCAATTGCTTTACGACACGGTCGAGAGAGAAACCGGAATCAACCTCAACTACTACATCGAGTTGGACTTCGCGGGGTTTGCGGCGATCGTCGACGAGCTGGGGGGCGTGGACGTAACCTTCCCTTACCCGGCCCGGGACCTTAAGTCCTTCCTCAACGTCGGGGCAGGGCGCCGACACCTGGACGGTAGGACCGCATTGGCCTATGCCAGGTCACGCCAGTACGAGGAGTATCGAGATGGTGAGTGGATCACCGTAGAGGGCAACGACCTGGGCCGTATCAGCCGACAGCAGAGCCTGCTGTTCGCCATGCTCAGCGCGTTCAAAGACCTGTCGCTGTTCGACGTGAACCGGATGCTGGGTGTTCTAGGCGCTCTGGAACGCCACATACGTATCGATTCCAGATTGAGCGACATCAAGATAATCGAATTGCTGGCGGAGGCCCGCAGCTTCAGTAGGGAGAACATCGAGGTGGTTACGCTTCCGGTTCGCGAAACGTCCGACAACGGCGCGTACTACCTCGTAGCGGACCAACCTCGCGCCGACGAAGTGTATCGGGCCTTCCGGGAGGGCGGCGCCGGGCAAGTGTTCGATCCTGGTAGCGATGGTCCCCTGGTTCTTAAGGTTCTGAACGGCAACGGGGAGAGCGGGCAAGCCACCAGATGGAGCGAACATCTCCGACAATCCGGGTTCACGGTGCCTCAGGTCGACGACGCAGGCGTGTTCGACTTCCCGGTTACGGTGGTGACAGTCCGCCCCGAAGAGTTCGACGTAGGGCAAGAGATCGTCGACGCTCTGGGCTTCGGTCGAGTCGAGCCGGGCCCTATTCACCATGAACTCGACGCGGTGGTGACCATCGGCGCCGACGCCCTCGGAAGGTGATGATCTCCATGCCCGCATCTATCGGGCGGACCGCGGCCCTAAGCCCGCGTTAGCCGGATGGTTTCTATCCCGGTATCGGTAATAGGCGGCGGATATGTCGGCTTGGTGCAAGCGGGGGGTTTGGCGCGCCTCGGACACCGGGTCCGCGTGGGCGAACGGGATCCTCACCGCCTGGGGATGTTGCGGTCGGGGAAGGCGCCGTTCTACGAGCCCGGCCTCGCGGAACTACTGGCCGAGAGCACCTCAAGCGGGAAGCTCAGCTTCCATGAGTCTAATGAGGAGGCTGTCGCCGGGGCAGGGGTGGTCTTTCTCACGCTCCCGACCCCCTCCGCTCCTGACGGATCGGTCGACATCTCCCCCGTCATGGAGGCGGTGGAGGAGTTGGTGGGCGCTCTGCCTGCGGGGGCCATCCTGGTGATAAAGTCAACCGTGCCGGTGGGAACCGCACAGCGCGTGAGCGGACTACCCGGTATCGCCGATAGGGGAATCAGGGTGGTATCCAATCCCGAGTTTCTTAGGGAGGGAACCGCCGTGGTCGACTTCTTCGAACCGGACCGGATCGTTATCGGGGCAACCGACGCGCAGGCCGCTCAGGTGCTGGCCTCGGATATCTACCGCGGGTTGGACACGCAAATGATCCTCACCGATCCTGAGTCGGCGGAGTTGATCAAGTACGCGGCCAACTCCTATCTGGCCATCCGGCTCAGCTTTGCCAACTCCATCGCCAACCTGTGCGAGGAGGTGGGGGCTGACGCGGCCGAGGTGCTGGCCGGGATGGGGCGAGATCACCGAATCGGAAGTCACTATCTGCAGCCGGGTCCCGGATATGGCGGTTCGTGCCTTCCGAAAGACACGCGGGGCCTCGTGGCGGCAGCCGGCGAGCACGGTTACGACTTCTCGCTGCTGCGGGCTGCTATGGAGGTCAACGACCTGCAACGAGAGCGCATGGTCGGCAAGGTGGTCTCCGCCTCCGGTCGTAAGGATGGGAATCTTCGGGTGTGTGTATGGGGTCTGGCGTTCAAAGCCGGAACCGATGACGTACGGGAGTCCCCCGCTTTGGATATGGTGGGACTACTTAGAGACAGAGGAGCAGTGGTCAGCGCCTACGACCCGCAAGTGAGGACCGCCCCGGCCGGGGTGGAGATGTCGTCGGATGCCGTTTCCGCCGCCCGAGGAGCTGATGTGCTGCTGGTAGCCACCGAATGGGCCGAGTTCCGGGATGTAAACCTGGATTCGGTGCGGAGGGCGATGCGAGGGTCGACGGTGGTCGACACCAGGAACCTCCTCGACCGCCGAAAGGTGGAATCAGCCGGATTGTCCTACCGGGGGGTGGGTGCCGGGCGATGACGATGTCGGCCCGCAGACGGTCCTCCGGCAGGGTTGTGGTGACCGGAGGCGCGGGATTTCTAGGTTCGCATCTGGTCGATCGCTTGGTCGATGAGGGAAATGAAGTGCTGGTTATCGACGACCTCTCGTCGGGGAAAGTGGCGCGACTTGCGGCTGCCCGACGCCGGGGTTCGGTGTCTGTTCACAAGATCGACATCCGAGCCACTGCGCTGGTCGAAGCGGTGAGGCGGTTCGCTCCGGCGGTGGTCTTTCATCTCGCTGCCCAAACGTCGGTGACCGCTTCGGTCAAGGAGCCGCTCCTCGACGCCGAAGTCAACATCACCGGTTCCCTGAATGTGATACGAGCCGCCCATATCGCCCGGGTCGACCGGCTGGTGTTCGCATCCACCGGAGGTGCTCTGTACGGTCGCGAGGCGCCTCTTCCGACCAGAGAGGGAACCATTCGCCGCCCCGAGTCTCCCTACGGCATTTCCAAGATGGTGGTCGAGGACTACCTCGGTTTCTGGAAGCGCGCCCACGGCCTTGACTATGCCGTCTTGAGACCCGCCAACATTTACGGGCCCAGGCAGGATCCCTCGGGCGAAGCCGGGGTGGTCGCGGTGTTCACCAATGCCTGTCTCGGCCGCCAACGGCCGACCATCTTCGGTTCAGGCGCCGATACTCGTGACTACGTTTACGTAGAAGACGTGGTTGATGCCCTGATGCGCGCTTCGGCGAGGGGTGGCGGCGGGGTCTACAACATCGGAACCGGAGTGGAGACCAGTACCCGAGAAGTATTCGATACCATTGCCCGCCATGCCAGATTCGGGGGGAGCCCGGTGTTCGGTCCGCCCCGACCCGGAGACCTCCCCCGTTCGGCGCTCGACTGCAGGAAGGCCCGAGACCAACTCGGCTGGCAACCCTTCACCCCATTCGAAGATGGAATCCGGCGCACCGTAGATTGGTTCGGCATACAGCCCTGATCAACCCAACCGGGCTCCCCCCTCGTCCATCAGATATGCATCATGGTGATCCTCAGACCGGTCGTTACCCACGAAGAACCTTCTTTCGTACCGACGTTTACCATAAGTTTAATTAGTTAGTAATTGTCGGTGATGGTCCCGATGCCGGTGGCTTTTCTGGATGGTGGCGTCCCAGGCTTGTGAGAGTGTGAGGTGGAAGGTTTCGGTTCCTTCGGTTTCGGTGTCGTCGCGGATGTGTACTGTGACGGTTTTGACGGTTTCGTAGGGGCTGAAGGTGAAGGTTCCGCTTGGTGCGGTGTAGTCGCTGCCGGATTCGGCGGTTACGTTGCGGGCTTGGTAGTTGACGACCACCCTCGCTCCGAGGGGTTCGGTGTTCAACGAGACGTTGAACACCATGGTTTCGCCTTCGGTGGCGGTAGCGTCGGAAACGGATAGGGTCAGCCCGGTCGCAACCTTCGTGGTAGTGGATGAAACACCGGTGGTTGAGGTTGTAGTGTTCTGAGCTGTAGTGGTGGTCGTTTCCGGGATAGTGGTAGATGTAGTGCTGGTTGTGGTAACGATGGTGGTGGGCGGCGGTGTGTATCCTTCCGGTGGGGGTGGGGGCAGCACCGTCTTGTTCTCGCCTTCGTACACCGCTCCGGAGGCTACGTAGAGGTCTTTGAGTTTGTTGGCGTCGGTGACGATCATCGGCTGAGGGGTGTTGGAGTCCGCCGCTGCTGAGGCGGCGTCGCTGTCGGGGGTGACGATCAACCGTCCTCCGGTGATCCGGTCACGTTCAGCGTCGGCCTTCTTGATCTCGGCCACCAACTCGGTTAACGGTATATCGAGTTTGCTATGGTCACTCGGATTAGCCTCGTTATAGTACGCGGACACAGCCCGCACCTCGTCACCGTTCTTATGCAAAAACCAAAACGACAGCCTTCCGTGTAGAAGCGACCATGTTTCGACTCTGTTCGTAACGGGAAGTCCAAGGAATAGGACCACTTCTTTACCCTCAAAAGTCGATGCGACCTCAGGGCCCGGATCTTGAGGTTGAGGAACGAGTAAAAACTCATCACCAAAAAGCTGCCACCACTCTGTTGAGCCGCCTTCGGTCATGTATCTGATTAGACGACATCTTCCATGGTTACTGTTAGCACAGGTGGACCCGTCCCGACGATATACTCGGTAACGGCAACCTCAGCAAAGCATATATACCTGAAAGAACCGTCCGCATCTTCGGCCGGATCCCAAAAACTGAACCATGCTAACGGGAATACCTCACATCTTGTCGAGCTAGGCAATGCTACTCCTCTTACAACAATGTGGTTAACGTATCCGGGTGTATCATATCCAAGCATGACCTCGGTGTATGTAGGTAATTCACCAAATAAGATCTGACCATCATGATTTGGACCTGACGAGACCTCAATCGGGCATGGATTGGCACTTTCAATAACCTGTAGGCTACAGGCCGGTATAGGTTTATCTAAGTAGAAATCATCGTCTTGTATCGACACAACTTGTAATTGGTATTCGTGTGGTGTTAGAGAGTCTGGGTGTTCATAACTCAAAAAACTGTCGTTGTATATAAATTGTGAAGTATTGTCAGTTGTAGTGGTGTATGGCTGGTCGAGCACTCCTGAACTACATGCCACCAAGAGTAGACCGGTAAGAGTGGTTAGAGTAATCCTAGGACTTAGTAAATAGATATTCATTAGCTATTACCCAAATATCTTTTTCTTATGACGCTAGTCTTAATCGTGACTGATAAATGACCCCAAGTCCGTAGAATACAACGCAGAATAAAAAAACCAAATCACCCGGTACCAGTATAGACACCAAACACCCGCCGCCACACCCAAACCACCCACGCCACGAAAATCCCACCACCCGAACCTCCCACAGCCCCCGTAACGGTTCACTCTGTGGTCGACCGGCTACCGGAACAGATCCTCGGCAGGTTTGCGTATCAGGTCGGTGGCGGACCCGTTGCCCGGCGGGTGGTCGAGGCCTCTGACCACCGCAGCAGGAATCCGGCGGGCCTTCCCCATCACCAGGTCGGCCGCGGCGGCCACCTCGTCGACGAGGGCCACTTCGGTCACTTCCAGAACATTCCCGAACGTATCCTCCGTACCCCGATAGTCCACGATGGCGGGAAGTCCTGCTACCCCGATGGCGACATCGCACAGACCATGCCGCCACGCACGCCCGAAGGTGTCGGTAATGATCACACCCACCGGTATTCCGACAGCTCGGTGCAGGCGGGCTCGTATACGCCGTGCGGAACGGTCCGGATCGACCGGCAACAGCACGGCGCGACCCGGCTCGACATTGGATCTGTCCACCCCGGCGTTGGCACATACGAAACCGTGTGGTGTTTCGGTTATTACCAGTAGATCCCGCCGACGGAGCACCGCGGACGCTTCCTCGAGGATCAGATCGCGGTGCGCCTGCGGATCATCACCTATCTCGACCATCCGACCTTCGGCCTTGGAGACCAGTTTGTGGGTCACAACCAGCACATCCCCCTCAACCAGGGTTATCCGAGACGCCGTGAGACCGCCTAGTAGAAGTTCGGACACATCATCGCCGGGCCGGGCCTCACCTATCCCCTCTACCGGG
Organism: Acidimicrobiia bacterium; assembly: GCA_965231815.1. Lineage (GTDB taxonomy): Bacteria > Actinomycetota > Acidimicrobiia > Spongiisociales > Spongiisociaceae > JAPPFW01. Next base: position 898,740 of record OZ246890.1, on the reverse strand, counting down.
AGGATGCAAACCGTCAAAGTGCCTCCAACATACGCCTAGCGAAAGCGATGGCCCTGCTCCGATCCCCGACGAGGGTAGATCCTACATGGATAGAGACACCGGTCCCAGCCAGTGACGGTACATCGCCTTCGTCGCCCGAGTCTATGAACAGATCGTCGAGGAGACCTTCATAGGCAGCCACTATCCCGGCGTTACCCGGAGGGAGCCGCAGGGATGCCATGACCCGATCCGCCGGGCCCTTGAGAGCCTTCCCACCGAACAGGGGACTAACCGCCATCACCCTACGGGCTTCCCCGACAGCGGCGGATATCTCAGGTACGGCCAGAATCGGCCAGATCGAAAGGGGTGGATTGGAAGGAGCGATGACTACCGCGTCAGCAGATCGGATAGCTGTGGTCACTCCCGGCGAGGCGGTGGCTGTGTCGGCGCCCGCGTAGCGTAACTCCGCGACCTCGTCCCGATGCCCGCGCAGCACGAAATATTCCTGGAATGGCAACCAGCGGTCAGGGCCGGTTCTGACTTCGGTCCGGAGGCGGTCATTGGTGGCCGGAAGGATACGCGAGCGAACTCCCAACCTCCTCGTCAGCGTTGCGGTGATACGATCAAGTGGCTCCCCTTCCCGCAGCCGCATGGTTCGGTAGAGGTTGAGAGCAGCGTCGGCATCCCCGATCGTGAATCTTGTATCCACCCCCAGATCCGACAGGTGTTGCATCAGAACGGTGCTGTCGCCGCTCCGTCCCCAACCGAGCGGGCCCTCCACATCTGCCAAGGTATAGAGCACAGTGTCAAGATCCGGGGATATCCGGAGGCCGTAGATCGTATCGTCGTCCCCGACGTTGACGATGACCGTGGAACGCACGTCCTGCATGTGTTCGAAACCGCGGGCTAGCCGGGCTCCGCCCACCCCGCCGGAAAGAATTACGAGATTAGCGGTCACCTCCGTCGTCCTATTGTTGCCTTAGGTCTGTCGCCGATCCAAAATGGAGCACCGATGACTAACCCACACGATCCTTCTCCGGATCCCCCCGTTCTGGCGGTGGTGATCGCTGAAGGAAACGAGATTTCCGCCGTCTTGAAGACCATCAGTACGCAAGTGTACGAGCTCGAGGATGTTGTGGTAGTGGCTGATGGCGCCCGGAAACTCAATGCCGATGGTCTCCTGCCCAAGGTGGTGCGCTCGATGAGCGAGGTCCTGGCCCACGCCGGGGATCGGGTCGAATACCTGTGGTTGGTCGACTCCCGCACCACGGCTCGACCGGATGCTCTGGAAGCTCTGGTCACCACTGCGATCCAAGCTGATGCCTCGGTTGTCGGGTCGAAAGTCCTCGATTTGGCAGATCCTCAACGGCTCCTGTCGGTGGGGGGAACGACAGATGTGTTCGGATTTCCCTATCCGGGGCTGGATCGAGGGGAGATCGACCAGGAGCAATTCGACGTGATTCGCGACGTGGCCTATGTGGAGCCTGCCTCGATACTGGTGCGCCGTGACCTAGTCGGTGGACTCGGTGGTCTGGACACCAAACTGCCCTACGTCGCTACCGGACTCGACCTCTGCCAGCGGGCCAGGGTTGCGGGGGGCCGGATAGTGGTCGCTCCGACATCTGAGGTCTTCGCCCCGTCCCTCGGTAATGGGCGGATCACCACCTGGCGCGAGCAGGCGGGCCGGATCAGGGTAATGCTCAAGACCTACTCCCTGGTCACTTTGCAGTGGGCCATTCCCGGTCTCCTGATGCTCGGACTCCTGGCCGGCCTCTACCGCACCGCCCGGGGTTCCCTGCGCGCCGTCCCGGACTGGATGAGGGCATGGTCTTGGAACGCTCGTTACCTGCCTTCCACGCTCGAGATGCGGCGGAAGGCGCCCACCGTGTCCACGATCTCGGACGCCGAATTGTTCCGTTTCCAGGTTCGGGGTTCTGTCGAGTTGCGAGGTATAGCCTCGGAGCTAACGACGCTGCTCGGCGGCGCCAGTGACGAGGAGCGTAATGAGTACGAGATGGGCGCCTCGCCTGCCTTCTGGCAACGCCCCGCCGTGCTCGGAGCGGTCCTGGGTACGATTTTCATCCTGATCTTCAGTCGTTCCCTTCTGCTGGAAGGACTCCCCGCGGTGGGGTTCGCGCTCCCCCTCGCTGATTCGGCCTGGGACACGCTGCGCGCTTACGCCGGCGGGTGGCACCTCGGTGGTTTGGGTAGTCCGGAGCCGATGCATCCATCGGTCGGAATTACCGCCGCGGTACAGATCCTGCTGGGCAACCGGTCCGGTCTGGCTGCTGTGGTTCTAACGGTGGGATCGGCAGTATCGGGTCTGGCCGGTACTGCTGTTCTCCTGGGAAGATGTGGATTACGACCCGGTGCCCGGCTCCTGTCCGGAGCGGTTCTCGTTGCCGGTTTCCCGATGCTCTTTCTCGCATCTAACGCTTACTGGCCCGGCATGCTGGCGATAGGTGGCCTGCCCTGGGCGCTGTCGGCTGTGGTGTCGCCCGCGCCCAAAGGGTCGGTTGCCTGGTTGGGCCGCCTCGCCAGGCTCGGGCTGGCTACTGCCTGGTCAGCTATGTTCGTCCCGTTCCTGGTGGCTGTGCCCCTGGTGTTCGGCTTGGTCTGGGCCGCCCTCGCCCGCAGCCGGACGGCGCCGCTTATGGGGTTGGCCGCTTCTTCGATGGCTCTACCATCCCTGCTTCCATGGCTGTTAACCCATGATTTGTGGGGGTTGGCGGCGGATGGCGCTCCGCTACACCTCGATCCGTCCTGGTGGGTTTGGCCTCCGGTCGTGGTCGCCGCTCTCAGCGCGGTTCTGAGCGGCCGAGGTCGACCGGTGATCGTGACCACGACCGGTATGGTGCTGGGCGCCGCCGGATTCTTGCTGGCCAGATCGAGCGATCTGGGATCCGGACGCGAGCCGACCGCCGCCGGGATCGTGCTGGTCGCAGTAGCTGTGGCCATGATCGTGGCCGGGGCTGTCGACGGTCCATCGACCCTGGACGAAGTGCGGGCGATCAGGCGATTGCTGTCCTATGTGGGGATGGTGGCCGGGCTACTTGTGGGGATCACGACCCTCCTGGCGCTGCCGGCCGGCCGGATGGGTTTGCCGGGAGACCGGTTCGCGGTACTCGAATTCGCGGAGAGCCGCGCTGATCCGCATGGTCCCGATCGGATTCTTATGGTGGGCCCGGATGACACGTTACCCGGGGAATACCGGCGCCTGGGGAACGGGACGGCCTACCGGTTGATCGGAGGAGTGTTGGATTACCCGCAGTCCTGGCTTCCCGCCCCCTTGGAGGGCGACCTCCTGCTGGAGCGGGACCTCGATTCCCTCCTGTCCGATTCGGAAATGCGGCCCGGTGCGGTTCTGGCCGGATTCGGAATCAAATGGGTGGTAGCCACCGGACCCAACCCGTTGACCTCGGTGATGTCGACCCAGCTGGATATGAAGGCTCTAACCGGTCTCCTCCCCGGCGAATCAGGCGGGGTTTGGGAGTACGAAGGAGAGTCCTATCGTGCGGTTACGGACTCGGGGGTTCCCTGGTCGTGGGCTTCTCCCGACTACACCGGCCGACGGTCTGGAGCCACAGTTCGAGTTAACGAGAACGCCGATCCGGGTTGGGGTCCGGGGACTTGGGAGATGGATGGTTGGGCTAACCGGGTTGCGACGGACTCGGAAATCGCCGCGTTTGGAGGGGTCTCTTCCTACCGTCTCCAGGCTCGGGCGGCAGCGGTGTGGCTTATCGTATTGATCGTATTAGCGCTGGCCTGCCGGACCGGTCGCCGATCCGCCGAGTTCGCATGAGTCGCCTGCTAGCCACGATCCTCTCGGGCGCCCTCCTGGTCGGCGCCGTTCTGCTGCCATCTCCTCCGGACCCCCCTGAGAGTGATACCGGTCCGGTTGAGGACGAGGGGTACCGTACCGGTTCCCTCTCCTACTGCCCCTGGTCACTTTCCGACGGCGCCCGGCGTTCGTCCTACATCGCGGCTGCGAACGTTCCGGCCGATCTCCGGCTCTCCTTCGTGGAGGGCGGGAGGCTGGAAGCCCCGCTATCGGTTCGATTGGCGCAGGGCGGTTCAGGCGCCGTCGCGAATATCGAGAACCAACGCCTGTTAGGGGTGAGCTCGGCACTAATCGAGTTCGACGGGAGCGAGGGCGCCACCGGGGTGGTGACGACAGGCGACAATATCCTGTCAGGCTACTTGTGCCCGGCTAGGATACGGTCCTCTTGGCATCTTCCGGGCGGTTCCACACTCGATGGTGAAGAGCTCGTTCTGCGCCTGCTCAACCCGTTCACCGCCGATGCTCGGGTTGACTTATGGGTGCTGAGTGAGCTGGGATCGGAGACCGATGATCGCCTGGAGGGGTTGACGATTCCGGCCCGGAACACCCGCATTGTGGTAATCGACGAGGTGCTTCCCCGGCGGGAGTCTTTGGCGGTCATCGTCCGGTCCTCCACCGGTGCGGTAATCCCGGTAATGGCCCTTGACCGGGGCACGGACGGCGCGGTGTGGGCAGGAACGGGGTCGAGTCAAGGATGGGAGTTTCCCGTTGCGTCGGTGGGCGGTCTTGAGACGGCGCTGGTACTCACCAACGAAGGCTCGCTGGAGGTCAACTATCTGGTGGAGTTCTTCAACGAGGACGGCATCCCTAGTGCGCCCCTCGCCGGCGTTGTCGACGGTCCCGGCCAGGTCCGCGTTCCGCTGACCGACATGGACGCCATAGGCGCCGGGTTGCGCGTGACCGGTGACGGACTGTTCTCTGCGGCGGTTGTGGGATGGTCCGGAACCGCGCTAGCGGTAACTCCCGGGTTGCCGACCAATGCGACCACTTGGCTGGTTCCAGGCCTTGACACCCTCGGCGCCAACACCCGACTCGGCTTCCTCAATACCGGAGTAGGCGAGGTCACGGTCGGCTACCTGCCGCTGGGTTCGTCCGGCGACGGCGGTACTCCGGGATCGCTCACGCTACCCGCCGCAAGCACCGCGACCGTTACCTTGTCGGAACCCGGAATAGAAGCGGTGATCGTTTCGGGCGACGGTCCGCTCACCGTTGGATGGTGGGCGGAATCCGCCGGGAAGGTGGTATTCGGTGGGGCCGTTCCCGGTGGATAGCGAGCTTATGATCAGGGTTCTCCTCATCGTGTCGGCGGCGACGGTACTGGTAGGTGTCGCCCGGTTCCGGCCTGCCCGGCGAGCATGGATGTTGAGGGCGGAAGGCAACCTGGCCGGACCAGGAGTGTTTCTCTTCACGGCGGCTGCTTGTGATTCCTGCCGACCGGCCAGGTCTGCCTGCGAGCAGATCTTGGGCGAGGGGGGTTTTGAGGAGTTCACATGGGAGGACAACACCGATCTTCTCACCAGACTCGGGGTGGCTGAGGTTCCGTCAGGTACCGTGCTCGATCATTCCGGGCGCGAGGTCGGATACTTCGTGGGTGTGCCGGGACGCTTCAGTCTCCGGCGGACGGTGCGCAAAGCAGGCCTGAGCGGTGGCCGTGCGCCCGAGGCGCCACGTTAGGCTTACCGGCTGTTCAATGGATGGATCACCCCACTCTCCGAATAGCGATCCGAACGGCACATCCGTTCCGGCCGAGGTTGAGCGGTCGGAGTTCGGCTCCGGTGCTATCGACACCGAAAATGTGATTGTCGACGAGGACACCGCGTTCTGGACGGCCCGCTCTTCGGCTGTAGCGGTGGCGCTCGTTTCGGTGGCGATTCTCATCACCATGGCGCCGCACCTGCTACTGGTGGCCAACACGCCCACCGGAGGCGACATGGGGGCACATGTTCTGGGACCCGCCTATCTCCGCGACGTCCTATTGCCTTCCGGCCGGGTCATGGGCTGGTCCAATGACTGGTTTGCCGGGTTCCCGATCTTCTACTTCTACTTCCCCCTTCCATCGTTGACTATCGTTGCGCTCGATCTACTGCTTCCATACGGTGTTGCCTTCAAGCTGGTTTCGGTGGTCGGTCTGATCGCTCTCGCTCCCGCCTCCTACTTCCTGGCCCGCTCGATGGGATTCGGTCGACCGGTGGCGGCGATAGCGGCCGCCGCAGGCGGGGCTTACGCCTTCATGGAGACCCCCACCCCCAACATCTTCGGCGGCACGATGGCTTCCAGCCTGGCAGGAGAGTTTTCCTATTCCTGGTCCTTCGCCTTCTCACTCGCATATCTGGGTTGCCTGGTAAGAGCCGTCTACGGTGATCGCAAGTTCATTCCATGGGCCGGAGCGGCTCTGGCGGCTACCGCTCTCTGCCACGTAATCCCCACCATCGGGGTGGTAGTGGCTTCGCTATTCGTGATGGCCGGAAAGGCCTGGTGGCCTGACAGGATCGCCCCCGATCTGCAAACCCCCGATTCCGCCGGCATCTCTCGTTTGTCCAAGCGGGCGCTGTGGTTGATAGTGGCCGGAACCTGGGCGCTCGGGTTTGCTCTGGCGGCCTTCTGGGCGCTGCCGCTGGTAGCCCGCCTGAGTTACACCACCGATATGAACTGGCAGCCGCTGGCGGGCTTTGATGAGTTGCTTCCGGTGGAACTCTGGCCGATCGCAATCCTCGGGATTGCGGGCATCGTGGCTGCTCTCGGTAGGACCGGCCGAGCGCTCCCCCTTGCCGCCCTGACCATGCTACCGATCCCAGCCTTTTTCCTACTCGGTCAAGGAGCGAAGTTATGGAACGGCCGAGCCTTACCCCATTGGTTCTTCGGTCTCCATTTCTTCGCCGGGGTGGCAGCCGGACTGCTGCTGGCCTGGGTGGTTCGCCGGTTACCGACTCGGCTGTCTAAAACCTGGGTGCAGTCTGCAATATCCGTGCTGGTGGTGGGGATCATCCTCGGGCCGAACGTGGGTGGTGTTTCTCGAGACTTCGAGACTGCTACAGGTCTGGCCGGGTGGTCGGGATGGCGCCAGCTCCGTCTCGAGCAGCTCGTCACTCGGATCTCGGGCCCGGATCTGCTGATCCTGGTGGCGGGACTCCTATTGGTGATCCTGGTGGCCTTTCGGGTGGACTTCCCCACCGGGAAGGTTCTCACCTTCGGCGCCGTGTCCCTGTTCATCACCGCGGTGTTCATCGGAACCTTGACCGCGGAGAACTACGTGAGTGCTTGGGCGCGGTGGAACTACCAGGGATACGAAGGCAAGGCCACGTGGTCTGAGTACCAGGCGCTGATGGCAACGGTGGCCGATCTACCCCCCGGCCGTGTCCAGTGGGAGGCGAACCGGGATCTCAACGAATACGGTACACCGATGGCGCCGATGCTCTACCCGTACTGGAGTCAGGGAACCCACCCTTCGATGGAAGGTCTCTACTTCGAATCTTCGGTCACCACCCCCTTCCACTTTCTCAACGCATCCGAGCTGAGCACGGCGCCTTCCAATCCGATTCCCGGTTTGCGATACCACAATGGTGACTTCGATCGCGGCGCTCGCCACATGGAGCTGTTCAACGTGGCGTACTACGTCGCCTACACCGATACGGCGAAGGACAAGGCTTCGAACCATCCGGCCTTCCTGCCGAGAGCGGTCTCGGAACCCTTCGCCATCTACACCCTCCCGGAGAGCTCGCTGGTGGATGTAGCGGTGAATCGCCCGTGGGTGTTTGAAGAACCCCAAACGCGACTGCTGGCGCCCCTTGTGGGGATCTTCAAGGAGGACACGGATACCGACTTCGTCGATGTAGCGCTGGAGTGGTACGAGGACATCTCGATGCTGGACCAGTGGGTCGTAGCCGGGGGCCCACCTGAATGGGAACGGATCACCATCGACATGGAAGGAACCCGGACGCCGCTGCCAGGAGGGGGTGCGGTTTCCGATGTGGTCCTGGAAGACCATCGGATATCGTTCAAGACTACCGCGGTCGGGGTCCCGCACATGGTGAAGGTCTCCTACTTTCCCAACTGGACGGCTACCGGAGCCGAAGGACCATGGAGGGCGGCCCCGGCTTTCATGGTGGTGGTTCCCACCGCGGAGAAGGTGGAACTCCGTTTCGAGGACACCTGGGTCGAGAACGCCGGGTTCTGGCTGACCGTCACCGGACTAGTCCTTCTGGTCGGTTGGTGGGCTGTCGCCCGATCACGGGCCCGGTGGGGATCCGGATGGGTTCCTAACCGCCTGTCAAGACCCGGCTCGGAGGCTACGGCGGAGGCGCATGAGTCCCCGCAGGGTACGGGGAACCCGCCGGAAGAGGGATGACCGGGCCTCCCTCATTTCTTCCACCACGACCGGCACCTCGATTATCCGGTATCCGGCTCGCTCTGCGCGCAATACCAACTCGGTGTCGAAAAGATCCTGGGTGAGCCGGACCTTCGGCAGCAGGTCCTTGGCGACGGAGGTCCGGATAGCCTTCATCCCGTGGGTGTCGCTCAGGCCGGAGCCGACCAGCGTCCGGAGAAGGTAGTTGAACACGCCGGTCGCCACCCGGCGGATCCAAGGTCGGCGGTCCAGCGAACCGATGGCTCGTTTGGAACCGATCACGACATCGTTGCTTCCGGAGTGCTCAACAACTTTTTCGGCAAAATCCCCCGAGAAGTAGTCGATGTCGAAGACGACTAGCCATCCCCGGTCTTCCGCCGCTTCCATTCCCGTTCGGATCGCCATCCCGTAATCGGCAACCGATGCCTGAATCACCTTTACCCGGTCATCGCATCGGGCAATCGCCTGAGCCTCTTCGTAGGTGGTGTCGGTCGAGCCGTTCTCCACGAGAATGACCCGGTATGTGGCTGCCGCATCGTCGAGTTGGTCGCGCATCGTCGACAAGGCCGGCCCTAGGAAGCCTGCCTCGTTGTGCACGGGAACGATGATGGCGAGGTGCGGTCCTGTCATGAGATACGTTGCCAGGAGTGTAGATTCAGACGGAACGGGAAAAGTCGGCGACCAAGGGAAGGGTTCCACATCGATACTCTCGACCGGATTTTCAAGGCATACGACGTGAGGGGGCGCGTCGACAACGGAGAGATCGACGTGGAAACAGCTAGGCGAATCGGCGCCGGGTTGGCAGGCTACACCGATGCCGAATCCATCGCGGTCGGTCGTGACTGCCGGGATTCCTCTCCCGCCCTCGCCGAGGCGCTTATCGAGGGGGTTAACTCGTGCGGGGTCGATGTAACGTACCTAGGTCCGGTCGCCACCGAGGTCGTCTACTTCTATTCGGGCTTGTACCGGGTTCCCGGGGTGGTGATCACCGCCTCTCACAATCCGGCCGGTTACAACGGGTTCAAGCTATGTCACCGAGGGGCGGCGCCTATCGGCGCCGGGACCGGCCTCGAAGAGGTCAAGCGATTGGCTCGCGCTCCTTCTCGGACTATCGAGCGTGACGACGCGGGGCGGGTGGTCGAGGTAGAAGCGGTACCCGGATATGTGGATCATCTACTGGACATCGTCGATCCGTCCACCATCGGCCCGATGCGGGTGGCGGTAGACGGGGGCAACGGTATGGCGGGAACCGTCGTCGGGACTTTGCTGGACCGGGTCGGAGTACGGATGATCGGTCTCTACCTCGAACCCGACGGGTCGTTTCCCAACCACCCCGCCGACCCCAGCGATCCGTCCAACCTGGACGATCTGGTAGGTCTGGTGCAGTCGGCCCGACCTGACTTCGGGGTGGCCTTCGACGGGGACGCGGACCGGGCGGTCTTTATCGACGACCATGGTGAACCGTTGTCGGGTAGCACCACCACCGCCATCATCGCCGGTTGGTTCCTGAGCCGCCATCCCGGCGCAGACATCGTACATAACTTGATCTGTTCGAAGGCGGTTCCCGAGACCATCAGCGGCGCCGGGGGAACACCGGTACGGACCCGCGTGGGACATTCATTCATCAAGAAAATCATGGCGGAGACGGGGGCCGTCTTCGGGGGCGAGCACTCTGGTCACTACTACTTCCGGGCCAACTATGGAGCAGACAGCGGGATGCTGGCGATGCTGGTGCTCATGACGGTGCTAACCGAGACGGGCACAACCCTTTCGGACTTGCGCCGCTCTTACGAGCCCTACGCATCCTCAGGTGAGGTAAACACCGCTGTTCTGGATACGGAGACGGCTATAGAGGCCGTTGCATCAGCCTATGGCGACTACCCACAGGACCTCCTCGACGGTCTAACCGTGGACTTGGGAGATCGCTGGTTCAACCTGCGGCCCAGCAATACGGAGCCTCTCCTACGTTTGAACGTGGAAGCCCGAGACCGGTTGGCGGTAACACGGTTAGTGGCCGAAGTAAAAGGGATAGTCTCCCGCTTCATGTGAGGTATCCGTCCCGAATGTGTCATAGGCAAACGTTACATTCGGGTAATGGTTTGTGTGATATGCGGATGGTGGAGGGATCCTAAGCACAGGATCCTCTGCTGGACCTGTACAGGCGCGCTGCGGCGGGCGGGTGAAGTGAGGCTGGATTCCGGGCTCCTGGTCCGTTCCCTCTTCGTCCACCAAGACCCGATCCGATCGGCGGTTCACGCCTTCAAATACCATGGGGTCGACCGGATTGGGCGTGTTCTGGCGCCGCGGCTGGCCGGTCTGCTGCCCGCAGACGCCTCGGCTCTGGTGCCGGTACCCAGATCGTTCGCTCGGCGAGTGCGCTTCGGCGTCGATCCCGGTCGGGTGCTGGCCTCCTATGTGGCGAGATACGCCGGGTTGCCGGTCGCGGATGTTCTTCGGGCCCCCCTATACCGTCGCAGCCAGCTGCGCGAGCGAAGGTCGGAGGGTATCGGTTTTCGTACGGTGGGCCTCGCCCCCGATAGGGCGGTGCTGGTAGATGACGTCCTGACCACCGGCGCCACCCTTAACGCCGCTTCGGCGGCTTGCCGTGGCCGGATATCCCGAGCGGTAACGCTGACCCGATCCCAGGTGACGGTATCGGCTGAGCGACGGAGCTATCAGTCGGGGCCACGGAAGGCTCCGGAGGGTCTTGCAAGGAGAGCGCCGAAAAGGTACGTACGGAGCGGTTCGCGTCTTGTGCACACAGCATCCGCCACGGGGGTTGCCGGACTACGAAACTCGTTAGATCATTCTTCAGGACCTCCTAAGGTCATTCATGTAGAAACTAATGCTCGCTAGGATGATGGCTATGGAGGTTCGCGTTCACGGGCGCGGAATACGGGTCACCGACCGGATCAGATCGTATGCGGTGTCGAAGGTAAACCGCGCGGCTCGCTACTTCGCCCGACTGGATTCTGTAGACGTAAGTGTTGTAAAGGTAGATCCACCCGAGGGTACCCAGCGGTTTCGAGCCGAGATGGTGACCCGGTCTGCTCGGCACCGAGTCAGCGCCGAGGGCGAGGGAGACACCGTCCAGCATGCACTTGACGCCGCGGCGGATCGTTTCGCCCGCCGCTTACGTCGTCTAGGCGAGCGGTTGGCGGATCGGCGTAAGCGCGGCGCCGGTGGTCCGGAGCTCCGCACCTCATCGGATTACGGTCTGGTCGACTCTCCCGAAATGGTGGAGGAAATCCCGGAGATAGTGCGGATAAGCCGACCGCCCGGCAAACCTATGACTCCCGAGGACGCGGCCGTGGTTATGGACGAACGCCAGTACTCGTTTCTGGTGTTCACAAACGCGGAAACCGGTCTTATCAGCGTCCTGTACCGACGTAACGACGGCAGGTTAGGACTGATTGAAGCCGGATAGCACTTGTAGAGCAATGCCACAGGCAGACAATCGACTATATCGAATGGTTTCGATAGTATAGATCTCGATGAGGCGCTATCCTGATCCAGACCTCGACAGGTCTTGACAATCGATAGATAGGTGGAATATGTCCTTGCTCAGCAAGGTGCTACGTGTAGGAGAGACCAAGACCCTCAAATCCCTTCAGGGTCTGGCCGCCTACGTGAACCGACTCGAACCCGAAACCGAGCGGTTGACCGATAGTGATCTGGCTGCCAAAACAGCCGAGTTTCGTGGTCGATTGGCGCGAGGTGAGACGCTGGACGATCTGCTGCCGGAGTCGTTCGCCGTAGTACGCGAGGCGGCCAAGCGGGTGCTCGGCCAGCGCCACTACGACGTCCAGGTCGTCGGCGCCGGCGCCCTTCACCGGGGCATGATTGCCGAGATGCGAACCGGTGAGGGTAAAACCCTGGTGTCCACCATGCCGGTCTACCTCAATGCCTTGGCCGGCGACGGTGTTCATGTGGTGACCGTCAATGACTATCTGGCTTCCCGCGACGCCGAATGGATGGGCGGCATATACAGTTTCTTGGGGTTGGCCGTCGGGATGATTCAATCGGGGGACGATCCGACCCGTCGACGACCTGCCTACCAGGCTGATGTCACGTACGGAACCAACAACGAGTTCGGCTTCGACTACCTACGTGACAACATGGCCATGGTGCCCGAATATCAGGTGCAGCGAGGTCATCACTACGCCATCGTGGATGAGGTCGACTCAATCCTGGTGGATGAGGCCCGAACCCCCCTGATTATTTCCGGTCGGGTCGGAGAAAGCGCTCGGTGGTACCGGGAGTTTGCCCGGCTGGTCCGCGGTCTCCGGGATGGTACTCATTACGAGGTGGATCACGGGAAGCGCCAGGTGCTTACCACGGAAGAGGGCGTGGCGCGGGTTGAGCAACTGCTCGGGATCGAAAACTTGTATGACCATGCGGCGGTCGATTTCGTCCATCACCTGGAACAGGCGCTGAGATCCAAGGAGCTCTACAACCGGGACGTTGAATACCTGGTCTCGCAGGGCGAGGTGAAGATCGTCGACGAGTTCACCGGACGGGTGCTCGAGGGTCGCCGCTACTCGGAGGGATTGCACCAGGCTATCGAAGCGAAGGAGGGCGTTCGGATCAAGGAGGAGAACCAGACTCTGGCCGCGATAACGCTCCAGAACTACTTCCGGCTCTACGGGAAGCTGGCGGGTATGACGGGTACCGCCCTTACCGAGGCTTCCGAGTTCTCCCAAACATATGGCTTGGAAGTGGTGCAGGTCCCGACCAACCAGCCGGTTGCCCGGATCGATCAACCCGATGTGGTCTACAAGACCGACGACGCCAAGTTCGCGGCCCTGGTTGAGGACATATCCCTACGTCATGAGGATGCGCAACCGGTGCTGGTGGGGACCATCTCGATCGAAAAGTCCGAGCGAATTTCACGCCTGCTTTCGCGCCGCGGCATCCGTCACGAAGTCCTGAATGCCAAACACCATGCCCGAGAGGCGGAGATCATCGCTCAGGCCGGGCGTCCCGGAGCGGTCACCGTGGCTACCAACATGGCAGGCCGAGGTGTGGATATCCAGCTGGGTGGTAATCCCGAGGGAATGACGCAAGCGAGTATCAAGAAACGCCCGGATCTGGCGCCGGGAAGCAGGTCCTGGCAGGCGGAGTACCGGAAGCTCCTCGACAACTTCAACTCCCGAACAGCCCCGGCTCGGAAGCAGGTTCTGGATGCGGGCGGCCTCTACGTACTGGGCACCGAGCGTCACGAGAGCAGACGGATCGACAACCAGCTCCGAGGGCGTTCCGGTCGTCAGGGTGACCCGGGAGAATCCCGCTTCTACCTGTCGCTGGGAGACGACCTGATGCGGCGCTTCGCCAGCGACCGGGTTAGCAGCATCATGCAGCGCCTCAAGATCCCCGACGATGTCCCCATTGAGGCCAAAATGGTGACCAAGGCGGTCGAACGCGCCCAGTCCCAGGTCGAGTCACAGAACTTCGAGATACGTAAGAACGTCCTGAAGTACGACGAGGTGATGAACCGGCAGCGTGAGGTGATCTATGACTGGCGGGATGGCATTCTCCGGAGCGCTCAAAGCCGGGAACTCATTATCGAGTGGATCGAGGAGTCGGTACAGAACACCGTTGTGGAGTGCCTGCCTGAAAATGTAGCGCCGTCCGACTGGGATCGGGAAGCCCTGCTCAGGGAGCTCCGGGTGATCTATCCCTCCGAACTGTCGGATCGCTACCTGTCCTCCATGAACATCTCGGCCGACGAGGTGGTCGGCACGGCGGTGGATGAGGCTATCCGCTGCTACGAAGAGCGTGAGAAGGAACTGACGCCGGAGGTCATGCGGCGGATCGAACACGGGCTCGTGCTGTCCATCATCGACAACAAATGGCGAGACCACCTGTCCGACATGGACTACCTGCGGGCGGGTATCGGTCTGCGGGCTATGGGCCAGCGGAATCCGCTCACCGAGTACCAGCGAGAAGGCTACGACATGTTCAGCGACCTGGTGAACGCGGTTAAAAGGGACACCGCCCGCTACCTGTTCCGGGTTGAGGTCGCTCAGACCAAGCGACAGGTCCGACCTCAGGCGGTGACGGCTTCCGGTCCGCGCAAGGTCAGGAGGGCCAAATCCAAGAAGGTGGGCCGTAACGCCCCATGTCCATGCGGATCGGGTGTCAAGTCCAAAAAGTGTTCCCAAACGCCCGATTGCCTCGGCGCCTGGAGAACCTGAATCGAACTTCTAACCGATATGGTTCAAGCTGGTGCACCGGGCGCGCTGCGGGCAAGGCTTGCATTGTCGTGCAAAATTCGGCGATGCCGCCGAGGGTATGTGAGTCGTGTGCCCGGCGGGGAAGGTAACGGTTCGGGTTCGGCTGCGATATGGCTAGCCGATACTCGTGTCAGGGTTTAGGCCGAGTCGGGTGATAGGAACTCGAGATCGGCTGAGTACGACTTCAGATATGTATCGACGGTCATATCGTCAACCCCAATGAGTGCGAATTCGATCGAGCGAACTGTCCCGGTCGGCACGCACCGGTCAGCCCAGAGTCGTTCGAGCCGCTCACACATCAGCATGCCGATCTGTGGGTCGGATATCCCCTCGCAAAGCTCTTGCGCGATCTCGGCTGCCTGCAATAATGTGATCCTCTCGACTGTGCCGACCTCGGGGTCCGTGTCTGGATCTGTGGGTGGCAAGAAACCGGGCGAGAAGAGGACACTGACCGTGATGTCGATTTCGGCAGCGTCCCAGGCTGCGCCATGAACCGATAGCCGAACATCCAAGGCCCGGCGATAGAGCGTACCCTCGGGACTATTTTCCTTGTGGTGTTTCGATACGACGTGATTGCGCCAGCCTGCCAGTGCCCTCGGTAGATCGTCCGGAAAGGGAAAGCGACCGAACTTCCGAGCCACCGCCTTCCCGAATATGGCTCTTTCCTGATCTGTAGCGAGGCCAGGGATCCGCGGGTATCGGAGTAGCACCCCGATTTCGATGGTGGTGATACGATCGAGATCTACGCAGAACCTTCCGTCCTTGTAGGCGGGCAGATGAGCGTACCGTGGCCGTCGACCACGTCGGGCCTCCAGTCCCTCATGTTTCTCTAGCTCTACAAGCGGAGCGACGGCTACGAATGGTCTGCTGCGATCTGGCCGGGGAATAAGGTCACACGTCTGAGTGAGCACGGCCAACCCGGCATCCGCCTTCTCGTACATGCCCGAGAGCTTCCCGGCTGTAGCGTGCTCCTTCGCATACGGGGTCGTCGGCAGATCTCCGTGTGCGAGCCAAACCTGACGATCAAGACCGATTACGTCACCCTGTTGACACGCGCCTAACTGTTCAAGGTGATCGTCACTGAGGAAGTCCGTGCTGGAAGCAGTTGAAGTCAATTGTCACCGGTCTTCCTTACCGTTGTCGGCCTCCTCAACGAAGAGGAAGTCTCCATGGACGGTAAACCCCTTGCCAGACGACTCGCTCAGAGCTTCGATGTCAACGCTGCCCGACGATCCGGCGGTCATCACCAGTATTTGAAGAATGGATCGTCCGCTACCAGTTGGCGAACTTACCAACGCCTCTCGACACTCATCGGCGTTCTTCGCGCCCAAGGCGTGGACGACCTGCTCAAGGAAGGTGAGACGTTCCGCATTGCGCGCGTTCATTCGAGCCCCGCTAGCCCAAAGATGCATGGACCGCTCACTGACACCGAACAGTCGTCTCAGCTGATCCCATGTCAGACCTGATTCGCTTTTCAACCGACGGACCCGCTCTGCCGCTATTGGTTTAGGGTGCGGATCGCCATCAAGATTCCTAACAATAGGACCATACGAGGATGTGGATGCATCCTTCGCTACGCGCGCAGCGACGTCTCCCCACGAGCCATCGAAGAACATCCACGCCCGACGGCCACTGTAGGTGGGTTCCCCAGCCCGTTCGGACGACGCATGGTGTTTTGCAAAAGCCGGCTCGCTCGTCAGAACTGATCTAAGCAGAACAGCGAATGGGTAGCTTTCGCTGGGTCCCGAGTAATCCATGCGTGGTGTCGGCAGAAACGTATCCGTCATCTAGGTCGCCTCCCGTGCTTCCAAGAACTCGTCCGAAACGGCCCATCTGAAGAAACCGTGAACAATTTCGGTGTATCGCTTGGCTTCGTCCGCGCACAAACGAGCATCGAACGGAGTTGTTAAGGTTGTGTAGGCATCAAGGTCCAGTAGCCAACTCGGCTCATCAATCTGGCCGATCATGGGTTCGTACGCGATGTTTGCCGGGAGATGTCCCCACCGGCCGCGGAGACTCACTACATCGGTAACGAATTCGGCCTCCGTCAACTCGCTCAAGATCTCACCGTTGCCGAGCGCAGCGCTTGCAATCCCAAGGAGTTCTGACCGAATGAACTGAGGGAGCAGATCTGTCATCTCCACCCCGCTCAGTCGATTGATGTACCTAACACCAACACGATGCGTCAGCACAGGCCGAATGTGGCGTCCCACCGCGTCAAGAGCCATTCTGAGTCGATCCAGGAAGTCGACCCGGTCCGAGTAGTCGCTACAAGCTAAAGATACGAAGTTCTCAGACAACGAGACTTCCCATGTGCTACTCGCATCGGAGAATCGCCATAGCACCGACTCGGCAACCTGCAGCATCCCCCGCGCGCCGAGGGCGGCCTCTTGCTGCACTTCCTTCTGAGCTAGAGGATACTCGCCACGGATGTCTTCCTGGAATGGTGCTATGAATCCCTGGTCGCGCACACTAAGCACTGGTGCGAATCGTACCTGTGCAACGACCTGCACCAACGGATCAGGCTCCAAGGGGATGCGGTCCGTTACGATCTCGAAGGGTGTCGAAGGCGCCTTCGACCAATTAGGCATACTTCATACTCTACTTCACATGAAGCGTAAGGATGTCACATTCCTAGATCGATTGGAGTAGGAACAATCTGAGCAGACGATCCGCTATTGGATCAATTAAGCCAACGACGTTGATGACGGCCCGCAGAGAAGGGCTATCCAGCCGTATCGGGCTGAAGCTTCGGAGCATGCGGCAGGAGGTTCGGGTTTTCCATGCGGATCGGGTGTCAAGTCCAAAAAGTGTTCCCAAACACCCGATTGCCTCGGCGCATGGAGGGCCTAGCCCTTCTCCTTTTTGAACGACTCGGAGTAGTTCTTGTGCCCCTCCGCAATGTGCTTGTACACGGCTCCAGTGGAGGTGAACATACCTGGATTAGGGCCCGAACCACACGCATGAAGGGTTGCCCGGGCCGTCTCGGCAAGTGACGTATCCACGGTAGGGTTCCGCGATTGGAGGCGAGGGTCCCTCAGGAGGCGGACGAAGCGTCGAATGCTCATACCCCGCAGCATAGTTCGGGTTTCGCCCGTCAGGGCTTCGACCCGTGTATGTAGACCGGGTTGGGGCGTTCCGCCAGTCGTCTACAACAGCTCTCGGGGAACCGGGCGCAGATGATCCGATCAAGCCAGGTCGTTTGGGGAATAGGAAGATGCCGGGTGGGATTCTCGGATGGCGGAACTCAGCTAGTCGGCCCGTGTATCTCCATCTGACGCTCGACGTTCCCCCAGATGCCAGAACGCGAAAAACTCCAAGGTAGAAAACCCCTTCGAGTAACCCTCCCCCGCCACCACCTGTCCTGGGGTTGGAGCGCGTTATCGTCTCCCTTGATGGGCGGCTCCGCACAACGTGATCCCTGCCCGGTCTGCTCGACGTCGAAACCGACCGGTTGGTGCTTGCAGCTATCACCACCCCTTGATGCTGGGTTCCAACCGTTGACCCGCTAGGCTTCCCGCCGTTATGGAACTTTCTGATTCCCTTGCACTCGTAGAAGATCTCCGCGCCCGCCTTTCCGAGGCAAGGAGGTTCCTTTGATGTGGACAGCAAACACCGAGAACTGGAGGAGTTGAGGGAAAAGGTCGCCCAACCGGGCCTGTGGAGTTCACCCGATCGCGCTACCCGCCTGACCCGTCGCCTCGGGAGTGTCGAAAGGTTGGTATCCCGGTTCGAATCCCTCTACGAGGAGTTGGAGGACTCCGAAACGCTGGCAATCCTGGCTGCGGACGAGGGTGACCGCGAAACGCTGACGGAGGTGGGCCACGATCTGAAGTCGACCGCCAAGCGCATTGCCGATCTCGAACTGGAGTCACTGTACTTCGGTGAGTACGACGAGCACCCGGCGATTCTGAGCGTTCATGCGGGAGCGGGTGGCGTAGACGCCCAAGACTGGGCGGAGATGATGGTCCGCATGTACATCAGGTATTTGGACGACATCGGTCTCGCCTACGAGATCGACGATCTCCAGGATGGGGAGGAGGCCGGTATCAAATCCGCCACCCTAACCGTTGAGGGTACGCATGCCTATGCGATTCTCGAAGCGGAGCGAGGGGTTCACCGGCTGGTAAGAATCTCGCCCTTCGACTCCAACTCACGCCGTCACACATCGTTCGCCGGTGTCGATGTGGTTCCGCTGGTCGAGGACGCTCCGATCGAGATCGACCCTGAAGACCTCCGGGTGGACACCTACCGGTCGCAAGGGGCCGGTGGACAGCACGTCAACACCACCGACTCGGCCGTCCGCCTTACCCATATCCCTACCGGTCTGGTAGTTGCCTGCCAAGCGGAGCGTTCCCAGATACAGAACCGCGCCCGGGCGATGGCTCTCCTGAAGTCAAGATTGGCCGAGCTGGCCCGAGCCGAACAGAGAAGAGAGCTGGACCAGATCCGGGGGGAACAAACCGAGGCGGGATGGGGCCGCCAGATCCGCTCCTACGTTCTCCAGCCGTACCAGCAAGTGAAAGACCTGAGGACGGGTGTTGAAATCGGAAACGTGGCAGGCGTAATGGACGGCGACCTAGGAAGGTTGACCGAGGCGTATCTGCAATGGCGGCGGACCGTACGAGAGCGGAGGAACCGGATGCCTCGAGAAGCTTCCGGATAGTGGAGGTCCGTTGCTAACCTCGGTTTTCCCGGACTCCTGCCTACTTTGTTACTGGAACGTCACATGATCCGATTGCAGAATGTCGCGAAGGTCTACGACGGTGGAATCGTAGCGGTTCGCGATGTTGACATGAACATAAGGCGCGGGGACTTCGTGTTCCTGGTCGGGCCTTCCGGATCCGGCAAGTCCACCATCATCCGAATGTGTTTGCGTGAGGAGAGGGTAACCAGGGGCAAGATATGGGTCGCAGGGAAGGACATCACCAAGATACCTTCCTGGAAGGTCCCCTACCTCAGACGTACCGTCGGTACCGTCTTCCAGGATTTCAAGCTGCTCCCCAACAAGACGGTGGCGGAAAACGTTGCTTTCGCGCTCAAGGTAACCGGTTGTCCCCCTTCGATCGTCCGTAACCAAGTGCCGAAGGTACTGGATTTGGTTGGGCTATCGGCTAAGTCCGATCGTTATCCTCGCCAACTCTCCGGTGGCGAGCAGCAGCGGGTGTCGATAGCTCGCGCATTCGTGAATCGCCCGCCGATCCTTCTGGCCGACGAACCGACCGGTAATCTGGATCCGGCGACCTCGGTGGGCATCATGCGCCTCCTGGATCGAATCAACCGCACCGGTACCACGGTGGTGATGGCCACCCACGATCACGCCATCGTGGACGCCATGCGTCGCCGGGTGGTCCGGTTAGATAGGGGAAAGGTCGTGAGAGACATGCCCGACTCGGGTTACGAATCCACGAACGATCCTCTGGAGCCATAAACATGCTTTGGCTTTCCGAATGAGCATCGTTCTGTATCTGATAAGCGAGGCCTTTCTCAACCTACGGCGCAACGCTCTGGTTGCCAGCGGTGCAGTGCTAGCCGTCTTCGTTTCCCTGGCACTGGCTTTCGGGGCGCTGGTTTTCAACGAGTTGGTACGTGTTAACACGCTCCAATGGCAGCAGGGGGACCACCTGATCATCTTCCTGAAGGACGAAGGGGGTCAGGCGGCGCACAATACGCTTCTAGAGCAGGTCCGAAACTACGAAGAGGTGGAGAGCGCCCGATATCTGGACAAGTCCGGCGCCTACCGCGAGTTCCAGGAGATGTACAGCGACCAACCTGCCCTGGCCGCAACGGTGTCGGCTGCCGACCTCCCCGCTTCCATCCGGGTGGAGTTGAAGGACATATCCGCCTACCAGGAGGTTCAGTTCCGTTTGGTGGGCGATCCGCTGCTTCGGCGCATGTCGGTGTTCAGCGAGGGTATAGAGCGACTCATGAGCCTCACCCAGGTACTCAACTCGATCGGTGTCGGCTTGGTGGCCATCCTGGGCGCAGCCGCGGTGGTATTGATAGCCAACACCATCCGTATGGCGATCTACGCCAGGCGGGAGGAGATCGCCATCATGAAGCTTGTCGGCGCGGGCAACTGGTTCATCCGGGTTCCGTTCATCCTCGAAGGGGTGACTGTCGGCTTGCTGGGGGGTGGACTGGCGGCCGGCGCGGTGTATGCCAGCCATCAACTGCTGTCGGGGGTCCCGACCGACATATTGATCCGTTTCCAGGTCGAGTCCGGATTCCTGGCCGGTCGCGGCGTCTTGATTCTCGTGTTCGGAGGACTGGCGGGCCTCTTCGGCAGCAGCCTTGGCCTTAGGCGCTTCTTGAGGATCTGATCTGTGCGCCGGGCCATCCTGGCTGTTTGGCTACTGCTCCTCTTTTTGACGTTCTCCGGTGTGTTCGGGTCGCCGGTGATGGTCAATGCCCAAGACGAGGAAAGGCGTATCGAGCAGGTAGAGCAGGCGATCGCCGACCTGAAGAACCAGATCGAATCCGCTCAGTCGGAGCGCACCGAATACTCCGATGCGATCCTGGAAACTTCGGCCGGTCTGGAAGAGGTCAAGACCCAGTTGTTCGACGCAACCCAGGCTCTTGCCGTGGCTGAGGGTGATGTGATTATCGCAGAGGATGCCGTGGCGAGCGTTACGCGCCGGAACAGGTTGCTGGACGCGGAACTCGCCGCTACCCGCTTGGACCAGCGGCAGACCCGTGATCGGATACGGGAGCAGGCGGTGGAACTCTACATGGCCGGTTCGGGCGGGTTCGAGGTAATACTGTTCGGGTCCGAAGACCTTGAGGAAAGTTCCATCAGGCTCGAATACAACCGGAACCTGGTGCAGCGAACGGAGGTTCTGCTGCATTCTCTGGACTTGCTGGAACGCCAGGAAGTCACCCGCAGGAGTCGCCTTGACGAGGTACTCGTCCGGGAGGCCGACGTATTGAGGCAGTTGGAAGACCAGCGCTCCCAAGTCCAGGACTACCGAAATACGCTGGAGACGGCGGAGCGGGAACTCTCCCAGGAGTTGGCCAAGCTCGAGGACCTTCTCGCGGAGGTAACCACCCAGATAAGTGGATTTGAGGGCCACGTCGACCGTCTCGAGCAGGAATCCAGGGAGATACAACTAGAGATATTGCGACGACAGGTGCGGGAGGGGCGTGCTCCGGGGAAGTTGGCCTGGCCCGTGGACGGCAGGGTTACGTCTCCCTTCGGCTGGCGTGTACATCCGATTCTGGGTGGTCGCAGGCTCCATACCGGCATAGACCTAGGTTCGGTCTCCGGCGTCCCCATCCACGCCGCGGCCAACGGCGTGGTAATCCTCGCCGAGGTATGGGGCGGTTACGGAAGGACCGTGGTAATCGATCATGGCGGTGGCTTGTCCACCCTGTATGCTCACCAGTCCTCCATCGCAGCCTTCAGGGGGGATGAGGTACTGGCCGGCGATGTGGTCGGGTACATCGGATGTACCGGATACTGCACCGGCCCTCACCTGCACTTCGAGGTGCGTGAGGTTGGTGCTCCCGTCGATCCGATGTTGTACCTGCCGGGGTGAGATCGATGTACGGAGATTCGGCATGAGCAGCAAGAAACGCGGCAGCAACTCTATAGCCACCAATCGACGAGCCCGCCACGACTACGTGTTCGAGGACGAATACGAAGCGGGACTGGTCCTGACCGGGTCGGAGGTCAAGAGCCTTCGGGCGGGGCAAGCCCAGCTCAAGGAAGCGTACGGGCTTCTCAAGGATGGAGAGATATGGCTGGTAGGGATGCACATCGCCCCATACAGCATGGCGCGCGAAGGCGGCCACGACCCGACCCGTGATCGTAAGCTGCTGTTGCATGCCCACGAGATCGACCGCATCGGCAAGCGGGTGCGCGAGCGCGGCCACACCGTGGTACCGATCCGTATGTACTGGAAGAAGGGTCGGGCGAAGGTGTTGCTTGGGGTGGGTCGGGGCACCCGCCAATACGATAAGCGCCAGGCTATTAGAGCGCGTGAGATGCGGCGGGAAGCCCAGCGGTCCATGTCCCGCCGCGGCCACGGTCGTTACTGATCTGCCTGCTGATGGCCAAGTCGCCCCCCCTCGCGGGTCCTGCGAATCGCTCTCACTCTCCTTGCGTTTGTGTCCTCAGGATGTTGTAGAATGAACGGAAACCCAAGAGGGGGTGAACTGGATTCGACGTCGATTGCTGATGCATCGGAAGCGAGCCGAGATCACCGGAGTCTCGTTAAACACCGGTACCAACCATAAGTGCCAAGCCTAACCTTGCACTGGCTGCCTAAGTAAGGCATCCCGTCCGCCCGAGGGCTCCTGCTACCTCGGTGTCGGGCGTCGCTTAGCAGGATGGATCCAACGGGATTCCCGGACCGCTGGATCGAGATCAATTCGGGATCAGGAGGGCCGGTCGCTTGCCGACGGAGTCCGGCCTTCTGAAACTTTCCCGTCGGCTGCGCTCGGAGATGCCGCTGCTGAAGTATCGACGGACCGGGGTTCGATTCCCCGCACCTCCACCATGGCCTCTGGTCCATTTATTCGAAAATAAGTGGGCCAGTAGGGGCCGCGTTGGTCTTCCACCTGCTGACCTCTCTAGCGAACATCTCAGGTGCCCTATCGGCACTGGAGTGGGTGTCGCCGTTCAGCTATTACCTGGGAAGCGATCTGCTCGTGAAGGGCATGAACTGGGGAGACGCCGTAGCATTAGCCGTACCGGTCTTGGGGCTGATCAGCCTTTCGCTTGTGCTGTTTCAGCGACGTGACATAACGCAAATGGGATAGCACTTGTTTTGGGACAAGCGCTCGGCCCCGGTGTCCAAACGCCACAATCGCAGGTGAAGTCGGGCGCAAACTCCGCGGATAATGATATCACAATGTGATATCATATTAGGTGCGAAGAAAACACCGTAGGACTCTGGAAGCGATATTCCGGAAACCGACGCAGGCCTCGATCAATTGGAGCGACATCAAGTCACTGTTCATGGCCTGTGGCGCAGCCATCGAGGAGAGAGCAGGATCTCGCGTGGCAGTGGAACTCAACGACGTGATCGCTGTATTCCACCGGCCTCATCCGCTCAAGGAGGCGGACAAGGGATCAGTTGCCTCTGCGAGGAGGTTCCTCACCGAAGCCGGTGTCAGACCGTAGAACCAGGAGTAGAACGATGATGGAGTACCGAGGATATCGCGGAGTCGTGGTTTACGACGACGAAGCAGGTCTCCTCCACGGCGAGGTGGTGGACACCCGAGACGTGATTACCTTTCAGGGCAGTTCGGTGTCGGAAGTACAGCAGGCATTCAGAGACTCAGTAGACGAGTATCTCACGATATGTTCGGAAAGAGGCCGCTCACCCGATCGCCCCTACTCCGGTAGGATCGCTCTCCGTCTCCCGTCTCAAGTTCACCGTGCCGCGGCAACCGCGGCACGAACGGAGCACAAAAGTCTAAATGCATGGCTGACCGAACTCATCGGTAGAGAAGTCAACACCTATCCGTGACCCGGCGGTCGTGCGGCCCGAGCGGAATCACACCACGGCCCCCCGGGGGTCAAGCCGATCTGTACCGGGTTGCCGAATTGCCCCGCCCACTTAACCACGAGCACGCTGAACTCCTCCCACCCGAACGGTGTGGCCCAGCCGGCTGCACCGTGGAACGTCTGATGCGTCTGGAAGGCCTCAAACGCGTGGCGAGGGGCGAAACCAAGCACACAGCGATCCCCGATGGGAACGCGGCTAGGCCCGCTGATTTGGTGAACCGGGAGTTCAAAGCGGACCGGCCCGGCCGAACCCTCTGCGGCTGGCCGACAACACATACATTCCGACCTTGGTCTGGTTTCGTGTACGGCGTTCGTGGTTCGACTACTACTCCAGGTTCATAGTCGGATGGCGGGTATCCAACTCTCTGCACACCGACCTGGCCCTCGACGCCCTCGAAGAGGCCATTTTGGCGCGGTGCCCCGATCTCGGGAAGTCGGCGCACCACTCCGATGCCGATGGCGAGTGGCTGCAATGCACCCAGTATCCTTCGTGCCCTGATGGCGTTTGCTCGTTACCGTTAGACATTGATCGGCTTGGGCGAATATCCCCCCCCAATCTGGCGGGTCGTTGGGTGGTTCTGGGATGTTAGGTGGTGCCATGACCAATGAGTTGGCTCCTAAAATGTGCTTTGATGAGGCTGTTAGGGATTCGGTGTTCTGCGCCCTTCATCTGGTCCCAAGGCGTGTCGGGGGCGTGGGAGAGTCGTAAGAGTTGGACACCCGAGAGGTGGGCATACTTATCGAACGTGTCAACCATGATGAGTATTGCTTGTTCATCGAACTGTGTAATCCCGACGGTGTTTAGGAGGTTGACGACGGGTCCAGGGCTGTAGAACTTGAGTGCGTAATAAAGGTCGGAGATGAATGGTCCGTATCCCCAGGCTTCGACTGACTCAACTATGAGGGGTCTGTCGTGTACCGCGAGCGTCCAGCCGTGCGAGAGGTAGACAAGCTGCACAACTTGGAGGGGGGTGATGGGACGATGGGAAGACAGGCTCCTCTCAATGAGGAAGTTGGCTACATGTCGACTGTTGTACATAGTCGGTGGGGTTAGGGGATGTAGGCCGGAATGTACCTGAGTCGGGCCTATGGGATAGCCCGGATGCCGGATTATCTCTGGTGGCCCAGCGTTCATACCTTTGAAGGGTAGCAGGACTGGGTTTTCAAACCCTCTTGATGGTCCCGTCGAACACAGTCAGGTCGAGTCAAGACCTGCCGAGGCCGAACCACCGGGTTCATAACCGTCAGGGCAGATCGCCACTCTCCAAGCAACTACCAACCCCCCCCCCTCGACCTCCCCGGATACCGGCTCCACCAACGCAAAGGCCATATAGAGGGATTTGGAGTATCAGAGTTTCCGGTAACTGGCGGATCATTTTCCGGATGGAAGGGATACACGTCTACGACGCGGACCTCCTCGACTACCACGGTTAGGAGCGAACATCAATGGCCATGATAAAGGACCCACCGCATCCTGGCGGTACCATCAGAGAGGACTGTATCGAGGCCGAGAGCCTCACTGTCACCGAAGCCGCACGGATCCTCGGCGTGACCCGGCCCACGTTGTCCCGTGTCCTCAACGGACGGGGCGGGATCTCACCGGAGTTGGCAATCCGCTTCGAGAAGGTCGGATGGTCCAACGCCGAGTTCTGGATGCGTCTCCAGACGTACTACGACCTCGCCCAGGCACGCCTAACCGAAGACCGGATCAACGTCGAGCCCTTCCAACCCGCCGCCGCGACTGCAGGTTCCTAGGATCCCTGTGGGTCCGGCCCGGTCGGCGTCCTCCGCATGGTGACCTGGGGTCGTACTAACCTCGTCACTAATCAAGACAAGAGCCAGCCGAGCGGATCAGTTCTTCACCCGCTGGTTGAGATAGGCGATCAGTTCCTCCTCGTAGCGACGTGGGTAGTCGTCCCACGCTCCACCATGGGCGCAGCCCTCGCAGACGGTGAGCGCTGGTTCATAACTAGTCGCGGCCCTGATTCGCTAGGCCACGATAGTCGGCCTTGGATGTCCACCTTGTGTCACCATAACGTCATTTGTTCCTATGGACGTTATTCTGAAACGCGATCTGAGGTTTACCTGTTCGCGTTGTGGATGGGAGACGTCCACCTCAGAGAGGAAGCCCTCGTGGATAGTTGCCAAGTCACGGGTTGTTCTGCCCGGTGGCCGTAACAACCCATCATCACACCACAGGGCCCGGTTGATGCTAGGGAAGGTAGCCGGGGAGTGCGGCCCTGGAAGGGCGGCTCTCCCCTGTTAGAAGTCGGATATGAATCCTGCACCAGATTGTAGCACAGGAGATAGTCAAAATGCGCCCGCTCTGGTCATGGCACGACTGCTCGACTACTTCGGGCGGCGCACCAATTGGCAGCGGCGGCTCTGGAACCCCGGAACCGTCACCGTTCTGGAGGAGACACTTGAGGCTGTCAACCTGCTTGCCAGTGGCCACCGCGCCGGGACCGTCAAAGAGTTGGCACGAATGGCAGAGCGCAGATCGGGTCCAGATCTCGGTCTGGGGCCGCCAGCGGTTCGGTCGGCCATGACCGCCACGCTCCGCAAACTGCAGGAGTCGCCTGAGAACCTGATTGCCCGACACCAGCTAGATCAGCTTCTCACAGGCGTCACGACGGGCTACCTCGCTCGCTGGAGTCGAGTCCTATCCTCCGATCCCGAAGCCCTTGCACCGGAGGCGGCGTCAAGGGCGGTCGCGGGCCACCTATTGGGGTTGGCAGGCTGGTAGCAACCGCCATCGAGCGGGATGAGTGCGTACATTTGCAGAAGGTTTCCGACCAAGCGGCCGTCACGCGTGTGCGTGGCATCCTTGCCAACCCAGCGGAGGTGCTCTGCCGCGTTGCCGACTACGTAAGCGAGGCCCTCCAGCGTCTCTACCGCCAGCGAAACCTGGTACTCCACGCAGGCAAGACGGACTCGGTCGCGATCTCGTCCGCACTACGTACCGTGCCCCCACTAATCGGCGCCGGACTTGACCGGCTGGTCCACGACGCTCTTGCGGCAGGGCAGAGCGAACCGGTGCGCCTCGTCGCCCGGGCACGAACCGCGCTTCAACACTGCGAGAAAGACGGTGGCGTGAAACCATGGAATCTGCTCGGACACTAGGAGCCGACACCCAGGAAGGTTTACCCAACTACCCCAGCCGAGCCGGCGTATCACAGCTCAGCCCCAACCGCTCAGCAACCCGTGACTGCGGCAGGCCCTCCTCGAACCGAACGGATCAGTTCTTCACTCGCTGGTCGAGATAGGCGATCAGTTCTTCCTCGTAGGGGCGTGGGTAGTCGTCCCACGCTCCGCCATGGGTGCAGCCCTCGTAGACGGTGAGGGCAGGCTGGTAACGGGTTGCGGCCCTTAACCGCTCCAGGTTGCTGATCGGGATACGTTCATCGCTATCGCAATGGACGAGCCCGATGGAATACGGATAGTTGGCGACATCTTCGGCAGGCTGAACGTCGTCGATTGCAAGTCCCTTGGTAAGGCGAGCCATCAGAACCACCCCGGGCTTCAGGACGGAGGCCAGCCAGGCCGGAGCCGAGGTGCGTCTCGCAACCTCCTCGACGACCAACTCAGACAGCGAGGCGAAAGCCGAATCGGAGAAGACTCCGGCGACGGCAGGTTCGCGCCATCCCGACATCAGCGCGATTGCCCCGCCATATGAATGTCCATGCAAGACAATCGTTCCGGGTTCGACACCGCGCGTACTGATCAGATAATCGACTGCCCCGAGCACGTCATCCCGTTCGTGGATACCGGCCCCCATCTGGGCGTGGTCGGACTCGCCGTGGCCGCGCAGGTCGAAGGCGAGAACCGAGTAGCCGTTCTCAACCAGGACCGTGGCCATTCCGAGTCTGGAACTACGAGTGCTGTCGATACCGTGCACCCGTACCACCGTCCCGAGGTTGCCTTGAGCAGGCATCCACCAGCCCCGCAGGGTGATCGACGGCCAACCGCGCGGGGAGAACTCGACGTCCTCGTAGTGGAGGGCAAAATCCTGCGGACGTTCTTCGAGAGGGTTCGCCTCGGCGGCGAGCGCACTATTCACAATATAGAAGGACGTCGCCATGTAGATGAGAGCGAGAATCACCACCGGGATAACCGCTCGCTTGACCCATTTCGACCGGCTCTCTCCCGAGACTATCGTCGCCAAGTGGTGCTCAATCGTCCGATTCATTGCACAATAGCGTCTCCCGACCATCGGTCTGGATTACAGGACATCCGTGTCCGCCGCCGCATCGGTTCAAGACCCTACGGGGTGATCCCTCCGGACGGTATGGCATCCGAATGGCGAATGCCACGACCGCATTGGGACCACGGACCCACCGTCATGCCGAACCTGATTATGGATGAATCAGGTGGATCGGTCCTGCACACCTACTCGTGAAACCTCTGGAAGTCGGTCCGCTGGAACCTTGGTAGGGATTCCGTTGGTCTCGGCGTCATCGAGCCTATCCTGCAACCGCATACGAGCTAGGTGAGGGTTAGTTGTGAGTCGCCACAGAAGCGGTTACGGTGCAAGCCGGTGAGTACGAACCGGGCAGATACCAAGTCCAAGGCGACCAGCGGTCCGGAAAGCAGTGGGGCCACCACGGGCTATGAGACCGAGTTGTGGGAGATGGCGGATGCGCTGCGGGGCAGCATGGACGCCGCTCTGTACAAGCATGTGGTTCTGGGTTTGATCTTCCTGAAGTACGTTTCCGATGCCTTTGAGGAGACACGGGAGCGCCTTGCGGCTGAGGAGTGGGCTGATCCCGAGGACCGGGATGAGTATCAGGCCCTGGACATCTTCTGGGTACCAAAGGAAGCTCGTTGGTCTCATCTCCAAGCCGGGGCGCGGCAGCCGACCATAGGTCAGACGGTGGACAACGCAATGGCCGCTATCGAGCGGGACAACCCGGCCCTCAAGGGTGTCCTTTCCCAGGACTATGCCCGGCCGGCCCTTGACAAACGCAGGCTCGGAGATCTGATCGATCTTGTCGGCAACATCAAGGTGGGGGATGCGGCAGCCCGGTCAAAGGATGTGCTCGGTCGGGTGTACGAGTACTTCCTGTCCCGGTTCGCCGACGCCGAAGGTAAGCGCGGTGGCGAGTTCTACACGCCCCGCTGTGTGGTGCGCCTGCTGGTGGAGATGCTGGAGCCCTATAACGGTCGTGTGTATGACCCGTGCTGCGGATCGTCGGGAATGTTCGTCCAGTCGATGGAGTTCATGCGCGCACATGCCACCGGCAACGGGAATGGTGGCAAAGCCCGGGCGGACATTTCCATCTACGGTCAGGAGTCGAACTACACCACTTGGCGGCTGGCACGGATGAATCTGGCTATCCGGGGGATCGAAGGACAGATCGCTCACGGTGACACCTTCCATGAAGATCGCCACCCCGACTTGAAGGCCGACTACATACTGGCCAATCCGCCCTTCAACATCTCCGACTGGGGCGGGGAACGGTTGAAGGACGACAATCGGTGGAAATACGGGGCGCCTCCGCCGCGGAACGCCAACTTCGCCTGGGTGCAGCACATGATCCATCATCTGTCGCCCTGGGGATCGGCCGGTTTCGTGCTGGCCAACGGCTCGATGTCCTCCAAGCAGTCTGGCGAGGGCAAGATCAGGGAAGCGATCGTGGAGGCTGACCTGGTGGATTGCATGGTTGCCCTACCCGGCCAACTCTTCTATTCCACCCAGATTCCAGCCTGCCTGTGGTTCCTGTCCCGAAACCGGTCCGGCGGAACCTATCGGAAGCGCCTGGATGAAATCCTTTTCATTGACGCACGCAAGATGGGTCACATGGTGGATCGCACCCATAGGGAGTTGAGCGAAGAGGACATCAGACTCATTGCGGATACATACCATGCTTGGCGTGGTCAAGAGGAAGCGGGTGATTACGAGGACGTTCCCGGCTTTTGCAAGAGTTCCACAATTGAGGTGGTACGCAAGCACGGCCACGTCCTCACCCCCGGACGCTATGTTGGCATTGAACCTCAGGAAGACGACGGCGAACCATTCGAGGAGAAGATGGCCCGCCTCACCGCCCAGTGGCGTGAGCAGCAGGCCGAAGCCGCCAAGTTGGATGCCGCAATCGAAGCTAACCTTGAGATGCTGGGGTTCGGTGACGGCTAGAATACTATGAGTTGACAGAGCGAACTAGCCAATCAGCTGGAAAGGTCTAAAGCAACGCTCATGGATATTGACTTCGACTCGATCTCAGTTGAGCCGCCTACACCAGCCATTGAACTCAGTAACAATGCTCTTGACCATTATCGAGATTTAATGATCGATATCAAATGTCGATCAGACTTCATAGACCAACTCAGTACACAACTCCCACACCACATCGGATGGCTGGAATCCATCTCTCTACAGATTCGAAAACAACTCGAAGGTATCGCCTTCGCTTGTTTCATCGCCAATGCCCAGCATATGCCTGTCAACATAGCAAAACGATACAACCCAAACCATATCCTAAGCAAGCTTGACGAAGTCGTCTCCGACTGCTGGCCAGAGCCCTTACTAACAAATGTGCCTGAACCTGCGGAGAGGAAACATCCACGAGATGCGGGACGTATTGATTCGCGCCCTACTGGTGACTGGCTTACCAGAGACGAACTTCGGGGAATATATGGACAGTTGGGTAATCTCCTCCATAATCGGAACCCTCTGAGACGCGGAGCGGTTGATATCGAGTACTTTGTCAATCGTGCACCGCTTTGGCACTTCAAGATCATAAACTTGCTGACAAAGCATAAGATTGCGATTAATAGCGAGGAGGAGATGTACGTAGTCCAGATATCTCCGGACGGAGTGAGTATTTCGACCTTTGTCAAGATCGCTGAGCTAGGTAACTAGAGGTGTCTCTATGCCCCTCGAACACTGGTTGAGATACCGTGACAACCGCAACGATACCGCTCACAACTATGGCGAGAAGTTTGCCGAGGAGACCCTCAATCTTTTACCTGACTTTATTCTGGATGCCAGGGAGATGGCTCGGGTTCTCGCCGAGGAAGCCGATGTCTGACCGACTGGACTTGCCGCTTCGCTACCGCGAACAACTCCAAGAGTTGCTACGAGAGCATGTACCCGGTGTCGAGGTGTGGGCCTACGGTAGCCGCGTGAACGGCCGTAGCCATCCGGGCAGCGACTTGGACTTGGTACTCCGTAGCAACACCCTGGTACCCCTGGGTGATGAGTATCTCGATCTCGTCGATGCGTTGGAGCGGTCCAACGTCCCTATTCTGGTCCAAGTACACGACTGGGCTCGCTTTCCAGCGAGCTTTCACCGGGAGATAGAGAAGGACTACGT
Organism: Acidimicrobiia bacterium; assembly: GCA_965231815.1. Lineage (GTDB taxonomy): Bacteria > Actinomycetota > Acidimicrobiia > Spongiisociales > Spongiisociaceae > JAPPFW01. The sequence continues at coordinate 867,512 of OZ246890.1, read as the reverse complement.
AGTCGTTCAGACCTGTGCGCGGTAGAGGGAGTTGGGGATGACAATTGATTACAGAAATTTCAGAAAAACCTTGAAGAATCTGGAGACTCAGCACTACAACTTGTTGCATCATTCCGATACCTTGCCTACCTGGATGCAGGAGGCACTGGTGGAGTCGGTGATCCAACGATTCGAGGTGTGCTACGACGCTCTTTGGAAGGTTCTCCGAAGGCATCTGATTCATGTTCTCGGTAACCCGGAGGTCCCGAACAGCCCGCGGCCTATCTTCAGGATTGCTGGCGCCGCCGGTTTGCTGTCATCCAACGGGGACAGATGGCAAGACTACGTAGATGCCAGAGTCAACACCACCCACCGTTACGACGAGGAGAAAGCGTCCCAAGCCGTCGAGGTTGTCATCCCTCAGTTCATTGAGGATGCCATTGATCTCTACAGGGTCTTGACCGGAGAATCGTGGCATTGAGCGGGATCGATCTCAGACCTGACCTTGCCGAGATCGTCAAACAGATTCTTGCTGAGCATGTTCCCGAGTGTGAAGTCCGAGCCTTCGGTTCTCGGGCAGCATGGACAGCTAGGGACTATTCCGACCTTGACCTCATAATTATGGGCGATGGGCCTATCGACTGGCAAACCATGGGTCGATTGAAAGAAGACTTTGAGGAGTCACGGTTGCCAATGCGGGTGGATGTACTGGATTGGCATTCGATTCCGGATAGGTTCAAGGAAGGGATCAAACATGATTACGTAGTCGTAAGTGAAGGGAGGGACTCTTCTGCTTGGCACCGTATAACACTCGGGGAGTTCTCTCCATTGAGGTACGGAAAATCACTGCCTGCAAGGAAGCGTGATCCCGCAGGTGAGATTCCGGTCTATGGTTCCAATGGAGTCATCGGAACCCACACCGAATCATTAACCGACGGCCCCACCGTCATTGTTGGTCGGAAGGGTAGCGTCGGTGTAGTTCACTACTCACCGGTTCCTTGCTGGCCAATAGACACGACGTTCTACTTAGCTGGTGAAGAGTCAGATCTTGTGAGGTTTCAGTACTTCCTTCTGAGTGCTCTCGGCTTAGAGAAAATGAATTCGGATAGTGCGGTACCCGGCCTCAATCGTCTCGCTGCACATGAGAGAGAGTTGACCGTACCGCCGGAGGCTGAGCAGCGGCGAATTGCTCGGGTGTTGGGGGTCTTGGACGACAAGATCGAGTTGAACCGGCGGATGTGCCAGACGCTGGAGGAGATGTCCCAGGCGTTGTTCAAGTCTTGGTTTGTGGACTTCGATCCGGTACGAGCCAAGATGGAGGCCCGCTGGCGACCTGGGGAATCCCTTCCCGGTCTCCCCGCTCACCTCTACGATCTCTTCCCGGACCGTCTTGTGGATTCCGAACTAGGCCCGATCCCCGAAGGCTGGCGGATTACTACTCTCGGGTCACTATGCTCCAAACCCCAATATGGCTATACACAGTCAGGTGAGACTGACCCAGTAGGGCCGAAGTTTCTTAGAATCACGGACATCAATAAGCACTTGTGGATAGATTGGGATCAAGTGCCATATTGTAGGATTAGTGACACGGACTTTAGAAAATATCGTCTTTCTCCAGGAGATGTCCTAATTGCTAGGATGGCTGATCCGGGCCATGGGTGTGTGATTGATACTATCCCACCGTCCGTGTTTGCATCCTACTTGATACGATTCCGACCATTGAACTCGGACTATTCCTCCTTCTTCCGCCATTGGATGAGGTCAGATCAATACTGGTCTCTAGTTCGCGCGCGTGCAACAGGTACAACCCGTAAGAGCCTCAATGCTCGTGTCCTGAGTGGATTCTCTATAATCGATCCTACTGAACCTGTCATCGCGGCGTTCCATCGCTATGTGGATATCCCTCGGTACAAAGTGAGTTCACTCATTAACGCCTCACGCATCTTACGAGGCTATCGCGAAACTCTCCTACCGAAACTCTTGTCAGGGGAGTTACAGGTGCCCATGACGTCCGAGTCCACTACCTCGTGATCACTAAGCAGGAGTTCGAGACGATCCTTACGGATCCCGAGAAACACATCACGGGCAACATCCGTTGGCGACCGGATCCGCACCATCGGCCTGCCCAGAGGTTTCGGACGAAGGTGAGTTCCCCGGCTGATTGGCCCCTTTCGGGTTGGTCGCTGGAACTCAAAGGCAGGAAAGTTGTCATACAGCCTGCTCTATCAGGGAGTTGGTCGTATCTATGGGCTGGATATGGGTGTACCCCATCGAAATCCCAGTGGCCAGTCTCTGGATGACCTACACAAACACTCCTGGACATCTGAGTTCCGAGATCGGTTTGCGTATATTCCGGCGGACATCACGGCGCTCTGGAACGAGCCGCTGAAGGTGTGGGGGCAGTTCTGTGCTGAGGCACGGCTTGTTCATTCTGGTACGCTCGCTCCTCCGACCACGCAAGGAGAACTAGGGTTGTGAATCCCTCCGACCTGTGCATCCCGCTACGTAAGAGCCTTCCGGATCTCTTCGAGTGTTCCATGACACCGGGAGGCGCTATACGTGTGCGTACTCCTTTCGTGATGCCTGATGGCGACCTCATTGACGTGTTTGTAGAGGAACGTGACGATGGAAACCTGCTGACCGACTACGGCGAAGCGCTGGGGTGGCTGTGGATGCAGTCATCAAGCGGGAGACTGACATCAAGCCAGAGTCTCATGGTCGATGATGTGTGCAGTACCCTGGGCGTTACACGGGATGGTGGTCAGTTGACCCTCCGGTGCTCTGCTCCTAACTTTCTGGGAGAGGCTGTTCACATCCTCGGTCAAGCCGTCATTCGTGTCTGCGACCTCTGGTTCACGTTTCGTATCCGGCGATGGGTATCGGTAGGCGACGAGGTGGAGGATTGGCTCCGGCGGCGTTCTTTCAAGGTTGCGCGGGGCAACCGCCGGAGCGGGAGGTCCGGGCGAGAATGGAGGGTGGACTACGAGGTTATCTCCGGATTTCGACCCTCTCTGGTGTTCTTGCTGACCAGCGGATCACGTTCGGGTGCGCGGCGGGTCAGCGAACACGTCGTGGCCGGCTGTTTCGATCTGCGGTACCTGGCCGAATCGGGTGAAGCTTCACTGGTCTCACTCTTCGACGACACTCTCGATGTGTGGCGTCAGGAAGACATCAAGCTGGCAGAGGAAGTCTCCGAGGTAGTGATGTGGTCTCGTCCTGATGAGTTGGAACGGGTCTTGACGTCGGTCTGACCTTCGAGCGGTAGGGCCGTCGTGGCCTGACATATTGTCCGCAGCCCGGCTTGGCCTAGGCGATGGACAGCGGCAACTACCGAGGGTTTCTCGGTAGTTCGATCCGAGGGCAGGCAAGAATAGGTCGGTCGGGGTGGGCGGTGGTCCATGACGCTGTACAGGGTTGTCACAGGCGGTGGGTACGATGCGTGCACTATGAGCAATGTTAAATCTCACAGCCTCCCCAATGGTGAGTTGGTCATCTACCAAGCAGAGAACGGCGAGGTGCGGTTGGATGTGCGCCTTGATCGGGAGACAGTCTGGCTGACCCAGCGGCAGATGGCCGACCTGTTCGGACGTGACCGTTCGGTAGTAACCCGGCACATCCAAAACGCATTTCGGGAAGGCGAGCTAGACCCACAGGCAACAAGTGCAAAATATGCACAAGTTCAATCTGAGGGTGGAAGGACCGTTTCACGAGAGGTCGATCACTACAACCTTGATGTGATTATCTCGGTCGGGTATCGCGTGAAGTCTTGGCAAGGCACGCGATTTCGTCAGTGGGCCACCCGAACCTTGCGTGAGCATCTGGTACGAGGCTACACCTTGAACGAGCGGAGGCTGGCTGAGCGTGGGCTGACCGAGGCGCGTGAGACGCTGGACCTTCTGGCTCGGACGCTGCGAAACCAAGCTCTGGTCGAGGACACCGGAAGCAGCGTCCTGGATCTCATTTCAGGATACGCCGACACTTGGCATCTGCTCTTGGAGTACGACGAGGATCGGCTCGCGGTGCCAAAAGGAGCGAAACCTGCCGATACCGCATTGGAATATGACCGCGCGGTCGAGACGATTGTCGAGTTCAAGCGGGAGTTAATGCTGCGCGGGGAGGCCACTTCCCTCTTCGGCAACCTGCGGGGCGACAGCCTTGATGCGATCCTCGGAAACGTCGAGCAGACCATGTTCGGCCAGCCGCTCTACCGGACTCGTGAGGAGAAGGCGGCCAACCTCCTCTACTTTCTGGTCAAGGACCATCCCTTCATTGACGGCAACAAGCGGATCGGTTCGTTGCTATTCCTGCTGTACCTCGCTCAGGAGGGCATCGAGCATGGCATCAACCCTCAGGCGCTTACCGCCCTGACCCTCCTGATTGCTGAGAGCCGCCCGCGCAACAAAGACCTGATGGTCCGGCTCGTCGTCAACCTGCTGGCAGGACCGGAAGCGTAGGATCAAGAACCATGTTGGAGAGCCTTACCGTCCGAGGGTTCAAGTCGATCCGGGAACTTGAGGGATTCGAGCTTTGCAGGCTCAACGTCCTGATCGGTGCCAACGGCGCCGGCAAGAGCAACCTGATCAGCCTGTTCGACATGCTTGCGGCGATCATGTCAAAACGACTTCAGGTGTTCGTGGCTCAGCACGGAGGACCCGATGCGCTGCTGTGCGGAGGTGGAAGTCGCACCGGCATCGTTGAGGCAGAGTTCCTATTCGGAAAGAACGGTTATGACTTCTCCCTCGGTCCGGCACCCGGGGATCGACTATTTTTTCTTGACGAAGCTACCCGGTTCTACGGTGAATGGTCCAGTACACGGCGACCATTGGGAAGCGGCCACTACGAGTCGCAGGTGTGGGAGGTAATCAACGATGACACTTTTGCGCGGTACGTACATCGTGCCATCCGCAATTGGCAGGTTTACCACTTTCAAGATACCGGTATCGATTCACCCATGCGGAACGGCCGAGCTGTTCGTGACAACCTTAGCCTGAAACCCGATGCGAGCAATCTAGCACCGTTCTTGCGCCGCCTGCGCGAACAGTTTCCGGAAGACTACAAGCAGATTATCAATACGATTCGCATAGCTGCGCCGTTCCTTGACGAGTTCGTGTATCGCCAGAACCCAGGGACCCGGATTGAGCTGGAGTGGTTGGAGAACGGAGATCCGCAAACCCCTAGGGGGCCGATCCAGCTGTCTGATGGAACTCTACGATTCATATGCCTGACCACCCTGCTCTTACAACCATCGGTACTACAGCCGGATCTGATCATCATTGATGAACCGGAGATTGGCTTACATCCCGTTGCCATATCTTTACTCGCTGACATGTTGCAACAAGTGAGCGACTACAAACAGGTACTGGTTTCTACGCAGTCTTCGGGACTGGTCAACGAAATGAACCCGGAAGATGTGGTGGTGGTTGAGCGCGTGAATGGAGAATCTGTATTCCAACGAAGGGACCCGGAGTTATTGAGCGAATGGCTCAAGACCTATGCGCTCGGGGAGTTATGGGAAATGAACGTGCTGGGAGGAGGGTTACCGGATTGGTGATCAATGTTGTGGTCATTTGCGAAGGTCAGACAGAAGCGGCATTCATGGCCAGGGTATTGCAGCCAGAGCTAGCTTCCCATCACGTCTATCTCGATCCACGCCTTATCCCTACATCGCGAAGAGGTCGTGGTGGTGGGCTTCGCTTCGACCGGGTAAGGATGTATGTTCGTAATATCCTACGGGAACGCTCGGAAACGTACGTGACAACCTTCTTCGATCTGTATGGCTTGAAGAAGGACTTTCCGGGGTTTTGCCAAGGTAGCCATCTAACAGACCCGATCCAACGAGCCGAACTGATCGAAGAGGAGTTCCGTAACGTAGCTGCAATAGATTCCGATATCCGACCAGATCGGTTCTTCCCCCACATCCAACCCTTCGAGTTCGAGGCGTTACTGTTCTCTAATGTGGAACGGCTTGGCGACATAGATTTGCGGTGGAAGGCGCACCTGCAGCCGCTGAATGCGGTTCGAGACTCCGTAAGAGGGCCGGAGTATATCGATGACGGGCCCTCCACTCATCCGTCGGCTCGACTCCAAGCGTTGCCCGGCTACCGAAAGGTGCGGCACGGTGCCGAGGCTACAAAATATCTCGGGCTTGATGTTATCCGATCAGAGTGTCGACATTTCGGACAGTGGTTGGCGCACCTTGAGGGACTCCAGCCGCTCACAGCGGGGACTTAACCCGATGTTCTCGGAGTCAATCGTTGAAGATGCTGCCCTCGGCTGGTTTCGCGAGGTGGGCTACCAGGTCGTCCGGGGCCCTGACTTGGTTCCGGGACCTACCTCGCGGCGGAATAGCTATTCGGATGTGATCCTGCAATCTGATGTACGGTATGCGTTAGCTCGGCTCAACCCGGACCTTCCGGAGGAAGCGCTTGACGACGCGTTCCGACGGTTGACCCGTCCAGCGGGGTCGACGCTCCGGGCTCGAAACCGTTCGTTCCATCGGATGCTGGTGGATGGGGTGAATGTCGAGTACCGGACGGGAGGCGGTATTCAAGGGGCCCAGGCGCGGGTGATCGACTTCGACAACACGGACCGCAACACTTGGACGGTCGTCAACCAGTTCACGGTGATAGAGGACGGCAAGCAGCGACGTCCAGACCTCGTGGTGTTCGTGAACGGCCTTCCGCTGGGCGTGATCGAACTGAAGAATCCGGCCGCCGAAGATGCCACGATCTGGGCCGCTTGGCATCAGCTCCAAACCTATAAGGCCGAGATTCCCGCGCTCTTCTCGATGAATACGGTCCTGGTCATATCCGACGGTATGGAAACCAGGGCCGGAACGATCACCGCCGGCCGGGAATGGTTCAAGCCATGGCGAACCATCGACGGCGAAACGCTGGCCCCGGTGACGATGATCGGGCTGGAGGTGCTCATCCGAGGTGTGTTCGGCAAGCGGCGGTTTCTGGATTTGGTGCGCTCCTTCATCGTGTTCGAGGATGACGGCGGCGGGGTGGTCAAGAAGATGGCCGGATACCACCAGTTCCACGCTGTGCAGGCGGCGATCACCGAAACGTTGCGAGCGGTTCGGTTACAACAATCCGGCGGGATCGACCGGCGGGACTTCCATCACGGTTACGGGCGGGGGCCGGGCGGTGATCCCGGGGATCGGCGGATCGGCGTCGTCTGGCACACCCAGGGCTCCGGCAAGAGCCTGACCATGGCTTTCTACGCCGGAGCGATTATCAGGGTTCCGGAAATGCGAAACCCGACCATCGTCGTCCTGACCGACCGCAACGACCTCGACGACCAGCTGTTCGGTACCTTTTCCCGCTGTCGAGACTTGCTGCGCCAGAACCCGGCACAGGCGGAGAGCCGGAAGGACCTGCGGAACAGGCTCTCGGTGGAATCGGGGGGCGTCGTGTTCACGACCATCCAGAAGTTCTTCCCCGAGGAGAAGGGCGATCGCCACCCACTGCTGTCGGAACGCAACAACATCGTGGTCATCGCCGACGAGGCGCATCGCAGCCAGTACGACTTCGTGGACGGGTTCGCTCGGCACATGCGGGACGCCCTCCCGAATGCCTCTTTCGTGGGGTTCACCGGTACTCCGATCGAACTGAGAGATGCCAACACGCGAGCTGTGTTCGGTAATTACATCAGTATCTACGACATCCGGAGATCGGTCGAGGATGGGGCGACCGTACCGATCTACTACGAGAGCAGGTTGGCCAAACTCAGCCTGGACCGGGACGAGAAACCTTTGATCGATGCCGAGTTCGACGAGGTGACCGAAGGGGAGGAAATAGCTAGCAAGGAGAAACTCAAGACCAAATGGGCCCAGTTTGAAGCGGTGGTAGGTACCCCCAGCCGGATCAAGCAGTTAGCAAGGGATATCGTCGAGCACTACGAACGCCGGGTTGAAGCCCTTGACGGCAAGGCGATGGTCGTGTGCATGAGCCGTCGAATCTGCGTAGAACTCTACGATCAACTGGTCCGGTTGCGTCCTGAGTGGCATGACGAAGACGACGATCAGGGATCGATCAAGGTGGTCATGACCGGCAGCGCTTCGGATCCACCGGAATGGCAGCAGCATATCCGCAACAAGGCTCGCCGGGAAGGGTTGGCGAAGCGTTTCCGCGCCCCGGCCGACCCGTTCCGGATGGTGCTGGTGCGTGACATGTGGCTCACCGGGTTCGACGCCCCCAGCTTGCACACCATGTATGTGGACAAACCGATGCGCGGTCACGGTTTGATGCAGGCCATCGCCCGTGTGAACCGGGTATTCAAGGACAAGCCCGGAGGTCTGGTGGTGGACTATCTGGGGCTTGCCCATGACTTGAAGCAGGCCTTGTCCACATATACGGAGAGCGGTGGCACCGGGAAGACCGCTGTCGATCAGCAAGAAGCGGTGGCTGTCATGCTGGAGAAGTACGAGATCTGCTGTGACCTGTTTCATGGATTCGACCGGACAAAGTGGGTGACGGGTACCCCGCAGGAGCGGTTAAGCCTCCTTCCCGGCGCCCAGGAACACATACTCGCCCAGGAGAACGGCAAGAAACGGTGCATCACGGCTGTCCGGCTGCTAACCCAGGCCTTCGCCTTGTCCGTACCCCATGAGGAGACGGAGCGGATCCGAGATGATGTGTCGTTCTTCCAGGCTGTCCGGGCGGTTCTGGCCAAGCGTCGCCCGGGCCTGGCGCGGGAGGGGGAGGACTTGGAGCGAGCGGTACGCCAGATCATCTCCCGTGTGGTGGCCTCGGAGGGGGTACTGGACATATTCGCCGCCGCCGGACTGGACAAGCCCGATATCTCCATCCTGTCCGAGCAGTTCCTCGCCGAAGTACAGAGCATGGCACATCGCAACCTGGCCGTGGAGCTGTTGCAGAAGCTCCTGAAAGGTGAACTGGCCGAGCGCGGTCGCAAGAACGTAGTACAGGCCCGTTCGTTCGCCGAGATGCTGGAACGAACGCTCCACCGTTACCGCAACCGCGCCATCGAAGCCGCCCAGGTGATCGAAGAACTGATCCAGCTGGCCAGGGAGATGCGCGAGGCTAGCGCTCGGGGAGAACGCCTCGGGCTCGGGGACGATGAGTTGGCTTTCTACGACGCTCTCGGGGCCAACGACAGCGCAGTAGCGGTATTGGGCGATGAAGTACTCCGGACCATCGCCCGGGAGCTCGTGGAGACCGTTCGCAGCAACGTCACGATCGACTGGACAATGCGGGAGAACGTACGCGCCGGCCTCAGAGTTCTGGTGCGGCGCACCCTCCGCAAGTACGGCTACCCACCCGACAAGCAGGCAAAAGCCACCAAGACCGTTCTGGAGCAGGCAGAAGTGCTCTCCGAGAGTTGGGCCGCCTAACCATATGCCGGTCGATCCCCTACTCGCCCGGCTACGGGAGGAGTACGAGACCGACGGACTTCCCAGATCGGCAGTGGACGACGACCCGATCCGCCAGTTCGATCTGTGGATGCGCGACGCGGTGGATGCAGGTGTCACCCAGGCGAACGCCATGGTCCTGGCCACCGCGGATGGTCGGGGAAGGGTCTCCTCCCGGGCGGTTCTCCTCAAAGGATATGACTCGAACGGGTTTGTGTTCTATACCAACCTCCATAGCCGCAAGGCCCGGGAGATAGAGGCCAATCCCTGGGCGTCCATCTGCATCCTCTGGCTCGATCTGCACCGCCAGATCCGCATAGAAGGTCTCGTGGAACCGGTTGACGAGCGTGACTCCGACGAGTACTTCGCGTCCCGACCCAGGGATGCTCAGATCGCCGCGGCCGCCTCGCCGCAGAGCCGGGCGATCGCCGACCGGACGATGCTTGATCACCTCGTCGGCCGGGAGCAAACCAAGCACGGTGACGGGCCGGTACCACGGCCACGGCACTGGGGTGGTCTGCGGGTCTGCCCCGAGCGATTGGAGTTCTGGCAGGGTCGTCGCCACCGCCTTCACGATCGGATCGTTTACTGGCTTGCAGGGGGTGTTTGGCGTATCGAGCGGTTGGCGCCGTGATCGCCTCCACCGCCCGACTACCGGATGAGATGGCCGCAGAGATGATCGCTCATGCCGAGGATACGGCGCCCCGCGAAGCCTGCGGGCTGGTGGCCTACGACGCCGAGGGACGACCGGTCCGGCTCTACCGGCTAACCAACGTCGAGTCCGATCCCCGACGTTTCGAGATCGATCCGGGCGAGCATTACCGGACCATCATCGATGCCGAATCCAAGGACTGGAAGATCGGAGCGGTCTACCACTCCCATCCCCGCGGCCCGGACCGACCATCCCGGACAGACCTCCAAGCGGGCATTGATAGGGACTGGATTTCCTTCATCGTGAGCCGACGAGGTCGCAGATGGAAGGTACTCCCCTTCAGTTTGGGTTAGGGCGAAGGGGGAGGTAATGGAACCCGCGCCCGATCCGTTTTTGTCGGCTACCGGTGAGGAGTTCGTTATCCTCGAGGGAGGCGAGGAGTTTCCCTGCGTACACCACGGTGAGGCCGGTCAGGTCGGCGACTTCGGTTGAGGAGACCCTTCCTCTTGACCGTGCCCAGTCGAGGATGACCGCTTCGCGACGGTCGGGCGTTCGGTTTGATCGAAGGCGGTGTGCCAGGACGTTACGGCAATGGTCGGAGAGGCGGTAGGCGGGTGGGTGATCAGTCGGGACACCGTGCACTCGGGCAATGATCGGCAATCCGCTGCTTGTAGCTGCTTCGACACGGGTTAGCGCAGCGCCCGTTTTCATTACGGACCGTTGCAGGACCGGCGCCACCGAGTGGTCGTCGGCCCAGCTTCTGCTTATTAGGTGCTCCACGATGAGGAGCAGGTCGACGTCTTCGTAGGATGCTTTGGGTTCTGTTGCGTCTAGGAAGCTGATCATCTCGTGGTCGGGTTCGCCACCGGCCAGGCTGACCCGAACGTACGGTCCTTGGACTTCGTAGAACTCCGGCGCGGGCCGACCGATGGCGAGCATGTCCCTGATCATCCGGTCCACGCCGATACCTTCCCGCTCGGCAAGACGCAGTGAGGACATCGTTTCGGCCAGGGACCGGTATCTGGGTACTGCGGGGTGAGTGATGATGTTCGTCACGCTTACCCCTCCTATGAACCCACCGGGCGAAGTGACGGTCATCCGGTCCCCGATGTGCTCGACGGTGGTGGGCTGCGGCGAATGCCAGTCCCGGTGGACGACACCGTTCACGATTGCTTCGCGTATCACCAAGGAGGGAATTGATCGTGTCCTGCGAACGACGAAGCCGAGGGGAACGTGTCGGGTCCGGTTGGCATCCGCTGCCGCCTTTTCCACGTCAGCCATTTGCCCAAGCAGCGGTCCCCTACCACGAACACGGTTGGTGCTGTCTCCCCCCGGAACGTCCCGGCGGATGTAGTCGATGCCGATGTCGGGCGTACCGACGAAGAGCAGCGATCCCGTATTGGTGAGCCGGCCGCTGCCGTCAACCACATTGAGGCGCCTGATGAGGTCCTCGTCGCTGGTATCGGCCAGATCGGTGGTATCCGAGCGGGCACTTCGTCTGAGGTAGCGGCGGGCGATCTCAACTGCGATGGGGCTGATGTCGGAGAGTGTGTGTCCGGATGGTTGCGCCGACCAGTCGTATCCCAGGGTATGCAGTCGTCGGCTATGCCACGTCGTCGAATCGATCTCAACACAGTTGTCGTTCACCCGCCATCGGATCCGTCCCTGATAGCGAATAGGCTCGATAGCCTCGTAGGTGGAGAGCACCAGCAGGCGACAACCGTCGAGTTCCGCGACCCTCACGGCGACGGTGAGCTTCCGCTCGGTCAACTCCCAGATCCGGTAGCGGAGCCATTCCGACTCCAGGCTGGTGCCGATTCGGGTTCCGTCGTCGGCGACGCCGAGGATGATGGCCCCTCCGCCTACTGTGTTAGCCATGCAGGCCATCTCACCGGCTAGGTAGCGAGCTGCTTTTTCGTTCTCGTGGCGTCCTGGTAGAACTTGTCCCCGCGGTCCCCGCCGCCCCGGCTCCTCCTTGATATCGACCTGAGACGTTTCCACACGGCTAGGGATCCGACCCTGCTCCAGGAGAGTGAACATCTCTTCTATTTGATCTTCCAGCGGGTCAGGTCCCAAAAAGCGCAACACCACCGCGCAAACTCCAAACTGTTATACTTTAGGCTCGTAAAATATAACAACCCAGCCGGATGGTTGGCAACCGTTTCAGTTTTGACATAATCCTGCTGCGGGTGGATCCGTGAGTCGTTGACTTTGACGATTGATCGACGAACATGGGGTGGATGATTCAGCCAGAAGGACTAGTCGGCCAAGCCTCCGTTTCGTCCCGACCTCCAGCATGGTGGGAACCCGAACTGGACGACTACCTGGCCCGCATCGCAAGTCAACGAGGCCTGTCGACCAACACCGTGATCGCCTACCGTGGTGACCTCCGGCAGTTCTTCGAGTACGCGGGCAGCGCCGGGATCAGCTCGATGCGGGAGATCGATCGCCATGCGATTCGAGGGTTCCTGCGGGTGCTTGACGGGCGTGGCTATGCCCGGCGGTCCGTGGCTCGCAAAGTCTCGGCCATCCGCGCCTTTTTCGATGATTCGGTCCGGCGCGCAGCGCTGGTTCGCAACCCTGCCGACGGCTTGGCCCGTCCCAGGACCCCTAAAAGCTTGCCTAGGGCGGTCAATCAGCGAACTGCCGGTTCCCTGCTCGACTCCGTGGACGGGCAGGATCCCAAGTCCCTCAGGGATCGGGCGATACTTGAAGTTCTCTATGCAACCGGACTCAGGGTTGGGGAGATGGCTGCGCTCGGTGTGGACGAGGTGTCCGGTCGGGATCGTGTGGCGGTGTCCGGCAAGGGAGGCCGGGCGCGCATAGTGCCGCTAGGTCTCCACGCACGAGAAGCGATAGAGCGTTACGTCGACGCAGGACGACCATTCCTCATAGGGAAGGATTCGACGACGGCTCTCTGGGTCGGGGGGAGAGGGGTTCCGATGAGCCCTCGCTCCTTGCGCCGCGTTGTCAGAGCGCGGGCCGGTACCTTCCCTCATGCCCTGCGCCATTCATTCGCCACTCACTTGCTGGAGCGAGGCGCCGACCTGACTTCGGTGCAGCAACTGCTCGGTCATGTCGACCTCGGCACCACCCAGGTGTACACGTCGCTGACCCGTCGCCATGTCCTCGACACCTACGACCGGAGCCATCCCCGAGCGTGACCGGACCGCGCGGAATCTGACTTCGAGAGTTTCACCCCGCTCCGTTGGTGAAACTCTCGCCACTCTTCTACACTCCTAGGTTGATAACGCACGTCCACCGCGCCCTCCCGTGGTCGGGCCGTCAGGCTCGGGGAGGCTTGGAAGACCCTTCCGGGAATGGGTGGACGGAGGTACTGAACCAAAACAAGGGGAGGCGTATTGCCTGCTGTAACGATGAAACAACTACTGGAGGCCGGTGTTCACTTCGGTCACCAGACCCGTCGTTGGAATCCGAAGATGGCGCCCTACATTTTCGGAGAACGCAACGGCATACACATCATCGACCTCCGGAAAACCTTGGAGGAACTCGACAAAGCGTATGGATTTATACGTGACCTAGTAGCTGACGGTGGCGTCGTTCTTTTTGTAGGAACCAAGAAACAGGCTAGGTCCGCCATCGAGCAGGCTGCGCAGGCAGCCCAGATGCCGTATGTCAACTTCCGATGGTTGGGTGGGATGCTGACCAACTTCAAGACCATCAACCAGCGAATCTTTTATATGAAAGAGCTGGCCGCTATGGAAGAAACCGGTGATATCGAACAGCTTCCCAAGAAGGAACGGATTCGCCTGCGGCGAGAGTACTCGCATCTTGTGCGTACGCTGGGGGGTGTCTCCGACCTGACAAAGCCGCCTTCGGCAATGTTTGTAGTCGATCTCAACGCTGAGCATATAGCGGTGAAGGAAGCCTTCCGCCTGGAAATACCGGTCATAGCTCTGGTTGACTCCAACTGCAACCCGGACGATATCGACTTTGTGATACCCGGCAATGACGATGCGATCCGAGCCGCCTCGCTCGTGGCCAACACCGTCGCCGCGGCGTGCGTCGAAGGCAGATTGCAGTCTTCCCAGGGGGACGACACAGACACGGAAACGGCTGACACCAACTAACAATAAAGGCCCCTACTAGAACCTTAAGAGGACGCAGACATGGCACAGTTCAAAGCCAAGGACGTACAAGCCCTCCGGCATGCCACCGGAGTGGGGATGATGGATGCAAAAAAGGCTCTGGTGGCATGCGACGGTGACATGCAGGCTGCCAAGGAGTTGTTACGCGAGAAGGGACTGGCCGACGTAAAGAAGCGGGCCGGTCGGGATGCGAACCAAGGAACGGTCGGCTATTACATGCACCGCCCGTCCGGTTATCCAACGGTCGGCGTGATAGTCGAACTGGCTTCCGAGACCGACTTCGTCGCGAAGAGCGAGCAGTTCCAGAGCATGGCTCACGATATAGCCATGCATATCGCTGCTGCCCAACCCCGCTGGGTGCGGGTGGACGATGTTCCTGCGGAAACAGTCGGCAAGGAGCGAGACCTGATTGCTCGCGAGGCCAAGGCGTCGGGGAAACCGGACAGGGTGATCCAGATGATCGTGGAGGGTCGGCTAAAGGCGTACTTCAAGGAGCATGTCCTGTACGAACAGGACTTCATCCGGACGGATCAGTATGAAGGGAAGGTCGGCGCGATGGTCACGGAGCTTGCCGCAGCGATGGGCGAGAACATCGGAGTCCGGCGGTTTTCCCGGATAGCGGTCGGGGAGCAGGAGATCTAGGTGCATCCGGCACCTCGCCGGGTACTGCTCAAGCTGTCCGGTGAGGCCTTTGCCGATCCGGAGATCGGTTACGGAATCTCCCCCGAAACGGTCCAGCGCGTAGCCAAGGAGATCTCCGACGCCCAGTCATCCGGATACCAGATCGGGATAGTCGTGGGCGGCGGCAATATCTTCCGAGGAGTATCCGCCGCGGCGGCGGGAATGGACCCCGCCAACGCCGACTATATGGGCATGCTGGCGACTTGCATAAATGCCTTGGCGCTACGAGACGCCATCGAGGCAACCGGTGTGGAGTGTCGGGTTCAGTCTGCAATCACGATGCAGCAACTGGCCGAGCCCTATATCCGTCTACGCGCCATACGACATCTCCAGAAGGGTCGATCGGTCATCTTCGCGGCGGGGAGCGGCAATCCCTTCTTCACCACCGATACGGCGGCGGCTCTCCGCGCCGTGGAGGTGGGCGCCAAGGTGATGCTCAAAGCAAGTACGGTGGACGGTATCTATTCAGCCGATCCGGCTCACGATAAAGACGCGGTGTTTCTTAACCAGGTCGGATACATGGAGTTCATATCGTCCGGCTTGAGAGTTATGGATACCACTGCCGTTACGATGTGCATGGACCACAAATTGCCTATAACCGTGTTTAGCCTGATGAAACCGGGCAACATCCTGAGGGCTATACGCGGTGAGACGATCGGTACCAGAGTGTGCTGACGTGCGGAAGGAGTGAGCATGCTGGATGAACTCCTCGATGACGCCGCGGAGCGGATGGAGTCGGCGGTGAAACATACCCAAGCCGAGTTCGCCACTCTACGAACCGGTAGGGCGAACCCGGGCATCCTGTCACGGGTGATGGTCGAATGCTACGGACAGCGAATGCCCTTTCGCGACGTGGCGACAGCAACGGTACAAGACGCTCGTATGTTGGTAGTACACCCGTTCGATCCGAGCAACCTCGGGCCGATCGAACGTGCGATCCAGCTGTCCGAGCTCGGGCTCAACCCATCCAATGACGGCCGCATCATCCGGCTCGTCATCCCGCCGTTGACCGAGGAGAGACGCCGCGACCTCATCAGGATGGCCCGACGGATTGCGGAAGAAGGTCGGATTGCCATCCGCCATGTGCGACGTGGCACTCGCGACGATCTGGGGGAAGTCGGAGAGTCGGAGGACAGCGTAAGGAGGGCCGAGAAGCAGCTCCAGGAATACACCAACCGCTACATCTCCAAGATGGACGCGATGCTGGCCGGCAAGGAGCGGGAGTTGCGCGAGGTGTAATAAGGGACCAGGGCTTTCGATCATTGACCCTGGTCGGATCGATTGGTGTCACACCTTCAAAGGGTTCGATCAGGCGACCAGAGCCACACCTTGGCCACTGTGCCCCGCAGCCGATTCCCAAGATACCGATTTCGTCTCCGGTTCGCGGTATCCTGGGGCGACCGGTGGAAGGAATGGATGATTAATGGATAGGGAGGGCGATCTCCCACCGGCTGAGGCCGGGGATAACAACGGTGACGACGACGGTACGTCCCCGCGCGTTCAGCCCGGTGACACCGATGAGTTCACCGGTCGCGACTATATGCGATCCACCACCCGTGAGTATCGCGGTTTGGCTGAGTCGATTGCCAAGGCGGGGGAGGAATCCTATGAGCAATCGGCGGTAGCCGCCCGAGTTCCCGGTCTGGGGGCCTCCATCATCGGGTTCAAGGATATGACCGGTAACGAAGAGGAGGATCCCGAACAACTGGAGCAGATCGATCGCGCCAGGCGATCGGAGTTGGCCTTGCGTATCGCGACCGGTTTGGCGGTGGTGGCGATACTGTTTGTAGCGCTCACCGCAGGACCACTGTATGTCACCGCGTTTCTCGGGATTCTCGTGGTGATGGCGTTAGCCGAGTTCTACCATGTCGTTCGGCAGGCCGGATTCGCTCCAGTCGGCCTGATCGGAATACTGGGAGCATTGGCGGTGCTTTACGCAGCCTGGGTTTCGGGCCCATTCGGGGCGGGCGGGGCAGTGCTGGCGGTAATCTTGATGACCGGTCTGTGGTTTGTCGTTCTTCCGCGCCGTTACCCGCTGGCAAACATCGGGGTGACGGTGTTGGGGGTGGTATGGGTAGCGATGATGGCCTCCTTTGCAGTCCCCATGTTCCGTTCCCCCCAAGCCTGGGGATTGACCACCGCCTTGGTGGTGTTTACCGCTCTGAACGATATCGCCGCTTTCTCTTACGGAAGGGCGTTCGGAAGCCGCAGACTTGCGCCGGTGCTTTCCCCTAACAAGACTTTGGAGGGGTTTCTGGGAGCTACGGTGGTCACCGTGCTGGCCGGTCTGATAGTTGGTCGGTTCACCCTTCTGGAGCCGCTCACCTTCCAATCATCCATAGCTCTGGCGGTCCTGATTAGCGTGTTCGGTCCTATCGGAGACCTGTCTGAGTCAGCGATAAAGCGGGCTTTGGAGATCAAGGATATGGGTAGCAGCCTGCCCGGTCATGGAGGCGTTCTCGACCGATTGGATGCTTTCCTGTTCACTATCCCTGCCGCGTACCTGGTCTACATCTGGTTCGGATATCTGTGAAACCGGTCGTTGTCCTCGGGGCAACGGGATCCGTCGGCCGGCAGACCCTCGAGGTGGCGGGTGAACTGGGTTTACCTGTCGAGGGAATAGCGGCTCGACGATCCGGCCCGGAACTCTCCTCACTCGCCGACCGTCATCGACCTGAGATGGTGGTGGCGGTGCAACCGGACCCGGACGGTCACGCCTCTTTCCTTGAACGGTACGGGAAGCGCTACGGATGGGGTAACGGCTCTCTCATAGAGTTGGCCTCCCGGCCGGGATGTACGGTCGTGAACGGAATTGTGGGGTCCGCCGGCCTCGAAGCCTCCATCGCCGCCCTGGAGGCCGGCAACCGTCTGGCCCTCGCCAACAAGGAAAGCCTGGTGGTAGGGGGTCCGCTCGTGATGGCGGCGGCGGCGAACCGCGAGCTGATACCGGTGGATTCAGAGCATTCGGCCCTCTTCCAGTGCCTTCAGGGCGAAGACATAGCGGAGGTCACGAGGCTCTTGCTCACGGCCTCCGGTGGCCCCTTCCGGGGTCGGGACTTGGCCAGCTTGGAGGGTGTGGGAGTAGGTGAGGCACTGGCTCATCCCACCTGGAACATGGGGCCCCGTATCAGCATCGACTCGGCGACCCTCGCCAATAAGGGGTTGGAGGTGATAGAGGCTCACTATCTATTCGGTCTGCCTTACGACCAGGTTGAGGTGGTGGTCCATCCCCAAAGCATTGTGCATTCATTGGTCGAGTTCGTGGACGGATCGCTAAAGGCGCATCTGGGAGTGACCGATATGCGGATTCCTATCCGGTACGCCCTTACCTATCCAACCCGGGCATCCGGGGCTTCACCACCGTTCGACCTAACCAGAACCCCGTTGACGTTCGAGCCGGCTGACCGGACAGCTTTCCCCGCATTGGACCTTGCTTACGCAGCCGGGCGGGCGGGAGATAGCTTCCCGGCCGTCTTCAACGCCGCTGACGAGGTAGCGGTTGAGGAGTTCCTCCGTTCGCGAATCGGATTCCTCGATATTGCCGGGGTGATAGCCGACGTTCTGGCCGCGCATGAGGGAGTGGAGGTCACCTCGGTGGAGGTAGTCCGGCAAGCTGACCGGGAAGCTCGCCGGGTAGCTAGGGCGGCAATCAAGCGGCGATAGGGTGTTCCGGTGTGGCGAGCCCCGGTTGTTCACCATTCCGATGATACTGGTACCGAAGAAACACGGGCTTGGTATGTAAGCCCGTGCGGCAGATACGGAGCGTGAGGAGGTCCGGTTGGTCGGTGGGATACTCATGGTGGTGGCGATTTCCGCCTTCGTTCTGGTTCATGAAGCCGGACACTTCATAGCCGCCCGAGCCACCGGCATGAAGGCCACCGAGTTCTTTCTCGGGTTCGGCCCTCGTATCTGGTCCTTCCACCGGGGCGAAACCGAGTTCGGAGTGAAGGCCCTTCCACTAGGTGGCTATGTCCGGATCGCCGGTATGAACGATCGCGAGCAGGTGGCGCCGGAAGACCTTTCCCGCGCCTACCGGGAGCAGGTGTTCTGGAAGAAGGCCGTAGTAGTCCTATCGGGCGTGTTCCTCAACATGGTGCTGGCCTTCCTCCTGCTGTTCGGTCTTTTCTGGAGGTCGGGCGCCGTCGAGTTCACCACTACGGTGAGCAGGGTAAGCGCCGAGGTTTCCGAAGGGGTAGCCTCCCCCGCCGCTGAAGCCGGTCTCCGAGACGGTGACACGCTGTTGGCGATTGATGGAGTGGAACTGGACGGGTGGGAGCACGCGGTTTCGGTCATAATGTCCCGACCCGGAAAGCCGGTCACCATCGATCTCTTGAGGGGGGAGAACCTGCAATCGGTCGAGGTCGTACTGGGCTCGTTCCATCCGACTACAGGAGAGGCGACCGGTTTCCTGGGAGTTTCGCCGACCACCACCCGTGTCTCGGTAGATCCGCTTCGGGCCGCTTCCCTCGCAGGTCGTGCCGAGTGGTCGATCCTCACCGGTACCCTCGAAGCCTTGGGTCGGATTGTCAGGCCGGAGTCTCTGGCGGAGTTGGGGGGCGCCTTGGCCGGTCGTAGTGACGTATCAGAAGCTATCCGGCCGGTGAGTCCCATCGGTCTGGTCCAGATAGGCACCCAGGTGGCGAGGGTGGGGATCGGGAACGTCGTCTTCCTGCTGGCGGTGGTGAACGTTACCCTCGCCATTTTCAACAGCCTTCCCCTATATCCCCTTGACGGGGGACACTTCGCGGTGGCTCTCTACGAGAAGATCACCAGGCGCCGGGTTGATGTGCGGCGGCTGATCCCGGTGGCGGTGGTCGTGGTGATGCTCTTGGTGTTCCTGGGCCTGGTGGCGGTGGTGCTCGACATTGTCAACCCACTGACGCTCTGAGGAGCTAGTTGCCAGCTAGCCAGGTTTGCGAGCAGCCGAAACTGCTGCCTCGGCACCACCGGTGCTAGCGTCCTTGAGAGTTCCGGACGGGCCAACAGCCCAGCGTCCAGCTACCAAAGATTCATCGTTGAAAACCACCTCAGGGCTGTCGATCCTCTGTGATACTCCACTCACAGGAAGTGCCTTCAGTCTCCAGGCCAATAACCTTGCTGTTACAGCTATTGCCCCAGATCAGACGCACTTTCCACGTCTATCCACCCCCCAACACCCCAACCTGATCGGTGGATCCAGGCTTAGCTCTGAACCTGGTAGAATCGAGTAATCGTCCGAACAGGCCCGGGCGGTTGAGCCGTTAGCCGTTTACCTACTCGTTGGAAGAGACACACAATGGCTGCCGTTCCTTTGAGCGACACCGACCAAGAACCACTGACAGTGGCTGAAATACACGCAGACATGGGCAAGAACCCCGACCCGACTGGTGATTTCTCGGCCGGTCGAACCCATTTTCATGCGAGCAACGAGGAGTTCCTCGCATGTCTTGAGTCGCGGTTACACGAGCCGGTTGACGACTAGCCCACACAGCTAATGCCTACTCATGAAGAGTCTGAGGCATTCCTGCGCGATTTCGATCGGCTAACACGGGCGCAACAGAACCGCTTCCGTACCGCGCTGGGCCGGTTCGTTGATGACCTCTGGGCAATCGAATCCGGTCAACGATCATGGTTCCGTCCCGGTCTCCGCGTGAAACGAATCACGGGAACGTGGGGTCTCTATGAGATGACGTGGGCACCCGATGGGCGTGCAACGTTCTCCTGGGGAGACACTGCAGTCAGCGGACTGCTCCATGTGCAATGGCACCGTTGCGGTGACCACAGCATCCTATGACGAAGTAGTCGAGCCTTTGTAGCGGGCTAGCCATCAGTAGAGACACCCCACGAAGACCTGTAAGGGACACGGCCACCCGCACCGGTCTGGGGGAGGCCTACCCAACCGACTTGGACCCGGCCGTGTCCGGGGCGGGGAACGGTCTCTCCCTAACACAAACAACACAACGACTCCGAACACTAGGCTGGCCTTCCATTGTTGGCATTGCTCCCTGAATCCCCTCGGGGCTCTATGAGCTCGAATAGCGGGCGGTTTACCTCGGCCTTCCGTCGGCACCCATGGTTGGCCGGTTGCACGGTCCTCTACGTCATCGGTTGGACCGCCTACGGATTGGCGGCGGACACCGGCCAGGTTTACGCCTATCTGGCCTGGTTGGTCGGCGCTTCCACGCTCGTCATATATGTCGATGGTCGAGTGCGATTCTCGACTCCCGTTCTCGTGTTGCTGTCTTTGGCCGGCTTCTGCCATATGGCCGGAGGAAACATCCAGATCGACGGATCTGTGCTGTACGAGCAGTCGTGGTCGGGTTACGTCCGTTACGACCACGTCGTTCATGCCTTCGGGTTGGGGGCGGCGGGGTTGGCGGTATGGGAGGCGACCCGCCGGATGCTTACCGCGCAGAAGCCCAAGGAAGCTGTGGTGGTCGTGATGCTCGGAGGCAACGCCATCGGGGCTGCCATCGAGATCGGGGAGTATATTGCCACCTTGCTGGCGCCGGATGTCCGGGTGGGTGGTTATACCAATAGCATGCAAGATCTGATCGCCAACCTGGTGGGCTCATTCGTGGCAGCTTGGTGGGCCGTCCGCCGGTGCCGGAGCCGGGCGCAACCTTAACGAAGACGGACCCGACGAAGACGAAGCATCCTGCCCGGATCCCCGAGTTGGATATCGCGAGGGAGCACTACAATCGGTTCGATGAATCATCGTGACAGGACTCGGCAGATTCATGTAGGTGGAGTGCCGGTGGGTGGGGGCGCTCCGGTCTCTGTTCAATCTATGACCACTACCAAAACCGCCGATGTAGATGGAACCCTCGCTCAGGTCTACTCCCTGGCCGCCTCCGGGGCCGACATCGTCCGCATTACCTGTAACGACATAGCGGCGGCCGAAGGATTGGCCGAGATGGTGCCGCGTTCTCCGGTTCCGATCATTGCCGATATCCACTACCAGTACCGGCTTGCGCTGGCCGCCCTGGAAGCAGGAGTGCAGGGATTGCGGCTCAACCCGGGCAACATCCGTAAACCTCACCAGATCCGGGCGGTTGCCAGGGAAGCGAAGGATCGTGGGATATCGATCCGGGTAGGTGTCAACGCCGGGAGTCTGGACCGTGACCTGATGGCCAGGTTCGGCTCGGCTACTCCCGAAGCGCTGGTCGCTTCAGCTCTGAAGGAGATAGCGTACCTGGCCGAAGAAGACTTCGATGATATAAAGATCTCGGTGAAGCATTCCCATGTTCCTTCGATGGTGGAGTCATACCGCCTGCTAGCCGACACGCTCGACTATCCGTTGCATCTCGGGGTGACCGAGGCGGGGCCTCCCCCGGGCGGCTTGATCAAATCGGTGGCGGGTATCGCCACCTTGTTGCTGGAAGGTATAGGGGACACGATCCGCTTCTCGCTCACGGCCGATCCGGTGGAGGAGGCCAAGGCGGGTAGACAGTTGCTCGAATACCTCGATCTTCGCGAACGGACCGGATTGGACTTGATCGCCTGCCCCAGTTGCGGGAGGGCGGAGGTCGATGTTCTGACCGTAGCTCAAGAAGCTCAAGTCAAGTTGGAGGAGGCCGATCTACCCATCCAAGTAGCGGTGATGGGATGTGTCGTCAACGGACCGGGCGAAGCCAGAGGCGCCGACATCGGGATCGCAGCCGGGCGAGGTCGGGGACACCTCTTTATCAAAGGCAAGGTTGTTCGAGTGGTTCCGGAGGCGGAGATGGTGGACGCCTTGCTTCATGAAGCTCGCCTGCTGGTCGAACAAGGCGCCGATGCGCGGGTGGCGGCAGCCGACCAGGGCGCTGCGGGGGCCGCGGCGCGTGACCGCCGAGTTCTCCTGCAGATCCAGGGCGACGCCAACCAGGCCGCAGTGCGGCGGGCGGCAGCGGCCCGGGTGGCGTCCGGGGATCGATAGAACCGGGTTAATTAGGCGCGCACGGAAACGATCGTATGAGAAGGGTGGGGCATCCTCTATCCTGCGGGCAGTCCTAACTGGAGGTCTGTTGCGCTGGTCCCGATCATTCATACCCACCCTCAGGGATGATCCGGCGGATGCGGTGGCGGCGAGCCACCGGCTGCTGACCCGAGGGGGATTCATCCGCCAACTCATGGCCGGTTCCTACACGTTGCTGCCCCTCGGGATGCGTGTTGCTCGGAAGGTATCCGACATCATCCGCGCAGAGATGAACGCTATCGGTGGTCAGGAAATACTGGCCCCGGTCGTCCATCCTGCCGAGATATGGAAAAAGACCGGACGCTGGGATGACGTAGAGGGAATCATGGTCAAGTTCAAGGACCGCAAGCGTTCCGACCTCGTGCTGGCCCTCACCCACGAGGAAGTGTTCGCCCATCTGGCGACCGAGGTCAACTCCTATCGCGAACTGCCCCAACTGTGGTACCACCTGCAAACGAAGTTCCGGGATGAGGCACGCCCTCGGTCGGGCTTGCTCCGGGTGCGGGAGTTCACCATGAAGGACTCGTATTCTTTCGACCTCGATCGCCGCGGTCTCGATGTCCAGTTCGAATCCCATAGGGTGGCCTATCAAACGATCTTCTCCCGGATGGGTCTCGAGACGATCCAAGTGGAGGCTTCTTCGGGAAACATGGGGGGAAGCGATTCGGTCGAGTTTGTCGTTGTTTCACCGGTAGGAGAGGACCAGGTCGCGGTCTGCGAAGCATGCGGATACTCCGCCAATCTGGAGCGGGCTAGCGCGTCCGTTGACAAGATCGACGATGTCTCCTGGTCCGGACCGCCGGAGCGTTTTCCCACCCCGGGAGTCCGGACGATCGCAGACTTGGCCGGGATGGGGGCGTTCGCGGCTGCTCGCCGGCAGATCAAAACCCTCGTCTACATGGTGGGTGACCAGATGACCCTGGTCGTCCTCCGAGGTGACCACGACCTAGAAGTTCAAAAGTTGGCGGACTCGGTCACGCTTGCGGTTCGCCCCGCCACCTCGGAGGAGATTGTGGAGCGGCTGGGCGCCCACCCCGGAAGCCTGGGACCGGTCGGAGTGGATATTCCGGTGGTGATGGATCCGTCGTTGCGCGGCCGTAGCAATATGGTTACCGGCGCTAATCGGGACGATTTCCATTTGAGGGGCGTGGACGTCGGGCGCGACGTTCACGTTGGCAAGTGGTTGGACCTTCGCCGGGTGAAGGACGGGGACTCGTGCGGTCGATGCACGGACGGACGGCTGTCCGTCTCGACGGTGATCGAGGTGGGCCACATCTTCAAACTGGGACGCAAGTACAGCGAGGCTCTCGGGGCCACCGTACTCGACCGGGACGGGCGGCCCACCCCGATCGTTATGGGGTCATACGGGATAGGGGTAGGGAGATCGATGGCCGCCATAGTGGAGGCCTACCATGACCGGCGAGGGATCGTATGGCCGGTAGCCGTGGCGCCTTTCAAGGTGGTGATCACCCTTCTCCGACCGGATCTGGAAGAGGTTCGTCGCACAGCCGAGGTTGTCTATGAGGAACTGGCGGTGGCGGGAGTCGAGGTGATCCTCGATGACCGAAATGAACGGCCCGGTGTGAAGTTCGCCGATGCGGAATTGATAGGTATCCCCTACCGGCTGACGGTGGGGCCGAGAAGCCTCGCCTCAGGCCAAGCAGAACTGATGGCCCGCGACGGGTCCCTGGATGAACGGGTGAGCCTTGACGCGGTCGTAGACAGGATCAAGGGACTCTTGCAGTAACCTTCATCCCGACCGATCCCCCGTTCGTTGCAGATCTCGCCCCTCCCATGCTGCATCCCGAATCCTCCGCCTTCCCGTTCTGCGGCTAGCCCTGATTATTCAGGTTTCCCACACACCTAGGCATGTAACGCCAGCTCAACCGAGTACTAGCATTCACCCACCGTTCACCCCGCAGGTGAACCTCCCGCACCGGACCGGGACGGGAAACGCGGTAGCTGTATTGCCTGTCAGGGCGAGACTGTGTCTTGCTTTACTCATCCTCCAAACCCCCATCCATGAATAATCGGGGCTAATGCCGGAGATCGATTCCCATGGATCCCCGTGGTCTCCTCCGGCTGGTCAAGCGGGTTCCCTCGTCTTTAGGTATGGGTTGGGGGACTTTCTGATTCCCGCTCATTGCTATAATGATCAGCCAGAAGCTCGAAGGACGTGACTTTGTGGACCAAGGTGGGCGCCCAGCCCGCTTTTTTTGTGGCCGATCCCGGTTGCCCGGGATACCGACCCGCGCCCGTACGAACTCCAATGGGTGTCGGATCACCTCTCCGTCGTCGAGGAGCCTGTGATATGTCGGTGGACCGCCGGCTTTGGCGACTGTGTGACGAATACCTTGTCGGCCAGGGGCTGGAACTCGATGATCTGGAGATCGCCGGACAGGGTCCCAGGTTGGTCCGGGTAACGGTTGATTGCGAGGGCGGGGTGGATGTTCAGCGGATCGCGGAGGTCTCGCGAGCCTTATCTCGCCGGTTCGACGAGCTGGATCCGTTCGCCGGGCCCTATTCGTTGGAGGTTACGTCGCCGGGTCTGGAGCGGAAACTCCGCCGACCGCTCCATTTCAGAAAGTCAGTAGGTAGGAAAGTAACGGTTAGGACCAGGGCGGAAGTCGAAGGCTTTCGCCATCATCAGGGGATGCTCGAATCCGTTGATGATGACCACTTCGTCATGAGGATCGGTGAACACGCACGACGTATCGCCTTCCGGCAGGTCCGGAGCGCCCGGACCAGATTCGAATGGAAGAAGACCTGAGTCAGGTAGGGAATCGGGGTAGACGAAGATGAGAATGGATTACCGGGTTATGGAAGCCCTTGAGATCCTGGAACGGGAACGAGGGATACCCGTGGACACGATCCTGGACGCTCTTGCGAACGCCCTTGTATCCGCTTACAAACGCAGTCCTGGAGCTGCGGAAGAAGCGCGTGTAACGATAGAACCCGATGGTGGGGACATAATTGTATATGCGCAAGAGTTGGATGACGACGGCAATGTGATCAGGGAATGGGAGGACACGCCCGGTGACTTCGGTCGTATTGCCGCCACCACCGCCAAACAAGTGATAGCGCAGCGTCTCAGGGAAGCAAAGCGCGAGCAAGTCTACGACGTGTATGAGGGCCGGGACGGGGATCTGGTTACCGGGATCGTCCAGCAGCACGGCAGCAGCTACACCATCCTGGATCTCGGCAACGCGGAAGCGATCATGCCGAGAACCGAGCGGATTCCCTACGAGCGGCTGGACCGCAACGCCCGCGCCAAGGCCCTCATCATCGAGGTAAGGCGAGAGACCAAGGGGCCTCAGGTCGTCGTCTCCCGGTCTCATCCGGACTTCGTCAGGCGCTTGCTTGACTTAGAGGTACCTGAATTACTGGACGGAACCGTCGAGATCCGCTCGATCGCGCGGGAGGCGGGCCATCGCACGAAGATCGCGGTATTCTCGAACGATCCCAATGTGGATGCCAAGGGAGCTTGCGTGGGGGCACGCGGTTCCAGGGTGCGTCAGGTGGTGAACGAACTCCGGGGTGAGAAAGTTGACGTGGTCCAGTGGCGTGACGACACGGCACAGTTCATTGCCGAGTCTTTGGGCCCCGCCCGGGTCCGCGAGGTGCAGGTGGATGAGGAAGAAAAGTTGGCGGTCGTGACGGTACCCGAGCATCAACTGTCCCTGGCCATCGGGCGTGAGGGTCAGAATGCTCGCCTCGCAACCCGCCTAACCGGGTACCGGATCGATATACAGAGTGATTCCCGCCATCGGCGCAGCGATGGAGGCCGTTCGGGGACGCCGCCGAACCGTCCTCCTCGCCGAACCGGGATGAGAAGGGTCTGAGCGATACCGATGGCGACCAAGAGGATTCATGAACTGGCCAGGGAGTTGGGGCTTGCCTCGAGAGACGTACTAGCGACGGCCCGTGAACTGGGATTACCGGTTACCACAGCCTCTTCCGGACTCGAACCGGGTGACGAGGCCGCGTTGCGCCCCTTCTTGCTCCCCGAAGAAGAACCCGGTCCGCCGGGTCCCGTCGAGCAGAGTTCATACTCTCTTGATGAGGCGGCGCCGGTCGAGGAGTCGCCGGCGGTCACTGCTGAGGACGACGCTGTGGATGAAGTTGAGATCAAGGTAATAGCGGTTGCCAGCGGTGTATCCGTAGCCGAACTAGCTACGGCAATGCGTCTTCCCGTGGGTGAGGTGATCAAGCAACTGCTCATGATGGGCTTCATGGTGGCGGCCTCCGGCCCAACCCCCCCGGAGGCGATTGAACCGCTGGGCGATCACTTCGGTGTCCTGATAGAAGTCGAGCCCCCTGAGGAGACTCCGGAGGCCCCGAAGACCGCGGTACGGCGTCGCCCTGTTTTCGACGATGACCCATCGGTGCTGGTGGAACGTCCCCCGGTGGTCACCGTTATGGGCCACGTGGATCACGGCAAGACCACCCTGCTTGACGCTATTCGCAACACCAACGTGGTGGAGGGTGAGGCCGGAGGAATTACCCAACATATCGGCGCCTACCAGACCTCCGTTGAAGGGCGGCCTATAACCTTCATCGATACGCCGGGTCATGCGGCCTTCACAGCAATGAGAGCACGAGGCGCCGAGGTCACCGATATCGTCGTGTTGGTGGTGGCGGCCGACGACGGGGTCATGCCCCAGACCATCGAAGCGGTCAACCATAGCAAGGCGGCCGGGGTGGAAACTATCGTCGCCATCAACAAGATGGACCTGGAGAGAGCCGACCCGGTGCGGGTACGGGCAATGCTTACCGAGCACGGCATCCTCACCGAGGAACTGGGTGGGGATGTCATCTCGGTGGAGTTGTCGGCAGCGACCGGCGAGGGTATCGATTCCCTTCTCGAGATGGTGGACCTTGTGGCGCAGGTTTCCGAGTTCAAGGCCAACCCGAAGGCTGCCGCCTCCGGCGTGGTAATCGAGAGCCATCTCAACCCCGGAATGGGATCGGTTGCGACCGTGATCGTCCAGCGTGGCACCTTACGGAAGGGAAACTCGGTCGTAGCCGGAATGGTGAGCGGACGGGTAAGGCTCATGGTGGATGATCAAGGCAGGAGAGTGTCCTCGGCGGGACCGTCCACACCTGTTCTGGTGTCGGGCTGGTCATCGGTGCCGACGGCCGGTGATTCCTTCGAGGTTGTCAAGAACGATAGGGTTGCTCGATCGATAGCCGGTCGGCGGGTGAACGAGTATCGGGCCAAGAACCTGGTCGTACCGACCGCTCGTGAACGCCTCGGACAGTTGCTCGAGCGACTCCGCTCCCAGGACGAAGCCGAACTCCGCCTGATCATCAAGGCCGACGCCGACGGTTCGGTGGAGGCAACCCGAGAGGCGGTGGGGAAGATCGTCCGGCAGGGAGGACGGGTAACCGTCGTGCATGCCGGAGTGGGCGGAATCGCCGAGAACGACATAACGCTTGCCGATGCGACCGACGCGGTGGTAATCGGGTTCAACGTACGTCCTGATCCGAACGCCCGTCGCACCGCGGCCTCCGCGCGGGTCGAAGTCATGACCTACTCGATCATCTACGAGTTGCTCGATGAGATCGAACAGATGCTGGTGGGCCGCCTTGCGCCGGTGGAGGAAGAACTGGTGCTGGGGACTGCCGAGGTGAGGGCTATTTTCAAGGTACCGAGGCTGGGCGCGGTGGCCGGTTGCTACATCATGGAAGGTTCCATCCGGCGCGATTCGTCCGCCCGTATCCTGCGGGAGGGCATAGTGGTGTACGACGGCCGGGTGGCTTCGCTCCGCCGCTTCCAGACCGACGTAGCCGAAGTCACGGTCGGTTACGAATGTGGTGTCGGCCTGGAACGGTTCAGCGATATCAAGGTCGGGGACATCATCGAGACCTACCGCATGGAGGAAGTGGCGCCCCAGTGACCTGCACGTGAAACCCGGGTGGTATCCATGCATGCGGCTGCGCTCAGAGTCGATCTCCGTCTCCGGGACGTTCACTCTCTGAAGTCCAAGCGGAAGCGGTTGGCGCGCCTCGCCACCGCGTTGCGACGTTCCTTTCCGGTGGCGTTCGCCGAGGTCGACTACCAGGACTTGTGGCAACGCGCCGCCGTAGGGGTGGGGATAGTCTCTTCCCACCCCTCACAGCTGGAGATGGCGATCCGGGGCGTGCAACACTTCTTCGAGCGGTGGGAAGAAGTTGAAGTCCTCACTATGGCTGTCTCATATCTTGAAAAACCGGATTGAGGTCGGCAAGTGAGCCAACGCATCCGGCGTGTGAACGAGATCCTTCGCGAAGCAATCGCCACGGAGTGCAGGAACCTCAAGGATCCTCGGATCGGTTTTCTCACGGTTACCGGGGTGTCAACATCGCCTGACCTGCGCAGAGCGTCGGTTTACTTCACGGTCATGGGTGACGAGCGGGTCCTGGCGGAGACCGAGCAGGCGCTGGCGAGCGCGGCCCCCCGGGTTCAGTCGGCCGTGGCCGGGAAGATCCGCCTCAAGTACTTTCCAAAGTTGAGATTCGTTCCCGATCCTGCCACCGAGCACGCTCGCCGGATCGAGGAGATTCTCCGTCGTATCGGCCACGTCGAGGACCGGGGAGAGAGCGCAGCAGAGGAGATGGCATGAACCACGGCTACGTTTCCGACCTCGACGCCGCGGCGCGAGTCATCGAGGAGGCTCGCTCGGTGGTGGCGACCGGACACATAAATCCAGACGGGGACGCGCTGGGGTCAGCTCTCGGGTTGGCCCTTGCGTGCCGCTCTGCCGGCGCCGGCCGCGAGGCCAGAGTTTGCTTTGGCGGAGGGTTCGCCCTCCCCCATCAGTTTGAGTTTCTTGACACTACGCCGCTGACGACGCCGGACAAGGTGGTTGCGCCTGATGTGCTGGTGGCGTTTGATACCAACGACCCTGCCCGTCTTGGTGAGGAGATGGCCGATCTACTGCAAGATGCGACCACCGTCGTGATGATCGACCATCACGACACCGGGCCCGGATTCGGCGATGTGCGGGTCTCGGACCCGTCGGCGCCTGCCGCCGCGCTGATCTGTTACCGCCTCATCCGGCGGTTGGGATGGGGTATTTCGAGTGATGTCGCCAACGCGCTGCTGCTCGGCCTGGTTACCGACACGGGTCGCTTCCAGTACTCGAACACCACCCCGGAGGCTCTCCGAGGCGCCGCCGATCTGGTGGAAGCCGGCGCCCGGCCTGAGGTGATCGGACAATGGGTTTACGAATCGGCGGCATTCGGCTACCTGGGTGTCGCGGGGGCGGTCCTGTCGAGGGCCCAGTTGGACCCCTCCAGGTCGCTGGTTTGGTCATACCTCACCCAGGACGACCTTCGTTGCAACGGCGTGGGCATCGAGGATGCCGATGCGTTGATCGATTCGGTTCGCCTAGCGCGGGAAGCCGAGGTTGCTCTCCTGCTCAAGGAGCAGCCCGATGGGAAGTGGAAGCTCAGCTTGAGGTCCCGAAAGTCCGTGAACGTCGCCGAAGTGGCGGCTGCGCTGGGTGGCGGTGGTCACCACCGCGCTTCCGGCTGCACGTTCGAAGGTGCTATGGCCGACGCCTTGGAGGCGGTGAGGAAACGGCTCCCGGCGTGAACGTACCGACCGGCTTCTTGCTGATCGACAAGGAGCGAGGGTGGACCTCACACGATGTCGTGGCCAAGGTCAGAGGCATGCTGGGCTTCCGCAAGATCGGGCACGCAGGCACTCTCGACCCGATGGCTACCGGTCTGCTGGTTCTCGGACTGGGCCGGGCCACCCGCTTGCTGAGGTTTATCACCGACCAACCCAAGGAGTATGTGGCGGTGGCCGGCATGGGAATCGCCACCGATACTCTTGACGCCGATGGGGTAGAAGTTCATCGCCAAGCAATGTCGGTGGGCCCTGAAGAAGTGGCCACGGTGATGGCCGGGTTTATAGGTGAGCAACAGCAAACTCCGCCCATGGTCTCCGCGCTCAAAGTAGGAGGGAAGCGGCTGCATGACCTGGCCAGGCAAGGGAAGGAAGTGGAGCGTCCTGCGAGAACGGTAACGGTCGATCATCTCGTTCTCGAGACTTTCGAACCTGGCCCTTTCCCGAAGATCGGTTTCCGGGTGGTGGGCGGCAAGGGGCTGTATGTACGGGTGCTGGCCGATGACATCGCCAGGGTTCTAGGGGGGAGGGCACACCTGACCGCACTACGGAGGATCCGGACCGGTCCGCTGCGAGTCGAAGACGCCCGGAGGATCGACGCCCTGGATTCCCTAGCGTCGCAGGGTGCATCGGGAGAGGTTCTCCTGTCACCATCCGAGGGTCTCCGCCACCTACCCGCCATCGAAGTGAGCGGACCACTCGTCAAGGCTGTTAGCAACGGACGGCCTCTCCCAACCGACATCTTTCCGGAACCGGTCGCCGAAGGGCCACTGCGCTTGACGGCCTCCGGGCGGATGCTGGCCATCTACCGTTCCGATGTCGACCGGTTGGTACCCCAGGTCGTTCTGGCATGAACGGGGTCCTATGCGTAGGCAGGGTCCGATGAAAGTATGGAGAGGGGATCCTCGTTGTTGGGGGCCGGGTCCGGCCACCGGGATGGTGCTGAGCATCGGGGTATTCGACGGCATCCACCGCGGGCATCAGGCTCTGCTGACCGGTCTGGCTACGCGTGCTCGGACGCCGGACGATCTCCCCATCGGGGTAATCACTTTCGACACCCATCCCCGTGCCCTGCTGAACCCCGACCGGGCGCCCAAGACGTTGATGGCCATGAGCAGGCGGCTCGAAGTGTTGGAATCCATGGGCGTCGATCAGGTGGGGATTCTTCCATTCCGGAAGATCCACCGCTTAGAGCCGGATCAGTTCGTCCGGCAGGTGGTTGTAAACGGTTTCAACGGGCGACTGGTGATCGTGGGGAAGGGGTTCCGTTATGGCGCCGGGCGGTCCGGGAGCGTCACCAGTTTGAAGGAATCCGGTAGGAGGGAGGGCTTTACGGTGGAGGCTCGGGATTTGTTTCTGGAAGGTTCGACCCCTATCTCCTCCTCGATGATCCGTAAGTTCATAGCTCAGGGTGAAGTTTCCACCGCGAGACACCTACTAGGCCGACCGCACGAGTTGCAGGCGCCCTACGGTGTTGACCAACTCGGAAACTCGAATCTGGGGACCGCAACCGCCGATCTGGACTTCGACCCGGCCATGGCGGTGCCCGCGCCGGGGGTGTACGCGGTTCGGCTGCTTGCCGGGGGGCGAGAACGTCCCGGCCTATGCCTAATCCGTAGGCGCGACGGAACGGAGTGGTCGGGTGCCCCTGCCCAGATCCACCTTCCGGACCGGCGCGGGCTTCGACCGCGTGAAGGCATGCTGACCGTTCGCTTCCTCGAACGGCTACGCGGGCTACCGTCCCGGACGGTGGAGCCTTCGGCGGCAACCGTTCTCCGGCAGGATATCTCCAGAGCTCGTGACCTGCTGACTTAGCGTGCGGAAAGGATGCTAGGCTTTGGGTTAACCCCAAGTTTCCGCGCGCCCGTCCGGGCTGCGAGGGTCGAGTGAGAGAAGATGAATACGACCCAAGAGATAGTTTCCGAATTCGGTGCTCACGACGGCGATACAGGATCGCCGGAGGTCCAGGTGGCATTGCTAACCGGACGTATCCGGCACCTCACCGAGCACCTTCGGGTACACAAGCATGATCATCACAGCCGACGCGGGTTGCTGATGCTGGTCGGAAAACGTAGCCGTCTGCTGAAATACCTGCGGAGCAACGACGCCGAACGGTACCGGCGCCTGATCGCACGACTGGGGCTAAGGCGCTAGAAATCCCTGCGGATGCTTGTTCCGTGATCGAGTTCGATAATTCAGAGGATTCCGCCGCCCGAAACGCCGGTTCGGCAGGAGATTCCCAGAATCCAGTAGTAACCAACTTAAGTATTCCGGCTACGAGAGCAACTCGCGGTGGAGCGCTTGGTCGGTTGTCAGTCGCCATCCCTTCGTAAGCCCCGTTTCCCTGGAGGCTGCCGGAGGCATGACCACTGGTAATTGACCACCTCACCCCCCGAATCTCCCGTAGCTATCCACGCACACACAAGGAGAGCATGTGTCAGAACACATAGTTAGCGGCCAGGTCGGGGAACGGGAGATCACTATCTCCTCCGGCAAGCTCGCTCAACAGGCCAACGGGGCAGTGAAGATCTCGATGGGCGATACGGTGGCCCTGGTAGCGGCTACCGCCAACATTAAGCCCAGACAAGGGGTCAATTTCTTCCCGTTGACGATCGACGTTGAAGAGCGCATGTATGCGGTAGGGAAGATTCCCGGATCGTTCTTCCGGCGGGAGGGTCGAGCCACTGAACGGGCCACCTTGAGCGCTCGGTTGATCGACCGCCCGCTCCGTCCGTCCTTCCGGAAGGGGTATCGAAACGACACGCATGTGGTGGCCACGATCATGCAGGTGGATGGAGAGAACCCCTACGACGTTCTGGCGCTCAACGGTGCTTCAGCGGCATTGACCTTGAGCGACCTTCCGTTCGAAGGTCCGCTTGGAGGGGTTCGCCTCGGCTTGTCGAACGGTACCTGGATTCCCTTCCCCACCTATACCGAACTGGAAGATTGCGTGTTCGATCTGGTAGTGGCCGGAAGGCGAAACGACGACGGCGCCGTAGACATCGTGATGGTCGAGGCAGGAGCGACCGACTCCGCCATGGACCTCATCGCCGGAGGGCAACCCGCTCCCGACGAGGATACGGTGGCCGAGGGTCTTGAAGCCGCCAAGGCTTATATAGGTGATCTGGTTGACCTGCAGAACGAGTTGGCTGCCGAACTCGGCAAGGACGTCGGGGAATGGCCTGCCGTTGTCGACTATACGGACGAGGTGCTCGAACAGGTCCGCGAGGTTGCGGGCGACGATATCGGTTCGATAGCGAGCATCGCCGATAAGTCCGAGCGTAAGGCGGCCGAGTCGGCGTTGCGGGGCCGGGTCGAGGACCATTTCGAGGAAGGCGACGAGGCGGATCTCACCGCCCAGGGCGGAAGGGCTTTGAAGTCTCTGATCAAGGCGAGGATGCGTGAGCGTATCCTCGATGAGGGGATTCGCATGGACGGGCGCTCCGTCACCGAGATAAGACCTCTCTCGGCCGAAGTGAACGTCTTGAATCGGGCTCATGGTTCGTCATTGTTCACCCGAGGTGAAACCCAGGTGTTGAATGTCCTGACCTTGGGGATGCCCCGGATGGAGCAGCTCCTCGACACGATCGGCAACGAGGATTCCAAGCGCTACATGCACCACTACAACTTCCCTCCCTTCTCGACGGGAGAGGCCGGGTTCATGCGAGGACCGAAACGGCGTGAGATCGGCCACGGGGCTCTAGCCGAGAAGGCTCTGATACCGGTGGTTCCTCAGGATGAAGGGTTCCAGTACACGGTCCGGTTGGTTTCGGAAGTGCTCTCCTCCAACGGGTCGTCGTCGATGGCATCTGTTTGCGCTTCCTCGCTTTCCCTAATGGATGCGGGGATCGACATATCAGCGCCGGTGGCGGGTATCGCCATGGGCTTGATCGCAGAGGGAGATCGTTACATCACCTTGACCGACATTCTCGGGGCCGAGGATGCCCTAGGCGATATGGATTTCAAGGTGGCGGGAACCGCGGATGTGATAACGGCTCTCCAACTTGATATGAAGATCGACGGCCTCCCCTCCGAGGTTCTGACCTCTGCCCTTTCCCAGGCCAGAGATGCTCGACTCCGGATCCTCGAAGTGATGGACGGAGCCATCTCCGGACCCCGTACGGAGTTCAAGGAACATGCGCCTCGCGTGGAGACGGTGCAGATACCGGTTGACAAGATCGGGGAGATCATAGGTCCGAAGGGCAAGATGATCCGGGAGCTCGAACAGGTTACGGGCGCCACCATCGAAGTGCAGGACGACGGGACGGTGCTGGTGTCATCCAGCGAGGGCTCCTCGCTCCAGGATGCGATGGACCGGATCAACGAAATCGCCTTTCCGCCTACACCCGAAGTAGACAAGGTTTACGACGGGAAGGTGGTGAGCATCACCGACTTCGGCGCCTTCGTCAACATCCTCCCCGGCCGGGACGGCCTTCTCCATATCTCGAAACTGGACAGCACCCGTCACGTCCGGCGGGTTGGTGACTACCTGTCGGAGGGTGACGAGATGAAGGTCATAGTCGAGTCCATCGATCGGATGGGCAAGGTGTCCTTGAAGATAGACAAGGATCTCGAACCTAAACCCGGCGCCAAGACTCCTCCGGCCGGCAGCCGAGGCGGCGGCGGGCCCCGTCGGGATCGTTCATCGCGCGGTCCGAGCCGTGGCAAGCGGCCCGGCGGTCACCGTGGCGGAGGCCGCGGCGGCGGCGGTCGTGGTCAAGGTGGCCGCGGGCCCGGCCCTCGAAGGGGCGGAGGAGCCAGGAAACCGAGCGGAGGAAATCGTAAGCGATCTAACACGGGTAGCGGACGCAGGTTCGCTTCGTTCGAGGAAGCCTTCGAAGACGGGATCTAATACCCACCTTCTCGAGTCACATACCTAGGCTTTCCGGTTAATGCCGGAACTGCCTGATGTTGTTGTATATCTCGAGGCGCTGGATCGCTTTGTCGGAGGCCGGACTATCGAGAACGCTCGGGTCATATCCATCTCGCTACTGCGAACCTATGACCCACCCGTTCACGAGATCGAGGGCCGACGGGTAGTCGGTTTCCGTCGCATGGGAAAACGTCTGGTATGGGAACTGGAGGACGATCTTTTCGCGGTGTTCCACCTGATGGTCACCGGGCGATTTAGATGGAGAAAACGCGGTTCGACCCCTCCCAGAAGGACGGGTCACGCGGCTTTCGACTTCGAGAACGGCACGTTGGTGCTCACCGAGCAAAGCAGCAAGAAACGAGCCTCTCTCCACATTCATCGAGGCCAAGAGGAGTTGTCTCAACATGACCGGGGAGGGGCCGAGCCTCTTGAAGTTGATCTAGGAGGTTTTAAGGAGGCGTTGTTGAGGGAGAACCGGACCCTCAAGAAGGCTTTGACCGCTCCCCGGATATTCTCAGGCATAGGCAACGCCTATTCGGATGAGATCCTCCACCGGGCTCGTCTCTCCCCCATCACCCACACCCGGCGGCTCAAGGACGAGGAGGTCGAACGGCTGTTCAACGCAACTCG
Source organism: Acidimicrobiia bacterium (assembly GCA_965231815.1). GTDB lineage: Bacteria > Actinomycetota > Acidimicrobiia > Spongiisociales > Spongiisociaceae > JAPPFW01. Next base: position 831,658 of record OZ246890.1, on the reverse strand, counting down.
TTCCACCCTGATCGACTGGATAGATCTGCTAAGGACTGAGGTGGGAGATCGCTTTCCGGAGCGGGTGACGGCTTTCCGCCCCGAAATGGCGGTCCATGGACGGTACGGGCGTCCCTGCCCGGATTGCAGCCGGCCGGTCAGGAGGATTGTCTACGCCTCGAACGAGACCAACTACTGCGCCGACTGCCAGACCGGGGGAAGGATCTTGGCCGATCGGGCGTTGTCGAGACTTCTCAAGGATAAGTGGCCCGGTTGAGCCTGAATCTCGGTTTCGACGAGGTCCGCGTGCTCAGGCACCGGAGGGCCAGACGTAAAAGGCAACGATAATGGCAATCAGGATCACCGTAGCTAGAACGGCGCCGAACTGGCTGGGTTTGGGGTCATCCGAAGGTGCCATAGGCTCCAGGATAGACACCGGCGACTCGGCGGCATGGGGTTTCTCGGGCTAGGCCTTCCCAAGCAACCCTTGGTCAGTCGTCGCGGTTCTCTTCCTCATCCACCAGCGACGGAGGCAGGGACGCGACGATCCTCGCTGTGTTCACCGACACGTATACGAGCCTCCGCAGGTGCCGGATCAAGTTGAACGGTTGGTCCGCCCACGCATGCCAGCCGTTGGGGTCGTCGACGATTCCCGATGGCTTGTTTTCCTTCCAGCGAAGGCTGTCGATGGCCCAGTCCAGCGGTGAACGTCCGGATACGGTGTATTGGTGGGCTTCATCAGGGATGCCGACCAGTTTGCAACGCTCGTTGATCTCGAAGATGCTCCGGTCCGCGGTCCTGCTGCCCGGAACCTTGCCCCATCTCATCCTCTTGTTCCTGGTGATCCGGTAAGCATCCGGTTCAGAGTCTCCCCCGTCGGGCTCACCGTCCACCAGGCAAGTCAGTGGCCATTCGGGCACGGTCTCGTAGCCGATGTGTAGATCCATCAACCGCCTCCCCGCCTCGCGGAAGGCCTCGAAGTTGGGAGCGAACGGTATGCGGGGCAGATTCCTCTGGAGGTCATGCCGATAGCGCTCCCGCCAGTCTGGAGCATGCATGACCCCGTACATGTATTCCCAGATGTCGTCTTTGGTTATCTTCTCGGTCCCGTAGTGGGATCGGAACTGGTCGAGGCACCAGTCGGTGATGTTGTCGTCGTCCGCCGGTATGTCGATAAGGGTGTGGGCTTCGACTCTCATCAAAGTATTTCCTGTCTTCGCTAATCAGCGCGACCGCGCCCGGTAATTGTAAGACTATGATAAACTCTTATGCCCCCCCCCCCCCCCGAACCTTAGCCAACACAAACCGAGGTTTCTGCCTGGCCTATCCGACCATCGAAGAGACTTCACCCAGCGCGACGAGCGAGAACGAACACTCGATGGGACGACAGACCCTGCGTCGTCGGGCCGGATTAGCTGATGCCGCATCTGGCGGAAGCCCTTGACCGGCTAAGAGCAGATACCTCCGGTGCCTACCTGAGGGGGCGGGCCTTCGAGAAACTGGTTCGCAATGCGTTACTTGCCAACCCTCAGTATCGGGATCGTTTCATCAGCCTGGAGCTGTGGTCCGATTCGCCCGAAGGTGGTGGTCACGACCTCGGAATCGATCTGGTCGGGGAGCAGTCCGAGGAATACGGGGGTGGACTTTGCGCCATCCAGTGCAAGTTCTACAAGTCGGCCTCAGTCAACATCACCGAAGTCAACAAGTTCCTCTCATACACGGTAGGCAACAGGTGGCGGTCCCGCATCTTCGTAGCCACCGGCAACTACTCCGGTAACGCAAGAACGAAGTTGGAGGCTGCCAAGGTCGAGATTATCGCTGCCGGTGATCTCGACACATGGCCGGTGGGCGACTGGCGCGACCTGATCGAGCGACCCGACGCCACTCTCCGCTGGGCTCAGGACCGCCATATTCCCCGGCCGCATCAAGAAGAAGCCCTTGCCGCCATCAGGGATGGGCTGTTCGATCCGGGAGGTCACAGCCGGGCCAGGGTGCTGATGCCGTGTGGATCGGGTAAGTCCGAAACCGCCTTGTGGGCGGCGGAGCGCAATGTCGGGTGGGGTGGGCGGGTGCTCTACCTGGTTCCCTCTATCGCCCTCATGAGCCAGACCATGCGTACGTGGGCATACCAGCAGGATCCGGACCTAACCCACCGCTATCTGGCCGTATGCTCGGACTCCAAGGCGGGTCGTGACTCGGAGGATGCCAACCTGTCGGAACTGGCCATGCCGGTCACCACCAAGGCTGAGAAAATCGCCTCCAAACTCAAACGCGAAGCGCCCGAAGCCATGACCGTGGTGTTCTCCACCTACCAGTCGCTTCCGGTGGTGTGCGAAGCCCAGGCACTCGGGGTGCCCTCATTCGACCTGGTGATCTGCGACGAGGCCCACCGCACGACAGGGGTGGAGAAAACGGCCCGAGACAGGGAGAGCCCATTCCAGCTGGTACATAACCGGGAACGTCTCAAAGCCGACCGGCGGCTGTTCATGACCGCCACCCAGCGCATCTTCGCCTCCGGATGGAAGAAGCGGGCAGGCGGCGAGGTTTACTCCATGGACGACGAGGAACTGTACGGCCCGATCCTCTACCAGCAGAGCTTCCGCGACGCTATAGACGCCGGACTTCTGTCCGACTACGAGGTGGTAGTGATCGCCTATGGGGAGCAGCAACACATCGAGAGCTACGACCGGTACTGGAAGGAATACCAGGAGAAAAACAAAAAGATACCCAAAACGCAGAAACTCAATGCGGAGGATTGGGTGCAACTGGTGGGGTCCTGGGACGCACTGGCCGATCCCACCACAACCGGAATCGAAAGGGATAGACCGGCAGGCTCTCTCAACCGGTTCTACAGCTGCCGCCGCGCTATCGCCTTCACCAACACCATCGCCAACTCCAAGAAGGTCGAGAAACATTGGCGAGCCGTGTGCAACAACTATCGTGAGGAACGATCCGGCGACTACCGGCGCCAGCCGATTTCCTTGCTGGACGTGGTGCATGTCGACGGCAAGCAGAACGCATTCGAACGGGCCGAGAATGTTCAGTGGCTGCGCGGCGGAGACCAACCAGAGACCACTACCAGGGTCCTGACCAACGCCCGTTGCCTGTCCGAAGGGGTGGACATCCCAGCCCTCGACGCGGTGCTGTTCCTTGCTCCCAAGCAGTCTGAAGTGGACATCGTCCAAGCGGTCGGACGAGTAATGCGCCGAGCTGAGGGTAAAGACAAGGGCTACATAGTGATCCCGGTGCTGGTTCCTGACGGTCAATCCCTCCGCTCCGAACAGTTCCTCAAGAGCTCCAACTTCCAGCAGGTATGGAGAGTGTGCCGAGCATTGCGCGCCCACGACGAGCGTTTCGATGCGCTCGTGAACGCCCCCGGACTGGCCGGGGAAGCCCCGCTCCGCATCATCAATCGAACAGCCACAGCACAAACCGAGGTACTTGGCTTTGAAGCCCTTCCGGGTCTTCTTCCCGAAGTCGCTTCCGTTCTGGTTGACCAGGTGGGTGATCGGCACTACTGGCCCTCCTGGGGTCGAGAAGCCGCCGGGGTCTACCGCAAGGTGTTCGCAGAGGTGGAAAGGAAGACTCGGAGCGGCCCGGCCGGAACCGCCCTTGACCATTTCGCAAGAGGGATGCGAAAGACCGTGATACCCACCTTCACGAGGACAGATTCAATCGAAATGATCGCCCAGCATGCCGTGACCATTCCCGTGTTCGATGCCTTCTTCGCCGATCACTCCTTCCGCGATATCAACCCGGTATCGAGACATCTGAACGCAGTTCTCGAGAAACTGACTGATGGCGGTGTCGACTTCGACCAGCTGACCCAACCCCTTAAGCGATCCTATGACCGGATCGCCACTGTGTTCGAGGATGTTTCGGAAGACACCGATCCGGCTGCTTCCAAGCTCCAGATCCTTCAGGACGTTTACGAAGGCTTCTTCAAGGCAGCCATTCCCGACGTGGTAAAGCGGCTCGGCATCGTCTACACCCCCATCCCGCTGGTGGACTTCATGCTTCGCAGCGCCGACGCGGTTGTACGGAAACATTTCGGGAAGTCGCTGGGTGACCCGGATGTGGAGATACTTGACCCGTTCACGGGAACCGGGACCTTCATCTCCCGGTTGCTCACTATCACCGGAGCGGACGGCGAACCGTTGATTTCCGATGCCGACGTGGCCCGTAAGTATGAGAGCGAGCTACATGCCAACGACCTGGTGCTTCTCGCCTACTACATAGCCGCCCTCAAGATCGAGCAGTCAGCGGCCTCCCGCGGGGTGTTCAAGAATGGATACCGGCCGTTCGAGGGAATCGTGCTGCGGGATACATTCACAGGATTGCTCGGTGGTCGCTTTGATCTCGACCGGAACCCGGAGCGGGCCAGGGAACAGGATTCCCGCACAATCCGGGTTATCATCGCCAACCCGCCCTGGTCGGCAGGCCAGAAGTCTGCCGGCGATGACAACCCCAACGTCGCTCATCCAGACATTGAGAACCGAGCGAAAGAGACTTACGGGAGGCGGCACCGGGAAGTCACGGGCAAAGGGGCCGGCAAGGCGCAGGGTAACCTGTACGTTCAAGCCTTTCGCTGGGCGTCGGATCGCCTGGGAGGATCATCGGGGGAAGCGTCCGGTCCGGGGATAGTCGCTTTTGTTCATCCCAACTCCTTAGCTACTGGGCCTTCCCTTGCCGGAATGCGAGCCGCGCTGCGTGACGAGTTCAGCCATATCTATGTCGTGAACTTGCGCGGCGACGCCTACAAGAGCGGCGAGGAGTTCCGGCGCGAAGGTGACAAGCTGTTCGGGGGAGGGTCACGGAATGGAGTACAGATCACCGTAGCGGTCCGTAGCCCCGCGGACGACCCCAACCAACCTGGCATGCTCCGCTACGCCGAAGTACCCGAATACTCGAGCCTGGAGAAAAAGCTCTCCTGGCTTGCCGAACTGGGTGACGTACTAACTGATCGGTTCGCGATCGTGCCACTTGTACCCGAGCATGATTGGGTGAATCTGACCGATGGCACATTCAATGAGCTGATGCAAGTTTGCAGTACGTCACGAGATGCGGTCACAGAAAAGATCACAACCCTCAGCGCGCTCGGCCTCGCGACGAACTGCGATACATACGTGTATTCGTTCTCCAGAAGCGACCTGGCCCGCAAAGTCAAGGATCTGATCATCACCTATGAGCAGGCGCGCGAGCGCATCCAGCTAGGTGAGCCACTCGAGGACGTGACCGGAAACTACCAACTGGAAAGCATCAAATGGACCGCCACCCTCAAGCAATCCCTACGTCGCAACCGTCAACTCCTCTTTGATGAGTCCCGCATCCGCGAAGTGCTTTATAGACCGTTCACCAAACTATGGCTGTACGAGGACGACCGCATCCTGTCGTCGGTCAAGACCATCTCCGCCATGTTCCCACGCGACGAAGGAGAGAGAGAGAGAGAGAGAGAGAGAGCAATTCTCGTACCCGCCCAGAACAACCGAGACACCTGCACCGTCCTCGCCACCAGAACACTCCAAGATCTCAACAGCCTCGGACCAAACCAAGGCGGGGCAAGAGCCCTGCCGAGGAGGCGATCCTGATCACGGGCACCGCGAACATGACCTTCCAGGCGATGGCCGCCGACACCTTGCCGGACCTGGCCTCCATCAAGGGATCGCAGCAGACCCGAGCCATCCCGAGACGCCAGCCTCAATAAACACCCCCCCCCCCCCGGCGGGATCGTCATCACCTCGGTCAACAACCGGACCATATTCGGAATCCTCGCTACCCGAGACATCCCCGACCTGTGCGCCGCCGGGACCAACCAGCCCTCGCGGATCATTCCCAGGAAGCGATCAACCTGAGCGGTCCATCCAACATGGCGATCTTCGGAGTACTGGCCGCAGCCTCGTTGCCCGACCTGCACCTGATGGGACCCGGCCAGCAGACCCGCACGCTCCCGAGGCAATCTTGATATCGAGCCCTACCAACCGGACGGTCTTCGCCGCCCTTGCAAGCGATACCCTCCCCGATCTCCACACTGTGGACCCCGCCGACAGGGTGATACCACGAGGCCGCTAGATCTGCAGAATGTCACCGAGGTTGGAGAGAATGGCAAGGGTTTCGACGGATTCGAGGCCGGAGGCGCTTAGCGTCACGACTACCGGATGACCATTACGGGTCACGATGAATCGTTGGTGCGTCTTGACGATCTGGTCAATGGATCAGGAACGAGCGGCCAACTCACTGCTGCGGGCGACCACCCGCTCCAACACCTGTTGTGCCTTACCGGAATCGATGGCCTCTCCCGCGGCCACTACCCCCTCCCGCATAGTCTCCGCCCTTCCGGCCACCACCAGCGCGGCCGCGGCGTTCAGCACTGAGATGTCGCGATACGGTCCGGGCACCCCTGCCAGCACTTGGCGGGTTATAGCCACGTTCGTCTCCACGGCACCCCCTAGTACGTCCGAGACCGGGCAGCGGGACAGACCGACCTCTTCGGGAACGAACTCGGTCCTCGTTATATCACCGTGCTGAAGACGCCAAATCACCGACACACCGCTCAAGGTCAGCTCATCCAACCCATCCTCGCCATGGAATACCGCCGCCCGTCCGGCCCCGAGCATGGCGAGAACCCGGATCATGCGCTGGGCCATCCTGGCATCCGACACCCCTAGCGCGTAGCGCTTCACCCCGGCGGGATTGCTCAACGGACCGAGGAAGTTGAATACCGTGGGGATTCCCAGTTCCTTCCGAACCGGACCCGCAAAGCGCATCGCCGGGTGGTAGACCGGCGCTAGGAAGAATGCGTAACCCGTGTCCCGGAAGAGCCGGCAATTCTGTTCTACCGGCAGATCGATCACCACTCCGAGCCCTTCAAGAACATCGGCCGAGCCGCACTTCGACGACATGGATCGGTTGCCGTGCTTGGCGATCGGCGCTCCGGCACCCGCAGCTATGAAAGAGGCGGTGGTGGAGATGTTGAAGGTGCCGGAACGATCCCCTCCGGTGCCGACAATATCCACGGGATCGGCGTCGCCCAGGTCGGCGCGCACCGCCGCCTCCAGCATCCCCTCCACCAGACCGCTCATCTCCTCAACGGTCTCGCCCTTCATGCGGAGAGCGACGATCATTCCGGCGATCCGGGCAGGTGAGGCCTCGCCGCTCATGACTTGGCGCATCGCCTGGCGCGCCTGTCGTCGCGACAGGTCGGAACCACTTGCAAGGACCCCGAGGATCTCCGGCCACGAGAAATCGGTCATGGCCGCGAGCATATCAGGCCGCCAGGAGGATACCGATCCGGACACCCCGTCCGGAAAGCGGAGTGCGGGGCAGGCTGCCACCTGCCCCGCACTGGAAAAGGCCTGAGGAGGAAAGGCCTTTTACGACTCGCTTACAAACCTGTCGACATACACCCCGATGATCGCTCCCGCCAGCGGACCCAAGATGTAAACCCACACATCCGTAAACTCCACGGCGATGATGGCCGGTCCGAGACTCCTCACCGGATTGACCGCGGCGCCGGTCAGCGGTACCGCCGCCAGATGGATCACGGTGAGTACCAAACCGAGCGCAATAGGGCTTGCCTTGCCATCACCTGAAGTGGTCCGCAAGAACACTATGACGAGAATCGCGGTGAGAATCGCCTCCAGGATGAACACCTCGCCAGGTGCGATACCACGGCCCCCTACCGTAACCGTTGCCTTTACGCTCTCCGTCCCGGCCACCGCCGCCACCAGACCGGATGCCAGCAAAGCACCGGCCAGTTGAGCACCGGCATAGCCCACCAGATCCGCTCCGTTTATCTCTCCTCGGAGAACTCTGGCGAACGTAAGCGCGGGATTGAAATGGCCGCCCGAGACTGAGCCGAACATATAGATCGCGGCCACGAAGGCTAGACCGAAGCCCAGCGCAATCGCCACCAGGTTCCCATCAGCGCTGAGAATCGCCATCGAACCGACACCGATCAGCACGAACGTTCCCAACAACTCCGCCAGATACTTGTTGAGCGAGCCGACCAACTGGACCTCCCTTGTAGCTACGGGCCTATTGTTGCCGGATATGTCGTCATTTGTTGGTTCTATTGTTTAGACCCCCGACATGTCCAACGAGTTTCGCATGAGTGACAATCCAACCAGATTCGTAACCCGGCTGTCGATGGCCGTTACCCCGGGTGTACACAGATGAAACTGACTCCGTCCCGGCCATCTGTCCGGTGGGGACCGGTTGGTCTCGGAACCGTTGCCGGTCTCCTCATTATGGCCGTGGCCGGCTTCCTCGGCACCACCGCGCTGTCGCTATTGAGCCGGTCGGGTATGACGGTCAGTGCGCCGGCAACTTGGGCGGTTCTTTCCCTGTCCTTGATCGCCGGTGAGTTTGGTGGTGGCTATGTCGCCGGTCGCCTCGCCGGTAAACCTGCTCCCGGACTGCCCGGAAGCCTGGCGGCGCTTGGCCTGTACACCGTGGTTGCCTCCCTCAGCCTCATCTGGGGAAGCCCGGCGAGTGTTCCAACCCTGCTGCTGTTCGCCTTGATGGCATCGGCGATCGGGTATGGGGGAGGCGCCCTAGGCGGACGGTAGGGGTCGGCGAGTCCGCCGGTAAGCCGGATTCTGTGCCCCTTAGGGCGACGACCATCCATCTGGGGTCTGCGTTACCGCCAGACCTCATTGCGGTCCACCCGAGGCTTGATCGGCGGACCACCGGCGCCTCTGCTTGACCTTGCTCCGGGAGGGGTTTACCAGCCACCCCGGTCTCCCGTGATGCTGGTGGTCTCTTACACCACCTTTTCACCCTTGCCTGTGCCTTCCGGCCATCGGCGGTATGGTTTCTGTGGCACTTTCCGTCGGGTCACCCCGCCTGGGCGTTACCCAGCTCCCTGTCCTGTGGAGTCCGGACTTTCCTCGGTTGACTCGGCAACCGCGGCCGTCTGGCGAACTCGCCGTCATCGCAGGCTAGCCGCACCATCCACACTTGCAAGGCGCCTATCCCCAAACCATTACCACCCTCTCTCCTTCCTCTACCGAAGAGAGTTATCCTGGCCGTCGGATGTGCGGAAGATACGTTATCAACGAGGATCCCGATGCCTTAGCCGCGTACTTCGGCGTGGACCGCGTGGTAACCGAGCCGCTACGGCACAGCTACAACGTGGCGCCGACCGACGAGGTCTACGGGGTGGCCGAACATCAGGATGATCGCCTCCTCGGGGTGTTCAGGTGGGGACTCATTCCGCACTGGGCGCGCGACCGGAAGGGTCCCCTGAACATCAACGCACGGTCCGAGACGATCGCCGCCAAACCGTCCTTCCGGGATTCGCTACGCAGGCGGCGGTGCATCATTCCCGCCGGTGGATTCTTCGAATGGACTCCCAAGACCCAGGGGCGGCAGCCCTATTACGTGACCATGGCTGACAGCTCCCCGATGGCCTTCGCCGGAATCTGGGCCTCCTGGAAGGATCCCGAGACGGAGGCGTGGACCAAGAGTTGTGCGATCATCACCACCCGAGCCAACGAATCCATCGCTCCCATCCACACCAGGATGCCGGTGATTCTCCAACCGGACAAGTGGGACCTGTGGCTGGATCGCGAGATTCGCCAACCCGAGGCGGTCCAACCCCTGCTTAGCCCTTTGGCGGCCGACCTGATCGCCTACCACCCTGTAACAACGAAGGTCAACAGCGTCCGGAACAACCATCCGGACAACATCGCTCCGCTTGTGGAGTCCGGGTGATCTCCCACCGAACGGTTATTGCTTACCCCGGTCGGGTGTCTAGCCTGGGAAGGAATGGCACGCATACTGCTGGTCCGGCACGCCCCCACCGCAGAAACAGGAACTCGCCTCACCGGACGGCTCCCCGGGGTGTCTCTGGGAGAAGCCGGCCGGAAGGCGGCGCACGCCACTGCCCGCTCGCTGGCAGGTTTAGACCTTGCCGCGGTCTACAGTTCCCCTATCGAACGAACCCTGGAAACGGCGTTCAGGGTGGCCGGTCCTCATAATCTGTCCCCGATCCTGGAGCCGGGAATCACCGAGATCGACTTCGGAACGTGGACCGGAAAGGACCTTGACGACCTCCGCAAGACCGATGAATGGGGAACCGTGCAGATGAACCCGGCCCGATTCGGCTTTCCCGACGGCGAATCGTTCGCGGAGGCGCAGTTGCGAGCGGTGGAGTCGGTGGAACGGATAGCGAAGGAACTCGGTGACGGCACCGCGGTTGCGGTCAGCCACAGCGATGTCATCAAGCTGGTCCTCGCCTATTACCTCGGCCAACCCCTGGACCTTTTCCAACGGCTTCGGATCGCCCCTGCCTCGATATCCGAGCTGTGTTTGCACAAGAGCCGACCTCCCTGGATCGGCTCGATCAACACTCCCGCCTTGCCCGGATGAGCGACTCCTCGTTCCTGGACTTCGGTCCGGTTGATCGCTTTCTCGTAGGAGCGGTAGGTCCGCCTGGACAGAGGACCTTCTATTTCTTCATCTTGACGAACGAGCGCGCCGCATGGTTCAAGTGCGAGAAGAGCCATGCGGCGGCGCTAGGAGAACAAGGCCTGGAGTTGCTGTCGACCCTGGGCTGGAATCTGGATGAGGACATGGTGGAGTCGATCATGTCACTGTTCGACAGGATGCCCCCTCCGTCAACACCCGATGACGTGCATCTCCGGATCCGATCCATCGCCATGCGAGTCGATAGCAAGAAGATAATGACGATGATGCTTCAGGGGGGTGAAGACAAACCCGGTATCGCCTTCACGATCACCGCCGAGCAGCTACGAGCAGCCGGGCTCCTCGCTCTCAAGGCCGTGCATTCAGGTCGGCCACGCTGCCAGGATTGCCTCCTTCCCGAGGATCCTGATGGGCATCATTGCCCGTCGGGAAACGGTCATCGACCCCCGGGGTGACAGTTCCGCATCCCGAGAATGGGCCGTGGTCGAAGTACTCGGACGGTTTCGCAACGCTTCCAACGCCACCCTCCTTGCCAGGACTGATAGCGGACGGTTAGTGGTCTACAAACCGGAGCGAGGACAGCGTCCTCTTCATGACTTTGACTGCCGCACCCTCCCGGTTCGTGAAGTCCTCACGTTTGAAATATCGCAAGCCGCCGGCCTGGGCTCGGTTCCGGAAACCCGCCCGGCGGAGGGCCCGTTCGGACCCGGTTCCGCCCAGGTGTTCATCGAGGAAGATGAGGAATTCGATCCGGCGCCGCTCATAAACGAGACAGACGACCGGTTATGGCCGGTGGTCACCCTGGACCTGGTCGTGAACAATGCCGACCGCAAGGCCGGACACGTCCTGGCCGACCGATCCGGTCGCCTCTGGTACATAGACCACGGAGTGACCCTGCACGTTGACCCCAAGCTTCGCACCGTGATGTGGGGATTCGCCGGCCACACCCTGCCCGATGGGATGGTTGCCGGTGTCCGGAACCTAAGGGACGAGTTGGATCACGGGCTACACGACCGGATCGCCGAGCTCCTGAGTGGTTCCGAAGCCGACGCGCTGGCGGATCGGGTCGAGGGAATACTGGCCGAACCGGTGCATCCCTACCCTCCGACCGACCGCCCTCCCCTACCGTGGCCGATCTGGTAACGGTTGCACCGTCCTGAAGGCGTCGGCACATCCGTCGTCTCCCCGGTAGGCTATGATCACGATCATGAACCGTTTGAGATCGACCCTGGTCGTGCTGCTGGTGATGGGCATTGCCGGAGCGGCGTGCGGCGGGTCTGATGAGCCGGCGGCCCCCGAGGCGCCCCTGACTTCCACCGTTCCGAGCGCCCCGGCAACGACCGTCGCCCAACCCCCACCCCCCTCCACCACGGAAGCGCCGGTGACTACCGCCGCGCCGGAGACGCAGACCGGCGAGCCGGTCGAAACCACCACACCAACTGCGGCCACCACCGCATCCGTCCCGGAAACCGTCGCTACATCCGCGGCGACGTCTCCTCCGGCGACCGAAGCTCCGGTTCCTAGTGGACCGGCGGTTCCCGCGCTCACTCTGCAACTCGATGACGGGACCACTTTCGTAACGACCGAAACGGCCCGCCCCACTTACTACCTGTTCTGGGCTGAGTGGTGACCGTCATGTCGACGGGAGTTGCCCGTCGTCGATTCTCTGGCGGCAGAGTACGCCGGGAAAGTGGATGTGATCGCTATCGCTTGGGCTTCCACCTACGAGAAGACGGCCGGCGCGGCGAGAGGCTACCTCCAATCGGGCGCTACCCGGTGGCTGCTGGACGAGGATGAGTCGATCTTCGCCGCCTTCGGGGTGGGCTACCAACCGGTGGGCGTGCTGGCCGTGAACGGAGTCGAGGTGGCTCGCTGGCAGGGCGCCGCGGGTGAGCAGGCCCTCCGCGAGGCATTCGAGATGGTTTCCGCCTGAGTCTCGACATCAGCCGTCCGGGCTGCTGCGAAACTCTCCGACATGGCGGTATCCGACGTCCTCTCCGGACAGAATCCGTTCCAAGGCTCCGCTGAGGGTCAGTGCGTCGCTTTCACCCAACAGTTTGCCGGCAATCACGCCGTCCTTTATGAATACGGTTTCCGGCACGCCGATTATGCCGAACTCGATGGCCGCTCGGGAGCCCGGGTCTGTTAGGTATTCGGTGGCGCCGCCCCACCCCAATTCGTCCAGGAAACCGGCGGCTCGGTCGGACCGATCCTGAAAGGTGATCCCCAGGAACTGCACCGACCTGTCGCGGTATGCATCGGCGGTCGAGATCAGGTCGGCGTGTTCGTTGCGGCACTGGAGGCACCAAGAGGCGAAGAAGTTGATCACCACCACCTCGTAGACTTCGTCCAGAGTCGCCAAGGCGACGCTACCCTCGCCTTCCAGATAGGGAAGGGTCAGGTCAGGCATGGGTGTGCCGACCACCGGAGACCGTTCATCGCCGCCGGACCCGAACCTAGCGGCGAAAACCGCCACCATGAGCCCTACCACAACGAGTCCTACTACCAGGATTAGCCTTCCGAAACGATCCATATCACCTTTCGGACACGCCCCAACCCGGGATTAACCGTTCTCACGAGCCAACACCAAGGGAGGACCGGGCTCTGTCCAGGGCGTCATCGATCACCTGCCGCGTTCCCTCGGGAAGATCTTGAATCTGTGACAAGGGCTCTAAGTGAGTGATAACTCGGGTCATGTCGCCACGGTTCAAGTAGAGCAGCCCCAGGAAGAGGTGGGCTTCGTCGTAGTCGGGATCGGTATTCAGGGCTTCGATCAGGTACGCCTCGGCTGTTTCCTCACTCCCCGACAGGTAGCTCATCCACCCCACCCTTGCCAACCCTCGGGCCCGCCGCGTCCCGTCGAGGCTTCCCTCAAGGGACTCGAGGTAGTGGGGCAGGGCAGTCGAGAAGCTTCCTTCCTCGAAGTAGCGATCCGCCAACCGCAAACGCATGGCGGCAATCTGGGGCACGTCGGGGTTGGCGGCGATTACCGCTTCCATCTGGTCGTTCGTCACTTCCGACAGGTCGACATCACCACCCGGATCTCCGGTTACGAACCCGCCGTCTCGAGGGCGGATGGCATAGAAGGCGGTTATCGAGATCGCCGCGAACATTCCCAGCAGCAGGAGAGCGCCCACCAGCCTCCGGGAGGGAGACACCTTGGCCGTCTGCGCGGACACTCCTCGGCTCCTCTCCTCTTCATGATCGTCGATTCTCGAGATCTCATCCCGGTAACGCGAGATCAATCGCTCGGCCGTTGCATGGTCGAGCTCTCCTTCGGCCAACTGGCGCCTGACCTCCTCGATGTCCCGTTCGGCCTGCCGTCGCCGATCCAACCCTGCCGGAAGACACAATTCACTCATCGAACAGTCTCTTCCTACTCATGAGTCGTCGAGTTGCCAGGAAGGCTAAGGAAACCGCAACGGCCATAGGAAGAAGCCAGAGGGCTGCGGTTCTGCCGGAAAAGCGGGGATCAAGACGTATACCGTCAAAACGATCTTCCAGGTAAGCGAGAATCCGCTCGTCCGACCAACCCTCGCCTACCTTTTCCTCGACGAAGGCCAGAATGTCCTGTGCATACGGAGTTGGCGAGTCGACGATCGACTCACCTTGACACACGGGACACCGGATCCGGGCGCCAAGGGCTTCCACCCGGTCACGGTCGCCGGTCTCTCCGGAAACCAGACCCCACATCACCACGCCCGCCAGGATCACCGTCGCAGCAGTCGCTAGCACTCTCCTCGTATCAGGCACGAATGGCTTCCGAGCGATCTTCTGAACGCCGACGGAGAGTTGCCAGGGAAAAGGCGGCCCCGGAGGCGGTGGCCAGCCCACCCAACCAGATCATCCACTGCAATGGGTACGCCCAGACATCGGCTTGCATCCCCTGCTGATCCAGGCGGGTCAACGAGATGTAGAGATCACCCCCGAAAGTCGAGTAGACCGCCGGGGTGATGATCGGCCCGGACATACCTCCATAGTCGTTAAGCCTGGGATCGAGTCTTGCGACTTGTCGGCCGTCACGAATCACGCTGATCCGGGCCCCCACCACCGTGCGGTTGGATTCCGTCCTTGAGAACGGCGTCTCATACACGAGTTCGTACCCGGCGAAGAGTTGCCGATCGCCAGGCGTCAAATCGATGGCGCCGGCGGTCACCAAGTTGGAAGAGGCAGAGATACCAATGGCCAGGATCGCTACACCGATGTGGGAGATCTGGCCTCCCCAGTAACCGGGATCACCGCGGACCAGCCCAACCACGGTAGGTAGCATCCGCCGACCTGTCGCGGCCACCCGGCGACCGACCAAGGTCAGCAGGTGGCGGCCGATGGCGCCTATTACGAAGCTCGCCAGCAACGTCACGATGATCAAGTGACGGTTTCGGCTCACTATCAGGATGAGCAGCGCAGCGATGACCAGCGAGGCTCGCAGAGGGGTGCGCAGTCGCTCCCACAGCACCCGAGCCCGGGCGATACGGAAAGGTGTTACAGGTCCGACGCCCATCGTCAGCAGCAAGCAGTAGGCCAGCGGGACTGCCCACCGATCAAAGAACGGCCTTCCCACCCCGACGGTGTCTCCGGTGAAGGCTTCGACGGCCAGCGGGAACAGGGTTCCGGCAAGCACCACGAAAGCAAAAACCACCAGTAGCAGGTTGTTCAGAAGGAAGGCGCCCTCGCGGCTGGCCAGTGAGTCCAATCTGGGAGGGCTACCCACAAGGTGAACTCGTAGCGCGAAAAGGGTAAGGGAGGAAACGAGCACCAGCGCAAGGAAGGCGAGAAGAACCGGCCCGATCGAGGATTGGGTGAAACTGTGCACCGAGGCGACCACCCCGGAGCGGGTAAGGAAGGTGCCGAGGATCGTGGCGGCGAACGTCCCGATTACCAGCACGTAGTTCCACGTCTGGAGTACGCCACGCCTCACCTGGACGACGGACGAATGGATGAAGGCGGTAGCCAGCAGCCAAGGGATGAACGAAGCGTTCTCGACCGGATCCCAGGCCCAGTAGCCGCCCCAACCCAGGACTTCGTAACTCCACCAGGCACCGAGCACGATGCCGGTGGTCAGGAACCCCCAGGAGAGCAGGGTCCATCGCCTGGCCAGGTCCAGCCATGCAGATCCGGAGGAACCGATTGCTAGCGAGGACATGGCTATCGCGAAAGGGACGGTGAACCCGACGTATCCCACGTACAGCACGGGAGGGTGGATCGCCATCAGGATATGGTTCTGGAGAAGCGGGTTCGCCCCGCGACCTTCGAGAGGAGCGTCGATCGGCGTCCAGGGCGCCCAAGCCGAGACCGCGCACCCTACCTCCGACGCTACTTCACAGATCGCAAACGGATTAGCTACGGTGGCCATGAGGCCGAACCAGAACAATCCCACCATTCCCAGGACCGATAGCGTTCCCCCGGTGAGCGGATGCTCTGCCCGGCTCATAACCTTATGGGCTGAGAGTACGAACAGCGCCAGCACCAAGCCCCACAGCACTATCGAGCCCTCAAGTGCGGCCCACCCGGCGGCGAGAGTAAAGATCAGGGGGGTCCCGGTCCGGTGGTTGTCGGCTATGTAGGCGATCGAGAAGTCATCTAACAGCAGACCTGCCTCCAAGGCGCCCATTGCCCCTATAGCGCCGACCACCAACCAGACCACCGGCCATCGAGTCCTTGAAGGGTCGACCGGCCCGCGTCCGGTAAGCGCCGGGAAGCACCGCCATGCCAGCATTGCGGCCGCGGCCATGGCAGCCAGGATCGAACCGAGGCCTGCCCAGGCGATCATGGCCCGCCCGTGGGGACCTCGTAGGCGCCGGCGCCGTCCACCGCCCGGTATTGTTCGTCATGGTGGACCATCAGCACGTCGGATCGGAAGTAATCTCCATCCCATGAGCCTTCGACGACCACCCCGATACCCTCCCGGAACAGTTGAGGTGGGGTCCCCTCATAGAGCACCGTCACCGCGTTAGCCCCGTCACCCACCAAGAACCTTACGCCGCGGCCCGTTTCTGCGGTTCCACCTTCCTCGATAAGGCCCCCCAGCCGGAACCGTTCCCCGGACGGGAACTCGGCGCGCTGCTCGACGGCTTCCGAAGGGGTTAGGTAATAGACGAGATTGTCGGCGAGGTTATTCCAGACCAGCCAACCGATGGCCACCGCCAGCAGGGCGAGAGCCGGAAGCACGAAGTAGCGGTTGGTCACTCAATTGACTCCGCGGTACGGCGGATGGACCTGATCCGCCACACCATCCAGACTACATAGGCCGCCAAGGCGCCATACGCAGTGGCGTAGCCCAAGATCACCCAGCCGCCGGTGCTCATACCGGGCTCTCCAATCGAGGTGGCGTGACGGACGCGCCGACCGGGGTGCTCGCCTCGCGGGCCCGGCGGGTGATGAACAGTTCGGTGCGGGCTAGGTGCAGGCGAAGCGTGATCAGGAGGGCAAACAGGGTCATGAATGCGACAATGGTCAAGCCCAGCGGCCCGCTGTATTCGGTGTCCATGGTTGCGTTGGCGACATCGGGCCTGATCAGGGTCGGTCCCTGGTGAAGGGTGCGGAACCAAAGAACGGAGTAGTGCACGATAGGAACCTGCACGAAGGCTACCGTCCCCAGGACAGCACATCGGGTAGCCCGAATGTGGCTGTCGTCGATCGAACGTCGAAGCGCCAGGTAGCCGATGTAGAGGAAGAAGAGCACGGCGGTCGACACCATCCGAGCATCGGTCCAATCCCACCATACGCTCCAGACCAGCCGTCCCCACAGCATGCCGGTCCACAGGGTCAGACCAGTCAGGACAACTCCCGTTTCGATGGCGGCGGACGAAACCAGATCGGCCCACCCCCAGCGACGCACCAGGTAACCCAGAGCCCCCAGGGCACCGATCCCGAGGGCAAGATACGCCGTTATCACCGAGGGAACGTGAACAAAAAGCAGTCGTGCCGCTATCCCCTGGGTCTCCTCATCGGGAACTCCCGACACCATATACAAGCCTATTCCGAGCAGGATGATGGATGCCGCCCCCAGAATCCACACACCACGCCACAGGACCGGTATGGCTTCCACACTCCTGGTCGGTGACGAACCGGTGGGTGGGCCGCCGCCGGAAGCGGTTCCGGAAGGGATGAGGGTCGTCATGTTGTTTCGATCAGTTCCATCAATCGGTTGTTGGTGTGTTGTCGAGAGTACCTGCCATCAGGACTCCCGCGACCGCCAGCGCCAAGTCCATAGCAACCAGCAGGAGTACCCATGAGATACTACTCCGGCGGCTTAGAGCCGCTTCTGTTCCCCGGGTGGTGGCTACCAGAACGGGGACGGCAAGCGGTAAAGCCAGTAGGGGAGCTAGGGAGGTTCGGGTGCGCAGACCGGTCACGATGGCGCCGATCAGGGAACCGACCAAACCCAGGGAGACCGCTCCGGTTGCCGCCAGCAGGATGAGCCAACCCCAAGCCGGGTTTCCCTCCGGTGCGTAGAGCACGATCATCACCGGGGCCAAGATGAGCGTTACGGCGATTAGCAAGATCGCCGCGCCGAGGCTGTTCCCGAGGAAGCGCGCCGCCGGGTCCAAGCCACACAGGGCAACCAGATCCCGAACGCTGCGGGATTCTCCCGCTGACGGCCGGAGCGCAACCCCGAGTCCGAATAGCACCAGCACCAACCAGAGCATGCCGGGACCTATACGTCGAAGTAGCGCGGTATCGGTACTGATGGCCAGCGGAGCGAGCATCAGGGCGAGGGCTGCGAAGGGTGTGACCATCCAGAACGTCTCACCGCTTCTTCGCTCGATCGCCAGGTTCTTGCGAATCACCCAAACTACCTGCGGCAGGAGTCCAGGGCCTTTCACGCCGTTCCTTCCGCTACCACGCCGGCGGATACGGTGATTCGCCTATTGACCCGTCTGGTGATGCCGGTCGTATCGTGAGAGACCATCGCTACCGCTCCACCCCGGCCAACGACACGATCCATGATCTGTTCCACCAGCGGGCGGGTTGCGCTATCGAGGCCGGCTAGGGGCTCGTCGAGTAGGAGGAGACGATGTGTCCGGTTCCAGAGCCGGGCGAACTCCACTCTGCGCTGCATGCCGAGCGATGCATGTCCTGCTTTCAAGGAAGCCAGTTTCCCCAACCCGACGGCTTCGAGAGGATCTTCGTCGGGTTGCCGGCCGAGGAGCCGATTCACCAGATCGACATTCTCTCGGAGCGTTAACTCGGGCCAGATGGCCGGAGTATGGCCGATTAACGCGATCTCCCGCCGGCCGGATGCCAACTGTTCGGGGCGGGAGTCCGGACCCATCCCGAGAACGGTGTAGGTTCCCGAGGTAGGGCGGTACAGGGTAGCGAGCAGGCGGAGGAGAGTAGTCTTGCCGGCGCCGTTCGGTCCCGATACCCCGATGATGTCACCGGAACGGACATCCGTATTGACCTCTTTGAGGATCACCGATCCCGAGACGGAGAATCCGACATCGGTGAAGCGGACCAGGAGTGTTGGGGCCACCGGGTTGAGTGTAGGACTACGAGTTCGGTCTTCGGGCGCCGATCGAGACGCTCATCGGCTGAGATGTCTACCCGAGACGGAAGGAGAACGCGAGAATCATGGTTACGGATGGTGGGTCGGCGACCAGAGCGGGGTACCATAAACCGTAGGTTGCTTGGCCCATCCACTAGTCCCAACGTCATCGCTATGGTTCTCGCCGGAGGCGAGGGGAAGCGCCTATACCCGCTAACTCGTGATCGGGCTAAGCCCGCGGTCCCCTTCGCAGCGGGTTACCGGATCATCGACGTCGTTCTATCCAACCTGGTAAATGCCTACGTACGACGGATCGTCGTGCTAACCCAGTACAAGAGCCACAGCCTCGACCGCCACCTCGCCCAGACGTGGCGTCTCTCGCCCCTGTTGGGATCATACGTAGCACCGGTCCCGGCTCAGATGAGGCGAGGCCGCCGATGGTTCCTCGGTTCGGCGGACGCCATTTACCAGAACCTCAATATCATCGGAGATGAGCGGCCTGAACATGTCTTCGTTTTCGGCGCGGATCATCTCTACCGGATAGACCCGCGCCAGATGCTCGAGTACCACATCGAGACGGGCGCCGACGTGACCGTGGCGGGCATTCCGGTGACCCGTTCGGAAGCCTCCGCCTTCGGCGTCATCGAATCGGATTCCTCCGGACGGATTCTTCAATTCCATGAGAAGCCGGAGGATCCACCGCCGATGCCCGGCGCTCCGGAGCGGAGCCTGGCTTCGATGGGAAACTACGTCTTCACCACAGAGGCGCTGGTGCGGGAAATCATCGCCGACGCGGACCGTCCCGATTCCCGGCATGACATGGGCGGGGACATCATCCCCGCCATCACCGAGCAGGGCGGGGCCTACGTGTACGACTTTGCCGGTAACGAGGTGCCTGGCCAGACCGAGCAGGGTCGGGGCTACTGGCGGGACATCGGCACCCTGGACGCCTATTACGAAGCGTCGATGGATCTGGTCGGCCTCGAGCCCGACTTCGACTTCTACAACATGCAGTGGCCCATTCTCACCTGGTATTTCCCCGACCCGCCCGCCAAGTTCGTTCATGATCGAGAGGACCGCCGGGGAGTAGCCATCAACTCGGTGGTAGCCAACGGCGCCGTAGTGTCGGGCGGTGTCGTACGCCGATCGATACTCAGTTCTCGGGTTCGGATCAACTCCTACGCCGAAGTGACGGATTCGGTGCTCTTCGACGAGGTGACGGTGGGCCGAGGGGCGGTGGTGCGGAACGCTATCGTCGACAAACTCGTCGAGATCCCGGAGGGCTACGAGATCGGCGTGAACCCGGCAGCCGATGCCGAACGATTCACCATTTCGGAGGGTGGCGTTGTGGTGATCGGCAAGAAGGATGAACTCGGGTAGGCACGTTAACGAGACGACCTGGCGGCGACAGCCTCAAGAAACGCTTCAACTAGGATTCCTCGACGACAACTTAGCGGTGACGCCAAGATGGCGAGTCAGGACTTGATGGCCGCTGAGTCGGGGCTTCGTTGACGATTGGGGTAACCATTAGCCCCGATTATTCATGGATGAGGGTTTGGGGGATGAGTGGAGTAGACCTTGTTCGCACCCTTACCAGGCAATACGGCTATCGGCGTTTCCTGTCCGGTCCAGTGTGGAAACTCACCTGTGGGGTGAACGGTAGGTTTCTCCCAATACTCAGGTTGAACTGGCGTTACATGTCTCGGTGTGTGGGAAACCTGAATAATCAGGGCTAGAGCGCACCGGCAGGCTCGGGGATCCGAGAACGCGAAAATCGCCAGGATGGTTGGATCCAGTGGGCCCTCCCCCGCCTCCACCTCCGAGGTTCCCCGAACGCGACCCGCCGGACCCCCTTGACCGGAGGGAGACGGTCGAACTGTCCACGAGTGATGATCCCTGCCCCGGTCCGTTCGGTACCGAACAACCCGAACCGGTGGTGATTAAGGCTATCTACCATTATACAACCAGGGTGGGACACTTCACAGCCCCGATCTCCGAGACCGACGCTTCCTCGGCCCACCGGCCGGTTGGGTCTATTTCCTGAATCCGGGAGGAGCCACACTCTAACTTCGTCTCGATTCCAGTTCCGCCATCACCCGGGAAGCCGGCAAACCCCGTTCAGCCAGCAATACCAGCAGGTGGTAGACGAGGTCGGCTGCTTCCTCGGTGACCCGAGATGCCTCTGCTACCCCTGTTTCATGTTGTAGAGCGGCTGTGGCCAGTTCGGCGGCTTCTTCGATCAGCTTGCGCGCGGTCTTGGGGGCGCCGCCGCAGGCCAGACGGGCGGTGTAGGAGGTCGACTCTCCATCTGCCAGGCGTTGGGTTACGGTCCGCCACAGAGGTTCGAGGTCGGCGAATCCCTGCGGTGGAATCAAGAACTCCCCGTCCGGATCGATGAAGCACGTACGAGCGCCCGTATGGCAGGTTGGTCCGGCGGGGCATGCCTGGATTATCAAGGTGTCCCGGTCACAATCGGCTGTGATGGCGTCCAAGGCCAGGATATTGCCGCTGGTCTCCCCCTTCTTCCACAGCTTCCGCCGGGATCGTGACCAGAAATGGACCACGCCCGTGGCCAAAGTCAGGTCCAAAGCCTCTCGGTTCATCCAGGCCATCATCAAGACCTCTCCGGTGGACCTATTCTGGACGATGGCGGGAACCAGGCCCGCCCCGTTCCAACTCAGGTCATGGGGAAGACTCTTCTCACACATGGCGAACGGGTATTCCCGCCCTTTCCATCATCAGTTTGACCTCCCCTATCTCCACCTCCCTCCGATGGAAGATGGATGCGGCGAGCACCGCAGAAGCCCCGGCCCTGACCGCTTCGACGAAGTGACCGGGCCCGCCGGCGCCACCCGATGCGATTACCGGTACCCTGACCAACCGGGTGACTGCCCGAAGCAGGTCGAGATCGAAGCCGATGTTGGTGCCGTCGCGGTCCATGGACGTCAGCAAGATCTCCCCCGCCCCCCGGGACACTCCTTCCTCGACCCAAGCCATCGCGTCAAGACCGGTGTTGTGTCGTCCCCCGGTGATGAACACGTTCCACGATCCTCCCGGCATCCTCTTGGCGTCAACCGCCAGCACCACGCATTGGGTACCGAACTCCGCCGCGCATTCGTCGAGGAGATCGGGATTGCGCACTGCTGCGGTATTCAACGAGACCTTGTCCGCTCCGGCCCGTAGAACGGCGCGCATGTCATCCGGAGCTCGCACTCCGCCTCCTACGGTCAGGGGCACGAAAACGTTCCGGGCCGTGCGTTGGACCACATCCAGCAGGGCTGGTTTTCCATCCGGGGAGGCGGCGATGTCCAGGTATACGATCTCGTCGACGCCCTCCTCCGCGTAGCGGGCGGCTAGCTCCACCGGGTCGCCCTCGTCGGTCAAGTTGATGAAGTTGACACCTTTGACCACCCGTCCGTGCTTGACGTCGAGGCAGGCGATCACGCGGGTTCGCAGGCTCATGAAGAAGTATCTCCCGCTTGCCGCCGGGCGCGGAACCGGCGGGTCTCGGAGACGAAGTTGGAGAGAAGGCGCAGCCCGGCCGTCCCGCTACGTTCGGGATGGAACTGGACGCCAATCCGTGAACCGTTGCGAATCGCAGCTACGAACCGGGATCGGTAGCGGGCATATGCAATGACGATCGACCGGTCCCGGGGAACCGGCGCATAGCTGTGTACGAAATAGAAAGGGGCTTGCGGTTTGATGCCTGCGAATATCGGGTCCCGGCTGCCCGGCTTGAGCGGATAATCAAGATCGTTCCACCCGATATGGGGAAGGAGCGGCGCATCTTGCAGTCGTCGCACGATGCCTGCTTCTACTCCAAGGCACGGTTTCCGGTCTTCGTCGCTGCTCTCAAAGAACAGTTGCAGACCTACACAAATCCCGAGCAGGGGCGATCTCCAGCGAGCGAGGCTGCTTGCCAGGCCGCTGTCCACCAGCCGAGCCATGGCCATGCCGGGCACTCCAACCCCCGGAAGCACGATCCCTTCGATCCCCTCCAATTCTGCCGGTTCGGTCACCGTCCTGGCGCGACTCCCTGCTCGCTCCAGACCTTGAGTGATGGATACGAGGTTACCGGCGCCGTGGTCGATGACTCCGATCAGGGGTGCGTTCACGACCCGTTCTCATTGGATGGTATCCCCTTGCTGGAGGGTACTCCGATCCTTCTGCTGTCAGGAGCGACCGCGGCTCTCAAAGCTCTGGCCAGGGCTTTGAAGGCGGCTTCGGCGACATGATGGTCGTTACGACCGGTGGCGGTCAGATGCAACGTTATGCCTGAGGCGCCGGCGAAAGCCTCGAGAGCGTGACCGATATTCTGGGTGGTGAGGTTCCCTATATAAGGAGTGGATAACTCCAGAGAAGCTACGCAGTAGGGTCGCCCGCCCACGTCGACCGCCGCATCGCCCATCGCCTCATCCATAGGAACCCGGGCGTGACCGAAGCGATGAATCCCGGTTCGAGGCCCCAGGGCGGCAGCCACTGCTTCACCCAAACACAACGCGGTGTCCTCCACTGTGTGGTGGTCGTCAACCTCGAGATCTCCCTCCGCCGTCACCGTGAGATCGAACAACGCGTGGTGGGCAAGGGAGGTGAGCAGGTGATCGAGGAACCCGACGCCGGTCTCGACTCGGGCCGAGCCGGAACCGTCCAGATCTATCTCGACGGTGACCCGGGTCTCGGCGGTGTGGCGACGGTAGCGGCCTTTGCGACCCATTTCAGATCTCCTCTCGGGGGTAATGGTTCCGGTCGGGCATGGGAGCGCTCCTTTTTGTTCCACTCCGTGCTTCCTCCTTCCCGAACCCCTCATCCTCGTCCTCGAAACGTACCGCCGCAGCCAACCGGTGGGCGTCCAAACCCTCTGCGGAAGCCAACCCTTCGATGACCGGGCGGATGGTTGCCAGACCGGCCCTCGACAGGGTCTGGACCTGGCGCCACGATCCGAAGTCTTCAACGCCAAGGGGACCATGGGATCTCGCCAAGCCACCGGTGGGAAGGACGTGGTTGGCGCCGGTGGCATAGTCTCCGGCCGATTCCGGCGACCAGCGGCCTACATATATGGATCCGGCGTTCACTACCAGGTCTGCGTGCCGGACCGGTTCGGCGGTTAGCACCGAGACGTGTTCGGCGGCGTAAGCGTTTGCGAAGTCGATAGCCGATTCTATTGTCTCGGCGATGAGGGTCCGTCCGTGATTGGCCAGCGCGGTCCGGAGGATCGTTCGTCGGGGTAGTAGAGGGAGAAACCGCTCTATTTCTTCCTCTACCCTGGACGCGAGGCCCTCGTCGGTCGTAACCAGAATCGCAGGCGAATCGGGACCGTGTTCGGCTTGACACAGCAGATCGACAGCCACGATTCGGGGGTCTGCGGACCGGTCGGCGATAACCAGTACCTCGCTCGGTCCGGCAGGGAGGTCCACCGCACAGGATCCGTACACTTCGAGTTTGGCGGCCGTGACCCACGCATTGCCGGGTCCCACGACCTTGTCAACCTTGGCGATGGTCTCGGTCCCGTACGCGAGAGCTGCCACCGCCTGGGCGCCTCCCATGGCGTACAACCGGTCCACCTTCAACAGCGCGGCCGCCGCCAGCAAGACCGGATCGATTCGTCCTTCCTCATCACATGGGGAGGCCACAACTATCTCGCCCACCCCTGCCACCTGGGCCGGCGCGACTGTCATGACGAGGCTGGACGGGTAGGATGCCTTGCCGCCCGGAACGTAGACGCCCACCGTCCGGAGGGGCGCCCACTTGCGATGGATGAGCACACCGGAGTGGGTCTCGCTCAGTGTGTCGGACGGTACCTGGGAGAGGTGGTAGCGACGTACGCTGTCGATGGAGCGCTCAAGGGCGGCCACCACATCTCTGTCTACCGCGGCCAATGCCTCTGATATCTCGCCGACCTCCACCCCGGGGTCCGGCCTCCCCCCGCCATAGAGGGCGTTTGCGTCTGCCAGGGCTCGGTCTCCTCCCGCTCTTACCGACCGGCAGATGGAAGCGGCGGTACGGCGGACTCCAGGATCCGGAACCGGTGAACGGGCCAGCAGAGCGTGGCGGTCGGATGCGTCGAGGTCGGCGAGCCTGTCCATCCTTAGGATCGGCGCCAAGCGTCTTGACAGACCGGTAGGGGCGGTCATGTCACCAACTGGCCGATCTGAAGAACCAGAATGTCCCGGCCTCCCGCCGCTTTGAGTTTGGGCAACAGGTTCCAGACCTCATCTCGATCCACCACCGAGTGGATCGCCACCATCCCTTCCTGAGCCAGAGGTATGACGGTGGGCGCCTCTAGACCGGGGATCAGGGCTGTCACTTGCGGCAGGCTGGTCTCCGGCGTGTTAAGCAGTAGGTACCGTCGCCGCCGTCCTTCCAGGACCGCTCGTATGGCGGTGGTGACGGTGTCGGTTTCGGGGATGCCCGCCGAGGGTCCCACGAGTACCGCCTCGCTCTGCAGGATCGAGAGGGCCGGCCTGAGTCCGTTGACCAGCATGGTGCTACCGGTTGATACGAGGTCGGCGACCGCGTCGGCTATCCCCAGTTTCGGCGCCACCTCGACCGATCCGCGCAGCCGGACAATCTCCACCTTGACCCCGTGCCGCTCGAAGAAACGTTCCGTCAGGTTGGGATGGGATGTGGCGATCCGCAGTCCCGAAAAGTTCTCGGGTAGATCGTGAGCGGCGCCTGCGGGGACCGCCACGGTCAGTTCGCAACGACCGAAGCCGAGGCGGACCAAAGGACGGATATCTTCGCGGGACCTGTCGGACTCCTCGACGAGATCCAAACCGGTGACGCCGAGGTCGGCCACCGCATCCGCCACCATCTCTGCGACATTCTCCGCCCGGACGAAGAGGAACTCGATGGCGGCGTTCCGTACACCCAGCGAGAGGGCTCGCTCGGTCTGCTCGAAACTGAGGCCCGCATCTCGTAGCAACCGCAGCGAGGGATCACGTAGGCGGCCTTTGTTGGGCAATGCGAGTCGGAGAGGTCGGTCAGGCATCCGGCGTCCCGGCCATACGCTCCAGAGCGAGCCGGTACCCTCCCATGCCGTGGAGTCGCCACTCGTTGACGCGCCCGATCGTCGTGGTGGAGACACCGGTCTGTTCGGATATCTCGCGGTAGGACAGACCTGTCTCAAGCAAGGTAACCACCGTCCATCGGCCGGCTAGTCCTCCGATCTCGTTGCGCGTACATATGTCTCTAAGGAAAAGCGCCATTTCGTCCACTGTTCTCAAAGCAAGAAGGGCACGGCAGAGCGCCTCGAGTTCTTCGGTTCTCCAACGATCTGTGTCGGCCACGGTCATCGGACTTCCTTCGGTCTTGGGGAGCAAGCCGGTCGACTAGACTACTGTTACTTTAATATATTAGCACACTAATACAACCGGACCGTCAGGAACCTCGACGATGCGCCGGTACGACAGGACGACGGCACCGCGGAGCGGCCGGACTGCCGGACGATTCGGGTTCGTTCCAGTCGGCCTTACCGCGATAACGGGCTACTGTTGAATCTATATCTGTCCAGCGGGTGTGGCGGAAACGGTAGACGCGCCAGGTTTAGGTCCTGGTGGGCATAGCCCGTGGGGGTTCGAGTCCCTCCACCCGCACTAGGAGGGTGCTGAGAAACCCCGTACAAAGGGGTTCACCCGCTAACCCGCAACTCTCTGACCAGGCGGTTTGCCAACCACCGAACCCTGTAAGATTCGTTTTTCAGGACCCTCCTAGGGGTGCTTGAACCGCTACCCGCCGTTGTGTGGGTGGAGGGCATGTACACTCCAGGCAACACAAACGCCCGCACCACCGAACTTGGTAACGGAGGACATGACCACCGCCGCCACCAACCCCGCCGCCGTTATCGACGAAGCAGCAGCCACGCTCCAAGCCCACGCCCACCAACAAACCGACGGCGTCTGGCTGGAACAACTCACCGTGCAGGTAGCCCTCCATATCCGTGATTGGAACGTCGACGGATGCTGGCCGTGGCCGGAATGGCTACACCGTGAAACTGTGCTCCCCGGGTCCACTCCGAACGATGTCGGAATCGACCTTGTGGCACGCCGCCGTGACGACGGCAACTGGATTGCTATTCAAGTCAAGTCCCGCAAACTAGACGAAGCCGGTGTGGGCAACCCGGTCACTGCCAAGGAGCTGGACAGTTTCCTCGCTGCCGCGTCAGACAAGGACGTATGGGCTGAACGGTGGCTGGTCGCCAACGGTTCCGTGAGCCTTGGTGGGTACTCCCCCGCCAAGGTAGCCATGTCCGGGGCGCAGGTGAAAAACGTGAACGTCACCCAAGACGTTGAAAGGCAACGCGCCGCGTTCGTCGCTGGTGACACCGAAGTCTGCCCTCATTGCGAACCCGGTGTCACCACAACCGGGGAACCCGTACGGCAAACCCGGACGTGTATGCAACGGCACGCTGTAGAAAACGCTGTGACCCGTTTGCGGACTAACGAACAGTCTGACGAAGACGGCATCCCTCGGGGTGAAGCACGGGGCCGGATCATTCTTCCCTGCGGCGTCGGGAAAACACGTATCGCATTGCGGATCGTGGAGGAACTGACCTACCACCGCGAGTTGTCCGTGGTGTTGTGCCCTTCGATTGCTTTGGTAGCGCAGATACGCCGCGAGTTCCTTCAGCACACCAACACGCCGATGCGGATGATGGCGGTGTGCTCCGACAAGGGTGTAGCCGTCAACGACGAGACGGTAGCTAACAGCGCCGACCCCACCATTGACCGGGGGTTGGCGACCACCAACGAGATCAGAGGGTGCCCGGTCAGTACAGACCCCGAAGTGATAGCCGACTGGATACGGGAACGGCGTGACGGGTCGGCGGCGGACACTGTGAGTGTGATCTTCGGGACGTACCAGTCGGCACGGCAGGTGTCGGAAGCGATCAGCCTGGCTGACGCAGCCGACGGCTTCAAGGTGCTGATCTGCGACGAAGCGCACCGCACCGCGGGTGTCCGACGACTGCGACGCAGCAGAAAAGCGGACGCTGCTCTGCGGGACTTCATGCTGTGCCACGACCGGGAAGCGTTCCCTGCTTCGTACCGTGTGTACCAGACGGCCACGCCCCGCATCTACGGGGACAGTTCCACAACACGGAACGCCCGCAGCAACACCGAGTACGTGGTTCGTGAAATGAGCGACCAGTCCGTGTTCGGCGTTGAGTTGTTCCGCCGTTCCTACGCCGACGCGGTACGTAACGGGTGGCTGTCCGACTACCGGATCATCGCTATGGCTGTCGGGGGGAAGGAAGCCACCGACCTTGCTAACGCGTTGGTTCGGGAAGCCGACGAACAAGCCGCCCTTGACGCTGAAACAGGTTCCAACCCCCGCAGCCATGCCAAGCTTAAGCTGCCATCCACCGGGGACTACCTGAAAGGCATGGCGTTCGCCTTGGTGATGGGCGGCGGTGCTCTAACCAGCGACGGGAACCGGGTACCGCTCCGGTCGTGTATCGGGTTCGTGAACACCATCGCCCGCAGCAAAACGATGACCAAGGTGCTGCAATCGGTCCCGGTGCAGAAATGGGTAGCCGACCAGGTAGGCGACAACGCTCCCACCTACAACCTGGAACACTTGGACGCTTCGTCGCCTGTCACCGCACGGGACGAAGCGAAACGCAGACTAGCCGCCGCCGACGCCGACAAACCGCACGGGGTCTTAAACGTCGGGATTTTCGGGGAGGGCACCGACTCGCCGTCGCTGTCAGCGGTTGCGTTCCTTGAGTCACGCAAGTCACCGATTGACGTGGTACAAGCCGTTGGTCGAGCTATGCGCCGAGCCGAAGGTAAACAGTTCGGTTACATCATCGTCCCTGTTGTCATACCCTCCGGAGTGGACGCTGAACGGCATCTCGCGTTGAGCGACAAACACGACGGGTGGCGTGAACTCGGTGACATACTGCAAGCGTTACGCGCCCACGACGACACCCGTATAGAGGACGCCTTGTCGGAGATTCTGACCATCCAGTTACCACAGGACGAACCCTTGGACTTGGAATTACGAACCGTGGTGGCGGTCGGACGTCCCCACCGGTCCAGGCTGGAATACGCTGTGTTGACCACCCGCGGCACCGAGGACGCTGTGTTCGACGCTGCGGACCTGGCTGAACAGGCTGTGGCCGAAGGCCGGTCCCTGTTGAACTACGACAACACGGAGCCGCTTACCGAAGATGCGGTGTCGGACCCGGAAACCGAACCCCGCGTGATGGTTGTTCACGCCGCACGACCCGACGGCAGCACCGAAACCCGTGAAACCGCGTTGGTGCGTTACGCGCCGCGGCGCACCGGAGCGGTGGGGCGGATCAACGTGAACGGCACACAACAGCGTGCCCGTCAAACCGCATCAGGGGGACAAGGCAACCCGTGCCCACCCCCGGAGGAACGGCAACGGATACGGGAGCAGCGGGCACAGGCACGGGCAGAACGGGAACTACGGCGGGAGGAACGACGACGGCGACGGGAGGAGGAAGCCGACGCGTTTGTTCAACAGCAGCTAAACGTCCTGACAGAGGAAATGGGTGGACGTATAGCGATGAACCTATTAGCAAAATCCGGGTTGACCGGCAACAAAGTGCAACGCGACTTGAACCTCTTGGAGTCCGCTGTAACCGAAGCCGCCCGGTACCTCAAAGACGAAGGCGCCCTAGTTGCTGCGTTGGCGACACACTTCGGACACGACCGCATGTCCCCACCGAAGAAAGGCAAGCCCCGCGCTGACGCAGCGACCGTCGCTGCGTTGCTGTGGATGAACGCTGCGATGCTGCACCAACGTGTCCACGAAGGTGGGTGGCTCGGACGGATACCCATCGACCCGCTGTCGAACATCAAAGCCTCAGACATGCCCGAAGAACTGTTCACGGATTCGTGGAACGCTATCACGAGGCAGGACTTCCTGCCTGTTATCGCACCTGCGTTGGACGCGTTGCGGGTAGCACGACGCACGCAACGGCTCGGCGGGTTACGCAGAGCGTTGCGTCACCTCGCGGAGGAAGCGGAACGGATAGCCGAAACCTACGCCGACATGGGAACCGACCACGCCGGGGCTTTGTTCAACAAAGTCATGGGCGACCAGTCCTCCGACGGTGCGTACTTCACCCGCCCCGTCGCAGCAACCATCGGCACGGCTCACGCTGGACGCCCTCGACCCTGACGACACGTTGGACTGGTCGGACCCGGCTGTGTGGCGGAACCACAAAATCGTTGACCTGGCGTGCGGTTCCGGGACGTTACTCGCAGCAGCGATGACCGCCATGAAACAACGCGCCAAAACCCACGGCGCCGACCTGCGGTGCCTCGCCGACCTGCAGAAACTCGCCGTCGAAGAAACACTGATAGGACTCGACTGCAACACGGTGTCACTCCAGTTAGCAGCCACCCAACTCATGTCGGGCAACACCGACGTGAGGTACCGCAAAATGGGGCTCCATCAGATGCCCTATGGACCGCAACAGGGCGGCACCGTCGCAGCAGGATCGTTGGAACTGTTCGGCAGTAGCAGCATCGTCAACGCCGGCCGCTTATTCGACGACCCCACCGCTTCCACCGGAATCGAAACCGGCTTCACGCGTCACAGCGCGTTGGCAGGCCCCGAAATGGATGACGCTGTGGAAGCCGTACTCAACGCCCGTGTCGTGATAATGAACCCACCGTTCACGAACCGCTCGAAGATGGGCGAGAAGTTCGACAAGGAAACACAGAAGGCGTTACGACGCAGGGTGGACACCCTCGACGGGTTCCTAGAAGACGCCGACCCTCGTCTCAGCAAGGTCTTGCAAAAAACCTCGCTAGAGCCGCGGTTCACTGCCCTGGCCGACCTTTGCCTCAACCGCACCGACGGCGTGTTCACGATGGTGACACCGACCATAGCCCTAACCGCCCCGTCGGGGCTGCCCAAACGTCGGGAACTCGCTGCACGGTTCCACATCCACACGATCCTCACACATATGGGCGTGACAGATGTAAACCTCAGTCAGGGGACACACCGCGAAATGAACGAAAGCATCGTCATCCTGCGTCGGCACATCGGCAACCCCCCCCCCCCCCCCCCCGCCACACGCATCATCAGCCTCGACCGATTCCCCACCAACGACACCGACGCGGCGGGCCTGTTCGAGGCGCTCGACACCGCTGGGGCGGGTGGTGTACTCGCGGACGGCTGGGGTGAACTCTCCGAATGGTCCGCTGAACGCATCCAGTCCGGCGACTGGACCGGTGCCATATGGCGCTCACCCGCACTCGCCGACGCTGCCGCGCTATACGCGGAGCACGAAACCCTCACAGCGATACAGAGAGAGAGAGAAAGAGAGAACGGTGGGCGGTACACAAGACCGGACCGACGCTCGGCACGGCATACCGCCGCACAGAGCACACATCGGGGAGTGGAAAGTGAACCACACGCCCCGGATGCTTTACACCGCCGACTACCGCAAGGTGGTACGTCGGCAGGAAGGGTCGACCTAGTGGCGCACGCGACAGGCCAGGCCATGCGCGGCGACTACCACAAAGACACCAGCGGTCAGGTTGAGCCGTTCCCAGTACTGCAATCCAAGGGCATCGACGGGCAACAACGCATTGAGGCGTACCCCGACGCATGGTGGGAATACAAGAAGCCAGGCAAGCCACCAATTCTAGAAAAGGCTGCGCATCTGCTAGTCACGATGGGGCAAAACACTTCGACCGCTCGGCTGGTGGCTGTCGCATCCGACAAACGCTACGTCGGGCAGGGGTGGATGCCCGTCACCGGACCGGACGCGACGGAGGCGAAGGCCGCCGCTGTGTTCCTGAACGCAACCCCCGGACGGCTTCTGATAATGCGTCTACCTGGGCAGGCGCTCTCCTTCCCTCTCTACAACCCCGCTTCGTGGCATAAGTTGCCGATACCCAACGTATCCGACCCGTATATTCTCGCAACCCTTGCCGCTTGCTGGGAGGCGACTCGCACCGTGGTTGTTCCACAGTTCCGTGACGGTTACACCGACGTGCGGCGACGCTGGGACGTGGCGGTGTGCGACGCATTGGAATGGGACATCAACGAGGTGGCTGCGTTGGGTGAGTTGTTAGCACGGGAACCGCGTGTGCGGGGTGTCGGGTACGGGCACTGGCGGGCATGACGTGACACTGCTGCTACCCGCGACGAGCCACACCGTCCGACTGGGCACCCCACAGATCGCCCACCCGGACTTAGAGTGTGTACCGAGCGTGAACACCTCTTTGCAGGGCTTTTCAGCACCCTCCTACTACTGATAGGAGACGAAAACCGGCACGGGGGTCAGGTCCAGTACCTGTGCCGGGGTGGCGGTCGGCGAGTCCTCGTCGTAGAAGTTCTTCCATCCCCAGCGGAATCCCTGATCTTCGGTTCCGCTGGTAAGCACGTTCCAGGTGGTGTACTTGGATCCGAGCGAGCCCTGCCCGTCCATCTGGATGACGACCGCCAACTCGTCGGGCGCCTCGAGCCGATCACGGTTGGTGATCATCGAGAACCGGAACTGATGGACGATGAAGAGCTTCTGGGGTAGAACTTCCTCCCGCACGAGCTCGGCCAGCCATCGGGCTACCTCGTTGATCTCAGCTGCGTCGACAGTCCCGATCTGGGTTAGGTGGACCTGGTTCGGCTTCAGCCTCCATTCCGGGTCGAGAGCCAGCCCTACATGGGGTAACCGCAGAAACTCCTCGTATATCTTGGCCTGGGTGAGGAAGTCGGTCCGTCCGGGCTGCAGGTCGAGCACCACATAGACGTCGTTCTCGGCCGCGGCCTCGATCCACGGACGTAGGACGTCGCGGCTGGTCTCGGCTGAATAGTCGCCGTCCCGGCCGGCGCTTGCCGAGGCGACGGTGGCGATGATCTCGAAGGTAGGTAGCACCCGAGCGCCGTCGGCGCCGTACGGCTCCGCCACTTGCTTCAACCGGGTGATGGCCCGCTCAGGGTTTTGCTCTCCCAGCACTCCCAGCCTGGAGGTAAGGGGGTGACCGTAGAAAGCAACCAGACGCCTAGGCTGGGAATCGGGAAACATCAGGATCCCGCCTCCGGGTATTTCCACACCCTTCTCCACTACCCGCAAAAGCCAGGCCGCCTCGTCCCCGAGAGGCGAGATCACCTCTACGGATGCAGCCGAGGCGATCAGGTCGCTCACCATGTTCATCCGGGAACCTGCGGTGGTGGAGGTTGCGTCGGAATCGAGGACAAGCAGTCCGATACCGAGATCTTCGGCAGCGATCTGTAACGGGAGTACGGCGGCCGTGGGCCCCGTTAGCCATAAGTGGTTGTAGGTAGACGGGTCGTGAGCAACCGTGGCGGCGGGGTCGACGTCGAGGACGCTCACCTGGTGATCGAACAGCGTCGTATGTATGACAGGTCCGAATCCGGAAGTCACCACCCGGTCCGGCGCCAGGCGCCTTAGCTCGCTGATCAGGCGGCCGCTGAACCACTTGCCAACCAGCAACAGTGGACCGTCGGGATCGGCGGCCGCTACGGTCGCGATCGCCGCCGGGTTCCCGGCCGGGGCAAGTCCTACCTCGTTGGCGCACGGATAGATCAACCTCGATAGCTCGATAGCGCCCATCACCGGATCCGTATGGGTGATTCGCAGGTCCGGCGGTGATGACGGTGTGCAGTCACGCGCGGCTTGGATGGTGGTGGTAGTCGTACTTGAGATCTGGCTGGAAGCCGAGGTGGGAGCAACGGTGGTGGATGATGTCAGCTCCGGCTGTGTCACGGGTGTGGTGGTGACACTCGTTTCCACACCCGCATCGACCGGTCGACCGGTCGTGCTCGGCTCGGCCGGCGTTGCGGTCACCTCCGTTTCTACGGTGGGGGTGGCCGAGTCGGCGCTGCCCGTGTCGATTGCGTTGGAGCAGGAGATGGCGAGCACTACGATCCCCAGCATGGCGAGCATGGGGTGACGAGTCACCGACCTGCGTGCGGCCGCAACGTTCAATTTCCCCTCCTAGAATGGGAGCCACGGGCTGTGGCGCAGCTTGGCAGCGCGCCTGCTTTGGGAGCAGGAGGTCGTCGGTTCGAATCCGACCAGCCCGACTTACCGAAAAGCCACCCGGTCGATTACCCTAGACCGGTTAGCGCCTCAAGATGGTTATTTCCCTCCGGGGGTAACGATTCGGGCTTCCGTATTCGGGTAGTCTCAGGTTTATGGAGGATCGCCGAGTATGTAGTATTAGGGGGTAGCAGGCGGGTGTAGCTCAACGGTAGAGCTCCAGCCTTCCAAGCTGGCGGTGAGGGTTCGATTCCCTTCACCCGCTCCGCGGACAAGCCCGGAACCGGGGAGGCGATGGTAGGCGAATAGCCCCCGTAGCTCAGAGGACAGAGCAGGAGCCTTCTAAGCTCTTGGTCGGAGGTTCGAATCCTTCCGGGGGCGCGCGAGGTTCGGAAACGACCGAAGCCGGTTAGGGTTGATCTGTCCGCGTCATGGTGGCCGTAGCTCAGCTTGGTTAGAGCGCCTGGTTGTGGTCCAGGAGGTCGGGGGTTCAAATCCCCTCGGTCACCCCGGCGCCCTAGGAGGGTGCCTAAAAGGATCTAGCGGGGTAGGTAGCCTGGCAAACTGCGCGTTAGACGCTCTGTGTACAGGACGCTAACCCCGTAGATGACTCTTTGTCCTCCTAAGGGGATCGCGTTCGTTCGCGTCTTAACGACCAACCATCGAGGAGTAAATGTCCGTCACCGTAACCGAGGTGAGTTCCTTCGAGCGACGCCTGACCATATCTATCGAAGGCTCGCTCTTGGATCGCGCAGAGACTCGGGCAGCCCGTCGCATCTCAAGAGATATACACATCAACGGGTTCCGCCGTGGTCGGGCGCCCCGTCACATGGTGGAGAACATCGTCGGGAGGGAGCGGATCCGCCTTGACGCCATCGAGGAACTGCTCGACCGGCAATTACCTGACACTCTCCAGGATGAAGGGTTGGTTCCTGCCGTAAGTCCATCCGTCAATGATATGCGGGATACCGAGGATGGCTTGGAGGTCGATATTCTGATCAGTCTCTGGCCGGCGGTGGACCGGCCACCGGACTACGTGGGACGGCGCATCGAACTCCAACCCGACGACTACCCGATTGACGAGGCGCTCATCGAGTCCGAAATCGACAGAAATCGGGAGGAGTTCGCCGAACTGGAGACAGTGGAGCGGACCTCGGTCGCCGGCGACCATCTGGCGATCGACTTGGTCGTATCGCATGGCGGTCAACGTGTAGAGCCCCTCTCCATCTCGGACTTCCTCCTCGAAGTAGGGTCCGATGGGTTCTTGGAGGGTCTCGGTGATGAATTGGCGGGACGTTCTATCGGCGACATATTCGACTTCAGCAGTGCTCTCGCATTCGAGGCAGGCGGCTTGGACGCCGGGACACCGGTGGAGGTTCGGGTTCTGGTCAAGGAGGTTTACGAGGAGCGGCTTCCCGATCTTGATGACGAATGGGTATCGGACTTCACCGAGTTCGATACCGTGGAGGATTTCCGAAATTCGGTTGTAAACGAGTTGGAGGCATCGCGCTCGTCCGCTCTCAGGATGGATTTGAGGAACCGGGTCATCGCAGAGTTGGTTGGCGAGATCGCGGTCGACATACCTCAAGCGATAATCGACACCGACGTGGCTAGGGGATTCGAACGCCTCGATGAGAGTCTGCAACGAAACGGTATGAGCTTCGACGACTACCTTGAGACATTTTCCATGGATAGGGAAACCTTCCGTTCCGAGCTTCACCAGAGAGCAGATCGGGAGTTGAGAATTCGCTTGCTGCTCGATTCGGTGGCGATCGACGCTGGTATCAAGCCGGAGGAACATGAACTGGCCGAGGTCTACGATGAAATGGCGCAGCGCTCCGATGAGACCGGCGTCCAGTTGGCCGAGCGGATGGCGGGGAGTGTTCAGGAAATAGCTCTGGTGGGTAGTATCCTGAGGGCCAAGGCGATGGACATCTTGTTGGAAGGAGTGGTGGCTGTCGATCAAAACGGTAACGTGATCGATCTGGACACCCCCAACGGGGAAGACGAGGAAGACTTGGAAGATGAGATCGAACGAGCAGACCCGTGACCGGTAGCGGACCATACATGCAGACCGGGGGGAGGGGCCTTTCCCCACAGAGCTACTTGGTGCCCACCGTGGTGGAGTCGACCAGCCGGGGGGAGCGGGCCTTCGACATCTATTCCCGCTTGCTGAAGGATCGGATCATTTTTCTGGGTACCCCGATCGATGACGCGGTTGCCAACCTGGTCATGGCCCAACTCCTGCACCTCGAATCAGAAGATCCCGATCGTGATGTGAACCTCTACATAAACTCGCCCGGAGGTGGGATCACCAGTTTGTTCGCCATCTATGACACCATCCAGTACATCAAACCCGATGTGAGCACCGTCTGTATGGGGATGGCCGCTTCCGCCGCCGCGGTCATCCTGGCGGGTGGCACGAAGGGTAAGCGTTTCGCGCTCCCTCACGCCCGGATAATGCTTCATCAACCCCATGGAGGAGCCCAAGGGCAGGCAGCGGATATCGAGATCCAGGCTCGGCTCATCGTGCAGATGCGCGAGCAACTTAACCGCATTCTCTCCAACCACACCGGCCAGGGATACGAAAAGGTGGCGAGCGATACTGATCGTGACTTCTGGATGCTGGCCGAGGAGGCCGTCGAGTACGGCATAGTGGATGACGTTCTCGATCGGAGGGAACTTGCCGCGGTCGCCGACGGGTATTGAAGATGGCTCTTAAATACGGCGAGGGGAGCGAACTTCTCAAGTGCAGCTTCTGCGGTCATTCGCAGAAGCAGGTACGTAAGCTCATCGCCGGTCCGGGCGTATATATCTGCGACGAGTGCGTGGTCCTGTGTACGGAAATCCTTGATGATGAGTTGGCCGGAGAATCGATTGACCCGTCGTCAGAGCTACCCAAACCAGCTGAGGTCTTCGACTTTCTCGACGGGTATGTGATCGGACAGGACCGGGCGAAGAAGGCCCTGTCGGTTGCCGTATACAACCACTACAAGCGGATCAGATCGGTCTCACCCCAAAAGGAGGAGGTGGAACTCGCCAAATCCAATATCCTCCTGATCGGTCCCACCGGCTGTGGAAAAACCCTGCTCGCCCAGACCCTCGCTCGTATGCTCAACGTTCCTTTCGCCATTGCCGACGCCACTGCGCTGACAGAAGCCGGCTACGTGGGGGAGGACGTGGAGAACATCCTGCTCAAGCTGATCCAGGCCGCCGACTACGACATAAAGGAAGCGGAGCAGGGCATCATCTACATTGATGAGATCGACAAGATCGCCCGCAAGGCCGAGAACCCCTCCATCACCCGCGATGTTTCCGGTGAAGGGGTCCAGCAAGCGCTTCTCAAGATCATAGAAGGGACGGTCGCGTCGGTGCCGCCCCAGGGAGGGCGAAAGCATCCCCACCAGGAGTTCATACAGATCGACACCACAAACGTGCTGTTTATCTGCGGCGGAGCGTTCGCAGGGCTCGAAAAGGTTATCGGACGGCGCATCGGTAACCGCATCGTCGGTTTCGGCGCCGACTTGAAGTCGAGACAGGAACGACCGCGGGACGATCTGCTGGCCGAGGTTATGCCGGATGATCTGATCAAGTACGGCCTGATACCGGAGTTCATCGGGCGGCTTCCGATGGTGGCGACTGTGGACTCCCTGGATCGGACGGCTCTGATTCGTATATTGCAGGAGCCTCGAAACGCTCTGGTGAAGCAATATGCCAGGATCCTGGAAATGGACGGCGTCGAACTGGTATTCAAGCCCGAAGCCATCGAAGCGATCGCCGACCAGGCGATGTTGCGGGGTACGGGCGCCCGGGGATTGCGGGCGATAATGGAAGAAGTGCTGCTCGACACGATGTACGAGCTTCCTTCCCGACCCGAGATCAGAACGGTGATCATTGATCGTCCGGTCGTCGAGGAGAAGGTGAATCCGGCGCTCCTGCCTTTGCGAGAAATCGAGAATCGTCGTGAGAGGAGCGCTTAGTCGCCGATCCATAACCTCGGATCGGAGATTGAAGCGACTGGAGAAATGGTGACTCGCACTCCCGATTCACTGCGGGGAAGTTACGATCCCGAGTCGGTTGAGGCGCGGTGGTACCCCATATGGGAGCGGTCGGGGGCCTTCAAACCCGAAACCAACCCTGACGGGGAACCGTTCGCCATCGTGATCCCACCCCCCAATGTCACGGGGGTCTTACATATCGGTCACGCTCTCGATCATTCGATTCAGGACGCCATCATCCGCCGGAAGCGAATGCAAGGATACGCAGCCCTTTGGCTCCCCGGCACCGACCATGCCGGGATCGCTACCCAGATGGTCGTCGAACGAGAACTGGCTGAGGAAGGCCTATCCCGCCATGAGTTGGGCCGGGACACGTTTGTCGAGCAGGTCTGGACGTGGAAGAGTCGTTCCGGAGGAGCGATAACCCAGCAGATGAGGGCACTGGGTGACTCCTGCGATTGGAGTAGAGAGCGGTTTACTCTTGACGAGGGACTGTCGGCCGCGGTTCGTGAAGTGTTCGTGAGCCTTTACGAGCGGGGACTGATCTACCGGGGCCATCGCATTATCAACTGGTCGCCCGGCCTCATGACCGCGATCTCCGACATCGAGGTCGAATACGAGGAAGTTACGGGCCAGATGGTCCACATCACCTATCCATTCTCCGATGGCGATCCCGAAGCGAGAGAAGGCATCACGGTCGCCACCACCCGGGCTGAGACCATGCTGGGCGACACGGGCGTGGCCGTCCATCCGGAGGACGAGAGGTACCGTCACTTGATCGGACGGACTGTCCGGCTACCGCTAATGGACCGTGTCATTCCGATAGTCGCCGACAAGGCGGTCGACCCGGGGTTCGGAACGGGGGCGGTGAAGGTCACCCCCGCCCACGATCCCTTGGACTTCGAGATCGGTAACCGCACCGGTCTGGAGCCAATCCAGGTGATCGGCGAGGATGGCCGCATGACCGCTGCCGCCGGCGTCTTCGCCCGTCTGGACAGGTTCGAGGCTAGGGAGCGTGTGGTCGAAGCCCTCCGGGGCGGAGGTTACCTGGAGCGCATCGACGAATTCGTCCATACCGTCGGGCACTGCTCTCGAAGCGGGGTGTCGATAGAACCCTTGCTCT
This sequence comes from Acidimicrobiia bacterium, assembly GCA_965231815.1. Taxonomy (GTDB): domain Bacteria; phylum Actinomycetota; class Acidimicrobiia; order Spongiisociales; family Spongiisociaceae; genus JAPPFW01. The sequence continues at coordinate 792,656 of OZ246890.1, read as the reverse complement.
CTCGCCAGTGGTTCGTGAAGGTGGACGACCTCATCGGTCCGGCGGTCGACGTAGTTCGCTCCGGACTCTCCCGGTTCGTTCCTAGACGGTGGGAGAAGAATTATTTTCACTGGATGGAAAACCTCCAGGACTGGTGCATCAGCCGTCAACTCTGGTGGGGACACCGCATACCCGCCTGGTACTGCGACCAGGACGGCGCGGTGCTAGTGGCGAGCGAACGTCCCGACGGATGCGACCGGTGCGGCAATCGGGCGTTACGACCGGAGGATGATGTACTGGATACCTGGTTCAGTTCGGCGCTCTGGCCATTCAGTACCTTGGGTTGGCCGGAGGACAGCCCCGACTTGCAGCGCTTCTACCCCACCGACGTCTTGGTGACCGGCTACGACATCATCTACTTCTGGGTTGCGCGCATGCTGAAGATGGGTATGGAGTTCGTCGGGGATGTCCCATTCCGGGAGATCGTGATTCACGGGCTGGTTCGGGCCTCTGACGGCCGGAAGATGTCGAAGTCACTAAACAACAATGTCGACCCGATGGAGATGATTGAGCAGTACGGGGCCGATGCACTGCGCCTGAGCCTGCTGCAGGCAGCGTCACCGGGCCAGGATGTCCCCTTCGATGTCCAGTGGGTCGACGCCGCCCGGCGTTTTGGCAACAAGCTGTGGAACGCTACCAAGTTCGCCCTTATCCACATAGAGCCCGGAAGCGTTCCGCAGGCGGGCGGATATCCCGAGAATCCTGGTCCCATCGACTGCTGGGTCCTCAGTCGCCTGGGTGAAGTGGGGACTCGGGTGGATTCGCTACTCGACGACCACCGGCTCGCCGATGCATACTCCCTCCTTTACTCGTTTGTCTGGTCAGAAGTCTTCGATTGGTACTTGGAGATGGCAAAGCCCGTGCTCGCTGCCGGTGGCCGGGAAGCGGCTTCTACGCGCCTGACCCTCGGAGTGGTGCTGCGCGACATTCTCAAGTATTTCCATCCGGCTATTCCGTTCCTTACCGAGGAACTGTTCAGCCACCTAGTCGAGGACGAGTTACTGATTACTTCACCATGGCCCGACATCCCCCGCCACCGTGCCCCGGACGGTATTTCCACCTTGCAGGAATTGGTTTCATCCCTGAGAAGACTGAGGTCGGCTCACGGTATACCCGCCCGCCGCGAGCTGCGTGTGATCTTGCATGATCCGGATGGCGCCTCATCAGACTGGTGGAATCCGCAGTTGGCCGCTCTCGTCGGCGCCGCAGCGGTAACGGATCCGAATCCACCCGAGGATCCGGGCTACCTGCGGGTGGAGGTGGGCGCGGTCGAGGCGTTCGTGCCCTTCGAGGGTTTGATAGATGTAGAAGCCGAACGGGAAAGGCTCAGGCTTCGGATCGAGAAAGCACGGGGTGATCTCGAACTGGCCGAGCGGAAGCTCTCCAATCAGGCATTCAGGCACCGGGCTCCGGCCGAGATAGTGGAGCGTGAGGAGGCCCGAGCCGCCGACGCAGCCCGGCTACTCGCTACTCTCGACAGCCAACTCCAGGACTTGGGAACTTGACGAGAATCGTGTCGAGGTGGCCCCCTCCAAGGCACAGCTACTTATCGATACGGCTGATGACGCACGGCCTATGAACTACGACGAGGCTATTGAATACCTCGACCGCCATATCGAACTCGGATGGAAGCCGGGCCTAGACCGGATCGTACGGTTGCTGGAGATGATGGGGGGTCCGCAACGTCACTACCCGGTGATCCACATCGCAGGGACCAACGGTAAGACCACTGTCACCCGGGCGGCCGCCTCGATCGTGAACGCGCTTGGTCTAAAGGCGGGCGCGTACACCTCGCCACACCTACAGCACATTCGAGAGCGGTTCGCGCTGGCGGGCGACGAAGCAACCGAGGAGCAGTTCGCTCTAGCGATGAACGACGTGGCGCCGTTCGTTGACCTACTGGAGATGGAGATCGGAGAGCGCGCCACCTATTTCGAGCTTACGACGGCTGCCGCCTTCGCGTTCTTCTCGGGTATGGCGGCAGACGTCGGTGTGATCGAGGTCGGGATGGGGGGACGTCTCGACGCTACCAACGTCGTCGACGCCCAAGTGGCCGTGCTGACCGGAGTATCCATCGACCATGCGGAATACCTAGGGCACACGCCGGTCGCGATTGCCCGTGAGAAGCTTGCGATCGTCAAGCCGGGAGGTGTCCTTATCACAGGCGAACTGCCGGAAGAGGTTGCCTCGGAAGCGGATCGGACAGTGGAACAATCGGGTACGGTTCGCAGAACGCTGGGTCGCGACTTCCACATCGAGGGTCAGCGCATGTCCGTTGGAGGATGGACAATCGACGTGGACGGGATCCATGAGCGCTACGAGGATCTGCACGTCCCTCTACACGGCCGACACCAAGCATCGAACGCCGCCGTGGCGGTGGCGGCGGTCGAGGAACTCCTCGGCAGGGCCATTCCTATTGAAGCGGTTAGGGAAGGTCTCGCTACGCTGCGAACACCGGCAAGGATCGAAGTTGTGGGTCATTCCCCTTTGACGATCATCGACGGCGCCCACAATCCGGAAGGCTGCGAGGCGCTGGTTCGGACCCTGCTGGAGGAGTTCCGTCCGATGCCATGGACCTTGGTGGTCGGCGCCTTTCGTGACAAAGATCTTCCTTCGATGCTACGTCCGCTCGTCGGGTTCGCGGCCAGGGTTATCACCACATGCGTGGATCACCCGAGAGCTGCTCTTCCTGATGACATCGTGCGGTTGGTTGATCATTATCGTCCCGATATCCCGGTCTCATCAACGAGCGATGTGGCAACAGCCCTCGAATTGGCGAGGGATTGGACCGGTCCCGAGGAGGCGATCGTGGTCGCTGGATCGCTATACGTGGCCGGTGAAGCCAGGACAGCCATCCTCGGTTAGGCGGGTCCTAAAATGAATCCTACGAGGTTCGGTGATCGGCAAACCGCCTGGTCAGAGAGTTGCGGGGTAGCGGCTGAATGATTCCTGTTCGGAACCGCTCGGCACTTTTTTCTTCTGAGGATGCTTCGTGGTCGTAGTGGTCAGCGAGTCGGTTGAGGATACGTGCGGTGATCGGCCATTCGTCTTGGGCATGTTGAGACTGGTCGCGGAAGTCGGCAGCGAGGGTTTCTTCCTGGATCCCACCCTCGCCAGGTTTACGACGTGTCACGCCTTGGCTGTTTATTAGGGACAGCTCTACGCCGGTTTCGATTTCTAGGCGGCGGATCTCTTCGAGTAGGCAACAGACTACATTCGCGGGCCGCATCGTATCATCGGTTATCAAGCCCAGCATTTGTCCGATCAGTTGCTCGCCTACGACTAGGCGGTCGGCGTCACGGAGCTTTCCGATTGCGTCGTTGACCCATTCGCTTATTGTTGATAGTTCGTCGGTGTCGGTTGTGGGTGTCCAAGTCCACGAATCTAGCAACCGCGTCGCGTTCCGTGCGTTGCGCTCTCTGTTTGATCCTTCGATAGGGCGGTTCTCTTCGTCACTGTTCCGGTCGCGGTGGCGTGGTAGGAAAGCCATGCTGACAATGTCGACGAAGAAGGCCGGGTTCTGCTGGAGTTCAAGATGTAGGGTCTCAGTTGGTGAGTTCTCGTGGAAGGCGGGCAGGTAGAACCACTCAAGCGCCGCCAGCCGTTGTCTGCCGATAGCGTCTCGGTAACGGTTTAGGCCCTGCAACAGGCGGCGTAGGCCGTGAACTGTTAACCGGTCTGGCCCCGATAGTTTGGGGGGACTCCAGCGCCTGGGTAGCAAGGAGGGCTGCCGCTTCTGATTTGATCCCGTAGAGGGCGAGGAGTTCGACAGCAGTTCTGGTCTGTTGGGTGCTGATGAGACGTTCAGCTACTTGGTCAACAAACTCGAAGTCTGGTCCGAGGCCGTAAGGTCTAAACCGTTTCCAGTACTGCGACTCGACGACCGCGCCCTGCTCGGCCGCTGTGTACCAGGTCTTTGGTTCTCTTGGTGCGGTGTGAAGCAGCAGGGCCTTTTGTCGGTCGGTGAGTTCCCCACAGTCGAGCAGTGTTTGTAGCCATGCCCATCCGGACTGGCGAAACCGCCTGTTGAGGTAATACTGGGCGGTTTGGCGGTTGGCGTCGGTGTCATGGGTGAGCCAGTCGAGCATGGGGGACTCAAGTTCTGCCCCGTAAGCGTCGTGGAGCGCGGTGCCAACCGCCCATGGGGCAGCGGCTGAGAGATGTGAGCTTTCGGTGACGAGACGGGATACCTCATCAAGTCCGGATTGTTCGTAGACAGCGACCACGGCTGCCCGTCGCCGTTCTGCGACGTGTTGGTCGTATTCTGCGGTGACGGGCTCAACCCCGGGTACCGCCGGATAGTCCTGTGCGAATAGCCATAGATGTTCTATCACTGGGTCATGTATCTCGATTCGGGAGGCTACTTCTTCTATGCGGCACACTTCGGTTTCGGGTAGTGTCCAAGCGGCATTTGGGAATGTCCGGTGCTTACGGACCATCTCCAACATCTGTGTACGAAGTTCTCGCTCTCCCTCGACAGAGAACACACGTTCGGCAACACGGGATTCGATGGCGTTAACGACCAGGGTCCGGAGTTCGGGGAATAGGTTGGTCAACTCCTCGAATGCTTGTACGGTGGTATCCGCGGGCTGGCCGGGAGAAGCGCCAGTCCGTGCCTCAGCTGGCAGCTGGGTCACCAACAAGAAACAGAATCTGAGGAGGCCCGCATGACCTTCACAACGGAGACACACAGCAAGCCACGGGCACCGGACAGCGCGGAGGCCGAGCGGGCTGCCCGCGCCGCCGAACTCCTGCAGGCCTACCTCGCCGGGCACAGTGACGCTGTTGCGTCCCTGCAGCTTCATACGGTCGATCAACCGAACGACCAGCAGGTGATCGACCTCCCCGCTCCCGCGGTTAGCTTGCTACATGAGATCCTGACCGAGTTAGCCAACGGCCACGTCGTAACTGTTGCCGCCCCTCACAGCGAACTGACTTCCCAGCAAGCCGCCGACCTACTCAACGTGTCACGCCCGTACCTAGTGGGTCTCCTCGAAAAGAGGGCTATCCCGTTCCGTCGCGTGGGCAACCGTCGACGCGTCAGGCTCACCGACGTCCTCGCCTACCGGCGCCGCGAGGAATTGGACCGCCAGCGGATACTTGACGAACTCACAGCCGAGGCTGAACATCTGGGCCTCGATTACTGACCCAACGCATTTCACCGTGGTATACGACGCCAACGTACTGCACCCGGCGTCGCTGCGTGATCTGCTTATCCGGCTCGCATGCACCGGGCTGTACCGGGCCAAGTGGACCCATGCCATCCTCGACGAGATGACAACCAGCGTCATCCGAGCGAACCCCCAACTCGACCCAGCTCGCCTCGAACGAACCCGCCAACTCATGATCAGAGCCGTGACCGACTGCATTGTCACCGGGTATGAACCCCTCATCGAAGCAGTCGAACTCCCCGACCAGAACGACCGCCACGTCGTCGCCGCTGCCATCCGCTGTCGCGCCCAGACCATCATCACAAACAACCTTCAGGACTTCCCCGACAGCGTCCTGGACCAATTCGACATCAAAGCACAAAGCCCTGACCACTTCGTGTACCACCTACTGAAGACCACATACGCCGAAGTCGTACACACCATCACCAGACAAGCCGCAGCCCTCCGCAAACCGCCACAGAGCTACAACCAACTGCTCGACCGCCTAGAAAAAGTCGGACTCCCACAAACCGTCGCCGCGATCAGACACGGACCCCACGACCCGACAGCCGGAACGCCCTGACTCTCTATAGGACACTCCGGGGCATCCCGGTGGCCGGACCTTCCACCGTGACAGCACCGCTTCTTGAAACAGACGCGTGCGCTGACCGAAGGATCCGCCCACCCACAGTCTCAAAGACGCCATGTTCATCGCCATGCCAAAAACCCGAACACCCTACTAAACCTGTAACAACCGACGGTACATATGGCTATCTACTATATACACCCAGAGTGGGTCACTTCCACACCCCGACACCCCGCAAAACCGGTGGGGACTATAGGAACACACGAGACTTGGTTGGATCAATCCCCTATCCCCGAGACAAGCCTTCCCGCCAGATGAGCGAACCAACGATTCCGGACACCAGTGATCTTTACCTCTTTGGGCTCGCTCCCCTACCATTCGAGCAACCACCACGATCAGCCGACGGTCCGGTCTGCCCGCGCCCGCGAGATCGGCCCGGGATTAACAAGGAAGCGCGATATGCCCCAAGATGCTATACCCCAAGAGAGAACCTTCGTCATGGTCAAGCCTGACGGCGTCCGACGGCGGCTCGTGGGTGAGGTTATTTCCAGGTTCGAAGCCAAGGGCCTCTCTTTGCGCAGGATGGAGATGAGACTTCCGGACGAGGAGATCGCCGCCCGCCATTATGCGGAGCATCGTGACAGGCCGTTCTATCCGTCCCTCATCGCCTTTATCACTTCCGGGCCCGTCGTTGCGATGGAATGGGAGGGCGAGTCGGCGGTCGTCGCCGCTCGTACCTTGATGGGAACCACCAACCCGATATCCGCCGCTCCGGGAACGATCAGGGGTGACTACGGGTTGGATGTACAGGCGAACATCGTCCACGGATCGGACAGTCCCGAGAGCGCGGAGCGCGAATTAAGCCTATGGTTCGGAGTACGGTAACGCCGTGTTTGTGTGCTCTACACGACTGTAGGATCGTGCGGCTAACTAGAATGGGAAACGAACTCTGGATCGGACAGGATCATGGCTGACAACATCTTCGCCATCGCAGGCCAGGATATGGCTGTCGATCTCGGAACCGCCAACACTCTCGTGTACGTGCGTAACCGCGGGGTGGTACTGAACGAGCCCTCGGTGGTCGCGATCAACACCCACACCAACGAAGCGCTAGCGGTCGGCATGGATGCCAAGCGGATGATCGGACGTACCCCTTCTTACGTCAAGGCTATCCGTCCGTTACGGGATGGCGTCATCGCCGACTTCGATATCACCGAGCGTATGCTTCGCTACTTCATCCAGCGAGTACACAGGAGGAGATGGGCGAAGCCCCGTATCGTTATCTGCGTTCCCTCGGGCATAACCAGTGTGGAGCGTCGCGCCGTCGAGGAAGCCGCCTACCACGCCGGGGCGCGCCGGGCTTTCACCATCGACGAGCCGATGGCCGCCGCCATCGGCTGCAACCTCCCGGTCAACGAGCCCATCGGGTCCATGGTGGTCGACATCGGTGGAGGCACCACCGAGGTGGCGGTCATAGCTCTCGGAGGGGTGGTCGTCTCGAAGAGTATCCGGGTGGGCGGCGACGAGATGGACGAGCGGATCGTCGAGTGGGTCAAGAAAGAACACAACCTGGCACTTGGATTGCGGACAGCCGAGCAGATCAAGATGGCTATCGGATCGGCTTATCCCTTTCATGATGAACCGAATGCCGAGATCCAAGGTCGAGACCTGATGTCCGGTCTTCCCAAGACCATCCTTATCAGGGCTGCCGAAGTGAGAACCGCCATTGAAGAACCTGTATCACAGATAATCGACGCAGTTCGATTCACGCTGGACAGCACTCCCCCCGAGTTGGCGGCAGACTTGATAAACACCGGTATCGTCATAGCCGGCGGGGGAGCGTTGTTAACGGCTTTGACGCATCGTTTGGCCTACGAGACCGGGATGTCCGTCCAAGTGGCTGAGCGACCCCTCCAGTCCGTTGTCATAGGCTCGGGGAAGTGTTTGGAGGAGTACGAAGTGCTACACAATCTACTCAGAACCTCGGGGCGTCCCTGACCACGAAACCTATCGTCGGGTATCGGTCATCGTGGTCAGACCTGATTATTCATGCTTTCGTACCGCTGTCCACAACGCCGATACAGGCTATTCAAGTAGCCATAATCCCAGGTCAGCGAACAAAAGTCTCCACTCCTATCCGGGCTACAAGACTCGATCTATGAAAGAATAGGGCTAGCCGTCATGGACCAAATGAGCTCCCGGATCGGAGGCGAACGTAAAGGACACGCGCCCAAACCCTTCAAACCCTCTTCGCCCGGTGCTGCGATGCATCGAACGGGGGCGGATAGATCGGCCTTCGTCACGATAATTCTCCTCATCGTATCTCTCGGCCTGATGACCTTTGACGTGCGTTCTTCGAATGAGGGTTTCGGAACTAGCCTGCGTAACGGCGCCAAATTCGTGGCGGCTCCGCTGCAGGCCGGAATCAATGCGGTGGTATCGCCGGTTGTGGGGTTTGCGGACGGACTGGCAAACCTTGCCGGGCTTCGTCAGGAAAACGAACGGCTTCGGGAACGGATAGCGGTACTCGAGGGTGAGGTTATTCGGGTGGGGCACTTGGAAGCCGAGGTTGAGGAACTCGGTTTGCTCTTAGACCTGCGCCTTGAGGACGACCTCCAGGAATTGGCGGTGCGAGCTGAAGTTACGGGGAGCGCGGGTATTCTGGACCCGACCCTGTTCATCAATCGAGGTACCGCCGACGGCGTGCATCCGGGCCAGCCGGTTGTTGATAATCAAGGGGCGTTGGTGGGTGTCATTCTCGAAGCTCTGGAGGGATCATCGGTTGTGTTGCCGATCACGTCCCGCCGAGCTCCGGCGGTGACGGTTCGTCTGCCCGATGATCGCCGGGGGATCGTGGAGGGCTTAGGAGCGGATGGCCTGCAGTTGGCCATTCTCGATGCCGATGCACCGGTCGACGAAGGTGAACTCCTCATAACATTCGGTCCCTACGGAGACTCTCACTCCTATCCGAAAGGTCTTCTGGTTGGAACCGTCACGGCGTCGGCTTCACCCCGTTCGGGTGTGATCCGGGTGAGCGTAACCTCGATTGGCGACCTCGATCGGGCTGAGTATCTCACCGTTCTGCCCTGGCCACCATCACCCGACCAGTTGGCGGAGGCTGCCGAGGCAGTCCCTCCGACTGGTAGTGCGGATCCACCTCAATCTGATCCGGACTCCGAGCAAACGGGTCCATGAGCGCTCTAAGGGTCACCCTTTGCCTGTTGCTGATCGTGCTGGCGGTGCTGGTTCAAACGACCCTCTTCCGCAGCGTGCGTCCTCTAGGCGTGAGTCCCGACCTTGTTCTGTTGATGGTCATAGCCTCGGCACGGTGGGTGAAACCCGAAGTCGGGGTTCTGCTGGGCTTTTTCGGCGGGATGGTGCTAGATATGTTCGAGGCGGCGCCCTTTGGTTTGAATGCGCTTGCCTTCACCCTCGCCGCATATGTGACGGTGAGAATAGGGGATCGATTCAACTACGGCCTAGCCTTCGGAATGGCCTCCGCCGGTGTGATCACCTTTATCGCGCTGGCCACCGCGGTGCTTATCGGAACACTCTTCGGTGAGGGGACGCTGGGTTCTCCGGGAACCCTCAAGACACTGCTGCTCGTTCCCGCTTACAACATGGTGCTGAGCTTGGCGGTGTTTCCCTTCTTCGATAGGTTGCTCGTGCGCCCGTCGGAGCGATTCGCGCGCACCGGGGGACGCCGATGAAATGGAGAATCGGGATCCTGGCCCTGGTATTCACCGGTGGCTTTGCGTTGCTTGCCATCAGGCTCTGGTTCGTCCAGCTAGCAGTGGGGCCGGAGTGGTCGAGAATCGCCGAAAGGAACATCATAAGCGTGGAGCCGGTGCCGGCGCCTCGCGGCGATATCGTCGATCGTAATGGCATAACTCTCGCCACCTCCATTCCCGAGTTGGTCGTCGAGGTGGACAGATCGGTCTTACCGATTGACGTTGAAGACGATGTCATCCAGCGGCTGGCCGCCATTCTGGATACTCCACCGGTCAATATACGGGCGGAGGTCGAACGTGCCGGGTCTGGCCGGGTTGCGACACTTGACGGGTTCCGGATCGATGCCGCCACGGCCTATCTGATACTCGAACAACGTCTGAGTCTCCCTGGTGTTTCTGTTCGAGATCTACCCACCCGCGGCTACCTCCGTGGGGGGCTGATGGGCCACGTTCTCGGCCACATAGGCTTGCCGTCGTCGGGCGACCTGGAGCGGAACCCTCGGATGGATAGCAATACGCCCATCGGGAAGCTGGGGGTGGAACGAGAATATGACGAATTCCTGCAAGGCACGCCGGGGGCCATCGCCTTCCGCGTCAACCCGGAAGGTGACAAGTTCGAAGAGTTCGGCTACAACGAGCCTGTTGAGGGGGCGACGGTACATCTCACGCTGGATGTCCCTATTCAGGAGTCGGTCGAGACCATCATCGTAGAAGCAATCGACCTAGCGAACTCGTTGAAGGAGGAACGTTGGAAGGATCTCGATACCACGGTAACTCCGGCGGAGCGAGCGGCTGCAATCGTCATGGAGATCGAGACAGGGGCGATACGGGCCATGGCTTCCTATCCGGTATTCGAGCCGGAAGCGTTCATAGGTGGGATCGATGTGAACACTTTTGCCGACCTATCGAGTCGACAGGCCTTCAACAACCTGGTGATTCAAGGTCTCAAGCCACCGGCTTCCACCTTCAAGGCCATCACCTACCTGACTGCTATGGAGGAAGGCATCTTCCCCGAAGGTGTTTCGTCCCCCAACCAACCCATCGAATGCTCGCCACAACTAGCCGCCGGTTTCGTCGACGACTCCCAGTTGGTGTGGCGTAACTGGACTTATCCGAACGGGGACGGGCAACAGAACCTTCATGATGCCTTCCAGCGATCGTGCAACATCTACTTCTGGGAGGTAGCCCTGTCGATTTGGGATCGATACAAACGCACCGAGAGGGAGGGGATTGTCCAGGACTGGGCGCGCGGTCTGGGCATGGGGCGTCGAACCCAGGTCGACTTGCCTTTCGAGAACGAAGGGGTCCTCGGAGATAGACAATTGTTCGAGGAGTGGCGCGAGAGCCAGCCTTGGCGAGTTCGCGAAGAGGGTTGGCAGGGGGGCGACCTGATGAACCTGGTGGTAGGCCAAGGACCACTACTTACTACTCCTATCCAGATGGCGGTTGCCTATGCAACGATACTTAACGGTGGGAATGTGTATCAGCCCAGGGTTGCGGAGCGCATCGTGTCTGCGGCAGGGGACCAGATACGGACGATGGACCCGCGTGTTCTGAGAACGCTTGAAATCGATCCGGATACTATCCGGTCATTGAAGTCCGATCTGGCGTCAGTGGTTAGAACCGGAACGGCGCGGCAGGCGTTTGAGGACATGGGTTCCACCGCCGACTTGATAGGCGGCAAGACCGGGACGGCCCAGGCGTTTACCGACCAAGACGGGGTCTTCCATGATTCCACGGCATGGTTCGTGGGTGTCGCACCCGTTGATACGCCCCGGTGGGTGGTGGTGGTGATGGTCGATGAAGGTGGGTCGGGCGGGGCGGTGGCCGCGCCGGCCGCTCGAGCAATCTTCCAGACCTTGTTCGGGGAGACGGTTACCCCGTTGGTGGCCGGTGAGGATACGGAACGGTAGAGATCGTGAATGAATGTCAACATGGTAGTAACGATGATTATGTTGCAAACAATGAAACCAGCGATCATGGCCTTGGAGTCATGACAACAAGTCAATAATGGTAGAGATCATCATCTGGTATCAAGGAGTCTTGCGGTGTCGATAGCGGCGCGCCCGCATTCGGGTGTCGGCGGCCTTTTCAAAAGTCGCCCGAGACCAACTCCGGATGTATTCGTTATCGTGCTGGTGGCGGCTCTGCTGGCGCTGGGGGCATTGATGGTGTACTCGGCAACCCATGTTCGGTTGGAAGCCGAAACGGGGGACCCGGGATCGGCTATGCGTCGACAGGCCGTTTTTGCCGCGATCGCGATTGTCGCATTCGTGGCCACATCCCTGATTGACTACCGGGAATACCGCCGGATACTTATCCCGATCTATCTTTCCACAGTGTTATTGCTGGTAGCGGTACTGTTCTTTCCGCCTCTCCAGGGCGCATCAAGATGGATTCCGATCGGGACTTTCCAGTTCCAACCCTCGGAGTTCGCCAAGGTAGCGATCGCGGTCGTTCTGGCCGGTTATCTGTCTCGATCCGAAGGGAAGCTACAGTGGCGCCGTCTCGGTCTCGCTCTGGCGCTGACCGCAGTTCCCGGGATTCTGATCTTCAGGCAACCTGACCTGGGGACGATGATGGTGATCGGGTTCATCGCAATCGGGATCCTGCTGGTAGCGGGAGCCGGCATCAAGCAGATAGTCTTCCTGCTGCTAGCAGGAACGGGCGGCGTGGTAGCCGTGCTTCAGTTGGATATTCTGCGAACTTACCAATTAGGACGTCTGGCCGGTTACTGGAACCAGTCCGCTGATATCCAGGGACTCAACTGGCATCTCTACCAGTCTCAGATTGCGATCGGCTCCGGTGAGTTATTCGGTAGGGGCTTGTTTAACGGCACCCAGACCCGCCTCAACTACATTCCGGCGCAAACCTCCGACTTCATATTCACCGCGGTGGGCGAACAGTTCGGGTTCATCGGTAGTGCGGCGGTGCTCATCGTGTACTCGGTGCTGGTTTGGCGGGTTCTGGTCGTGGCGGCGGTAGCTCCGGACCGCTTCGGCTCACTCATCGCAGTGGGTATGGCTTCGCTGTTGTCGTTCCACGTTTTTGTGAATATCGGGATGACCATCGGCGTGGTACCGGTAACCGGACTTCCGCTCCCGTTCATGAGCGCGGGCGGATCGGCGATGATCGCCATGGCCGGTGGGTTGGGTATCGTGAACTCGGTCTGGCGTTCTCGGAGTCGGATCGATAACGCTTACCGTAAGCGGGACGACCAGTTCTCCAAACCGGAGCGCCGACCTTCCCTGCGCTTTCGCCCACGCATGACGCAGCGGGGTTCGCGTCCTTAGCAACCGGACACTGGAGCAATCGGACACCGGCAACCTGCAACCGAACATTGCCGACATCCTCCTGAAGCTGCTAGCCTTACGAAGACCGCGCAGGCGGTCCTGGTAGTCCGGTACCTTTGATGCCTGTTCGAGCCACCGTTGGGGGCTTTCCTCATTCATTGCTCGGCATCAAACAGAAACACGCCCGGTTAACACCGAATATGAGGACCTGTGAAGAATCCGAATCGCTCCAATCTCATTAACGAACCTTGGAGGTTCGTACGGAGCAAACTGAACCTCGTATGTCGTAGATACCCGAGAAGTGTATCCGTACCAGGGAATATAGGGTGCGACGACCCTCACGTAGTCGGCCCGACTCCTTCATCAGGACCGGTGAACTTTGATGGAAAACCCTCTGCACAGGGCGTTTCCGGTTACAGGACAGAACTGCGCAACAGACTATCGGGCCCTCCCGACGCCGCTGCCCTCCACCTGATCGGATTTCTGCGAGGGTGTCGGCGCATTCACCACACTCGTCCAAGGAGTAACTACAGATGCCATTCTTTCGGCGCAAGACAGCCGAAGTGGTTCGCCGGGGAGTCGGCGACGAATCGACCGAAGAACGTACCACTAGAAAAGTCGGACGCCAGACCGTAAGGATCCGTCGGGTCCGTGAGCTGCCAACCCGCCCGGATCCCAAGAGTAGCCGGCCGGGAAAAACCCGGTCGAGCAGGAAACGAAAGAGAAAAGCGCCTAGCGGCGGCAAGGTCAGGCAAGCCCCTCCAGCATCAAGAGGGGTGGTCAGAGCCGAGCCGCTTCCCCTTGCCGGGCGCAAGCAGATGCTGGTTAGGGTTCTGCCGCATCAGATACAGGTAGTGGTGCTCGAGGGCCATCTCCTCGTGGAACACTACGTTCACCGTTCCGATCATCAAACCCTAGTCGGCAACGTCTACCTCGGGAAGGTACGAAGCGTCTTGCCCGGACTCGAGGCGGCATTTGTCGACATCGGCACCGAAAAGAACGGTGTGATCTACGCTTGGGATCTCAATTCCTCCCGTCGTGTTAAGGGCGCCAAAGCGCGCATCGAAAACCTTCTCAAGCAAGGCCAGCAGATTCTCGTGCAGGTGGATAAGGACCCGATGGGAAGTAAGGGGCCACGCCTCACCAGCAAGATATCCCTTCCGGGTCGCCACCTGGTCCTAATGCCTTCCAGCCGGATGAAGGGCATCTCGCGGCGTCTACCCGAGAAGGAACGCACCAGGTTGCGGAACATCATCGATGCCGAGAAGCCACAGGGCTTCGGGGTGATCGTGCGCACTGCGGCGTTGGACGCTTCGCGCAAGGAAATAGCGGACGATATCAAGCGGCTCGTTACCGACTGGCGCGAGATCGAGAAGACCAGTAAGGGTATTCCGGCCCCTAAGATCGTCCACCAAGAACCGAGCCTGATGTTACGCGCCATCCGAGAGCATTTCACTCCTGACTTCAGGCGTTTGCTCGTCGATGACCGCGACGCCTACGAGGCGCTGGTCCAATACCTTGAAGAAGTGGCTCCTTCTCTCGTTTCCAGGGTTCACTTTGCAGGGGATGACGATCAGGAACTCTTCGCCCGTTTTCAGGTGGACCACCAACTGCGCCGTGCCATGGAACGGAAGGTCTGGCTGCCTTCCGGGGGCCATCTCGTTATCGATCGAACGGAGGCCCTAACGGTCATCGACGTGAACACCGGCAAGTTTGTGGGTAAGGCCAGCCTCGAGGATACGGTGCTGCATAACAACCTCGAAGCAGCCGAAGAGATAGCACGGCAGCTTCGGCTTAGGGATATCGGAGGGATCATCGTCATCGACTTCATCGATATGGAGATCAAGAAGAATCGCGAAGCCGTCCTGCGCCGGATGAGGCGCGCGTTGGCTCGGGATAAGACCACCACCCAGGTTCATGCCGTTTCGAGTCTCGGGTTGGTCGAGATGACGAGGAAGAATGTTTCGAGTGGACTCGTCGAGTCTTTCTCCGAGGCCTGTCCTTCCTGCAGGGGCAGTGGTTTGGTTATCCATGAAGCTGCGGCCACTGAGGGGAGCCCCATCGTTTCGGTGAGCGCTTAGGAGAGTTTTCGAACAGCTATACTGATGCTCTCATCGTGCACAGTACCCTCCTAGCCGAGCGAGGCGTGCCGCCCTCAAAGTCCGTATCAAGAAAGGTCGGAATCCAATATGTATGCAGTCATACGGTCGGGTGGTAAGCAAGCCAGGGTTTCCGCGGGCGACCTGATTGATGTCGAGTTGTTGAAGCCCGCTGCCGATGAAGTGACCTTTACCCCTCTTCTTGTGGTGGACGACGACGGTAAAGCCACCACCAGCGGTCCTGACCTTGACCGCATAAGGGTTACCGCCAGGGTGGTTGGCGAGGTAAAGGGCGAGAAGATCCGAGTGTTCAAGTACAAGAACAAATCCGGATACCGGCGAACCCGCGGTCACCGCCAGCGCTACACGAGATTGCAGATACTGAACATAACCGCAACAGACTCCGAGGGGGCCTAGATGTCTAAGACCAAAGGTGGGGGCTCGACAAGGAACGGTCGGGACTCCCAAGCTAAGCGCCTTGGCCCGAAAGTTTTTGACGGCCAGGTAATCTCATCCGGCACGATCCTCGTTCGCCAGCGCGGCACGCCGATCCATCCGGGCGAGAACGTGGGTCGCGGTGGTGACGATACGCTGTTCGCCCTCACGCAGGGAACCGTCAAGTATCACAGTCGGAGGGGCAGGCGGCAGGTCAGCGTCATACCTGTCTGAGATCAGGACTCCCGTATCGTTCCATAAGCCAACCCCGATGACCATCGGGGTTGCTGCGTAGTCCCTTTGATGAGCCGGGCGAATCCTGTGAGGGTACTCCCCGGAGCTTGCCGTGAGGCGCCCAAGGGCGCCGTGGGCTGACGAGTAGAAGGACAGGACCAGTCGTGTTCGTGGATCACGTTCGAGTACACCTCAAATCAGGTGACGGAGGAGCGGGCGCGGTGTCCTTCAAGAAGGAAGGCCGCCGCCCGAGCGGCAGGCCTGTGGGCGGTTCAGGCGGTCGAGGCGGACGGGTCGTGATCGTTGCTGATCGGTCTACGAGCAGTCTCCATATCTACCGTCGACGACCCCACATGGCCGCTGGGAGTGGCTCTCATGGGTCGTCCGACCTCCGCCACGGTCGCCGCGGAGAGGATCTGGTGGTTCCCGTTCCCCTAGGGACCACGGTCTATGACCACGAGTCAACCCTGGTCGCGGACCTTGTTCATCCCGGGCAACAGGCGGTGGTATTGACCGGCGGCCGGGGGGGCCGCGGTAATGCCTCGCTCGCGTCGCCGAACAATCGGGCGCCGGAGTTTTGCGAACAGGGTGAGTACGGCAAGGCCGCCTGGTTCACTCTTGAGATGAGGTTGATAGCCGACGCAGCATTGATCGGTTTCCCGAACGCCGGAAAATCCACCTTCCTTTCCCGTGTTTCGGAGGCACGCCCGAAGATCGGTGACTATCCGTTTACGACTCTGCAACCCAATCTCGGTCTGGTTGTGATCGGTGATCAGGAGTTCGTGCTGGCTGATGTGCCGGGCCTTATAGAGGGGGCGGCGGAGGGTAGGGGATTGGGTCACGAGTTCCTGCGTCACTGCGAACGGGCGCGCGTTCTCGTAGTCCTGCTCGACCCTTCTCCGCTCCAGACGGCGCCGCCCGATCGGCAATACGAGATACTGTGCCGGGAACTGGAGGAACACGATCCGAAACTTGCCTCGCGACCCAGGGTGGTAGCGGTCAACAAGATGGATCTAGGACTGCCGGACGCTATCCCCGCGGCCCTCCGCCGCGCGGTTCCTGATGTGATGCCTGTCAGTGGGGTCACCGGCGAAGGCGTCGAAGACGTCCTTTACCGGATTTCCGCTGCACTTGAAGGTACTCCGGCGGCGGTGACGACGGGCGACGGCTTCGTTCTTCATCGTCCTGTGCAATCTACCTTCACGCTGGACCGGACCGCCGATACATGGGTGATCGAGGGTCGAGCAGTCGATCGAGCGGTGGCTCTAAACGACCTGACCACCGCCGAGGCCGCCGGTCTGGTTGCTCGCAGGCTCACTCGTCTCGGGGTGGACGGGGCATTGCGGAGAGCGGGCGCGGAGCAGGGGGATGAGGTACGGATCGGTGATCATGTATTCGAATACCGGGAGCATGACGATGAGGGGGGATGATCGATTCGAGCAATTTGCGCCCAAACCGGGTTGTGCAGTGGTACTCAAGGTCGGCTCCTCCAGCCTTACCCGACTCGGCGGGGAGGTAGACAGAACCGCGATCCTGAGGGTTGCGGAACAGGTGGAGACGTTCCTGTCCTCGGGCTATCCCACCGTCCTCGTCTCGTCCGGGGCGGTTGCGGCAGGATCCCCGGTTCTTGGAGGACGTCCCACGGAGCTTACCGGGTTGCAGGTGGCGGCTGCGGTCGGCCAGACCTTGCTGATGCGTGAGTACAGCGAAGCTTTCAAGCGGTCCGGAAGGACGGTAGGGCAGGTGCTCCTGACCCTCGATATCCTCTCCAGGCGTTCCCAGTATTTGCATGCTCGCGGGGCGCTGGAAAGGATGCTTTCCGAAGGAATCGTTCCGATCGTGAACGAGAACGATACGGTCGCGGTCGAGGAGTTGAAGCTGGGTGACAATGACCGTTTGGCGGCGATAGTCTCGCACCTTGTGGGCGCCGGGATGCTGATAATCCTCACGGATACCGACGGTCTGTATTCGGCGGACCCCCGATCCGGCGCCGGTGAGCAGATCCCTACCGTCGGTTATGGCGATCCCTTGCTCGACCGATTGGCTCTAGCTCCGCCCGGGCCTCTGGGATCGGGAGGAGTGGCAACCAAGATCGAGGCGGCCCGGATGGCCGCTTGGTCAGGCATACCGACCGTGATCGCTCGGTCGAAACGACCCGGGGTGGTGGAAAGCATTATCCGGGGCGAAACGTGCGGCACCTATGTGGAGCCCGGCCAGGCCCGCCTCCCGGCCCGGAAGCTATGGCTTGCCTTCGGTCAGCAGGCCTCCGGGACCGTAGTGATCGACGAAGGCGCCTCTCAAGCCCTCGTCAACAGAGGCGGTTCGCTCCTACCTGTGGGGATCACAAGTGTCGAGGGGGAGTTCATGGCCGGATCGGCGGTTGAGGTGCGTGACGCCGCGGGATCCCTGATCGGTAAGGGCTTGGTCAGTGTGGGCTCGCCAGACATCCGACGCTGGATGGGCAAGCGCTCGGCCGACACAGGCTGGGATGGTGAAGTGATCCATCGTGACCAGATGGTGGTGTTAGGAGGGTGCTGAAGAACGAATCTTACGGGGTTCGGTAGTCGGCAAGCCGGTAGTCAGGGACGCGTCGGACGACCGGGTCGAATCCCGAGGGTGCGACTATTCCGTTACCCCACTCATCCGGCAACCTCCTCTCCACGAAGAGTCGGTGTTGAAGGCTCAGCGCTTCTTCTTGTGACGGTTCGCCTTGATCCGCTTGCGGTACTTGTGTTTGCTCATCTTCTTGCGGCGCTTCTTTATCAGCGAGCCCATGCATATCCTTGTTCGACCGTAAAACTCAATTGTCGCCGCTGTGGCTAGCGGTCGCAAACCGGAACGCTCATGTGCCGAAGACTTCGGCGATTATCCGCCTGTATCCGAGCGAAAGACTCGGATAAGGTCGGGCTTGAAAGACTACGGACGCTACGGAGGTGTCACACCCGGGCCCTAGCTTGGTTAATTACAACTGTGTAAGATGGAGTTGACAACAGGAGACGCATCGTGAATCACGCCCGAAGGTCGCGGAAAGGCACAGAAACTTCAAGTTTCGGCACGGGCCGACGTGAGGGACATGACGCCTCCTCCTTTTACGCCCGCTTCACGCCTCCTGAGATTTCAGCCGACGATCGCGTCAAATCGGCGGAGGGGTTCGACCAACCTCAAGCCATCCTGGGCGACAGCCGCAACATGGAACGGCTTCCCGACAACTGCGTTGCTCTGGTGGTCACTTCGCCCCCGTACTTCGTGGGTAAGGACTACGAACAGGCGGTCGCCGGAAAGGAGGTCCCCACATCCTATGTGGAATACTTGGACTTGCTGCGCGACGTGTTCACCGAATGCGTGCGGGTTCTAGAACCGGGCGGACGCATCGCGGTCAACGTCGCCAATCTGGGTCGTAAGCCCTACCGGAGCCTCAGCGCAGACGTGATTCGTATCCTCCAGGATGATCTGAGCCTCCTGCTACGCGGTGAGGTCATCTGGCGCAAGGCAAAGGGCGCGGGTGGCTCCTGTGCCTGGGGATCGTGGCGCAGCCCGGCCAATCCGGTACTGCGGGACCTCACCGAACGGATCATCATCGCTTCCAAAGGACGTTTTGATCGGGCACTCACCCGGGCCCGGCGCCAAGCGGACGGGTTACCGCATCAGGCAACCATCAGCCGGGACGAGTTCATGGAAGCAACCCTGGACGTCTGGGACATTCCCCCCGCTCATGCCAAGCGGGTCGGGCATCCGGCACCCTTCCCGGTGGAACTCCCGGCGCGGCTCATCCAGCTATACACCTACGAAGGCGACCTGGTTCTCGATCCGTTCATGGGATCCGGAACCACCTTGGTCGCAGCCGCCGACGCAAACCGTAAGGCCGTCGGCTATGACATCGACCCCGCATATGTGCAATTGACAGAGAGCCGGCTCGCGCACGGTGAGGGCGGAGAGCTTCGTCTACCTTTCTGAACCTTTCGAGGACAGGACCGTTCCATTTTCCTCGGGAATAATCAGCACCAGGTTCTTCAACGATGCCTGACCTGCGGACCGAGCTAACCGAAATCGTAACCGGGCTTGGAATGCTCTGTGACCGCTCCATCGACGCAGCCCTAGCCGCTCCTCCACCTCAAATGCTGAACGTAACCACAGATACCCTCAAACGTCTAGTGTCCTGATTCTTGTATTCGTTGTAGATAGTGGGCGATGGCGTCGAAGATTTCGTCGGCGGTTTTGTGCCAGGTGAAGGGGGTTGGGTTTTGGTTCCATTGTTCGGTCCATTGGTTGATGGAGTCGGTGAGTTGTTTCACCGTCCGGTGGGTGCCCCTTCGTATGTTTTTGTTGGTGAGCTCCGCGAACCATCGTTCGACGAGGTTCATCCATGATGCGTAGGTGGGTGTGAAATGGAACGTGAAACGGGGGTGGCGTTGCAGCCAGCGTCGGATGGGTTCTGTTTTGTGGGTTGACGCGTTGTCCAAGACGATGTGGACTTCGAGATGGTCGGGGACTTCACGGTTGATACGGTTCAAGAACTTCTGGAACTCCTGGGCTCTGTTACGTCGGGTCATAGACGTGATGACTTTGCCGGTTGCGCAGTCGAGCGCGGCGTGGAGGTTGGTGGTTCCGTTGCGTTTGTAGTCGTGGGTTCGCCGCTGTGGGACCCCGGGCATGAGAGGCAGGATCGGCGCGGTTCGGTCCAACGCCTGTATCTGGGACTTGTGATCCACACATAGCACCACTGCTGCGTCCGGCGGGTTCATGTACAAACCGACCAGGTCACGCACCTTTTCGACGAACAGGGGGTCGGGTGACACCTTGAACTCCTCGGTTCGGTGCGGCTTGAGGCCGAACGCCCGCCATATACGGTGGATCGACGACTGCGACAACCCGACCCTGCGGGCCATGGAACGAGTCGACCAATGCGTAGCATCCGAAGGTGTCTCCTCCAGGGTCTTGACCACCACCTCCTCCACCTTCTCGTCGCTGATACGGCGAGGCGGACCCGACCGAGGCAAGTCATACAACCCCTCCACCCCACCCCGAACGAAACGGTTACGCCACTTCGAAACCGTCACCCCGCTGCAACCAACCTCCGCCGCGATATCCACACTCGCGCGGCCCTCCGCCGCGGCCAACACAATACGAGACCGCAACGCCAAACCCTGAGGCGTCGACGGCCGACGCGCCCAACGCTCCAACACCTCCCGCTCATCCGAATCCAAAGTAACAACCACCGGTCTACGACCCCGCCGCTTCTCCATCACCCGCTCCCGAAACCGACCACTAACATACCGGTCACAGTCTACAAACTAAACCAAAGAAACTAAAGAATCAGGACACTAGGAGGGTGCTGAGAAACCCCGTACAAAGGAGTTCACCCGCTAACCCGCAACTCTCTGACCAGGCGGTTTGCCGACCACCGAACCCCGAAAGATTCGTTTTTCAGGACCCTCCTAGCAGAGGCCCGCGCAGCCGGAAAATATCCTAAGTTATTCAACGATGCTTGGGCCAACGGTCGGCTCTTCGCAGATTCACCCGATGGCCTCCGCGGGCGAACACCCCTGCGGGTGGAGTGGACGTCTCCTCGTTCCTTTGGGACCGGAAGGTTCGACTGGGATACCGTTCGGCTGTAAGGCGGTGAAGTTGCTCTCTCTCCAACGATGGCGTTCTGTAAGCAGTCGCCGCCAACCCCTTTACGCCGATATCTTCGACACGTACTTTCGCTGGGCGGCCTGCTTGGAAACGCCGAGCATCGCTCCGATCTCTGACCAAGTGCGCTGAGCCCGGCGGGCGGAGCGCACTGCGGCGGTCAGATCGTCCTCAACCTCGGAGCGTCGCTGGGCCAGCGCAGCGATCTTCCGCAACACCTCGGTGTCGGCATACCTGAGCTCTGCGGCGTCAACCCGATCAGCCCAGTCCTCCAGTGCCTTCGCCCGTACCTCTCTCGTTCTGCTCATTCGATCCACCAACCCTTCAAGAACTTCTCGCGGGATCCGGGACTACAAGGGTACAACTGCGGTTCCCTTCATCGGTTTGGAAGACCTGGAACACAACAAGCTGGCTGTGGGCCGCTTCCAAGACGTGGCCGACGTGGAAGCCCTTCGCCGCAACCGCTGATAGTCTTGATGATCGTCAACCCTTGGTTGGGAAGACGACGGAGCGGAGAGTGATCGATCGATGGTCGTTAGTCGGCTACACCTCGGATGTCGATCGATCCTGCTCGCCGTGTTGGTCTGTGCGGTGATGGTGGGATGTTCGGAGGGCGGGGACGACGAGTACTCGGGCGTCGAATCGGCCGGCTCCGAGACAGTGTCGGTAGCCATCCCGGAATTGTCGGATGTCGCCGGCCAGGGTGCCGAGTTGTTCACCGCCAACTGCTCGGAGTGTCATGGCGCCACCGCCGGCGGGTCGTCGCAGGGTCCTCCGCTGGTGGACAAGATCTACGAGCCGGGCCATCACGCGGACTTCAGCTTCGTCCGCGCCGTGGACGTGGGATCGCCCCAGCACCACTGGCAGTTCGGCGACATGGAGCCCGTACCGGGTTTGTCGGCCGAAGACGTGAACAAGATCATCTGCTACGTGCGGGAGTTGCAGTACGCCAACGGGATCTTCACCGATCCGGGGGGCTTGATCGCCTGCGAGGGCTGAGGCGGATCCTGGTCGGAGAACATCGACTAGACACGCCATATCGAGCCTCTTCCTTGACTCCAGCGGACTCATGGCGCTCAGAGTCGCCCGCCGGTAGGCGGCTGGCCATCGAGTGTGGGTCAGGGCGCCGATGGGTGTACTCGTGTCTCGATCCGGGAAGGGCCATCTACCCATTCGGAGATCAGGAGGATGCCTGACCCCAGGTCATTGACAGTAGGATGGAATGCATATGGCGGTGGTTACACGAGGGAGCTTTCCCAGGCGGCGCCCTGACCCGGTGATGACGGGTTGAGGGCCGCTGATCGTTGGCGGGCCGATTTGGAATCCTGGGTGATTCCCCGGAGCATCCTCGACGCCGCGGAGGAGTCACCCTACGGGTGGCCGTCGTGGATATGGGAGCGCATGTCCGCCGCCGCCCGGTCTGACCCACCCCCCGCCACGTTGGAAATCGCTCAAGGACTGCTCGGCGAACATGGGTCCGTACTCGACGTTGGAGCAGGACGGGGCCGGGCGTCCCTGCCGCTGGCGGAACGGGGCTACGACCTTACCGCGGTGGAACCCGACGACACCATGGCGAACGGTTTCGAAGCAGACGCGGGTCGCTTGGGGGTTTCGGCGCGGCTGGTGCGGGGACGCTGGCCGGCGGTTGCATCTGAGGTGGACAAAGTAGATGTCGCCATCTCCGCCCACGTCGTGTACGACGTACCTGGTATCGGCCCGTTCATTACCGCTCTCCACGATATCGCCCGGCGCGGGGTGGTGATCGAAATGACCGACCGCCATCCTCGGGTCATGACCGCCTCCCTCTTCCGCAAAGTGCATGGCGTTGATCGACCCGGCGGCCCCTCGGTCGACGATCTGGTGGCGGTGATCGTCGAAGAGTTGGGCATTCATCCCCATGTGGAACGTTGGGAGCGACCCGGGACGCTCTGGTTCGAGAATTGGGAAGAGATACTGGCCTTCTACGGCCGGCGGGTGGCTTTACCGATTGCCAGGCGTCCCGAACTCCGTCCACTCCTGGAATCGCTGGTCACCGAAGACCGAGGCCGTATGCACGTCGGGAATCAGCGGGGATATCACTGCACGGTGTGGTGGCGCGCCGGCCGATGAATGGCCCGAGGGGTGCATCCCGGTTGACGAAGGATCCCGTCCCATACCTCGCAGGCCGAACGTAACCTACACAACATTCTCTCCTACGGAAGGTGACCGATGCTCATAACCGCACCTGTTCTGATCAAGCCGCGGGAACCGATGCAGATGCTGGAGCTGGAACTCGACGATCCCGGCTTCGGGGAGGTGCGCGTCAAGATGGTGGCCAGCGGGGTTTGCCATAGCTGCCTCCACGCCGCCGACGGTTCCCACACCGGCATTCCGATGCCCATCGTTCTCGGTGATGAGGGCTCGGGGGTGGTCGATGCGGTCGGCCCCGGATGCCGCTCACTGTCCCCCGGCGATCATGTCATAGTCTCCTGGGCGCCATCATGTGGCGCCTGCCGACTCTGCAACCTCGGGTATCCGGCTCTCTGCCTAAACAATCCCCCGGGCGGGCGGATGAGTGATGGCCGAACCCGCTTCCACTACCAGGGGGAAGATGTCTACCACTACGGTCCCGCCACCTACGGCTCCTACATCGTCGTCCCCGAAGAAGCCGCGGTGAGCATCCGCAAGGACTTCCCTCTCGACCTCGCCGCGCTGATCGGATGTTCGGTGACCACCGGATTCGGGTCGGTGGTCAACACCGCCGGGGTCCGCTCCGGGCAGAGCGTGGCGGTCATCGGCTGCGGGGGCGTGGGGCTCAACGCCGTCCAGGGTGCGGCCGTTGGCGGCGCCTACCCGATCATCGGTGTCGATGTAGCGGACTCCAAACTCGAGTATGCCCGACACTTCGGCGCCACGCACACCATCAACTCCCGAACCGAGGATCTTATGGAAGCCATCAAGGATCTTACCGGTGAAGGAGTTGACTACAGCATCGTGGCGGTCGGCCACACCGGGGCGATGGAGCAGGGGCTGGCAATCCTGGCCAAGCAAGGAGTCGAGGTCATATTGGGCCTTCCCGGCACCGGGGAAACCGTTGCAGTCGACCCATTCCTGATGATACAAGGAGAGCGGAAGATCCTGGGTTCTCGCTACGGAAGCGGGAACCCGATGGTGGAGTTTCCCAAGATGGTCGAGCTGGCCATGGCCGGCAAACTCAACATCGACGAATTGGTCACCAGGAGATACGACCTCGACGAAGCAGATGAGGCCTTCCGAGCCCTGGCGGCAGGAGAGCAGGCAAGAGGGTTGATCGTTTTCTGAGCGAACACCGAACGGCGGACACAGTATCGGGCAGGAGGCAACGTCATGGGTAGAACCGAGCGGGTACTGGTGGCCTTGTTCCGCCAGGAAAGCCACAGCTTCGTTCCCGGCGCCACGACGCTGGCTGACTTCGAGAGGTTTGGCATACCGACCGGCGACGAAGTCTTGGAGAGGGCGGGCAACAGGGAAATCGATGGTTACCTCGACGCGGCCGAAGAGTTCGGAGTCGAGTTGATCCCGGTCCTGGATGCCAAAGCCCAGTCGGGTCCCCCCCTGGATGATCCCACCTTCGAGCACCTGGCAGGAAGGGTGTGTGACGGAATACGCCGCTACCGGGACCGGGTCGATGGCGTGATGTTGGGACTGCACGGCGCCATGGTCACCGAGAGTCTCGACGACGCCGAGGGTGAGATACTGGCTCAGGCACGGACCATCGTAGGGCCGGACACTCCCATCGCAACCACGCTCGATCTGCATACCCACATGACTCGGCGCATGGGCGATATGGCGGACATCGTGGTGGGCTACCAGACCTGTCCCCATGTGGACCTCCGACGTGCCGGCGATGTAGCCATGCGCATTCTCATCAGGACCATTCGGGGGGAAGTAAGACCAGTGGCATCGCAGCGAAAGTTCCGGATGATGACCGCTGCGGAGACCCATGACGACCGCCTGTTCCCCAATCGGGAGGTGATAGCCGCCCTCCACGAGGCGGAGAGGGATCCACGCGTGCTGGCGGCAAGCATCTTCTGCACCCAGCCCTGGCTCGACATCTCCGAGTTGGGCTGGACGGTGGTGATCGTCACCGACCGCGCCCCCGATCTCGGCCAAGCACTGGCTGACGAGATAGCCATGAAGGCCTGGAACCTGCGGGACCACTACCTTGTGAAGAAGACCGATGTTCACGAAGCCATTTACCGTGCCCTGGCCTCGGACGGTGTCTTCGCTCTATCCGAAGGTTCCGACAGCACGACCGCCGGGGGTCTGGGCGACGGCAACCTGCTCCTCCGGGCGCTGGTGGAACGTGGCGTCGAGGTTCCGTGCCTGGTGATGGTCAGCGATCCGAAGGCTGCGGCGGCCTGCACGCGAGCCGGTATCGGGGCTACGGTGACCACCTCCCTGGGGGGCGCCGCCAATCCGGCCTTCTACACTCCGCTGGAGGTCACGGGCGCCGTGGTTGCCCTAACCGACGGTCGGTATATGAACCACTACGGAGGAATCCGGCCCGTCGACATGGGTCCGACCGCATTACTCGAGGTGGGGTCGATCTCGATCATGGTGACCACCCATCGTCCTCCAATGGTCGACTACGAGGCATACCTCAGCGTGGGTGCTGATCCCCGGAGAATGCGAATAGTGCAACCCAAGTCCGCAGGGGCTTACCTCGAGTACTACGAGAAGATCGCTACGTGCATCGACATAGACGTCCCTGGACCCTCCGGCAGCGATCTCACCGCCCTTCCCTTCAAACGGATAGCGAGGCCGCTCTGGCCCTGGGACCGCGACCTGCAAGAACCCTGGTAGCGCCGGATGACCCGCTTTCGTGGCAGATAACCTGCCCCGATACGGTCAATAGGAGTCACTGCCCGGAGCGCGAAGACCGCGTGTAAACCTGACCGTGGCTATCGGATGGCGGCTACCAGATGCTCCAGCCTCCGTCGACGACAAGGTTGTGGCCGTTCACGAAGGCTGATCCCTCCGCCGACAGGAACACTACCGCGGTGACGTAGTCCTCGGGCAGGCTGTTGCGTCCCACCGGTGTCCGGTCGGCCAGCTTCTCCCATAGTTCTCGCGCTTCGGCGGTGGGATTGGGGTTCCATGTGATCATGCCCGGACTCAGAGTGTTGACGGTCACCCCGGTCCTGCCCAACCGGCATGCCAGGTAGTGGGTGAGGCCGATCAGCCCGTGCTTGGCGGCTGTGTAGGCCCCGGCACCCCCGCGGCGAGTGGTGTTACGGGCATCCTGACCTATAGAACCGTAGACGGACGAGACGTTGATGACCCGACCGAAGCCCCGCTCCGCCATCTTCGGGGTGAGCAGATGGATGAGGCGCATCGCCGCCACCACATTGACCTCGTAGGTGCCGCGCCACTCCTCCGGGGTCTGCTCGGGCCAGGGCTTGATGAACGGATCACCCCCGGCGTTGTTGACGAGGATGTCGATGTGTTCGGGTAAACCGTCAAGCTCTTCGTACAGGGCGTCATCGGTGAGGTCTCCGACGATGTAGCGATGCTCCGGCCCGAGAGTTGAAAAGGTCTCGGCGAGCGAATCCGCGCTCCGGGCCACGCTCAGGACGGTAGCGCCGTGACCGGCCAGCCCATGCACGAGGGTGCGGCCAAGACCGTAGCCTCCGCCGGTCACCAGTGCGGTTTTTCCGGTTAGGTCGAACATATTCGAGCGAACGTCCATTCTCAGCAACTCCTTTCCTTGGCCTGCTACCGGTTGTCCAGGATGGCGGTCGCTTCGATCTCGACCATAAGGTCAGGGTGGAGCAACTCGCTGGTTCCCACGAAGGCGCTGGCCGGCTTGGGGTCCACGTCGGCGAACGCTTCGCCGTGAGCGCGACCCGCCTCGGCCCACAAGCTCATATCGGTCAGGAACACTCGGGTCCGGACGATGTCGTGCACGGACCCGCCCAACTCCTCCACAGCGGAAATAATGATGTCCATGCACCGTTTGGACTGCGCGTACATGTCCCCCGCGTGCAGGATCTGCCCACCCGGACCGCTTGAGGAGGTACCGGCCACCTCGATGATGTTCCCCGCCCGGACCGCTCTCGAATATCCGACCATGGACCACTTCCTGTTTGACGGTACCGAGGTTCTTTTCATTGGCGCTCTTCTTTGGTTGGCGACTCCGAGTCTTGCAGTCTTCGTCCTCGGATGACGATCAAATCCATTCCAGGTGGGGGAGGATCAATAGTTGCTCCAGCCTCCGTCAACGGTTATCACTTGGCCGGTGATGAAATCTGCGGCGGAACTGGCCAGAAATTGGCAGGTGGCGGCGATATCGTCCGGCATTCCACGCCAGGGAAGGGACTGGACCTGCTGCATCCACTTGAGAGTTGCGGCCGGGTCTCCACCCTCTTCCTGCTCGCGCTCCACCACGATGGCGCCCGGAACGACGCAGTTGACGCGGATACCGTTGGCGCCCTCCGCCCTTGCCAGCGAACGAGAAAAGGAGATGAGCCCGCTTTTTGAGGTTACGTAATGCAATGCACGGGGATCACCGGTGTTGGCCATGACCGATCCGATGGTGATTATCTTGCCGTACGAACGCCGCCGCATCCCTCCGATCGCGTGGCGAGCCAGTGAGAACGCCCCTCGCAGGTTGACCTCCATCACATGATCCCATTCATCAAGGGTGATCTGGTCCCAGGGCAATTTGGCAGTGGCGGCCGCATTGGCGACAACCGTATCGGGGCCGGGAGGAAAGGTTGCCTCGATCAACCGCACCGCGTCATCTGTCTGGGCATCATCGGCGGCGTCGGCGATGATCGGCAACACCCGGTCCTCGCCCAACTCCTCCACCAGCGCGGTAGAGAGGCGCTCGTTGCGCTCGGAACCCCGATGGGTGAGGGCCACACGAGCTCCGGAGGCCACGAATCGTCGCACTATCGCCGCGCCGATACCTCGGGTAGCCCCGGTTACAAGCGCCACCCTACCCGTGAGAGAAAAGTCTGCGTCACCGCGCAAAGCCGCCTCCCCGTAGCCGTTGCCTTCAAGAGCGGACAATAATCAGATAACCCCGATTTTTCATGGATGGGGGTTTGGAGATGAGTGGAGACGACCATATTCGCTCTCTGACCAGGCAGTACAGCATCAGCGTTTCCCGTTTCAGTCCGGTGTGGAGATTCACCTGTCGGGTGAACGGCGGGTTTATCTTGATACTCGGGTTGAACAGGCGTTACACGCCTCGGTGTGTGGGAAACCTGAATAATCAGGGTTAAACACTCCACCGGCGACATCACACTGTATGCTGCGGGACCCACGGATATCCGGGGCACGCAATGTTCGATCTCATCTTCCGCCATGCAACCCTCGTCGACGGGACCGGATCACCTCCCAGAC
This sequence comes from Acidimicrobiia bacterium, assembly GCA_965231815.1. Lineage (GTDB taxonomy): Bacteria > Actinomycetota > Acidimicrobiia > Spongiisociales > Spongiisociaceae > JAPPFW01. Next base: position 764,087 of record OZ246890.1, on the reverse strand, counting down.
GCGCCGATATCGGCGTGAAGGGCGAGCGGATCGATGCGGTGGGGAAGATTCCCGCGGGAGCGGAGGCCCGGACAGTGTTCGACCTGGCCGGGAAGGTGCTGTGCCCGGGCTTCATAGACATCCATACCCACTCCGACCTGAGCTTGCTGGCCGATGGAACCGGCGAAAGCAAGCTGCTACAAGGAGTGACCACGGAGGTAGTAGGGAATTGCTCCTTCGCAGCCTTCCCGATCGAACCCACCCGGACCGAACTCCATACTGATCATCTGGCCCGAGTGACCAGCCCCGTCGAGCCGTACTGGGCCGATCTCGACGGATACGCGGAGGCTCTGGAAGGGGAGGGATTGGCCATCAACGTCGCTCCCCTGGCCGGCCACGGCACGTTGCGGGTGGCAGCCATGGGCATAGACCGCAGGCCCCCAACGGTGGAGGAATTGCGCCGCATGGTGAGAGACCTCGAATGTGCGCTTGGTCAGGGGGCCTTCGGGATGAGCACGGGGTTGACCCACGTTCCTAGCGCCTACGCACACTTCGATGAGGTAGCGGCATTAGCACAGGTTCTGGCCGACCGGGAGGCTTTGTACGCGACCCATTCGAGACCGGGCGAGGATCGGGAACGGGGTGCGCTCGACGAAGCCGTAGCCACCGGACGACGGACCGGCGTGCGGGTGGAGTTCAGCCATCTAGCCATCAACCATCCAGACATGTGGAACACCGGCGACCGGCTCCTCGGCCTCTTTTCCGAAGCTAGGGAGTCCGGCGTGGACATCGCCTTTGATGTCTATCCCTACCATGCCTCCTCGTCTTCGCTCACCCAGTACTTACCTCCCTGGGTGCAGGAAGGAGGAACCGAGGCGATGCGGTCACGGCTGGCGAATCCGGCTACCCGGTCACGGGCCCTCCATGACATGACGCTCGGATGGTTCGGCGGCATACCCTGGTTGTTCGACCGCTTCATCATCAGCGAGTGCCCGGACGGCGTCGGCGTCGCCCGGTCCCTGAAGGAGTTGGCCGCTGAGGCGGGCGCCGATCCTTACGAGTTGACCCTGGAACTGTGCGAGCGTTACGGCAACCTGCTGCAGGTCGTGCTGTTCTACCGGACGGAGCAGGATGTGCAGACTTTCCTGGCCGATCCACTGGCGGTCGTCGGCTCCGACGGGAACGCGGTGCCTCTCGACCAACCGAACGCGCGGCCGCATCCGCGCTTTTTCGGGACTTTCCCGCGGGTTCTCGGACGGTACGTGCGGGAGAAGGAGATCGTGACCCTGGAGGATGCGGTGCGCAAGATGTCGGGAGAACCGGCCCGGAGGCTGGGTATGGACGGGCGAGGAGTGGTCAGGAAAGGTGGGATTGCGGACTTGGTAGTTTTCGATCCCGACACGGTGCTCGATACGACCGGATTCGGCCAGGTTCCCGCTGCGCCGACGGGGATAGACTTGGTAGTGGTTGCCGGGAAAGTTCAGCTGCAAAACGGCGTGGTTTCCCCCGAGCGTCCGGGCCGAGTCCTCCGCAAGCGCTGACCACGGCGGCTCCGTCATTCCCCGCACCGCCGGACAACCGATACCCGGTGTGGCTTTTCGCTACCGAAACCGGCCCCATTAACCCCGATTGTTCAAGTTTCCAGCACACCGCGGCATGTAACTCCAATTCACTTAAAGCCTGCGCGAACTCGCAGTTCACCCGACAGGTGAATCTCCAGGGACCGGGACAGAAGGACTCGATAGCTGTATTGCCTGGTCAGTAGTCTGATCCATCCATTACCGAACCCTGATCCATGAAGATCGGGGTTATTCTCGGGGTCCCCACCTACCCGACCTTGTCAAGGAGCAAGCTTGCGGATCGCAATCCTAGGCCTCAGCCACGAATCCAATACCTACTCGCCCGTACCTGCGAGCCTCGATCGATGGCTGGGCGCGGGCCCCGTCGAAGGCAATACTCTGGTCGATCGCTATGCCTCATCAGAGGCGAGCCTGGCCGGATTCCTGGAACTGGCTTCGGAACCCGGCATCGAGTTGGTCCCGCTGATCTTCTACAACCTAACCCCGATGGGCGCCATCACCGCCGACGCCTTCGAAACCATGGCCGGACGTCTTGTCGCCGACCTGCAACACAGCGGACCGTGGGATGCAATACTGCTCGCCCTGCACGGCGCCGCCGTCTCGGAGGATTACCCGGATGCGGACGGAGAGATCCTGAGGAGGGTTCGCTCCATCGTCGGCCCCGACCTCCCCATCGGCCTAGTACTGGACATGCACGCCAACATCTCCCCTGCCATCGTGGAGCAGGCCACCGTGGTCACCACCTACATGACCAACCCCCACCTCGATGCGCGGCGTCGGGCCCGGTTAGCCGCCGATCTCACGCTGCAAACCGTCCGGGGAGAGATCCGACCGGTCATGGCGTTGGAGATGCCTCCCCTAGCCGTCAACATCCTGCGGCAGGGTACCGATGACTCCCCGATGCGGGATCTGGTGCGGCTGGCCCACGAACAGTCCCGCCGCCCGGGCGTGCTGGCTATGAACATCGCCGAGGGATTCCCTTACGCCGACGTTCCGGAGATGGGCATGTCGTTCCTCTGCGTAGCCGACGGTGATCCGGACCTGGCCTCCGAGGTGGCCCGGACCGTAGCCGGCGAAGCCTGGAGAGAACGGCGTCGGCTTGACGGGGAGGCAACCCCAATCGAGGATGCCCTGCTCAGGGCCGCAGCGGATGGACGACGTCCGATCGTCCTGCTTGATGTCGGCGACAACGTCGGCGGAGGAAGTCCGGGGGATTCCACCCATTTGCTTGCGGCTGCCCAACGGCTCGGGATCCGCGGGATCTTCCAGTCACTGTGCGACCCGGAGGCGGTGAGGATCTGCCAGGAGGCAGGCATTGGAGGGAGGGTCACCCTTGCGGTAGGCGGAAAGACCGACACCCTACACGGCGAGCCGGTACCGATCTCCGGCGTCGTCCGGTTCCTGGACGGCGGCAAGTTCGAGGACCCCGGCGCCACCCACGGCGGATTTCGTTTCTATGACGCCGGAGATCGCGCCATCGTCCACACCACCGACGACCATAAGATCATGCTCGATAGCCTGCCTATGGGCAATACCAGCCTCCAGCAGTTGATCAGCGCGGGAATAGACCCAATGGAGCAGCGGATAATCGTTGCCAAGGGTGTGCATTCGCCGCGGGCGGCCTTCGAACCGGTAGCGGCGGAGATGATCCGGGTGGCCACGCCGGGATGCACCACGGCGGACCTAGACCAACTCCTATATCGGCATCGGCGGCGGCCTATGTTCCCGTACGAACCCGAAGCCGGTTACGTGGTTCTTCGCGAATGAGGGGGGAGGAACTGGTCTGGTCAGGGGGGTGGCAACCCTGCATGCCCGTACGTGGCCGGGCGGGTTTATGCACCACTCAGACCGCCTGTAGGTGAAACCGGCTTCTACCTGGGGAAACGCTGCGGTCCCGGCTTTACGTAATGTCCGTTATCGGACACCGTCCACTCTGAGGAGCGCAGGGCCGACTGGTTACGCTTGATTGACACGGTTTTCTTCCATTTCAAGGAGTAAGAAATGACCAACGACTGGAGATATCTTTCTTTGCGGCTTACCGATCTGCTCGACCTGGAGCATGCCCCCATCGCCATAACGTTCTCGGAGGCGGCGACCGCTTCCGATAGTGGAATATCGCCCTTCGGAGGTCCTTTGTCGGAACCCACGCCCGACGGGCGATCAGGCGCGGTGCCGGCGCCCTGCGTTTTTTGGATGCAAGCCCACACCCGCACTTTCTCTACCGCTCCCTCCGATCACGGCAACTGCTCGGTAGGTGAATACACCCACGGCCTGGTGGAAGCAGCCGACATTTTGGAAAGAGAAGACGTGGGCGCCCTCCTGGAGGTTGGTTGGGTCACCATGGAGGCTTTTGCTGGGGTGGCGGCCCTGGAGCGCCGTCCCCAGTCGATCCTCTACGGCCCGCTTGCTGATACCGGCCACGACCCTGATGTCGTCCTCCTGAGACTCAGCGCTCGCCAAGCAATGGAACTGGGTGATGCCGTTTCATTGCATCTGAGCGGAAAACCGCAGTGTCAGATTCTTCCCATCGCCATCGACCAGGGCAAGGTAGCCCTGTCCATGGGCTGCGCCTTGTCGAGGGCACGGACCGGAATGGGCGACGATGAACTCACCTGTGCCATTCCCCCCGGACAGCTTGCGGAGATAGTGGCGAACCTGGTAGGTGTGGTGGGCGCCGACAAGCAGGTGGTGGGCTACGCTCACGCCGACGCCGCCCGGTTCTGAATACCTGACCTTCCCGGTCATCTGACGCGGGGAAGGAGAGGTTAGCGGAATATTTCGACGAGATGGTGCGGTTTCAGGTTCCTCGTATGGGGTCTGGGTCTGGCTAGTGGGGGTATCGCTTCCCTAGGAGGGTGCCAAAAAACGAGTCTTTCGGGGTTCGGGGGTCGGCAAAGCGCCTGGTCAGAGGGTTGCGGGTTAGCGGGTGAACCCCTTTGTACGGGGTTTCTCAGCACTCTCCTAGAGTCAAGTCGGCACTCCAGGCGGTGCCATGCCGCTGTTACGGGATCCTGGGCGTGGGTGCGGTGTGGCCTTCGCGGACAGCGACAACCTGCTCGCATACTCGTAGCTGTGCTATCTTGAACTACAGCGGAGTCGGAAGGGAGTTATCACTAATGGAGCTAGTGGCTGACATGCCATCGCTAGGTGTTAGTGATGCCGACTTAGACCGGTGGGCAGCAGCGGGGGTACGCGAGGCAGTGGTCGAACCCGTCGACGGAGAGTACTTTGCCAGCGTATCGTCTGCCCCTGGAGCTTGGGCGTATGAACCTACCCCTGGCGAGGCCCTCTCGGTACTCCAAGAAGTGCTTGTGGGTTGGGCGACGCTCAAGTTGGAGTTCGGCCACGATGACCTCCCGGCGTTCGGGGGAATAGGCCTTAGTTAGCCTTCGAGCCACTCGTCGCGGGATATGCCCGCTTGATCGAGTATTCTCTTGAGCAACCCAACAGAGATATCTTTACGCTTGTGGGGATTGGGAATGGTCACGGTGAGACCATCTCGCTCCATGTAGGGGTGTCTCTTCCTGTGATAAGGCCCAGAGAACCCACGTTTCCGCATTCCGCGCACGAGGTCACTATAACTAACCGCGCTAAGCCGCCGCGTGCTCATACTGAGGCCACCCAACCAGTCCTAATGAATACATGCATCGTTTGAACCGTACCCGGGTTTGTCGGAGACTCTAATTGGTTGGGGGATAATGGAGTATGGGCAGACCAAACAATGTATCTGGGTCTTAAGGTCAGCAATCTACCGACCTACCGATTCCCGGAGACCGACCACGGGAGGGGTGTTGCGTAGTACTGCGCGTAGCGTGAGCGCGCCTTGGGCCTTCTGTAGGGGTATCGTCAGTGGATGCTGCTGGCCGCGTCTGCTCCACCGTTATTCGAGGAACTCGCGATTCTGATAGTCGCGGGTACTTTGATTGCCCTCGTGACGGCACGGCTCGGTGCGGTGCCGATCATCGGCTTCCTGGCAGCGGGCGCGGTTATAGGCCCGGGTATCTATCGAGCCTGCTCGATATCTCGGTCTCGCTCGGAGCGTTCCTGGCTGGGTTGATGGTCAGCGAGACCCGGGTGGCGGCCCGGGCGCTGGGCGAGGTGATGCCGCTACAGATCCTCTTCTCGGCGACCTTCTTCGTATCGATCGGCATGCTGCTCGATCTGGGCTACGTCCTGAGCAACGTGATGCTCATCGTCGCTCTCGCCGTCGGCGTGGTAGCGGTGAAACTGCTGACAACCGCGGTTGCTGCCGCGGCGCTTCGCCAGCCCAGAGCAGTGGTGGTGTCCTCCGCGCTGATACTGGCTCAGGTCGGTGAGTTCTCCTTCGTGCTCGAGAGAGCCGGCGAGCAGGTAGGTCTGATTCCGGCCGGCCTGCCCGGAGGCACCGATGCCTTCATCGCGGTGACGTCGTAGTAGACACCGTAGTAGTAGACACCGTAGTAGTAGACGTCACCGGAACCGAGGTAGTAGTAGTGGTAGACGGATCCGTGATCGTCGTGGTGGTAGACGGATCCGGAATTGTTGTGGTTGACGAGGGTGCCGCAGTGGTGGAGGTTGTCGCTTCAACAGTGCTGCTAGTCGATGGCGGCACAGTCGTAGTAGTGGACGGTGCCGTTGTTGTCGATGGGGGAACGAAATCAGCCGGTGGAGAGGGAGGAAGAACCGTCGTCTTGTCTTCGCCCTCATACACAGCCCCGGCAGCAACATAGTATTCTTGAAGCTTGTTTGCATCCGTAACGAGTTGAGGACTATTCGTATTCGCACCGACTAAACCATCGTACAGTCCGGCCCGTTTTGAAGCAGTCTGGTTGATCTCCGTAACAAACTCGGACAAGAGTCTATCCACCATACTATACGTTTCTGTGTCACTCTTATCGAAACCTTCTACTCCTTCAACAATCGCTCTCATCTCACCGTCACGTTTCTGGACAAACCAGTGAAAGAAGGGGCTTGCTGAGGTCCAGGCTTCCACCCGAAGCGAACGTGCCGGCTTCAAGAACAACACCATTTCACGACCACTGTACACGCGCTCAACACGCTTAATAAGAGTCTCACTCTGTGCACTCAACCCGTCACCTTTAACAGCGTCCCAAGACTCATTCTCTTGAAGATACACGGTTTGCCGATCCATTATTACCGTTAGAACGGTCGGGCCTCTACCAACGATATATTCCCTCACCAGTACTTCTTGAAGACACTGATATAGATTGAGATCCCCGACCGAATGTTCTATTATTGCGTACGTTACTGGATCATCGAAGTTGTTGACAACGAAATTGTATAGCTCACACCTAGCGCTCTTCGGCAACACGACACCCCGTACTACTAAGTGAGCTGACCCAAACGGTAACCTTTCATACAACAATTCCGACACTGTGTCCGGCTCCGCTTTGCCGTAAGTAGTTACTGGAAATGTATCAGTACCATCAAACGAACCTGAACTCTCCGGATCCTCGGAAGTCAAGTCCACGGAATCTAGCTCGACTCCACGACAGGGATCGGCCACTAACCCCTCAACGGGAGTACAAGGCAATACCGTACCGCTCAAATAATTGACAGAAGGCCTCGTCATCTCCGCTCCCGAGTAGCTGTCCCCAAAAGGCGTACTACATGCGGCACCTGTGATGACGACCACACAGACTAATATCTTCAGGACTCGGGAGTTCATCTTAAACTTAGCCATTCTCATCAATCACCTCGACTGGTAGATCCTTCCAGTGGCTGCGCAAGGGTTCGGGCGTGCCTTTTGTTGGTATTGAGGTCATGTTACGAGGATTCGTCGGCCCGCGTAGTTGTCATAGTTCATCAACCCCTGAGCGGCGCGGCGTTGAAAGCGGGGTGGAGGTTATCGCCACAAGCCACCACGGTCACATAACGGTGCCAGCCGCGAACACACCCTTCAACATACGGCTAGGGCACGAAGCCACACCGGGTTCAGCCCCGCCCCCGAGGATCCATCACATACCGCAACAAGTCAAGCACGGTTGGGCGTAGCCGGTTCAAACCAGTTCCGGATCACTAGGTCTGAGACAATCTAGTCGTTGTCGAGGATGGTGCCGGTACCGACCGATTTGGTTATTGGCGCACCGTACGGGTCGGAAAGAACCAGCTCGAAGGTCTCTGCTTCTTCTTTTCTGGAATCGTCGAGGATCCACACCCTGACCGTTTTCTGAACATCGAAAGGGCCGAAGAGGAAAGTCCCGGTAGGAGATTGATAGTCAACACCAGACTCGGCTGTCACATCCCGAACGTCGTAGTTGACAGCAACCTGACGATACGGCTCCTCGCTCAACGTAACGTTGAAAACCAGCCATTCCCCCTCCGTAGCCGAAGCGTCCGACACCGAAATACTGACACCGCCCGCCGCTGTCGTTGATGTCGTAGCCGACGTCGTAGAAGGAAACGTCGAAGTAGAAGTCGTCGTCGGAACGGTCGTCGTGGTCGGTGCCACCGTGGTGCTCGTCGTGGTGGTCACTACGGCCGTAGTCGACGTCATCGGAACCGAGGTAGTAGTCGTTGACGGCTCCGGGATGGTGGTGGTCGACACCAGTACAGAAGTCGTACTGGTCGTGGACGGATCCGATGTCGTTGTAGTCGAGGAGGGTGCCACAGTGGTAGAGGTCGTCGCTTCAACAGTGCTGCTAGTCGACGGCGGCACCGTCGTAGTAGTGGACAGCGTCGTTGTTGTCGATGGGGGAACGAAATCAGCCGGAGGAGACGGAGGAAGAACCGTCGTCTTGCCCTCACCCTCATACACAGCCCCGGCAGCAACATAGTAATCCTGAAGCTTGTTCGCATCCATAACGAGTTGAGGACTATTCGTATTCGCACCGACTCGGGCCTCGGACAGCCCGGCGCGTACCGAAGCAGTCTGTTTGATCTCCGCGACAAACTCGGATAACAGCCTATCCACCATACTATACGTTTCTGTGTCACTCTTATCGAAGGTCGCTGCCCCTTCAACAATTGCTCTTACCTCTCCGTCACGTTCTTGAACATACCAGCGAAAGAATCGTCCTATAGAGGTCCAGGCTTCCACCCGAAGCGAACGTGCCGGCTTCAAGAACAACACCATTTCACGACCACCGTGCAGGCGCTCGACACGCTTAGTCGGTTCCTCACGTTGTGCAGCCAACCAGTCAGTCTTAATAGACTCCCATGTCTCGTTCTCTTGTAGATACACTGTCTGTCGATCCATTATCACACTTAGAACTGCCGGACCTTCACCAACAATATATTCCCTTACCAGTACCTCTTGAAAACACTGATATAGATTGAGGTCGCCGCTATAGGACTCAGCTATCTCGAATATTACCCGGTCATCGAATTTGTTGACTGCAAAATTGTATAGCTCGCATCGTGCACTTTTAGGTAAAACAACACCGCGTACGACCATATGAGCCAATACAAGCGGCAACTTCTCATACAACAATTCTGACACCGTTTCCGGGTCCGCTATTCCATACGTAGTTACCGGAGATGTATCGCTACCGCTAAACGAACCTGAACTCTCCGAATCCTGGGAAGTCAAGCCCACGGAATCTAGCTCGACTTCATGACAGGGATCGGCCACCAACCCCTCAACCGGAGTACAAGGCAATACCGTACCGCTCAAATAATTGACAGAGGGCCTCGTCATTTCCATCTCCGAGTAGCTGTCCCCAAAAGGCGTACTACATGCGGCACCTGTGATGACGACCACACAGACTAATATCTTCAGGACTCGGCGGTTCAGTTTAAAACTTGGCGGTCTCATCGTTACCTCGACTGGTAGACGGCTTTCATAGCGACTGTGTCGTATTCCGTCGGAGCGCATAACTCGTCCTTCGACATCCACATAACCGTTTTGTTGTCCCAACTTGACTGGAGAGTGCGCCTTCTCTGACTCACCGGAAGATCCTTATCGCCAGGCACATCACCTAGTCCAAATATATGACCTGCCTCGTGCATAGCAATCCGGAATAGACGTGAACACATAAGACTCTTATCATCCTTGATCGTGTCGACCGTGACCTGGTCACGGTTGATATAGATTCTCCGGCCGGTAGCTATCTGACTGGAGGCAGCTCGAGGCACGCAGGCCAATACGTTCGCACTGGCACTACCTATAGGAAGATTGCACAACATTATCAGAGCATCCAATTCAGGAGGAACGATAATCGCATTCGAGTTCCCTATAGTTTTCGGATCACACAACCTTAAGCTCGTTCTCTTTGTGGTTACCATCCGATCAGTAGCAGTCTGCCATGTGAGAATTCCTTGATCGAGTTGTTTCGCAACCTTGATCTGGAAAGCCCCGTTCACTGAATGAGTAGGTGGTTTGCTGTAGTCTCTGATGACGTTGTTAGTACATACCCTATAGTTGAATGACGTAGCAGGACGGAAACCAATCAAATAGTTGATACCAATGCGCGAAACTGATCGAGGGGGTAGGGTGTCATTAAGCAGCCGGGACTGGGCTGTCGGGTAAGTGTATATCGGTTTGGACCATTCCGACTCCGAGTATCGGGAATTAGATGAATCGGCGAGGATTCGTATAATGTATAGTGTGTTTCCTGTTAGTCCGGTAATCGTTGTGTGATTAGTTGAAGATTTCTTCTTCGTCCAGAACTTTTCGGGAGCCTTTTTCTTTTCCTCGTCCATATCGGGAACGGCTGGCAGTTCTGTGTATTCGTCTATCGTCCATACACCATATGCGACGGTGTACTCAGTGGCGTTCGGTACACGACTCCATGAAATCTTACTCTTGTAGGAATGGTCGGCGGGCAACGCGCCTATCAGGGTACTGTCGCCGTTGGCTTTGATTCCGGTGGGTGTTGCTAACGGTTTCGCCGGTGGTGGGGGTGGTGGTGGTGGTGGTTTGGTGATGGTTTTGGTTTCGTTTTTCTTGTAGGTGCAGGTGGTGGTTTTGCCTGAACCGGATTTGGTGAGTGTTTCACCGGTTCGCGCTGCGGGGCAGTCGTAGACACGGGTGGTGGTTGTTCCCCCCGACCTCGGTTTCTGGCATTTTGTTCCTACCAGGTTCTCGTTCGACCGACACGAGTAGGTGGTTGTGCCTCGGGCGGGTTTCGTTTCGGTGACGGTCATGTTGTAGTAGCAGTCGTTACCCGAACGGTGACCCCACCGGTATCCGGACGGTACCGGCGGGCACCTCGATATGGTCTTTCGGGTGGCGGGTTTGGTGGTGCTGGTGGAACGCGTGTACTTGCATGTTTTCCCGGTTCGGCCCGCCGGCGTGTACGTGTCGGGGGCCGGTGGGCATGTGTACGTTTCGTATTCTTCGTAACCGCGTTCCGTCGACGTGCTACGCGTGTAGTAGCAGGTGATTCCTTCCCGTTTGCTGTACGTGAACGTGGCGGGCGCCTTCGGGCAAGGCCCGACATAACCGTACATCGGGATCCATTGTTTCAGCCGGGTGGTCTCACCCGACCGTGTGTAGAGGCATTTGCTACGAATATCGTCAATCCTGCTGAACTTGAACGTGGCAGGCGCCGACGGGCAACGATACCGTTTCGTGACCTTGGCGGGCAGCGTCGTGGAACCCGAACGAGTATACGTACAAGTCCGTCCGTTGAGGCGGCCAGGTCCGTAACCCTCCACCGGGTCGCACACATACACAGCCGGGATCGGAGCAAGACGCAGGGTCTCTTCTTTCGTGTAGACACACTCATCGCCGTTCCGTTTCACAGCCACCCCGTACGCGGATCACAAGAATACGTGACCCTCTTCGTAGCGTCCCGTTCCGTATAGGCAGTCCTCGTATAGACACAGCGGTCCGCCGTCGAATCATCCAACCTGTAACCACCCGTCAACGTTGAAGAACACGGCTCCGCAACAGGATCCCTCACTGTTTCGACCACCCGCCTGTACACACACCTCCGTGACCCATCCGACAAAACCCGCGAACTGTGCAACACATAATCATCAGAAGTATCAGCCGGAGTACCATTATCAAAAGAAGAAGAACACCGCGACGCAGACCGCGCCGCATCAGCCGCATCCGGAACAGGATCGTCGGAAGAATCCCCAGAACCGGCATCCTCCTCAACAACCCCACCACCCTCCGAAGAACTCGGCTGATCAACAGCCTCCGCACCCAACAAAGCCACCTCACCCACACACAACACAACCACCACAACAACAAAACGAACACGCTTCAACATACCGCTACAACCCGAAACCAACCGGTTTCAACCCCACACCCGCGGAACCATCATACACTGCAACAAATCAACAATTCGAGCACAGGTAGTCAGTTTCAAGTTCAATTCCAGATCACTAGGTATGAAACAATCTAATCGTTGTCGAGTATGGTACTCTGCCCAGTCGTCAGCGCCGAATACTGCGACCGGGAAGATCTTGATGTCCACACGGCACGGGCTGCCGCTCTAAAAGAAGGTTCGAGCCACCGAAACAACCCGGTAGTCATCCTCCACGATCGGGAAGGCCCTCCATTTATCAAAGGTGGTACACGGATGGGAGATGCCGAATCCCACCAGATCGCCAACAGCCAAGGGCGTGTCATCCGCCAAGTCGATGTAGGCGTGCTGGTCATTGAGGGTCACCGTCCGCATGAGAGGGGCCGGTTCGACCACAGCATCGTTACTCCTTCGCACCTTCTTGGCAACCGGCAGGAGCCCGTCGAAAGAGACATCACGGCGGCCCACACCCACGATCGCCCTAGCCGGTTCCGGACGGGACAGGACCGTACCCCACACCTCGATGGCGGGGATCAGGTGGTCGGGATGTCCGGTCCTGCTCGTCTCCCCCATCGGAGAGGTCCGATGAACCGAACCATCGTCGTGGGTCAGGTAGCAGCCGCTGCGGATCACGATCCGGTATGGCTGCTCCACATCGGCCAGAGCGAACCGTGCCACCACCCGGTCGAAATAGGAACTGCCCCCGGCGGTGAGGATCAAGTCAGGGCTGGGATCGAACCATCCGCGTCGGGCGATCCGGCCGGCCAGTTCGACTATCCGATCGAGGAACTCATCCACCACTTCATGAGCGCTACGATCTCCACGGGCGCCGAGGATGCCTTCGAAACCGGCCACTCCGGTCAGCGACAGGTGATCCGAAGAAGCCACTGCGGCAGCCACCGCCAGACCCTCCTCGACGGTTCTCACCCCCGCACGTCCTCCGGGAACGCCCATCTCCAACAGAATCGGGAAAGGCCGCCCCGGGTCTACCCGCCGTAGGACGTCATCGAACATCGCAACGCCCGCGTGCGAATCGACGTAGCACATGACCTCGAAACCGTCCCTCCTAGACCTTGCCAACCACTCGATCTCACCGTGAGATACCACCTGGTTGGCGATCAATACCCTGGGCACACCACAGTCCCGCATCACTTTTGCCTGCCAGACAGTGGCGGCGGTGATCGCCCACACCCCATCATCAAGCTGCATGCGGAACAACTCCGGGGACATGGTGGTTTTGCCGTGCGGAGCTAGGTCTACCCCGTTACGCAGGCAGAACGACCGCATGGCAGCCCGGTTGTGATCAAGGGCTGAGCCCAGGAGTACAGCTACCGGATAGGCTATGTCGGGATCGAAGATCGACCAGCCGGTCGTATCCTCGGCACGGAGCGGAAACCCCTTAGGCTGATGAACACCGGCGGGGCCGGCCGATGCAAGCCCGGCTGCCCTCATCCGGCGTTGTCTCTGCAAACCGTTTCCCATGACGGATTCCTCCTCGATCCGATCGCCCTGGAAGGCGCCGTCTTCCTCTGTGTGTCACCTCTTTCGCTCCCATCGTTCACGCACGGAGGCTGACGGCCCGTGCAGATTGAACAAGGGCGGCCGTATACGGGTCGGAGGGACGGCTCAATACCTCTGTCATGCGGCCGGCCTCGACAATGACGCCTTCCTTCATGACGATTACCCGTTCGGCAACCCTGCTGATGACCGCTAGGTCGTGCGAGACCATCACGAGGGCTAGACCGAGTTGCTCCCGGAGGTCCATGAGCAGGTTGAGCACTTGGGCCTGCACGGAGACGTCGAGGGCACTGGTCGGCTCGTCAGCATAGAGAATGTCAGGCTCGACCGAAAGCGCTCGCGCCACACCTACCCGCTGCAACTGTCCGCCGGACAGCTGATGGGGGAATCTCGGCAGGACCTCGTCGGTCAGTCCCACCCGCTCGAGCCAGCCGATCAACTCGGTCTCGGTAGGGACGCGTCGCTCGATCGCCCGGACCGGTTGGCTCAACGAGCGACGAATACTCATGCGCGGATCCAGGGAACGTCGTGGACTCTGGAAAACAATCTGGTTCCGTTTGCGTAGCTCGCGGGGCTTGTTAGAGAGCCAATCATCAAGGCTGCGTCCGTCGAAGATGACCTCCCCTTCCTGATGGATCAGGAGACCGCACAGGACACGCACCAGGGTTGACTTCCCCGATCCGGACTCACCCACGATGCCGACTGCCGATCCGGGTTCGATGTACAGGTCCAGGTTCTCGAGAGTCCATGGGACGGCGCCGTGTCGTCGCACGCTCGGGTAACGGAAATGAAGTCCTCGAGCCTCAACGAGCGCCATGGTGGTCTCCTTGGGAACCGGCGATATCGTCGATCGGATTCCAGCACTTGAAGATGTGGCCGTCGCTCGCCACCGATATCTCAGGTAGTTGCGCGCATGACGTGATCTCCGAGCTACACCGGCCCCGAAATCGGCAACCGGACGGGAAACTTCCCAGGGCGGGTACCGAGCCGGGGATCACGTCGAGCCGCCGACCGACCACCTCGCCGAGGTGTTCATCGTCGGCAATTCCGGGATTGGCGGACACCAACGCCCGGGTATAACGGTGCCTGCCCTGCCCGATCACCCTGTCAACCGGCCCCAGTTCCACCAACTGACCGCCGTAAACAACGCCGACCACTTCGCTGATCGTCTGGATTACCCCGAGGTCGTGACTGACGAATAGCAGACCCATCCGGCGCTCGACGCTCAGCTCGCGCAGCAGAGACAGAATGCCGCTCTGGACCGTAACGTCGAGGGCCGTTGTGGGCTCGTCGGCGATGAGCAGCTTAGGATCGCACGCAATCGCGATGGCTATCAGGACCCGCTGCTGCTGGCCTCCCGACAATTGGTGCGGGTAGCGGCGCATCAGGCTGCGTGCATCAGGCAGGTGAACCCGGGTGAGCAGACGACCAACGCGCTCCCGAACCCGGTCACGGGGCAGATCCATATGCAGCCGGACAGCCTCGGCGACCTGACGACCGATCCGCATCATGGGATTGAGAGCCTTGGCGGGATCCTGGAAGATCACACCGATGTCCCGGCCGCGCACCTCGGCAAGTTGGCGATCGTTCAAGCCGACCAATTCCCGATCGTTGAAACGAACCGATCCGGACACCACCGCGGTGTTGGGCGCCAATCCGACGATGCTCATGGCCGTCATCGTCTTCCCGGACCCTGATTCCCCGACGATCCCGAGGCGGGTTCCGGCCGGAATATCGAGTCGCTCAATGGAAACGATGGTGTGGCGACCGATGGTCACCTCGAGGTCCCGGATCGTGAGCATCAGATGAGCCCGGAGCGCGAAGCCTGCTGTGGATCGAGGACGGTGCGCAGCCCGTCTCCGAGTAGGTTGAAGCCGAGGACGGTCAGGACGATCGCCGCACCGGGGAAGAACATCAGGGTCGGGGCCGCCTCGAGAAGGGGCTGAGACTCCTGTAGCAGCCGCCCCCAGGAGGCGGTAGGGGGTTGGGCGCCTATACCGAGGAAGGCCAGGGCCGCCTCGATCAAGATGGCTGCGGCGAACATGACCGATCCCAGCACTATCAGTAACGGGGCGATGTTGGGTGTGACGTGGTGCAGTAGCACGTACCACTTGGTGCGGCCGTAGGCGTAGGCCGCTTCAACAAAATCGAGTGCGAGGATCTGGCGGGCGGGGCCGATCGTCACTCGGGCAGCGATAGGGATAAACCAGAACGTGATCGCCACAATCGCCGCCTGGTTACCCGGCCCGGTCGATGTCGCCAATACCAAGGCTATCAAGATGCCCGGTAGCGCTACACCAACATCGATCAGCCTGGACAATAAGTTTCGCCAGAGGGGTCCGGCGCCGGCGGTCAGCAGCCCGAGCAAGGCCCCTACCACGATCGCCACGAATGTCGAAAGCAGGCTGACATAAAGGGAGTTGCGAGCGCCCGCCATCAGCTGGCTCAGAACGTCACGGCCGAATTTGTCGGTTCCGAACAGGTAATCCCTACTCCCCGGCGGCAGCAGCCGGTCCGGGACCACCAGTTTCAGAGGGTCATGCGGCGTCCATACATACGAGAGGAGGGCAACGATCAGGAACGCGCCGACGAGGACAGCGCCGACGATCAGGGGAAGCGGTAACCGGAGGATACGATACCAAGGACGCGATCCGGAACGTTCGGACTGGTCAGGCAATAGCCCTACCTCCTTGGCGATCACGAATCCTGGGATCGATCAGAACGTAGGCGATGTCCATGAGGAAGTTCATCACCAGAATCAGCAACAGGATGACCAGAATCAGCGACTGAACGACTATTACCTCGCGGCCCAGCACCGAGGTGACGAGGAGGCGTCCGATTCCGGGGATAACGAACACGTTCTCGATCACGACCGTACCCGCCATGAGCGCACCTAGCTGCAACGTGCCTACGGTGACCAGCGACACGGAAGCGTTACGGACCCCGTGGACACGGGCCGCCCCGCGTCGGGTACGCCCCTTGGCCATGGCTGTCCGGATGAAGTCCTCCCCCATCACGTCGAGCATCGCTGAACGCACATAGCGGGTCAGCACCGACGTTATCCCCAACGAGAGCGCCAACGTCGGCATCACGAGCCCTCTCACCGCCTCGATCAGATCCTCAAGGGGTGACACATAGCCCCCGGTAGGGAACCATCCGAGCCGGATACCGAAAACCAGCACCATGATGAGCCCTGCCCAGAACGCCGGTATCGCGATACCTATCTGGCTGGCCACGTCTACCACGCCTCCCCGGAGCTTCTTGACCTGGATAGCCGAAAAGGTACCGAACGCCAGAGCAGCCGGGATGGAGATCAGCAATGAACCGAAGGCGAGCATTGTCGTAGGACCTAGGCGCCGCATGATCTCATCGAAGATGTCGAAACGAGCCGAGTAGGAAGTCCCGAGATCCCCCGTGAACACCCCACCCAGCCAATCCCGGTACTGGACATACCACGGGGCGTTGAGGCCTAGTTCCTCCTGCAGGGCCTCCAGTGCGCCCGGGGTTGCGTACTGGCCCAAGATGATATGCGCGACATCGCCGCCGATGGACCGCAGGAGGCCGAAGACAACCAATGATCCCACGACGGCGGCGAGGATGAGCGACAGAACTGATCGGGCGATCACACGCGCCAAAGGGGTCTCCCTACATTGCGCAGCTGCGTCCTCCCCCGCATACACGGCCTCGCCGTACCGTGAACCAAACGCAGAGTGGAGGTCCGCCGTTCAATGGCGAACCCCCACCTGAGTTCCGTAACCGAGGGTCACACACCTGTTAGGAGTCAGCCCAGTACAGGTCTCCTGCGTATATGTGGATGTCCGGTAGGCGGTGCTGCTTGATACCGGCGAGATCCGAGCGATACAGCACCGGTACGTTCGGCTTCTTGGTAGCGAATATCCACCCTTGGTCGGCTACATAGTCGTGAAGCTCGCGCTGTGCCGCGACGTACTCGTCGTAATCGGCGATCACCTCGATAGCGTCGATCATCGCATCCATCTGTTCGTCACAGAATGCCTGGTTACCGCGACCGAAGGGTTGCCGGTTCCGGTCGCACCGGTAGTTCGTCAGCGGCGCGCCGCTGGTGATCTGGAATATCTGGTATTGACCCTGCGTGTTGACCTGATCCAGCCAAGTAGCCAGGTCCAGGCTGCGCAAGTTGATCGTTATCCCGATCTCGGCCATCTCGGCTTGGAACACCTGTGCCATCACGGTGTGCCACGCGACGTTGGCGAACGGGAAGTCCAGCACCAACTCGCCCGGGCCGTAACCTGCCTCAGCAAGCAGTGCAACCGCCCGCTCCGGATCGTAAGGATACGGGCAATAGTCCGAATCCCATGCAATACCCGAAGGAACCGCCATCGAACAGGATGGCGTGGCGGTCCCCGCCGTCGCCGCGTCGATATGAGACTGGCGGTTGTGGCCGTGCTGGATCGCCTGGCGAACCTGGATGTCCTGGAACTCCTCGACGTTGGTGTCCAGCAACCAGTAGGAAACCTCCGTACCGGGGATCAGGACCAACTCTATGCCGTCATTCTCTCCCGACACAGCGAAGACTCGGTCCATGCCCTCGGCGATCACCGAGGCGACCATGTCGATCTCGCCACCCAGCAGTGCGTTGATCGCGGCGGTCTCATCCGGAATGAAACGCTGGATCGCCGTCTCGAAGTAGGGCTTCTCGCCCCAGTAGTCCTCGAAACGGGTCATGGTCAGATCCTGGTCGATCCGGTACTCGGTAAGCATGTAAGGTCCGGTGCCGATAACCGTGGTCGCAGCGTCGTTGTTCTCGAAGAAGTCCTCCGGCACCATGATCCCGGCACGATCCCCCATGGTGTTGACGAAGGTCAGGCTCGGCGCCCCCAGTGTCACCTCGACCGTGTTATCGTCAACCGCCTCCACAGCCGTCACCGCGTTGTAGGGGCTGGCCGTCCGGTCTACGCTTGCTTGGCCATTCGCGTTCATCGAATAAACCACATCGGCTGAGGTGAACTCCGACCCGTCGTGGAAGACCACACCCTCGCGCAGGTTGAACGTAACGGTGAGACCATCGTCGCTGACTTCCCAAGACTCGGCCAGCAGCGGAACGGGTGAACCATCCGCCTCGATACGAATGAGGGTCTCCCAAACGTTCAGTAGTAGCGGCGCGGTGACCGCTGTCAATCCGGTCTCCCGATAGTCCCAGTTTGGAGGTTCCTGCGTGTACGACCAAGTAACGGTCGTTCCGCGTGGGTCTTCCGCCGGCGCAGCCTCGGTCGTCACCGGCGCAGCCTCGGTCGTCACCGGCGCTTGCGTGACCGGTGCGGCAGGCGGCGCTGTGGTGGTGGTCTCCTCGGCATCGTCGCTACCGCACGCAACAGTCACCAGAGCCAGCGCTACCAGCACTAGGCCTAGCCTGGTCTTCTTGTACAAGTTCCTCACTATCATCCTTCCAAACCCTACGGATTCCACCCAGTGTCGTCAATGCTCCAAGCCCGCCCGCAGTACTGACACTCTAGCCCCGATTATTCATGGATGGGGGTTTGGAGGATGAGTGGAATAGACCATATTCGCGGCCCTGACCAGGCAATACAGCCATCGGCGTTCCCCGTCCCGGTCGGAGGTAGAGATTCACCTGCCGGGTGAACAGTGGGCTTCCTCCCGAATATTCGGGTTGAACTGGTATCATGCCTCGGTGTGTGGGAAACCTGAATAATCAGGGCTAAGCAAAGTTCCTCTCGCCTTCAACAAGTTTTTGCCCGGCTGAAGCATTGAGCCCACACCACCGGGACTTGGTTCGGAGCTAAATGTCGATGACATCCAACTCGTCGGCAAGAATCACCTCGCCATCAAAGATCCGAGCAACATCCGCTCTGGCCCGCGCCTCGGATTCCTCGCCCTCCAAGCTCGGGCCTCGATGAACCAGAACGAGCTTCTCCACGCCGGCTTGTCGAGCCATCCGAGCAGCGCCGGTGGTTCCGGTCTGGCCCGGAGCTTCGCCACATTGCTCCATCGTCTGCTGATGGTCCCAGCACATGCTAACCAAAGCGGTCGCTCCTCGAGCAAGCTTGATCACCGATTCGCACGGCTCCGTGTCCCCGGTGACAACCACGCTGGCCGTTGGCGTCTCGATCCGGTAGGCGAGAGAATCGAGGAACGGCTGTACATGAACAGCCTGGGCAGACCTGACCAGCCAGTCGGCGCCCTCTATCACCGCACCCGGCCCGATATCGACGGCGTCCACGACCGGCGCCGGACGCGGGAGGACACCGCCTCGGTTGACGAAGACTCTCTGGCTGATCGGCGATCCGACTCGGGCCTTCCAGTCGTGTGCAAAGACCCCGTCCTCGCCGATTAGACCATCGGTTATGCGGGCCGTCATCGTGGGTCCGCGCACCTTGAGCAGATTCTCCCTACCTATGCTCTGATCCCACCTGCAAAGAAGAAAACACGGGTAGTCGGCGTCGTGATCGAAGTGATGATGAGTGAAGAAGAGGTGATCGATGCGGGTCGGCCACAGGCCCGCCTTGACCAGCTTGTGCGTGGTAGCCGGACCGCAGTCGAACATCACCAAGTCAGACCCGGTATCCACGACATAGGCGCTGCCGAAGCGTTGAGGCGTCGGTGTCGGTGTCCCGGCGCCGAGTATGTACAGGCTGGTCAAGTTTCCCCTATTCGCGCTCGGTCTCACCCTTCGACCTCCAGTCGGCGCTGCTCGCTTCCCGCCGGGGCATGAACCGCCGGCGCCCTCCCGTCGATCAGCGGGAATCCGGGACGGCCACCCTCCTCAAGGGCCGCTGGCGCCTCCTCCGCCATGACCGACAGATCCCGAACTTCGTAATCGCTCATCCATAGCCTCCTGCTCGTCCTTGCCGGTCAGTGAAACATCCAGCACACTATGAAACACCTCCGCCAATTGCGTTTACCCCTGTCGTTCACTGATACGTGGGTTGCGATCACCACCACCGCGACTGCAATGACGGTCTCCGGCATGGGTTAGGTTCGCTTCGTCAAGTCCAGCGGTTCGGGATAGCGCGGATTACCGATTGGTTGACCAGGCAAGGCCGGCTCTAGAAAAGTCACGCTCTCGTAGAAGTCATCGAGGGCAACGAACTTACCGTTCCGTTCCGCCCATTCCTTCATTCGGCGGTTGCAACTGTGCTTCCAGGAGATGACTTCGATCCTCCAGCCCCGCTTGTGCATTCGCTTTAGGTCGGCATGAAAACCAACTCCGTCTATGAAACCGGCGCCGTCGCCGGTGAGCATCACAGCTATCCCGGGATCGCCGTTGTAATCAAGGGCGTCGCGCAGCATCGCCGGCTGGAGGGCCTGATCCACGCCCTGCTCACGACCTCCCATGGCGCCGCGTTCGAGCAAATGTACGCTAACTCCCTGGTTCTCGAGCTGATTCCATACGCCGCGCAGTTCAGGGGGAATGGATCCGACCGCTACCGCGTGTTCAAGGGATCGCCCGGCCCGGGCAAGTTCTAGCATGTTCCGGAAGTCGATCCGGACTCGGTGGTAGGCATCTCGACCCTCCCGGTCTACCGCCAATTGTCTGGCGCTAATGAAGATATTGGAGTTATCCCAATAAACAAATACCTTGTCCAAAATCCGTCTCCTATCGTGGGCCCATTCTAATTCCTCCGTCCATGCGAATGGTCTCGCCGTTCATGTAGGGGTGGGTCACGAGGAACATCACCAAGTCGGCATACTCCTCGGGCTGCCCCAACCGCTTGGGATGGAGAACCTGCTTCCCGAGCGACGCCTTGGCAGGTTCGGGTAGACCTGCCAGCAGCGGGGTGTCGATAATGCCCGGAGCGATGGTGCTGACTCGGATACCCAGCACCGACAGGTCGCGGGCTACCGGGAGGGTCATCCCGACTATTGCCCCCTTTGATGCGGAATAGGCGGCTTGGCCGATCTGCCCGTCGTAGGCGGCCACCGACGAGGTGTTGATGATTGCCCCCCGATCGTTCTGGTCGTCGGGCTCGTTCCGAGCCATTGCCGACGCGGCAACGCGGATGGTATTGAAGGTTCCCACCAGGTTGATGTCGATCACCTTGCGGAACAACGCGAGTGGGTGCGGGGAACCGTCACGGGCCAGGGTACGGCAAGGCGGCCCGATACCGGCGCAGTTCACCACCACCCGTATCTCCCCCAACTGCGCGGCTACATCCACCGCGGCCACCATGTCATCCTCACTCGTCACGTCACAACGAGCGAACACGCCTCCCAACTCGGCTGCCACCGCTTCTCCGAGTTCATCGTTCAAGTCGAAAATCGCCACCTTCATCCCGGCTCCGGCCAGCTTGCGGGCGGTGGCAGCCCCCAGCCCCGATGCTCCGCCCGTCACTACCGCCACAGCTCCGTTGAGATCCATACCTTTCCAGCCTTTCCCTGATCGAATGGCCCGACGGTACCCGGATGATTCCTCATAGGACAACATGGTTCGGTACCTTTTGCTTCACGACACCGAGCAGCCGGCACAGACCCGCGGAAGATGGGACGCCTTCATCCACGATCGCAAGGTAGGCCGAGGTGCTCAATGCGAGGAGAACCCTGGTGCCCACACCGAAAGACCGCCGCCATGTTGAACGCCGACCTGCATCCAAAGGAAGGTCGGCCACCCGAGGAGATTCTCCTCCCACCGTCGTCTACACGGATGGCGCCTGTTCAGGGAATCCCGGTCCGGGTGGATGGGCGTGGGTTGTTCCTAGAGGTAGTTACCGGAGCGGGGCATCTAGGCATACCACCAACCAGCGAATGGAGCTCGTTGCCGTCCTTGATGCGGTGACCTCCATTCCCGGGCCTCTTGAGATCGTCAGCGATTCCAGGTACATAGTCAATTGCTTCCGCGACCGCTGGTGGGAAGGATGGCTTCGGCGGGGTTGGACGACTTCCAAGAAAAAGCCGGTGGCCAACCGCGACCTCTGGGAGCCCCTCGTAGATGCCTACCGGACCAAGCAGATCAGCTTCCGATGGGTGAAAGGCCACGCCGGAAATGTTTGGAACGATCAGGCGGATCGGTTGGCGGTTGAGGCTTCACTCGCCCAGCAGGGGGTGGACGGAACAGGAGATATACGTAGGGCTGCGGCGTCGGTCGACTCGGACGATGCCGAATATCGCTCCACTGATCGGCTAAATGACCCGCAAGAGGAAGCCGCCTCGGTTGGAGGCGTCATTGCCTACCCGGCCAGCCATGGGGCGGCAAGCATCGGTCCGGGTGGATGGGCTTGGCTGGTCCCCGAAGTGCGATTCCGGAGCGGATTCGAGATGAGGACTACCAACCCCCGCATGGTATTGACCGCGGCCCTCGACTGCTTGCAAACCGTGGAAGGCCCGGTTGAGTTGGTGAGCGACTCCACATATCTGGTGAACTGCTTCCAGAATCGATGGTGGGAACGATGGGTGCAGAAGGGTTGGCGAACCGCCCAAAACAAGCCGGTGGCCAACCGCGATCTGTGGGAACCGATCATCGAGCGGTTCCGATCAGGTCAGGTGAACGTACGGATGGTAAGTCGCCACGATGGAAACTGGCCCGATACGACCAGCTGGTTGGCCTCGGAAGCAGCCCGCACCTACCAGGGAGCGGAAGGAGAGAACCCCCCGGCCGCCATGTGATCCATCGGCCTTCCGTTCAGTCCGACCGGGCGGCGATGGCCATCTCCCGGCGAAACTTCTTCCAGTCGGAAAACTTGGTGGACCAGGTGGCATCGGTGAGCACCGACGCCACCCCCACCACGATCAGCAGAACCGTCGACCAGGAAGGAACTCCCGCGGACAACGCAGCAGGGATCAGCGCGAAGGGAACGATCTTCGACACTATGGCCCCGGATGCATGCATCCAGGCCCGCTGCTTGGCGCCTGCGCCCAGGTAGGTGGCATAGTCGGTTTTTACTCCGGGCTGTGGTCGGCCCAGGGTGCCGATGAACCAATGAGTGAAACGGATTCCCACCAACCGGCCCACCAGCAGATGGGCCAAGCCGTGGGTGGCAACCAGAAGCACTCCCATTCCCGCTAGGAGCAAGACACCGTTAGACGGATCCGGCGTGCTGTACGAAAGACCCACTAGCAGCAGCCCTATCGCGGTTCCGGCTACGGCCGCCGCCGTGCCCAGCCTGAGCGGGACGGTCAGTAGAGCCCAACGGCGGAATGCTTCGGTATCGATCGAAGCGATCCGGTCACCGAACTCCGTAACCAGCCGCGGATCCTTCTTCGCAGCCGTAACTACCTTCCAAAAGCCCGAGCCTCCCAGCCGGGCATCCGGATCGTCGGCCAAGCCCTTCTCAACCGTTGCCAGGATCTGCTCTGCTTCGTCCCTGTCCATGAGTCCCCTCGGCGTCGTGCTCGGATCTTAGTTCGCGCTCGGGTGTACAGGACGCCGTGGATGTACCCCCCGATGAGGGCCCACCATGAGCGGCCAAGACCTGGCCTTGCAAGACAGCCGGAGGCCTCATAACTAAGCTGTAAAAAACAGCAGAGATCGGAGGACCGTGCTCACATTAAGCGGACTTAATTGGTTGGCGATCATCGCGGCGGCCGTCGCCTTTTTCGGACTAGCCGCGATCTGGTACCAGCCGCGGGTTATGGGAAGCAAATGGATGGAGGCCACCAACGTCGATCCGTCCGGCGACGGACCCAATCCGTGGTCTTACCTCGGTACGCTGTTTAGCTACTTCGTCATGGCGGTCGTCCTCGCCATGATTGCTCGGGCGGCCGATATGTCGACTTTCGGGGAGGGGCTGTCGCTCGGCCTCGCGACGGGAATCGCCTTCGTCGTAGCCCAGGCATGGATCAACGCCAACTACGAAGGCCGGTCCATGACCCTGGTAGTCGCCAACGGAGGTATCGGCCTCATCGGCCATGTCGTCATGGCGGTGATCGTCACCACTTGGACCTAGGAGGGTGCTGAGAAACCCCGTACAAAGGGGTTCAGCCGCTAACCCACAACTCCATGACCAGGCGGTTTGCCGACCACCTAACCCCGAAAGATTCGTTTTTCAGGACCCTCCTAGAATCCTCTATTCGAATCCATGGCCTAGTAAATCCAATTGAGTGCGAGGACACCCCTACCCAGACGCATGGATACCGAGTATTTCCGGAGCCGGTTGTGACTTACCGGAATCACCAATTGGAACAGTACGACTGTTTCGATCCGCCGTAGCAGGTCAGAAGGTCCGACAACGGGGAACTATCGGCTGGGACCAACTCCGTGCTCAAAATGGTGGGTTAACGGTTCCCGAAGAGCTTCGTGGCTACATCCACAGTCAGCCAGAACAGCCACGCCACCGGTAACGAAGCCAACCGGACCGTGAAGAGGTCCCAATCCGTCAGTCCGGCGACAACGGTGGACAACACCAGCGCAACGGTCGCCAATCTCCATATCCAACCCCGAGCACCCCCGCGTGTCAGGTACGCGATCGCTGCGACAAGTATCAACACGCTCAGCCAAAGATTGATCTCGTACTGACGCAGCATGACATCAAGCACGACAACAATCGCCACCGCTATCCAGATCCGTCCCCTAGTGATACCGATCTGATCCTTAGCCACAGCGCTCCCCGGTTCCTGTGGGTTCGATACTAACTTCCGAGGGAGCGCGAGTCACCATGCGTCGACCTGCCTTGCTGTTGCGTGCGGCGCCGTCTGATCGAACCGCCATCCGTCATCGCCGCGGCATCGGCGTTCGATTGCGGCGAGAAAGAGTCACGGAGACGATAGGCTCGGTGGGTGATCAGGTACGGGTACTCAGGCCTTCCCCGCGAGGGTACGTCGGATAAGCAGTTTCTGGACGGTCTTGTCGAACGAGGCTTTGAATCGTTCGAGTTGGCGTTTACCAGGGGTTTCCCCTGGAAGGAGAGGCGCTGCGCAGGTTTCGGCCAGGAGGCTGCTGATCGAGGGATCCGGCTGTCGGTCCATGCTCCCTACTTCGCGGTGCTTACGGTTGCCGACGAGGATCGCGCCAAGCAGTGTCGGGGGGCGCTGGAGCACACCATCAAACTGGGAGCTGAATTGGGGGCCCGCACCGTGGTCGCCCACCTGGGCTCTCGAAGGGGTCAAGAACCGGACACGCTTATCGATCGTATGCGGAGACACTTGGACTGGATCGGCGCCAAGGTCGACGGGCTAGGCGTCCCGCTCGGGTTGGAAACCACCGGAAGGGTTTCCCACATGGGAAGCCTCGGTGACATCGCCTTGCTGGCATCCGACTTCCCATACGTGCGGCCCGTCGTCGACTGGGCTCACATCCACGCCATCAGCCAAGGTGGGCTGAGGTCGGAGGAGGACTTCGCCGCCGTTCTCGGCTTCCTAGAGGAGAGCTTTCCGGCCTGGAAAACCAATCCGCTACACACCCACTTCAGCGATGTGCTGTACGGTGAGATGGGGGAGATCAGGCACATCCGATACGGTGACGGGTCCCTGCGGGTCGAACCACTGATCCGGGCTGCCCGGACAGCCGGAATGCGGATGACGGTGATCTCCGAATCCCGCGACAGTTGGTCACACGGCGCCATCCACGCCGAACTCCGCTCCACTCTCCGGGCTTCAAGCCCGGGGGACGGAGATGGTCGGCCGGTGGCAAGCGGATCGGTCGACTTCCCGGTCGTCCCGAGAGCGGCCGAGAACTCCAATGGCTTCACCCTGTCCGGCTACCAACGTCCTCTGCGTCTGTCCAACCTCGATAAGACCTTCTTCCCCGACGGATACACCAAGGGTGATCTGATCTCCTATTACACGTCGATAGCTCCCTTGCTCCTTCCCCACCTCGAAGATCGGGCGATCGTCATGGCCCGCTTCCCCGACGGCGCCGAGGGAGCTTCATTCTACGAGAAGAACGCCCCCGGCCATCAACCGGAATGGATGGAGATCGTCCCCATCGAGTCGGCCACCAGGGGTGGAGAGATCAACTTCGTTACCGCCTTCAATGTCGAGTCCCTCATGTGGCTGGCGAACATGGGTTGCATCGAGATCCACCCGTGGCTGTCACGTCGCCGGCATCTGGATCGGGAAGATTATGCAGTGTTCGATCTGGACCCGGCGGAGGGCGCCACCTGGGATCAGGTCGTGTCGGTAGCCCGGTTACTCCGTGTGGCGCTCGAACGTCTCGGGCTGCGCGGCTATGCCAAGACTTCCGGCTCAAGAGGCATACATGTCTACGTCCCGCTGGAACCTGTCCATGACTACCGGAGGGTTCGCACTTTCGTCGAACGTCTCGGGAACCTGCTGGAGGCGGCCAATCCGGACAACGTGACCATGGACCGATACATCCCGAGACGCAAGGGCAAGGTGTTCATCGATTCGGGACAGAACCGGGCGGGAGCGACCATCGCGTCCGTATACTCGGTTCGCCCCAGACCGGGTGCTCCTGTTTCCACCCCTGTTCGCTGGGACGAACTCGACCGTACGCACCCGGAGGATCTAACCATCGCAACAGTATGGGACCGCATCTCTCGATTCGGAGACCTCTTCTCCGAGGTGTTGGAGGGAGGCCAGACGCTCGACCAGGCCGAACCGGCCCTGGGTCTGGATGGGAACTGATCCCATCCGTTGCCCTCAACCTGTATTAGCCCTCATTTGCACGGAGGTGTGTGAGGAAACAGTGAAGAATGTGGGCTAGGAGGGTGCTGAGAAACCCCGTACAAAGGGGTTCAGCCGCTACCCGCAACTCTCTGACCAGGGGGTTTACCGACCACCGAACCCCGTAAGATTCGTTTTTCAGGACCTTCCTAGGATGTTTCAAGGGTTGGCCTCATGGGTTAACCGTTTTCCCGGAGAAGACTCGATCCCTTCCTTGCCGTCGTATCGGTTCGATAAAGTGCGTCGGTTTGGTACGATAGCCGCCGTCGTATCGGTTCGATAACACCTCGACAGCAAGAAGGCGAGGCAATGGATGTATTATCCGAGAGTCGTGGACGGTGAACTCGACGATCTGTGCCGGGAACTGCCTGCGATCGCGATAGAGGGACCGAGGGCGGTGGGAAAGACCGAGACAGCTCTCCGGCGGGCGTCCACCGTCTATCGCCTTGACGATAGTTCCCGGTTCGACATCGCCCGAGCCGACCCCTCACGGCTCGCCCGCGGAAGGCCGCCGATCCTCATTGATGAGTGGCAGCGGTTACCCGAGTCTTGGGACATCGTGCGCCGCGCTGTTGACGCCCAGCCCCGCGCGAACCGGTTCTTGCTCACCGGTTCCGCGACGCCGAGCGAACTGCCGACCCACACCGGCGCCGGGCGGATTGTCACTGTCCGGATGCGCCCAATGGCTCTTGCCGAGCGAGGGGTCTGCACCCCGACGGTAAGCCTCAAGACCCTGCTACGGGGAGGCATGCCGAACGTAGAAGGCGCCGCCCCGCTTCGACTCGCCGACTATGCCGCACAGATCACCGGCTCCGGCTTCCCCGCCGTACGGGGATGGTCACAGCGCGCGGTGCGCGCCTACCTTGACAGCTACCTCGACCGTATCGCCGAACGCCACGTTCACGAGCAAGGTCGCACCGTTCGTAATCGGGCGGCGTTGCGACGGTGGATGGCCGCCTACGCGGCTGCTACATCGACTGCCGCCACGTTCGAGACGATTCGCGATGCGGCCTCTCCGGGCGAGGCGGACAAACCGACAAAGGCCACGACCATCGCCTACCGGAACGCTTTGGAGTCGCTATGGGTGATCGAGGACGTGCCGGCTTGGCTACCTACTCGGAACCACCTCCGGCGCCTTGCGTCGGCCTCGGTGCATCAGATCGCCGACCCGGCACTCACGGCGCGGCTGCTCGAGGTGAGCGCCGACTCCCTACTCGAGGGGCGCGAGGGTGGCTGCGTAACGCCTCGCGACGGCAGCCTGCTCGGTGCCTTGTTCCAGTCCCTGGTGACGTTGTCGGTACGGGTCTACGCCCAGGCCAGCGAGGCCAAGGTGTTTCACTTGCGAACCTACGGCGGCGAGCATGAAGTCGATCTGATCGTCCAGGGAGTGGACGGGCGGATCGTGGCGCTGGAGGTGAAGCTTGCCGCAACCGTGCGCGAGAACGACGTTCGCCATCTACGTTGGCTGGCCGAGCGGATCGGTCCGGACCTTGCCGACGCCGCAGTGATCACGACCGGGCCCGAGGCCTACCGACGCCGCGACGGCATCGCGGTGATCCCGGCGGCTTTGCTTGCGGAGTGAATCCGGCGCGGCTCATGCATGATCCATTCCTTCACGCGCGCGCCACCCGATAGAAGGGTGGTGGAGCGAAACTCCTTCACGGCCTTGGACCGATGACGTGGATTGTCATTATTCATTGAGAAATAAGGCATCGCCAACGCAGCAAGTTAATTTGATCACACCGAGGCATGTAACGCCAGTTCAACCCGAGTATTGGAAGAACCCACCGTTCTCCCGACAGGTGAATCTCTTGAACATCGGACCGGGAGGGGAGACGCCGATAGCAGTATTACCTGGTCAGGGTGCACATGGTCTACTCCGCTCATCTTCCATACCCCCATCCATGAATGATCGGGTAAGACCCAATATTCTTACCAGCGGCTGAGCATTCCGCAGGTTCAGAAGCTGATGCTGGCAATACGAGTAATCACTCCTAGAGTAAACACTTATGGGGCGTTCCGAGACAAGTTATCGAGTGGAGAAGCTAGCCGCAGAGGCCGGCGTCGGGGTTGACACCATCCGCTACTACCAGGGAATGGGTCTGCTGCCGCCGACCATCAAGCAGGGTCGGTCGGTGGTCTACGGCCCCGAGCACCTCACCCGGCTCCGGACCGTGCGCGCGCTTGCTGAGGACGGGTTCTCGCTAGCCCAGATCAAACGGTTGCTCGACCAGTCCGCCCACCCCCTGCTCGCGACGTTGGCGGGAACGACGGCAGGTCTGACCAGGGCGGAGTTGGCCGAGCGATCAGGGCTCGCTCCCCACCTGGTTGACATGGCCGTATCCGCAAGGCTGATCGAACCGCTCGGCGGCGGAGAAGCAGAACGGTTCTCGCCCGACGTGGCGCCGATGTTGGCCGCCGGAATGTCCCTCCTCGAAGCCGGTTTCCCGCTTGACAGGCTGGCCGCGCTGGCTGCCCGTCACGCCACCGGGGTCGAGAGCATTGTGGACGAGGCTATCGACCTGTTCAAAGACCATGTACGGTCCGACCAGTCGGATCGGCCCGAGGATCTGGCTCGTTTATTCCGAACCCTCGTTACTCACGTCACCAGGCTCGTAGCACAGCACTTCCATCACACCGTGGTCAGCCGGGTCAAAGAGCAGCTTGAGGATTCCGCGGATCAGGCCTTGGTCGAGGCTCTCGAAAACGCCGGTAGCCGGCAGTTCACAGTCTCCGTCGAATGGGGATAATCGACACCGGTCGTCTGGAGGAACGTATCTCCAGGGCCGCGGCGCGGGCGGACGTTTCGGGCCGTCCGTCGGTAGTCACCGCCGCGGCGCCGGCGGAGGATCTGGATCCTCTCGCCATCGCCCTAGGCGGCGAGAAACCCTTCGCCTACTGGGAGAACACCAAGCAGGGCTTTGCCATGGCCGCACTCGGCGAAACTCTCGGCCTGGTCCCTGAGGCGGGTCCGGAACGGTTCGCCTCCGTATCAGCCGCGTTGCGCGACTTGGCTACCCGAACCCACCAGGTGTCGTTCGGGGATGTCGACCGGAACGCCCTACTCATCGGGGGCTTCTCTTTTCTCGATCCCGGTTACTGGCCCGGGTTCCGATCGGGGAGGCTGGTCCTACCCAGGTTGGCATTCATCCGCCGCGGTCCCGGCCGTACCGCTTGGGTGGCAACCTGCGAGGTCAGCAGCGAGGACGACCCATCCGACCTTGCCGACACCCTCCGGACTAGTTTGCAGGAGGCTCAACAAATGAGACCGGAGCGCATCTACCCGGAAGTCACGGATAATGGGCCCGCCGGAGGGATCGATCTGGAGGATCCCTCACTCGTGGAACGAGTTGGCCGAGCAGTCGGCACGGTCCGGAGCGGCCACCTCCGCAAGGTGGTGGCTGCCCGGCGCCTGGAAGTGATCCATCAACTCGAACTCGGTCCGTTCCTAGCGGCCCTGCGCCACATCCACCACGAGAGCACCGTGTTTGCCTTCGCCCGGACAGAAAGCCCGGTTTTCTGCGGGGCCACCCCCGAGCTCCTCGCCGGAGTGGACGGGGTGACGGTTTCCACCGTGGCGCTGGCCGGGACCGCCCCCCGCGGCGGCAGTCCGTCCGAGGACCGCTTGCTGGCCGAACGCCTGCTCGGAGACCCGAAAGAGAGGGAAGAACACCTCCACGTCTACGATGAGATCCGTCGGCGCCTGCGCGAGCACGGCTTTGTGCTCGGGCGGCGGCAGAGCGCCGAGGTTCTCCGGTTCCCCGGCATCCAGCACCTGGCTACCCCGGTATCCGCGGTAGCTCCTGTCGGGACGAACGTCTTGGACGTGGTGGGGGCGCTGCACCCTACTCCGGCGGTGGCGGGTCTCCCCATCGACAGGGCCATTGAATGGATATCCGCACACGAGGGCTTCGATCGGGGCTGGTATTCCGGTCCGGTCGGCTACTGCGACCTGGCCGGGAATGGCGAGTTCCACGTAGCTCTCCGCTCCTGCCTGATCGAAAGGGAGCGCATCCGGCTCTTCGCCGGTGCCGGGATAGTGGCGGGTTCGTCACCCGAGCGGGAAGTCGAGGAGACCAACCTCAAGCTCGGTATGCTGCTGCCGTCCCTGTTCGGAATGAGGGATCACCGCTGGAGAACCCACGCCACGGCTCGAAGCCTTCTCGCTGCCTTGCGGTCAGGCTCGGTCGGGGGAGTGGTCCTGTCCCCGGGCTCGCGCAACACCCCTCTGGTGCTGGCCGCGGCTGCCGAGGATCTTCCATGCTGGATGGTGCTCGATGAGCGCTCGGCGGGGTTTGTCGCCCTCGGTATGGCTAAGGCGTCGGGTAACCCGGCTGCCTTGGTATGCACCTCCGGATCCGCGGCCGCCAACTACCTTCCGGCGGTGGCCGAAGCCGATCGGGCCCGGGTACCCCTGGTGGTCATCACTGCCGACCGACCGCCGGGTTCGCTCGACCGAGACACTCCCCAGACCATCGATCAGGTGAACCTGTTCGGGTCGAGAGTCCGAGCCTCTTCCGCCCTGCCCGTCGCGCAAAAATGCCATCCCGACCGGGTGGTTGAGGAAACGCTGAAGCTGATTAGGGCTGCGCGTCCGCCCGTGACCGGACCGGTACACATCAACGTCCCGTTCGACAAGCCTCTGGAGCCCCCCCATCGTCCCGACTTCCGGATCGACATCCCGCCGGCGACCTCACCCTCCCGAAGCGACGTCGATCCGGAACAGGCAAAGGGGCTGGACCTGTTCTTCCGCCGAGCGTCGAAAGGGGTGATCGTTGCAGGGCCATGGGCCGGGGCCGACGACGAGACGCTCGCAGTGGAGAGAATCGCTCAGCAAGCGGGATGGCCGATCCTGGCCGACGGTATGTCCGGGTTGCGCCAGGGCGGTCACAACAATCTGGTGACCGGATCCGATCTTCTTCTTCGAGACCCGTCCTTCGTCGCTACCCACCTGCCGGAGGCCGTTCTCCGGATTGGCGCCCTCCCCACCGGAACCGCCTCCCAGGAGTGGCTGGCAGCCCTCGAAGTTCCCCAGGCCGTTCTCGACCCGGATTCACGCTGGACAGCCCGAGGGCCGGAGTTGGTGCTGCGCAACCCGATCGGTCCTCTCCTCAACGCCGTTTCGCCTCCCCTCGGTTCGGCCCGATGGTTGGAGTCATGGCAGTCCGCGGAGCGGGAGATCAGGCGCCGGCGCCGGCGGGAGCGGTCCCTTCACCGAGACACCGAGCTGGCGGTGACCGCCGCTTTGCTCGAATCCGGACGGATGTTGTGGGTGGCTTCCAGCATGCCGGTGCGACACGTGGAAGCGATGATGGAGCCCGGCTGCCGAGCCCGGGTGCTGGGTAACCGGGGCGCGGCCGGAATCGACGGAACCATCGCGTCAGCGGTGGGGGCCTATCTGGCCACAGGACAGCCGCTAACCGTACTGATCGGGGACCTGGCCTTCCTGCACGATGTCGGTTCGCTGACCGTCGCTCGACAACTCGGGGCCCGTCTGTCCCTAGTGGTGCTCGACAACGGGGGCGGCACAATCTTCGAGAACCTCCCCTACCTGCGATCCATGCGGGAGGCAGGCGACTCGGTCGCCTACTCCGAAGCTCGTGAGCTGTTCGTTACTCCCCACCGGCAGGACCTGGTGTCGATCGCATCCGGGTTCGGGATCCCCGCGGAACGCGTCGAGCCCCCGGACATCAGCACAGCCTTGCACCGTTCGTCAATCCAGGAAGGGCCGAACGTCCTGGTGATCCCCACCGAGCCCGCCGCTATGTTCGCGGCTTACCAGCGACTCGCCGGGTCTGAATAACGCGATTCATTTCCGCGGTCGGCGAGGTCTATGGCGATGCCCGCCGCAACGCCGAAGCTTTACCCTTGAAACCGGCTACCAGATCCTGTTTGAGGTCGGAGAGTTGCGGGCTCAGCGAGACGTGGTAGGTGTGGGGCTTGACCAAGCGCCGAACTCCCGGATCAAGCCTAGCCAGATCCGCAATACGCCGGGTCCGGGCGGCCTCGATGTCTCCCGCCCCCTCCAACACCTGCTTACCGTTATCCATCACCTTGGTCCGCAATGATTCGACCTCCGAGACCTGGTCAACGGTGAGGGTGCGGCCCACATCCGGATGGTTGGGATGTACCAGGCGAATAGGTCGTTTACCGGGATCGTGATCGTCGAGGGTTACCAGGTCAGCCGTTGCGGTACCTCGACCGTCGTACACCCTCCAGAGTCGCTTCCGGCCCGGATCCGGCACCTTGGCCGGGGTCTCCGAGATCTTGATCGCCGGGGTCCACTCACCGCCGGTGTTCTCGACGGCCACCAGCTTGAAAACCCCGCTCAGGCTCGGGTAACCGTGGGAGGTTGCCAGACGGGTGCCTACCCCGTACACCAACCGGTCGAGCAGTCGGTCGGGTTCGACACCGTAACGACCGGACTCCTCCACGATCTGGTTCCTGATCTGCCAGATGGTTAGCTCATCCAATTCCGACGACAGAACGATCGACACGTCGCTGAAACCGGCCTTGTCGAGCATGGCCGCCGACCGGATGGACAGATGTGCCAGGTCTCCGGAATCGAGCCGGACCCCGACCGGTCGGCGGCCCCGCCGGCGAAGTTCCTCGAACACGGTAATGGCGTTGGGAATGCCGGATCCCAACGTATCGATTGTGTCCACCAGGAGCAGGCAATCGTCCGGATAGACCTCGGCGTAGGCGCGAAAGGCGTCCAGTTCACTACCGGAGTCGGCCATGAACACCTGCACCATGGAGTGGGCATGAGTACCTTTGGACGGGAACCCCAACCGGTAGGAAGCGGCGAAGTTCGAGGAGCCCACCGCCCCGCCGATCAGCGAGGAACGTGTGGCAACGGCGGCTGCGGATTCCGGCGCCCGGCGCATACCGAACTCCATAACCGCCGCCCCCCCCCGCTGCTTCTACCACCCGAGATGTCTTGGTGGCGATCAGGGTGGCGTAGTTGAGGCGGTTGAGGAGAGGGGTTTCCAGGAGTTGGGCGACTGCCAGGGGAGCTTCGACCGTGAGCACCGGGGTGTTGGGATGGACCACCCGGCCTTCCGGCACCGCCCACATGGAGACACTTGCAAAGCCGTCCGATCCGGTGAGCCAATCAATAAACGACTCCCCGAACATCCGGTCCCCCTTGCTGGTGCGGACCTCTCGGAGGGCTTCCCGTTCTTCTCGCCTGAACCAGGTCCGGTCCATCCAGTCCAGCAACGGGCCCAAACCGGCGGTTACGCAATAGCCGGCCTGATGGCTCCCGTAGTCGGGATAGGACCGGAACAGGTAATCGAACTGGGCGGTCCGTTCGGCCAGCCCGAAACGATAATACAGCTGAGCCATCGTGAGCTGGTAGTGATCGGTAAAGAGAACACTCTCGGCAAGCACCCGCGTAACGTTACCCGGACGCTGTCGGCTTGTGAACCAACCGCATCGTTCCATTCCATGTCCTGGGGAAGATGACCAGCCCGGCTAATCTTCCGGAGCATGCTTAGTTACGACAACCGAACGGCTCTGGTGGTGGTCGATGTCCAGAACGACTTCGCCGATCCGTCGGGAAGCCTGTACGTCCAGGGTGGGGATACGGAAGTGGTTCCGGCCGTGAACCGGGAGGTGGCCCGCGCAGTGAATGCAGGCGCGGCGGTCTTCTACACCCAGGATTGGCATCCGGAACGCACCCCTCACTTCGCCATCGACGGAGGGATCTGGCCGGTTCACTGCGTGGCCGGGTCGAGCGGCGCCGAGTTCCACCCGAACCTCCGAGTGGAGGGACCGAGTATTCACAAGGGGGCCAACGGCGAGGACGGCTACTCCGGGTTCACGATGCGGGATCCGGTGTCCGGCGAGAGCATCCCCACGCCGCTCGCTTCGATGATCCGCGAGGCTCGCTGTAATCGGGTCATCGTGGTCGGGCTCGCTCTGGACTACTGCGTCAAGGACACCGCCCTCGACTCTTCGCGGGAGGGGTTCGACACCACGGTGTTGCTCGATGCTACCAAGGCGGTGAACCTTGCTCCCGATGACGGCGCCCTGGCGATTGCCGAGTTACGGGAGGCCGGGGTCACCGTTTCGTGATCACCACCGGGGGATCTACCCGCGCCGAGATCATCCCCCATATCGATGATGTCGGGGTAACTCTCGGCTCGGTGGTGGCGATGGACGAACTGGCCGGGGCGGGTTTCGTCACTTCCGGTTCGCTCATGGCGCCCTGCCCGTGGTTTCCGGCCGTAGCCGAGTTGGTCGCCCGCCGCCCTGAACTCGATCTCGGGCTCCACCTGACGCTCAATTCCGAATCCGCCCGGATGAGATGGCGTCCCCTGTCGACTACCTCCCGCTCCTCGGGATTGCTCGACGACGACGGCTACATGTGGCCTCAGGTTCCCGCTCTGCGGGCCAACGCCCACGTAGCAGCGGTCGAGGACGAACTCGAAACCCAGATCACCGTCGCGCTTGCCGCCGGGATAAGGATCACCCATCTCGATCACCATATGGGGGCCGCCTTCGCTCCGGAGTTCGCCGAAGTCACCCTAGAGGTGGCCCGGAGACACCGTCTTCCCGTCCTGGCGCCCAACGATCCCGCCGCCTACGCCGGAGCGCTGCACTGGGGACCGTCCGACTTGGAGGTTCTGGAGGGCCTGCGCGACGACTTGGTGGCCGACGGCGGGATTCCGATCGACCGGTTCCTGATGGGCCTGAGCTTCCAGAACGAGGATCCATCCACCGTCTACCGCAGGTTCATGCGGGAGGCGACCGGCCTGTCATTCTTCTCTATGCACTGCAACACGCCTGGGGAGGTCTCGGTCGTTCATCCCAACGACGCCGCTTGGCGGATCGCCGAATACGAATGGCTTCGGGAAGGATCTCCTGAGATACCGCATGACCTGGATTTGGTCGACTTCCGGAAGCTCGGATCTCGCTGGAACTGGAACTGATCCTCCGGGAGGTCGTTGACATACGAGGAGACGGATCCCGAGTCCAAACACCGATCGACAACGACTAGCCCTGATTTACTCATGCTTTAGCCCCGATCATTCATGGATGGGGGTTTGGAGGATGAGTGGAGTAGACCAGTTTCACAGCCTGACCAGGCAATACAGCTATCGGCATCTCCCATCCCTATCCGCTGTGGAGGTTCACCCGGCAGGCGAACGTTGGGTTTTCTCCCAATACTCGGGTTGGACTGGCGTTACATGCCCCGCTGTGTGGGAAACCTGAATAATCAGGGCTAGCAGGGCGTCCAGGGATTGAGGACTCGGAGCGGGTTGAACCTCGTGAAGTCATGTGTGTTCCTCGTGACCACGACCATTTCGTTCGCCTTTGCCGTAGCAGCGATCAGCGCATCCAGTACAGGCGCCGGATCCGGTACATGGAACGCCGCGGCAATAAGCGCAACCTCGACGTCCACCGGCAGAGTACGTCCGTCAAATGATGGCAGTACATCGTTGTCAAGCCAGTCACGCAGCACAGATCCTGCGTCCGGATCCTTCCGTTCGGCCAGCAAAACACCATGCTCGAGTTCCTGGATCGTGATCGAAGAGATGTAGGTCAAGCCTGGCTCAACCTCGTAGGCCCAGCGGGCAACGTTAGGATCGGCCCTGCCCGACTTGACCTTTCGTACCTCCGAGATCACATTCGTGTCTAGGAGATACATCAGTCAATACGAGTCCGGCGCGCCACCTCATCGCGAGGCGGTATCTCCAGGTCCACCCCACCTGCGGCAGGGGTGCTGCACAGCATGTCCACCAAGTTGTGCGAACCCTCGGTCAGCTTCGAATAGTGCTCGTACGTCACGAGCACATGGGAGGGGCGGCCGCGATCTGTTATGTAGACCGGACCTCCAAGGGCGGCGCGCTTGGCATCTCCCGTCCGCTGGTTGAACTCTCGACTGGTGATTGATCTAGCCGGCATCAGCATTGATAACCCTCCGGAGACGAATGTAGCAACGTTATTATAATCAAGGGGTTCCGGGGCCGCCAAACCTTCGGACCGGCATCAGGAATCGACTGGACTGCTCAACCGGACCCGTTATTAGAACTCGAATAGGTTGGATCAGCTTGATCCCGGGTGGTCGGCGCCAACGAGAGTGTCCGTGGCGCCTGGGACCCGCAGTAATCTAACCGGAGCCTTCAACCGCGGCGATTCCCGACCGGCAACAGATGAATGCTCCCCCGAAGGAGGCCCAAGTGGCGACACCCGAGACAATGCGAGCCGCGGCGCTGACCGCGCTGGGGAGCCCCCGGCACATAGCCGAGATGAGCCTCCCCGTTCCGGCGCCGTCGGACGACGAGGTGCTGATCCGGGTACACACCGTGGCGGTGAACCACCAGGATCTCTTCACCATGTCCGGGCGGGCCCACAAGGCAAACCTCACCTTCCCTCATGTCATGGGCATCGACCCATCGGGGGTGGTGGTCCGATGCGGTTCCGAGGTCACCTCCCTCAACATCGGCCAACGAGT
Organism: Acidimicrobiia bacterium; assembly: GCA_965231815.1. Lineage (GTDB taxonomy): Bacteria > Actinomycetota > Acidimicrobiia > Spongiisociales > Spongiisociaceae > JAPPFW01. The sequence goes on along the minus strand of OZ246890.1, from coordinate 726,795 downwards.
CTTGGTGAAACCCCCGATAGCATGTGGGGCCTGTAGCTTCTGCGCTCGGGGCGAGGATGATTCCTGCCCGTCCCTCCACAATGTCGGCGTTCACCGGTGGGGCGGCCACGCCGAGTACGTCACGGTGCCCGAACGCAGCGTCTTTGCTATCGGCCCGCGGTTGGGCCATGCCGAGGCTACTGCGCTCGCCCACTCGTTCCCCGTGGCGGAGCAGATGTTCACGCGGGTCGGCCTGACCGGGGACGACGTGGTCCTAGTGGCGGGAGCGTCGGGCGCGGTGGGCGCCGCAGCCGTCCAGTTGGGCAAAGTGGCCGGCGCCTTCGTAATCGGAGCGGCCGGCTCTCCCGAACGGGTGGCGCGGGCTATCGAATCAGGAGCGGACGCGGCCATCGACTACACCGCCGAGCCCGAATTCTCCGAGAGAGTTAGGACAATCGCAGCCGACGGCGTGACCGTGTTCCTCGATCCGGCCAGCAATCCACTGGTCTGGGAAGAGGCCCTCAAGACACTCCGAAACCGAGCTCGGGTGGTCGTGTGCGGATCACACGCCGGACCGATAGTTGAGCTCAACAACAACTGGTTGTTCCGGTCGAGGGTGGCGATCTACGGCAGTTCGGGCTCCACCCGGCGAGGGATGCAACGATGCATCGACCTGGCGGAAGCCGGCCGCATCCGTCCGGCCGTCGATTCGGTCCGCCCCCTCAGCCACATACGGCAGGCGTACGATGATCTCGCGTCCCGGCGCAACATAGGGAAGATCGTCCTGCGCGTGCCAAACGGGGACGATCAAGAAAGACACTGACCAGCCGCTTCACTCACTTCAGGTTTCGCAGCGGGTGGAGGAAGTGGGTGGTCGTCAGGGGACGGTTTTCGCAGTTCACCATGCATGGAGCGCGCCGCTGCCTCGTTGAACGATACGGACCTAGGAGGGTCCTGAAAAACGAATCTTACGGGGTTAGGTGGTCGGCAAACCGCCTGATCATGGAGTTGTGGGTTAGCGGCTGAACCCCTTTGTACGGGGTTTCTCAGCACCCTCCTAGTGTCGTGAAGCGTTGTTTCGCGTGTGTTCGGGAGACCGCGAAATCTTTCTGGGTGGCGTAACCCGACATCCGGGGAAATCTGTCACACACGGTCTGCATACTGGTGGGTAACCGCAAGCACCGACGGTTGGGTCAGGTACCGACCGGACCGGGGTTGGGATCATCTTGCTTTTTTTCTTCTGCCTTGCCTCTGTTTGGCCAGGCGAGGGGTTAGCGGGACGCGTTTCGACGCTGAGGAGGCGGCGGCTGGGGGTGGGTCCCACTGAGAGGGGTCCCATCCGGGTAGTTCGGTTTTCGCGGTCTTAACCCGGGTCTGTGCCGGAAGCAGGCCGGGTGGTTACTCGCAATGTGCACGGAACTTCCGACTCGGGACACTTGACCTTCAGGTATCCGAAGAACTCACCGAATTCGTGACTGAACGTGCCTTCTGATCCGACATCAGCCTCGACGAGCAGGTTATATCTACGTCTGTGCGGATACAATCAACTTAGATGCTAGACACAGCCGTTCACCCGACCCACCGCCCCACCAAGGTGTATCTTGCCGAGCCGAACGGCTACTGCGCCGGGGTGGTCATGGCCGTAAAGGCCCTCGTGTGGATGGTATTCATCTCCGACTCCCCGGTTTATTGCTACCACGAGATCATTCATAACCGCTTCGTGGTGGAGACCTTCAAACGGGCTGGAGTCGTATTCGTAGACTCGATCGACCAGGTACCCCGAGGCGCGCCCGTGATCCTTTCTGCCCACGGCTCAACCCCGGAGGTCGTGGCGGGCGCCGCCGAACGGTCCGGGATCGTGGTCGACTCGGTCTGCCCGCTGGTGGTAAAGGTTCATCACGAGGTCAAGCGGAGAGCCGCGAAGGGGTTCGACATAATCTACGTCGGCCATCAGAATCACGACGAGGCGGTGGGAACCGTCTCCAGAGCGCCGTCGAACATCACCCTGGTCGAACCTGAGACCGGGTTGGTCGAGTTCCGCCCCAGAGATCCTCGGAAGGTGGCCCTATTCGCCCAGACCACCCTCGGTCTTCACGAATGGGAAGCTATAAAGGCGGACGCCGAGGACCGGTTTCCGGAACTCGAAACTTCACGCAAGAGTGACCTGTGTTTTGCCACCACCAATCGGCAGAAGGCGCTCGTGGAGATGTCGTCCGTTTGCGACTTGATCCTGGTGATAGGTTCCGCAAACTCCTCGAACACCCATGCCCTAGTGCGGACCGCCTTCGAGCACGGTGTCCCTGCCCACCGGATCGACTCCTTCGAGTCGATCCGGCCCGAATGGCTGGAGAACGCCGATGTGGTAGGCGTGACCGCAGGCGCATCCGCGCCTGACCACCTGATTAGGGAGGTGATCGACCGGCTCGATCCGGTCGAAGGGTGGCATCTCCTCAGAGTGGTGGACGAGGATGAGTACTTTCCACTGCCGCGCAGCCTGAGAAGGCTCTTGGATGTGCTGGAGTCAATCTTGCGAATCGGGTTCGGCGCGCCGAGGGCAAGCCCATCCCTGCTCGAGTCCGATCTCCGGTTGACGGTCGGAGAAGCCCTTGATGCGGTGGCGTCGAGCGCCGCAAGACGCTAGGAGGGTGCTGAGAAACCCCGCACAAAGGGGTTCACCCGCTAACCCGTAACTGTCTGACCTGGCGGTTTACAACCATCGAACCCCGTAAGATTCGTTTTTCAGGACCCTCCTAATGGGGTCCATCACTTCTTCATTCAAGCTTCCTCCTGGTGCGAACTGGTCCGGCACAATAGATCCGCCGCCCACCCTCGGCAGTGGTTTCGCTCACGTCGATCATCGGGGCGGTTGCAACGCCTCCCAAACCCGGGCCGGAGTGAGGGGGAAGCTCAAGGACCCGACCCCGTCTTCGCTCAACGCGTCGTATACGGCGTTGAGGATGGCGGGCGGCGTCCCGATGCAGCCGGCCTCACCCGTCCCCTTAGCACCGAGAGGATTGCCGGGAGCGAGAGTGGTGGTCCGGCGGGCGGACAACGGGAAGGGCTGGGTGGCTGTCGGAATCAGGTAGGAGGCCAGGTTAGCGTTCATGGGCTGGCCGGCGGCGTCGTAGACCACCTCCTCGAACAACGCCTCGCCGATGCCCTGCATGATCGAGCCACGTACCTGGCCCTCGACGATCATGGGGTTCAGCACGGCGCCGCAGTCATCGACTGCTACGAGCGACAGCAGATGGACCTCGCCGGTCTCGCGTTCCACCTCAACCACCGCCACGTAAGCGCCGAACGGGAAAGTCTGTGTCCGGCCGATGAACATCTCCTCGGAAGCCAGATCGACTCCGGTTGCACCGGCTTCGGCCGCCACCTCGGCGAGGGTCACCGACGAGCCGGGCGAGCCGACCACCCCGAAGCTCCCATCGGCGAGAATCAGATCCTCCTCCGACGCTTCGAGCATGGTGGCGGCGACCCTGCGGGCGCGGGCTCGTACGTGGCGGGCGGTCCGAAGGATGGCCGAGCCGCCGAGTTGCGCAGAGCGGCTGGCGAAGCTCCCGACTCCATCCGCCACTTCGCCGGTATCGCCCGCGTAGAAGGTCACGTTCCCGGCCGGCACGGAGAACACACCGGCCGCGATCTGGGACCAGACCGTGCGGTGACCCTGGCCGGCCGGGGTAGATCCGGTCCGTACGATCACCCCGCCATCCTCGCTGAGCTCAACCTTGCCGTACTCGCCGGAACCCGGCGCCCCGCCCGCGACCTCCACGAACGAGCCGATACCGATGCCGATAGGATCGCCCCCGCAGGCTCGCCGTTGTACCTGGAGGCGCCGCCATCGGGTGACCTCAGCTACCTCCAGGGCCAGTTCCAGGGCGGTCGCGTAGTCGCCGGAGTCGTAGACCGAGCCGGTCCGGGTCGTGTAAGGGAAAGCGTCCCTATCGATGAAACTGCGCCGTCGCACGTCCTCGGGAAGCAATCCGGCGGCGGATGCGAGGGCGTCCACCGCTCGTTCGATAGCTATGGCGGCCTCCGGCCTACCGGCGCCGCGGTACGGACCGACCGGGGCTCGGTTGGTCACCACGGCGGTTCCGGTGACCTCGACATGCTCGACGTCGTAGGGACCCTGCATGACCGGAAGGGCGAAGAAGGGGACTCGCGCTCCTGAACATGGGTACGCTCCCGCATCTCCCACCACGTCGGCGGCGATGTAGCGTATTCGCCCGTCGCGGTCACCGCCGACCCGCATGGTTATGTGCATAGCTCGCCCGTGAGTCCCGCAAACCAGCTGTTCGGTGCGGCTCTGGAGCCACACCACCGGCCTGCCGAGGCGATGGGCGACGGCCGCCGCCACCGGATACTCGGGGTAGAACTGACCCTTGGCGCCGAAACCGCCGCCAACGTCAGGCACCCTGGCCCTGATCATGGTCGGATCGATATCCAGCAAGGCGCCGAGTTGGTGCGGAATAGCAGCAGGGATCTGGTGGCCGCACCAGACCTCGAGACCCGAGTCCACCGGGCGAGCGAGGATGGTGAGGGGCTCGATAGTCACCGGAGAAACCCTGGGTATGTCAACCTCGATGGTGCTCTCGATCTCGGCCACGGGACGGGGCCCCACGGTCCGGATGGTCTGGCGGTGAACAACGTTCGAGCCGGTGTCGGGGAACAGCAGGACGTCATCGTCCGGGGCGGAGGAGGCATCCACCACGGGGAACTCCTCTACGTCAACCCACATGTCGGCGGCGGCGTCAACCGCTTGTACGGCCGATTCGGCTACTACCACCGCAACCGGTTCGCCGACGTAACGCACCCGGTCGCGGGCAAGGGGTGGCTGACCCATACCGACCGCCTCCGGCGCGCCCGGATGGGGACACGACGGCATGTCGGGCAGGCCAAGCTCGTCAGCGTCGAAGACAGCCGCCACACCCGGCAGGTCCCGGACCCCGGTTAGATCAAGCGGTAGCAGGCGGCCATGCGCGACCGGGCTACGGACGAACGCGCAGTGAAGGGTGCCTTCGTCCACCAAGTCGCCGATATAACGACCATCGCCGGTGATCAGCGGGGGATCCTCCAACCGCACGGACAACCTGCCTAGATCCACCATATCCATGCTACTTTGCTAGAAGTACCCGAGCATCGGCGGAAACCCGTACCAGGGAAGCGCGTCGGTCTCCCGGTTCTCCTCACCCCTAACCAGCCTCCATCACCGCGCGGGCGGCCGCCACGATCTTGGCGGTGGTCGGCTCCACATGCTGCTCCAGCGGAGGACTGAACGGTATCGGGACATCGGCGGTGGTCACCCTTACCGGTGGCGCCACCAGGTCTCCGAATGATCTCTCCACCACCACCGACATGATCTCGGCGGCTACACCGCACCGCCGGTGGCATTCGTCCACCACCACCAGCCGTCCGGTCTTCGCCACCGACTCGAGGATCGCCTGCTCGTCAAGCGGGGAGAGGGTGCGGGGATCGACCACCTCTACATCGATGCCTTCTACAGCCAGGGTCTCGGCCGCCTCCAGAGCCCGTAGCACCATCCAGGACGACGCGAAGACGGTCACGTCCCCACCTCGACGCTTGATATCGGCCACGCCGAACGGTATGGCGAAGTTCTCGTCGTCGGGAACCGGACCGCTGGTGTCGAACAGCCGGACATGATCCACCCAGGCAGTCGGGTTGTCGGATGCGGCGGCGGTCTTCACCAACCCCAGAACGTCGCGAGGCGTGGACGGGGCCATGATCTCGAGACCAGGGGTGTTCCACAACATCGCCTGGGGGCTGTGGGAGTGCTGGGCGGCGCCCCCGCCCCGGACCCCGTGATTGAAGTGGAAGACCATCGGAACCTTGGTGACGCCGCCGGACATGTAGTGGATGTTGGCGGCCTCGTTCACTATCTGGGGGAAGGCCTGGAAAATAAAGCTGGCGGTTGCTATATCAACGATCGGACGCAACCCGGCCAGCGCCGCGCCTATCGCCACCCCCACGTATCCGACCTCGGCAATCGGCGGGTGGTACACCCTGCCCGGGTAATCGGCATGCAAACGGGCCATCATCTCCCGGTGCTTGGTAAGGCCGAGGAAGTAGAGGCCCATGAGGTGGACCCGCTCGTCGGACGACAACCGGCGGCGCAACGACTCGACCAGCGCCTCGGCATAAAGCATCTCGCTCATACTTAATATCCCCCTTCTTATGCGTAGACGGACTCGAGGGCGTCGGCCACGGGAGGGTAGGGGCTGTCGAGAGCGAACCGGATGGCGTCTTCGATCCGGCTCCGCACTTGCTCGTCCATCGCCAGTACTTCATCCGTGGTCAGCACTCCGCCCGAGAGAAGTTCCCTGACGTAGCGGAGCAGCCCGTCCTGCTCGGTGTGCCACACCGCGTAGTCAGCCGGGATCGCTGAAGCGTCCCAGGCGTAGGACAGGTCGGTGGCGCCGGTCAGGAGTTGGGGCCAGAGCGGTCGACTTCCCGGCCAGCGAACGGTGAGGGCCTCGACAAAGGTGGGGCCACCCCCCCGGCGGGCTCGCTCGACGGCTGTCGCCATCGCATTATGGACCGCGCCGGTATCGGTGCCGTCCACCGTGATTGTGGGCACTTTGAAGGCGGCGGCCAGATCCGTCAGTGGAGCTGCCGCCATGGTGGAGGACGGGTACTCGTTGGCCTTCTGCCCGAGGGCTTCCAGGCTGTTGTTCTCGCATAGATAGATGACCGGGAGGCGCTCCAGGGCGGCGATGTTGATGGACTCGTGGAAGGTGCCCTCTTCCAGAGCCCCGTCCCCGAACAGGCAGACGGACACGCGATCCTTGCCAAGGCGGGAAAAGGCGAACGCGGCGCCCGTGGCCAGAGGGGTGCATCCCCCGGTGGCGGCCGAAGTGGTCGGGAAACCGTGCTCAGCCGAGGCAATATGAAGAGTGCCTCCCTTGCCTCGGTTGGTTCCGGTCTCCTTGCCGAGGATCTCGGCGTACATGGCGGCCGGGTCGGCACCTCGGGCTAGAAGGTGTCCATGGTTCCGGTGGGTGGTGAAGCCCACATCTCCCTGTTCCAGCTGCGCCAAGGCCGCCACGCCGGTGGTCTCCTGGCCGATGTACACATGGAAGTGGCCGACGGCGAACTCACCGGCCAGCCTTATCAGCCCCTCCTCGAAACGGCGGATCACCAGCATCCGGTGCAGGTAATCGGCGAGGCGGTCAGGTGGCAGCTCGGGAATCACGGTGATTCCTCCCTTCTGTCGAACGGTCCGGAAGCGACTCGGCGAGCAGGCCTCGAACCGCTCTTACGATGTCTCCGGAACCGGGAACGAATGCATCCTCCAGATGCGGGGAGGCGCCTACCGGAGCGAACGGCGCCCCCACCCGGGCGATCGGAGCGTTCGGGCGGACACCGGGTGTGGATTGGAGTCGGGCCACCACCTCCGCTCCCACCCCTCCGGTTATGACAGCTTCATGGGCGACCACCGCTCTGCCCGTCCGGAGGAACGAGGCCGTAGCCGGTTCCAGGTCGAGGGGCGCCAGCCATCGGAGGTCGATCACCTCGCACTCGATACCCTCCTCGGCCAGGGCGGATGCCGCGGCCAGTGCTTCGTGAACCATCTTCGAGTAGGACACGATGGTCACGTCATCGCCGCGTCGGCGGACGATCGACCCGTAAGCGGACTCATCGCCCGTCATCCCTCCCTTCAACCAGTAGAGGCCGCGATGCTCGACGAAGACCACCGGGTTGTCATCGGCTATGGCCGCCTCGAGCAGCTTCCGGGCGTCGCCGGGAAAGGCCGGCGCCACCACCTTGAGACCGGGTGTGTGGACGAACCAGGCTTCGAGGCTCTGGGAGTGGTGGGCGCCGAACCGCCCGCTCACACCGCCCTGGACCCGAACCGTGATCGGCGTTGTCAGGAGACCCCCGGTCATGAAGCACAGTTTGGCGGCATGGTTGACCAACTGGTCCATCGCCAGGGTGACGAAATCCACGAACATGATCTCGACCACGGGACGCAAGCCGGTAGCCGCCGCCCCGGTGGCCATACCCATTACGGCCCCTTCGCTGATCGGGGTATCGAGAATGCGTCGCTTCCCGAACTCGTCCGCCAGGCCTTTCGTGGCGCCGAAGGGGCCACCGTGTCGCACATCCTCGCCGAGCACGATTACCGCCGGATCATCCAGCAAGGAGGACCGAAGGCCTTGCCGCACCGCTTCTATATACCGGACCTCGGCGGCCATCACACGTACACGTCGCCGGTCACATCCGCCGGGCGGGCGGGTGGATCAGCCAGAGCCTGTTCGGCTGCCCCGGCGACCTGCGTTCTAGCCGCGGTCTCGATCTCGTCGAGTGTCTCCGGCGCCACCCCGAGTCCGCTCAGGTATCCGGCGAAACGGGCGACCGGGTCCCTCTGCTTCCATTCCTCTCGTTCGGATAGCTTCCGGTAGGTCGCCGGATCCCCTTCGTAATGACCCCGGAGGCGGTGGGTGAGCACCTCGACGAAGGAGGGACCGTGCCCATTCCGGGCGGTGTCGACGGCTTTGCGGGCGGCATGCCTGACCGCGAGGACATCACCGCCGTCGACCGTGACCGCCGGGATCGAATACACGGAGGCGTAGTCGGCGAGGCGTTCCACCACCGTGTGGGCCGATAGGGGAGAGAACTCGACATACCCGTTGTTCTCGCACACCAAGACCACCGGTAGCTTCCATAGAGCGGCCAGGTTGAGGCTCTCGTGGAATGCGCCGCTCTGGCCGGCCCCGTCGCCGAAGAAGGCGACCGCCACCCGACCCTGGTTGCGCGTGACGCTGGACAGGGCGGCGCCCAGCGCTAGGGGGATATTGCCGGCCACCACCCCGGTGGCGGTTATAAAACCCACCTCGGGGGCCGATATATGCATCGATCCCCCTTTTCCCTTGCAGTACCCGGTGGCCCGCCCGGCGATCTCGGCCATCAACCTCCGGAGGTCCGCTCCCTTGGCGATGGCGTGAGCGTGGGACCGGTGCGTTCCGAACGCGTAGTCGCCGGGTTGGAGGGCGGCACAGGTACCTACCGCGGATCCTTCCTGCCCGATCCCCAGATGTATCAATCCGGCTATTCTCCCGGCGGCGTAAAGCTCCGAGACCTTCTCCTCGAAGGCTCGCACCAGCCACATACGCGCCAGCAATTCCCGATTGTCGGCCAAATCCCTACCGGTCATGCGGAACCGAAGGACAGAGTGGGAAGGATCGTTGCGCAGGACCGGTAACCAACCGAGACGCCCTCCCAACTCCAATGCCGATGGGATGCGGCCCCCGAGCGGGCAAGGTCGCGAAAAATAGCGGGACCGGCCTGTCCCTACGGGTCCCACCCCCAACCGCCACCTCCTGGGATCCGAACACGCTCCTCCATCCCAACCGGGATCGGGTATTGACAGTTTGTCTCCTCTCCGATCCGTCCGGCCGGAAGCGGATCGGGGGCGCTTGACGGCTACGAACCATTGTATATCGCCACGATATCAGATACAACCCCTACGATCGCTCCGGATCTGCTTTGTCACCCGAGGTGTCCGTATCGTCTGCGGGCGGGGTCACGGATGCACGGAGCCGACCGGTCTCATCCCGATCGATGGTCATCGTCTCGGCATCGATCGCCACCCCGTAAACCTTGCGAGCGTGCTCCGGTGTAACCCATTCGTTCAGGACATCGTTGAGAACCATCTCGGGATCCCGCTCGAAGGGGTTTCCCACCCCGCCGCCGCCGCCGCTGACCTTGCCTAGGATTTCCCCGGACTTGACCTGGACCATACGGTGGGTACGGGCCGGGATGATCTCATCCCCTCGCCGAATGTACATTCGCGACAGCGGACCGTCCTCTCCACCTACCGCGCCGGGCGGCTGGGTGAGGTCGCCGTCCGAACTGCCGGTGGCCACGCCCACATCCCCGCCGACGTTCTCGACCTCCCAGAGCATCCCGGAGCCGCCGCGCCATCGACCGGCCCCTGACATGTCCGGAACGTAGTGGTAGCGCACCGCCCGCCACGGGAAGCGGATCTCGATCTCCTCCACGCTACCGCGCTGGATGGAACCGAGGCCGGACATTCCCATCGCTCCCTCGAAGCCGTCGTAACCCCACACCGCGCCCGAACCGCCATCGGCGTCAGTGGTGGTCTGCACGTAGCGTTCCCCGGTGCGCGGGTCGACTCCTGCGATGTAATGGCCGCGGCGGCGACCCCATCCGGCGATGGCCTTGTCCGGCATGGCCTTGGACAGGGCGTTCACCGTAGCTTCGAGCACCTGTGTGCCCACGTTGACCGGAGAGCCGCCCACGGTCGCCGGATACTGGGCGTTGCAAACCGAGCCTTCGGGGGCGACGACGGTGATGGGACGCATGCTGCCCTCGTTATGGAACTCCGAGAAGGTGGGATCGAAGTACAGGAAGCTCCCCGCCACCGCCCGGCTGTAGGTCGAGGAGTAGACACAGTTCACGAAACCGCGCCGCTGGGCGTCGCTCTCGGAGAAGTCGAGGATCAGCTCGTCACCCTTGATGGTGGCCGCGCAGCGCACCCACACCAGTTCGTCGAGCACCGTGCCGTCGTCGTCGGTAGCCGACTCCCCGTAATAGGTACCGTCGGGAACCTCCGCCAACTGTGCGCGCACGTTGGCCTCCATCCGATCCAGCATCTCCTCCACCGCTTCCTTGACCGTCGGGACGCCGTACTTGTCGAGCAGGGCCACGATCCGGTTGTCGCACACCTGCAGGGCAGCCATCAGAGCGTAGTTGTCGATCTTTACCCCGTCGGGCCACCGGACGTTGTTCCAGATGAGCTCCAACACGTCGGTGCGCTCGCGGCCCCGGTCGTAGATCTTGATGGGGGGGATCATCAACCCTTCAGCGTGGATGTCGTAACCGTTGGGGAAGTAGCCACCGGGGAAGGACCCACCGGTATCCATCTGGTGCCCGCGGGTCAGGGCGACGAACACCAGCTCACCCTCATAGAAGATCGGCCGGAAGAAGCCCCAGTCCGGGAGGTGGTTGCAGTAGCCCTTGTAGGGATCGTTGCAGATGATCACATCCCCGGGATGGAGGTCGTCGCCGAACTTGTCGAGTATGTACTCCACGGAGAACTGCTGCGACAGGAACATGGACGTGGGTCCTTCAGGCACCGCGATGGTGCGGGCCTGAGCGTCCCAGATGCCGGCCGCCATGTCGTGGAGCTGGGCGATCAGGTAGTTCTGAGCGGTGCGGTCGATGACGTATCGCATTTCCCGCCCCATGCTCTGGAAGGAGTTCCAGACGGTCGAAAGGGTGATCGGGTCGACGGACTCGGGTCTCATATCGTGCCTCCCGTGGAGTCGGCGGTCGCTCCGTTGCGGTTCAGGTGGTAGCTGCGCTGTGCGTCGACTATGGCCACGAACGATCCCGGGATCACCACCGTGGTGGTCGGCTCCTCGATGATCGCCGGCCCGACGATCCGGTTGCCCGACTGCAACCGCCCACCGTCGAAGACGGGGGTGGAAACCCGCTCGCCTCCGAACCAGCACCGGCGGTGGGATTTGAGCGCAGCCGATGGGTCGGGGCCGCCCTCGGGAATCCGGTGGAGCTCGAAGGGCGCCTTGGGCACGGTGGCCCGTAACCGGAAGGTCAGTAGCTCCACCCCCTGCCAGGGCATGTTGAACGTGTAGAGGTCATAGTGCTTGGAATGGAAGTTCTCGATAGCTTCCTCCACGGCCTCCAGCATCCGCATTCCCCCCGCATCCCGGAATACGCTGGCCCGGAACGTCTTCTCGGCGGCTTTGGCGAGGTCCTGGCCGGGGTCCATGGGCATTTCCACCTCCACCTCGTGGAACTGGCCTATGTAACGGAGATCGGCGGTCCGATGGAAGCTCACGTCCTCGGACCGGTACCCCATCTCCTCGAATCCGGCGATTGCTTCCTGCTCCATCTCCTCATAGAGCGTCTGCACCCGCTCGGTGTCGACATCGGCGAACCGGGTGATGTAGGAGCGGGCGTAGTTGCGGCCCACATCCATCGCGAACATACCGAACGCCGAATACGTGGAGGCCACCGACGGCACGATCACGTTCGGAAGGCCCAGTATCCCGGCGATGGAAGCTGCGTGCACCGGACCGGCGCCGCCCCCGGCCACCAACGTCAGATCGCGCACGTCGATCCCTCGCCGGGTCGATACCTCGTTGATCTCGTCGGCGGTGAAGGAACTCACCGCGGTCATGATCGCCTGGGCGGCCTGCTCGACCGTCATGCCGAGCGGTTCGGCCACCCGGTCGGTGATCGCTCGCTCGGCCAGTTCCCGATCCAGCGTGATCTCTCCTCCTAGAAAGTACTCCGGGTCGATGTAGCCGAGCACCAGATCGGCATCGGTGACGGTCGGTGACGCTCCGCCCTTCGCGTAGCAGGCCGGCCCCGGGTCGCCTCCGGCCGAGTTCGGACCCACCCGCAGCAAGCCGAGCGAGTCGACCCAGGCTATCGAACCGCCCCCGGCCCCGGCCGAGACGATGTCAACCATCTTGATAGCTACCCGCTCGTCCTGGACCCATCCCTCGGTGGTGGTCGGGATCTCACCGCCCATCACCACCCCGATGTCGATGGAGGTCCCTCCCATATCGAAGCTGAGCAGATTCCTGTGGCCGGTCTCGGAACCTAGATGTACCGCCGCGGCGGGCGCCGCGGCGGGCCCCGATCCGATCAGGTATACGGCCCGGGGGATGCAGTTCTCCACCGTCTCCACCAGGCCGTCGGAGAGCATCATCATCAGGCTGCCCGAGAACCCGTTACCGCTTAGCCGGTTCTCGAGGGCCAGCAGGTAACGCTTCACGGCCGGGCCGGTGTATGCGGATACAGCCATCGTGGAGAACCGTTCCCACTCCCGCCATACGGGAAGGATCTGCGAAGACGTGGTCACGTAGACATCTCCGCCTAGTTCCTCCTCCACGATCTCGGCGGCTCGCTGCTCGTGGGCGGGGTTGGCGTAGGCGTGCAGGAACCCGATCGCCACCGACTCGACACCTTCCCGGCCCAGACTGCGAGCCGCCTCCCGCACATCGTCCTCGTTGAGGGGGGTGAGGACCTCTCCCGTGTACAAGACCCGCTCCTCGGCCTCGAGCCGCAGACGCCTCGGTACCAGCGGCTTGTAAGGAGGCACGAAGACGTTGTACATGGAGATTCGCACGTTCTTGTAACCGCGGCGTATCTCCAGCATGTCCCGGAAATGCTTGGTCGTGATCATCCCTGTCCTGGCGCCGTTCTCGTTGATGAGAGTGTTGGTGGCGAGGGTGGTCCCGTGGATGAGCAGAGCTACCCGCCCGAGAAAGTCCGGCAATCCCAGCCCGTAGGCCGTTGCCGCCTTGGCGAGTGCGTCAACGCAGCCGATCGAGGGATCGGACGGGGTGGTAGGCGCTTTGAACTGGCGGAGGTCCCCGCTCCGCTCGTCGAGAACGAGGCAGTCGGTGAAGGTGCCGCCCACGTCGATCGCTATCCGGTACACGGCGCCTCCCGACGGACGGGCTGCTGAGAGGGGTTAGTTTGATCCATGGGGGAGATTGTATACGTTATGCAAAACGTTGATGGCCTGCCGGATCAGGGAACCATACCCTCGTGATCCTTTCCCTTACCGGACCTTACCGGCGGGGGCCCCGGAACCGGACCTTGTTGAGAACAGGAGGCTCGGTATCCCATCTAGCCCCGATTATTCATGGATGGGGGTTTGGAGGATGAGTGGAGACGACCATATTCGCGCCTGGACCAGGCAGTACAGCTACCGGCGTTTCCCGTTTCAGTCCGGTGTGGAGATTCACCTGTCGGGCGAACGGCGGGTTTATCTTGATACTCGGGTTGAACAGGCGTTACATGCCTCGGTGTGTGGGAAACCTGAATAATCAGGGCTAGGAGACGTTCCCGACGGAAACCTTCCTACATGGAGGCCAGGAGGTCATCACAGGCTTCCTCGAGATGAGCGGTTACGGCACGGGCAGCCCCGTCCGGATCACCGTCCTTGATACAGCGGCGTACCTGCGAATGGGCGGCGTGCGACAGGTCGGTGTCCTGCAGCAGGTGGTAGCGGCCGACGTTGTCCCGGAGTTGCATGATGAGGCGATGGATCCGGGGCCGGCCGGAGTGAGAGTAGAGCACGTCATAAAACTTTCGCCGGGCGGCCCTTCCCTCGGGTGCGTCCCGGTGTGAGCTGTCCATGTGTTTGGACAACTCCAACACCGCCGCCTTTTGCTGTCCGCCGGCCAGGTTCTCGACCGCGTATCGGATGCAGCGACCTTCGAGCATGATCCGAATCTCGTATATCTCGGCTATGTCGCGCTTGGACAGCGCCGTCACCCAGGCCCCTCGCCGTCCGTCGATCCTTACCAGGGCTTCTTCGCCGAGTCTGCGCAGCGCATCGCGCAACGGGATGCGGCTAACCCCCAACTGCCGGGCTAGTTCCGCTTGGGCCAGGCGTTCGCCGGGCATGAGCCGCCCGCTCAAGATGGCGTCCCTGAGGGCGGAGGTCACCGCCTCCTCGGCACTGAGCGGTTCGACAGCCGGGAGGAAGCGCGCTCCGGAGGGAGGGTCGGTGGTCCTAGCCTTGACAGATTCCATCGCCGCATATTGTATGCAGGATCATCCCTGCGATCCTTATCCGACGAAGGTTCTTCCGCAGGAGGGTGCTGAAGAGGCCCGCACGAAGAGGCTCCCCCCTGTGCTCAGCATCCACCAAGGCGTCTGCCGGACCGCGAGCCCCCGCTGTAACACGTTTTAGTACCATCAGTTGTATGTTGTTCGAACCCAACAGACAAACCCGTCACGGGTGTTCGGAACATCGGGAATGACTGTCACAGACCTACCGCGCCGACACCACTACGTGATCCGCAACACCACGGCCCTGACCATGGATCCGGTCCTAGGTGAACTCGACGCGACGGACATCGAGATCGACGACGGCGTACTCGTAGCGGTAGGGCCCCGATTGCCTGCTGAAGACGCCGAGACCATCGACGGAAGCAGTTCCATCACCTTGCCCGGTTTCGTGGATTCGCACTGGCATGTCTGGGGCACGCTTCTGCGAGGAGTGGTGGGGGATGGGAAAGAGCGCGGATGGTTCGCCACCAAAGGCAGGCTCGGAAGTTACTTCACGCCCGAGGATGTGGCGGCGGGGGTGATGCTCGGGATGGCCGAGGGCATCGCCGCCGGGGTTACAACGGTTCACGACTGGTCTCACAACATCATGCGGCACGACGACGCCGAAGCCAACCTCGATGCCCACCGAAGGCTCGGGACCCGAGTGCATTTCTCCTATTCGGCGCCCTCGGCCCATCCGTCAATGCCTATGGAGAAAATGCGGGCCATTCTGGAGAAAGGCGGCGTCCTGCCCGACGAGGTGATGGACTTCGGGAGCATCCGAAGGATCGCCGAAGATTGGGTTCCACGCTCGGAAGGTCTCCTGACCCTAGGCGTGGGAGTGCGGGGACCGGCCAGGTCCACACCCGAGGTTTACCGCAAGGAGTGGATGCTGGCGCGAGACCATGGGCTGACCATCTCGATGCACTGCGCGGGAACCAGAGCGGAGGTGGAACGGATCCGCCAGGTCCGGATATTGCACGACGAAGGACTACTGGGACCCGACATGCTCCTGGCCCATTGCCTCTACATCTCTCAAGACGAACAGGAGTTCCTCGCTGCCAACCGGATCCCGGTGAGCATGAGCCCCATGTCGTCACTACGGTTGGGCATGGGTGCACCACCTTTTGGCGGGCACTTGGCGGCCGGAATATCCGTCAGCCTGTCCCTCGACACCACGGCCATCTCGGCCTGCGCCGATGTCTTCGCCGCCATGAGGGTGGCGGTGGGGCTGGAGGCGATCACCAATCAGGACCCCGAAGCTCTGAGCCCCCGGCGGGTCCTGAAGTTGGCGACGATCAATGGGGCCCGCGCCCTGGGTCTGGACCGTCTGGTGGGGTCCATCTCGGTGGGTAAGCGGGCCGATCTGGTCATGGTAAGGACCGATGCGCTGAACATGGCGCCCGCCCATGACCCGGCCGTAGCGATCGTTCATTCCGCCCAGCCTTCCAACATCGACACGGTGATGATCGACGGACGGATCCTCAAGCGCCACGGACGGCTGACGGTGGTGGACCCGGCTACGGTGGTGCGCAACGCAGCAGAGCGACTGGAACAACTTTGCCGACGAGCCGGCTACCGGCTTCCTGGCGGACGGCAAGGAGATGAGCTATGAGAACGACTGTGAGGGTCGGGCGTGTCGAGGTAACCGCCATCCGGGACAAAGCCCACTCCTTCGACCGCGCCTGGCACTACCCGAGCGTCCCCGAAGATGCCTGGGCGCCGTATCTGGACCTTATCGAGAACGACCCTGGTAACGCCATGGTCAACTTTCATTGTTTCCTGGTTCGGGGGGACGGCCGGGTGGTGCTTATAGACACCGGTTGGGGACCCGAGATGGGCCCACCCGGAGCGCCCGTGTCGCGGGGGGTGCTACCGGATCGGCTCGCCGAGCTCGGCTTGGCGCCGGGGGACGTCGACGTGGTGGCCTTCACCCACCTGCACGCCGACCATGTCGGCTGGAACCTCGTGTACGACGGGGATACGATCT
This sequence comes from Acidimicrobiia bacterium, assembly GCA_965231815.1. Taxonomy (GTDB): domain Bacteria; phylum Actinomycetota; class Acidimicrobiia; order Spongiisociales; family Spongiisociaceae; genus JAPPFW01. The sequence goes on along the minus strand of OZ246890.1, from coordinate 710,246 downwards.
CGCCCCGTTTCGAGAACGCTCGTTACCTGGTCTCCGAACAGGACTGGGCCTTCTTCAGCTCCCGCTCGGAGAACCACCCGAACATCGTCGGCCAAGCGTTGCCATTGGAACGGGCCGGGGTGCTCGACACCTTCCCCGACGGTTACCGGTTGACTAACTCGCTCCTGGCGGTCTCCACGCCCGGACACACTCCCGGCCATACCAGCTTCCTGGTCGAGTCCGACGGCGACCGGCTGTTCATACTCGGCGACCTCATCCACCACCCGGTCGTAGCGACCGAGACCGATTGGGTGCACCGGTTCGACGCCGAACCCGGGGAAGCGGTCCTGACCCGCAAGCATCGACTCCGCCGACTCGAGGAGGACCGAACCCTCGTGGCCGCCGGCCACCTGAACCATCCAACCTTCGGCAGGTTCGAGCGGAGGGGTGGGCAAAGGGTCTGGAATCCACTGGTAAGCGGAGAATCGACCGGTGCCTGAACCATGGACCTCTTCGGCGTTCTCCTGTTCCTGCATCTGTTCGGAGCGATAGCCGGCATCGGCCCTACCTTCGTGTTCGGGAAGATCGGTCGGGAGGGCGCCGGAACGGAGCACGGTCTCTTCGCCACCCGGGTAATCCACCTTCTCACCGGCGGCACGGCCATACCGCTCTCGGCGCTGGTACTGCTGTCCGGAATCGGACTGATGGTGGTGCAGGGCTACGCCCTGTTCGACCGGATATGGCTGCTGGTGTCGATCATCCTTTTCGCGGGGAGCTTCAGCTACTCGATCACCGTCCAGAATCCGACCCTGGCGCGAGTGATCGAAGCTACTCGGGATGGGGAGCGGACGAACGGGCAAGCGGCGGCCGAGGTCACGCGCCTCCGCAGGCGGATACGGAGGGGAGGAATCTACCTACGCTCCACCGCAACGGTGATCCTGGCCCTGATGATCTTCAAACCCTTCTGAGGCGAGCCCCATGAACATCCACCACTAGGAGGTCTAGAACCTGATGGCTGAACCGACCACCCCCCTCGTTTCGGGCGACTGGCTCGAAGCGCGCCTCGATGACCCGGCGGTACGGGTCATCGAGATCCAATACGAGGCGGACACCAGCGAATACGAGGATGGGCACATACCGGGCGCGGTCAACTGGTACTGGAAAGACGTGCTCTGGCACCCCATGGAACGCCAGTTCCCCACCCCTCAACTCATGGCGGACCGGTTCGGTGAATGGGGGATAACTCCAGGCACGACCGTGGTCTTTTACAGCGGGCGCAACCAGTACGCTATCTTCGCCTACTGGGTAACCGCGGTGATGAACGGTCATCCCGATGTCCGGGTGCTCGACGGGTCGCAGAAACGCTGGCGTCTCGACGGTAGACCGATGACCTTGGGGGTGCCGACGTTCTCCCCCGTGTCCTATCAGACTCAGCGGGCCGAGCGCGACGACTCGACCCGTGTCTTCTGCCACCGGTTGCTGGCCGACCTGGGGAAACCGGGTCTGGTGGTGCTGGACGGGCGGTACGAGTCGGAGTACTCGGGAGAACGGGTCAAGCCCGGCACCGGGTTCGACTACGGGGCCGAACGCCACGGGCGCATCCCCGGTGCCCGCCACCTCATGTTCCGGCGCCTATTCAACGACGACAACACGCTCAGGTCACCGGACGAACTGGAGGAAGCCTTCCGATCGGTCGGAGCGGCGCCCGACCAGGCGGACGAGGTGGTCGCCTACTGCCGCCTTAGCCACCGGGCGTCGCTGCTCTGGTTCACCGCGACCCGGATACTCGGCTGGGATCACGTCCGCGTCTACGACGGATCGTGGACGGAATGGGGTTCGTCGGTCGGACTGCCCGTCGAGCGATGAGCCGGAGAGGTTGAGCACCACATCAACGAAGTCCGGCGCTTCGACGCGGAAAAGGACGGTTAGCAGAGGATGGCCCTGAGACGGGCGAGCACCTCATGTGTGGTGTCGGTGGGCGCGGTCTCGAGGAATCGGCCGTTGCGGGCCCGTAGGTCGAGGACGCGGGATTGGTCACAGAGTATGACTCCACGCGTTCTCGTCTCCGCATCGTCGAGAGACACGGTGAATCCACGCCGCCGCGCGAAGTTACTCCCGGTGGTTATGGGTACCACTATGGGAGTCCCGGTCAGCTCATTGAAGGCTGCGGGTGAAACGATCATGACCGGTCGGGTTCCGCGCTGTTCGTGACCTGCTGTCGGGTTGAGGTCTACGAGCCAGATGTCCCCGCGTTGGGTCAAAGCAACTCTTCGCCCAGCGCCGCGCCGCCGATCCAGGTCCGGTCTTCATCGTCCAACGGGGCTGTCGGGTCACATTGCGCGATCAGGTCGTCGAGCGAGTAGCTCGGGGGACGCCTGGGTACGACGATCAAACGCCCACCATCTTCAAAGTCCCTGGTCAGGAGTAGTAACTCGATCCTCGGCGTTCATGCGTTCACCCAGGACAGGGGCTATGCGCGCACGCTCTTAGTGAGGGTCAGCTCGGCGCCTGTGGGTTCCGTCGACACAGCCGAAACAAAGACTCAGGACACCAGCACCCGTGGGTGCCCGCCCCGTGCTTCGAGGTTCGTCGTGTCGCTCACCTCTGCGCACGCTATCGATCCCCGGAGAGTCGCTTTGGCGAAGGGGACCATCAAGACCACATATTCGTGATCTTCGATCGACCTTAGCTGGTCGAGGGCCTCGCGGTGCGCCTCATAAGAGGCTTCCAGAGCGGAAATCTCATCTTTGGTCATCCGAAGGCCGGAGATCTCAACAAGGGCCCGCACGATCCCCGAGGTTGCATGGCTCATCTCGGATCGCCTAGTGCAAGGCTAGGCGGAGACATAAGGTGATACTCCGTTCGCTGCTGATACTCATGAGCCACCCGGAGCACAGTGGACTCGTTGAGGTAGCCCCCTGCAATTTGTAGACCGGCTGGGAGTCCAGACGAAGTGAGTCCTACAGGGACGGAAATAGCGGGGTAACCGACTGCATTCCAGTAGGCAGTTTGCATCGCCTCGAGTACGGCACTCCAAGCGAGGTGGTCCACTGGGGTTGCGGTTATCGAACAGGTTGGGGTAACGACTACGTCAACGGTGGAGAACAACCTATTCAACGATCTTCTGCCAATCTGCCGGACCCGCTGTATCTCGATGTAGTCGGCCGCTGTGGTCAGAACGGCTGAACCGATGGCCATGCGGGTTGAAGCGCCGAACTCTTCCCATCGGGACTGCAAGAGAGATCCATAACAGCCAAGTGCTTCGACAGGCACACCCTTCTCGGTTGCGATCCTCATTTCGGCGTAGTAGGGAAGGGACACTTGCCGGATGTCGGCGCCGGCTTCGGCGAGAACTTCCACCGCAGCCAGACACAAGCTAGCCGGATTACTGTCTGTCCCGTCAACAGCGAGGAGATCGGTGTCGACGCCGATCCGTATATCTGAGAGGTCTCCTCCGTCAGATGGTTCGACACCGTCAGCGTATCCTGGCCGTGCCATTGAGGGGGCCTCTAAGCCCTTACCGGCAATCGCTGAGAACAGCAACGCACAATCACGAGCGTCGCGTGCCATTGGACCGACAGTGTCGTAGCTCGGTGCCAACGGCATCACGCCGCGGGTTGATACACGTCCGAAGGTCGGCTTCAAGCCGGTGACACCGCACCAGGACGCTGGGAGCCGAATGCTGCCTCCCGTGTCAGTCCCTATGCCGCCCAGGAAGAGTCCACTGGCCAGCCCGTTCGCTGTTCCCGAACTGGAGCCCCCCGCCCAACGACCCAGATCCCATGGGTTCCGAGGGACTCTGAATCTGTCATCCGATGTAGGGGTCCCGATCGCAAACTCCATGGTGGTAGTCTTGCCCAGGATGATTGCTCCGGCTTCCCGGAGAGCTCTGACAACGGAGGCTTCTCCCATGGACTTCGTACGAGGGTCCATGACCGGGCTCTGCGCAGTAGTCGGCGCCCCGTAAGTGACAATCACGTCTTTGACCGCTACCGGGATACCAAGCAGAGCCGATCCGTCTACACCGGAGGCGAGCTTCTCGTCCGCTCGCTCTGCATCGCGAAGGGCTGACTCGTCCATCCGAGTGACATAGGTTCCCAATCTGCCGTCGATCAGGTCAGCCCGCGCAAGCATGGATTCGGTGAGTTCCCTCGCTCCAACCTCTCCGCCTCGTAGCGCCTTGGTGGCTTCGAAGATTGTCTTTGGAAGGCGACGTCGAGGAGGACTCCTACCGCACGAGGTGGTGTCGGGAACGGACATCAGTATCAAGGATAGTAGAGATACCGCTGTGCGAACAACGCTGTGTGGGCGAACGGTTGCAGCGTAACCGTGGTCAGATCCAAACTAGAACTCACCTACCCAGCCACCCGCACCATAAGCCGGGACCCATATATGTTTTAGATGTGGATGCGACAGGTTCCGGTTGAAAACTCCGGTCTAGTCCGGTGACTATAGCAGCAAGTAAACCACCAGCGATCATTCGAAGAGAAGGAAAACCCGCATCTACGATGAGTCGCCCATACCGACCCCAATCAAACCAAAGTACCTAACCCGCCGGGTTCTCCAGACATCGACACCACTTCGACAGCAACAGCCAATCCTGTGGAATCGTTCTGCCTTCAGCACCTTCTAAGTGAGGCTTCGCGATAACGTGGGGTTCGAGCTCTGTTGTCGGTGTGGGGGGTCATGTTACGAGGATTCCTCGGGCTGCGAAGTTGTCGGTGTTCGTGAACCCGTGAGCGACGCGGCGTAGGACTTGGAGGAGGTTGTTGATCCCTTCGATGGGTCCCCTGCTTGCTCGTCTGCTGGTGTGGTAGGCGAGGATTTCTTCTCCCCATGCGAGGATGGTGTCCACGACTTCTTGGTATTCGGGAATCTGGCCTGTCGCGTAGAGGTCGGCGAACCGTCCTAGGGCTTGGTTGGCGCCGTCAAGGTCTTCGGTTTCGTAGAGCCCGTAGAGCGTCCCAGGCGGTGCGGAGCCGGCGGTGAGCGTCGAACAGACGGCCGAGGTGCTGTCGGTGGGCGTCGCTGAGATGGTCGGCGCGGCAGAGGAGGGTGAATCGGGCTCGGAACAGGTCGTGCTCGAACGTGGGGGGCCGCTGCTCGGGGGAACGGCGCTGCAGTTCCCGCCGTACCAGGGTGAGTCCTTCGGTGAACCACCTAGCAACGTGGAAGCGGTCGAGGACGTGGCGAGCGTCGGGCAGGTACTGGGCGATGGCCGCCTGATATCCCTCCCTGGGATTCGGCGACTTGGACTTCACCGATTCCAGCGGGGCCTCAACTCCTTTCCAAGGATTTCACCCCCCCAACGCACGTATTCGCGCAGGGCCTTCTAAGTGGGGCCCGAAGGCAGCCGGCGACTGCCCTCTTCGGCACACTGACCCCCCCCCCCCCCCCCCCCCCGGGTTTTCCGGAGACTTTATTAGTTGGGAGATTATGGAGTATGGGTAGACCGACAATGTATTCACCGGAGGTTCGGGAGCGGGCTGTGGGGATGGTTTCGGAGCATCGGGGGGAGTATCCGTGTTGGGTGGGCGGCGATTTGTTCGATAGCGGAGAAGTTTGGGTGTTCGTCGGAGACGCTGCTGTAGGTGGGTTCGGCGGGCTGAGACCGATCAGGGTGTCCGGGCCGGGTTGACTTCGGATCAGATGGCCGAGTTGAAACAGTTGCGGCGGGCGAATGAGATTTTGCGGAAGGCGTCTGCGTATTTCGCCCGGCAGAGGTGTTCGACCGGGGAGGGCGCAGATGACCGTTTTCGTGGATGAGAACCGCCAGGAGTTCGGGGTCGAGCCTGTTCTGCGCGGAGGCGCCGATCGCCCCGTCTACTTATTATGAGCACAAACGGCGGGTGCGGGAACCGCAGCGGTGCTCGGCCCGGTCCCGCCGTGACGCGGAGCTGCGGCCGCTGATTCGCCGTGTGTGGGAGTCGAATTTCGGGGTGTTGTTCGGTGCTCGGAAGGTGTGGCGTCAGCTGCATCGTGAAGGCATCAAGGTGGCCCGTTGCACGGTAGATACGGCTGATGCGTCTCGAAGGGTCTGGTGGGCGTGGTCAGGGGCGAAACCAAGCGGACTACGATCCCCCGACGAGGACGCTGCCCGGCCTGCTGATCGGGTGGATCGGGACTTCGAGGCGGAGGGTCCGGACCGTTTGTGGGTGGCCGACGTGGAGCGCCACGAGGCGTTTTCTAATCGTGCGGTGGTGGGAGGCCACCGCCTTGTGTCCGTCGCAGCGGGCGCTTGAAGCTGAGGGCAGCCTGAACCTCTGGAACGGGGGGTTTGGGTGGATAGCAGCCCTGACAACGACGGGACGTACCGGTATCGCCAGATGGTCCGGGTCCGGCTAGTGAGACAGAAAGGTGTACGTGAGGAACCAGCGACCGAAAGCTCCTCAAGAGCCCCAGCGGCTCGAACCTGGCGGGTCAGGGCCGCGCAGCAACGCACACCCGCACACGTCGGCGTGTGTGGCGAACTCCCCGGCCGGTTTAGGTCGCCGACTCGGGAGGCCACGGTGAAGGTCTGCGGCGTAGCCGTGGCGATGTTGCAGGGGCATAGCTGGACACCGACCCTGTCAAACGGTTGGAAAGTGAACGTGGGAACCATTCCTCTGGCTCCCTTACCGGCCAGCATCTGGCTGGTCGGCGGGAAGGCTCGTTGCCGGCTGATGCCGGTGGGATGGGACGGAGGACCCGTAGTAGTCCGAGATCGGGAAAGCCGGGTCGGATGGCGAAGGGGTCCAGTGTGTTCGCAGCCGAACTGTTGATCACGGAGGTCGCTGGTGAATACCGGCGCACCGTGGCCCGGCCCGGTTGAGGCCGAGCGGCGGGTACGTGTGATGCAGACGAAGCTGCACCGTTGGGCGCATAACTTGAGTATGCGCCACAACAGCGGCATGAACACATGGAGAGCCGGATGCAGTGGAAATTGCACGTCCGGTTCGGAGGGCGGGCCGGGGAAACCCACCAGCCGAGAAGCTGACAGGGCGCCCCGGTCCGACCCCTACACGTATGTTTCCACCGGGTCCGGTTTCGTGTATGCGGCGTTCATGATCGACGTCTTCTCCCGGTTCATCGTCGGCTGGCGAGTATCGAACAGTCTGGAAACCGATCTGGCCCTCGACGCCCTCGAACAAGCCATCTGGGCCCGGCGACCAGATCAAGGGAAGCTGGTGCATCACTCCGACGCCGGCGCCCGGTACCTGTCCATCCGCTACACAAACCGTCTCACCGGAACCGGGATCCGACCTTCGGTCGGATCCGTAGGCGACTCAAACCGACAACGCCCTAGCCGAATCCGTAATCGGACTATACAAAACATAACTAATCCACAAACGGGCCCCATGGCGGAACCGGGACCAGGTCGAGTACGCCACCCTCGAATACGTCGACTGCCACAACCCACCGGAGACTGCTCGAACCAAACGGGGACAAACCACCAACAGAGAGGGAGGCCGACTACTATCGTGACCACAACCCAGCCCGGCTGGGACACACCCCAGCCCAGGTAGCTGGACTCAAGTAAAACGCTCACACTCATACTGGGTGGTGCCCTGTTTTGGGGGGCTGCTGCGATTATGCGGGGTGGATAACTTAGGTAGACTCTTCGTCTGCGTATAGGTCGAGCAGCTTGGCACGTTGCTCGAATCGCTCGAGGCCCCTGAGCGCCGCTTCTCCGTCTACGTGGGCTGCGGTCTCGAGTAGGGCGGCGGCTACTGTAATCGGGGCGGCGAATAGATCGACCAATCTCGGGGATTGGTGGGGTAATAACAGGCACTCGACAGAGTCTCGGACAACTGGTGATGAGAAACTGTCGGTCACCGCAACGACGGGCACCCCGACAGATGTGGCTATCTCGACAATTCGCACGATTTCCCGGGGATAGCGGGGAAATGCAAAAGCGATTAGGAGAGCGTTCTCGGCTGGTCTGAGTTTGGATAGGTTATCGGAACTGCCTGAAGTGATCATGGACACATTTGGCAGTACTTCCGCTGCTTGATAGGCCAGGTACGACGCTAAGCATGCCGAGGCTCGAGCACCAGCCACGTAGAGGGGATCCGCTAGTAGTAGACGCCGCGCAAGTCGATCTAAAGCAGGCTGGTCGATGAAGTCCCCGATCCGCTCCAGATTGCGGCTTTCTTCACGGAGCACTTGTCTGACGACGTCCTCGTCGGTCGCTCCCCGCCCACACTCCGACTCGCGTAGCCGCCTCACCGTGGTTAGTTGGGTTCGCACGCTGGCCTGGAAATCGGATCTAAACTCGGCGTATCCCGGATACCCGATTGAGCGGGCAAAACGGATCACCGTCGCCTCACTGGCTCCCACCCTCCGAGCGAGTTCAGCAGCCGTGCAGAACGCGAGGTCATCCGGATGGCTGAGCGCAAAGTCCGCGAGGGCTCGGTAGAGCGGAGAGAGCTTGTGGCCGTCTCCGATCATTGCTTTCAGTCGCTTGACTGCCCTGTTCTGGACCACGGGAACCTCGAAGATTGCTTACCTCCCCCCGATTCTCACTTCCAGATTGACATGACGCAATAGCTCCGATAGTCTGCTCCTCGTGAAGGAATACCTGCACACGGCGGGGATGTCCATCCCTGCTCAGGAATCCACTAGCGAGTATGTCGATGGGATGTCGGCGACCGATTGGATCGAAAGGGCGCAGTTGGTACTGCCCGGCGGTGTTCTCGGGATGGGTGCTCTGACCGCTGGCAGTTCTCTGGTGCCCTTATCGGCAAGTGGAACTCGGATCACGTCCGCTGACGGCAAGGTCTACCTGGACTACACAATGGGAAGTGGCGTGCTCATTCATGGCTACCAACCCCCGTATCTGGCCCCGGCAGTCCACCGGTAGGCGAGTCAACTCAGTCACGTTTACGGCCACCTCAACGTACCTGCAATACGCCTCGCGGAGATGATTGTCGATGCTGTCCCCTCGGCAGAGATGCTCCGCTTTGCCGCTTCGGGCGCCGAGGCAACACAATACGCAATGCGCCTCGCCCGCGCGCACACCGGACGACCTCTCATCCTCAAATTCGAAGGTGCCTACCACGGGTCCCACGACTACGCCGCCCAGAGCCTCTCGTCGGGCAATCCAGCCGGGTTCCCGGACCCTTGGCCGAACTCCGCCGGTATCCCGCAGCCGGTGACGAGCCAGGTGCTGGTAGCGCCCTTCAACGACTTGGAGAGGACTGCAGTGATAGTTGACCAGTATGCAGATCAGTTGGCTGGAATCATCGTTGAGCCGGTTCAGCGTGCCATTCCCCCAATCCCGGGCTTCCTCCAAGGCCTGCGTACTCTGGCCGACCAGATCGGCGCATGTCTTATATTCGACGAAGTGGTCACCATGTTCCGGCTCGCCTGGGGGGGCGCCCAGGAAGTATATAGTGTTCGGCCGGACCTTACCTGTGTCGGCAAGATCATTGGCGGAGGTCTTCCCATGAGTGCTGTTTGCGGTCCCAAATCCATACTCGCCCGCTGCGGTCCACGATTTGGGACCGGCTACGTCTTCCAGAACGGCACCACAAATGGCAACCCGGTCGCCGCGACCGCTGGCATCGCGACACTTGAGCACGTACGGAGTAATCCTCCATACCGGCAACTGGAGGAGTTGACTAAAAGGCTACGGAGTGGTCTCCGTGGTGTCTTTGCCGAGAGCAGCATCCCCGTTCAAGTTATAGGTACCGGCTCCCTCTGGCAGGTTGTCATCACGGACCGGTCTGTCCAGCAGGCGAGAGACATCTGGAATGCTGATCGGAGGCTTGTCGTTGCGTTTCAAGAAGCGTTGCTGGACGGCCTAATCTTCACTCTACCCGAGAATCGAGCGTTCACCTCAACCGCTCATACCGAGGAAGACATTGCAGTGACGCTTGAAGCCGCCTCCGATGCACTTGAGGCCCTCACCGCTCGCAGCACACCAGCAGGTAAGAGAAAGTAAGTTGGAGGTGAACGATGTTCAAGGATGTGCGTGATTATCTGGCTAAGGCTGGTTACCCCCCCGGAGACCTTAACCAACTACCCGATTCTGCCCGTCGATACCCCGATGGGGGTCAGTTCCGCATTGAGGTACCTACGGTTAACTCGGTTGAGGCTGCGGCCATCATCCTCCAAGAGTGCGCGAACGCCGGTGTCAAAGTCGACCGCATCGATCAGACCGCAGGGGGCATGCTATTCACTGAGGACGAACATGCGCGGTACCTGCAACTGGGCCATGAGTACGACGTGGAGATGTGTTTCGGAGTCGGTCCGCGCGGGACCTACGACATAGGGGCACAGAAGCTGGGACACGGGGTGTGGGCACACGCGCCCGCCTATCGGCTCCGAGGGATGGACCAGGTTGTCTATGCGATCGAGGACCTCCGGCGACTTGCCGACATCGGAGCTAGGACATTCCTGATATACGACGAGGGGCTGCTCCAAATCGCCAACCGGATGCGGAAGGATGGAGAACTACTGCCGTCCGAATCGAATCTGATGGCCTCGGCGCACATGGGTCACAACAATCCGATCGGATACCGCATACTTGAGAGTCTCGGAGCCGATACGGTCGCCACCCAACGCGACATGGAACTGCCGATGATCGCGGCGCTCCGCGCAGCCGTCACGATCCCGATCCATGTGCACATTGACAACCCCCAAGCTACCGGTGGTTTCATCAGGACCTACGATTCTCTGGAGATGATCCGGCTCGGTGCCCCGATTTACCTCAAGACCGGAAGTTCGGTACTGGCACGCCACGGTATGCGGATGACTACTAGCGAGGCAGAGCAGGTGGCCCAACGGGTCATTACCAACGTTGAGATCATGAAGCGTGTCTACCCGGAAGCTATCCAGAGCCAGTGGTATCGATCGGGATCCAAGGCAGTACCGATCGGAACAACATGACCGACCTCAGGACGGCCAGCGGAGTCTCAAGCCAGGGGTAAGCAACCCGGCCTGTCAATTGCGTGCCGAGGATTGCCACGAGAGGAGAACAAGTCTGATGGTTGATGATCTTGAAGCAGCACTCCTCATTGATGGGGAGGTGAAAGGCCGTACTTGCCGCCCAACCCTCGACGACATCGACCCGGCAACAGGGGAAGTGCTAGCCAGAGTGGTCGACGGCACGCCCGACGATGTCGATGCCGCAGTCTCTGCAGCACGACAAGCACAGTCCGAGTGGGGAGATCTTGCGCCCAGAGACCGCGGCAAGGCACTGATACGTCTGGCTGCACTTCTTACGAGCGACGCCGACAGATTTGCGAGAGTCGAGAGCCATGACACGGGAAAACCGCTCCGGCAAGCCCTGGCTGATGTCCACGCTGCAGCCGCCTATCTGGCGTTCTTCGGCGAGGCAGCCGATAAGTCATATGGGCAGCAGTTCGAGGTGTCGGGGGGCATGGCGATGCTTGATCGGATGCCTTACGGGGTCGTAGCTCTGATCATACCTTGGAACTTCCCACTCGCCATCACAGCACGCGGCGCTGCTCCGGCCCTAGCAGTCGGTAACACGGTCGTCCTCAAACCGTCTGTCGAGGCTCCCCTGACCCCCTTCATCCTCGCTCGCCTCGCGCTCGAAGCCGGAATCCCGCCCGGCGTGTTCAATGTGGTCACCGGTCGCGGCTCGACAGTCGGCAGGGCACTCACGTCACACCCGGGAGTCGACTTGGTGGCTTTCACCGGATCCAAGAGCACGGGGTCCGAAGTCATGCGGGCCTCGTCGATCCATCCCCGTCCAGTGCTCCTTGAACTCGGGGGAAAGTCCCCCAACGTCATCTTTGGCGATGCAGACCGTGACGCGGTCGTACCCTTGGTGGCCCATTCCGCCATGACGCATGCTGGCCAGGTGTGCAGTTCTGCTAGTCGTGTCATTGTCGAGCGCTCTCTACACGATGATCTCGTCGAAGCAATCGGCGACTATCTCAAGACCTTCCGCCAAGGTCCCGGAATCCATGATCCTGATATCGGTCCGGTCATCTCCGCTCAGCAGCACGAAACTGTAATGAGCTACGTCAACTCAGGCCGCGAGCAGGGTGCCCGACTCGTCGTCGGAGGGCAGAGACCCGAGGGATTGCCGAGGGGGTATTTCATCGAACCAACGCTATTTGCCGGAGTCGAGCCCACCATGCGAATCGCTCAGGAGGAGATCTTTGGACCAGTACTCAGTGCGATACCGTTCGACGACCCGATCGACGCTGCCAGGATCGCTAACTCGACACCGTACGGACTAGTGGCTGCAGTCTGGACGAAGGATATCGACCGAGCCTTCTCGGTAGCGCGCAGGATCAGAGCAGGTCAGGTGTTCATAAACAACTGGGGTCTCGGCTATGGTGTGGACCTACCCTTCGGTGGGGTCGGAGGCAGCGGCTTCGGGCGTGAGAAAGGCCTCCAAGCCCTCAATGAGTATTCAATCGAAAAGACTCTCGTGGTTCGTGTCAAGGACCCCAACCGACACGCGCCAACGGCTACCTACGGATCCCAATATGTCGCGATACCGCCGGGCTGGGCACCAGCAGAAGCTAGCTGATACGGCTCATTGATCGTCACCACTACACGATAAAAGGCCAGATTCTAGTTGGGCCAGACCCGACCAGCCCAGGACTCTTCAAATGTAAGTGGAGTTCAGTGAAGAGTAACCGAGGTGAGTAGGTTCTGACGTCAGGGTTGCCTGTATTCACGAGTCGTGCGGATCTGGTTGTTCGCGAAGTACCAGAATCCGAACGGCTGCTCGTTGTATTCTTGCTTGATGCGGTGGTTGAGGACTATCAGTGGAAAACCTAGCTCTGGCTCAACCGTGAGCGGTGACGTGTCGCCTACTTACGCGGCTAGCGACTAGACCCTCCTGCCTCCGCTTCTTGAGTTGAGTACGGCCACCAATTCCATCGTGCTAGTTTCTTCCGTTCGACGTTCAAGAACCTTGCTTCCTTGAACCAGCATGACCACACGATTCGAGACCTCGACAACATGGTCAATATTGTGAGAAATGAAGATGCACCCAATACCCTGCTCACGCAGCTCCTTAATCAATTCCAGGACTCGGGCAACTGCAACAACTCCTAGTGCATTAGTAGGTTCATCTAGGATTACCAACCTTGCTTTGACACGGATGGCCCGGGCAATTGCTACGCCCTGCTTTTCTCCCCCCGAGCAGAAGCGAGCTTCCTGACGCGGGTCGACATTCAGACGAAGTTCTTCGAGCAGCCGTCTGCTCTCAGTGAGCATCCGGCGGGAGTCGCGGATCCTGATTGGCCCAAAGCGATGTAATCGCTCACTTCCCAAGAACAGGTTCTCCATGACTGTCAAGTCCTCGGCGAGTGCCCGTTCTTGATACACGGTCTCGATTCCGAGTGATCGAGCATCAGCGGGACTGGACATATTCACTCGCTGGCCGGAAACCTCAATTACACCCGAATCAGGACGCTCGAAGCCGCTGAGGATCTTGATCAATGTACTCTTGCCAGCTCCGTTGTCGCCAATCAATCCCACAACCTCTCCGGCGAAAACGTCGAGGTCGACCCCCCGGAGGGCGACCGTCCGACCGTATGACTTGACGATCCGACGCATCCTAGCTGTCCGTGTGCTCACGGAAAGCGGAACGTTCTCGGAAGGCTCGTTCTCGATCAGATCGATCTCCTCACTCTGAGGTCTTCGAGCCTATGGAACACATAACCAGTTAGCACCACTGCCAGTGCAACGAGAATGTTTGTCCAGAACTCGATGACGCCCATCATTATGAATCCGAAGGAGATTACAAGTAACGTTACACCTCCGATCAGCGGACCAATAACCCCACCTCTGCCACCTGTAAGGGCGACGCCGCCAATAATCGCTCCCGCCAGGGCATTGAGCATCACTTCATCCCCGGACTGGGGCACAGCCTGGTTCGATTGAGCCACTTGGATAACACCGGCCAGACCGCATAGGGTTCCGCCAAGCGCAAACATCTGGACCTTCACCCTCCGCGTTGGTATACCCATCATCCGAGCGGCTCGATCGTTGCTACCCACTGCTCGGATCTGTATCCCGAAGGGCATCTTGGAATATATGAAGGCCAACAAACCAGCCAGGACCAGTAGCCAGAAGGCCTGGTGAGGGACACCGCCCGTCCTGGATGCAAGAACGTCGAAGACCGTGAGGGATTCGGGATCGTCGTACACCGCGATGGTGGTCGGACCGATAAGAACGAGCATTAGGCCTCGAAAGGCCCACATGGTGCCAAGGGTGATGATGAAGGATGAGATGCCAGTACCGACCACCAGTAGGCCATTGATCGCTCCCATCAGAGTCCCTGCTACGAGGGCGCCGACGACTGCCAGCCAGAGGGTCAGCCCGACAGCAGTGGCCAAATGCCCCAGCACAACGCTGGATACTATATATACCGACCCTACGGATAGGTCGATCTCACCCGAGACGAGCACCAAGCCAGACGCTACGGTGATAATCAGGATCTCGGGCCCGAACGTGGCCATCACATTCAGAGCCCGTGGCGAGAGCAAAAGGCCATCGGTGGTGATCCAGAAGACAGTGATAACGAAGGCAAGTACGACGAGCGAGATGGTCTCGTTGTTACGTGGAATTAGTAGCACAAGTCTGGATCGTTTCTTCCGATCAGACTTCGGTGTATTGACCTTGCGTTTCTCCCACTCCACGGGTTCGCCCCAAAGCCTCACCTATTCTGGATGAATCGGATCTTGGTACTTGGCGTTATGAGTGCAGTCCCTCTGGTACGACCTCGTCAACGTTGGATTGATCCACGATCACCCATGGCTGGGTCCGGTTCGCTGGGGGAGCCCCGTCCCGTACCATGGCCACAACGTCCCTGATCGCTTGACGGGCGACTTCATCGAGAGCCGGCCAGATTCCTTTCTCGATGTAGCCATCCTTGACACCTTGAAAGGCTTGGGCGTTGGTCACGAAACCGGCCAATGGAGGACTCCCAGGCTCGAGGTTGCCTTGCCGCATGGCGGTCGTCGCAGCACCGATAGCAATCGAGCCCGTAGTGACGACGGCACCGGTATCCGGATTGGCCGTCAGATAGGCCAATTGACGAGAAGCAGAGGTGCTCGGGTCGCTGCTCGCGTCAAGTACGTCGACGGTGACGCTTACACCCTGTTCCGCTGCATATTCCTCAAAGCCGACGACAGCACCGGTGATGTACGTCCCCGCCGGATCCTCGGCAGGCCACAGGATAGTGTCGCCATCCTCGATCTGCGGCAAAGTGATCTCGGCAAGAACCCGGCCGTACTGATTCCAACTGGCAAGAACGCTTCCCAGCTGCGCGACTTCGTCTGCCTCCAAACCCGGCACAGCGAGAAGCCCATATACGGCGATACCCTCAGCGAGAGCACGCCGAACCGCCTCGTTCGCTGCCTGAGGATCGAAGAACGGGGCCAACACAGCGTCCACACCGCGGGCGACCTCTTCATCGATCATCTCCGCTTGGCGCTGGAAGTCACCCTCAGCGAACCGATCAACGAACTCGGCCCCCAAAGACTCCGCTTCGTCCCGCATCTCGGCCACCGCATAGGACCAGATGGCATCGGTCGAAGACGACTCACCGATAAACACAATACTCACCGACTCATCCAGCGCTGCAGTAGTTGCCGCTGCCACTGTGGTAGCTGACGTATCGTCGGCTCCGTCATCGTCCCCACCACAGGCAACCGACACGAGGGCCATTACGGTCAAGAAGAGCAGAAACCGACTCGGGGTTCCCACTAACCAACCGTTAGCAAAGCTTCGCATGCTAGATCACCTCACTCCTTAGTGCATTACAACTCGTTGTTGGTGTCTCGGGCTCGAGTTGTGTTACGGGAATCTGGATCACTGTTAGGTAAAGGGTAAATGATCCCCTCACGATTCTCTGCCTGCATCGCAGGCTGGTTCCGGTCGGCTCGGCCAAGAAGGCTAGGCTACGGAAAACTTGCAGCGAGTCCTCGCCCTTGCAGGTTTTTTAGCACACACCGAGCTGAGAGTCAAGACTCCTTATTACACGACACCCGAGTCAGAACCGCTCTGGGCGGATCCGCTCAAGATTGGTCTGCGTCTTAGGGCAGCGCCGGATGCGCGTGTGGGGCGATGGCGCGAAGAGCCGGACTGGTCACGCCCGGTACGGGTTCGACTACGGGACCGAACGCCACGGCCGCATTCCCGGTGCCCGCCACCTGATGTTCCGCCGCCTCTTAAACGACGACAACACCCTCCGGTCACCAGACGAACTGGAGGAGACCTTCCGGTCGGCGGGAGCCGCACCCGACCAGGCCTACGAGGTGGTCGCCTACTGCCGCCTCAGCCACCGGGCGTCATTGCTCTGGTTCACCGCCACCCCGATACTCGGCTGGGACCACGTCCGGTACGCGACTGATCGTGGACCGAGTTGGGGTTGTGGTCGAGGAGTAGGGGCACTCCTCCAGATCGGATCCCTCCGGCGGTCACCGGCCGGATCAGCGGGTCTGGCGATCCTTGGAGTGGTCACGGGATTCGGCCGTCGCCGCGTGTTGTTCCGGTGTCCCCGGCTTCGCCTATAAGGTCATCGGATCCCAGTACGGTGTGCATCACCGCCTCGGTGTCCGCCTCGGGAACTTCGAAATGTCCTAGGGCGTGATTGATGAGGGCATCGAGGGCAGCCTCCCGTTCCGCGACGACGTGATCCACCAGCCCGTCATGCTGCAGGGTCGCGGCACCGGCCAGATCCTCCGCCCAGGCCAGCACCACAACATCGGGGTTGTGCTCCCGGGCAATACGGGCGACCTGTTGAACCTCTGCCGGAAGGCTGTCAACAGCTAGCACCATCCGAGCGTCGCGGAGACCTGCCCGCTCGGCGATCACATGGCGTGAAACGTCGCCGGACAGGACGGTGCGTCCCGACTCCTTGCCCGCCTGCGCGTCGAGCGAGACGATCGTGTAGGGGACCGATGCAAGCTCGAACGCGTCGAGGACGCGGCGTGGCACGCGGCCCGTATCCCGTCACCACGACATGGTCGCTCAGGTAGGTCCCGTCGTCGGTGAGGGGATCGGCCGTGGTTCCTCCTTCGAGCTCCTCCGTCCCGCCGCGCACTCTGCCGGCTAGGCTCGCCGTGGCGGTCTCCGCCAGGCGCATCCCGTAGGTACTGATCGCCATCAGCAGCACCGTCACCGCGATGAAGGCATCGGTGCCTCCGGGCAGGCCGGCCGGAATCAGACCCACCTGCTCTCCGGCTCTCTCGAGCACGAAGGAGAACTCACCGATCTGAGCCAGTATCAGCGCGGAGGACACCACCACTGCTCTGGGCTGGCGAAGCGCCGCGGCAGCAACCGCGGTTGTCAGCAGTTTCACCGCTACCACGCCGACGGCGAGAGCGACGATGAGCATCACGTTGCTCAGGACGTAGCCCAGATCGAGCAGCATACCGATCGATACGAAGAAGGTCGCCGAGAAGAGTATCTGTAGCGGCATCACCTCGCCCAGCGCCCGGGCCGCCACCCGGGTCTCGCTGACCATCAACCCAGCCAGGAACGCTCCGAGACAGACCGAGATATCGAACAGGCTCGATAGATACGCCGTGCCGAAGCAGATAGCCAGCACCGTAAGCAGGAACACCTCGAACGACTGGTGACCGGCAACCGATCGCAGCAAGCTAGGAACCACGGTCCGGGAGGCGATCACCACCACAACGACGATCCCGATGGCTTTGCCCACCGCTACTAGCACATCAGCGTGCCCTGCCGCTTCACCGCCGAGGAAAGGCACCACTAGGACCATGGCCACGATTGCAAGATCCTGGAAGACGAGTAGCGAGACGACAGTGTTCCCGGTCGGCGATGTGGTCGCTCGGCGTGCCGACAGCAGCTTGAGAACGATAGCCGTGCTGCTGAGCGACACCAGCAGCCCGGTGAACACCGCCGTCCTCCACTCCACTCCGAAGGCCACCACGATGGTCGTGACCAATCCGGTGGTGATACCGACCTGGATGGCGCCGCCGCCCAGTACCAGCCCGGCAAGCCGCCGCACGCGTTCAAGGCTGAACTCGATGCCGAGCGTGAACAGCAGCAGCATCACGCCGATGTCCGCCGACTGGTTCACAAGATCCACGTCACCGATGAGACCGACCCCGCCCGGGCCTATAACCGCGCCCGCTGCCAGGAAGCCGATAATCGGCACCGCACCAAGCCGTGCCGTCACGAGGGCAATCAAAGTACCCGCGACTATCAGAATCGCGAGTTCCTCGAATAACGGTGGTGCAGACGCGGCCAGCAGCATCCACTGACGATACCCCTTGCCTCCACCTGCCGGAAGGGCGTCGAGTTGGTCGATGTGGGGGTTCTCACCATGTAGGAGGCTTCCCCCAGCACGGGGATGATGTTGGCGGCCCTCCCCGCCTCGGTGACTATCCCGTGGACCCGGTAGGTGGAGTTAAGATGCTGGCGGAGCAGCCCGATTGTGACCTGTGCCACCACGAGCGCGTCGACTGCGTTGACTCCCCTGCTCCGGAAAGGCGGAGGAGTGGGCTTCCTTCCCCCTTGTAGGAGATCTCCAGCCATTCGATGGCCACCACCGGCGGCGCAGTCACGTCGAACGGAGCCGGATGGACCATCATCGCCAGATGGGCCGAGTCGAAGGCGACGGCATCGAGGAGCAACACCTTGCCCCCGCCCGCCTCCTCCGCCGGTGTGCCGAGGACCACGACCTCCAACCCCACATCGTCGGCGACCTCGGCCAGCCCGATCCCGGCGCCCACCGCCGATGCAGAGATGACGTTGTGTCCGCAGGCGTGCCCGTCCCCGGAAGGGCGTCGTACTCAGCACAGATCAGAAAGCCGAAGGATTGGTAGAGGCACACCGATACATAAGATCCCACCACAAGGGCGGGGCCTTGCCCAATCCGCCGAAGCGGTTGGGGGGATATACAGTCCTAGGAGGGTCCTGAAAAACGAGTCTTACGGGGTTCGGTGGTCGGCAAACCCCCTGGTCAGAGAGTTGCGGGTAGCGGCTGAAACCCCTTTGTACGGGGTTTCTCAGCACCCTCCTAGTAAATAGTACCGATCCCGCCGACGGGCTAGAGGCCGCGCCGTGGGTCTTGCAGGCGCTCCACTGGTTCCCGGTCCCTGCCGCACGAGATGCTTCACCATTCAGCGCCGACCCCTCACCAGAGCGGGGCTGCTGACGTCTCGCCGTAGTAGAACGGACCCTCCCGAAACTCGAAGGGTTGTCCGTCATAGGCGTCGAAGCGGCGGGCCTCGGAGGCCGTGATGTCGTAGAAGGGCTCCTCATCGAGCATGATCTGAGCGACTGCTTCAGCAGCTGCAACCCTCTGCACCCCGCCTCCGCCGAAGCCGGTGGCTACGTACAGTCCCTCCGGACCGAAACGGCCTACCAGCGGCCAGGCATCGGGGGTGGAGACCAGCACCCCGGCCCATCCGCCTGCCACTGTGGCATGCTGCAGAATCGGGACCCGCCTGCGGGCCAGTTCTACCCAACTGTCCACCACCGCGGGATCGGGATGGCGGGAGAACCGTTCCACGTCCACACCTATATCGGTAGGGGGAAACCCCAGCAGCAACGCGCCGTCAGCTCGCGGCATCAGGTAATAACCAGCCCCGAACTCGGATATGAAGCGGAGGCCTCCGTGGTCTCCGACGAGCATCACCGCCTGAAGCACGAAGCTCTTGGTGGGCAGATGGAGGCCGCTCCGGGCCAGCAACGATCTCGACCAGGCCCCGGCAGCCACCAGAACCTTGGTAGCGGCCAGCCTCTCGCCGGCCACCTCCACGCCCGATACCCGGTCACCGCTGACGAGTACCCGGTCTACGGGACAACCCTCCCATATCTCGGCGCCTGCGTTCCCGGCCATGGCGCCGAGCGCGACCGCCAGGTTCTGGGACCTCACGAAACCGTCCCCGGAGGTGAAGTAGCCCGCCTCCAGGTCGCCCGTGTACAGGTTCGGCCACCCAGCCGCTACCTCGGAGGGCTCAAGGTATTCCCCTGCCACCCCCAACCGGGCCGCGAGATCTACCCTGTCACGGAGGGATCGAGCACCCTCGGCGCCAGTGGCAAGCTGCAACCCACCCACCTCGTGGAATCTGACCATCCCTCCGGTAGCGCGATCCAGCCCGTCAACGATTTGCCGCGTCCTGCGCAGCACGGCCAGGTTGGCGGGTGATGTCGACTCCTGTGGTATATGCCCGGCTGCCAGCGCGCTGGACTCGGCCGCCACCGTCCTGCGGTCCAGCACCGCCACGGTGAATCCACCTTCCGCGAGCGTCCACGCCGCGAGCAGACCGGGCAGTCCCGCGCCGACGACGACGGCGTCGTAGGAGGGTACCGAGAAACGGGTGATTGAGTTGGCCCTCCGTCCGCTGAATAAGGAGTCTAGCCCTGATTATTCAGGTTTCCCCCACACCGAAGTATGTAACGCCAGCTCCACCCGAGATTTGGGAAAGACCCACCGTTCACCCCGACAGGTGAACCTCCACACCGGACCCGGATGGGGAACGCCGATAGCTGTATTGCCTGGTCAGGGCGCGAATATGGTCTTCTCCACTCATCCCCCAAACCTCCATCCACGAATAATCGGGGCTAACCGTTCGGACGGAGGAGATCCCGGCTCGTCTGGGAGGCGTGGTAGTCGGTTTCGATTATCCGTTAGTGGCGCAACTCTCGGACGTGACCTATGAGGAGAGGTCGTAGCTCTTTCGTAGTCTAAGAGACACTATATTCTCTTTCCAATCGGTTTACCGATAGTATTATTTCCATATGGTCGTGAATAGGGTGCTCAGTCCGGTGACGTTGGAGGCTGCCCGGCTGCTGGGCAGCCGGGTGGCGTTGGCGCGGCGCGACCGGCGGTGGACGATCGCCGAACTCGAAACACCCGCCAAATTCGGGTCCAATGGTCATAACACCAGGTCAAGCGACCCGAAGCGGCGACTCCTCTTCCCATTCAGACCCTCATCCATGAATGATCGGGGCTAACCAAGGCCGGAGGCCTGCTGGCGGTGCGCAAACGCCGACTACGGGACGATGGTACATTCCCCCATGGATCCGGCTCTCACCCCGTGGCGCGAGTTGTATCACCGGGCGACAGCGGCCAACGGGGGCGAAGCCGACGCAGGGCGCTTTCTACTGTCCTGTGTCATGAGGGCGGGGTTCGCCGACCCGGTCGTGACCTACGACCCTCACTTAAGTCCGGCCATCTTGACCTGCCCGGCGTCGAGATCGGGAACCGCCGACACCTCCTGAAATACGCGGGTTCTGTCCTTGTCCCGCAACACGAAACGCGCCCGCTCCAGCCAGGAGATAGCGACCTTCACCTTGGTAGTCGCGGTCCGGTCCTCCGCTCCGATGGAGGTGTCTGTGTTCGGAACCCGCAGGAGCTCGCGGGGAGCGACCACGATCTCGTGGCCCTCCTGGGATTCGACCCCAACGTCGCGTCCCGGAGTGCGGCTATGGGCGGGGCGAACCGCCGCCCGGGTGGCGCTCTTGCAGAACCTGTAACATCCGCGTACTCGCCGGCCTCCTCCCTCATCTCCATACAAGCATCATGGAGGGATGTTTCCGGGTGAGGCTCGCCGGAGCTGGATTGTCAGATGCCGACGGTTACAAGCTTGGCTGCTTCAGCGAAGACGCCGGAAGGGCGATATGCCCAGGGCCAAGACCGGAGAACCGCCAAGTGGACGGCGCGGAGCGTGGCGTCGTGAGCTTCCTTGGGGAGGGGGTCCATCTACATGGAATTGCCGACCTGGACGTAGTAGACGAGGGCAATGACCGCATTCACCGCGGCGGTCACTGCCAGCGCGGTCGCCCACACGGGTTGGCGGGGCGCAGGATGGCCAGGAACATGGAGAACATAGCGGACGAGCCCAATTCTGTGGGTACTACCCGGGAGTAGCCGCCACCGGTGACCATGCAGGCCCTGCACCGTCGGTGGTGAGCTGCTTCCGGTCGGTACCGTCGGCATTCACAACCCAAATACCCCACCGGGTAGTGTAGGCAATCCTGGTGCCGTCGGGCGACCACACCGGATACCATCCCTCGAATGTAAGGTCTTGCCTCCCGAAACCATCGGCATCCATCACCGAAATCCCTTCGAAGCTGGAGGAATAGGCGATCTTGGTACCATCAGGCGACCACACCGGACCGTCCGTGTAACCGTAAGTTAGTGCCTGCTGGTTGGAACCGTCCGCGCCCACCACCCAAACCCCACCATCAGTGAAAGCAATACGAGCACCGTCAGGCGACCAAACCGGATCACCGGCACAGCAGCCAACGGTGAGTTGCCGCAGGCCAGTACCGTCCGCGCCCACCACCCAAACCCCACCATCAGTGAAAGCAATACGAGCACCGTCAGGCGACCAAACCGGATCCATTCCATCGGTAGCAATCTGTTGTGACTCGGTACCGTCCGCGCCCACCACCCACACGCCGCCATAGTGGTAAGCGATCCTGGTGCCGTCAGGCGACCAAACCGGATCATCGGCACAGCAGCCAACGGTGAGTTGCCGCAGGCCAGTACCGTCCGCGCCCACCACCCAAACCCCACCATCAGTGAAAGCAATACGAGCACCGTCAGGCGACCAAACCGGATCACCGGCACAGCAGCCAACGGTGAGTTGCCGCAGGCCAGTACCGTCCGCGCCCACCACCCAAACCCCACCATCAGTGAAAGCAATACGAGCACCGTCAGGCGACCAAACCGGATCCATTCCATCGGTAGCAATCTGTTGTGACTCGGTACCGTCCGCGCCCACCACCCACACGCCGCCATAGTGGTAAGCGATCCTGGTGCCGTCAGGCGACCAAACCGGATCATCGGCACAGCAGCCAACGGTGAGTTGCCGCAGGCCAGTACCGTCCGCGCCCACCACCCAAACCCCACCATCAGTGAAAGCAATACGAGCACCGTCAGGCGACCACACCGGACCTTCACCAACAGTTGCTAATTCCTGCAGGCCAGTACCGTCCGCGTTCACCACCCCAATCCCGCCGAAGTTGGAATAGGTATCCCGATGGGCGTTGGTGGCGTAGGCGATCCGGGCGCCATCGGGCGACCACACCAGATCGCTGGCGCAGCAGCCCGTGGTGAGTTGCTGCTGGTCGGCACCGTCGGCGTTCACCACCCAAACGCCACCATCGGTATAGGCGATCCGGGCGCCATCGGGCGACCACTGCGGCCCTCGGCCGTGGGTGGTGAGTTGTTTGCGGCCGGTACCGTCGGCGCTCACTACCCACACGCCGCCATAGTGGTAAGCGATCCTGGTGCCGTCGGGTGACCACACCTGGCTCTGCCCTCCGCCGATCGTGAGTTGCTGCTGGTCGGCACCGTCAGTGTTCATCACCCAAACGCCACCATCGGTATAGGCGATCCGGGCCTCTTGCGCGAGGGGCGCCGTTGCAGTCTCGGGTCGTGCGGGTGGCTCCTGCGGGAGGCCGCGGCCGGTGGTGTGATACCAAGCGCCAACGAGATACACGGCCATCTGCGCCCTCGACACCACCCGCGCAGACCTCGCCTCGGTAACCGAAGGAGCGATGTTGAGGTCGGCAAGACATCGGGTAGCCTCGCCCAGTTCATCGCCACCGGTGGTGTCGCACAACCCGGCGGAGTGCCCGTTGAGAAGACGGGTCACAAACCTGGCGATCTGCGAAACAGAAAGCCCATCGTCGGGCTGATAGGAAGTGGCGGTAACGCCCCTGGTGAACCCGAGATTGTACAGGCAGGCAATGTCAGCAGCCGCCCAATGACTGTCGTCGATGTCAGTGAACGGCTCGGAGCCGGTAACACACTCCCTCCCGAGTACGTCTCGCCACAGGCGCACCAGGTAAACGGCCATCTGACCACGGGTCAGATCCTCATCCGGGCCGTAGAGGCCGGTGGGGCCCCCGATAAGACCAAGGGTCTTGCCGCATAGGATGTATGCGGCTGCGTAGTCACCTTCTGACACGTCGAAGAACTGCGTCTCATCGCCGGGGTCACACAAGCCGCCCGGCCCCTGGCCGCTGCGGGCGAGAACCGGCGGACCGACCACCAGCACCGCCGCGAACAAGACCACCACCGTTGGCAACACCCAGAACCTGGCGGACAACGACCCGACCATCGGTCGGATCCGTAGGAGACTCATACGACAACACCCTAGCCGAATCCGTAATCGGACTATACAAAACCGAGCTAATCCACAAACAGACCTCATGGCGTGACCGCGACCACATCGAATACGTCGACTGGTTCAACCACCGCCGGCTTCTCAAACCGATCGGGGACAAACCACCAACAGAAAAGGAGGCCGACTACTATCGTGACCACACACCAGCCCCGCTGGAACACACCCCAGCCCAGGTAGCCGGACTCAAGTAACACACTCTCCGGCAAACCCGGTACGGTTCAATCGGAACAGACACCCGCCCCTGGGACAACCCCACCATCACCTAACCCCACCAACCCCCCAACACCGACGATGTAGTGGAAACACGCCATACCCAAACCCCCCTGACCAGGCACAACGCAAAACACCCGCCAAATTCGGGCCTGAGCCAGATAGCGCGCTGTATAAGGCGCGCGGGCCACTACCACCTATCCGCTCAACAGGCCCGGGAGGTCATCGACAACCTGATCGCCCTGATCCATGCCGACTGGAATGAAGTCTGCAACCTCGCCGCTATGCCTGCCGCCGATAGGCAACGGCTCTGGGGACGCCAGTTCCTCAACCCCTACTCCCTGTAACGGTTACGACGCCGGGTCGTCGGCGATTCATCAGTAGATTATGTCGAGCGCGTAGCGGAGAGCCCGGTCCAGTTGGGCCCGCTTGATCTCGCTCAGCCGGCCTACCGGACGGGATTCGAGGATGGATATCGGGATGGTAATCAGATTGTCACAGTTGACAACCGAGCGATCAGGCAACCCCTCCTCAGGACCCACATGGACCTCCGACCTGATACCTCTGATTGTTCGAGTGATCGGTCCGCATGTAACGGAAGCACGCACCGCCGCTGCCGCGTTCCGGGTGACCACGCAGACAGGTCGCCTACCCGAGGGGTGGCCGAGGTCAGCCCAGTAGATCTCGTTCCTTGCGATCACCTACCAGGGGGGCGCCGTGCGAGCGGCAAGGCGGGTAGCAGCGGCTGCCAGCGAGGGATCCGGGGGTAGGCGCCGGTACGCGGCGACAAGTTCCCGGTCGGCAGCTGCTAGGTCCTGTGCTTCGATCAGCGCTCGCGCTCCCTTTCGCAGAAGCTCGGAGCGGCTGGTTCCCAGGGATGTCGCGATACGATCCAATTCCCGGACGATATCGTCGTCCAGTTGTACGAGCACTTCACGGCGAGCCATGACCATATAGTAACCCATATTATCCTCCGGTCAGATTCCGTCTTCTCAGCAGTTTCATTCCTATATCTCGTTATCATCGTCTATATAGACTAATAATATAAGAAATAGAAACCCAAGGGGGTAAAGACTTCCTCCCTCGCTGTGACCGGTCGATGAAACCGGCGGCGACGTCCATGGGCTCGGAGCCGGCTTGAGACCCTGCTTACCAGAGCTGGATTCCGGATGTCTCGATGTACTTGGTAGGGACCTTCCCGGGACTCGAAGCGTTGCTCCGTCATTTGTCCCCTCCGAAACGGCATCCTACGTTCTTAGCCCTGATTATTCAGGTTTCCCACACACCGAGGCATGTAACGCCTGTTCAACCCGAGTATCGGGTATAAACCCGCCGTTCACCCGACAGGTGGATCTCCACACCGGACCGAAACGGGAAACGCCGATAGCTGTACTGCCTGGTCAGGGCGCGAATCTGGTCTTCTCCACTCATCCTCCAAACCCCCATCCATGAATAATCGGGGCTAGGCCAGATTGCGGCTTGGGGGACCCGTCCCGAATCGCTAGCCACCGCCCATAGGTGGGAGGAAGTGAACCTCGGCATCCCCCGGAACCGTCTCGTACAAAGCATCGGCCATGATCTCCCCGTCGATGGCGATAGCAAGGCCCGACCTGAGGTGTTGACCGAGACCGGGGAACCGTTGATCAAGATCCGCGATCAGCGAACGAACCGTGGTGGCTTCGACCTCGATCTCCTCGACCCCCCCGGTGAACCGTCGCAGGGTTGAGGCGAGGAACACCCGGGCCATCAGCCGCCGTTGGCGCCGATCGCAGCCAACACCCTGACCGGTGACATGGGCAACTCCTCAAGCCTGAGTCCGGTTGCATCGTGGATGGCGTTGGCGACGGCGGCCATAGGGGGAACGATCCCGACCTCGCCCACCCCTCGCACCCCGTAGGGGTGTCCGGGGTTGGGAACCTCCACGATCACCGTATCGATCATCGGGAGGTCCGAGGCAACCGGCATCCGGTAGTCGAGAAAGCCCGGATTCTCCATGGCGCCTTGGCGGTCGAAGAGATACTCCTCGTTGAGCGCCCACCCGATGCCTTGGGCTACCCCTCCTTGCATCTGGCCTTCGACGTAGCTGGGATGGATGGCTCGGCCGGCGTCCTGAGCGGTGGTGTAGCGGAGGATCTCCACGGCGCCGGTTTCGGGGTCCACCTCGACATCGCACACCTGGGTTGAGAAGGCGACTCCCGCCCCTCTGGCGTTTAGCGAGGCGCTGGCGGTTATCGGACCACCGGTTCGAGCGGACGTCTCGGCAAGGTCCTCCGTCGTAAGAGGTGGATGGTTGCCCTCGACATGCTGTGCCCGACCCTCGACCCATTCCACGTCATCAAGGTCCGCATCCCAGATCTTGGCGGCCCGGGCTCGCAGATCAGCCACAACTATGCGGCAAGCTTCGATCACCGCCATGCCGGTGGCGTGGGTTACCCGGCTCCCTCCGGTCATATCGGTGAACCCGATCGATTCGGTATCGGCCACGATCGGGGTGATGCGGTACACATCAATCCCCAATTCCTCCGCAGCCATCAGGGCCATGGACGCCCGGCTGCCGCCGATGTCGGGACTACCGGTCATGACCGATGCGCCTCCGTCCTCGTTTATGTGCACCGTGGCGCTGGAAACAGAACCGAAGTTGAACCAGAATCCGCTGGCTACCCCCCTGCCCTGGTTCGACCCGAGAGGCTCCGAGTAGTGCGGATGGTTCCGGATCGCCTCTACCGTCTCACGGTATCCGATCCGGCGGAAGCGTGGACCGTAGACCGCCTTGATACCCTCCTCGGCGGCATTGGCCATCCGGAACTCGAGGGGATCCATGTCGAGCGCCCGGGCGACCTCGTCCAATACCGTCTCGGAGGCGAACGCCGCCATCGGGGCGCCCGGAGCACGGTAGGCGGCCACCTTGGGCATGTTGTTGACAACGTCGAAACCTTCCAGGTGGAAGTTGGGAACGTCGTACGGCGCGAGCATGCACATAACGCCTAGTTCCACAGGCGAGCCCTTGAAAGCTCCGGCCTGGTAGGCCAACCATCCTGATGCCGCGACGATCGTCCCATCCCGGCGAGCGCCCACCTTGAACCGTATCTTGGAACCGGAGGTGGGTCCGGTAGCCCGGAAGACCTCATCCCGGGTCATAACGACCTTGACCGGACGCCCGGCCTTCTGGGACAGCAATGTGGCCACCGGTTCGATGTAGACAGTGGTCTTGCCCCCGAACCCGCCACCGATCTCGGCGGGGATTACCTTGATTCGAGATGGTTCCCACCCGAGCAACTTCGCCGTATAGGTACGGACCATGAAATGTCCCTGGGAGGAGCACCACACCATCGCCCGACCGTCCTCGGCCACATCGGCGACAACCGCGTGGGGCTCGATGTAACCCTGATGGACCGGCCTGGTGGTGAACTCCCGCTCCACGATCACGTCGGCCTCGGCAAAGGCCTGCTCCACATCACCGCGCTCGTGGAGATAACGGGCGGCTATGTTCGACGGGGTTTCAGGCGCCGGGTCCATCCCCGCGGTGATCATGTCTTCGTGGAGGACCGGCGCATCGGGCCTCATCGCATCTTCGACGTCTATGACGTGCGGTAAGACCTCGTAGTCCACCTTGATAGCCGCCAAGGCCGCTAGGGCCGCCCGGCGGGAAGTGGCCGCGACCGCCGCGAGGGCATGTCCCTCGTAGAGCACCTTGTCACGAGCCATGATGTTGTGGCACAGGTCTCGGAAATCTACCGCGCCCTCTCCACCTTCGCCCGCCTCGGATTCCAGCATCGGGAAATCGGCGCCCGTTACAACCGCTTTCACCCCGTCAATCGCCCTGGCAGGCGCAGTGTCGATCGAGAGGATCCTGGCATGCGCGTGGGGGGAGCGAAGCACCACTCCGATCAGCATGCCCGGCAGGGTCAGGTCGGCGCCGAAACGTGCCCGCCCGGTTACCTTGTCGAGGCCGTCGTGGCGAACGGGACGGGTTCCCACCCACTTGTAGCCGGGGTTGGTTTCGGTGGTTGGGGGGGTGATAGTCGTGGTCACACCTTCTCCTTTTCCTCCGCATCTTTCTTCATATCCTCAGCCGCCGTCAGGATCGAACGCACGATCTTGTCGTAGCCGGTGCAGCGGCACAGGTTTCCGGCGATGGCGTAGCGCACTTCCGACTCGCTCGGATCCGGGCTCCGGTCCAGCAGCGCCTTCGCCGCTACCAGGAATCCCGGTGTACACACGCCGCACTGCAGGGCCGCACCCTCCAGGAAGGATTGCTGGAGGGGGTGGAGGCCATCGGGTCCGGCCATACCTTCAACAGTGAATATGGTCGAGCCGTCCACCTCAGGGGCTAATACCAGGCATGCGCAGGTAAGCCGTCCGTCGAGAATCACCGAGCAGGCGCCGCAGTCCCCGGTGGCGCACCCTTCCTTGACTCCGGTAAGCCCCACGACATCACGCAGGGTCTCTAGCAACGTTTGGTCACTCGGGCACAGGAACTCCACCTGATCTTCGTTGATTGTTGCGGTGACCGGGATGCTACTCATTGGGTTTCCTCGTCGATGTCTTGATTGTCGTACCGGCCATGTTCATCTCGTCGAGCCGGCCGCACGGGAGGCCGCCAGCTTCAAAGCCCGGACAGCCAGCACTCCGGCGACCTGGCGGCGATACTGCTTGGTTCCGCGCTTGTCGTCGATCGGATCGCAGGCCGCGGAAGCATGGACTGCTACCTGCTTGAGTACCGGGTCGGTGAGAGGGTGGCCGACTAGGAGGTTCTCCGCAGCAGGTACACGAACCACGGTCGGCGCCACCGCTCCCAGCGCTACAGCCGCCGATACACAACGGCCTTCCTCGTCAAGGGATAGGCGCGCTCCCGCACCTACAACCGCTATGTCCATCTCGGTGCGGGGGATGAGCCTCAGATACGCATCGGAGGTCCGAACAGGTGGCCGATCGAACTCGATTTCGACCACGAACTCCCCCCTCGCCAGGGAGGTACGTCCCGGTCCGGTCACCACCGAGGCCACCGGGATGGTCCTCGTACCGTTGGGACCGGAGATCACAGCCCTGCCCTCGTTCACCACCATCGCCGGAACGCTGTCCGCCGCCGGGGAAGCATTGCAAAGGTTGCCGCCGAGGCTGGCCCGGCTCTGGATCTGGTCCGATCCGATAAGGGCGGCCGCTTCGACCAAGCCCGGCAGGTCAGCTACCAGATCCTTCTCCTCGGTAAGCCGGATCGAAGGAGTAGCGGCGCCGATCACCCAGGTATCACCCACCAGACGTAACCCCGTCAGCCTCGGAATCCGCTTCAGGTTGACGGCGTAGTCAGGTTCCGGTCGACCCATCCTCAGCTGCGGGATGAGGTCCGTAGCACCGGCGTAGACCTTCCGATCGCCATCGCCGGCCAGCAGCGAGACGGCTTCCTCGATTGATGTGGGAGCGAGATACCTCACGTTTGCACCGACCTCATTACGTTCCTTTCTCGGGAACCGATCGTAGCCCCTGCCCGGCTTGAGACATGTATCGGCACGCTACCAGATTGCATCCCCCCGACCCTCTCCCCTGGATATCTTAGAACTTCGAGCCGAGCTGATGTCTCCCAGCCCCCTCGACAACGTGCCTCCGGAAGGGTAGTCCGGATAACGGCAAAACCGGGAGTTGCAACTCGGCACCTCAACCAGGTGTTAGCCCGGCTGCGCCCTGCTCACCTGGCGAACCAGAGAGTCGAGTATCGACACGACCTCGGGGTGAACTTCAGTCGGGTCCAAGAAATGGACCAGGTTGTAGTAGGCGGCCTCGGGCATCCGGTTGGGCACACCCAGGCCGGAAAAGAACGCATCGAACACCCTGGCTAGCATGTCATCGCTCACCTTGGTGTGACGCCAGTAATCATCCTCGGGATCACGGAGGGCGACCGGAGGTACATGTTCCGAGAGAACATATTCCATAGCGGCACACCATCTATCGGCTTCCGACTCCTCGAACAGCGGCCCGGCCGCCGATAGTCTTCCCTCCTGACGGGCATACCGCAGCAGGGTTCTCGAAGGAAACAGATAGTTCTCGAACTCACGGCGGCGCCACATGTGTTCCCGGAGCGCGTCATGACTATCCAGATGTGCAGACAATCGATCGAACAGGGCAAAGCCCACGAGATCATGCTTTGCCTCTCGGAGGCCGTGGAAGTGGCTTCGGGCATCATGGGGCTTGTTACCCACATAGTGGACAAAGGGCCGTTCGAGAACATCTGACGCCTCGTGTCCTAGCACCTGAGCGAAGGCCCGCAGGAGGGATAAGTCGGTGGCGCCCTCGACATACAAGACAAAACCGGCTGCCTTGGCCAGATAGTAGTCTTCAAACCCGATATCCCGGAGGGACTTGAGAACCTCTGACTTGTGGTCGATGCGGTGAGGCGAGCCCACGAAAGCCACAACGGCGCCCCGGCCGGCCGCCTCGTTGAGCATCACTTCGGAGTGGGTAGCGCAGATCACCTGGGTCCCGTTGGCAGATGCGGCCTCGCTCAACAACTCGTAGGTCTGGCGTTGCCTCAGTATCTCAAGATGGGCATCAGGTTCGTCAAGGAGTATCACACTGTCCGGGTGCAAGCTGATGAAGGACAGCAACAACAAGGTTTGTTGCATGCCTCTCCCCGCCGCCGTCAAATCCAGCCGGGAACCGGATCGGTTGACGTAGGAAAGCTCGATCTCACCTCGTTCGGGAATGAGCCGTGGGCGATCTAGCCTTGCGCCGAAGAGTCGTTCGAGCCGTACGGAGAGGTCATCCCATAGCCGGTCACCATCGGGGAGTTCGGTAACTCGGAAGCACAGATTGCGCAGAACCTCGGCCGTGCGACCTTCCCCCAGCCGAACGTTGATCGCCCCGGGTTCCAGCCTCGTCTCATGTGTGGCGAGCCCCGACATGGGACCGAGCATTACCACCTCGGGCCGTAGCGCCTCGGACAGGACCGGCATGCGCTCGTCACCCGACCGATCCGTCCTGAGCGGCCTGCAATAGAATCCTTCCTCGTTGAAGTAGTCAAACTCAAGCCCGCACGACCACTCCTCGAATTCGACGGCCTCCTCGGCTCTGACCCTTGTCACCCCATCAACTATGACATCGATACGGATGTTCTCGGTTCGTTGACCGGCCTCATCACGATATGTCTCACGGACCCGCAACCCATGCCATAGTTGGCGGGCCGACGGAACCGGCACTCCCACCAAGTCCCTGCGGCTCACAGCAACCCCGGGCCGCTTCGAGGGCGATTGGTCACCCCGCTTCTCTTTCCATCGCTTCAACCCCAGATCCCACAGCGTGACGGCCTGAAGCGCGGTCGTCTTCCCGGAGTCGTTGGGCCCCACGAACACAACCGGGTTTCCCAACTCGATCTCGGCCTCGGCGATGCCTTTGAAATTGCGGATGGTGAGTCTGGTCAACATGTCTGTGTGGACATACGCTACCTAGGATGCGCCCGAACCGGTGCAGGGTTCGCAGTCGGGCAGAATACGTGATAGATGCTCCATGTAAAAGGGAGCCCACCTTTATACGGACACTCCTAAAAGGCCTCATTCCCGGCCCGGCTATGGTCCCGAGCCCAAAAAACATAAGGTTCCTCATCCCTGGTGTCCGCTCTTTGGTTTTTGGCTTAGAAAAAGTTAAGTTTCGGTCATGAGTGCTAGCGGATTTAGGTTTTTGGATCCACCCACACCCGAGGAGGAGGTGAAGCGCGTCCTTACCAGCCTGGCTGATGGCAGCTATACGCCGGAAGAACTTGAGTCGACGGCCATTGACCTAAAGGAGGAAGCAGGACGACGGCACAATGGTGACATAATGCCGGGTTCACCACATAACGAACGAGTAGCTCGTCAACTCGCCGAAGAGGCCGCTTGTATGGCTAACACCGAGGGCGGGGGCGCTCTCATAGTCGGCGTGGACGACCGAACCGGTGACATCATCGGCGCCGACACCGATCCTGACTGGCTCCGCACGCGTATCTTCCAGTTGACGGAGGGACGGCTCGCGGTCAATCTTCGTATAGCCGAACTCAGAGGGCGACAACTCCTCGTCGTCATCGTCCCCCAGGCCGTGGAGCCGGTGCCTTTCAAAGGTAGGTACACCCACCGCCAAGGTAAGCACTGCGTACCGGTTACCAACACGAAACTACTCCAAGGCATTTTCTCGGGCATGGCGGCCGATCCGTCCTATCAGCGCTCGTCGATCCCGCTCGACGATATGTCCCCGAGAACGCAAGCAGTCTTGAGAGATCTGTCGGCCAGAGTAGACTCAGGGAAAGCCTCTCTTCCCCTCCGCGACTTGCTGGTTCGCCTTGGGTTGGTATTCGAAGACTCCGACTACCTCAACGAAGCAGGGCGAATACTGCTCGCCACCCGACAGCGTCCGTCACTCGACTACACGTACCGTCATGTTCCGGGTGGCCCCTCAAGCGTCCGCATCCACGACACCGGACGTTCCCTCCTCGAAGAGATCGACCTCGTCGAATCAGCAGCTAGGGCCAATAATCCGGTAGCCGAAATTGTCACCGGCTTCGGCGTCCACCGCGTGCGGGTAATCCCGCAAAGGTCGCTACGCGAAGCCATTCTCAACGGTGTTTGTCACCGTGACTGGACTCACCCGGGCCCAACCGTGGTGGAACATATCGGCTACCAGTTACGTGTGACCTCGCCGGGTGGCTTCGTCAGAGGCATTACCGCTGACAACATCATCACTCACCCGTCGGTACCCAGGTACCGCACCCTGACGAACGCCGTGCGGCAACTTGGGCTGATCGAACAGGAAGGAGTGGGGGTCGATCGGATGGTCGCAGACCTGATCAGGATCGGGTGCAATCCTCCACTCATAGAACTCACCGAGGATCCATCCGTTCAGGTGATCTTATCCGGGGGTCGACCTGACGAGGATCGGTACCGGCTATTCGGCGAGCTACAGCCACGAGGCGCCTCTGATGATGTCGACGCCGCCCTCTTGGTCTGGCGGGCATCGCATCCTGGTACACCATTCCTAACCGCCGCCTCCTGCTCCGCCCTGCTGCAGCGGACGCCTCACGATGCAGAAAACGCTATCCGCCGCGTGGCCGACTACAAACTGGCCGACCTCACGAATCTGCTCGTAGCCATACCCACGCCCGACGGTACGCCGCCGGCTTGGCGGTTGAGCCGGGCAACTCGCGATGCGTTGCGGGTGCCTCCGCCCCGCGATCCCTCGACTCCCGCACTTGCGTGGCTAAGCGAACGAGGACGCATTTCATCAACCGAATACCTTGCATTGGCGGGTGTATCTTCAGTGACCGCCACCGCCCACCTCAAGGCGCTGGCCGAAGCGGGTCATATGCAACCGAGCTGGGAAAGCGGACGGGGCCGGGGTTTTCACTATGTCCTGCCCGACGTTCCCCCCGAGCGCTGACCGTCGTCACTTACTTAACCGCATGCGATTGCGCGGATACGGGCCCGCCGGCGATCGGGATTACGATCTACCGGCTCAAGTTGATCGCCGTATCGGTAGAATCACTCCGGCTATGAACCGAAACATCGTTATTCTCGATCATGTGGATCTGACCCCGGTCTCCCTCCGGACCCTGGAAAAGGTCGGAACCGTAAGAATGGTCGCTCTGGCATCACAAGAGGATCTGATCCCGGCGGTCCGGGACGCCGACGCCATCATCTACCAACTGTCCCCTGTCCGGATCACACGGACGGTTCTGGAACGCTGCCGACGGCTCAAGGCCATCGGCCGGATCGGCGTCGCATTGGATCAGGTGGACCTGCCTGCGGCCGCGGAGCGGGGCGTAACGGTTGTCAACGCGGGGGCAACGCAGGCTGGCGCGGTCGCCGACCACGCCATGGCCCTGATCCTATGCCTGGCCCGCAACGTCGTTGCAGCCCACAACGCCCTCATCGGCGGAGACCGCCGGCCACCTTCGATCTTCATGGGCTGCGATCTGGACAGCAAGAACCTGGGCATTATCGGCTTCGGGGAGACCGGGCGGCGTCTCGCTCAACGGGCCCTCGCCTTCGGGATGTCCGTGCACGCGCACGACCCCTACCTTCCCGCTAGCGCCATGGAGGAGTCCGGGGCGCTACCCCGTTCCCTTGACGGATTGCTCGCCGATAGCGACTTCGTCTCCCTGCACGTTCCCCTGAACGACGAGACACGGCACCTGATCGGCGGTGACCAGTTGGCGGCCATGCGCTCCACGGCCTACTTGGTGAACACCGCTTCGGGGCCGGTCGTCGACCAGCATGCCCTGGGAGCCGCGCTGAGGGATGGGGTGATCGCCGGGGCCGGTATCGATGCGTTCGAGGAGGACCCTCTGCCGACCGGTAGCCCGCTGGTCGGACTCGACAGGGTAGTGCTTACCCCCCGCATCGGCAGGTGGACGACCGAGGCGCAGGCCCGCGCTCAAGAGGGGGTTGTAAGCGATATCGTCCGAGTACTCAAGGGGGAGACACCGGCCAACCCTGTAACGGCAGGAAGGTCGGCGGAAACGGGACCATCCGCGGTGAGGATCGCTGCTCCGTCAGGTGATCGACGAACCGGCGCTGATTCCATGACCATCGCCGCCTATGTCGAGTGGGACGAGACCGGCCTCGCGCACCCTAGCGCCACCCATCCCTTCGGGGCGGTACCCGCAATGAGACGGATCATCGAAACCGAAGGGCCGATCACCGCCGAGCGTGCGTTCCGGCTCTACGTCCGGGGATCGGGCTCGACCCGGGTAACCAAACTTGCCCGGAACAAGCTGGCGATAACGCTGAACCGCCTACTGGACCAGAAGCAGGTGGAGATTGACCAGCTAAGCACCGGGCCGGACGACGACAACCAGCGGATACTCCGCACGCCTGGCTCCTCCCCGGTCTCGGTCCGAGAAATCGGGAACCGTGACCTTTACGAAGTACCGCTCAACGAGGTAGGCGCCCTGATGGCGCAACGGCTCCGGAAGTATCCCGGCGCCTCCCATGACCAGCTCATGCGGTTCGTTCTCGACACCTACGGATGGAAGCGCCTCACCGACAAAGCCCGCCTATACCTGACCGCGGCAATACAGTTGATGTACCGAGATCAGTAGGCGCCAAGCCGCACAACCCCGGCCGCTTTACCGATCCCGCCCCGGACACTCCCCGGATTCTTCCGTCGCCCGGAGTGCCCCTATCCGGATTCCGTCTTCATGGGACGCAAACCCGGTTGGCCCGCCGCGTTGAGGTGGGATAGCGACAGATCAGGGCTCCTGCAGTCCGGCCCACCGTGGATCTCGGTAGTCTACCGGCTCGTCCACCATCTCGATGTGGAGTCCTACCCCCGTGAAGGTATTCGCTCGGGCAACATCCTCGTCGAGTTCCACCCCTAGGCCAGGTTCCGAAGGGACCACCGTGTGGCCGTCCGCGACTTCGAGAGGCGCCTTCAACAACTCGGCGTGGAACCCGCCCCAGTCTCTTATCGCCTCGAGGATCAGAAAGTTCGGAGTACAGGCGGCGAGCTGCAGGTTGGCGGCGCCGACGATCGGACCGCTGTAGCAGTGCGGAGCGATCTGAAGTCCATGGGCCTCGGCGATCGCAGCAATCTTCTTGCCCTCCAGTATCCCTCCGCAGCGACCCAGATCGGGCTGGAGGATGTCGACCGCAGACGCCGATACCAGCCGGGCGAACTCCGTCTTGGTGGCGAGCCGTTCCCCGGCGGCGATGGGAATCGACGTGTGGCTCCGGACGTGCGCCATACCGGCGACGTCATCGGGGGGAACCGGCTCCTCGAACCAGAGCGGGTCGAAGGGCTCCAACCGTTTGGCCAGACGGATCGCCCCGGAGGCGGTGAACTGGCCGTGGGTACCGAACAGCAGGTCCGCCTTCGACCCGACCGTCTCGCGTATGGCCCGACAGAAGCGGACGGACAGGTCGATCCTCTCCAATAGCGGCTGGTAACCACCCATCGAAGAGTAGGGCCCGGCCGGGTCGAACTTCACGGCGGTGAACCCCTGCCTCACGTATTCGGCGGCCCGCCGGGCGGCCAGGTCGGGATCGAGGTAGACATCGGCGCTGTCCCCGGATTCACCATATAGATAGGTGTAGGAACGGACCGCATCGCGCACCTGCCCACCCAGCAACGCATGGACCGGCTTGTCGAGCGCCTTGCCGATGATGTCCCAGCAAGCCATCTCAAGCGCGCTGACAACCCCTGCCATCGTCACGTCGGGCCGAGCGGTGAAGCCCCGCCCGTAAGCACGGCGAACGAACCGCTCGATAAGGAAGGGAGCGTTCCCGAGCAGCAACTCCGAGGCGACTTCCTCGATCAAGGCCGTTACGGCGACCGGGCTGAAGGTAGCCCCATAGTGTTCCCCATAGCCGACGATTCCATCGTCGGTGGTGAGCTTGACGAAGACAAAATACCGTCCCCCTAGGGATGGTGGCGGGTTGGCCACCACAAAGGTCTCGACGGCTGCGAGCTTCATACCAAGCTCTCGTCCATGATCACCAGGTTTCGCAAGGCTTCCCCCCGGCGGGCCGAGTCGAGCGCCTCGTTGATCCGCTCCAACGGGTAGCGCCCGCTCACCAGGCTCTCGAGTTGCAGCCGGCCTTCCCTGTATAGGGCGACTAGGCGGGGCACATCCTCAGCCGGTCGAGAGGATCCCATCTTGGATCCGAGAACCCGCTGGTTAAGAGCCGCTACGGTTCCCACATCCAGCCGGGCGGTTACCCCGGTCGGAGGCATTCCCACCAGCACGACGGCGCCCATCGGGGCTAGGAAACCGAATGCTACGTCCACGGCCGCCACCGACGAGGTCGCCACGAACACGTAGTCCGCCATTTCGCCTCCGGTCGCACCCAGAACGCCTGCCTTGAGATCCTCGCCTTGCGCGAACGAGCCGCTCGCACCGAGTCGGATCGCCGCGGCTCCCTTCCGTGGGTCGGGATCGTACGCGGTAACGGTCGCCGCGTGGGCAAGGCGGGCGCCTTGGACGACGTTGAGTCCCACGCCGCCACAACCCAGAACCACCACATGGGAGCCCGGTTCTACATGGGCCGTGTTCATCACCGCACCGACGCCGGTCAGTACACCGCAGGCGAGTAGGGAGGCAAGATCCAATCCTAATTCGTTTCCGATCGGCGCCACCTGCGAGTGATGGACTACCACCGCCGTAGCGAAACCGGCGACGCGCAGTCCTTGGTGGACCGGCTTGCCGGAGCCGTCCCGTAACGGGGTGTCATGCCTTCGGGCGCCACCGGTGCAGACAACCGGATTGCCCCGGCCGCACCGCCGGCATGACCCGCACGCACGAACCAGCGTGACCACCACGCGGTCGCCGACGGCCACTTCCGTCACGCCCGAACCGATCGAGTCGACGATCCCGGCTGCCTCATGACCGAACACCGCCGGCCTCGGGGCATTCCATTCGCCGTCTATGTAGGCGAGGTCGCTCCCACAGATAGCCGTTGCCACGATCCCAACCCGGACCTCGTCAGGTCCCGGATCGGCCAGGCGCAGTTCCTCTACGTGGATCGACCGGCCCGGGTCACGTAATACCGCCGCCCTGACTGCGTGCGCTGACATGCTCCAGGGGTTCTACCTGGTCGTCGGTGGGCCATTTGGAATGTCGCCCCCTGGTCGCCGAACCCCACTCTTCCACACCCGCCGCATTATAGGTCGCAGTTCTTTATCCCGCCCGGACCGGGCCGAGCACCGGTCTCTGGAGGGAATGGCGCGCCCGCTAGCGGCCGACGGATCGCACGCTCCAGACGAGGTGGCCGAGTTGGTCGCCTGGCTGTGCTCGCCTAGGTCCCGTTTCGTGACGGGAGCGGTGATCCCCATCGACGGAGGGGTTACTTCGATCAACGGTCCGTGGGCGCTGGCCGATACCCTGCACCGGATGGACGGGGACCTAGCGGAGATGACGGATGCTCTCTACCGGTAGTCGTTGTCGAGGACTACACCTCGACCGCTCACAGAACGAACCGGAAGGCAACCACACTGGAGAATCCGGGTCATCGGGATCGTGGTCCTTTGGGCCGATGGCCATGCGTTGGAGGGGCCGGAGTGGTCCCACCCGGATCGCGGGCCCGACGGAGGAGGAAGCGGCGCAACTCCGAGATAAGGCACCACCGACGACCGGTGGAACACAATCATGATCGAACCCCCAAACGCATCCTCGCCGGTACCTGATCCCATTTGCCCGGCAGTGTTGCTGGTCGGCGTGTAGTTCAGAGGTAGTTCATCAGCGGTAGACCTTGTCCCGCCTGCCCACCCGCAGCACCAAGACGTCCACAAGATTATCCCTTATATCGCAGATAACCCGGCAGTCCCCCACCCGGTAACGCCACAGTCCACCCATCGGGCCGCTCAGTCGCCGGCCGATCTTGCGCGGGTCAACCAATGTCGCCACCCGCTCATCCATGTAATCAAGGACTCTTCGAGAGACGGTTGGGTCGAGTTTCTCCAGTTGGGTAAGGGCCTTATCCGTGTACCTAACCTTCCAAACCAAGTCGTCTCCTAGCTGCGGAGGCGGTATGTAACTGCTCATGTCCTTTGCGGATACGTTCGAGGACATCTGCGGCCAGGTAGTAATCCTCAACATCCTCGAGTCCGCGTTCAATTATTTGACGAATGTAGAAAGACTTAGTGCGTCCGGTCTGCGAAGCCAGAGAAGAAAGCCGACGCTCGGTTTCGGGCGAGAGCCGGATAGAAGTAACCAATATGCTCAAGAGCGTAGCATCTGTATTCGCTGTATGACGACTTCCCGGAACGCCTGACTCTGAACGTAGCCATAGGTAGCGTAAGCAGGGAACGACAGGACCGCCTCGAACCAGAAGGGAACCTGACCATGCCCGATGGTGGCCACCGCCGGATCGGAGAGCCACAACTGACATAGGCTTTAAGCCAGGCGCCAAAGGCGACACCCGCGGGCCATTTGTAACTCCATCCGATGTCCGAGGTTCACGAATACCCGGTGTTGTGGGCACACTCGGCCCCACGAGACCGTACTCTTGTGGTCGAGTCGGACAGCCGTGGCCTAGTACGAACCGGCCTCTTGAACCGTTTCCCTGGAAGTGTGGGACACAGCCACACCCCTGCACTTCAATCGCGACTTCCAGTTGAACTCCCAGAGCCTGGCTTCCTGCCTTACCCCGGAACGAACGATCAGGGGCAGAGCCTGGCCCAGCTTCCAGCCCCATGACGAGTGTTGGCGATTCCCCTGCTCCTGTGGGCGAACACCACTCTGAGCATGATGTGTTTCTGGTGGACCGCGAATCGCCGGCAGCAAGGCCGTGCGGTCCCCACCATCACCGCTCTCCCCGACCTACCAGTTCTGGATCCACGGCATCTCAACGAACACCAACTCGCCAAAGCGGACCGCATCTTCAAGAATATAAGTGGCCGTTCCTTCCAGCCAACGAAGCACACCATGATGAAGTCCGGCAGGAACTCGACCGCGCCGTGCTCGTCGACCTTCTACGGCTACCCGAAGACGTCTTGGAACCGTTGAAGGTCCTGCGGTTGCAGTGGTGCTCCGAACCCTCCGTACACGGCGGCAAGTCTACCCCGCCGTCATGACTCCAGCGGCCTGACCCGGGCCCGTTTGGTCGGCTCTATTCACTCCCTCCCGACGGGGAAGCCGGTACCCGGACAATCTCGATGCGATTCTCGGTATCGTAGATCGCAGCCGCGAGCGCCTGCACGGTCGCTGCGGTTACCTTTTCGAGTTCCTCGATCGACCTGGCGGGCGTCAAGAGTTCGGCGTCGTCTATGTACAGCCGACTCGACAGTATCCCGAGCAGCCGAGAGTTGTCCACCTTGTCGAAGTCGGACGCCGCGACAGCCTTCGCCTCCTGCAACTCTTCCGCGGACGGTCCGTTGGCCGCCAAGTCATCCACAATGGACAGGACCCTGCTGTGTAGACCCTCCAGGCTGGGACCGTCGGAGGTGACCACGATGTCCGAGTACACCCGATTCGTCGGAGTGAAGCTCGGACTTATCGAGACCGACGCCACGTAGGATGCACCCACCTCTTCGCGGATCAAGCGGAAGAGAACGTCGTCCAAGAGCACCCTCAACACATGAGCGTTAACTCTTGACGAGGGGGTCACGGGGTGCTCAACCTCATACGATATCTCCAGCACTGCGCCCATCTCCGGACCCACCGCTATATCCCGCCGGGTAACGCCCTCAGGGAATGGGCGGTGACGATTCACGAACGTATCGGGCTCCCCCGCCGGGAGAGTACCGATGTAGTGGCGCGCCAGTTGCGCCACAACCTCCGCATCTACATCTCCGGCCACCGTGACCATCAAGTCGTCCACATCACCCAGACGGCTCTGGTAGAGGTCGAGCAACGCCTCGGCGCTCATCGAAGCGAGTTGCTCCTGGGTCGCCACCGGGTTGTGCCACTCGAGTCCGAAACGGGCCTCGTTATAAGCCACCCACGCCTGCCAGGACGGGTTGACTTCAGCCAGAGAGGCGCGGATCGCGGCCCCGTTGAGCGCCTCGCGGTAGGCGAGTTCGTCCACACTAGGAGCGGTAATCAGCAGGTGCATCATCTGAAAGGCGGTTTCGAGATCCTCGGTGTTGGCAGACCCGTCAAAGCCTTCTGTTCGCTCGCTGATGAACGCGCTTACCGAGGCGGTGCTGCCGTCCAGGTAGCGGTTGATCTGTGACTTCGACCAACCTCCGAATCCACTGCCCAGCACGGCCTCGACAGCCCTAGGAGCGAGGGCGCGAGATCCCGGCCGGAGTTGCGACCATCCCCCTAGCGACCTTGCCCGGATATTGACGGTAGATTCCGCTATGTCGGACTGGGTGAATACGACCCTTGCGCCGTTGGGGAACTGCCATTCGACAGCGTCCAGCACACCCAGTTTCCTGGTATCCGCCGCTTCCACCGGGTCGGGAACCTGCATTAACGCATCAATCGGCTCCTCCACCGGTGGGGGCTCGCTGCGTGGGGCAGCGGATGCAACCGCCGCTGCCAGGTCCGCCGTCGTGGGGACACTTTCCGGGTTCGGTCCAACTGCAATGAAAATCGGCCCGGCCCTATTCATGAGCCACCGGTAGCGAGCGGTCAATTCTCCGACCGTCACCTCTTCAGCCAGTGCCGTGAGCCGGTCATGGCGCTCCTGCGGAGTGCTGAGGTCACCCCCGACCAGGAAGTGCGATACGTAGCTATCGGCGTACCCGGGGTCGTTTGTGCTACCGGAGGTTTCCAACTGGTGTTCCAAGCTGGTAGCTAGCTGTTCAACAGCCCGCGACAGGTCAGCATCCGTGAATCCGTATTCCTCGATGGTTAGCAACACGGACATGTAGGCGGCGGAGGCCCTATCAAGATCGTCACCCTGCCAATTGGTTCCGTAGTAACGCAAGGCGTTGCCATAGGTGAAGGACGAGAAGGAGGGTCGGTCGACTTGAAGGAGTTCACCCCGGTAATAGGCGTCGTCGAGCCGATTAGACACCATGATCTCGATCAGCCATTCCATCAGGCCTAGCCTCTCGGCCTGATCCGTACCGGGAACCGAGCGTGGGATGGGTATGTCGAGCGATATGTAGGAATACCCCAGATCCTCATGGGTGGCAACGTGATATGAGCCTTCGGGAT
This sequence comes from Acidimicrobiia bacterium, assembly GCA_965231815.1. GTDB lineage: Bacteria > Actinomycetota > Acidimicrobiia > Spongiisociales > Spongiisociaceae > JAPPFW01. The sequence continues at coordinate 668,393 of OZ246890.1, read as the reverse complement.
CCGGGACGACCTCCGGCAAGGAGAAGAACGGGGCCTCTCCGGAGGGTATAGGCCCGAAGTGCTCCTCTACCAGGGAGTAAAGGTCATCGAGCGGCACGTCGCCCACCGCAACAATGGCCATGTTGGACGGCACATACCACGTCTCGTAGAAGTCCCTCAGGTCCTCGGCCGTTGTCGCTTCGATAGCGGCTTCGGTCCCGCCCGCGTAGTAACCCTCGTAGGGCGTCCCTTCGGTGTATACGCGGTCAAACTCGGCGGAGATCTGGCCGCTGCCGGTGGCGGTCCTCAAACGTAACTCGTCGATAACCACGCCCCTCTCCAACACCGCCGCGTCGGGGTCGATGGTCGCCGCATGGGCCAACTGTGACAATACATGCAGGGCGGTACTCACGTTCTCGGGCGGGTCGGCGGCTACGGTCAACTCGTATACCGTCTCGTCGTACCACACGTAGGCATTGGTATCAGGACCCAATTCGGCGCCCAGGTTTCGGATCGTCGAATTCAATTCGTCGGCCGTGTAGGCCTCGGTGCCCTTGAAAAGCATGTGTTCGAGGAAGTGCGCGATCCCCAGACCGGGCTCGGGTTCGTTGACCGACCCGGCTTTGACGGCGAGGCGCATCGTTATCGAGTCGCCCGGCTTGTCGTTGCTTCGCAAGTAGTACGTGAAGCCATTGTCAAGCGTGCCTATCCGGATCTCCGGATCGACGGAGAGCGCTTCCGGCTCGTGGCCGGGACGGGGAACCAACCGGAGAGCCCTGGCCAGTAGAGCCGCCATCTCAGCGCGGGTTATGTCTTGGGATGGGCAGAACAGCAGAGGATCGTTCGAACACCCGATCGCGATACCCGCGGCCGCGAGAGCATTGATATCAGCGACGACCTCCGAGCCGGCAATATCCTCGAATCCAGAGGAGGAAGCTGGAGGAAGGTCGAAGGCCTTCACGAGTAGGGTGGCGGCCTCCGAACGGGTCACCGGAGCGAACGGACAGAACACGGGTGGATCACCGTTGCACTGCTCGATGACACCCAGTTCCGCCAAACGTTCGACGTGGGCCGCGACCGGCCAGTCGCGCCGGACGTCGGCAAACCGCTCTGTCGGCTCGCCGGTTGGATCCCCGCCGTCGACGGCGCGCACCAACCACACAGCCAGAACCTCGCGCGTCAGCACATCGTCGGGGCAAAACTCACCTTCGGAACAGTCCGTTCCTTCAATAACACCCGCCAGAGCGAGGGCTTGAATGGCCGGAGTGAACCCTCCGCCTGCATGCACATCGGTGTAACTTGTCCCGTGCTCACCGGCTACGGGAGCTGCCAGCAAGGTAGCCACCATCGCCAATACACCGAGAATTGATATAAACCTGCGTCTTCTAACGATCACTGACCCCTCCGAGAACCAAACATTCGTTGTTATAAGGCTAATACCGACGCTCGATTAGAACAACACTCGCGGCGGCTGACCCGCTCGCTTAATCATCAATATGATTGTCGATTTGCGACATCTGATGGCTGGTTCAGGCACCGGTACCCCCGACTACGGAAAGTACAGTTAGCCGAAGCTGACTCAGTGACGGAGTTCGCTCTGGAACGATGCGATAGGAAAGGATCAATCTCGTGCCGGAGATCCGAAGGGATCAACTCGAGGACCTTTGTGCAGACGTGCTGCAAGCAGCGGGAGCTTCAGAAGCCGACGCACGGTTGGTGGCCTCCCATTTGGTGGACAACGACACCATCGGGCGGTCCTCGCACGGAGTTCTGCGCCTGCGCGACTATGTGGAAGCCATCGATCGAGGGGAGTTGATTCCCTCCGCCGGTCCGCTAATCGAATCGGAGGCCGCATCCACTGCACACGTTGACGGCAACTGGGCGTTCGGCCAGGTAGTAGCCGAGTTCGCCACCGATCTGGCTATTCGTAAAGCTCGGAGCACCGGAATAGCCTCGGTCACGATGCGGCGCGTCAAGCACATCGGTCGGCTGGGCCGCTATGCGGAAAAGGCCGCCGCGTGCAGCATGGCCTCGATCATCTTCACCTGTGCGGGCGGCCATGGGATCAACCAGGCGCCCTTCGGAGGCGCGGAGCGGAAACTCAGCTCGAATCCGGTCGCCATGTCCTTCCCCTCCGCTCTCGAAGGGCCCTTTTTGCTGGATATGGCCACCTCGGTAGTGGCTGAGGGCAAGGTGCGGACTTACCGGTTCCGGGGGGAGGAAACCCCGGCCGGGTGGATAATCGACTCGGAGGGAAACCCGACGACCGATCCCGACGACTACTACGCCGGCGGCGCCATCCTCCCGCTAGGCCGTGAGGAAGGGCACAAAGGTTATGCCCTTGCCTTCATGGTCGAGTTGTTCGCCGGCATCCTGTCGGGGGGAGGGATACCCGGGGATCCGGCGGATTCCTTCAGCAATGACTCCATGATCATCGTGCTCGATCCAAAACGCTTCGTGCCGATTGACGAAGCCGAGCGACGGGCGTCACTGCTGACGGATCACCTGAAAGCTAGCCGGCGCCTCGATGACTCACAGCCCATCATGTATCCGGGGGAGATCGAGGCCACCGCCCGGATTGCCCACCGTGGCCGGCCGATCGACCTGCTCGATGCGACCTGGCAAAGCATCCTGGCTGTTCTCCGGAAGTACTCTCTTCCCGAACCCTCGTTAGGCCGCACACCTACCCGAGGAACCCGAACAGAGACCGGCTGAGCTCACCAACTGCAGGGTCTCCCGATTCGGGCGACTACCCGAGCGGGTCAAGGGGCGGCTGCCCGGGTCGCCAGAACGCGAAAATCGCCGATACAGTCCACCCATCCGGGCCCACCCCCACCGCCACCTGTCCTGGGTTCGGAACGCGCCGACCTTGCCCTCACCGGGCTTGGCTGCACGAAATGATCTCTGCCCCGGTCGAAGCTCGGTACCGGAACCGACCGACGATGCTTACGGTTACCTATCAGTATGCAACACATCTGGGACAGATCCAACCCCCTTAAGACCCGAAACGCCAAGGATACAACCGAGGCGTAACTCAGGACCGAGGTTCGTTCCAGCCCGGTCCTGTCAAAGCAGGTAGCCGGACGGTCAGGTACCTAGCCTTCGCAGGACACGACCCGCGGTGGTTTCCATGAGTCGGCCGGCTTCGATGGCGGCCCGTCCGTTGACGAACACGTAGTCCATCCCGACCGCCCTGGAACGGGGATTCTCGAAAGTGGCCCGATCACGAACACGGTTCGGGTCGAAGACGGCCACGTCAGCGGCGGCGCCTGCCCGGATGGTTCCTCGATCTGCCAGTCCGTAGCGGGCCGCCGGCATCGAGGTCATCCGGCGGACGGCGTCGGAAAGGCTGAGCCATCCCTTCTCCCGTACCAGATGGGCCAAGACACGAGCATGGGCGCCGAAACCTCTCGGGTGCGGAAAGGCGCCCCGGAACAACCCGTCCGAGCCGACCATCCCGAGGGGGTGGGTCATTGCGCGGCGTAGCTTGGCCTCATCGTGCCAGCGGTACACCATCAGCACCCTCAGACGGCACTCGACAAGCAGCGTGCACACCGCATCCGCCAGTGTGTCACCCGCCGTACCAAAGGCGTCGGTGAGCGGGCGGCCCTGGAGACGCCGGTAAGGACCGGGCGGTATGGAGGAGAAGAAGGCGTTGTCCGGACCGGCCACATATGACTCGAAGAACTCTTCGATGTGGGGAGCGATTCGGGAACGCACACCAGGATCCTTGAGCGACCGGATGATCCGCTCGGGGGGTCCCTGCTCCACCCATTTGGGAAGGCAGAAAGCCAGATGGCTGCTGGCGGCCATGTAGGGATAAGCGTCGAAGGTAACATCCTGACCCTCGTCCCGGGCGTCGCTGAGCAGTTCGTATAGCTCATCGGTTCCGAACAGATGGGAGATGTGGACCGCCACCCCCGATTCGCGGCCCACCCGGAGGGCCTCTCTGACGCCACCAAGCGTGTCCCCCCGGATGCCTCGTACATGGGAGGTGTACACCCCACCGTAACCGGCCACCACTCGGGCCACCGCGGTCAGCTCCTCGGTAGTGGCATGACCCGACGGGAAGTAGTCGAGGCCAACCTGGATGCCGGGAGCGCCTTCCTCCATCTCTTGCCGGGTCAGATCCTCCATACGGGCGACCTCAGCAGGTGTCGCCGGGCGCGGCTCCCAACCGACCGCCTCGGCTCGGACGGCGTTGAAGCCCACCTGGGGAACCACATTTATGCCGACTCGCCGGTCGAACATCCTCAGGTACTCGGCGGAGGTGGACCACTCCCACGAAGGGTCGGGGGGACCGTTGAACACCTCGAGGTAGGCCTCCATCTCGGCGCGCCTTTCCCCCACCAGCGGTGCGTAGGCGAACCCGTCGGGAGAGAGCAGATCGGTAGTGATCCCCTGACGGAGTCTGGCGTCAACGTCACCCCCTCGGAGCAGGGAAAACTCAGAATGAGCATGGACATCTATGAAGCCGGGGCAGATAACAGCGCCGCCTACGTCCACGGTTCGGTGGGCTTCCCTACCGGCTAGGTCACCTACCGCAGCTATGGCTGCTCCGACTAGGCCGACATCGGCCCGGAAACCGGGTCGTCCGGTCCCGTCTATGACGGTTCCGCCTGTCAGCAACCAGTCGAGCATGCCGCCTCCCGTATGACTCCCACAGCTACATCGAATGTTACCGGCCCCCCTATTACTCATGAGCGGGAGCGGGTCGGAGTTTCGGCTAGATTTATGCACAACCGGGATAGACAAGGAGCAGAGAGATGGCTGCGAAGGCTCTGGTTGGCGGAAAGGTAATAGACGGCACGGGCAGGGAACCCATAGACGACGGGGTTGTGCTGATCGACGGGGAACGGATCGATGCGGTCTTCCGTAGTGGGGAAATGGAGGTCCCCACCGATGCCGAGGTAGTGGATATCTCCGGCTCTACGGTGATCCCGGGCCTGATCGATTGCCATGTTCATGTCGGGGTGCTGGCCGACAACTCGTTCCTGCAGGTGGAGGATCCCGGTTCCTTGGCCGATCTGTTCATGACCACCCTGTTACGACACGGGGTGACAACAGTCCGGGACACGGGGAACTTCGATCCGGGAGAGGTCTTCCGTACCTTCAAGCAAGGGCGCGATACCTGGCCGCGCTTCTTCGGTGCCGGGACCATCCTGGACGGCCCGGCCGATCCTCCGGCGCCGTGGCGCTGGCTGGCGATCATCGACGACGAGGAGACTGCTCGAAAGGAAACCGCCCGGCTTGTCGACGCCGGGATGGACTTTATAAAGGTCTACGTGTGGGCCCGCCTCCCGGTCCTGCGGGCGGTGATCTCCGAAGCCCACAAGCAGGGAGTAAGGGTAGCTGCACACGTTGGCCATGTCGTGACCGTTGAGGAAGCGGTGAAGGTCGGCGTCGATGCCCTCGAACATGTGCGGATAGGCCGGGAACTGGTACCGGAGGAGCGCCAAGCGGACCTCGCAGCCCTGGCGGGCCGTATCCTGGATCCGCTGGTCGGTTTCCAGCCGTGGCGCTTTATCGATCCCGGATCCGACCTGGCAAACGGCTTGATAGCTCTGATGGCCGAGCGTGGGACCTTCATCACCCCCACCCTTACCCTCTCGCAAAGCATCCTGGCCGGCAACACCCCGCAGGCCGCAAACCCGCCCGGACTCGACGAGATGCCCGACGCCGTCAAGGAGCAATGGAACCAGTACGCCTACCCGTTCGATTACAGCGAGACCGACTGGGAGCAGGCGCCGGTCGAGCTTCGCAACCAGATGACCTTCATCGGTCGAGCCCAGCGAGGCGGAGTGAAAGTAACGGCCGGAACCGACCTGACCAACCCGTTCGTAGTTCCGGGCCACAGCATGCACGAAGAACTGCGCCTCTTGGTAGAGGGTTGCGGATTCCACCCGATGGAGGCCATCGTCGCCGCGACCAGCCGGGCTGCCGAACTGCTCGGGCAGAGCAACGACCTGGGTACCGTCGAGAAGCGCAAGCTTGCCGATCTGGTGGTTCTCGAGGCTGATCCGCTGGAGGACATCCGGAACACCCGCCGGATTTCAGCCGTTTACAAGGGAGGTCGGGCGACAGTCGGCTGAGCTAACCGGGGACGATCCGCAACCTGGCCCCGGCTGCCGCGTCCGGGTCGATATCGACTCCCGCAGGCGACTCCCGGTAACGGACCCGGCGGCGGGCCAGCGCCCGGACAGTCTGGCCGACATCGCCGGTTTGCAACACCAGCCGGAGCGGTCCGGGTCCTCGATGTTCCAACTCCTCGGCCACCCGGCCGGTCCCGGTCGGTTGGTGCAAGCCCAACCGGAATCCGTCTACTCGGTAGTAGCGACTTCGGGCTGCGGGCCGTTGTCGGTGTGGCTCCGGTCGCAGGCCGAGCCCTTGCTCGTAGATCGCCGCCGCCGAGACCAAATCCTCAACAACAAGGTCAATCCCTCCGACACCGGTGACCCCGCAGGCGTGGTCGCCCGGCGGATCCCATTCGAGCAGTTCCGTCGAGGTGGTGATCCAGTCGATCAAATAGGGCCAAGGCTTGCGCCATGGCGACGCGCCGGGAAGCACCAGTCGCCACTCCAGCCGCCCTCCACGCGCGTGGATGCGGTCCATCTCGAAGGGCCCTTCCACCTCGAGGCCGAGCGTGCGGAGTCCCTCCGCTTCCTGCCGGAGTCCGGAACCCGCCAGAACGAACCCCACCAGACCCGAGTCCCGCTGCACGAAAGCCAGCAACTCGGCCCCGAACGCGCCCCGGGAGCGGGCGGTGTCCGGATGTTCGACCGCCAGCAACTCCAGATAGTCAAGGCCGAAGCGGACTATCGCATTGCGGGTTCCGAGCGATGGGTGACGGCCTCCTTCCGATACCGCGAACCCGAGACACCCGAAAGCCTCCATCCCCTCCTCGAGGTCGGGCACCCCGATCACGGCATGGTCGAAACGTTCGATCACGAGCTTTCACTCCACCAATGCCGGAAGCACCTGGTCGGTGACCTTCCGGAATTGGGCCGCCTCGTCATAGCCCACCAGCCTGAGCGTGATCGTGGTGGCGCCGGCCTCCACGAATCGCCGGATCAAGCGGATACATCGTTCGGGAGACCCTACCGCTACCCACCTTTCCAGGAAATCGCGGTCGTAGTCGACTCCGTAATAGTCCTTCAAATAGGCGCCCACCTCCTCGAAGCCTCGTTCCCGGTCATCATTGACGTGGACGTTGTAATAAAGGCAGGCTTCGAACCCGTCCACCAGGGGCTTGCCTTCCTCTGCCCCGTACCTGCGGATCGCGGCCAGGTTGGCGGCGAAGCTGTCCGCGGTGTTGGCGGTGGTCATCCAACCGTCACCCAGTCTGGCCACCCTTCTCAGCGCCCGTTCGGCCAGCTTCGGGAAGGCGGGATTCGGATTTGCGGTCACCCAGATCGGAAGAGGCTGCTGGACCGGGCGGGGGAGCACGGTAACGTCCTGAAATCGGTTGTAGGTACCTTCATAGGAGGCCTTCTCCGTTTGGGAGACCAGCCTGAGTATCTCGATTCCCTCCTCCATGCGGCGGCTCCGGGTCCCCGGATCGATACCGAAGGCCGCGAACTCCTCCGCGAACTTGCCTCCTCCCGCCTCCCGCTGGCCCTGGCACGCCACGAAAATGGATCGTCCAGCGGATACGGCGTCGAAACTCAGCCACTGGTAAGCCATCAGCAAGGCATCGCGCAGCGGCATGCTGGCCATGCACCCGACCCCGAGACGGACCCGTTCCGTACAGGCCGCCAGCGCCCCCAGCGCCACCATGGCGTCGAGTCGAGGCTTGGCGAACACCGAGTCCCCCACCCACACCGAATCCCAGACCTTCGCCCGGTCGGCCTTGGCGCCCAGGTCGAGCATCTGATTCACCGTGGACATGCCGAGCAACACGCTACGGTTGGATAACGTGAGCCCGTACTTGGCCGGGGCCATCGACCTCCCCTCTCCGATCCGATCAACCTAACAAGCCCGAAGCGTTCATCCCAAGACAGCGCTGAGACTGCGCTTCTCTCGGGATTTCCACCGTCGCTCCACGAATTACATGGATGTGATGGTTGTTCGGTTCTTTTATTCTGCTTTGACCGAACAATTCATCCCGGAACATGTCCTGGGAGTCCGATCCCATCAACTCATGTCGATCCAGTCGGAACTCCTCCTGTCGACCAGCAAAATTGTTCGGTATCATTATTAGTGCCATGAACGAACAATTATCTACACCACGGCGCGGCAGGCCCTCGCACCTTCAGATCTATGAGCGGCTGGCGGTTCAGGTACGAGAACTCCACGATCGAATGGGCGGACTGCCCACTCCGCTCGAGGCGGCCGGAATCTGGAAACGTATCTGGCATGGAGAGGTTCATCATTCCACCGCGATCGAAGGTAACACCCTGGTTCAACGCGAGGTGGAACGCCTGCTCGAAGAGGGACGCGCCGAAGGTAATCGACCGCTGAGTGAGTATCTGGAGGTCAAAGGGTACGCCGACGCCGCCGATTGGGTGTACCGGCAGGTAGTGCCTCTGAGGGAATCGTCCCCACCCGATCCTATCCTGACGCTTGCCGATGTGAGGATGATCCACCACAAGGCAATGACACCGGTGACACCGGTCTGGAACGTGAGCCCACATCCGGCTGCGGGCGACTCCGAAACGCCCGGCGCCTACCGAGAACACGAAATCCGTCCCTTCCCCGGTGGAATGACCCCCGTGTCATGGCCCCTCGTCCCCGCGGAGATGACGGCCTGGATCGATCAGGCCAACTCCCTCCAGCCGGATGATCGGACCTTTTCTGAACAGTTAGCGGTCCTGCACTGCCGGTTCGAGCAGATCCACCCGTTCCTGGACGGCAACGGCAGGTCCGGGCGATTGGTCCTCAACCTGATCCTTGTCCGGCTGGGCTTTCCACCGGCCATTATCTACAAACGGGATAGGGACCGTTACCTCCGCGCGCTCCGGCGGGCCGATGCGGGGGAACCGGGAACCTTGGCGGTGCTAATTGCCCGAGCGATCCTCGATACCATGTACCAGCATGTGATACCCGCCGTCGCCGGGCCCGCGCGTCTAGTCCCACTGGCGGCGCTGGCCACCTCCGACCTCAAGGCTCCGGCGCTGAGAACCGCCGCCGCTCGCGGTCGATTACAGGCCACTCGCGGACCAGACGGTCAGTGGCGCAGTTCACGGCGCTGGGTCGAGGATTACAAGGCGAGTCGCTGGATCCGGAACTGATCGACCTACCACAGTCGATCTTCCACCTCTTGCGCCAGCGGTCGGACTCCGTTACCCGGCAAGGCGACACACTATGACACCAGCTTGTCGTCCTGCGGAGCCGGATGATTAGTTCCTAGCCGCTAATGTATTGAATCGTTGTTTCGCTCTGGTTCGGACGCCCGCGAAATCTTTCTGACGAGCGTGACCCGACCGCCGGAGGATCTGTCACACCTCCTGTGCATACTGGTGGGTAACCATAAAGCACCGACGGTTCGGTCAGGTACCGACCGGACCGGGGTTGGGATTATTCTGTTCGTTCCCCGTGCCATAGCAACGGTTTAGCGGGACGCGTTTCGACGCTGAGGAGGCGGCGGTTGGGGGTGGGACCCACCGGAGGTGTCCAATCCGGGTAGTTTGGTTTTCGCGGTCTCGACTAGAGGCATCACCGGGAGGTGGGTGGTTACCTGCCATCTTCAGCGAACTTCCGTCTCGGAACGATGGACTCACCAGGCCGGCATCGAAGAAGGGCCGCCAACTCATGCCGCCTTCGGATAGAGGGACCTCTCGAAGCGGATAGCCTCTTCGATATCGAGGATCGTCGTCTATAACTAACTATCTGTTCACGCCGGCCGCTCCGATTAACTATCGGTGTCGGCTCAGCATCGAGTGGTCACCCCGATGTGGTCCACCAACTTATCAGCAGTGACGGTACGGACACGTTGCAGGTCGGCTGCGGCCCGGCCGTGCCAGTAGGCCCCTGACCGGGCGGCTGATTCGGCCTCTAACCCGGCAGCCCGGAAAGCGCCGATCATTCCCGCCAGCACGTCACCCGTGCCGATGGTGGATAGCTCGGGACCTCCGGAGTTAACAATCCAGCGCTGCTTACCCATCACAAAGGTGGGAGAACCTTTCAGGAGAACCGTCACTCCGGTACGGTCGGCTAGCCGGAGGGCCTCGTCATGGGAAGCGTTGCGCCCGGTAAGCCGAAAAAACTCCCCGGAATGGGGGGTGATCACCGTCTCCCCTTCTCTCTGCAGACCCTCCGGCCCATCTAGAGCGTTCAGGGCGTCGGCGTCGGCTACTACCGGGTGGTCATACGACCGGAGGAAACCGGTCACGAACCCGCCCAGGTCTCGGTGGCTTCCTAACCCCGGCCCGATGATCACGACATCAAACCGGGAGGCCAGTTCGAGAACCTGGGCAAGGTCGGGAGGCGACAGGGTGCGGCTACCGCCGATCGCCCTGGTCATGATCTCCGGTGAACGTACCTTCTCCTCGACGGACGGTGGGCAGGCGATCATGACCGCCCCCGCCCCGGCCTGCAACGCGGCCCGAGCGGTCAGGGTGGCGGCGCCGTCAAGACCGTCGGAACCCCCCAAGACCAGCACCGACCCGGCCGACCACTTGTGACCGGTGCGACATCGTAGGGGTAACGGGGCATCCACCTCTTCGCACAGCCACAACTCCGGCTCCACATCCGGTAGCCCGATATCCGCCACGGTGACCTTTCCGCACACATCCGGCCCCGACCCGATCAGGTGACCTACCCGGTAACCGTGGAAAGTGACGGTGGCGTCAGCCGCCAGCAGACCGGCGGAGACATCTCCGGTGGTGGCATCGAGTCCCGAAGGTACGTCCACCGCCAAGCGGGCCGGAACCCCTCGCCACGCCGACAGGTCGGGTAACCGGCCCCGGAACCCGGCCCCGAAGAGGGCGTCAATTACCAGATCGGCAGGCCGCGGATCATCCCACGCCCGCACCGTCACGCCCTCCCGCTCGGCTAGGCGCAGTGCCCAAACAGCTGGATCGGTCCTCGGTTCAACCAGCGGATAGGCATCGACCGACACTCCTCGACCGGCCAGGTAACGGGCGGCCACGTAACCGTCCCCGCCGTTGTTGCCGGGACCGGCCAGGACAGCCACTCTCTGCCCGTAGCCCACCCCCATCGACACTGCTTGCAACGCCACCGACAGGCCCGCCCGCTCCAGCAAGACGCGGGGATGGTCGTCGGCGATCGCATCCTGGTGGCGGGACTGTTCGGAGGTGAGTACGGGCCGCATGAGGGCACCCTAATACCCACACGGGTCCGATAAGGAGAGCCATCCCGGCAAGGCACCCTCCCGGAAGTCCGTTATCCAGTAGCACGAGAGGAACCGGAAACGCTAGTCGGACACAGTAGTCCGTATTCCCAGACAACCCAGCAGAAGTCACGACACCAAGTCGCGAGCTCGTCGAGCGCGGCAGGGCTGGGCGGTCTGCAACCCTTCCTCAGGTGGCTTTTGCAGCGACTCTTTCAGGACGCACCGGATCGATGCCGAGATCTGCGTATGTGGCCATGGGTAGGTACGCGATGTCATGATCAGCGATTATCGGACCAGCCGAGTCTCCTCGATCCACCAATGTTACGACCCCAACGATGGTGGCGCCTGTTTTGTTGATCACGTCGACGGCCTCGAGAATGGACCCTCCGGTGGTCACCACGTCGTCGACCAGCAGCACGCGCGTGCCCGATCCGACGGGTGCTCCCTCGATGCGGCGGCCGGTTCCATGGCCCTTCGGTTGCTTGCGGATGAAGAACCACCGAGAATTGTTGACTGCTGCGATTCCGACAGCCAAGGCGTCAGCGCCCATTGTCGGACCACCTACCGCATCGAACTCGATGCCGGCCTCTTGCACAGCTTCCGTGATCGCCTGTGACGCTGTGGAGAGATCGGACCACTCAGCTAGCGCCTTCTTACCGTCGACGAAGTGGCTGGACATCGCCCCCGACGACAAACGGATCGGCTTTTCGAGGCTCTCGAGTGCCTTCTCGTGAAGGATTTCCAGGAGCTTCAGTCGGCGCTGCGACGGCAAGGCAACCTCCCATGTTCCAGCGATGTAGCTCTCCGGGCAACTATATATCGCCCGGATCGCCGGAGCACGCTCATGCCCGTCGAGGAATCTAGCAGGTGATTGCTGCCGATCATTGATCTACACATGATGATGGCTTGGCGGCATTCAGGTCGTCCGTTTGGAGAAAAACCCAGCGGCGGATGTGCGGCCTTGCCCGCTCACACAGGGCGGAAAGCTCTAGTCATCCCTATCATGGGCAGACTGCACCCAACCACCTAAGGATGGTCGAAGCTGAGAAAGCCCGCTCAATCCCGCTATGTCCGCTCCGGTGGCGCCTCGGCCCTTCGGTCGGTGGTCATATGGGCCGCTTTCTGGTTGTTCGTAACGGCTTGTAGCGGGAATGGTGACTCGACAAGCACCGGGCCTTCGGTGACCCCTGTCCCGAACAACTCCGGCGCCCCGGTAGCTACCGATACGATCACGGTGGTCACGACCACCACTCCCCTCACGACTCGAACTACCGCCTCGACAACCCAGTCTGCTACCACAACCAGCGTAACCCCACCGTCGGATGATGAACCCTCCCCGGTCCCGACAACGACGTTACCCCTTAACGCTTCAACCACCGAAGCGGTGGCGCCATCTGACAGCACCACTGTTGTAACACTTACTCCGGACACCTCGCCCCCCGATGAAGTAACGGTTCCCTCTGCGGTAGAGAATCCCTCCTCAACCATGCCTCCTCGGTCGACAACAACCTCTGTCTCGGTGGTCGAAGAACCGGCCACCGTCGCCTTCTCGCCGGCAGATGACCTGCTCGACTACGACATGATCGACGTTCACACGGGCGCCACCGTCAACTTGCGTTCGGTGGCCACGGGTGACAAGCCGCTGCTGTTCTGGTTCTGGTCCCCGTTGTGAGAGACGTGCCGGACCGAAGGCCCGGCCTTCGAGCAGTTCGCTCGGAACAACGCCCACCGGCTCAACGTCGTAGGAGTAGGTGGCTTGGGCACTTTCGAGGACGCTCAGAACTACGTAACCCACACCGGGGTGACCTTCACCTTGCTGTGGACCGACACCTGGGACGTGTGGGACCACTACGGCATGCAGAGTACGTCGGACTTCATCCTCCTCGACCCGTCCGGCAATCGAGTCACCGACGGCGCCCAACCCTATGACGAGGCCCGGATAGAGGCCCTGGTGGAGGGCTTGTTCTAAACCTCCCACCTCCGCTTCCGAGTCGATCGTCGAATGGACGGGAGCTAAGTCTCGGGCCAACGAGACTAGGCTAGGGTTCCGTGGTCGAAAGACACCCGAAAGAGTTCAGGAAAGCACTCACAATGACTGCACCCGATCCGGCAGGTTTAGCCGTACGATCCACGCCTCTTCGCTCGCGTGCCTGGCCGGCGATGCTGGTAGTACTAGCACTGCTGTTTTCGATCACCGTGCCAATTCCCGCCGCAACCGCCGCCGACTTCACCGACGTGGCCGGCAACAGCCACGAGACCGCCATCACCGCGCTCGCCGACTCGGGCGTACTCGATGGCACCGAATGCGGAACGGGACGGTTCTGTCCGGACGATCCCATCAAACGGTGGGTAATGGCTGTGTGGTTGGTACGCGTACTCGGCGGTGATACGACCTCGGGTGGTACTTCTCGATTCGCCGATGTCGACTCTTCCGCCTGGTGGTCGCCATTCACCGAGCAACTCGGCATCCGCAATATTACGGCCGGGTGCAAAACCAGCCCCCTACGCTACTGCCCCCAAGATTCGGTAACACGAGGCCATATGGCGACCTTCCTGGTGAGAGCGTTCGATCTAGCCCCTGCCGCCCCGGCCGGGTTCGCCGACACCGGCGGCAATACCCATGAGACGAATATCAACGCCCTGGCCGCAGCCGGTATCACCGCCGGGTGCAGGACGAGTCCGCTCAGCTACTGCCCCCAAGATTCGGTAACGAGAGGCCAGATGGCCTCCTTCCTGCACAGGGCGTCGCTCAAGCAGCAGGCCGCCACCGCAGAGATCAGCAGCGACGTTCCCGATGTCGAGTTGACCGATCTGGCAAGCGGTGAGACCGTCAACCTGCGCTCCCTGATCTCGGGTGACACCGCTGTACTGCTCTGGTTCTGGGCCGAATGGTGACCTGTCTGCCGGGGGCACGCCCCCGAAGTCGAGCAGTTCGCTCGACAGAACGCAGACCGGCTGACCGTGATCGGGGTCAACCCGGCTAGTTGGAACAATCAGGCAAGAGGGACGAGCTTCGTAAGCCGCTACAACTTGACCTTCTCAAACTTGTGGGATGACACCAACCGGGTTTACCAACATTACGGCCGACCCTACAACTCCAACTTCTGGCTACTGGACCAGAACGGCGACCGGGTTGGTGACCGAGCGGTTAGCTTCTCCGTGCGTAGCGCTCAAGAGAAACTCGACAGCTTGGAATAATAGGGTGCCGCAGCCCTACGGCCCTTATCCCGAGCGACCTTGCTTTCGGCGGTGACCCGGAGTCCCCTCGACTGCCCCTCGCTCCGTCATTAAGTCTGGTCTGGAGTAAATCAACTTGATGTATCAATCCAGATATCGTCTTGTGACGGACTCTCTGGTGGGGTGTCGCCAATGTGGATACGTTGGCGGAATTGCTGAACCTCACGCTTAGCCCTGATTATTCACGGTGCGACTTGGGGGGCGGGTTTCGGCTGGTTTTGGGGGTGTTTGGGGTGGTGTTCGCCGGGGTGGGGGGTCTGATGCGTTGAACCGTGCCGGGTTTGCGGGGGTGGTGTGTTGTTTCGGTTGGGCTTCCCGGTTCGGGGCGTGTTCGGGTTGGGTGTGTGCGGTTCGGTGCGGCGTGTCGGGGTTGGTTAGATGGTTTGGAGGTGTTGGTGGATGCTGGTGATTAGGGGTGCGGTGGGCCAGGTTTGTGGGATGCGTATGATTTTTTGTCGGGCGTGGTTTATGAGCTTGGCGGGGGTGTGCCATAGTGCCCAGCGTAATGTTTTGGGTCGGGCCCGCCGGAGGCGGGTACCGGCGAGGGTGAGGTGTTGGAACCAGCGGACCAGGGTGTCGGCCCAGGTGACGAGAGCCAGCCAGGCGTGGTTGGTTTCGAGGTCGGTGAACGGGAACCGTTGCGCACCGCTGGTTTTGAGTCGGGCTATGTGGTCTTCGACCCGGGCGTGGGCGCGCATGTCGGCGTCGGCTTCTGCAGCGTCGGCGGGGTTGTCGGTCCAGTGTCCCCAGTAGCGGTAGTCGTCTGAGGGGAAGAGGGAACGCTGCGCGCCGGGGTGGCGGGGTTCGCGTCGTACGACGAGTCGGGCCCCCGGCGGCCAGTTCCCGGCTTCGACCAAGTCGGTCAGGTCCGCGACATGAGCTCGGGGTTCGCTGTTGTTGCTTGTGGTCGGCCGGTTCGGGACGGCTGGTTTCCAGCGGGGGTCGTCCACGTCGATGAGGTTGATGGCTTCCTGTATCCGCCCGGTTTTGCGGGCTACGAAACTGAACCCGACCCTGCGTTCCCGGCATTTCTTCGCGAATGAGGGACCGGCCGCCGAATCCGCACGGACCCTTATCTCCCGCCGGGCTGTGTTTTCGTTGTCGCCGGGTCGGTGCCCCACCCTTATGTGTTCGGGCAACGCTTCGATAGCCTGGTCCAGGACCTGCACATGATCCGCGACGGTGTTCGCCCCGGCGTTGCCGGGACGCAGCAACACCGACAGGCACTCCCCCGACAAATCGGAGAAACAATAAATCGGATGAAACCCGTAGCTGCGTTTATACGTCGGCGCCGCACCCTCCTTGTTCTCGGAATGAACCACATGAACCGACGCGTCGATGTCCAACACCACCGCAGAGGTCGGGTCGGTGTCCACTTTGTTCCATACCCGTTCCCGAACCCCGGCCAACGCCCCGGCGAGGCCGACCCGCCTTTGTTTGTCGATGCTGCGCATCGTCCGGTACAACGTCGAGTCCGACACCGTCGAACCGAACAACCCCGGCTCAGAACGCAGGAACTCCACATCCGTGCAGCACTCCCCACCCCCCGCAAGCATCAACATCGCATGCACCAACACCTTCCCCCGATCATGAACCACACCCGACCTGTCGAACACCCCCGACAAAACGTCACCCACCCCCAGACGATCCGCGAACCCGCCCAATAACCACAACCCGACATGGCCCACCACCCCCGAGTCGTCCACCTCAACACGCAGCCGCTTCGTCGTGCTGGTAACCTTCATCATGCGGATGCCCTCCCCTCAGCGATACGGGCTTTTTCTTACACTCAATTATCGCAGACCGGGAGGGCACACCCGCGTCAAACACCCCCGAACAAACACCGTTCCCCCCACCACACCCCTTCACCCACCAGGTGAAACCCCACAACACCACAAAACACCAACCACAACACCCAAAACACCAGGTCAACAGCCTAAAACCCCACCCCCGACCAAACCCGAACCCCACACCCATGAATAATCAGGGTTAGCTCGCCTCTCGTCACGCTTAGCGTAAGCTTCTTCCCTCAGCCCAGCGGCTCGGGCTAGATTGACTTGAACCTCCGAATCCGTCAGTCGCTCTTGGGCCTTGTGTAGTGGTGTCGCCCTACGGTAACTAAGAGAATCAATCGCGATCTTAGCTATTGAAGCGCTGGAGCCGACCACCACACCCACGTAGACCAACCACGGTATATCCGTCACGCCGGTTGAGCCCTCAGGGTTTCGTCAACCAACCGCTCCAGGTCAACGCCGGCTGTTGCTACAGTCTTGTCATCCCAACCGGTTAGGTCCTTCACTTCCTGGGGGCTGATTCCCGGGCGGGCCCTGATCAGAGCGTAGAGCAGGTACGCGCGCTTACCCCGGTCACTGCCATTCTCAGGTCGGTCGGGACTCATGCGCGATCTGCTGCTCTATGTGCAAAACCCCACCCAGACGGTTCGTTTTCAACACCGGAATCGGCATACCTCATACTCATACCCTTCCTATCCCCTGTGTTAGCTCTAAGCCTAAGTGATCCTGCGCGCCTTGGCTAGGCATCAGATGTCCTCTGGCAGAAACAGATCAATCAGATCTGCCGGCGCGAGGGTTGCCGGCCGAGGCCGTTCGGCACTGCCTGAGCGGTTGGAGGTTCACCCGGATTCACGGAGCCCTGCTTACGCAAACAGTTTGCGTTTTTCTACAGCTTTGCGCAATCCGCTCAAAGTTTGCAATCTGCGCAAAGGCAAGGCGCATACACGCACGGGACTGCAATGTCTGCCCAAGCTGAAGCTCACAAGACCGGGCCGTTATCGGGAGGCACACCTAACGACTCGTAGAGGGAACTCGGATAATCCGAAGACGTCATGAGATGGTTGCCCGGTTTGGATGCACGCCGAGGTTACTCCCCCCACGAAGATCCGTCGGGCAGTTGTGCTGCATCCTGCCTAAGCTACGTTTCGTGGCCTTCCCGTCTGGAATACGGTGAGGAGTGTTAACCGTGGTAGAAGCCCCCCGCCTGAGTGCCGGTGTTCGTATAGAGGCCGTCCGGATCAGCGGTTTTCGCGTGTTGCGAGACGTATGTGTGACCCTTGATCCGGAAACCACAGTTCTTGTTGGTGAGAACAACACGGGCAAGTCCGCCTTTCTGGAGGCGCTGGAGACTGCTCTGGGAACGCGATCCCCCGTACCAGACGACCTCCACGTCGACAGGGCTGGCCAGCAGAGCCGCGAGTCCCTTGTAGACCTTCTCTTGGTGCCTGCGGAAGGAACCCGGTTTTCTCAGCATCTAGAAGCACTGTTCGGGGATGCAGTCCGCTCTGAGACCACTCAAGGCACTGTCGGAGAAGGAGCGCGCAACTTCGTGGCGATACGTACCATCGGTACGATTGGCGTCGATCACAGCACCGTCGACCGTCGTCGCTGTTTCGTTGAAAGTTGGCCCGGCTGTGACTCACCCACCCGGACCGGAGTTATGGAGGCGCCGACACCGCGGGTGGCTGAGCGCCACCTAACCGTACTCTCGTTCGCTCTCTTGCAAGCAAATCGTGATCTCGTCGCCGACATGCGGCGACAAACCAGTCGGTGGGGTCGACTGCTGGCTCAGCGTGACCTGGATCAGGACATAGAGAAGTCCGTCGAGGGCCAACTGCGGGAGTTGGGCGAACTTCTTCTCGGGAACAGTTCTCTGCTTGGTCGCCTTCGGGACCGCCTCGACGAGGCCCGGAAGGCTATGCCGACCGTCGACGAGGTAGACCTTGAACCTCTACCAAGCAGGGTCGCCGATCTCACAAGGGCGACGGATATTATTGTGAGCGCCCCTGCAGGAGCCCGTTTGCCGCTACGAATGCAGGGCCTGGGGAGCCGGAGCCTCGCCGAAGTGCTGGTCTATCGAGCGTTTGTCGGCGAGATTCCGGGAATGGATGAGCCCTTCTCACCACACATTGTGGCTGCCTTAGAAGAACCCGAGGCCCACCTACACCCACATGCCCAGCTCGCCCTTATGCGCATTATCGATCAAATACCCGGTCAACGGATCGTCACCACGCACTCAGGCCAGATCGCAGGAACCACACCGATCCGACAAGTTCGAGTCTTCCGGCACTCAGATCAAGGCATCGAGGTCAGACACTCCGGGCACCTTGACGATGCGGACGAGATCAAGACGCACCGTCTCATCGCCCGTTCCTACGGCCAGGTGCTTTTCGCTCGCCTGGCGATCATCGGAGATGGGACAACCGAGCGGGATGCCTTACCTGTATTTGCCCGAGCTCACTGGGGGATGGAGGCTGAAGGTTTGGGCGTAACCTTTGTCGATCCGGGGTCCCTCGCCGCGGCGAAGGGGCTTGTCAAAGTGCTTGAAGATCTTGCCATACCGTGGCTAGCGCTCGTTGATGACGACAAGGGGGGCGATAACGCACTACGAGCTATAGGCAAATTGCTTGAACGAACCCTTGATAGGCAGTCGGAAGAAGTCGTGATGCTCCCTAACGGTACAGACTTCGAACGCTATCTGATCGACGAAGGCCTTCAGGCGCCTATCAGGGATGGAATCCGCGCATTCTACGGACCCTACGCACTGGCCAGATTCTCGAAACAGCCCAATTATCGTGATTGGACCGAGGATGATGTCCTTGAGGGGTTTCTCGACAAAAACAAGGGAACTTACGGGGCTGCCGTTGCCGAAGCGATTGTCACAGTGGAGAACGAGAACGGTAAACCGACCATTCCGGAGCGGGTTGCCGAGTTATTCAACCGGGCTGACCATATACTCGGAATGCGTTCGCGATGAGCGTCACCACTCTTACCGAACAGCAGATCGCGGCTATCGGGCTGGGCGACGGAGCGCACTTGATCACCGCTCCTCCCGGCTCTGGCAAGACAGAGGTGCTGGTACGACGGGTGATAAGCCTCTTGGACGGATCGCCGCGTGATCTTTTCCGGATACTTGCACTGACCTACACGGTAAGGGCCGCTCAAGAACTGAAGAAGCGTGCTCGGATGGTGGTTCCCGAAGACGACCTCTGGCGAGTCAACGCGACAACCTTCCACTCCTTCGCCCTTGGCATTCTGGAGAACTACGGAGGTCCGGTAGGTCTGAAGAGGCCCATAACCGTCATCTCGGACCTAGAAGACAAGCGCGCTCTCGTCATCCAAACTCTTGAGGAACGGCACGGGCTGATCGGATCTATAGATCGTTCTGAATGGCGGAAACTGTTCAATAGGATCGCCCTGATGAAAACCAGTCTCGCTCACCCGACACCGGGCGAACGAGATCGGGTACTAAACGGCAGGATCCGGCTGTCCGACGCTTACGAAGCTTACGAAACTGCGCTGACGAACACCGGAAGCGTTGACTATGAAGGGATGATCTGCCAAACGGTAAAGCTGATTGAGATACATCCGTGGGTTGGCTCACACATTCGCCGGCAGTACAGGCACATACTGGTCGATGAAGGCCAGGAGCTAACCCGAAGCCAGTACGAACTCTTGAAAACAATAAGGGCTGATAATCATCAGAGGTTCTTCGTCGTCGCCGACACCGACCAGTCCATCAACGCCTTCGCGGGGGGTGGTCCTACGTTCTTACGAGAGTTTGTCTCGGATTTCAACGCCAGCGAACACAAGCTCACAACTAACTTCCGTAGTGCCCGGACCATCGTTGACGCCTTAAGCGGATTGCGCAAGAATATCGGGGAACGCGGTGTGCCAACAACGCTCAATAGTGGAACCCTGGCAAATGGATGGGTTGGGGCACGCTCCTACGTCAACGACGAGCACGAAGCGAGGGCCATCGGCACATGGATTCGCTCGATTCTAGAGACAGGACTTGATCCGGAATGGGTGTACAAGGGCGAGGCCACCGCGGTAGCACCCGAGGACATCTGCGTTCTCGGGCGAACCCGCTATGGGTTTGCCAACCTCTTGGATGATCTCCAAGAACACGGGGTTCCCTTCTCTCTGCGCGTCGAGGAGAAGGGACTCTTCGAGTCATCTCCGGGCCGCCTAAGCCTCTACGCTCTCAAGCTGGCACAGAACCCGAGAGACCTACCGGCGCAGCGTCGCCTACTGGAAGAGTTGGGAGAACAATACAAAGAGGGCGATGACAGTCATGAAGTTCTGTCGACTGAAGCCATCCTCCGAGACTCCGCAAAGCGAGGAAGCCTCCCCCAAGAGTTCATCGAAGCCCTCCTGGGCTCGGACACTGCGACCCCGAACGGCTTCCAAGCGGTTTCGGCATTGATAAGAATGGACGAGATCGGCATCGACCTAGACGACACCGAAAGAGAATCGTGGTATCGCGATCAAGAGCACCTTCAACGACTGCTCACCGACTATCAAACAACCACCGCGGCGCCTAATCGATCTCTCGCCGGGTTCCTCCGCATGTTATCTCGGCTTGAGGGCGTCCCACCCTCCGAACCCGGCGTGAGGGTCCTGACACCGCACCGCGCTAGAGGGCTCGGCTTCAGGGTCGTGATTCTTCTAGGAATGCACGAGGGGAACTTCCCTCACTACAAAGCCACATCCCCCGAAGAACTGGCCGAGGAACGCAGAGTGGTCTACGTCGCAGCAAGTCGAGCAGCTAGGGCCTTGCTCCTCACCCGGCCACGTACTCGGCTGTCGAGCTACGGCAACTGGTATCGATGCCGGGAGTCACGTTTCATCCGTGAGATGGGGCTTACGATGGAGGAAGTCGCCCGGGACGGCTGAGCCTTCTAAGACCATCCGCCCACCCTCCGTCGGTCGGTTGAGTTTCAGTGGAGAACGTTTGGGTATTCGTCGTAGAGTCACCCCCTATCAATGCACTGGACAAGGGCGTATCAGATCAGAGCATGATCGACCGGTAGCTTATGCGTTCTCGACGACCATGAGAGCCCGAATCACGCATCATGATCACGACAAGAGACTGTATCTCCCGATCTGTAGAGCCTGGGACGCACCCGCCATCGGCCTGTTTCTATCGTTCCGATGTTATGCATGATCGTGTAGTCGGATCTACGCGGCCTCTTAACCACAAACCAGACAGCTACACCGTCGAGGCGGAACGGAAACAGGCGATGTTCGCCCAAGAGACATAGCGCAGCCCGGGCCTGCTGCGCCGCGTGCTCACGCAGTGTTAGCTTCATCTCGAGTACAACCCATTGGGTCATTGACGGGCAGCGCCGAACAACTACCAAATCTGGTCGGGTATCCCGAGCGCCGAAGACACAACACCTGTCACAGTCGATGGCAACCCGGAGGCCCTCAATGGTAAGGGAACACCCGTCCTTCTCGATGAGGGCCCCATGTTTACCGCTCCGCGAAGACTCGCCTATGCATCCGCAGGCCGCGTGTAGTCCCTTGAGGTGGCGGGCCGGTCTGATGGCTATCTACCTATAGCCTGGAGCAATTCTTCGGTTTCGCGGGCGAGGCGCTCCGCAACTGCTACATGCTCTGTTTCAGGTATACCCCACTCCGGATCAATCGACTCTGCCACGATCCGAGTACCACCAGCCGCTTCGACGTCCTCGAATCTGTATACGCCCAGGTCGTCCGGCCTTATAGGAGAACCTCTCGATGCATGCTCGGCCGCCTGCGACCTGAGCATGCAATTAGAAACCTGATGTAGAAACTCAGAGCTATGAGTGGTACATAGAACCCTCACGCCTGCCCCGGCCAGGGCCACCAATGCGTCGGCGACAGCCAGGATCGCCTCGGGATGCATATGAGCCTCAGGCTCGTCAATCAGCAGCAAATCGCCTGGTCGCAAGATGTGCTTGACCCAACTGAGCAGCGGAGCTACCTCCGCCACCATCGAAGAAGCCCGCTGCACCGGAATCTCTCTACCATCCTGTGCATAGGTCAGGGATGGGACCTTGTCCCTCCCTCTTCCCGACTTGATCTCACCGACGATCAACCCTTCCAAACGCTCGACAGCCACAAACATCATCATGTCGGACTGGAGCGGTCGTCGAGGCTGGATAACTGGAAGCAACTCGGACACGAAATCCAAAGCAATGCCCCTCAAGGCAGCAGGCTTCCGACCCTTGAGAGCGAAACGGTCACGCTCCCGTTCGAGGCTGAGACGCACCACATCCGTCCACGCCTCCAGTAACCCGGATCGCCCGGCCGGTAAGTAATAAGCCGATCCACCTAAGCCGGCCGACGGCAGGAAACCCTCAGCCCACACAAACCGGGCAAGCTGAAAAGATATCCGCTGTCTCGCATATTCAGCAAGGTCACCCTCTCGGGATCTTTCCCAATACCCTCGGGCACCCCTCAGGACGGGGCCGCGCGTGGGTCGACCGGGTTGGTACGCCACGGTCGAGAAGAAGTCCGCTACTTCAGCAGAAGGGCCTCCACCCAAACCGAACAGGAACCGATCCTCTCCGGCGATCCTGCAGGAAACCGCAACATCAAGATCGGCGTTGGCAGCCCATCTTTGGATCTCATCCAACCCCTTGACATCAAAGTAGATCTTCAGTCGATCCTCTAGATGCTCGTCCGCTTGACCCATAAGGTCGCCCAACCACCGCTCGGCTTTCCCCCTCACGGACGACCCGAACACAGCCCAACCATCGTCAGCCACGGATCGACGATCGGCGGCAATCACCTGTTCGACCTCGTCGTCGGACAAGAGCGGCTCCGGCACGCCATTCACCTGATCCACGGCCTTGAACACCGAATACACCGCCTGAGCAGCGTACGTCTTCCCCGTATTGTTCTTACCGATCAGCACCGTGAGCGGATGAAGCCGGACCTCACCCTCCTCAATAGGGCCAATATTCCGCAAACGAATGATTGGATAAGCCACCAGAACCTGTCCCTCCGCTCAGCACTAGCCAACCAGCACGCTACCAGCCACCTATTCGCAGGTCTCTTGGAGAGCGTGGGGTTCCCCCCGGTGTCCGGACAATTCCACAAAGAGCGTGTTGGCCTCCGACAAGGAGAAGGTTCTCTTGGTAAGGAGTCCCGCTGGGAGAGAGAAGAAGGACCGAGGAGAAGGTTCACGGGTTTCGAGCCGAAAATCAGGATGCCTCGCATTCCGAAAAGGTGCATAGCTCTTGAAGGCTCCGGCGCAGACCGTGTGGTCACGGCGAAGAACAGCTAGGGCCGTCACCTCAATCGTTCTTCACGCGGTCTCATCAAGCCGTGACTTCCTTGACCCGAGCCTGACGGCGCTCCTTCCTGTCCTCGCTATTGCAATCGTCGGCCATTGCACTACGCTTTCCCGGATGGAGCGCTCAAGCGCCAAACTTTGGCTGGAACCCGGACTGGGGTTGATCTGACGGAGATGGACGGGCTAAAAACGATATTTCCCGAACGGCTGGCCGTCGCTTCTCTGGTTGCTCTGCTAGTTGCATCGGCAATAGTGGCGGTTCCGGCACCCCTCCGGGCTGTGGACGGTAGCCCTGACCATCTTCCCGGCTACTCGGCATGTACGGGTGATGCCAACAATTCGAGTGGGTTCTTGGATGTTGTCGGACACATTGCCGAGCAGGGCATCAACTGTCTGGCCTACTACGGAATCACCCTCGGCCAGACACCGGAGCTATTTGCCCCCGACCAGCCCATCACCCGGCGGCAAATGGCGCTGTTCCTGGTGAGGGCCGCCCTCCCGGCGGGTATCACCGTACCCCCACCATCCGATCAGGGGTTCCAGGACATTGCACACCATTCCCCTAACACACAGGACGCTATCAATCAGATGGCGGCTATGGGCATAACAGAGGCACGTCTCCCACCACTTTCCATCCCGACTCCCCCATAGACCGACGCCAGATGGCCCTTTTCCTGTACCGCTTTCTCCAGTTAGCGCCTACCGGGCCGAGGTCCGTGAAGTTGCTGTCATCGGGAGTGACTTTGCTGATATCAACCCCTCCTGGCCCGGTTGGCCCCGCCATCAGGAACCTCGCCAGCAGCGAAGCCATTTCCTGGCGGGTCACCGGCTCGGTCGGCCCGTAGGTAGTCCCGGAAATACCGGGCATGATGCCCAGCGCAGCCATCTGGTTGATACCCGACCGGATGTGTGCGGCGAACGATCCTAGGTCGGTGAACCCCTGGTCGGAAGCTTTGGGTATCACGATCCCGGCAGGTCCGGCGGCTCGCTGAAGGAACAGCGCCATCTGCCAGCGGGAGATAATGTCACTAGGGGAGAACACCCCCGGCTCAGTGCCGTAGGTAATCCCGTAATGAGCCAGGCAGTTAGCAGCCTCCTCGGCAAAACTGCCTGCCATATCCACAAAACCGGCGGATGCGGTCGCGACCCCAACGCAGGCGGAATACCGGGCCCGATGGTCCACCACCCCGTCCACCCCCAACGCAGGAGGGAAAGTTCCCAACAGCAGGGAGCCCGCCACCAGCAAGGCGAGCTGTAACGCCCAACGTTTGTGCGGTGCTGCTTCGAACATCAATGCTCCTTCGTTCTTGTAAGCGACCGCGGAGCCGGTTTGACGGAACTCAAGGGTCAGGTTCCAACTCGCCTGTGAACCGTACCGGGTTTGCCGGAGAGTGTTTTACTTGAGTCCAGCTACCTGGGCTGGGGTGTGTCCCAGCCGGGCTGGGTTGTGGTCACGATAGTAGTCGGCCTCCCTCTCTGTTGGTGGTTTGTCCCCGTTTGGTTCGAGCAGTCTCCGGTGGATTGTGGCAGTCGACGTATTCGAGGGTGGCGTACTCGACCTGGTCCCGGTCACGCCATGGGGCCCGTTTGTGGATTAGCTCGGTTTTGTATAGTCCGATGACGGATTCGGCTAGGGCGTTGTCGTATGAGTCGCCTACGGATCCGACCGAAGGTCGGATCCCGGTTCCGGTGAGACGGTTTGTGTAGCGGATGGACAGGTACCGGGCGCCGGCGTCGGAGTGATGCACCAGCTTCCCTTGATCTGGTCGCCGAGCCCGGATGGCTTGTTCGAGGGCGTCGAGGGCCGGGTCGGTTTCCAGACTGTTCGATACCCGCCATCCGACGATGAACCGGGAGTAGACGTCGAACCATGAACGCTGCATACACGAAGCCGGACCCGGTGGGAACATTCGTGTAGGGGTCGGACCGGGGCGCCCTGTCAGCTTCTCGGCTGGTGGGTTTCCCCGGCCCGCCCTCGTGATGCGGACGTGCAACTTCCACTGCATCCGGCTCTCCATGTGTTCATGCCGCTGTTGTGGTGGTGCTCTGCCATGGTGTGGGAATCTTGGTGCCCCGGTAGCGGTAGCGTATGACTGCGAACCGGTTTGGTCGGAACAGTTCGATTCCTCCGATGCTGATCTCCCATCGGGGGAGGTAGCGACGGACCAGGGTGTGCATGTTCAGTCCGAGGTGTCGTTTCTTCAACCATCTGACGACCCGCCAGAAGGCGTAGTGGTCGAGGTAGCCGAAGGTCCGTTTTGATACTCCGTGACGGAAGTAGTTGCACCAGCCCCGCAGCACCGGGTTCAGTCGGCGCAGCAGGTCTGAGAGCGTTCGGTGTCTCGGCCGTTTGGTTAGCCGCCGGACCTTGCCCACGATTGAAGCGAGTGACTTCTTCGATGGGTAGGTGTAGACGGCCTTCTTGTTGGCTCGACTCCTCCAAGCCCGACGTTGGATACGCCAGCCCAGAAAGTCGAATCCCTCGTCTACGTGGCAGACCCTTGTCTTGTCCTCCGATAGGCGCAAACCCATCGGTGCTAGCACCGCCGCTATTTCATCCCGCAGCGCTTCAACGTCGTTGCGGGTTCCGCGGACCATGACCACGAAGTCGTCGGCGTAGCGGACAAGACGCATGAGCGGTTCCCCGGCCCTGTGACGCTTCGCACGTGTCCATTCCGGTCCGAGCGCTTCCCATTTCTGAGTGAAGTGCTCATCCAGGATGGATAGGGCGATGTCGGCCAGCAGCGGCGAGAGAATGCCGCCTTGTGGTGTGCCGGTGATCGTCCGGTGTCGGCTGCCGTCCTCGCAGAGGACACCAGTCTTGAGGAACGCCTTCACCAGCCGCAGCACACGTTTGTCCCCGATACGGTCTCTTACCCGGCCCATGAGTCGCCGTGTGGTCGATCGTATCGAAGCACGCCTCGATATCTCCTTCGAACACCCACTCGTAGTTACGGGTCGGTGAACCGAGGAAGTGAATCTCAGCAATAGCGTCCTGAGCCCCGGCGCTTCGGACGGAAACCATACGAACATGGTTTGAAGTCCGCCTCGAAGATCGGCTCCAACACCAGCTTCAAGGAAGCTTGCACAATCCGGTCGCCGACAGTCGGGATACCCGGAGATCGGACCTTGCCCGACCTCTTGGGGATCGTCTTCTGCCGCACCCGCTGAGGAACAAACCGCCGAGCCTTGAGATCATCACGCAGCCCGAGCAGTAGTTTCTCAGCAGCGCAGCCGACCGAGCGTGGTGCCACCCCATCGACCCCTGCCGTTCGTGCACCTCGGTTGCCCCGGACCCGACACCACGCCACAACGAGGAACGCCGGGTCATAAACGAGGTTGTATAAATCATCGAAGCGACGACTGGGATCAGCCGTCGCCCAACGGTGCAGCTTCGTCTGCATCACACGTACCCGCCGCTCGGCCTCAACCGGGCCGGGCCACGGTGCGCCGGTATTCACCAGCGACCTCCGTGATCAACAGTTCGGCTGCGAACACACTGGACCCCTTCGCCATCCGACCCGGCTTTCCCGATCTCGGACTACTACGGGTCCTCCGTCCCATCCCACCGGCATCAGCCGGCAACGAGCCTTCCCGCCGACCAGCCAGATGCTGGCCGGTAAGGGAGCCAGAGGAATGGTTCCCACGTTCACTTTCCAACCGTTTGACAGGGTCGGTGTCCAGCTATGCCCCTGCAACATCGCCACGGCTACGCCGCAGACCTTCACCGTGGCCTCCCGAGTCGGCGACCTAAACCGGCCGGGGAGTTCGCCACACACGCCGACGTGTGCGGGTGTGCGTTGCTGCGCGGCCCTGACCCGCCAGGTTCGAGCCGCTGGGGCTCTTGAGGAGCTTTCGGTCGCTGGTTCCTCACGTACACCTTTCTGTCTCACTAGCCGGACCCGGACCATCTGGCGATACCGGTACGTCCCGTCGTTGTCAGGGCTGCTATCCACCCAAACCCCCCGTTCCAGAGGTTCAGGCTGCCCTCAGCTTCAAGCGCCCGCTGCGACGGACACAAGGCGGTGGCCTCCCACCACCGCACGATTAGAAAACGCCTCGTGGCGCTCCACGTCGGCCACCCACAAACGGTCCGGACCCTCCGCCTCGAAGTCCCGATCCACCCGATCAGCAGGCCGGGCAGCGTCCTCGTCGGGGGATCGTAGTCCGCTTGGTTTCGCCCCTGACCACGCCCACCAGACCCTTCGAGACGCATCAGCCGTATCTACCGTGCAACGGGCCACCTTGATGCCTTCACGATGCAGCTGACGCCACACCTTCCGAGCACCGAACAACACCCCGAAATTCGACTCCCACACACGGCGAATCAGCGGCCGCAGCTCCGCGTCACGGCGGGACCGGGCCGAGCACCGCTGCGGTTCCCGCACCCGCCGTTTGTGCTCATAATAAGTAGACGGGGCGATCGGCGCCTCCGCGCAGAACAGGCTCGACCCCGAACT
This sequence comes from Acidimicrobiia bacterium, assembly GCA_965231815.1. Classification (GTDB taxonomy): domain Bacteria; phylum Actinomycetota; class Acidimicrobiia; order Spongiisociales; family Spongiisociaceae; genus JAPPFW01. The sequence continues at coordinate 640,343 of OZ246890.1, read as the reverse complement.
CCTGGCGGTTCTCATCCACGAAAACGGTCATCTGCGCCCTCCCCGGTCGAACACCTCTGCCGGGCGAAATACGCAGACGCCTTCCGCAAAATCTCATTCGCCCGCCGCAACTGTTTCAACTCGGCCATCTGATCCGAAGTCAACCCGGCCCGGACACCCTGATCGGTCTCAGCCCGCCGAACCCACCTACAGCAGCGTCTCCGACGAACACCCAAACTTCTCCGCTATCGAACAAATCGCCGCCCACCCAACACGGATACTCCCCCCGATGCTCCGAAACCATCCCCACAGCCCGCTCCCGAACCTCCGGTGAATACATTGTCGGTCTACCCATACTCCATAATCTCCCAACTAATAAAGTCTCCGGAAAACCCGGGGGGGTTCACACTGAGCCTGCTGCTATGACTGTATCTTCTGGCGATGGGCCTGTTGGTCGGCGCGGGGTTGAACATGGTGCTGTCCCGCCGCCGACGGTGATCCGCCCTAATGGATGTATCCCCGCAATAGTCGAACCGGATGTGGCAGTCTGGTTGACCACGCCAAGCCACCGTCGGGTCTCGGCCCTCTGCACCGGCTGGGAACAATTCCGAGCACCTAGTCCAACCGCACCCGTGCGCGTCATCAAGAACCTAGCGGTTGGCGGGCGGCTAACACCGATGTCGCGAGTTCATCAATGGCTGCCTAAGTGCGACCTCGAGGGATTCATGATCCTAGCATGATATTGGCATGTTAAGATCATGACATGTCCAATATACAGGTCAAGAACGTACCCGACACTCTGCACGAGCGTCTACGCAGTTATGCGAGAGAGAACCGATCCACCATCAGCGCGGCGGTGCTAAGCGCTGTGGAACGGGAGTTGGCGATTTGGGAATGGCGCAGGCATCTGGTCAGGCGTCCTGAGACCGACCTCGGGGTGGATGCAGCTGCTTTGATCGCTGAGGAGAGGTCGGGCCGCGCAAAAGAGTACGAATCCTGGCACCCGAGGGATGTCAAAGCCGGAGGTGAATCATTGCCCTCAGATGAGAATGTTACCGACGCTTGATGACAAGCCTCGTCATCGATGCTTCGGTCGCATTTGAGTATCTGCTTAGAACACGGCTGGGTATAGCGGCCGCGAATACGATCGAGAGCGCTTCGCTGGTGGCGCCCGAGTTGATAGATGCCGAGTTGATGGCGGCGTTACGCAAGGCGGTGCTGCGGAGACTCCTGGATGAGGAGCGTGCCCGAATGTTCATCGACGACTTGACGCGATGGCCAGTCACACGCCTTCCGCATCGGAAGTTGCTACGACAGGCCTGGTGCCACCATCGAAACGTCACAGCATACGACGCGCTCTACGTTGCCTCCGCCCGACTCTGCGGAATACCCTTGCTGACAGCGGATAGCCGACTGGCTAGATCGTCGGGCCTCGGAATCGTTATACACGACGTCCGGATGGCCTGACCGGTCCTCCATACCAGGCAGCCACATGGAGTTGTCGCCAGGTTCTTGCGGGCCAGAAGCCTTGACACTAATCCCGCCAGCCTTTGGGGCAACATCAGCAACGCTCCCGTCCGCGAACACACATCAAGCTGGGAGGGGCCTAAATCCTCCAGCCCCGATGCTCACACATCAGAACTACCCAACAAGGTAAAGGGGTTGATCGGGGGTTGTGGTTGTTGGGCGGGTTCGCGGACCGTCTGGGTGTGGGTGACGCTTTGTCGGGGGTGTTCGACAGGTCGGGTGTGGTTCATGATCGGGGGAAGGTGTTGGTGCATACGATGTTGATGCTGGTCGGTATATACGTGATGTCGGCCACCCAAATCTGGTCCGGTCCGGTGGCGGTGAACTCCCGCCGTACGAGATCCGGTGCTGCCCGAAGCTCGTCAGGCCGCTTCGAATTGTCGAGTGTTGGACAGGTCGAACGTGTTGGAGTGCGCCGGATCGGGCGAGTACTCGGTGTAGCTGATCCGGGTATACGCTCCGGAATACAGTGCCTCTTCGAATGCTTCAAGGCGTACTGGCGCACCTCTCACCGTCAACCGATCGTTATCATCGTATTGCACCAGCTTGGGGCTACGCGCATCGTGGAGGATCAGATTCCTCGTCACGTCCTGTACCAGGATGGGCACACCCAGAACAGATCGTCCTTCAGCCTGGGGCTTAGCCCAGTAGTGCGCCATGGGCTGGGCCGTAACCCCACCACCTGCCGTTTGGGCTGCGATGGTCTCTGTGTCAGGTTCGGCTCCGGTCCATATGTACCGGAGCGACGCCACACCCCGCTGGTCGGTGTTTCTAACGGTTGGGACGGTTCCGACTCCGTGGCCGTCATCAGATGTGAATGCGAGGCTTTCGCCAACCACCGGGGCGCCGTACTGGTCGGTGAGGACCCCTGTCACCACGTTCACGGGACCCGGCCCGGATCCGGTAAGTTCGTGGTAACGCACTACCTGCCTGAGGCGGAGGGTGGTAGCCCGAGGCGCTTGCTCGGACCATGTAACCGGGGTGTCTAGCGTCGAGCCATCTCCGCCCGCCACCCCAAGGGTGCTCCGGTCGATCACAGTAAGACCCTGGACCGACACGTCGATGTCCATCGTGGTCTCATCACCACCCGTAGACGGGTCCGGATCGGACGCTTGGTAGGAAACAGTAACCCTGCCCCCGACATCTGTCCGGTAGGTTTTGACACCGGTCAGGTCTCTCACCCCGTTCCTTACATACGTGGTGGAGACTTGTACCCGGTATCCCGCTTCGCCAACCGCTCTACCGTCTTCGTCGACCAGCTGGAAAACGAACCCGATCGGCACACCAAACATGAGTGCCTGAGCCGTGGACTGCATATCGTCAGCGATCAGGACCGACGAGGCTGGTTTCAGCACCTGGACGTCGGCCATAGCAGCTTCAGTAGTAGCCAACCGGAAGCGGCTCCCCTGAGAACCGGTCCAGGCCCACAACCTTATGTTGTCGACTGGTTGAAGGACCACCCGAACGTTACCGGACTCATCAAGCTGCTGATCGGACCCATCAATCGTGCACACCCGTGCTCCGACCGTGGCCTGCACTCCCTCCCGGCAGGCGCCATCTGCGCCGAACAACTCGTAGGGATCGTCGGCCGAGGTAGAAAACATGTCTATTCGCATCCCGGTCCGGGGCTGGAACTTGGCGTCACGAACGGAAACCTGCACCTCGAGCGTGTCACCGGCGGAGATAACCGGGGAGGCGCTCTGGATCGATATACCTGCCGGGCGTGAGTTCGTATGGGCTAAGGCACGAGTCACGAATAGGGCCATCTGGCCTCTCGTTAGGAGGGTTCGGGGCGAGAAGGTCGTGGGAGTAACCCCCACCGTGATGCCCATTTCGTACATCACCCTCACCGCGGTGACCACCAACTCGGACTGGTCGCCCAGATCCTGAAACACGTCATCGTCCGGCGTGACCACAGATACGTCCGTCCCGCCGGGACCGGTAGGGGCCAAATTGAGGAAGCGGTACAGGAAAAGGGCCATCTGGCGGCGATCCATCGAGCTGTCCGGGTGGAAGGTGGTAGGCGAGGTACCCCGAGTAATCCCCATGGTCGCCAGTTGATTGATGGCGACTTGGATGTGAGGAGCATGGTGGGCGATATCCTGGAACCCCTGATCGATGGCCACAGGCACAGCGATTCCGGCCGGCCCGGAGGCCCGCACCAAGACCATCGCCATCTGCCAGCGAGTTATCGGATCGTCGGGTGCGTATCGGTTGGCCGTTTTTCCTACCGAAATGCCGTAGTAGGCAAGACAATTGATGCCCTGTTCGGCGAAATGGCCGGCTACATCCAGGAATCCGGCTGAAGCATTAGCGGATCCCGTACACGCCGAGTAGACAGCAAGATGGTCCGGCTGGCCGTCAACAGCTCGGACCGGTGACGGAGCCGCCACCACCGACGCAGCGACCAAAGCGGCAAGCAAGACCACTGCCGTACGTTTTGAGGCCCATGTGCTCATACACTCTGTCACGATTCGATATTCCTCATTCCCAGGCCCGGAAGCACCGCAATTCTAGAGTTACCCTCGAAGCGTAGTGCGCTAACCGATGATTGCAATTAGCGCATTCCGGCCGAAGTGGCCGGGAACCGACGAGATACGGGAAACCGAAACGGGACCACTGCCAACGCTCGACATCAAGGCGGTTCGCCCCCGGTTAGCGCAACCGGTATTGGAGTATGGGCGCCGTCCCTCGTCAACCGTTAGCGGTTCGTCAGTATGTAGCCGTTGACTATCCCGGAGCCGGCACCCATAATCCGGTATTCGAGGGTATCGCGGACGGTCAGGTCATCTTCGAAATCCGAGTAGCTGACGGCCTTCTTGTCGATGGTGAACTGATCATTCGAATCGTACTCCACGAGGAGGATGTCGTTAGTGGCCACGATAATCGCGGTGTCCTCATCGGTGTCCACCACTCGAACGGTGCCCGAACCGTTTGCCGGGCCCTGGATGCGGGTGACCCAGAACTGGCGCGTAGTGGACGTAATCCGATCGAACGAACCGGTTACCCGCTCGGTGAAGCTTTCGTTCGAGTCCCTTTGGTAGTTGAGGGCGGCCACCCCGCTCGCATTGGTAGTACGTCGGATCCCGTTCGGAACCCCTCTGCTGTCATTGGACGAGAAGACCACTTGCTCGCCGCTTACCGGCCCCCCATATTGGTCGCTGAGGAGGGCTGTGACCGTGGCAGCTGCACCGCTTCCCGCGGATGAGGCCACTACATATTCCTGCAATGCTGAAAGGGTCAGCGTGGTGGGCTCAGGTCGTTCATCGGACCATTGCAAGGTCGGATCGTCGCGGGTTCCATCATCATCCACAATCCCGACCGCCGTCTCGTCGGTAACGCCGAGACCGCCTCCCGGCATCACATCAAGATCCAGAAACGCCACGTCGCCCCGCTCCTCCGATGGGTCGATGTTGAGGAAGGTTGCCTGCGCGGACCCGTCGATTCCGGTCTGCTTGGTCAGGGTGGTCGTCTCGATCCTCTTTCCCCCGTCCCGTGACTCCTGAACTTCCACCACGAATGACGCCCCCTGCCAGGGAACCGGGTTCCCGTCGTCGTCGACCACCTGGAAGGTGAAGGTCACCGCTCTACCGAAAGGCACCCGCACCGCACTGTCCGGTAGGTCGTCGGTCACCAGCAGGGCGGCAGGTGTACTGCGAGTGGCTACGTCTACCGCCACGAAACGGGTGCGGTTCAGGTCGAACACAGCACTGAGATTTCCTGTCCACACCCAGATTCTTACAATCGCCGACTCACCGACTTCAACATCGGCAGTCAAGTTCCCGGAGATGTCGGTGGTTGGATCCCGACGATCAATGACGCATTCGGTGGCACCCGCCGCGGGTATCGCCTCGGATGTGCACCGGCCCTCTTTGTCAAACGCCTTGTCCTGTGTCTCGGTGGTGAACAGGTCCACCCCCTGATTTGCAAAGGCTCCGTGGGTGCCGTCGCGGAGGGTTATCGAGATCTCAGCGCTTGACCCCTTGAACACCTTCTCGTCGGTGGTCTGAACAGACAAACCGGCGGGACGGGCGTTGGTGTGGGCCAGCATACGGGTTATGAATACCGCCATCTGGCCCCGGGTAACCCAAGCTTCCGGCGAGAAGGCATTGGCGGTGGTCCCTTGGGTGACACCCAACTCGTAGAGCCGCCGTATGGCCCGGTTGGTAACGAAGGGCACTTGGTCTAGGTCCTTGAAGTTGCTGTCATCAGGCCGGACATCACGTATGGCTGTGCCTCCAGGCCCGATAGGAGCCGCCTCCAGGAACCGGGACAACAACATGGCCATCGACTGGCGTGTGACCGGTTCGGCAGGTCCATAGGTTTTATCTGTCAAACCCGGCATGATCCCCAATTGAGCCATCTGGTTGATTCCGGCCTGGATGTGAGTAGCGTAGGTGCCTAGGTCGGTAAACCCCTGGTCGGTGGGCTTGGGCAGCACGAGCCCGGCCGGATGGGTTGCTCGCTGCAGGAACAAGGCCATCTGCCAGCGGGGAATTATGTCGCGAGGGGAGAACCTCCCGGCTCCCGTACCGAAAGTAATTCCGTAGTGGGCAAGGCAGTTAGCAGCTTCCTCGGCGAAGTTACCGGCCATGTCAACAAACCCGGCAGGGGTTACGGCGGCGTCGACACAGGCAGAATACCGGGCTGGATGATCTACCACCCCGTCCACCCCTGCCGCGGGAGGTAGGTGCCCGAATAGCAGAGATCCCACCAGCAACAGGGCGAGCGTCGGCAACGCCCAACGTTTGTGCGGTGCTGCCGCTTCGAACATCTAACGCTCCTTCGTCTGCTTGTAGCGACCGCCGAGCCGGTTTTCCGGAACTTAGGGGTCAGGTTCCAGCTCGCCCGATCACAGTGCCATGTTACGTCCCGAACCGTTCTGCACAGTTGATATCCAGCATGCCATCGACTCGCGGCGCCCTAATCCCTACGGCTTCCGTCCTTTAGCCCAGGAGAATCAGTATCCTGAAGGATGTGACACACCTAGCTAGGGAAGGTGCACGATGAGCGAGCGCCACCAAGCGGAGATCAACCACGAAGCGTACATTCAGAAGTACCAAGCCGACCTTGAGGGCGAACATACCGGAGAATCGGCGCTTATGCACAACGGTGAGATCGTCGCGATTGTTCGCGACAGCGCCGCCGCCTACCACAGCGGGTACTTGCTCTTCGGTCCCGGCAATTTCTCGATAAAGCGAATTGGGGCATCGCCTGCACGTTTGGGTACCGCCGCGCTTCTAATGAGTGGAACGAGAGATGCCCACCTGTAGCATCCCTATAGCGGATAATCGTATTTTGCTGGTTGCCAGCGTGTCGTTGCCGTCTCCTCACGTCGGTACTGCTTCAACCTTCAAGGCATTGGTAGACACCGGGGCGCAGAGATCAATGGTCACCAATCGCGTCGTCGCATCTGTCGGAGCCTTCCCCATTGACATCGAGTCAGCGGACGGTTCATCCTGAGCAGCTAGCAGACCCTTACGGTCGGTAAGAAGTCGTACGAATATCTTGCTTTCCAGTTTAGTTAATTACAATTGATTGCACGCTCATAGATCATGTTGAAGATTCTTGACTCAGAATCGGTCGAAACAGCTCACCAACCCAACAGCCACAACCATCCATGGCCCACCATCTTGATTCACCGTCACCACCCCCGACGACTTCGTGCTGTTACCATTCATGCTCCCGGTGCCCTCCTACCTACGATCAATGGCCATTACTCAAACACCCATAATCGCAGGTCAGATTAGGGATTCCCGGCGTCAATCACCCGCCCACGAAACTAACCCCATGAGTAATCGGGGTTAGTGGATTGGCCGTCCGGGATGATTCCCCGACGTGGTCCGCTGTAGCGACCGCTTCGTTGGTGCTCGGGTCGTTGCTCGTCGCGTTCGCAATATCCGCGATCTACGATATCGGCCCTCGGGAGCAAGCGGACCCTTCTGTGGTCTCGCCCACGACTGGAGATATCCCGACCATCTCAGTACCCGAGGTGGTGACCGTGGCCACAACCGTTGCTGGAGTCAAGTCCGCTGTTGGATCGGGAGAAGAGCAAAGCAGTGGCTGCGTCCATGGGGACGAATGGTCCGATGGAATCGATTTGGCTGTCCCGGCCAACTTGTTCGGAGGTATTGCGCCCCATCATTATGTATGGTCGCCGGATTGCGCCTTGCTGGCCATGAGCGTTGGGTCGAGAACCTATTTCGTGCGGACCGGTTGGACCAACGATCAACAGGTCGTCGGCAGCCTCGACCGTGCCGGGGATATTGCTTGGGCGCCTGACGGTGGTCGCCTCGCCTACGTAAAGGACTCGGAGATCTACACGGTTGATATGGGCAGCGACAACAGCAAGCAACTAACCCGGAGCAACGACGACCCTCTGTTTCGGGAGGAGTTCTGGTATCGGAGCGTCGCTCCCGCCTGGTCCCCCGACGGAACCCGAATCGCCTTCACCAGCAACCGCGACGGCAACGACGAGATCTACACGGTAAGGGTGGATGACCGGAGCGAACCGTCCCAGCTGACGTCCAACAGCAGGAGGGATCGGGCCATCGAGCCGGACTGGTCGCCCGACGGAGTCACGAACCTCATTTCGGATCGGGATCCTGCCTGGTCCCCCGACGGTACCCGAATCGCCTTCACCAGCAACCGCGACGGCAACGACGAGATCTACACCATGAACCCCGACGGGACATTGGTCACCCGGATCACTCGTAACGACTTCTTGGACTGGGAGCCTGCCTGGTCCCCCGACGGTACCCGAATCGCCTTCACCAGCAACCGCGACGGCAATCTCGAGGTTTACACCACCAATGCCGAGGGGGGCGACCTGCGGCGGGTCACACATAACGAGGACACCGACCGGAATCCCTCCTGGACTCCCGATGGTTCTTACATCTTCTATCACAGCCATGCCGACGGGGTTGTCCGGTTTCGGGCCGCACGGGCGAACGCGCCCTTGCCGGAGCCCGAATACCCGGCGACGAGGCCGCCTGGAGTGACTCCCCCGGATTCGGCGTGTGAGGCCTTGAATGACGGCTTTCGTCGGGATGGGGCTCTCGAGGCTCCGGTTCGATCAAATCGGTTGATGGCGGTCTACCGTTTCGGGTGGTCGCCCGACTGCCGGACTGTTCTCGGAATCGGTGACAATACGGACGGTTACGCCCTGATGAAGATGGGGTTGGACGGAAGTCACTCCGAACATCTCACCAACGACGGCTACTGGTATTCGAACCCGACCTGGTCACCGGACGGAAGCCGGATTGCGTTCGAGAGCGACCGTGACGGGAGTTACGAGATATACGTCATGGACAGCACCGGCGCCAATATCCGCCGGCTCACCCACCTGAACGATCGGCAACGTAACCCTGTCTGGTCACCGGACGGCGCCACAATAGCTTTCCTGAGGGGGTCAGGTGAGTGGTCAGAGATCTGGACTATCCGAGCCGACGGCAGGGACCTCCGGAAACTCACCGACAATAGGTTCTTCGACGGAGCCCCGAACTGGTCACCGGACGGGACCCGCATCGCCTTCACCAGCAACCGCGACGGCGACAACGACATCTACACCATGAACCCCGACGGAACCAACCCCCACCAAATCACCAACAACACCACCGACGACCGCAACCCCGTCTGGTCACCGGACGGGACCCGCATCGCCTTCACCAGCAACCGCGACGGCGACAACGACATCTACACCATGAACCCCGACGGAACCAACCCCCACCAAATCACCAACAACACCACCGACGACCGCAACCCCGTCTGGTCACCGGACAGCACCTACATTTCGGTCACGAACGGCGATCCTAACGACCCTGTTTACTTCGTATTGCGAGCCGACTCGACCAACCCGGCTCGTTCTTGATCGTCGTCGCGCAGATCGGATCGCTTATGTCCACCCGCGTAGGGAGAAGCTGAGCTTGCCAACCGACGCGGGAGGCCGGGTTGATTCCACGGGACCTCTCCTTAAGAAGGTTCCTTTAGTAGAGACCAGCGGGAGCAGCATCTCCCGACCACCGGACGCTCCGGTCGTAGAACCGGGTACGGACCCGTCAGGCAGATCGAAACTTCGCTATCCAGGACTCGACGGCCTCCGAGGAGTGGCTGTCGCCCTAGTGGCGGGCTTCCACCTCTGGCCCGACGGTGTCCAGGGTGGCTGGCTAGGGGTGAGCCTGTTCTTCACGCTATCCGGTTACCTGATCATCGGGCGGATCGACAGCGAAATCCTATCGACCGGTCGCCTACGCCTCGGGGTCTTCATGGAGCGCCGGGTGCGTCGCCTCATGCCCGCCGCGCTCCTCACAATCTCCATGACCGTCGCTCTCACGGCTCTGCTCACCGACCAGGCTCTAAGAGGAGTCGGCATCGATGCCCTTGCAGCCGTCCTGAACTTTTTCAACTGGCATGCCGCCACCGACCCGGGTGGCTATGCGGCCATCTTCGATGCAACCAGGAAACCATTGGAACACTTCTGGTCGCTCGCCATCGAGGAACAGTTCTACCTGATCGTGCCCGCCGCAGCCGGGGTTGTGCGGCGAACAGGTCTGGTGGTTCTCGCCATGACCGTTATCGGCCTAGGCGGATTAGGCCTGTGGTGGGGATCCCCGGACGCCTACGTCGCTACGCCGGTCCGGTCCCTGGAAATCGCCGCAGGCGGTGGCCTAGCCCTCATGATTGCTCGCTCGGCAGGCATAAGCCGCCTAGTGCGCTGGGAACCGGGGCTCCGCCGCTCCACACGCGTGGCAATGATTATGGCGGTCCTGGTTGCTCTGGTGGTCTTCGAATTGGCCACCATCGGGCTCGGGCCGACCGCTGATCCGGTGTTCCGTGGTTTCCCACAGTTCATGAGCTTGTGCTGGGTGGTGCTGATAGCTGCATCACTACCCGGAGGCCCCCTGGAACGCCTACTCTCCTTAAGCCCCCTTCGCTGGTTGGGAACCCGCTCTTACGCGATCTATCTCTTCCACTGGCCGTTGATCGAATTGACCACACTCGGTCCGGGGCAGATCCTCCTCCTAACTCTCGGGCTGGCCGAACTGTCTTACCGGCTGGTGGAGATGCCGGTAAGACAGAGCATGAGCGCTCGGTCGCTGCTGGTGTTAGGGGGCTTGTCGATAGTCGTTGCCGTCGGGTCAGCCTTGGTTGTCCTAACATCTGAACCTGCTCGTGCCGTCGGCGATCGCCTTGATCTAACGGCCGAACTACCCGAATGGCTTGAAGAACCTCCACCCGCCGACCGGGCTCCGGCTGGGGAGCTACCTTCGTCAGCCTCGACGACCTCGGAACCTGAAACAACCCGGTCCGACGAGCCGACCTCGGCTGCCCTGTCGACCCGCTCATTATCCGTCCCCGATGCGGATCCGGAAGTCCCCATCAAGACCCTCCGCCCTCCGATCGTCACGGTTCTGGGCGACTCCACAGCGGTACACATCGCCGACGGACTCAGGCGGTGGGCTGACAGTTCCCGAGCGATGGCGGTAGTGGACCGGGCGTTGGCAGCCTGTTCTCCAGTGAGTACCGGTGACCTGCCCTGGAAGGTCATCAGGACAGGTGACGGCGGCAACCCACGAAATCTGGTCCATCGCGACGAGCCCTGCCGTTTCCACGATATCGAACCCGGAACCGACCTTGTGTTGGTGGTGGACCACGCCATACCCTTGGTGGACCACCAGCGCCTAGACGGCTCCTGGGCGTCGATCCTGGACGACGACCTCTCCGCCGACCTTGAAAAGGCCTATCGTGATCTGGCATCCGAAGTGCGGGGGATCGGCGCCCGCCTGGTGCTGACTACCACACCCCGCTGGCTCCCACCGCCTGATGATCCCGCTCCGGCCCCGCCACACGCCGACCCGGCTCGGGCCGCTGCGTACAACCGATTGGTCAGCGACTTGGTCTCGGATCTTGCGGTCGAATTCGGGAAACACACCGTCGGCCTGCTCGATACCGGCGCCCTGCTCGATGCGTCCGGGTACGACGGTCCCTACGGCCGATCCGATGGCGCTCACCTCGACTTCGGCCGGTCAATAGATTTCGCCGCTGAGTTTCTAGGGCCCGCCCTCCAGGAATTGGCTTCCGCCCGCTGAGCGACCTCGTCCCACCTCTCGGCAGGACCCGACACGGTTCAGCCTGAATCCACCGGTGGGTTTTGGTGGTTTGGTAGTTGGATAGACGTGGGAAGTGCCTCCGGGGTGATTCAACCCGCCCCCTACCCCGAACTGCAACAAGCTACACAGCCGACGGCAACAAGCCGGCATCACCCTCACCCAAGCCGCCCAAGCCCTCCGAACCCACCCAGCCCGTATCTCAGCACTCGAACACGGCCGGGACCACAACCACCACCTCGCCACCCGATACCAGCACTGGCTCAACACCCACCACCCGGCTCTACCACCGACTTGACAAACATAGGAGCATCTCCGATAAACCCGGTACGGTTCATTCAGTAGGGCTGACACATCCTGTGTTGAGTGGTATGGTCGAGTGATGGAAGCCCAGTCGGAAGGGGTCTATGGTGCGGCGTCGGAATGTGTTGGCTGTCTGGCTCTTGGCCTATGGGAAGTTGTTTCTTGAAGGGGCAGCGGCTGCTGTGGCGGGTCGTAAGGTATCTGCGAGGATGCGGCTTTCACCGGCTGAGGATGCGTGGGCGCAGGTTGCTGCCGACCTGCAGGTGGCGGTTGACCGGTATCAGCTGCCGAAGGTTCGTCAGTTTGAAATGCCGTAGGTGGATGAAAGGGTTGTGAATTGAATGACGGTCGTGCGGGGTCGTCTTCCCCCGACCCTGCTTCGCCTGAGAAGCTGGCAACTTAGAGCGTCCGCGGGTAGGGGTTAGTTGAGGTTCCAGCGGTCTCGCCATTTGATGAGTTTGATGGTGATGATGAGGGTGATGGCTAGGTTGAGTTGGGCGTGTCGGTGGTGGGTGTTTCGGTCGGTGTTGCGGCGGAGTTGCCCGTAGTTGGTGAGCCATGAGTTGGTTCGTTCGACGGTCCAGCGCATACCGAGGGGTGCGGGTGGTTTGGTGTTGCCGGTTTGGCCTCGTGGTTTTTTCTTGGCGCATATGACGTCGGTTATGCCAGCGGCGTCGCAGAGGGCGCGCACCGCTTTGCTGTCGTAGGCCCGGTCGAGGTGGAGGGTCTCGACATCGTACAGGAGGCCCCGTCGGTTGAGGGCTTCGAGGGTGGGTTGGAATAGGATGCTGTCGTGGCGGTTGGCACCGTTTGTGGCCCAACCGATCGGTATGCCGTTGCGGTCTGTGGCGAGGGACCATTTCCACCCGGATTTGGCCCGGTCGCAGGGGTTTTTCCCGGTTCCTTCCCCTCCAGAGGGCGCTTTGTGTTGGCTGCCGTCGACCGAGACCTCGCTCAGGTCCAACCCGATCACACGGTCGTAGGCGGCTACGGCTTCGGTTTCCAGTTTGTCGAAGACGCCTGCTTTCATCCATTCATCGCGTCGGGCCCGCAGAGTCGTGTCCGACACCTCTTTGTCCAAGAGTTGTTCGGCTGTTTCCCATGAGCAGCCGGTCACCAACCGGATCAGTATCCCCTGGAAGCAGACACGGTCCGGTTTGCGGGGATTGTGACAGCCCAGAGGATGGTTGTCCTCCCGGGCAGGTAGCAGACCCTTCGCGGCTTTCCACACCGCGTTTGCTACTTCGGCGTCGAGTGCGCGCATAATGATACCTCCACCAGTTGGGGGATTTGTGTTGCACTCGGTATGAAACCCGAGACAACCCCTCAACTGGTGGATTTCCATCTACCCGCGGACGCTCTTACTACGACATTTCTGAGAAACTCGGCGATGCTGTAGTTGACGAGTTCCGTCTGAACGGTGAACATCGCCGCAGAATGGAGTCTTGGTCCTTGTGGATGGGTGGTCTTCTGATGTTTCTTCTGATGGTCACTGTCATTCTAATAATGCGGGCGGTTGTGGTATTGGCGGAGCGTCTGGCGCTCGGCTGGGCCATTGTCGCGACCATCGTTCCGAGTGGAGTGCTTGTATTCGGCTTGTGGTTCGCAGTGGGAGAGGCGGTTGACACGGTTCGCAAGAGAGTGGAGCGCAAGTTACGCGGCTAGCCTCCCTCCTGCTTCAGCTGTTCCATTTCTTCGACAGGTCGCGGCTACCTCAAGCTAGCCAGAAACTCCGATAGCCTCTCACGGACCTCCGCCCGCCCCGCAGTGACCCCATCCGAATGGCCCCGCTCATAGGCACAGTACGAGCACTTCAACGCTCCCACACCAGCCTGAGATGTCGCCAGTTCCTCCATAAGGGTTATGCGAAGTCATGCCGAGCAAAGCCTACCATCACCCCTTCGGAGTAAACCCGCCCCCGTCTAGCTAGCCCTGATTGTTCAGGTTTCCAACACGCCGACAGGTCTAACTCCAGTTCAACCTCAATATAAAGAGAATCTCACTGTTCATCCGGCGGGTGAATCCTCCCCACCGGACCGGGATAGGAGATGTCGATAGCTGTATCACCTGGTCAGAGCGCGATTATTCATCTACTCTATTTCGGCTGCCAAACCTCGATCCTTAAAGAATCGGGGCTAGTAGCGGGTAAAGGAATTGGTGGCGCCGGGGTTGTGGGACTGGATAGTCATATCCACCCGGTCCCCCACGTCAAGGTTATCTCCGAATGAGGCGTAACTCTCCGTATCATCGTCGACGTTGAAGTGGTCGCTACGGTCGTATTCGACCACAAACGGTCCGTCGCTTTCGGATGCGATCACCAAGAGATTGCGGCCCCTATCGTGAATACGAACGGTCAGGGAAGTAAGGGCTTGATCGGTTGGCGCTTTCCTCACCCAGTAATGCAGCAATGGGTCATCCGCGTCGGACAGCACCGACCGATCCTCGGTAAAGGCTGAGATGGACTCGATACCCGGTTGGTCGTGATCGCGGTAGTAGCGCAATACCGCTTCTCCTCGACGATTCGTGACCTTGCGGTAACTGGCCTGTGCCATCTGGTCATCATTGGGATCCGTATCCAAACCATTCTCGTCGTCAGACACGAAGTGGATCGTCTCCCCCCTAACCGGATCACCGTACTGGTTCAACAGGGTGGCGGTCACGGTATGGCGCCCGCCGCGACCGGAAGAGGTCGCGTCGCGATAATTGACGGACTGTTCCAGAACCAGAGCGGAAGGTTCCGCGTCCTCGTCGCTCCACACCAGCCGAATGCTGTCATCGGTGAGGCTGTCTCCCTCCCCATCAACCACATCCAACCCTGCCGTGTCCAAGACCGCCAAGACTAGAAGGCCCTCGTCTCCGTCATCTGCCGAAGAGGGACGGTTAACGCGATAGAAAAGCTCGACACGGCCGGAGGGGTCGGTGACATAATCCCATGTGCGTCGACTTATCAGCCGACCATCCACCGTTTCCTCTCTGCGGATAGTGATCTCCACCCCTTCCTCAGTCACCCGATCACCATCCTCATCCACCAACTGGAAGGTAAAATCGACCCGACGGCCGAAGGGCGCCTTCTCAGCCGCAGGATGCAAGCTGTGGGTAGCCTCTATGGCAACCGCCGGTTTGGTGGCTATCCACTCCAGTTTCGTGTATCTGGTGGTGTCCTCGTCGAAGTCGTTGCGTAGCCTGCCGGTCCATACCCACAGTATCGTGTCACCGTCCACCGGAAGGTCGTAAACCAGGTTGCCGTCCTCGTCCGTCGTTTCATCGCCGTTGTCGATCTCGCACAGAACATCCCCGGCTAGCGCGGTCAGTTCATCCTCGTCACAATCGCCGTTGGACTCGAAAGCATCCACATCGGGCGGGGCATAGAACAGGTCCACGGAAGCATCCGTGACCGGTCGGTGCGAACGGTCACGTACCGATACTACGAACTCCTCTGTCGCTCCCTCGAAGCCGACATTGCTCTCTGCCTGAGCCGTGAGTCCAGCGGGCCGAGCATTGGTGTGCGCAAGCATCCGGGTAACGAACAGCGCCATCTGGGATCTGGTTACATCCCGATCAGGATGGAAACGGTCATCCGCAGCGCCTTTGGTGATCCCCATTTCGTACAGCGCACGCACATCTTGGTAATAGGACTGGGGCAAGTCGCCGATATCGTCAAAGACTTCATCATCGGGATTCACGTCCTTGATGTCCACTCCACCCACGCCTACCGGCGCCATGGTAAGGAACCGGGCCAGAAACTTGGCCATCTGACGCCTGGTTACCAATCCATCTGGATCGTAGGTTGTCGGGGTCTTACCGTTGGTCACCCCAATCTCGGCAAGCTGGTTTATGGCCTCCTGAAAGGAGACCGCGTAGTTATCTATGTCTTTGAAGCCCTGGTCCGAAGGTGCGGGCAACTCGATCCCGGCCGGTTCAGCT
Organism: Acidimicrobiia bacterium; assembly: GCA_965231815.1. Classification (GTDB taxonomy): domain Bacteria; phylum Actinomycetota; class Acidimicrobiia; order Spongiisociales; family Spongiisociaceae; genus JAPPFW01. The sequence continues at coordinate 624,504 of OZ246890.1, read as the reverse complement.
GCCCGGATCAGGAATAGCGCCATCTGACCCCGGGTAATCCCGTCCTTCGGCGAGAAGTACCCGACGGAGGTTCCGATCGTGATCCTATAGTGAGCGAGACAGTTGACGGCATCCATGGTGTCATCGGAATAACCGCGCAGGTCTCTAAAACCGGCGGATTCCACGGCCGGACCCACACACGCCGAATAGCGGGGTAGCTCGTCCGCTTCGCCGTCCCTTGCCTGTACAGGGCCGAGGGGACCTGCCAGCAAAGCACCGAGCAACACCAAAGGAACCAGCAACGCAACGCTGCCACGAAGCCCGACAACAGGAACCATGGACCTCCTCTTCAAGTCCTCCCTAGCTAGATAGTACGGTTGGATTCGGCGACTAACCAAATAATCCGCCGTAGCAGGTTCCCGAACTGCAACAGGTGATCCGGAAAGATATCACCGATGCCTGAAGGGGTGATTACGCGTACCATCCTCGCCGAATCCACGATCGAGTGTTGCCAGGCCCACAAAACTGAAGCGTTCCGACTACCCGTACCCATCGGAGTCATGCCACAGATCCGACTTTGTAAGGGCAATGTTCGAGTCAGCAGGCTTGTCGAGTCCGCCGTTGTCCTTGGTCAGCAGCTTACCCGTGGCTGCGCTTCGCTTCGACAGGCCTCACTCATGAGGAATCGGGGCTAAGTGAACCTAAACTCGACGAATAATTACGCAAAGACGCAAAGATACGAATAGACAAATAAATACGCAACAAACTTCTCCGGCTGGCGGTATGGTGCTTCCATGGTTTCTCCTGCGGGCAATCCGTTCTCGCCGACGTTCGGTACCACCCCTCCGTTCTTGGCGGGACGGGAAGAGGTGTTATCAAGATTCGACGAAGCCGTGAACGCCGGCCCATTACATCCCGACTACACATTGCTCATCACCGGAGACCGCGGTACCGGCAAGACCGCCCTCCTGAACGTGCTCGAAGATAGGGTCGCCGATTACGGTTGGATGACAATAACGGCAAGCGCCTCATCGGAGCCCCTACCGACACGGATTGTCGGCGAGGCCGGGCGCTGCTTGGAACGTCTGGAAAGCGGTCGACGACGCCCCAAGATCAGATCGATAAGTGCGATGGGGGTCGGGATCCAACTCGGTCACGACCCTGAAGGCCCCTTATCGGTGCCCAGCCTGCTCTCGACCCTGGAACAGCTTGGAGCGGCGTTGCCCAAGGAGGGTACCGGCCTGCTCCTTACGGTCGATGAGTTGCACGACGTTACCCGCAGCGATGTACGAGATGTTGCCGCTGCTATTCAGATCGTGACTCGTCGCCGCCTTAGGCCGATCGCGTTCGCTGCTGCGGCGCTGCCTCTCATTGAGCACACCCATCTCGCGGACGCGCAAATGACCTTTCTGCAACGCTGCGCCCGAGCGTCCCTGGGCCCGCTGGACCCGGTGCATACACGCCAGGCACTCCACAAACCGATTGTTCGCTCCGGTGCCGCCATCGACGATGACGCCTTGGCCGAGGCAACCAAGGCCACGCTCGGCTTCCCCTACATGATCCAACTGATCGGCTTCCACGCCTGGCGATTTCGCGAGAAACCCGACCAACCCATCAGTTTGACCAATGTTCAAGCAGCCACCAGCGAGGCGGTCCATACTATGGTGACCCAAATCGCCGCGCCCGTCTGGAACCGGCTGTCCCCCATGGAGAAACGGTTCCTTGTAGCCATGCTTCTGGACCCGACCGCCTCGGAACTGGCCGATATAGCCGAGCGGATAGGCCGAACCCTGCAATACGCCCGGACATACCGCCGCCGCCTGCTGGATGCCGGCGCAGTCAGCCCCGCCGCAGACGGTCGCATACGCTTTCGACACCACGCCATGCGGACCCGCGCCCGACAAGCCGCCCGCAACGACCCGAACCTGACCAGACCCGTACCCCTACGGGCATTTAGGGACCGACCGGGCAACCATCAACACCGTTGACCGCTGACCTCAATAATGGCCGGCCTCCATCTGCTCCCTGACCTGGAACAGCTCCGCAGCCCGAACTGAGCTTATGTAACCGCTTCCTTTCGCACTTCGTCTACTACCAGCAGTTACGGAAACAGCGGCCCGACGGGCTCGGCAACTCGCTCCGGGGACTGAACGTTCCTGCAGCGCTGATGTCCGCACGGAAACAGCGGCCCGACGGGCTCGGCAACTCGCTGAGAAGCATGCGCGGCAAGGAACCCGCTTCCCGAAAGACAACCCATCTTCGGGAATGTACCTACTCATCGAGTCAGTTGGCCGTGCTAGCGAAACCTCGCCTGATCAGATCGTCCCAGAGGGCGACGGCAAGCACGACTAGAACCTTGCTCTGGTGCGCTACAAGTCGAAGTATGCGGTGGGAACCGGGAAGAACCCGGTAAACCTTTGGTAAGCCTGGACCGCTTGGCGTTCGGTCATACTTGCTAGGAGGTCGGCAGCTAGCCGGTACGGACCATCACCACGATCACGTCGGTCAAGGGCTGCCTGAGGTAACAATGCTTGCTTTCGTTTCTGGCCCAACACCTCAATGTAGATGTCGAACAGCTTACCCAGTATCTCCCGTTGTCCCTCGCGGACGCCAACCATCCGGGGGTGGTTGATTACGTAATAATGGGTTATCTCCTTGAGAAGATCGACCTGCAGGCGTATATCAGGATCTATCCTCAGGCTTCGATCCTCGGATCGATCACAAACCTGGATCGCATCTCCCTTGATGAACTGGGTTATGAGAGATGACGACGCCTCGTTCATTATGGTCCTTTGTCGTTGACCGCCATCATAGGGACCATCAATCAACCCCATCATCGCTCTGAGCGCCCTCCCAAGGTCTTCGTTCCTCCGGTCCTACGAGCACTCCGGCATGTGTGTTGCCTTTCGGAGATCCTAGCCTACCACCGCAGCAGACGAGCAACCAACGGACCCATTGAAGGGATCAACAACTTGCTCCGGGTCCCTACGCCGCGTCGCTCACGAGTTCACCAACACCGACAACAGCAGCCCCCACGTTTTCGCGAGGCCTCGAAGAGCTACCCATCTGGTCACCATCACTGAGTTGTCTTTGAGTTCCGCTAGTCGGGTTGGGTGTGGACCGTCCCGGTTTCCCCGGTGGGTTCGGGCACGGTGTTGCGCTAGGTTGTTACAGGTCGAAGTATGAGATCGGCCCAGGAAGGATCCCAGTTAGCCGTTGGTAAGTTTGGATCACCTGCCGTTCGGTCATCCCGGCCAACAGATCCGCTGCTAACCGACTTGCGTTATCGCCACTTTGCAGCCGGTCGCGTGTTGGTTCGGGTAACAAAGTCCGATTCCGAGTCCCGTTGATCACATCGATGTAGAAATCGAAGAGCTTTGCGAGCATCTCTCGTTGACCTTCGCGAATACTCGCTATTCGGGGATGTCCGATAACGTAGTAGTAGGTTACTTCCTGGAGCAGGTCGACCTGTAGACGGATGTCTGGGTCTATCGTGATGCTCGAATCCATGGACGGATCGCAGACTTGGATAGCGTTGCCGGTGATGAATTGGGTGATCAGGGCGGACGTGGCCGCATCTATAAGCGTCCGCTGCTTCCGCCCCCCGTCGTACGGTCCGTCGAGGAGTGCCATAGTTCCAAGAACCGACGCCAGTGCCTGCACCAAGTCGCCAGCTTCAGCCAGACGGGAGTTCCGTTCGGTAGCGGCGCTGATGAACCTTTCCCGTTCGGCCTTGTGTGATAGCAGATGAATAGGAATCAGACCAGCGCGGTAGAAGTCCTCAAGATCATGCACCGCATAGGTCACATCGTCTGCCCAATCCATCAACTCAGCCTCCAAGGCGCGGCGCCCATCAGGCTGATCACCTCTCACCCATAGGAACCGGTCCTCATCAGCACGATAGGCACCCCACTTCTTACGGCGCTTTTCGGACTCCCCCCGTAACCACGGGTACTTGAGGATTGCGTTGAGCGTTGCCCTTGTGAGGTTGAGGCCTAAGTTGTCACCCGGGTCTTGACCGGCATCGACGTCTCTAGCGTTGTCAGTATGGGCTGCGAGTCGGGTAACGATGCGAAATGATTGTGCGTTCCCCTCGAAGCCATCCAAGTCCTCCTTTTCCACTGCCCTGCAGATCACGTCTTCGCCGTCGTGACCGAACGGAGGATGGCCTAGATCGTGGGCAAGGCCAGCCGTCTCGACAACATCTGGGTTAAGACCTCCCCACGCGCGAATCAATTCTGGCTGGGACTTTCGCAAACGTTCCGCTAGGCGGCGGCCTACCTGAGCCACCTTGAGGGAGTGAGTCAAACGATTATGGAAAACGTCTCCCTCTCCAGACGATGCCACCTGGGTGACTCCGCTGAGACGACGGAATTCGGGGGAATACAGAACGCGATCCCGATCACGCTGGAAGGCATTACGAGTATCGTTGCTTCTCGTCTCCTGGAAACGATGATCCCGGCCTTCCACTATCGAATCAGATCCCGGCCTTCCACTATCGAATCAGACGAAGACCGTCAAGGGCAAACCGCAAATCGCCCTCACACACCAGCCGCGCGACTGCAACACCGATATCAAGGTCTCCAAGATCAGATCCCTCACCCTCCATGAAATCACGCAACGCCAACACATCACCGAACGGATCATCCCCCGACCGGTCGCGCTGCTGGATAACCTCTAGCACCGCACCCTTCCGAGACCGACCCACCCGAACACGCGTGTCCACCATCGTTCCTCTCCTTCGCTGACACATCACAACAATATCAACCAGCTATGACAGACCCCGGCATGCCCACGCGAAAAAGTGGCAAGAACCTGCCCGCTGGCCGTTCGAAGCTCCAGACGTACAAGGCTCCTAGGATGACGAAGGCTGCGAGGAGGAGTGTTGCAACCCTCAGGCCTGTCATGCCGGATGCTACCACGGGTGTGGCCTGTAGCTTCTATATGCCCTAGCCCCGATTATTCATGGGTGTGTGGGTGAACCCCCCGGGTTTTCCGGAGACTCTATTAGTTGGGAGATAATGGAGTATGGGAAGACCAACAATGTATTGGTCGGAGGTTCGGGAGCGGGCTGTTCGGATGGTGTCGGAGCATCGGGTGGATTACCCGTCTGGGTGGGCGGCGATTTGTTCGATCACGGTAGCTGTTCGGGTGTTCGTCGGAGACGCTGCTGTAGGCGGGTTCGGCAGGCTGAGTGGGATCAGGGTGTCCGGGCCGGGTTGACGACCGACGAACGAAGCGAACTCGTGGAGTTGCGGCGGGCGAATGAGATTTTGCGGAAGGCTTCCGCGTATTTCGCCCTGGCGGAGGTGTTCGACCGCGGACCGAGACGATGACCGTTTTCGTGGATGAGAATCGGTGATGAGTTCGTGGTCGAACCTGTACTGCGCCGGGTTGCCGAATTGCCCCGTCTACTTATTATGAGCACAAACGGCGGGTGCGGGAACCGCAGCGTTGCTCGGCCCGCAGCCAGCGGGATAGGAGAGCTTCGTATCCGGATTCGTCGGGTGTGGGAGTCGAATTTCGGGGTGTAGTCGGCGCCCGGAAGGTGTGGCGTCGGCCCGATGCGCGGTGGCTACGGCTGATGCGGGTCAAAGGCTTGGTGGGCGTGGTGAGGGGCGAAACCAAGCGCACCACGATCCCCGCCGAGGACGCAAACCGTCCGGCTGATTTGGTGGATCGGGACTTCGAGGCGGAAGGTCCGAACCGTCTGTGGGTGGCCGACCGGGAACAAACAATGGCTCACCACCAGAGCAGCCGCCATCAACCTCCAACGCCTCATGAGGCAGGGAACCCAGAACCCCGCCCTTCGCTCTATAGTACAAGGACTAGGATGGGAGCGACCGATCTGGTTAGCGAGTCACGGGGTGCCAGAAGCTCTGCCAAGACGCCGCGAACACATCCGACGCAAGACCACCGCCTCGCACACTGAGCGAACGACGGAATAGGACCACACGAGCCTCATGAGTTGAAGACGTACCCAAACGGCTTCGCTCAGCGCAACGGAGGGTACCCGATGAAGATCAAGATCTTCGAGATCAAGAACTTCAGGACGTTTCAGAGACTACGTTTGGGCGATCTTCGAAGCGTGAACCTCGTCGCCGGACAGAACAATGTAGGCAAGACTGCCTTACTTGAAGCACTGTGGCAGTTCTCGGGCGCCGATCAGCCGGACATCGGTTTGCGTATCGATCGGTTCAGGGGGATCCAGTGGATAGATATGGATCATGTGTTCCACGATATGTTCCACGGCCATGACGCTTCCCAACCCATCGAACTCAGAGCTACCTCAGGCCACGGCTCGACTCAGTACGTTCTGCGAATCGAAACGCTGATCCGAGAAACAGTGCGCACCCCCGTGGGCGGAAACGGCTCGGCCGGTGGCGGGTTACCGCCTATCGTGGATAGCCCCCATGAGATCGTTCTGACGTACACTGACAGCAGCGATCGCTACGTATCCCGTGGATGGTTCGTGTCTCGAATGGCAGGACCCGGGATGGTTCAGAACGATTTCGAAACCAGCCGGGAGCGGGTCCCTGGTCGAGCCTCCGGCGTCTACTTCAGTCCGAGTCACCGCAGCGCCCCGCCCGAAGATGCAGACAAGCTGGGACGAGTCCAGGTTAAGGGAATCGAGACGATGGTAGTTGATGCCCTTAGGAGTTTCGAGCCTCGTTTGACGCGACTCGTCACTGTATCCATCAACGGATTACCCGTTATTCATGCCGATCTGGGGCTGGCCGTCTCATGCCGATGGGACTGCTTGGCGACGGTATGAACCGCGTACTCTCCTTAACGTTAGCCTTCGAGACCGCGTCCGGAGGAATGCTTCTCATTGACGAGATCGAGAACGGAATCCACCACTCCAAGCTGAAGGACTTGTGGCGCGCAATCTCAGACTTCTCGGAAAGGTTTAACGTCCAGGTGTTTGCCACCACCCACAGTGCCGAATGCGTCCGTGCCGCGCATGATGCGTTCGAGGCCGACCGCCACAATTTCCGCTTCATCCGACTCGATCGTGTCAACGGCAAAACCGTAGCAAAGTCGTTCGAAAGAAACACCCTATCTACTGCCATCGAAGCAGACTTCGAAATCCGGTAGTGTCCCGACACCAGCCCATTCGGATAGCCGAAACCGTACTATTGCTGGTTGAAGGCAAGGATGATGAAGGGTTCCTTAGATGCCTCTGTGAGCATATCGGCCTAAATGGGGTAGATATCCTCATATACGAAGGTAAAACCCACCTGCGAAGCTACCTTGAAGTCCTCCCTCTCCTACCAGGCTACGAGAAGGTAGAGCGGATCGGCATCATTCGCGATGCCGACGAGGACGCTACCGGTGCCTTCATGAAAGCTCGTTATTACTGTTGGATGGCCAGATGGAGAATGATATCGAATGCACTTCTCATACGATCTTGAAGCAAACGCCCTCTACATTGGGATGACCCCCACACCGAGAGCGGCAAAAACCCGCTTCGTCGACAGCGGCACCCTCGTAGACCTCGACGCCGACGGAACTGTTATCGGTATCGAGATCATCAACCCGCTGCGGCAATGGCCCCTTGATGAGATTTGCAACCAATACGGGCTGGCCCCGGAGCAGCGGAAACTGGCCGAAATGTTTGTGTCTCCCAAGGACGAGACGGCGGACTCCGCAGCCTTGGCCGTCGCCTTCGAGATGCTGGCGACCGTAACACCCACAGTCGCTTGGCACGGGGACCTCCCGGTATGTGATGCTCTCGCCGCCCGGCACGCTACGGCGGCGGGCTAACCCCCACCACCCAAGTCAAGTTAACCATTGTTTGTCCCTTTGCTACGGCCACTCCAGGTTCGGGTGCTCTCGTGCCGGAGTGTGGTACTAGACGTGGGACGCCACCACTCGGCTGCCGCCTGCCACCGCTGGTTACCTGGTTGTTTGCCGGCTCTTCGGATTTCAGTGGGGAGTGACCGCGGGGAGTAGGTCCCAGTTGGGTTTCCCCGCATACAGGTGAGCCGTAGGCAGCTATTCGCGACGGGGACCTCAAACCCCCAAGAAGCCCGCCAGGAGTATATATCCTCCTATGCCTTGGCCTTGTGGTCACTCGGTGCCGCAGGCAAAGAGGTCGTCAAGTCCGGCCCACGCTGGCAGCGCATCCTCGATGGCGGTCTCGCAAGTATCAACTGGCTGAAAACCAACCCGGACTGGCAGGGAATCTGCATGGCCGAGAATGAAGTGGGCACGCGCATGCCAACACGGCGCGCCACAGCTGACTACATCAAATGGAAGATCGGCCTAACAGAGAACCGGCCACCCTCGGTCATCTCCGAGCAACGCCAGCAGACCGCCACCGAACGGACCAAAGCAAGCACCTCCGACAATAAGCCCCACCCGGGGCCACCCCCAAGGTGGCAGAGCTTTCGCATCCCAATGCTGGGGCTCTGCCACCACACAGTTCCGGGGCCGAATCGAATAGGAACGCAGACCGGGGCCCCTCCGTTGTCCGCCCCCACACCTGACCCCTGGACCTACACCGGCCCAAAGGGTCAGGGGGGGTCCCACAGTTCGTCCCTCGTTTGGAGGTCGATACTCGGTCCAGGCTGGCCTCGGTAGCTGTCGGAGTTCCAACACCGTTTCAGCCGGAAACGGACCTGTGGTTCTCCGGCGTCCTGAACTGGTGACCTAAAGGCCGTCGTCTCCGGCCAGCCAGCGGGCATCACCGCACGCGGTCAACCTCGGCGGGTGCTGACAGCCACGGGACCGGAGGGTACGGGGTCCCTTATCAGGATTCGCGCCACGCCCGTGTTGGCGATCCCCAGAGTTGATCATCGAAATTCCCCACCCTGGGTGTGTTGCTGAGTCTAGCTGGCACCTCCTTTCGGTCGGTGTTTTATGGCTTGGGCGTGGTAGGCGCGTAGCCGGTAGCTGTCTCCCGAAATGGTGAAACACGACGCTTCGGTGGAGTAGCCGGTCCAACATGGCCGCCGCGATGGTGCTGTTGGAGAAGATATCTCCCCAGGCGGCGACGCTGCGGTTGCGGTCAGGATTATCGACCCTTTCTGGTAGCGGCGGGAGATGACCTGGAACAGGGAGGCGGCGTCCTCGGCGGGTATTGGCAGATATCCCAATTCATCGACTATAAGCACTTCGTGGCCGGAGAAGAGGTGCATGGTTGGGACCCGGCGTCCTTCGAGGGCGGCTGTTGGGGCCGCGGACTGGGAGGTCAGCGGCGGTAGTGTAGTAGACCCTCTGACCGCCATCGACCGCAGCGGCGACCCAGGATGTAGGAGGTCGGTATGGCCGTCATTCGAACAGTCGCTGTATCCAGTCTACAAGGGTCCGTGCAGGCTCCGACATCGTGCTGAGATGGGAGTGCTGCGTTGCAGCGCTTAGCAGCCCACCCGGAGACCGTAGAGTTGCGGTCCATGCATAAACCTGGGCTTTGACCGTGTGTGACTCACTGAACTTCTTGTGTTCTGCCGGAATTGTGTCGATATACTCTCTTGCTAGTGGCCAGATCGGATCATCATCCGGAATCAATGTGGCTACGAAGTCTTCCAATTCGCCGGGGGATTGATTGTCCGGCATGAGCCACACACCTACTTTGGGGCTGCCATCAAGAACGGTGCCTCCACGCCCGGGTTCAGACGGTATAGTGTAATCCCACACCCGAGCCTCACTGACCTCCCGCACTATCTCACGCCACTTCCCGAGCCGGTCACTATTCGCATCAGCCATGATCCCGAGTGCCGTGCGACCTTCGACGACCAACTGTAGGAGTATCTCTTCCCTCAGACCTGACCACCCGCCACAGGCGCGTATATCGAAGCTGAGCAGATCGGCGTAAGCCTTGCATATATGCTGGACAATTCGCTTGTCACTTGACCCCTCTACCAGGAGAAGCCTTGCCGACGGTGTACCCGTCCCCCGCATTCAGCGGCGCCTGCCGGGAGGGAGAGACCGGGAAGTATCTGTTAGCCCGGACAGGACTATCCCAAACCGTATTAACCCGGCACGCTCTACAGTTGCGGTCCTGGCCCGGGTGTTAAGAAATCGATACAGTGACATGGAGGAATCAGGAGTTAGCGGACTTCGATCAGTCGCTCGGTTGCAACGGTTAGATCTCGCTCGGAATACTCGACTGCCATTAGCTGCTCGTCCCGTTGGGACAGCCGTATCAGGCGGCCTTCGACCTCGCCTAGTTCGGCAGATGCAGCCGCGAAGCCACTTATGCAATCGAAGCTGTGGGTGGTAGCGACCACCTGAACGTTATTCTTGTGAGCAACGCGAAGCACCATCCGCCAGAAATCCAACTGGATCGCATGATGAAGTCCGTTCTCGGCTTCGTCGATAAGCAAGAACCCATCCGTACAATTAGCGAGCGCAGCCGCGACGCCGAACACGCGAAGGGCGCCATCTCCTAGGCTTCGTAGCGGAACCCGTTCGTCATGATCGAACTTCAAGAGTGGACGTACCCCTTCCCTAATACGCTGACCTCCAAGCAGTCTTGGGCCGGCGGTAATATCACCGACCATTGCTATACGCGACACGGGTTTTCCCGCTACCAGGCTGAGAGCTTCGGAGACGTGAGGTTCGTCGGAGGTTAGGGCTACGTTGTCCCACAAACGCGCTATCTCGGAATTGGTCAGTACACCCGGCCCGATTGATTCGCACTTATACGGCGCCGGCAAGTCACTACCACGGCGCTGGAATCTCTTCGGGGACCAAGGTACCTGTGGAAACGCAGCCACCACGTTTACTCTCCCTGCGACCACCACTTCAACAAGCCGGACCGGTTCCTCTAAGAACGGATCATGGTCAAAGAATCCAAGACTGTCCTCAGCAAGAGCAGGAGTTCGAATGGTGACTGCATTCGAACCATCGACCGGTCCAATAAAGATGGCTATCTCGTCCGAAACTATCCTGTTGTAGAAGAGGGCTGACCAATCCTCCACGACCCTCCGAGGTGTGTCAGGATCACCATCTTGAGTAACGATCTCATCCGAGTGACTCAGCACAGACCGGAGCGCAACTCGCCGCCCGCGCGACGCGAACACTCGAATGGCATCCAACACTGTGGTCTTCCCGATGCCGTTCCGTCCGGCCAAGAGCGTCACCCGTCCGAGACGAGGAATAGTCAAGTCGCGCAGCCCGCGGAACCCGCGAATCGTAAGGTCGGGTAGAATGAGACGACCATCAGACATGCTGGGCTCCCTTCTTCAGTAGCCTCCGCTGCCGACCCTTCTCTCCCGGTAGGCCGACTCTGCGACCTATAGCCACTGCTCCGAGGATAGCGTGGCGCGAATCCCGACAGTTCTCGGCAACACCGGATAATCTCAACGGGAGTCGCCGACACATCAACCTGCTCTGATTTGGAACTCTTGGGTGAAACTTCACCACCCCTGGCCTCGGGTCCTTCGTCAGTTTCGCCACCGCAACCCCCTTATCTGCCGTGTATCCGCTTCTCTTCGCTACCAAACTTCGCCTTGCGCCGAACCAGGCCGACGAGTCGGTCCGGAATAGATGCTTCCAAGCGCGTGGGTTTTGTCTATCCCGCTTACCAGCCGTAGCCACGGCCATCCCCTCACTCAAAGCTTCACACGACAACAGCGTCCTCGGGGAGAAGCACTGCGAGGACGGAGCGCTACAGCCTCCGGACCTGTCATGTCAGCGAGTTGACTGGATTGGGTTCGGATTGACGGATCAGTTCGTCTCGGAGGGCGATGGCAAGCACGTCGAGAACCTTGCTTCGGTGAACCCCGTGCTCGTAAGCGGAGCTGTTGATCCTTGCCAAGAACTCACCGTCCGGCTTGAAATCGCGGTTGGCGAACTCGAAGCAGAACTCTTGAAGATCATAGGGATCACCGCCCTCAACCCGATCTTTGAGTTCACGAGACGCGACCCTCGCCCACGCGTCAGCGCCGATTTCTACAGCGATCCGCTCGCCTAGTTCGGACAGCCGAAGCGGCCTATATTCTTGACCGGCAACCGGCTGTAGCTGACGCAGTATGTGTCCAATGTCTGCGCGAATGGCTCGGATCTCAGCTCGAAGCTCTCGAATATCTTGCTGCATCTCTCCCAGCACAAGCCGAATTCCATTCCGGTCGGCATCTACCTCACCTGTCCATCGGATGAACTTGACCAAGTACCTGCCTCCGAGGAGTAGCGCCGTCACGGTGCCGGCAATGGCTGCGTAAGTGGATGGGTTCTCCCACATGACAATCTCTCCTCCCAACCACCAAGGTACTTCTCATAGAGCTTTACTTCCAGGTGCCACTACCCACAGCGCCGGATGCGTCCCGTGCCGCGCGTGATCACTTCGAGGTCGACCGCTACAACTTCCGCTTCATCCGACTCGATCGTGTCAACGGCACAACCGTAGCGAAGCCGTTCGGCAGAACCACGCCAGCTACTGCGATCGAAGCAGGCTTCCAAATCCGGTAGTGGTCCCTACACCAACCTCTTTCGGATAGCCGAAACCGCACTTTGCTGGTTGAAAGCAAGGACGGAGTTGCCCCGCTTCGGTGGTCATTCACCTATTGCGGAGTGAGTCACCGCTCCCGCCGCACGCCCTTAAACGGCCCGCCCGACTTCTTCGTTGCCATGAACCGCCCTGTCGAGGCGTCGCGCTTCGTCCAACGCCCGGTTCTAGGGTTCTGGACTTGGCTTCGACCTGAGACAGCCCCATATCGGCCGCCGCCCCGCGCTCCATTCTTAGCCATGGTGATACACCTCTGTCATAGACCTCGCTGTGAGCCTTAACCTTAGACGAAGGGTTAGTTAGCCATTCTTGGCTGTTGTGGGATCGCGTATTCATGCGGATCGCGAATCTATAACACACGAACCCCTGGCCCCAGTCGCTGGACTCAAGCTACGTTGCGTCCGGACCGGCCCTCAGATGCTTTCGAGGCCGACCGCTACAACTTCCGCTTCATCCGGCTCGATCGCGTCAACGGCACAACCGTCGCGAAGCCGTCCGGCAGAACCACCCTGGCTACTGCCATCGAAGCAGACTTCGATAATCCGTTCGTGTCCCTACACCAGCCCTTTCGGATAGCCGAAACCGTACTCCTGCTGGTGAAAGCAAGGATGACGAAGGGTAGATGGTAAGGGTGCGAGGAACTGACCATCAATGGTCTACTGGCCAGTGTTTGACTGCACGAATCTACACCCTGATAGTTAGTCTTGAAGGTTCTTGACTTAGAATTAAGTTGAAACGGTCCCCCTAAAGCACTCGGAGGCTGTAGTGCTCCTTGGATTTCAGGTCACTAATCACCGCTCGTTTCTTGATCGGGTGGATTTCTCCATGATCGCGGTGGACGAAGATCGGGAAGCCGCGCGCGGTTTCGAGCGGCTCTCCGAGCAAGTGTTGACGGTCGCAGGGATCTACGGTCCCAACGCTTCGGGAAAGTCCAACCTGCTCGATGGGATTGCTTGGCTATCTACCGCCGTCCGAACATCCTTCCGCGGTTGGGACGAGTTCATCCCGCGAGAGCCTCACCTAATGGGTGACGGCCCTTCGAAACCGTCCGTTTTCGACATGTCTCTGGTGGTCGAAGGTATCGAGTACGAGTACCGGCTTGTGGTTGACGACTCAGCTGTGCTGTACGAGAGCCTCCACGGCTACCCGGAGGGCCGGAGGAGACGGTTCTATGTGCGCGACGGGGACGACTTGCGGTTTGCCCGCGGCCTGGGCGGAGCCCGCGGGGTGCAAGATCTTCTGACATCAACCGTGCTTGTGCTTTCCGCCGCCACGCGTTTGCGCGTACCGGTTATACACGACGTTGGACGTGCCATCTCGGGAATCGGCACGCTCGGGGTCCGTTCATGGATGCCGCCCTTTTCTTCCCTCTTCAACACAACGCGACGCTTGTTTACAGAGCAGGGCGAGTATAGTCAGTTGGCGCTGTTCGCAGATATGGCCACGGACCGGGATGTTGCTTTGGAGCTATTGCGCTGGGCCGATCCCGGAATCGTGGATGTGGACCTTGTCGAACAAGACGCGAGCGAAGGTCAACCTGGCAGACCTGACGCTCTGATACCTCGCCGTCACTGTCAGTTCGTTCGGCGAATAGCCGATGAAGATTACCTCATCAACTACGGCGACGAATCAGCCGGAACGCAGACCTGGTTTCGTCTACTAGGACCGGCGTTCAGCGCTCTTCGAAGGGGCCGGGTTCTGTTATTCGACGAGATCGACGCAAGCCTTCACCCGCGGCTCTCCAGCCAGTTGATCCAACTCTTTCAGGATCCGGAGTCCAATCCTCGTAATGCTCAGCTCATATTCACGACTCACGATACGTCTCTTCTAAACGTCTTGAACCGCGACGAAGTTTGGTTGACGGAGAAGGGAACGGCCGGGGCCTCGCAGTTGGTCGCTCTTGCAGAGTACCGGGGTGAGAGGGTTAGGAAGTCGCTGAATCTCGAGAGGGCGTATCTGCAAGGTAGGTTCGGAGCCATCCCGGAAGCCGACCAAATCACGATCCGCAACGCTCTTGGCCTTGCCCTCGGAGAATCGTGATGGCAAAGTCGCGACATCGTGGGCGGAGGAGGCGAAGACCTCGTGAGGTGGGAAGTCGACCCACCCGTAAAGACACTTCGGCTCAGTTCTGCGAAGGGCGCAGAACTGAGCCTGAATACCTAAAGGCCTTCCGCCGAAGATATGGCATGGGGGCTCTTGCCGCCCCCCGCTTCCTAGGTTACCCCTCTATGCGCTCTGCTGTTGTGTGGTCTCGGACAGTACCTGACGGCAACCAACGGTCGCATGTTCCTCCACATAATCGCGTAGGAGCCCCGCAGTAGCATTCACCGTTGTGGCAACCTCTGTCCGGTGCTCGCACATATGTGTCTCGGAGGTAAGGGTCGTAAGCCCGTCCGAGAGAGCGTCCAGGTCTTCCAAACATCGATCAATCAGTTTCCGTTGTTCCTCAGTCAGGACTGGCAACGGACTCATCGCATGCCCTCTAGCACGACTAACTGGCCCGGCACTTCTCTTGGGGTTTGTGGTTCTTGGTGATGCGGCGGTTCAGCCAAGGTCTTGGCTGCTTCTGACATGAGTTTGATGGCTTCCTCCATCAACCTGGTAGCAGTCTCGTATGGCTCATGATTGGCCTGACACTGCACAACTCCCCTCCTTCTCATAGACTTCCACAATTCTATGTGACCTCACCCGCACCTTCCGCACCGCCGGGCTGCGCCGACTGCGCTGCCGTCGAGCGTTAAGCGGCTTCGGCCTGCGCTTACTCTTCTCCTTACCGCCGATGTTGGTCCCGGTTAACCTCAGGCCCACGAAACGCCGTCGGCGGCCCTTGCGAAAGCTGGGTACGTGGATGGATTCTCCCACGTAATCACCGCCCGACTTGCGAATGCAGTAAGAAGCATGCTCTTGTCTGACAATCTACGCGACTTTGTTCAAATGGTCAACAGCTACATCTCGTTGAACGCGAGAGCTCTTCATGTACGCCCCCCGGATCTCAAAGCGCCGCTCGGGCCCCTGGGTCCTACCCCAGGGGCCCGAGTTTCATCGCGGGTTGGCTGATGCCTCGACGAACCCGGCGGATCAGGTAAGGGTAAACCGGTTCACATCACTGGCGTTGGAGCCCGAGAAGACCACGGTAATGTTGTACGGATCGTCTCCGGCCTCCTTTTCCTCCAAGGTCTCCTTGAACCCGCTGAGGTTGACCGCGCCGGTGCTGTCCGTGAACTGATCGTTGCTGTCGTAGGTAACACCGTAAACATTGTCTGATGAATCCTCGATGATCAGGGTGTTGCGCTCCTCATCGTGCAAGATCACTTCACCTGTTGTCGATCCATTCGGGAAGGCCGCAACCCAGTAATGCTCAATAGGCTCTGACGTGACCGACGAGTCCTGTACCGATGCTTCGATCGTTTCAGTCCCGGTCGCGGAAGAATCGCGGTTGTAGTTAACCGACGCTACTCCGGACCGGCTCGTGGTCTTCCGGTAGGCGTTCTGGGCGTCGTCGGTCGGATCGCCCTGCTCATCCTCCTCTGAATACAAGCCCTGCTCGTCATCCGACGTGAAGTGAATGCGTTTACCTCGCACCGGGTTGCCGTATTGATCGAGAAGGGTTGCCGTCACCCTATTGCGGGCGCCGTTACCCGAAGAACTGGCGGTGCTGTAGACGGACTGTTGCTCAAGCACCAGCCTGCTGGGTTCCGCATCCGCATCAGACCAGCGAACCCGATTGCTACCGGAAGTAATCCGCACTGTTGTTTTGTCCAACACGTCATAGTCCGAAGTCGGTACATCGATCTTCAGGCTGCCCTGGTCACCGTCGTCTGAGTCAGGATCCGAAAGGCGGAAGGAAATCTCCACCTGTCCGGATGAATCCGTCGAATAGGTACGTGCTCTCCTGATCGTCTGGCGGCCCTCGTTCTCCTCGATCGTCTCAATGCGGAACTCGGCATCCTCTTCGCGTATCGGCTTCTCGTCTTCGTCGACCACCTGGAACGTGAACGTCACGGTCGTGCCGTATCGAACCGCAGTGGAACCCTCCCGCATGTCATCGGTCATCAGCAGGTTCGAGGCAGCCTTCGAAGTCGAAAAGGCCAGTTGGGCATACTCCGTACTGTCCAGGTCGAAATCGTCGTTCCGGTCACCGGTCCATGCGTAGACGGTCAAGTCCTCGTCGATAGGCATGGTGTAGAAGAGGTTGCCGTCGCCGTCTACTACCTCGTCGCCGGTGTCGATCTGGCACCGCACGTCACCCGCCTCGCGAACCGATCGGCTACCGCAGCGTCCCGCACTGGTAAAGCCATTGTCATCGGCCCGAACGTAGAAAATATCCACTAGCTCGTCGAGTGTCGGCATGTGGTCCGAGTCCCGAACTGAAATGATCAGATCAACCGTATCTCCAGCCGTTACCGACGTGTCCTCCACCTGCATGCTGATACCCGCGGGGCGAGCATTGGTGTGGCCCAGCATACGGCTGATGAATACTGCCATCTGGGCACGGGTCACCGGCTGGTTAGGCCCGTAGGTGGTCGCTGTTGCGCCTCGGGTAACCCCAAGCTCATAGAGTGCTCGAATGGCGTTGTACGGGTCGAAGGGTAGGTCTCGGATATCGGTAAAGACGTTATCATCGGCCACTACCGAATCAACCGACGATCCACCCTCGCCCACCGGCGCTAGGAGTAGGAAACGGGTGAAGAACTGTGCCATCTGCCGACGGTTGACCACCGTGTGGGGCACATAGGTATTAGGGGTGGTGCCACGGGTGATCTCCAATTCGGCCAACTGGTTGATAGAATCCCTAACCTCCCTGGAGAGTCCACCAATGTCCTGGAATCCCTGATCCCGCGTCGCCGGAATCTCTATTCCTGCGGGACCCGCCGCCCGGATCAAAATCAAGGCCATCTGCTCTCGGGTTACACCCACACCGGGGTTAAAGGCTCCTGGAGTAAGGCCCGGCATGATCCCGTAGTTCGCCATGCAGTTGATGGCATTCTCGAACTCGGTGGGATACCCGTCTACATCCTGAAACCCCGCTGAGTTCAGGATGCTGCTGCCGGATGGGCAGGCCGAGTACAGGGCTCGGTCGTCCTGCTCTCCGTCCTTACCGGCTGCCGGTCCTACGGCCAGCGCCAAAAGTGAACCCACCAAAGAAAACACAGCCAGCACGGCCAACGGTGAACGCCGCGACATAAACACTCTCCTTCCGTTGCGTTTCAAAGCTTACTAGGGCTTGCCAACAATTAGCGGATTCCGGCAATCACAAGACTACAGACCACAGGACGCGAAGGGAGCCCCGGGTCTTTGCCGGGGCTCCCTTTCGGTACTCGGTTTTGGTCTCCGCATTTGAAGACCGTCTCTTTGTGGCCTAGTTGTTGTTCGTAGTGATCACGAAGATATTGATGTCATCCTCATCATCACCAACCGTAACCGACATTGCGTCAGCTGGCGGCGTACCGGTTGGGTCAGCGACACTCAGCGCTTTCTCAAACGCCTCCATGGTCACCGCTCCCAATCCGATTCGGAACTGGTCGCCAGCCTTGTAGGTCGCCAACCTCTGCGCACCGAACACGATCGTATTGTTATCTTTGTCCACTACCAGGAGATCACCCACCACAGCGTCTTCGTTGTCTACCCGGGTTGCCCAGTAATGGGTGATCGCATCGGCCTCGATAACCACATCTCCGCCAACGCCCCCGGCACTTTCATTACAAGTGCTGAGTGCATCTTCGCAATCGCCCTCTATTCGGATGAACTGAGCGTCGATCGACTCGGCTGCAGCAGCAGTGGCTTCCCTCGTGTACGACTTGGTAGCCACACCGCTCCGGCTGGTGGTCCGACGGTCTGCCGGGGATTCTGCGCTACCCGCTGCGCCCGGGGTTCCACCACCAAGACCCAGTTTGTCCTGATTGTCGTCATCCGCGGCGGGGTTCACGGCGTTGGACCAGAAAGCGACCTTCTGGCTCCTTATAGGATCACCATATTGGTTCACCAGCGTGGCCGAAACGGTATTGCGCACTCCGTCGTCGTTGGTCTCATGGTAGGAAACCGCTTGGCTAAGGGCCAGGTTCGTAGCCTCTGGATCCGCATCAGTCCAGATGATCTGAATACCTGAGGCATCACCGTTCACGTCCTCAACTTCGCTGATGTCAATCCCGTCATCACCAACCGGTACAGCAGTATCATCAGCGGTAGCTGCGATTGGTGTAACCATCAACGTCAGTGTTATTCGGTCAGCGGTACCAGAGTCCGTATCGGGATCTTCTGCCGTAAAGCTGAACTCGATACGACCAGAGGCATCGGTCTTGTGCGTCTCGACTGTGGTACGCGTGTCAAGACGGTCACCACCGTTCTCGTTGTCGTTCGCGCCCCCCGTCGTATCCGCGATGGTCGCTTCGACAGATACACCAAGACCCGACTCAGCGACCGGATCGCCGTTATCGTCAACGACCTGGACGGTGTAGGTGATCGTGTCACCGAACTTGAGTCGTGTTGCATGTTCCTTCAAATCGTCCGATAGTTCGGTTCCGACTGCGGGTAGCTTGACCTCGACGCTTCCTCCGACAGCGGTGTCCTCATCAATGTCGAACTCGTCGCCGACTTCTCCGGTCCAAGCCCAAAGGGTGAGGGTACCGGGTTCCGCAGGCAGAGTGATTGAGACCGTGGCGTTACCGTCGGGTTCGGTGGCATGGTCATCGTCACCAATTTCGCAGTCGCCAGCGTCGCCAGCGTCGGCATCGTCGGCACTGCCATAGATGTTCTTGTTGCCTTTGCACGTACCGTCGTCGTTCCATGCGTCGTCCGGCATGGTGGAAGCAAATACCTCAACCAATGCATCGGGTACCGGCTGATGGTCCGCGTCGCGTACCGAGACCATTACATCGTGACCATCAGGAGATGCTGCGTTACCGGTGGACTTGGTTTGCATCGAGATACCGGCTGGACGGGCGTTGGTATGTCCCAGCGCTAGGGTCACAAAGACCGCCATCTGCGCACGGCTCACAAGAGCACTCGGAGCGAAGGTGGAACCGTCACCGATACCGGATGCCACACCGAGTTCGTACAGGTTGTTGATGGCGTTGTATGCCGCGAACGGAACCTGGCCGAGGTCGCCGAATGGGGTATCGACGGTCACCTTATCTTCAGCGCTATCAAGAACGTTGCCATCCTTATCAAGGGAGTCGATTTCGGCGACATTTAGGAAGTTGTCAAGGATCACCGCCATGTCTTGGCGGCTCACTGCGCCTGACGGATTGAAAGCGTTGTCTTGGCCGGACATGATCCCGGCGGCTACCGCTTGGTTGATGCCATCCTGGATGGCGTCGGTCCAGTTGCCGATGTCGTCCAACCCTTGATCCTCAGGATCGTCCAATTCAACTCCGGCGACTCCAGCGGCCCTGACCATGAACAAAGCCATCTGAGCGCGAGAAATCGAATCGTTGGGCGAGAAGACACCCTCAGAAGTTCCTACCGTGATCCCGTAATGGGCTAAACAATTCGCTTCGTCTGCTGCGAAGTTGCCAGCCATGTCGGTGAATCCGGCATCTTCGGTTGCAGCAGCTACACAAGCCGAGTATTCGGCCGGTGAGGTTACCTTCTCATCCCCCGCGGCGACCGCAGGCACCGCGGAAACGGCAAGAAGTGAACCCACCAAAGCCAGCACGGCGAGCACAGCCAACCGCGAACGCTGCCTTGCTTTCAGGGGCATTTGCCCTCCCTTCCTTCCTTTGTATGCTTAATACGGCCACCGAGAAGGGTCCGTGTGTCCCAAGTCTCGGCTAGCCATGCAATATAACACGCCGCCCACCCACGCGCACGTTATTCGAAGCGTACTTTACGCAACTCTCGCGGCGGGCTTGATCAGCCATGTGCGGGTAACGGTACCTACGCCAGGCCGCGAACGCAAGCCACATCCAGCTTCTACTCGTTTTTTGAATCGATACCGGATGGATTGCTCAAGGTCTCACCACGTCAAGCCCGTTTGCTGCGCTGAAGCCGTCGGGGAGGTCCGGCTTTGCGCGAATTCAGGTGGGGAGTCCTCCATCGGGCGGTGACCAGACGGGGGCCGGCGATAGCGAGAGTGGCGAAGAAGGCCCGAGGTTCGGCCTTTATGAGATTTCCGTGAGTGGACGACCCGGTGAGGAGATTCCTACCCACTCCCGAGACTTTCCGTCCTACGTCTACTACGGAGTGGATACGCGAGAGGCTGTGGCGTTTCGCCTTGTCGGCGATCCGAGAGCAGCTGCGCTCGCACTTGCTCGGAGTTTTGGAGAAGGGCTAGGTGAGCGATGGTCGTATGCCGGTCGATCGTCAGTGATGTGGTGTGCCCTCTCGATCGTGTACTCCAGATCTTGGTCGCCGAACCGCCCCAGCGCTGTTTGACGCAGTGGCCGCTACCCTCGCCGGGGTTCTTCTGGGAGTGCGATCGTGAAGTATGAACGGCCTATCGGCCAGTCGACTTTTAGGGTGAGGGTGCTTCCGGCGCGTGCCGGGTACCTGATAAGACCGGACGATATGTGTGGGGTGGTCGAGGCGATTCGGGAGGCTTCGACGCGTTGGGCGGGCTATTCCGAGCCGATCATCCCTGTCCCGGGGGTCGGTGTAGTTGATGATTGGTGGCTTCAGACGTTGGAAACCGCTGAAGTGGACGGGTTGGTCAACGTCAACATCGATGCTGACGTAGCCGAAAGGGTCGCCGAGACGCTCGGTCTACAGGTTGTAGACCTGGTGGACATCGACAAATCCGGTCGGACGCAGTTCAGTACCCACCCCGCCAACCTGCAAACACGGCCGCGGTTCGCTGACCAGGCGGCCATTTTGGCTAGAGACGGTGGCGCCTTGTGGGAAAAGACCGCCGCCGGTGACCTCACCGCCGAGCAAGAAGCAGACTGTGGGGGCGCCTCGGTACGAGTATGGCGACCGAGAACCGCGGACTTGATCGGTCGGGCGCAACTCGAAGAGATGTGTTGGCTTGATGTCGGCGCGGCCCATTTCTCCGAACACCGAATCGTGGGTGGTCCATTCGCGGCACCGACGATCGTCTGGGTAACCGAACCTGACAGCGTCGAGGACTGTGTGTACTTCTGGAACCTCCGCGCGTTGCGTTCCCTCACTCTGAGGCCCGCGCCGATGCTGCTCGTACCCGCAGAGCAGATCTTCCACTGGACCGGCTTCGCCGATGCCGTCGCTCATCGCCTCTTGCGATCCGAGCACGTCGAACCCGATGTGGTGCTGAGTTCTGTTTCTGTCGAGCCGGATCAGATCGACAGATCGCCGGCCTGCTTGGTCTCATCGAGCCGATAGAACCGCTGAGGACCAACATACAGTTCCCCCCGCTGCCCCCAAAGCGCGCACCGTTCACCTATCGACGGGATATAGACCCTCGAAGCTATTTCCATTTCCCGAGGAGATACGGCGAGACGACCCATACTCTCGTGCAGGTCTACCGCGACAGCACCGTGGTCGAAGTCGATTCACCTGTACGGTTCATAGGTGGTGGCCGCATCCTGGTTCGTGTTTCTTCCTCCACTTTCGACGGCCTACCGAAACGGCCCACCACCGCTTCTTTGATCATGAAGGACGCCTCCTGGTCCGAGGACGAACTCGAATACGCTACCTATGCGCAGAACAGGTACCGCATCGAGTTGCGCGTACCCACACTGCCGGAGGCGACCTGGGCGCTCCTGAAGAACCGGAACGCCCAAGCCCGACTCTCAGACAAAGGACAGATGGCCTCCCGGCTACACGAACTCGGCGCTGTAGAGGTGCTATTACACGACAGCGCGATCCAAGTGATCGAGTCCCTCCGTACACGCCGTTCACAAGACTTGGAGCGTGCCCTGCAGCGGGCCATCAAGCACGTCTCGCCGACCGACGGACTCAGGGACCGTCTTGAGGAACTGGCGTCGGAATGGGGACAGCGATCCAAACGTCGCTTCCTACCGATCTCCCATATCAAGGGTCTCGGAGAGAACGCGGGGAGCGCCGTGGAACTGCTGTGCTTCCGATCATGGGCGGAACGAGGATTAAAGATCAGATGCTGCCAGTGCAGGATCCGAAGCTTCGTTCCTCTTCCCGAGACCACACCAGAACCCCAATGTCCCGCCTGTGGAGCAACAAACACACGTTTCGAACCAGCCGACGGCAACCCGGACAGCGGCCCGGAGGTGCACTACCGCCTCAGCGCCCTAGTGGACCGGGCAGCCGACCAAGGTGTGATCCCGCACCTGTTCGCCGCCGCCGTCCTCGCCAACCAAGACCCGCATACCTTCCTGCTGCCCGGGATAGATCTGCTCTTCGACAATAAACGGAAAGAGGTGGACCTCTACGGAATCACAGGAGAAAAAATAGTCGCCGGCGAAGCCAAAACTAACCCAGCACGGTTCGACCCGGAGCAGCTAGAACGAGACATCGAACTGTCGGCTCTCCTCGCAGCCGACACCCATCTCGTCGTGTCCACCGGACGGGTATCCGAAGCCACGGAAGAACAAGCGCGACAACTCGCAGTAGCGAAAGGCCTCGACCTTCTCATTCTGGACAGCCGTCAGCTTGACACCCCAAGCCGAGGCCCTGGGTGACGGTTCCAACCCACCCACATGCAGGCCCTACCTGAAAACCCCTTCCACGTTCATCGGTTCTGTACTGGCCTCTACGCGGCTCAGGGTGTTCGGGTAGGTCGTCGAAACGGGTCTATTGGATCAGCGAAGGTTGCCTTGACAAGGTCGCTGGAACCCGCTCGTTGCACGAAGCCTCGAAATGAAGCGTCCCGGGGTCCGCTAGCGGTGTCAATACCCGGCCAGAGTCCGGCCAGAGTGTTGTCAACCACACAGCGCGCCCCATTGCATAGGCTTGTTCAGCACACTCCAAGGCAGAACCCGGCCCATGGGAGACGGACAGTCAAGCACCGTCCCGATATGTACGAGACCCACAGTCACAGTTACTGACGGCTGTGGTAAGTAGACCGTTTGAGGGTCATCCACCGAACGATCGTATTCGAAGGCAAACAACGCGGCTTGCGGCGAGAGCTGAGACGCTATACGGATGGGGCCTTCGCGACCACCCCTGACCAGGGACTTCGCTAAGGCACTAGCGACCACGTCACCTCCCGAACCTGGACTACGACACCTCGGCCATCCATGACAACCGGCCCTAACGGTGGCAAGGTGAGCAGCGATGGTTACCCGCACTGAGACCCGCGAAGAGCGCGACGCTCGGCTGATCCGCGAGTCCGACGCAGCCGCATACGACCACATTTTCCAGAGGTCCCGCGACTACCTGATCAGCCAGCTACCGGACGGTTACATACTCGAAGACAGCTACATCGTCCGTACCGACCCGGACTTGCCTGACTGATCATTTCTGGATCGCGGCGGTATCCGACGGGAAGCCTACAGGCCGAATGGTGAAGGTCACAGCTCTCTAGAAGCCGGTTTCCGACCAACAACCGCTGATTCCCTTACACCCGCTGGGCGTGGTACACCACCAGATCGCCTGTCCCCGGGTCATACTCCCCGAGCACTTCGATCGGCAGCCCCAACGACGCGGATAGTCCCTCCACGTGCAGTCCAGGGTTCCCCTGTCGGGTAGTTACAGGCTCGTCATAGATCGGGGCGTCGAACGCACGCTGGATGTCTCTCTCAGACAGACCATGCTTGAACGCAGACCATTCGTACGTAACCACAGATGATCTGATGGTCCAGCATCCCGAGTTTGCGTCCGAGTATCCCGCAGTGGGGGATCGTTCCCCGCTTGTCGGGCGCCGAGTTGGTTGACTTTGGCTGTCATACAGGCCCTGTTGGGATACACATCCGAAGTCCGTTTCCAACATATGCTCATCTGAGGCCCTGGTTCCCCTACCTGCCCGCCCGGACGGCCTATAACAAGCGTCAACGACGCGGTGGCTTGATGATGCAACACATCATCAAGTGGCTCAGCCGGATCGCGAGCGCTCTACGTCGGGGAACTGAAGGGCCGCCGCTATCCATCGGAAGTTCGTGAACCCACTCGTCGATAGAGGATCCTTCTGCCAGGCAGTGGCGATAAAGAGGGTAGCAATGAAGGACCTTCCATAATATAGTATAGAATACTGCTACTAAGCATTGTAGAATGCTATTAGTTGCTTCGGGCGGTCGGCGGTTCTGACACGGATCAAGTCACAGGCCGGTCCCGCTAGCAAGCTGGTACGATTGAGAGGGTGTTGATGGAGCAGATAATCATCGGCCTAGTCGGGCTCATCCTTGGCCTAGTCGGGCTCATCCTTACCGTGATACTGTTCCTGGAACGATCCCGGCGCGCCGACAACAAGGCGATACGGCACGAAATCGCCGCGGCGCGAGACGAACTCAAAGCCGAAATCGCCGCGGCGCGAAAAGACGCGAAGGCAGACAACGCAACGTTACGGCGAGAACTGAAGGAAGAAATGGCCCTCAGATCCGCCCACACCGACCAACGCATCGACAATTTCACCGCCGCCATACAAGAAGAAATGGCCCTCAGATCCGCCCACACCGACCGGCAAATCGAAACCCTCACCGCCGCCATACAAGAAGAAATGGCCCTCAGATCCGCCCACACCGACCAACGCATCGACAATTTCACCGCCGCCATACAAGAAGAGATGGCCCTCAGATCCGCCCACACCGACCAACAAATCAAAAACCTCACTGACGCCGTGTCCAAACTCGTCGAAACCGTCGGACAGGTAAAGGGCCGAACCGAAGTCCTCACCGCCGCCAACTAAACCCGGCGTCGGCCGGCGACCCAGAGAAGAACTCCGAAGGGTTCGAGCCGAACTCGTCGCGGTCGAACTGGAGTTGGCTAGTGACCAGAAAGCCACTGTCGATGCTCCCGTCGGCCACGTCGGCGAGTTCCTCCTCGTCCTCTTACAACTCGCTTGGGGGCCTTGTCGATCTCTGTAGCAGGTGGCGATGATCGTATGCGGTCGACCGCCAGCAATGTGGCGTGTTTCTCAATGGTGTGCTCACCGGTACCGAGGCACCCTTACAGCCTGCTCCTAGCCCCGCCACGATGCGGGAGCCGTGACTTGATCTGGACATGGCGGGTATCCGGACCTTCCAATGACATGTCCTCGAAACCCTCGGGTACCAGCGAATCAACAACAAAACGGCTTGTCGCGACATGCGCAGCCAGACAAGCCCCACCGAGAACCCTCGGCAAGTCGTTAGCCCGATTATTCATGGATGGAGGCTTGGAGGATGAGCGGAGTAGACCATATTCGTACCCCTTACCAGGCAATACAGCTATCGGCGTTTCCCTCCCTCTCCGGTGTGGAGATTCACCTGCAAGGGTGAACGATAGGTTTCTCCTGATACTCGTGTTGAACTGGCGTTACATGGCGCGGTGTGTGGGAAACCTGAATAATCAGGGCTAGGACAAGGTCTCCGACCCGCGCTCCGACACGGCTAGGGTACGCGGCATGACGGCTGCTTCCGAAACTTGCTATCCGGCCGTAGTTGATCTCTTCTGTGGTGCAGGGGGGCTTTCTTACGGGTTGCAGAAAGCCGGCATGAACGTCGTAGCTGGAATCGACATCGACCCGGTCTGCCGTCATCCCTTCGAAGCGAACGTCGAAGCGCCGTTCCACGGACGGGACATCACTGAGGCGTCGGCGGAGTTTGTTGCGTCACTTTATCCCGATACCGGCCCTCGGGTGCTTGCCGGCTGCGCGCCCTGTCAACCGTTCTCGTCCTACACCAGAGGTGGGGGCGCCGGCCTTGAGCGATGGGGCCTGCTTGACAAGTTCGGCGCCCTCGTCACTGAGCTCAAGCCGGAGGTGGTCACGATGGAAAACGTCCCGCGTCTGACCGGCCGCTCCGTGTTCCAGCGTTTCCTGTCGGTTCTGGGGGAGGCCGGTTACCAGTACACACACAGCGTCGTTCGATGCGCGGCGTACGGAGTCCCCCAGACGAGGTCGCGCTTGGTGCTCCTGGCTTCACAACTGGGGCGTATCGATCTGGCTGCTCCGACCCACCCGGATAGCGGATGGGTGACTGTGCGGGACACTATCGGTCATTTGGTTTCGTTACCGGCTGGCGGCGCCGACAAGTCTGATCCTCTGCACAAAGCGAGCGGACTCTCCGAGAAGAACCTCCGACGGATACGCGCGGCGAAGGCCGGCGGAACCTGGCGGGACTGGGACGAGGCGCTGCGTGCACCCTGCCATACCAGGACCAGCGGTCGCACCTACCCGGGTGTCTATGGGCGGATGGAGTGGGACCGTCCCGCTCCGACCATCACCACCCAGTTCCATGGCTTTGGGAACGGACGTTTCGGCCATCCCGACCAGGATCGCGCTATTTCCCTTCGGGAGGGGGCACTGCTTCAGACCTTCCCGGCGGATTACTCGTTCGTTCCTGAAGGGACAATCGTGAAGATAGGTCCTGTTGCCCGCCTTATCGGGAACGCTGTGCCGGCGAAGCTGGGCGAGGCGATCGGTAAGTCGATCGTGGATCACCTGAAGGAAAAGTCGTGAGCGGAGACCACACATATCAGATGACCGTGAGCCTGAACGTGCTCCGGCATCTGGGTCTTGGGCTGTACTCGAATGTGGCTGCCGTTCTTTCGGAGGTGGTTGCCAATTCATGGGACGCGGACGCGGAGCACGTTCGGATCTCCATTGACGCGTCTAGGGGCCGGGTCGTGATTGAGGACGACGGGCACGGAATGACGATTGCGGATGCCAATCAGAAGTACTTGCACGTCGGATACGAGCGGAGGAAGGTCGCACCCCGAACGCCGCGGTTCGACCGACCGGTCATGGGACGGAAGGGAATCGGGAAGTTGTCCCTCTTCTCAATTGCCCGAACGGTCCGCGTCGAGAGCGTTGCCGGTGGCGAGAAGCACGGTTTCGTCATGGACGCGGAGGATATTGAAACCGAGATACGGGACGGCGGGGAAGGGCGATACGAGCCTGATCCTGTTGCGAGCGCGGAGATTGACCTTGCTAGGAGGGTGCTGAGAAACCCCGTACAAAGGGGTTCACCCGCTAACCCATAACTCTCTGACCAGGCGCTTTACCAATCACCGAACCCCGAAAGGCTCGTTTTTCAGGACCCTCCTAGGGGCACTCGTATCACCCTCACGAACATGAAGCGGAAACTTCAGTGGACGGGTAAGGCGTTGAGGAGGCGCCTCGCCCGGCGGTTCAGCATCATAGGGGCAGAGCATCGCTTCGCGATCACCCTGGACGGAGAACCCATATCGGCGACCGACCGCTATTACCAGGACAAAGTCCAGTACATCTGGACCTTCGGTGACATAGGCAACAGCGTGGCCGGCACGGCCGGCAACCTCGAGAGCCGGGAGGAACGCTCAGGAGCGTTGGAAGGGCATCCCGAGTGGGTGATCGACGGTTGGATCGGAACAGCTTCCATGGCGGGGCAACTCAAGGATACGGACACATTCGAGAGCATCAACAAGCTGGTAGTCCTCGTGCGCGGCAAGCTGGCCCAAGAGGATATTCTGGAAGAGTTTGGCGAGGGCGGTCTCTACACCAAGTACATGCTCGGCGAGATCCATGCCGACTTCCTTGATTTGGACGACGCTGAGGATATCGCCACCACAAGTCGGCAGAAGCTTATTGAAGAGGACCCCCGCTACCAGGCCCTCAAGGCCAAGCTGAGGGATGAGTTGAAGCATGTGCAGGGTCGATGGACCAAGCTGCGCCGATCACAGGGGACGGAGCAGGCCGTCGTCTACCCCGGGATCCAGGAGTGGTTCACAGAACTGGACCCCGACCAGAAGGTCGCAGCCCGGCGGCTGTTCGGTCGAATCAACGAGTTGCCGATTGAAGACGAGTCCAACAAGCGGCAACTCGTCGTGAGCGGCGTCCTCGCTTTCGAGAGCCTCAAGCTGAGGAACATGCTCTACAGGCTTGATGAGATTTCCACGGAGAACCTTGACGTTCTGCAACAGGTGTTCGTCCAACTGGATGACCTGGAGGCCAGCGCCTACTACCAGATAGCGAAGGAACGCCTACGGATTATCCACAAGCTGACGGGCCTCGTGGACGAGAACGCTAAGGAGCGGGCGATGCAGGAGCATCTGTACAAGCACCTCTGGCTACTAGACCCTTCCTGGGAAAGAGCGACTCACACCGAGCACATGGAGAGAAAAATCACGACCGCACTCGACGAGGTGTGCCATACGCTGACCGAAGAGCAGAAACGGGCCCGGGTGGATGTCAAGTACAGCACCACGGGGAACAAACACGTCATCATCGAACTCAAACGCGCGCAGAAACGCATCAGTACCACTGCCCTGAACGAGCAACTATCGAAATACTACACAGCTGCTGAGAAGATACTCGCAGCCGCCGGCCGCGGCAGCGAACCGGTGGAGATAGTCGTTGTCGTCGGGCGACGGCTGAGTGATTGGGACGAGACCGATACGAGCGAGCAAAGGTCCCGAGAAATGCTTGCCGCGTCCCGAGCGAGGGTCGTAATGTACGACCAACTGATCGACAACGCCCTGCAGGCCTACCAAGACTACGTAGATAGCGCCGAGAAGGCAGGCCGGGTGTACAGGCTGGTTCAGAGGATCTCGGAACAGGATGTAGACGCGCTCAGCCCGACCGCCTGACGCCCCAACGGACGGGTGGTCGCACGCGAGACCGGCCCATTAGCCCCGATTATTCATGGATGGGGGTTTGACAGATGAGTCGATTACGCCGTAATCACGCTCCTGACCAGGTAATACAGCTATCGGTGTTTCCCATCCCGGGCCGGTGTTGGAGGGTCACCCGCGGGTGAAAGGTCGGTTTCACGCAATACCCGGGTTCTGGACCTCTACGGAATCACGGGAGGAAAAACGGTCGCCGGCGAAGCCGGAACTAACCCGGCATGGTTTCGACCGGGAGCAGCTAGAACGAGACCTTGAGCTGTCGGCTCTCCTCGCAGCAGACACCCATCTCGTAGTGTCCACCGGACGCGTATCCGAATCCACAGAAGAACAAGCGCGACAACTCGCAGCAGCCAGGGGCCTCGACCTTCTCGTTCTGGATGACGGTCAACCCGCCCGCTACTGGCTCACCATCTCTTCGGCTAGCAGCGGTCGCCATTCACTAGCCCCGATTATTCATGGATGGGGGTTTGGAGGATGAGTGGAGAAGACCAGATTCGCGCCCTGACCAGGCAGTACAGCTATCGGCGTTTCCCGTTTCGGTCCGGTGTAGAGATTCACCTGTCGGGTGAACGGCGGGTTTCTCCTGATACTCGGATTGAACAGGCGTTACATGCCTCGGTGTGTGGGAAACCTGAATAATCAGGGCTAGCGTCGGGGGCTGGACTACAAGGTACTCGTCCTGCGGTGTATTTGTCCTTCGATGCCTCGCCCCGTGTATTGGCATGAGCCAGTCCAACTGGGTGCGTGGTATTGTTCGCGGGCGTTTATGATCCTCTTCTGGCCCGTCATTGCCCAGACAAGACCCAGGCCGTCGCGGTCTAGATAATCAGTCAGCACGTCCTCCCGGATGAGAAGTGCCGATGGCCCCGGCTCATGTGCGGTTGGATCAAACGCCGCCGGCCTTCCTTGATCATCAACGAAATCGGCGCCATGACCAGACCATTTCAAACCCATTGCTTCGATAACTGACGGATGTGGTAGGTAGACATTTTGGAGATCATCCACCGAGCAATCGTATTCGCCCCCGCTCGTGCTGTACTCGAAGGCTGCAACTTGGACCGGTGTGGAACATGTGACGTCATCGGAGGGGATAATGAAGTCGAGTTCAGTTCCGTGTGAGTCAGTGAAGGCTGGTCCCCACCCGTGTTCACCTACGTATAGAGCTTCGCCACTGGGCGGTTCCGGCATCCACCGATTCCAGAAGTCCACGCCATTGGACCAAGCGAGAAACTCGTCCACCTTCTCGGCATCCACGAAGTAGGCGGTGGCGAGAACCCAGAAGTCGCGGCGTTCTACGTCAAAGGAGCCCTTGTCCGGCGGGATAGGCTCACTCCACATGGGTGTCGAACGGAGATTGACCCATCGACTATCATCACTACGGTCTGCTCGGAGGAGCCTATCCAGATCTCGGAAGTCGTCCAGATCGTCAAGCCATTGACGGTGATCCCTCGGTTCCTTCCAGTTCGAATAGTTCGGTACCCACCATGCGTGGTTTGCATCATCCTGACCGCTCGTCCACGGAAGCGATCGAAGGGTCCATGAGGGATTGATGTCCCGTCTGTGTATCTGCCAGGGCCCTCGGTAACGGCGGTCGATCTCGTCTGTCGTATACCCACTACGGTATTGATAACGATCAGAAATGTGAGCGAGGATCTCGTGGTAGGCGATCCACTGGTACTTCTTCCCGATCCGTTCCGACTTCTTGGCATGGCGACCTCGGAACTCACCGACATGCGAATCAAACTGACTAAACCGGTCGACCGTCCAACCGAGATCGAACACGCGCCATAGCACATATCGTTGGATGACATCGAGGTCGAATCTCGGGTCACCGGCCGCGCGAGCGTTACGAATCGACTCGTACTCCTGTGCCTGGGGGCGGCTCAAGGTTGTGACGAAACGTTGACGAACGTGCTCGACTTGTGATCGAGATTGTTGATGCTCTTCTTCGGTTATTTGCGTACCGGATTCCGAGCTCCCAAGCAGCATCGTGTTCGTGACATCCCCATCAGGCGCTACGAAAGCGAGCGTCGTCGGTACCTGACGCTCGGCGGCCTGTAGTTCAGCGAGCGCCGCTGCCGCTTCGTCGTTCAACGTCGCCTCCAAGGCCTCCATCCGTTCTGTCGGTGACGACCATTGGCCTGCGTCGAGACCAAGCGAGAGCCAGTGTGGACTCTCCTTGCTTGAGTTCGTTCCGATTATGTAGAAGGCGAAATCGTCGTTCATCACCGACAAACGGATACGGTTTCTGGACCACTCAGGACCGGACCACGCCAACGCCAAGTCGTCGAAGTGTGGTGTTAGCACCCGGAGTTCGTCTTCGTCGGGGATGTGCGGCCACACGCTGCGGTAGGGGGGCCGGAACAGCCGCGCGTCGGCGGCGACGTCTGATCCCAGGTGAATTGCCCGTTCGATAACGCCCCGGGCGTAGTCGCGAAGGAGAATATGCGGTGGTGGTTCCCCGGTGGCAAACACGGACTCGTAGACAAGCCTGGCGAGGCGACCGACGGACGCGGGGTCGTGGCTGCGCATGGCCACGCCGTAGGCGACCGCGTAGATCCGCTCACACACGTAAGGGTCATCCACGTCACGGAATCGTTCGACCAGCGTACGTACAGCATCAAGGCGGCCGCTGAGCAACGAGATCAGTCCCTTGGTTGCTCGGTCACGTACGAAGCGATTGGACGCCGTGAGCATCCACCCCAGGACGATCGCAGACAGCTCGACTACTTGATCTTCTACCGACTCTTGATCAGACACGTTGCGCGAGGTTGCCCAATCCAAGAGTCTGTCGACAGGGCCTTGTTCGCCATAGGCGTCGTGGAGGTACGTCGACCAGTACTCATCATGATCCGGCATTGTCAACTGCCGGAGAACCTGATCAAGGTACTCTGCGTTTAACGGATGATTGGGGACGGTCGCCACCACCACCAAGGTGTCATACAACCGGGAGTGATGTATCGCCTTATTCAGGAGGTCCTGCAGGACAGCGACCGTATTTTCCGAGAAAGCGTTGACATCCCGCCAGATGATGCTCTGGAGGAAGGCTCTGCCGGTTGTATGGTCGTTAATCAGTCCGGGGGCGACTGTTGGCAGTTCCAGACCGTACTGTTCGGGTAGCTGAACGGATAGCGCTTCGACAAGACCTAGCCAGCGATAGTTCCGGCCGACAAATGCCATGCCACCACCTTCTGCGAACGCAGCCGCCGGGTTTTGGGGATCGAAACAGGTGGTTAGTAGCTGGTTGGCGATGACGTGATCCGCGAAACGTTCATAGGTGATAGAAACGAACTCACTGTCAGGCTCCGAGCCACCACGGCCCATACCCTGAATCAGCACTCCCTCGGATATCAACGCTTCGAACAGCGAATTGGTGTACGTATGGGATGGCAACACGTCGTCTACAATGATTTTCGCGTCACGACGGGAGACTTCCCGACGCTCAGTTCCGAGCATCCGGGTAGCGATCTTGCTCAGCGCTTGCTGAACGAGGTTGTCCGCCTCGTCGTAGTCGATTCGTTGGGCAACACGATGGTTGACTGCTTTGAGATGTAAGTTGAACAGGGCCGAGGTCCCCTGAATACCAGTCGGGAACCGCCTCTTACCCGTATCATGTAGTCCCCTGCAAACAATCTTCAGGAACAGCGGATTGCTGAACTCCGGGCGCAGGATCGGTATGGACGGAAACTCGAGTCCATAGTGATCACAATACAGTTTGACTGCCGCGTACTCGTTGCCCTGGAAGCCACGCTGTTCGACAACGACGGCATCCTGACGAACCTGCTCGGGAATCACCCTCCGTGCATACGTTGAACGCACCGAGAGCAATACTGCGATCCAGGGAGATCGCCGTATACGGGACACGAACGCGGGAAGGTGATCGGGCCATATCTTGAGACCACGCCCTTCGTTCAGAGCATCGACAATGACCAGAGCGCGAGCGTTAGCGGCCTGCGCGGCCGCTTCCAAGGCACCGACAAACCGCTCGGAGCTCAGATCGGATAGATCGAGGTGATCGAGAGCCTGCCGCCACGGATCATCGGAGGTGCCGAATCGTTGGCCCATGAGCAGCACGGTTGGTAGACCGGAATCTACGCGCCCACGGGCAAAGTCACAGAGAAGGTGAGTCTTACCAGTCCCAGCCGCACCCTCAAGGATCATCAAGTCGCGATTGACGTACTTATCCACCTCCTCAAGCGCGGCACTCGTCTGCTGTATCTTCTGTCGGAAGCCACGAAGGCGGGATCGCCACTCCTCGAAGGGGTTTCGTCTATAGCCAGTCGGGTCGTGGGGCTCCTGTTGTTGGTTCTGTTCGCGCTCTTGGCGGCGAAGGGCATGCATCAAGTCGTCCGCCAAGGCCACAGCACGATTTAGGCCCACCGCGATGGAAGAGAACTCTATCGATTGATCGGGTCCAACTTCCAACGCATCAAAGTCGGCGAGCACGCTGTCGCCAACAACGTGCAGTTCATCAATACCGAAGTCCCCCACGACGCCATCGCCGTCTGTGGAGGACGGTCCCAGTGATTGGAGTGCCGAACGTACATCGTTTCTCCGCGCTCGAATTGAGTCAATCGACAAAGCAGCCCTTCCGAACATTTCCAGACTCCGGGCGATCGGTAGGTCGACGCGAACCTCAGGTGTGTATCGCTCGCCGGCTGTTGCGACCGCTTCGTCCAAGCTCTTTTGGAACCACTCGATGGAGAATCGTCCGTGGTCTCCAAGCCAGAACGCCACCCGACCAGCATGATCCTCGGAAGATAGTCGCTTGATGAGTTCCGAGGAGCCCCACCAACAAAACTCGACACACATCCCGCGCTCAGCCGCCCAGCCCTGCCACTTTTCTACTCGTTCATTCCACCGATCCAGCATCGATTTCTGGTCTTCGCGACGGGCATCCGGTCGGTTGATCGGCATGCAGACGAAATAGCGCACCAGATTCGGATGTTTCTCCAACGCCTTTTGAACAGAGGCATCCAACTGCTTCCACTGAGATGTGCTGGGTGGCGACGTGAAGAACTTCGCTTGCCATCCCCACTCGCTGCCGTCCTCCAGTACACAGAAGCACTCCACACCGGCGTCAGGACTGCCCTTCCGAACAAACTTCGCACCGTCGGGCGTCTCTGATCGAGCCAGCTGGGCGCAGATCTCCTCGAAACCGACCTGCCAGCTGCCTTCCAGGGCGCGAATGTTGCTCCAGGACAGGTCGTTCATGCACATAAACTACTCGTGCCAATCCAATACGACTTCGACTACCGCTGCATGCCCCTGTCCGACGAGAGAGTACGGAAGCGGATCGCGTCCATCTGACACGGATCAAGGTGCAGGCCGGTCTCGCTAGCAAGCTGGTATGGTCCAGAGGGTGTTAGTGGATCTAATAACTATCGGCTTACTAGTGCTCATCCTTGCCTTGAAGGTGTTCTTTGAACGATGTCGCCGCGCGGACTTCGCATTGATACTGCAAGACCTCAGAGCAGGACGAGACGAACTCAAGACCGACATTGCTCCGTCGCGAGAGGAAGCGAAGGCATCAACGCAACGTTAAGAGACGAACTCAAAGCCGACATCGGAGAATCGCAGGACGAAGCGAAGGTAGACAACACGGCTTTAAGGCGGAAGCTGAAAGAAGAGTTGGACCCCACATACGCCCACACCGACCAACAAATCAAAACCTCATGGACGCCGTGTCCCAACTCGTCGAAACAGGCGGACGAGTCAAGAGCCGAACCGAAGTCCTCACCACTACCTCCTGACACCGTTCTTGATGCCTTGCCTCGGACGGTCAACCCACGAAATTTCCTGACCTGAATCAGCAGCGGGCCTTCCGTTCGCCTCGTCGGAGTGCTCGTTCGGGATACGTCCGCTAGCGAGATGTCAGCACACGCGGGAAGGAGCTGGTCTCGAAGGTCCTAGCGCCTGGATCGGTCGAACTCCACGCCATGTACATGCCGAGACCGATGGCTCCGTGGATCGATTGGATATCAGCATGACCGATTTCCTTGCCGGCACTACCAATTCTGAGCCCGTCCGGTCCGCATCCCGGGATGCGGACAGCGTGGGTGCGTTGGGTACTCTCGGGGCAAGGGGCGCACTCGAACGTCCAGCCGGAACGAACGAGCCCCAGTACCTCGAACAACACGCCGAGGCCCGTGACGGGTGGAGGCTCGTTGCCGTATACCACCTGTTACGAGCAGCCGAAATCGTGGCCGAGTACACCGAACACGGGTCAACTGACTCCCTCTTTGACCCTGTCGAGCAGGCCGAGCTTCACTTTGACCGGGCGAGGGATGCATCAACAGAGGCCGGCGGCGCCGATCTCTACTGGTTCGGCGGCGCGTACCATGGCGACGGGATTACCATAGCGAGGAAGATGCAGCACAACGGGAGGACTTGATCTGCCTAGTGGACCGGGCACATCCCAGCTACAGGTAATGCAAGTTCCTGCGATAGTTGACGCTATTCGTCGGCTTGACAAGTCGCGGGCGGTTGGGCAAGACTAGCTCCCCCACCATTGCCGGAGGCAACACTAGAGGCTACAGGGTTATCACATACGGGAGTTTCATGGGGGGAGGAAGGCGGACCGGCGCCCAATGGACACGTTGTTGGAATATGCACCTCTAGCCACCCTCGGGTTGCTTCTCCTGATGGGGATAACTCTGTGGCTAAATCGTTCCGACAGGGAAGAAGAGAAGGGGGAATGGAAAGGGGCTGTGGATGCCGACAGGGACAACTGCAAGACCTTCATAGAGACTACCCACGATTGGCAACGAGGGAGAGACCGGTGGGAAGGGGCTGTGGATGCCGACAGGAGCCATTTCAAGGAATTCATGAACACCATCCAGCGGCAACTCAACGAGATACTTGCGTTGGTGTCTCCCGAGCCCTTGGTTACAAGGTCTAGTCCGCTGGGGTTGACCGAACCGGGGGAGAGACTGGTCGAGCAACTCGGTGGTGGAGCCTGGGCTAAGAGGGTGGCTGACGAGCTTAGGGCCGAGACCGATGGATTGGAACCATTCAAGATCGAGGACATAGCCTTCGCCCACGCCAACGACTTGAAGCTTCCTGCGCTCATGCGCAAGGTTGCCTATGAGGAGGGCGTACCGTCGGCAGTTATCAGGCAGGTCCTCGGAATCGTGCTGCGGGATGAATTGATTCAACGTAAGGAGGCCCACCAATCGGGGGTGAACCGCTCATGAGCAGAACAGCTCAGGGGTTTCGCCCAGGTGTTAGCAATCAGATGCCCGCACAGCAGCCAGATCGGGCATTTCTTGGGCAGGTATGTAATTCCCAAAGGTCGGATCCTGCCGAACGGCAGGGTGGCTTCTTGATCGGACAGTCCTATTACGATACTTGGCGACTGGTGGAACCTGTTACGTAGCCTTCGCGAGCGCTCTACTTCGGGGGAACTGAAGAGCCGCCCTCCTATCCACAGGAGACTCGTGATCCCCGAACCTTCCAATTCGTCGACGGGGGTCCCTCTGTCAAGTTTTGCCGATGGTGAGGGTTGTAAAGAATAATGTAGCATAATATAATTTTGTTTAATCATGGTATGCGATGGTACTTGCCATTGTGTACTTCGACTGGTCAACGGTTCCGGGGGCGCGCGCGGATCGAGCTGCGGACCGGTTCCTGCTAGCAAACTGGTATGATCGAAAGGGTGTTGATGGAACAGATAATCATCGGCTTAGTCGGGCTCATCCTTGCCGTGATCGTGTTCCTGGAACGATCACGCCGCGCCGACACTGCAGCGATACGGCAAGAAATCGCCGCAGCGCGAGACGAAGCGAAGACAGACAACGCAACATTACGAGAAGAACTCAAAACCGAAATCAGAGCAGCGCGAGACGAAGCGAAGGCAGACAACGCGGCTTTGCGGCGAGACCTGAAGGAAGAGATGGCCATCAGATCAGCCCACACCGACCAACACATCGAAACTCTCACCGCCGCGATAAGAGACGAGATGGCCCTCAGAACCGCCTCCACCGACCAACACATCGAAACTCTCATTGCCGCGATAAGAGACGAGATGGCCCTCAGAACCGCCTCCACCGACCAGCAAATTAGAAACCTCACGGACGCCGTGTCCAAGCTCGTCGAAACAGTCGGACAAGTAAAGGGCCGAACCGAAGTCCTCACCGCCGCCAACTAAACCCATGTCGCGGTAGCGGCCGGGGAAGAAACCGAGGCCAACAGTCGGCTCTGCCTCCTGCCGCACACGGAGAAGCTCATCGCAGGCCGGCTGGCGTACATGCTCCATACCGCTGACATTCGTAGACGGCAGAATGTTCAGTCGGAACTGTTAGCTGCCCGATACACAAGGGCTTGGAGGGCGCGTGCTCGGCGTGCTTCGAACGAAGTGTCATCACTGGTGGGTTCCTCAACCCGGTATTCGGGATTCGTGGCAGGGTCGCCTATCAGGGTGGTGAGGCATTCGATGCCTATTGTCTGCTCGATTAGCTCGAAGTCGAAGCCACCGAGTTCTTGTTGGCTATCGGGAGAACCGCTGCCGACTACTGTATTCACGGGTACGAGCAGCGCCGCGAAGTCGGAGGGATCCCATGTCCCGGCCTCTCCAAGTTGTTCGAGAAGCCATTCCCTGCGGGGCGCTGATGGGTCGAGGGTTCCCCAGCGAGCGAGCAGAATGTGAACTCCGTCGGTTTCCCGTGGGTGTAGTGTTGCCTGTCTGTCGAGTTCAGCGACAATGAGGTCTGCAACGGCGGCGCATACCTCGTTGAAAGCGGGTGAGGGGGTTCTACCGTCTTCTGTCAGCGAAGTCTTGGCCCAGGCTGTCTGAGATCCAACGAACCGTACGCTACTGCGGCAAGCGAGTTCTTGAACGAATCTAGGGGCCGAGTCAGGGGTTACCTCTGGTAGGAGTTCGGCCACCATGTACTTAAAAACAACCTCCGTTCGATCTAGCCAATCGAGAGCGGGGGGCACATGTCCAGCAAGGTCACAAAGGAACGGCAGGAGTTTCTCAGCGGCGCGGTCCTCGTCACGGACCAACCGACGAAGCTTTCGAACAACCGGCGTAGCGTTGATGGCGAGGAAGTCGACCATGTGGGACCATGCCGGCCCAGGCCCATCACCGAGAACTTCTTGCAACGCCTGCTCTACGGCTGAATCCGGCATGTCGTCGGGTCCGAATCCGAGATGGAAGTAGCGGTCGAAGTACTCGACCGAACCAACACGCTTGCCTTTCGCGGGCCTTTCCGCGTAACCACCAAAGCCCGTTCGTCCTATAACTTCTGTTATCGGATGGAAGAGTTGCCCGAGGAGATCAAGTACCGGGTCAAGCTCGTTTTCTGCGACACCCTCCATCGTCAACCGCTCACGCCATCGCTCAGCTTGTTCATCGAGGTCGGGGAGCTGCCCGATCTTGAAGTCCGTTCCGGTCAGCTCACGCTTATGGATAGGGAGCATGTTGACGACAGCTGGGTGAGACATGCGTAGGCAGCTGAGGAGAGCGAAGTCGACAAAGTCAACTTCTGCCTGGACCGAGGGGTAGTGAGCTTCTATCTATCCACAGTACCGCTTAACCTGTCTTGGCTCACGTAGCTTCAGGCGAAGGTGTTCTTCGTAGAAGACGCTGAGTCGCTGCCGATCGGTACGCCGAAGCTCGACTCCATAGCGTCCGAGAGTCTCGTCCAATAGTTCTGCCATGAGATTGCGTCTCGACACTTCGGGCATCGGAGGTACGTCGAGTCTCACCTGAACCATCTTCTCCAGATAGCGACGTGCTCGGCTCAGATCGTCGGCTGCGAGCCCCGTCTGTGTGATCACATCCAGCACCGTGGTCTCATCGTAAGCGAGTAGGTAGTGCACGTTCGGGAGTCGCCCAACGAGCCGCACCAGCTTGAACACCATCATCAGTTCTTCAGCGTGGAGGCGGTCTATGTCGTCAAGGACGATCAGCACCGGACTATCAAGTTCCTTGAGAACCGTCTCAACCTGTCGTTTCTGTTCGCTGAGCGACGTGTCCCCTTCGAGACGATCAGCGACAACCTTCAGGGCGGTCCGGACATTGATTCTCATACCCGGAATCTGAAGTATCCCCGCGAAGGGCGCAACAGCTCGCACATAGCGTGTGAGGGCCTTGCGCACGCGCTTCCTGTTGTTAGCAGGAAGCGCGGAGAGCAGCGTGGCTAGGAATTCTGCAACCAGCGATGGTAGATCCGGCAACATCCACGGGTTGAACTCGACAATCCGCATCCGCTGGTTCGTCTTCAGCCGATCCAGGACGAAGTTCAGGAGAGTCGTCTTCCCAGATCCCCCCAAGGCCCGACGATCCCGACAACGACCGACGTCGGTCGCTTTGACACTTGGACGAGGACTTCAGCGACTCGCTCCGCGTATGCACCTCGGGAGAGTCGGTCCGAGGCTGGGTCGCGTAGGGGCTCGTCGTCAAACACGGGGGCTTCGCTATGTTCAACAGTACTCATGACCAACCATCAAGTTTCGCGCCGGAGCCAGGGCCATGCCAATTCCGGCGGATTGGGGTCAGAGCGTGCGTTCATCGCGATCACGCCAGCGCGTGAATCGCCGCTAGGGTGACCTACTCGGTGTCCCGTCGACAGTTCGCCGGACTTCGTACAACCTGCCGGTCAATCCATTTCCGCCGGAGATCACCCTACGCGAAGCTGCGGGCCAACCTCTTGACCCGGTCAACGCCTTCGCCTCAATCTGGTTGTGTAGATATATTAACTTATATATACTAATGCCAGCAGGTGCTAACATCTACTTATGACAATAGACACTACACCCTGGCAGGTGTGAACTCCGCGCCGGGTAGTGTTTGCCCCCGCAAAACCACTCGACGGTTCACCGGACTCCCGATACGCCATGCCAGCTACGGTCTTTAAAGGGTCACAGGCCACTTGCACGTAGACAGGCGCTACGTGGACCGAGGAGGAGGTGGTTGCCATGTCGGCGGACATCACTGAGCGGGTCCTTGACATGGCCTTCGAGAACAACATCACCAGCAAGCTCCAGGATCTGTCATCAACAGGCGCCTCTGATGAGTGGCTCACCAGCTTCCTCGACAAGGCGGTCTCGCATGAGCCCCTTCCCTGGCAAGTCGGAGAGGCGATCGCCGAGGTTGTCCTCGAAGATTCTCATGTCGTAGTCATCCCGTGGAACAACAGACGGGATGAACGCAATCCGAGAGCAAGCCTTCCCGGCGCGGATATCGTCGGGCTTAGCGATGAACATCAGGAAGCCCGGTTTGTGTTCGGGGAGGTGAAGTCTTCATCCGACACGAGGTCGCCGCCCGGCGTCCTCACCGGCAAGAGCGGAATGGTCCAGCAACTTGAGCGTTTGGTCGACGACCAGCAAATCCGCTTCGCGCTGATCAAGTGGCTCTTTGCCCGCGTTGGCGATGAGAAGACCGGAGCTCTGTTCGACGCGGCACTTGCCGCATTCGTTGAGACGTGTGGGGCTTCCGTTCGGCTCGTCGGGGTGCTCGTTCGTGATACGTCGGCGAGCGAGAAGGATGTCAACAGCCGCGGGAAGGCACTGGGCGCGAAGGTCCCGGTGCCTGGATCGGTCGAACTTCACGCTATGTACATGCCGAGGCCGATGGCTCAGTGGATCGATTGGATATCAGCATGACCGATCTCCTTGTCAGCACTATCAATTCTGAGCCCGTCCGATCCGCATCACGAGAGGCGGACAGTTTGGCCGCGCTGGCCATTCTCGGAGCAGACGGTGTACTCGATAATCCTGACGCAGTCACCTTCTCCGCACACGCAATCGAGGTGGTCGCACTCCGTCTTGCACTCGCTGGAGATGACGGCGCGACGGACGCATGCCGAGAGGCATTCGAGTTGCTGCGGGCTGTCCTCCAACACGGCGGATCGCGGTCTCGGCTCTCAGCGCTTGAGATCTCGCGGCTTCGCACCCGGGCTGCGGTGTTCGGATTGCTGGGAGAACTGCACGCGCAGACGCGGCGCCTACTCGCCGGGAGGATGGATGTGGCCATCAATGGCGTTAGATGGGACACCACCACCGAACTAGCCGTACTCAAGGTGTGGCAGCTGCTCATCCGGAGGCATGGTTGGGCGGATCTGGACCAGTTGCGTCAAATCATCGGCAGGATCCGCGACCAGCAGGCAACCAACGAACCCCCGTACCTCGAACAACACGCCGAGGCCCGTGACGGGTGGAAGCTCGTTTCCGCATACCACCTGTTGCGCGCAGCCGAGATCGTGGCCGAATACACCGAATACGGGTCCGCTGACGCCCTCTTTGATCCTGTCGAGCAGGCCGAGCTTCACTTTGACCGGGCGCGCGACGCTGCAACAGGGGCCGGCGATGCCGACCTATCCTTCCTCGTCGGCTTGCTTGACCTTGCTGCTCGATTCTTGGTCGAGCGGAGCATCTGGAGAGTCGTACGAGGCGCCGGCACGCGAGCGACCGCCTTCGTCGAGCGGCTGGCGAGCCGCGCCAACGACAAGCCGTTCCTTGATCTCCTACCACCCCAGCACAAAGCGCTGGTCGACGAAGGACTGATCGGAACGGGCCGTAGATCAGTTGTCGTTTCGCTACCGACGTCGGCAGGAAAAACACTGGTGGCGGAGTTCCGGATTCTGCAGGCGCTTGACAGTTATGAGGCCCAGCTTGGCTGGGTGGCCTACACCGCCCCAACCCGCGCTTTGGTCAATCAGATGACCGCGCGCCTGCGAAGAGACTTCGCTCCGCTTGACATACGGGTTGAGCGGTTCTCACCTGCCCTCGAAGTCGACTCCGTAGAGGCAGAGATCCTGGACGCTTCCGAAGATCCGTTCCGCGTTGTCGTGACGACGCCCGAGAAGCTTGACCTCCTGATGCGAGGCGGGTGGGTATCAGATCTAGGCAGGCCTCTAAGCCTTGTCATCGTGGACGAAGCCCACAACCTCGGCACAGGCGGGCGGGGACTCAAGCTCGAACTGCTCCTCGCGACGATTAATCGTGAGGAAAGGGACGCCGGCTTCCTGTTAATGACACCGTTCATCCCTAACGCTGCGAAAATTGCCGCGTGGCTCGATCCCTTCAACAATCAGGCTGTGGAGCTCGGACTCGAGTGGCTGCCCAACGACCGCGTGGTCGGGCTGGCCAAACTGGAGAAAGCAGCCCGACGAGGGGACTCCCGGGTTGTAGCGGAGACACTTCTCACATCCGCTCATTCACTACATACCGACCAGACAGTTGAGCTAGCCGCGGGTCGACCACTCGGACTCCCCTACTCAAAACTCAAGACCCCGACCGTCCTGGCGACTGCTGCTGCCCAAGCGCTGAGCCGACGCGGTTCGACAGTCACGCTCGTAGGGCAGCCAAGATATTCGTGGACTGTAGCCGAGCGTCTTGCCGACTCGGTCGGCGACGAAGCCCAAGATGACCTCATCGAATCAGTCGGTAATCTCCTTGCGGATGAATACGGGCAGGACTACCCACTTGCACGGTTTCTGAGGAAAGGGGTGGCAGTCCACCATGCCGGACTGTCCGATGACATCCGCCTGATGGTTGAGGCCCTCGCTGAACGTGGCGCGTTACGCCACATAGTCGCGACCACCACGCTCGCTCAGGGTATCAACTTCCCGA
This sequence comes from Acidimicrobiia bacterium, assembly GCA_965231815.1. Lineage (GTDB taxonomy): Bacteria > Actinomycetota > Acidimicrobiia > Spongiisociales > Spongiisociaceae > JAPPFW01. Next base: position 581,861 of record OZ246890.1, on the reverse strand, counting down.
TCAGCAACGTCGTGCTCGGCAGCTACCAGTACCCGTACGGCGTGAAGATGCCAACCGAGGACTTCTGGAATATCGCTGGTCGGGCAGGTCGTGTCAACCATGGACAGCCGGGCGTGATACTCCTGGCAGCCCACGATGCAGAACGGGAGACCGCCCTGAGGGAGTATCTCGCGTCGGCGGCCGTGGATCTGAACTCAACCCTGGTTGCCATGGTGAAAACAGCTCTGGATAGGTTCGGCAAGCTCGATCTCGCAAGGCTCAGCTTCATAGGTGAGTGGTCGAGCTTCGTTCAGTTCATCACACACACGTATCGAATGGTGGGCGCCGAGACGTTTTCGGTTCGGGTGGAGCAAGTCCTGCGTGGCACGCTCGGGTTCAGAGAACTGCGCGCCAGTCAACCGGCGTGGGCAGACGCTCTTGTTCGGAGCGTTCGGGCTTACACGTCCCAACTCTCTGGGAAACCCATATCGCTTGTTGACTCGACCGGGTTCTCGTGGGAGAGCGTCAGAGCGACGCTGGGTCGGATGGCGGACTACGGTGTCCGTGACCAGATTCTGGACGACGAGCTATTCGCTAAACGTTCGGTAGCGCTCAGCAACGCCATCGGAGTTCTCCTCCAAGTTCCTGAACTACGCGAGCAACTGCGTGATCGGTTAGACGCTGCTGAATCGAGAGGCGACTTTCTACCTCAAGTGGTCAAGGACTGGGTGGGAGGAATGCGGTTGGGTGACCTCGCAGACAGCTACTTCACGACAGACTCAGATGGGAATCGGCGTGACCAAACGGATGCGCTTACCCGCTGTTGTCAACAGCTGTTCGGGGCGATCTTGCCAACCGTCTCCTGGGGTTTGTCTGCGCTGCAAGCACTTGCGATGGCTGGACGATCCGACGAGGAGATTCCTACTCACTCCCGAGACATTCCGTCCTACGTCTACTACGGAGTCGACACGCGAGAGGCTGTGGCGTTTCGCCTCTTCGGCGTTCCGAGAGCAGCTGCACTCGCACTTGCTCGAACGTTTGGAGAAGGCCGTGAGACCGAGGAGCTCAGACGGTTCCTCGTCACCAGCTCACCGGACGACTGGAAGCACGCCCTCGGGAAGATCGGACAGTCCTATTACGACGCTTGGCGACTGGTGGAACCTGTTACATAGCCTTCGCGAGCGCTCTACTTCGGGGGAACTGAAGGGCCGCCCTGCTATCCACAGGCGATGCGTGACCTCCGGAACCTTCCACTCGTCTGGTCACCCTGCCAGGCTTTGCCGACGGTGAGAGCTGCAACGAAGGATAGATGTAATATAATCAAAACTAAGATTGATAAGTATTGTAGCATACTATTGGCAGGTTCGACTGGTCGGCGGTTCTGGCGTGGATCGAGCCGCAGGCCGGTCTCGCAAGCAAGGTGGTACGATTGAGAGGGTGTTGATGGAACAGATAATCATCGGCTTGTTCGGACTCATCCTTGGCCTAGTCGGGCTCATCCTCGCCATGATCCTGTTCTTTGAACGACGTCGCCGCGCCGACGTCGCAGCGATACTGCAAGCAATGAGAGCAGCACGAATAGAAAGCCAAAAAAGACAGGGCAACTACCACGGCAAGGAATCGGTGAAGTCCGAGACGGACTCAAAGCCGAAATCAGAGCAGCACGAGACGATGCCAAGACAGACAACGCGGCTTTGCGGCAAGAACTGAAGGACGAGATGGACCCTCGTTCGACGAGGTTCATCCACACCGTCTTCTGCGAGTTCCCTGGCTTTGCTTTCGCGAAGCCCGGCTCCGCTGGGTGCAAGTCATTTGGGACTCAGCCTGTCAACAAGCCTCCATACATTCGAGCTCGGATTGGAAAATTCCGGCGATCCGTCACTCTTATGTCGCTTATCGAGTTTGATTGCGCGAGCTCGGGCGGTCGGGTATTCCTCGTCAAGTGACGTCCAGGCCGACGGCTTGATCGACTTTTTGTCGATGAGTCCCAGTTTTCTGGCGCGACGTTGCGCCGCATGCCGGTCGATGGCTCGGTTGTGCGCTTCGATGTGGAGGAGCATCCAGAGTTCGAAGCAGGGGTTCGAAATCACGGTCTGAATATCGCTTTGGCGGGCCTCCTCCCGAGCCTGATTCACGTTGGGATGCTGATCGATGTCAAAGACGACCCATATCTCATCGAATTCGATCGGTGCGTCCCTGCGTTTTCGTTCCTTAATGTCTGCACGCGCCCGCTGGACAAGTGATAATGGCCCCATGCCGCCTGGCCCAAGAGTCAGCGCCACCCTTGTGTTACCGCGGACGATGTGTCTGAAATAGCTGGGCTCGGTGACGGTCCCCTCGCTGTGGACACGGACGATCCTGCGGACCTCCTCGCGACCCAGCCTGCGGGTAGGTCGACACCTGCCTTTGGGCGTTTCATCCGTTGGGGAGGGTCAACGTAGGGTCCGCTTGACAGCTTGTTCGAACTCACCGCTACTGAGCACTGGAACGCCTCCAAATCTCCCTTGGAGATAACGGCGCTCTAGCGCTTGTTCGTGGCGGGGGCCGAAGTCGGTAAGGGGGTACGTGCGCGTTGTCCCCCCGGATCCCTTTTCGGTAAACCAGATCTGGTCACGCCCGAGAGCTCGTCGCTTGCTGTCGCCTAGCACACTGACATCGTGCGCGTTGAAAACGAGTTGGGCACACTTTGGGTTTGAGCGCTTGCTCTGGAAAAGTTCGATGAGATTTTGCACAAGGTGTGGGTGGAGGCTGGCGTCTAGTTCGTCTACGAGGAGTACGTTACCGTCGTCGAGCGCCTCTAGAACAGGTCCGACGAGTCCGACCCAAACTGAGGTTCCTTTGGATTCGTCTTCCGGGTCGACTTCGACAGGGCTGGATACACCTTCGTGGGTAAGGCGAACGATGTCCGTGACGACAAGTTCAGGTTCGTCGCCGTCGGGCTCGCCCTCGGTGTCGGCCAGGATTCGAAACGCTCGATTGAGCAGGTCTCTAGCGTCGGGGTTGAGGTCGACGGAGGCGACCCGTGCATCGGTGATGCCTAGGTCTGCAGCTCTTAGCAACGCGAGCACCCGGATTTTGTCCGTAGGATTCTCCATCATTTTGGCTGTGTTTGCAGCGCGGATGGGTCGACTCGACTCTTCGGAAAGACGTAGGTTGTCACCGAACCAGCGGAACAGTGGAGTGAGACCTTGGTCGTCAGCGGCGCCGGCGACCGAGATCATCAACGAGTTGTCGCGCACCAGGGTCGATAGCGCCCGGCCTGCAGCACGGAAGCGAGGCGCGAATCTGATGCTGGCCCCTTCTCTTTCGAAAACCCCTGCTCGGCGCCCGCGAGGTGAATAGTACGCGTATTCGCCATGTACTCGGTTGTCGTCGATCTCGAATCCGTACTGCCAACGGACCCCATCAAGAACGATGTCGACATGGAATTCGGATGGCGCGGAGATCGAGTTCTCGTCGAGCAGAAAGGGCTGCCGGACGAGCGCGGTGGTTCGATCACCTCGACGGAATGAACTCAACACGACTCTGCGCATGTCGGCCATGACGTGGAGTAGCTGTGATTTGCCGGAAGCGTTGGCGCCGAAGAACCCCGCCGCGGGTAGTACCTGGACCGGCCTCGCGTTACCGGCAATTGCGATATCGCGCCGAACGGCTTCGTCGGCGATCCTAGTACCGAGAAGGGAGAACTCAACCTCATCGCGAAAGGACCGGGCGTTCCGGGCACGGAAGGACAGGAGCACACTCAAGCTTGCTTCCTCTACTGTCAGAGCCTAATCCTCGTGGAAAATCCTCTGCGAATTCATATTAGGCCATTGATTACTCATGATAGGAATTGATGGCGCCTATGGCTATGTGAAATCGAACTGGACTGAATCGCCCCGGGGCCTTGAAGCGCCCCTGGTCTGTCGGAGTAAATGAATCGGAACTGCCGTGGAGCCCGCAACCACGGCCGGCGATCCAATATAGACACATCCGCCTGGTGATCATTGGCTTATCGGAAGTTTGTCTGATCGGAAACGCCGGTTGACAACCGTTACCGGGAAGAGGATACCGGCTTCGGTAGGAATCAGTGCCTACCCCGACCGCGGGCGTAGCTACTGTCAGGTCGCATGGATGGTCCTCTCTCCGACATCACCGTAGTTGACCTGACCCGAGTGCTGGCCGGTCCCTACGCCACCATGGCGCTGGGCGATCTGGGAGCTGAGATCATCAAGGTGGAGCGGCCCGGCTCGGGGGACGATGCCCGCGGGTTCGGACCTTTCGTGGGTGACCGCAGCGTGTATTTCGAGTCCCTGAACCGGGGGAAGCGTTCCATAGCCCTGGACTTGGCGGACCCGGCTGATCGAACACGGTTCGAGGAGCTGCTGGACCGAGCCGACGTGCTGGTGGAGAACTTCCGCCCCGGCGCCATGCAACGCATGGGATACGGTTGGGAAGAGGTGCACGACCGCTGGCCTCGGCTGGTGTATGCGGCGGTTAGCGGCTTCGGCCATGCCGGCCCTTACTCGGAGCGTCCCGCCTACGACATTGTGGTACAAGCCATGGGCGGATTGATGAGCCTCACCGGTCATCCCGGAGGTCTGCCCACCAGGGTTGGCACATCGGTGGGGGACATAACGGCCGGGCTGTTCGCGGTTGCCGGGATACTGGCTGCTCTGCATGAGCGGACACGCACCGGGAAGGGTCAGAAGGTGGACATCGCCATGCTGGACTGCCAGGTTGCCATCCTCGAGAACGCCATCGCTCGCTACTCGGCCACCGGGGAGGTTCCCGGACCGTTGGGTAGCCGGCACCCTTCCATTACGCCCTTCGCCGCTTACCAGGCCTCCGACCGTCCGTTGGTGATCGCCGCCGGGAACGACCGGCTGTTCACCAGGCTGTGCAGCACGCTGGAACGGCCCGACCTGTTACAAGACCCCCGGTTCGCAACGAACGAGTGCCGCACACGCCACGCCGATCTGCTGGAAACCGAACTGGAGGCCGCCCTTTCAGCGGAAACCGCCGATACCTGGTTGATCAGATTGGCGGATGCGGGGATACCGTGCGGACCTATCAACGACGTTGCACAGGTACTGGCCGACCCGGGAGTGAGATCCCGCAACATGATCGTTGAAGTGAAGCTACCCGACGGCGCCACCCTGGAAATGGCCGGCAACCCCATCAAACTGTCCGGCCATGACGATCCTCCCAACCGCCCACCGGCGCCCGACCCGTCCGATATCAGGAAGGCGAGGACCGATCATCCGTAGTGAACAAGTATCCCGTGAAGGTCGGCAGTCCGTTGCGTTCAGGAAGGCAGTTTTGCCGGTGGTCGCTCTGGCATGGAAGGTGCGCTACGGAGTTCGTCCCGCAATCTTCTAGCCAAATTTAGAAAATCGCCGAGAGTGCCCCGCAGGGCTACTTGTCGGATGGTGGAACCCACACACTCGTCGTCACCGATGTTCTGCCTTGCGTGTTCGAGAGCGCGTTCGATGTCCACGCCAGGATCCGGACTCCCGGAGTTCCGCTTGGTCTTGGTCTTGTCTCCGATACCGGCAACCGCCAGCGGCGGCGAGCCCTTCGGGTGTTCGTTACCGGGAGCGGCTGACCTGACGTCCGGTCGGCGCTTTATGAGAAGGGTCTGGCCGAAGCCTGTACGAACCCACTGCCATCCGAAGTCTCGCCGGATCGACCAAGTAGTGGGCTGGCCGATATCCGTAACCGGCCCCAGGCCATCGACCCACAGCCCGCTCCCATTCCGCACCAAAGCATCCGCCTGGGTCTTGGGCGCCGCCCATGTCAGTAGATCGGGGTAACGGTGGGTCCAGACCCGGTGACCTAGGGCGACATCGACCAGGCGGTCCGCCTCATCCAGAAGATACTGCCGATCAAGGGGGGCTTCCGGAGGCGGGTTACCGTCATGACAGGCGCCGCGCAACGCGCCCACCATGGTGGCGATGGTGTCGGTGTCGGTACCTAGCGCGTTCGCCGCGGTCACCACTCCTTCATGAGGATCGTCCGCTACCGATGCGAGGACTGCGGCCGCTACGGTCGTGAGGACCCCGCTGCCCCGCTGGTGCTTGGCGCGAAGCCCCAGATCCTCGCACACCTTCCGATAGATCCGATCGGATTCTCCCGAATGGCCTACCTTCTCGATAGCACTGTCGGCTTTCTCGATCGCCCCTTGGATCTCTGCGACCGTGGCCTCCCACTCCTTCTCGATACGCTTGCGCGTTGCCTCTTCCCAAAGGCCTATCCAGGTCGAGCCGAGAAACTCGTGGTTCTCGATCAAAGAAACGGCGTCCGTCAGTCGACCGGCGATTTCGGCGCATGTCTTGAGGTCAGGAGTCATGCCGTCCGTGAGGCAATGGGCCAGGATAGCTGCGTGGAAGCAAGCCCCGACAACGGCGCGGAGGTGGCCGTGGGTGCAAACACTGTCGACAATTACGTCTGTCAGGCAGTCGTCAGGCTTCGCCGATGCCCAGACGTGTGGCTGGATCCGCATCGCGGCCCCGTTCCCCCCGGCTTCGAACCACCGAGGGAAGGTGTTGGCGTACCAAAGCGTCTTGGATTTGGCCAGATTCTTCGCAGCCGACTTGGAGGCGCGTCCGCCTCCGAGGGCATAGGACGGCCATACGGGTAACTCGACACGCGCGAAGGTCTCGACATCGAAACCCCTATGACTGATCGAACGGCTGACTGCTAGCCGGAACTGCGTGTCATCCGACCATGATCCCGCCGGTAGGGGAACCGTAACCCCTGCCCGGCCACCGACTCTCCGTTCCCATGCCATGAGATGGTTCAATGGCTCGCCGCCGGTCCTCTTCTGGAGGACCTTGTCGCCGACCAACTCGCTGACGAACCCCAAGGCGTCGCCATACGCGGCCCATAACATCGAGTTGCGCGTGCGCGCCCGCCGGTCGGCCCCGTTTCCCTCGAAGAGTGTGGATTGTTCGCTTGCGAAGAGCGCCTCCTGCGCTGTTTCCGGCCTTCTGGTGGTCATTGTCATGGGAACGCCTCCGGCGTGATGGCGACTTCCGGCTCATGGGCGGGGAAGTTGGCAAGGATTCCGAAAACCGATTCGTACACGGCTTCGTCGGGCGTCGCGATGGTATGCAGGCGGTCAAGGGGAAGGTCGGAGGGATAAAGTACTTCAGCCTGTGGATCGGTCGTCTGGTCGGGCCTTCTGCCGCTGCGGGACCTCGAACTGCCGTAGTGGCCCCATGGAACTACGGCCGCGAACATCTGCTCGAACCCCCTCGGGCCGGCACAACGGTACGCTACGTCGTAGGCGTTGTTGGTGGTGCTGAACACCACTCCGGGATCACCAAGGATCTGGGGTCCGAACTCAAGAATCATCCACTCCTCCCCGGGGTGCTTTTACTGAGAGAACTTGAACACCCGCTTGTTGATTTCGGTCACTGATAGGTTTATGTAACCATGCCAAGGCAGATCTCGGCTTCGGTCCGGAGCATTTTCCTCATAGACGAAGCTGATGCGTTCGTCATGAGGAAGATAACGACGCGCCTTGATCGCTGACGTATAAAGAATACCCTTGAGCCCTCGGATACGTGTGAAATGCACGATACGGACAATGCCGCGATTGGTGGCCGCCTTCACGATATCAGGGTAGCGCGGCTGCCTACGAGCCTTATCCGGGCTCAGCGGAGTGGCCTGGGTCGCCCAGTCCATCTGCTCACACCTCAACAAGGTCGTAAGCTGACCGATCGAGAAGCCCAATGAGCGTAGACTCCTCACCCGGCTTGTAGCCAATCATCACGGACTTCCGCGCTCGGCCGATAGCCATAGCCAGCATGCGGCGTAGCCTGCCCAGATCCGCGTCACCATCCTCAGGCCCGTGTGGGGTTACTTTCCGGCTCAGTCCGGGTAGGAGGACATGGTCGAACTCCAAGCCCTTGGCGGAGTGGATGGTAGATAGCGCAAAGGTCTCAGGACCCATAGGCCACTGATTTTCGCGGGTCAACTCGCAGAACGGAATACCCTTGGAGCGAAGTTGCCTGCGAGCCTCCTCGAACCAACCTCGGCCATACGGCTTAACCTGAATCCATGCGTGTTTAGATGTGGGTTGGTAGGTCCCTGGTGGGGATGGCTCATGAATCCATGCCCTGTCCGTGTTCGGATGGTGGCTTTAACGGTGATTGCCTCCCCACCGGGGACTTGCAGCTCGGGTGTTGTCGCTTGATAGACACCCCAGGAGCCTGAGAGGCCTCCATGGTCTTCCTCAACGCATGGTTGCGCACTGCCCGGGCCGACCTACCACTGGCATGTACCAGTTGATGGGAAGGATAGAAGAAGTCATGGTGGTTGTGGGGATCGATTCGCACAAGGACAGTTCGGCGGGTTGCGCCATCGACAGCGCGGGCCGCCCGGTGGGGTATCGGAGTTTTGGGAACAGGGCGGCGGGTTATCGCGAAGCGCTGGCTTGGGTTCGCCGGGTCGGTGCGGTGCGGGTAGCCATCGAGGGGTCGGGCAGCTACGGGCGTCCGTTGGCTTTGGTTCTGTTGGACGCAGACCTCGAGGTGGTGGAAGTACCACCCCAGATGACCGCTAAGGCCCGGAGAAGCCAACGCAGCCGCCACAAGTCCGACCCGGGTGATGCTCTGTTGATAGCCCGGATCGGGGCGCGGGAGGACGACTTGGGCCGACCGAGACCCGACGGTGTGGTCGAGGACCTGCGTAGGGTGGTGTTTTACCGCCGTGAGTTGACCGTGTCTCTCAACCGCCAGGCCAACCGGCTCCACGCCGACTTAGCTCTGATCCGCCCCGGCTACCAGCAGAGGATACGCACCCGCCTCACCCGGCCCGGCGCCCTGAGCCGAGTGACGAGGCTCCTATCGGCGGATCGCGGCGCAGCAGCCGACATAGCCCGCCGGAGGGTACGGACCATCACGGGCCTTATCAAACAACGGAAGGAGATCGACACCCGGATCGCTGAAATGGTCACCGAAGGAGGCTTCACCCTCACCGACATCTACGGGATCGGAACCCTGGGCGCCGCTGAAATAGTCGCCGAGGTCGGAAACCCCGGCCGCTATCCCACCAAAGCCACCTTCGCGATGGCCAACGGCGCCGCCCCCCTCCAAGCCTCATCAGGACGTATTACCCGCCACCGGCTCAACCGAGGAGGCAACCGCCGACTCAACCGGACCATCCACATCGCGGCGGTCACCCAAATACGACGACCCGGAACCGAAGGCCGTCTCTACTACGAACGGCTCCAAGCCCGAGGGAAAAGCAAAGCCGAAGCTATCCGCATCCTCAAACGACGTATATCCGACCGCATCTGGACCCACCTACAACACTTATCCACACCTCCCACAGCCCCCAACTTGACATAGGAGCTCACCGATGGCTTGTTGAGGTGGCTCCGGGGGGTGGGTTTGGGGTGGTAGTGGTGGGTTGTTTCGGTAGTGTGTTGGGGGAGTAGTGGGTTGGTGTTGGTGGCTGGGATGATGTTGTGGGTGTGTTGCATGGTTTAAGACGTGTGGGGTTGGGGTGGGGGTGTTCGGTTGGGGGTTCTGCGGGGTGTTGGCGGCTGGTCAGCAGAGTTGTGGGAGGTCGCGGAGGTTAGCGAGGGTGGTCAGGTAGGTGCGGGCCCAGGGCCAGTGGGTCGGTAGTCGTAGGATGTGTTGTCTGCTGTGGTTGACTATACGCCCGGGGAGTCGGTAGAGGCGGGTGCGGATGGTTGTTCCGACGACCAGTTGTTGGTTGTCGGGTTGTGTTTTCCCGAGGAGGGCGACCCATCGGTGGAGGTTGTGGGCGAGGGCGGCGCAGAGCAGCCACGCGGCGTTGGCGTAGAACCGGGCGGAGGGTAGGTGGGCGAGTCCTGCGGATCCTTTGAGGTCGCGGATAGCGAGTTCGCATACCGCGTGCGCCCGATGGTGTCGGTCCGCTTCGACGGTGTTGTGGTGGTGTCGGTCCGCTTCGGTGGTTGGTTGGTCGAGGTTGGTGACGAACGCGTGGTACCGCCAGTCGGTCCATAGTTGTTGTTGGTCACCGAGAACACGGGTGCGGCGCACGACGAGGCGGAGTTTCATCGTTGTGCGTTTTTTGGTGATCGTGAGGGTGGTTTCGGCGACTTGTGCCATCCCGCTTTGGGGGTAGTCGATGGCGGTCCAGTCGGTTTCGTCGATTGTGCTGATAGTTGCGAGAATGTTGCGGTATAGGGGTGCGGTGACCGACCATTCCACTCCCGCCCGGTCGAAAGCGTCGAACAAGTCGTAGGAATAGAAACCTGAATCGGCTCGGACGGTGACCGGACCCCCGGCTCCGGCCCGTCGGGCCCGTCCGATGGTCTCCCGAGCGAAGTGAGTGACACCCCGCTGCGACGACCCTTCCCGCAGGCGGGCGGCGACCACTTCGCCGGTGTCGGCCCGGAAAGCCAACAGCGGGTGATAGCCCAACACGTTCGTGTACCCGTACGCGGCGCCCTCCTTGGTTTTGCCCGACACTTCACAAACCGTCGAGTCCAAATCCAACACCAACCCGTCTTTTTCGCCGGGACCGGCGCCCGCTTCCCACGCCCGACCCGTCGCCGAGGTCAACGCTTTCTCCAACTGCCGTACATGACCCCAGGTGAACGAACGCAGAAACGTGCCCACCGTGGAAGGGGCCATCACCCGATGGGGCAACACCCGACCCGTCGACCCGGCCCGCAGGCGATCCACATGATCAATATGGGAACCGCCCGCCAGCATCGAAGCGACCAACGTCAGCACCTTACGACCCGGGTTCGCTCCACCAACCCGGGCGCCCAGACGAACCGTGTCATCCACCAAAGCCTCCAACCCCAGACGGCTCATCACCGTCCCCGCCAACAGCAACCCCCCATCCGCCACCAAACCCGCGTCATCGAAAACAACGCCCAAACGGTCAATGTTCTGCAATACTCCACTCACACCAAGTGCCTACCAAATCCGGGCCAACAGCCCTAACGCTTAAAGCTATTGTCCCAGACCAGAGGCACTTCCCACGTCTACACAACTACCAAACCACCAAAACCCACCGGTGGATTCAGGCTTAAGCACCCCAACCGTCTCGACGGTCAGGTCGGCCCCCTTCATGAGCCGGTTGATCATGAATCCAAATTGAGCGTGGTACTTTCCCGCGACAACCAGTGGTCTCACGTTCTCTAGTCCTTGACAGGTAGCAGAATTCGGTAGAACGCCGTCGTCCTCCCTCGGAAGTGCAGCAACGAGTGACCTGGCCAGATCTGCAATCACGCCGGTGCTCCGGTAGTTCTGTTTGAGCACCCGGACATTCTCGGGACGGGCGGGAACATCCACTTCAAGCCATGTGAAGTGACGGGGGTAGATACGCTGGACAGCGTCCAGAACGAAGGTGGTCGTGTGTAAAGGATGGAGATGCCGCAGCACGGCACGAACCTGGTTGGCAGATAGATCCTGGGCTTCATCCACTATCACCACGTCGTACAAGAGATCGGGTGCGATATGGGCCGCGCGCACTGCGATATCGTTCCAGTCAACTACCCGTCTGGCCGACTTGGCGGCTTGATACGCCGGCAAGACTTGTTGGAGGAGGACCGCCCGGAGGGTGCTATCCACTCTTGGAGTGGTTCCTCGGCCTGTTCGAAGTACGGTGCGGTAATTGGCAAGGTTCTCGGGTAGGAATCGGCCGAGAATGTATTCAACCTCGTCCACGAAGAAAGGATAGTGGTCGGGTGGCACCACCCCATTCAGTTGGGTCTTGATCAGTTGATCCGCTTCCCTCTGATCGAGGATCGTGACGTTGCCTACCCGCCCTCTTGCCCATCGTCCGAAAGTGCTTATCGTGAGATCAAGCGAGCTTTCGCTCGCCAACACCCTCGACTGACGAGCTAACTCCGCGATATAGCCCTCAAGCGTTCGATTGAAGGTCAGAACCAGCACACGTACCGGCGCTAGGTCTCCCCTGCGCTCCCGACGATCAAGTCGTACCCGAACCAACTCCCGTAGTCGCAGAAGCGCGGTGGTGGTCTTGCCGCTACCGGCGGCGCCTCGGATGATCCGGAACCCCGGCTTAACGTCACCCATAACTGTCAACTGCTCGGGCGAGGGTGAGATATTCGTGGATAGTAACCGCACCCGAGAGTCCCTTCGTTCACTGCTAGTACATGATGAGTTCGGCAGAGACCAACCGCCCCGCAACGGGGTCTACGGCGAGACCCAAACCCTCCAAGGTGTAAGCGCCGAGCAGGGGAGGGCCGTCTTTCTCTCCGAAGGCAACCAGGGTAACTTCGGTTACGCCGCCTATCGTCGCCCAAGCTCTGCCGAGAGACAGTTCAACCTTTCTCCCGTCGGCCAGCAGGAAGGATCGCCTGGTTACAGGCTTAACCCCTATCTCCTCCAGGATCCCGGCGGGCAAAGTGGTATAGGCGGCCCCGGTGTCCACCGTTGCCTCTATCTCTACGATCCGCTGTCCTTCCATGTTCGAAATCCGGATTGGCCAACTGAACGTACCCATAGATGCTCCTCGCTAACTCATGACATGTATATAACCGATCGGCGCTTTGATGAGAAGGGTCTGGTAGCGGCCGGAGCGCATCAAGGCCCCGAGGTCGGGGGCGTGTTGACTCCGAACCGGTACTTGACTATCAAGCGTCCAATATGGATAATAACCAAGGTACCCCCCCGGGGTGAGTAGCCCCGGCCCGACGGCCCCAGCCATGCGGCTGGGGCTGTTTCTGTTTCGATGGGGGCAGACGGAGCACCCGACGAGGTTAACCACGCCCGACAGGTATATTCCCGGCTAGGCTGCGCCTTCCGCAACGGTCTGTGGCGGTGTGGTCGTGGTTCAAATACGTATAGTGGGGCTGGACAGGCGACCGCAGCCGTCCGAGAGCGAACGGGGTACTCAGCAGGCTATGAAGCCTTTCGGATTCAACAACAGGGTGCTGGCTACGGCGACCTCGCCGATCAGCGAGGTGCGGTCGTGGATGGCCGGTGGGCTGCGGAGGACCGACCTGAGGCTGGTGGATGTTGCCCAGGCAGCGCCGGGATACCCGCCGGACGGAGGGCTGGTCGATCATGTGGCGAACCTGGACCAGACTCAGGTCTCCCGCTATGGGGCGGTGCTGGGTGAACCTCCACTCAGGGAAGCGTTGGCCCGCAACCTTTCAGAGGAATATGGCGGGGAGGTGCAGGCGGAGCAGGTTGCGGTCACGGCGGGAGCCAACCAGGCGTTCTGCCTGGCGGTGTCGGTGCTGTGTGAGCCCGGAGACCGAGTGATCATGCCGGTTCCCCATTACTTCAACTACGACATGTGGCTGAGCATCAACGGGATAGAAGCGGCTTACCTGCCCTGCTCCAAGGACATGATCCCCTCGGCGGAAGAGGCCGCCGGTCTGGTGAACGAGAGGACCAAGGTGATAGTCCTGGTGACTCCCAACAACCCGACAGGCCGGATTTACCCGCCCGAGGTTATCTCGGGTTTCGGTAGCTTGGCATCCGAGTCCGGTATTCACCTGATCGTGGACGAGACCTATCGTGACTTCCGCTCGACTACGGCCCCCGCCCACAACCTGTTCCGTAATCTCGAATGGGACGCTTCCGTAATCCAGATACAGAGCTTCTCGAAGGTTTATTCGATACCCGGTTACCGGGTGGGGTCGTTGGCCACCTCGCCGGATCTGTTGCACGAGGTGGACAAGGTGGCCGACTGCGTGACCATCTGCCCTAACCGACTCGGGCAGGAGGCTGTGATCTACGGGCTGGGCCATCTGGACGGATGGGTTGCAGCCAACCGGACGACCATGAACCGGCGTGTGGGGATGTTCGTAGAGGAGATGCGCGGGAGCCGTTACGAGGTGGCCTCGGCGGGAGCCTATTTCGCCTACGTGCGGCATCCGTTCGAGGGAGAATCGAGCCGGAAAGTGGCCCGTCATCTGTTCGAGGAGCAGTCGGTGCTGGCACTGGCGGGGGAGATGTTCGGACCTGACCAGGACCGCTACCTGCGTCTGGCCTTCGCCAACCTCGACGACTCCGACATTCCTGAACTCGCCCAACGGCTCAACGAGACCGCCTCCGTATCCGGAAGCTGACTCCTGCGCGGCAAGACGCGGGCCGGTTGCTGATCTACGGGTGTCACAGCCTTATAAATGAAAGGTGTTCCAAAACATGAGGAGCAAGCATGATCGGGGCGTGAAGCTAGCCATTGTCGGTGGCTGCATCGTCCCGGTTCTGGAGCAGAACGACATCAATTGTCCAGGTTCTTGACTTCAGACGCCGTAGCGGCGGTACTTGCGCACTTTCCTGGAGATTCAGTTCAGGGCCACCTCGACCGAGCTTCAAGTAGGCTTTCGGCATCTCGCCAACGAGTGTCCCCGACTCTTCGGGCGTCTCGCCTTCGGAAGGTCGGTGCCTACGTGTCCTCGCCGACCGTCGAAGCGGCCCTTGACAGCCTTGCCGCTTTCAGGTTTCTACAGCCGTACACCAAGGACCTCGTTACCTACCACCAGCTTGATAAGGAACAACTGACCGGGTACGACGACAGCCTCCTCAAGCAACGCTTCGTCTCCTCCAGCCTATGGGGATTATGTACTTGGGCCGACAGAAGTATGGTATAGGGCGCGAGTTCCCGCCGTAATGTGTCACCCACTAGCGGTAGAATGGCTGGTATGCCACAAACCGAAAGGGATCGGTATGGCACAGAACACACCGGGGAAGCACTACCGCAGGGGTATCAGCCTCTTGGAGTTGGCCCCGCGGTCCCCAGACGAGGGGCGACTCGGGAGTGGTTTGAGGGTGTCTTCGCAGTCTGTCCCAAAGATCAACTCGACAGGTCTGGCTAGGCGTTTGATATCATTGCTGATATCATGTGGTCGGTAGAGGTTGAGCCGGAAGTCGAACAATGGATCGAGTCGCTCTCCGTGAGAGAGTTCGCAACGGTGGTAGCGGCAGTAGAGCGCCTCGCCGAGGACGGCAACCGTCTGCGGTTTCCGGCGTCACGTGCGCTAGGCGACGGACTCTTCGAACTTCGGGTCGGCGTGGACCGCGTCGCGCGGCGAATCACGTTCTACTTCGCGGACGACCGTCGGATCGTTCTCTTGACGACGTTCCGCAAGCAGAGGCGGAACGAGCGGGCCGAAGTCCGGCGGGCCCGCCGGGCGATGCGACGGTGCCTTGCTGAAGGACATGGAGCCGAGGAGGACTGATGGCGCGGCCAACGATCGAAGAGTTGCGAGACAGTCGGCTCAACACGATGAGCACCCAGGAGCGTGTCGAGTTCGACGAGTTCCTCGCCACGGCTCGCCTGGCTATAGAGGTGGGGGAGAAGGTCCGCGACGCGCGAGAAGCCGCGGGTCTGACACAGCGCGACCTTGCCGCTCGCATGTCGACAAGCCAGGCAGCGGTTGCCCGCCTCGAGGCCGGCGGCACGAGCGCCACGCTCACAACCCTCCACAAAGCCGCAGCAGCCCTCGACATGACGATCACGGTCAACCTGGCTCCAGCGCACTGACACCAGCCTTTTGGAGCATTTGGCCCGGTGACGACACCGATGTTCGGACCCGACCAGGACCGCTACCTGCGTCTGTCCTTCGCCAACCTCGACGACTCCGACATTCCTGAACTCGCCCAACGGCTCAACGAGACCGCCTCCGTATCCGGAAGCTGATGTTGTCCGACAAGACGCGGCCGGATGCCGAGTTTACGAGTGTCACACCCTCTTGGCATATTGGGAGGGATCCCAAACCGAGGTCGGGCGTTAGGGGCGGCAGGGTCCGTAACCCCGGCGTCCCGCAATACGGTTGGCGCAGCGCCTAGCCTCGCAGCCGAGGCTCGCGTTGACCACCAGCTTGAATCGCAACGAAAGGCGTCTGAACATGAGGAAAAAGTATCATCGGGGCGTGAAGCTGGCCATCGCCGGTGGCTACGCCTTCCCATTTCCGAAGCAGAAAGGCATCAAGTGTCCGGGTTCCTGACTTCAGACGCAGTGGCGGCGGTACTTGCCCACTTCCCGGAAGGCCAATTCAGATCGACTTCAACCGAGCTTCAAGCCGGGTTCCGGCATCTCGCCCACGAGTATCCCCAACTCTTCAGACATCTCTCCTTCGGGAAGGTTGGCGCCTATGTCTCGTCCCCAACCATCGAAGCGGCGCTGGACAGCCTTGCCGCTTCAGGTTTCTACAGTTGCTACACTAAGGGCCTCGTTACCTACCACCAGCTTGATAAGGAACAACTGACCGAGTACTACGACAGGTTCCTCAAACAGCGCTTCGCCTCGTCCAACATATCGGTCGACATCATCAAGGAGGCCGCCGAGTCGCTTCAGGATGGACTGAGGGGACTACGGGAGACGCACAACCTAGAACTGCTACTCGTTGTGTAGGCCAATATGAAATCTAGCCAACGCCCGACGGATAATTACTACTGCCAATTGGTGCAGTGCCGACAACGGACCGGTAGTTGTCTTTATCGCTCAGGTCTCGCACGAGCTTGTTAACCCAGGCGTTGGTATAGCCATATCCCTTCGCCAACCGGTCCCATCGGCAGTAACGATCGTCTGTACCCTCAGGCTCAAGGGAATCAGATGGAGGCCGCACCTTGTAGTGCCTCCAGCACATAATGTGAGCATGCATCGTGAACTGGTACGGCAAGCGCTCGGCAACGCGTGTCACAACCTCGGTTGGATTGAGGAGGTCTGCTGATGCGACAGGCGTGATGCGTCGCTTTGTAACGACACCGATGTTTGAAAGTTCCTTCTCCAGTTCTGGAGTCACTTGGTCGGGTCGAATGAAGTTGACCACGGCATCGGCTGAGCGTTCTCTGTTCGCGGTGACAGGAATGAAGAATATCCTGAGGCAGTATTCGGGACTGGCAAGCACATCCTCGTCAACAGCTTGGCGGTGGCGAGTAAGGAAGCTTGACACCTCTAGGGGAAGCTGAGACTGCGCTTGACGCAGAGACCTGAGCGACCCCTCGTTATGGAAGCCACTTAGCTGTAGCGGTACCATCAGCCGGGCACCCAAGGCAGCCTCCTCCCCGAACTCGGCCGCCAATAGGTTCTCGAAATTCAGAAGCATCGCCTGTGCTTCGCCAACCACCGCCGCATCCAACGCGGGCACGTAGTAGTGAGATATCTTGTTCCGAAGCCGAAGGAAGAAATCTAGGTTTTGTTGGACCGCACCGTACTCGTCACCGTCAAGGGCTAGCTTGGCGAGATCTCGCGTACCCCGCACTTTCCCGCTGTTTCTAGTGCCGTTCTTATCGGGTTCGTAGTAATCCACATTCGCTCTCTCCAGTATCGCTAGAAACAACGAGTTCCAAGCGATGACCATCAGGACTACGAACGTATGCGTTCTGAATCCTGCATCAGGGTCGTTATAGGCGCGGATCGCCGCCAGAGCGCTCTCACGGCTCTTGGCCAACAGCCGACACTCCTCGGGCAGATCGTCGCGTCCAGTGGGTGATATACCGTGTACGCGCAGCAGCGCTTCCAATTCGGCGATTCTCTTGCTCTGGCTTGAAGGCTGTTCCGTCTCCACTTCGAGCCATCTCCTCACATACCCGGTGAAGGCCTTGCCGTGAGCGGTACCCTTACCCCAATACTCTGTCTCGAGACGAGACTTCGACTCGCCCTGCCGCCAACGCTCGAGCATTTCTTCAGCAAGCTGGACGTGTTCCTCATCTATCATCAGTTTTCGTCTCGGTCCTCCACCAAACCTGTGCCCTCCCTGCGTCGCGCAGCTCTCTCTGTGGTTCCGGAGGATAAACACGATGATGCTCGAAGTCCCGTAATGCCGGAGCACAGCTATCGGTGTTCACACATTTGCGGTTGGAATAATGGTGGTTAAGGTAGGGGACAGCATATGGCAGATCTGACGGGCGATGCCGCCCTCGGCGAGTTCCTCAACCGTTACCCACCACGGCCTTACCGTCATCGCATCGACGGCGGCTATCCGTCGGTCGAGTTGGAGCAGGTGTTCCCCACCGATGGCCTCTGGTATTTGAACGAAGTTCCGTTGAGGGTTCTGATAGGTCAACCCAGGAGATCCAACGAAAACGATGGAGAGAGCTGTCATCTATGGGTGATCGATCAGCGTGGACGGCCCTGTATCTCCCAGGATCCGCTGCCTCGCCTGGGAGACAGGAACCTGCACCATACGAACCTTACCGGCGGCGGGGAAGCGTCGATTGGCGGAGAAATCTGGTTCGGCGAACCGCCCCGTGTGTACCTATCAGGCTCGTCCGGCCGGTATCCACCCAGACATCCGTCGCATTTGGAGGACGCCGAGCGTCTCTTTCGCTCCGTTGGCTTCGAGGTGCTCTCGCTGGGATGGGATCAGGAAACGGATAAGCCCCACCGCGTCTGGCGCGGGCAGGAACGGTGACAACAATGAACGAACCATCATCGGCGTTGTTCGTGCGGGGCAAGTACCAGTTGGCCCGGTATGAGCCGGGGAGCGCCGCCATAGGCCGTCGGTTGACAGAGTTTGAAGCGCGAAAGGCGTACGGCAATGCGGTCTTCGCTGAGATCAATGAGCACCTCTCGGCGGTGCTGCTGAGAAGTCGGGGGGTAATCGAGAATGCGCTCCGTACGCAGCGCGAAAACCTGGGTGTGACGATAAAGAACCTCGCGAGCGCGGCAAATGTCGGCCCGCACGTCGTTGAAACCGCTGAAGTTAACGCTGATCGGATCGAGATCCGCCAGCTAGAACATTTGGCCTTCGTGCTCGGCCTCGATCCCCTTCGGTTGAGCGTCGAAGAGAGCTCCGGGGCCGACACAGACCTCGGGGTCAGGCTTCGCGTTCTCGAACAAGTCCCACCAACCGATGGAGGAACACGTCTTACTCCTCGAACGGTGCTCAGGTTCTCTGAAGCCGCATCCATAATCCGGTCTCAAAGCAGTCTCCAAGACTGGCTCAAGAAGCCCGAGAAGGCATCGGGCTTCGAGCCCTCGTCTGACTTCGGTCCACCAACCTGGCGTTCCGGGTACCGCCTCGCTCAGCATGCCCGCCAACGCTTAGGAATCGGCAGTCTCGATCCAATCCCCTCGATGCGGGACTTGGTGGAGCGACGACTCGGCATCCCGATCGTGCAAGTCGAACTACCGTCGGCCATCGCGGGCGCCACTATCTCGTCACACGACCGACGCGGCATCGTTCTCAATGTCACGGGCGCAAACGCCAACATCTGGATACGTCGCACAACGCTGGCGCATGAACTGGCTCACATCCTCTTTGACACAGAAGCCCGACTCGAGAGCGTAAGGGTGGATAGCTACCAACTGATGGACCGCAATACGGAGGATGACGGGCCGCACGATGAGGTAGAGCAGCGTGCTAACGCGTTCGCGGTGGAGTTCCTAGCCCCCCGAGAGGCCGTGAAGCTCCTCGTTCCGGACGTGGCCAACGTAAGAGCGGAGGCTATCGAGAGGGTCGTGTCCAAGTTCGGGATCGGCCGAGTTGCCGCCCGATTTCACGTCGGTAATGCTTGGTACCGGCAGGCGGAACTTCCGTCCGAGTCATCCATACGCGCAACGCCAACGGATGAGCAGCGCGCTGCTGAGGATTTCACGCTGGACTTCTTCCCGATCCCAGGGACACCAGAACAACGCCGCGGTCGGCTCGCCGTACTTACGGTCGAGGCGGTCGAGGCTGGTTTGATTACGTCCGACTCGGCGGCGCAATACCTCGGGTGCTCCGAGCAAGAGTTCGAGAGTGCGCTACCCCACCTGCGCAACCTGGCGGGTGGGGATCCGGATCTTCGCCAATGAGCCTTACGCCGATAGGCCGGCAGCGCAAGACGGTGACCTCGTTCGGTTCCAAGGTTTCACCGCGGCTCGCCTACGCTCTCGCTAACGCCACTATCGTCGTGGTGACGTAGTAGGCGGTCGGGCGCGCAGGCCGCCCCGAGTCGTGTCCTTAGGGAAGCTAGGCGCAAGATGCTCGTAGCGTTGTCGGTCAAGAACTTCAAGAGTATCAAGGAGGCTCGCGTTCGGTTCGGCCCCTTTACCTGCTTTGTGGGTCACAACGGGGTGGGGAAGAGCAACCTATTCGATGCCATTCACTTTCTCAGCCAGTTGGCGGAACACGACATATCCGAGGCTGCTACAAGAGTTAGGCATGCAACCATCGACGGGTACTCTCCTCTCGATCTCATCTTCGCCCGAGACCCGACTCGCATAATCGAGATGTCGGCGGACATGATCGTGCCGGACGAGGTAACCGATGACTTCGGCCGGCCCGCAAGGCCGAGCACCACTCTTCTCAGATATGGATTGAAACTACGGCATGCATCCGAATCTGATCGTCTTGTCGTAGAATACGAAAGCCTGACCCACATAAAGTTGGGCGATTTCCACAAGTTCGTCGGGTTCTCAACGTCACCCTTTTTCAAGAGCTCGGTTACTCTAGGAGGGTGCTGAGAAACCCCGTCCAAAGGGGTTCAGCCGCTAACCCGCAACTCTCTGACCAGGCAGTTTGCCGACCACCGAACCCCGTGAGACTCGTTATTCAGGACCCTCCTAGGAGCACGGAGGGGCGGACCATTGATCTCGACCAGGGGTGAACGCGTCGTGTTGCACGGAGACGGCGGGAGCCGGGGAAGACCTTCGCCGGTAGGTCGATCGCCGCTCACGGTGGTTGGAGGGACCAACACCGCCGATTATCCGACAGTACTAGCGGCTAAGCGGGAAATGTCGTCCTGGCGGGTTCTACATCTGGAGCCGAGCGCCATGAGGAGCCCTGATGGGCGGTGGGTGCGTCCTCACAATGTATCCGCCTCGGGCGGTCGGATCCCCGCCACTCTTCACGCGCTGGTCACGAACGATCCCAACACCAAGACCGAACTCCTCTACCGCCTCCGGCAGTTGACCTCCGATGTCGAGGAGTTGGATGTATTCGTCGACACCGTGGTCGATCGGCTTGCTCTTCGTGCGCGGATCGTAGGCGTAGACAATTGGCTATACGCTCGTTCCCTGTCCGACGGAACCCTTCGTTACATTGCCCTGGCCCTGATGCTGGTGGATACTCGTGACCGCGCCGTACTGTGCATAGAGGAACCGGAGAATGGTATCCATCCGTCTCGAATACCCAATCTCGTAGAGTTGCTCCGTGATTACGCGGTTGACTTGCAAGGGTCGGTGGCTCCCGACAATCCACTCCGGCAGGTAATCGTCAATTCTCATTCCCCGGAGGTCGCCAGGCAGATGTCTTTCGAAGACATCGTTTTCGTCCAGCGAGGGCTGACGGGAGACCACGGGCCGATTAGCGTCTTCCGACCTGTAGCCGACACTTGGCGGACCGACCTCTCAGCCGGCAATGGGACCTCCTTGCCAATCGCCCGTTCGGCCCTCGGCGATTTCATCGGTGGGTCTCCCATTGGACATCACTTGGGTCAGTTGAAACCGGAGTTCGGCACCGCGAGATGAGCGGTCAGCCGACCTAAGAAGGCCGGGTCGGATCGTCCGCGTGTGGGCCGAGAGCTACGGCAAATACCAGCGCGTCGGTGTCTGTGTGGGTGATCGCTACCTCGATTTGGGTGACGCCGAGCGTCTCGGCTCGGAGGGCGGCGGTTCGTGACAGGTTCACAGTTGGTTTGCCGCCGCCGGTGATCTCGATATCCGCCCACCGCAGTTGCCGGTAACCCGTCCCGAGGGACTTCATCACCGCTTCCTTGCCGGCGAAGCGGGCCGCGTAACGGCGGGCCGGGTGGGCGAACCGCTCCGCATACTGTTGCTCGTGAGCGGTGAAACAACGCTGCGCGAAGCGGGGATAGCGGACCAGTACCCGCTCGATCCTGGAAATATCGGCAAGGTCGACGCCGAGTCCGATGATGCGCACAACCCAAGGGTAGGGGGAATGGTTCGGTCGTCGGCGGCCCCGCTTCCACCGTCGACTACTTCATAACCGGTGTCACGAGATCGAACTCGGTGGGTCGTGCCAGGTCTTACCGGTAGGTACGGAGATGCGAAGAATGTTGCGGACTGCCCGCGGCCTGTTCGGTCACGGCAACTGCAATACGGTTGGCGACCTCGCTCGGACGTAATCTCGTAATCTCTCCGCCCTCAGGTAACCGAGCGATCCACTGATCGACGTCGGGTAGACGGAGAGTCATCTCCTCTACTCCCGGGGAGTCGGATCCGGCGAGAACCCAAGGGCGATAGCCGGTGGGGTCAGGCACGGACCAGAAGATGGAGGGACCGTCTCCCATCTCTTCCCAGTGGCTCATGCCGTAGCTTCTGTATCCCGCCCAGGCCAACCAGGACCGAGACCCGAGAATGGGAACTTGCAGATCCACTCGATACAGCCAGGATCTGCTTATAGGGGTACCCCCGAGCAATGTGGCGTAGTCCTCGACCGACAACTCCTCCTCGTAGCGACGAGTGGTCACGGCGCCGATCTCCCCGAACGCTACATCAAGGGCGTCGTCCACCAGGGAGAAGAGGAGCCTCACCGCGTCGTTCCAGATCGCAACTCGCCGTGCCTGGGCCTTTCGCAGCGTTTCGCGTGCTTCGTCAAAGCCCTCATACACGGTGGCCTGCCGTACCAGATCCCGCAAGGCGTCCTGGGCGCGGTCCAGGATCAACTCCGCGATGGGGCCGATGTCACCTCCTCGGTCCGACTCCGCCAGAGCATCGTAATACCTGGAACGGTCCTTGCGCCTGATGATGATGCTCGGAAGGCCGGCCCTGATGAGTTCCAGGTTCATCACAGCCCGAGAAGTTCTTCCGTTACCGTCCAGGAACGGATGGATGTGGGTCAGCCAGGTCTTTAGTACGATGGCTCGAAGAAGGGCTTGGCCCTCTTTATTGGACTTCGACCAACCCTCCCAATCCTCCATAGCGGACATGACCTCTCCCCAGGACGCCGGCGGTCGATGTTGTGAACCACCGATCCGGACCGGCTGGGTGCGAAGGAGCCCGGCGCCTGGTGAGTCACCCAGGACTAGGGCGTGGATCTCCTTCACCTGGTCGAGGTTCGTGGGTGAAGCATCTCGCGCCAGCTCTACCATCCTCTCAAGGGCCTTCGATAGGTTCACGGCATCCTTCGAGAATGCAGGATCGTGTCCGGTCACTGTAACGCCTCTGAGGATGGCCATCTGGGTTTCGCCGACGTCCAGCGTGCTGCCCTCGATGGCATTAGATTCCGCTATCTGGCGGAAGCGGGTATCACCGAAGTAAGCGCGCAGCGTTTGCTCCGAGAGTCGTCCCTGTTCCCTCAACAGATCAGCACGTTGCTGGAGTTCGTCGGCTTTGTTGAATACCCATCCACCCGTGTCTTCCAGGCTGTAAGGGCTCCCGTCCAGGCTGACGGTCATTTTCGATGCTCCCCGCCCGTCAATGGCCTGTCGGATACTAGCCCTGATTATTCAGGTTTCCCACACACCAAGGCATGTAACGCCAGCTCAACCCGAGCATTAGAAAAAACCTACCGTTCACCCGACAGGTGAACCTCTTACACCGGACCGGGACAGGAAACGCCAATGGCGGTATTTCCTGGTCAAGACGCGACTTTGGTGTACTCCACTCATCCTCCAAACTCCCATCCATAAATAATCGGGGCTAACGCCACGACTACCCGCATTTCTTAAGTGCGCAGGCCGTGGGAGTGCGGGTTCGGGGGTTGGTTGGCGTGTCGACCTCGGGGCTCGATCCTCGGTATGTACGGGGTTGAGATCGACCTATTCGACAGTCACGCTCTTGGCCAGGTTCCTCGGCTGGTCGATATCTCGACCGAGATGGAGGGCGACGTAGTAGGCGAGCAGTTGCAGGGGTATCGCCGCCAGAATCGGCGAGAACGGATCGGCGGTGCGGGGGATACGAAGCACATGGTCAGCGACCAACCCTATATCCGGGTCGTCCTCGTAGGCCACGGCGATGACCGTGGCGCGCCGAGCCTTCACCTCCTGCAATCCGAGCAGCATCTTGGAGTGAACCTCCTGCTGGGTGACCACCGCCACCACCGGCGTCCCTTCGGTTACCAGTGCCAGGGTGCCGTGTTTGAGCTCCCCGGCGGGCATCGCCTCGGCGTGTATGTAGGAGATTTCCTTTAACTTGAGAGCGCCCTCCATGGCAGTGGCGTAATCGAGGCCCCGTCCGATGAAGTAGATGCTCCTGGACCCGGCCAGGTATCGGGCCATCTCCCGCGGGGCGTCCAGATTGTCGAGAATCGAGGCGGCCTTGCCCGGCAGCGTGAGCAGTTCGGCGACAAGAGTTCTCTCCTCGGCGGGCTTGAGTCGGCCTCTAGTCCTACCGAGCCGGAGTGTTAGCAAACTCTGGCCGACCAGCATGGCCAGGTACGCCTTGGTCGACGCCACCGATATCTCCGGTCCCGCCCAGAGGTAGAGAACATCGTCGGCCTCTCTGGCGAGGCTGGAACCCACGACGTTGGTCAGGGCAAGGAGACGGGCGCCACGATCGCGGGCGAGACGGCCGGCGGCCAGAGTGTCGGCGGTTTCGCCGGACTGGCTGATGGCCAGGGCGAGAGATCCCGCATTTATGAGAGGGTGACCGTAACGAAGCTCGTGGGCGTAGGAGACCTCGGTAGGGATCCCGGCCAGCCTCTCGAACAGAACCTTCCCCACTAGACCGGCGTGGTAGGCGGTGCCACAGGCGGTAATCCAGATCTTGCTCGCGTCGTTCGGATCCCCGGACACCCAGGACAGGCTGTCCAGGGGTGCCTCCTCCTGCATGCGGGCGCCCAGGGTCCGGCGGATAACTTCCGGCTGCTCGTGAATCTCCTTGAGCATGAAATGGTCGAATCCACCCTTCCGGACCGAACCGGAGTCCCATTCGGCGGTAATAGGGGAACGCTCCACCGGATCACCTTCGATGGTTTCGATCACCGCCCCGTCACGGGTCACCTCTGCGATCTCGCCGTCCTCGACGATCAGGAACCGGCGGGTGTAATCGAGCACCGCCGGGATGTCCGAGGCGAGGAAAGTTTCATCTTCCCCCAACCCGACCACGAGCGGGCTGACCATACGGGCGGCTACGATGCGGGCCGGCTCATGGGTCGTCATGGCTACCAGGGCGTAGGCTCCCGAAGCTCGGGCGATGGCATTGCGGATCGCCGCTTTCAGGTCACCGTCGTATGCGGCGGCGATGAGGTGAGCGAGCACCTCGGTATCAGTCTCCGAACGGAACTCCACCCCGGATGCCTCCAACTCGTCACGTAATAGGCGGAAGTTCTCGACGATGCCGTTGTGGACCACCACGAAGTCACCACTCGTGTCGTAGTGCGGGTGTGCGTTGCGATCGGAGGGCACTCCGTGGGTAGCCCAGCGGGTGTGGCCGATCCCGGCCCGACCGGACAAGGGCGCCTCTCCGAGGAGCTTTACCAAGCGGTCCAGCTTGCCCTCCGCTTTAGTGACCGTGATCGCACCGTTGCCGGCCACCGCCACCCCGGCAGAGTCGTACCCCCGGTACTCGAGGCGACGTAACCCCTTTACCAGGACCTCCTGCGCCGACCTGGGACCCACGTAGCCGACGATCCCGCACATAACCTCTCCCATCGCTGCCGGTTGCTTCCCGCCTGCCCAGGGAGGGCATTGCATAGGGCGGGTCGTTCACGTCCTCTCGAACGTCCCTCAACCGATCGGAGGGTCGGGCTGGGGCGTCGCACGCAACGAAGCCGCATCCTTCGGGATTGTGCCGTTAGCCCTCCACCGACCTGTGCACGATGGCCGGTCGCGTGGGATTGGCCGACAGGTCCCGCCGCGGTCCTGGGACCGCTTAGCGGGACTCCACGTCGATCCGGGCTCTGTCACCCTGGTTGCCCAGGGATTTTGACCCGAACCGTCACGACCGTGGACAGCCGAGAGGGCATCCGCCGAATGGTTCGATACTCCCTCTTCCTCGTCACCCCGGCGGGGCCGGGGCCAGGCGCTTGAAGGGTCTTCAATCGGTTGTCAACTCCAGTCTAGTGACTCGCCGCTGTGCTGGGCCACGTCCAAGGAATGACCTATCCGTCCAAGCGGGGACGTTGGACAAACAAGTGGACAACACACTGGTCAAAACAGCGGCTCGATAGTAGCGTGAGGTTCCATGAGAGGCTACCGAGAGTCCCACCCGTGGATTACTTTCAAGGCCACGGACATCAACAAGCTCGGACCGGTCGCCTGGATGGCGCTCGGGGAAGCCCGCTCCAAGTGCCGACACCTAGCCGGAGCGCCGCTGCAGCCCGAAGTAGCTCAACACCTTTACGAGGTCGCTCTCGTCAAGGGCGCCCGGGCGACGACCGCGATCGAAGGCAACACCCTCACCGAGCAGCAAGTGGCCGGGATTCGAGACGGAACCTACCGTGCGCCACCGTCTCGGCAGTACCAAGAGCGCGAGGTGCGGAACGTACTGGCGGCGCTTGCCGAGATCGATCAACAGATCATGAACGGTGAGCGACCCCTGATCACGCGGGAGTTGATCTGCGATTTCAACCACCGGATCCTGCGTGACGCCGATCACGAAGAGGATGCCATCCCCGGCAGGATACGTCACCACTCGGTCGGAGTACCCGGCTACCTCGGCGCTCCCGCCGAAGATTGTGAGTACCTACTCGACGCTCTGGCCGAGTGGTTGGAGGGTGACACCTTCCGGTCCGAAGACACCGAGGTCCGGTTCGCTCTGTTGGTCGCCTGTGCGATGTATGCCCATCTCTACATAGCGTGGCTGCATCCGTTCGGTGACGGCAACGGTCGAACGGCGCGCCTTCTCGAATACCTGATCCTGGCGAGGTCGGGCATGGTCCCCCTGCCGGCCGCCCACTTGCTATCTAATCACTACAACTTGACGAGGGACCGCTATTACCGGGAACTCGCCGCCGCGAGCCGTACCCGGGACACGACGGGGTTCCTGGATTACGCGGCCCAGGGACTCGTGGACGGGCTCCGCGATCAAGTAGAACTGGTGAGAGAGCAGCAATTCGCGGTGACCTGGATCAACTACGTACACGAGGTGATGGGACGGTTTCCGCCGAGCCCGGCGCGCACCCGTCAGCGGTCGCTGGTCCTCGCCATGCCCTCCGGGGAGGAAATACCCAAGAACGACCTTCCTTTGATAGACGCCACGCTTGCCGTGTTGTATGCCGGGAAGGGACCGAGGACGCTGAGCCGCGACCTCAACCGGCTCCGGAAGGCCGGCCTGATCGTGAAAGGGTCGAAGGGATGGCGGTCCAACGACAGGGTCATCAACGCCTTCCTGCCTCCCATGGCGGATCCGGATACATCGTAATTGGAGAGGGTCCGGCGGCGGGGTTACATCATTAGTAAGAGCCATTTCGTCAGTACCGGCGTCCTGCGTTGTCCTTGCCGCTGGTTAGCATTGTTGTCCGAGAAGAACCGTCCTCACCGACAGTGTGGTCGGAGAAGGGTCGAGGGAACTGCCGAGACGAGAGGCACATCATGCCCACCGACGTTAAAGAACTCACCGATCTGGTCAAGGCCGCGGACAAGGCAACGTCTGGACTTGAGAATGCGGAGCTACGCCGGGTGGCCTTTGAACGTGTACTCGATCATCTCCTGCGGAACGGCGTCGGGGAGAGCCCGGCCGCCTCCCGAGGCAAAATTACAAGCGCGGAGGCTACCGAAGCCACCGACCAAAAGGCCGACAGCGTGTTTGGCAGCGAGCAGCAGCGTACCGACGCGATTGCCGGCTACTTCGACATCACGCCCGACGAGGTACGTGATCTATTCGACGCTTCGGGGGAGACGCCGTCGCTCGTCCTGCATTCTTCAAGCCTTGACAACGCGAACGCGGTAGCAACGCGGGAAATCGCATTGCTGGTGACCGGGGGACGAACAGCTCTCGGACAGAAAACGACCACCAACGATATTCGGGAGGTCGTGGGGAGTTACGGTCGCCTCGACAGCTCTAACTTTATGAGCACTTTGGCGAAAACGACCGATCTAGCGGTCTTGGGAAAGCCGAAGTCCCCGAACCGCGTGGTGCGCATGAAGGTAACCGGTGCGGAGAAGGCGCGGGAATTGGTCCAACGGTTGATCGGTGAATGACCCGGCGGGAAAAGCGCGGCGCCGTTCTTCCCAACTGAGGGACCAGGCGACGACTTTCGATCGGCTCCACCCCGAGGTCCACATAGGACGCGACCTGTTCAGGGATGGGTACTACGACGAATCGGTTCGCAAGGCAGCGCAGCGCTTCGTGAACCGCGTACAGGAGAGGGCTAGCCGTTCCGATCTCGACGGCACGGCCCTCATGAATCAAGCGTTTTCCGACGACAAACCTCTGCTTGTCTTCAACGAACGGGGGACTCGGATAGAGCGCAACATCCACGACGGCTACCGGTTCCTCGCAGTCGGGTTGACCCGAGGTGTCCGGAACGTCCTAACCCATCACGACAACTACGACTTGAGCGAGGTCGAGGCGTGGGAGTGGTTGGCCTTTATCAGTGCCATGCATCGCCTACTGGACGCAGCACAGCAGGTCACCGAAGACTCGGACTAGCGGCACCCGGGATGCACCGGTTGTTGGAAGGATTCAGCCGAGTACGGCGCTTACCGCCGCGGCTAGGCGGCGGGTGGCCTCCTGTAAGGGTCGGCGCCTGCCACATCCTTTGATCGGTGTAAGCCCAGCAGAACAACCGAGGCATGTTCGCTAACGGTTGCGGTTGGTAGATGGCAGTATTCCCAAGGCCGCCGGCGTGCCGTCTGGCATGGCTCAACTTCGTCGCTCAGAAGCTGGCGCCGGGAAGCCGTGGTGAGTCCACATAGGGTTCCGATACGTCTGGTCGGATAAGGGTATTCCAGCCGGTCCGCGTGCCTTTCTTCTCATATGTAAAAAAGCGGTCACAATCGTTGGCCTCTGCTGATGCCAAGTGAATAGCATCGGCTGACCGAACGCGTTTGATTCTGTTTAGGCGTGCTTTCCGAATGAGTGACCTCGCCGTTCGCACTACAGGGATAGAGACTTCAGCCAGCTCGATCGGGGATGACGGAGTCCAGAGTTCATCAATACTTGCTTCGTCGCCTGTGTCACCGTTCGGTTCTTGATCGGACGCAATGTAGGCGACCTCCGTTATCGAGAGATGCGAGGTTAACAGGCGGACTATGCCGTTCTCAGCATCTTCCAACAAGGACTGGACCGTGTCAGCTCGGTCATGTTCGTCATTCACATAGGAAAGGAGCACGTTAGCGTCCAGATATACAAGAGGAGATTCAGCCATCGTCCCGCAAACGCCTGATCAATACCTCTGAAGGCGTTTCGCTCCGAAACACACCTCGCGCCCTGCGCCACCCACCGGCGTTACCTTCCTCAACACGCGCCACGTCGGTGATGTTTCGCATCGCCCTGGGTTTGTCGGTCTCGAAGTCCCGGCTGATTGTGCCGGTAACGTCGGCTAGGTAGCCCCACACATTGCGCATAGTGTCCTCGGCGTCCCGGTCCATATGGCAGATTACAGGTACTCCGGTTGTCAGTTCATAAAGCCTGAAGTTGAGATCTTTGCGCCGGGAGAGAGTCTCGACTCGACCGCGAAGAGTGCCGAGAGTGACGTATCGGCTTGGCTGCTCAAACTCGTCAAGCCTGACAGGCCCCTCGATGTCAACTCGTCGCCTCTCGGATGAGATGGCCAGAGGGTGGGTCTCGTCGGCCAGTTGGACAAGCTTGTACATTTGACGATGAAGCGGTATTCCGAAGTCGGCATAGCCTCCTTCTATGGACTCCGCCGCGTGGATGTACTCGTTACACAGATCCGAAGTCCGCAACGAGGACGCCTCGTCAAGCGGAACCGCTCGTACCGTCGCGGTAACACTCCCGTGGTCAAGTCCAGCGAGCACCCAATCAATATCGAGGTCGTGAACTCCACGCAGCGCATCGAGAACACCCGAGAAGCGACCGAGCGCATCCTGAAACAATTTCAGGGATACTTCCCCGCCCAGAGTAAACCCGACGCATGAATCACGTTCCTCTGAGAGGAGCGTTGTGACCATTCTGAACCACCCTCAGGGTTAGATACTGACAACCATGACGGTAACAAAGCAGGCTGCTTGAGACCAGTGCTTCGGCGAGTCTCCTCGGGAACGGAGCGGACAAACCCTGACGGTTGCAGAGGCGACTCGCCGGCCGGGGTCAGCCGAGTACGGCACCTACCACGGAGGCGAGACGTTCGGTGGCCTCGGTCGCCTTAGCCATGGTGGAGGCTTCGACCATCACGCGAACTACCGGCTCGGTCCCCGAGGCCCGTACCAGAACCCTGCCGTCCCCGCCCAGCTCCCGCTCCACTGCTCGGATGGCCTCCTGTAAGGGGTCGGCGCCTGCCACGTCCTTCGATCGCACTACAACGTTGTGGAGCACTTGGGGAAACTCGACCAGCGCCTCCTTGCGTAGCTCGGCCACCGTACGTCCGGTAGCTATCACCACTTCGAGCAGGCGCAGAGCGGTGCGAAGGCCATCCCCGGTCCGGGCCCGATCAAGCTGGATTACATGACCTGACTGTTCCCCGCCCAGGACGGCGCCGTGCCGGAGCATTGCTTCCATTACGTAACGATCGCCCACCTGCGTTTCGATCAGATCGATGCCCGCTTCCTGCATGGCCTTGCGGAACCCTAGGTTCGACATGACGGTGGACACCACCCGGTTATGGGGGAGATTCCCTTGGGCTTTGAGATGCCGGGCGATGATCGCGATGATCACATCGCCGTTGGCCACGCGGCCGTCTTCGTCGACCACCATGAGGCGGTCGGCGTCGCCGTCGAAGGACAACCCTATGCGTCCCATGGCCACCGAGCCGAGGTTCTCGGGGACAGTGGCGCCGCATCCGTCGTTGATGTTGGTTCCATCCGGCGCCGCGTAGTGACAAACCATGTCGGCGCCTAGAGAAGTGAACAGTTCGGGAGCGGCGTGGTAGGCGGCCCCGTTTGCACAATCCAACGCCAGGCAAAGGCCGTTCAAGGGTGTGGCGGCGTCCCGGCGGAGAGCAACCAGGTACCGGTCGACAGCATCCCGGAGCGAGGTCCGGCTACCGATCCCGCCACCTGTTGGCGCCTTCCACGGACCGCCCTCCCGGAGCCGGGCCTCGATCCGCGCCTCTTGGTCGTCGTCCAGCTTGCCGCCTAGCTTGTCGAAGAACTTGACCCCGTTGTCGGGCGCCGGATTGTGGGAGGCAGACACCATGACACCCAAGCGCGCTCCGAACTCGGGGATCAAGGTCGATACGCCGCCCACCGGGATGATCCCGGCGTCGATAGTGTCCACGCCGACCGAATGGAACCCGGCTTGGAGACCGGCCGACAGCATGTCGCCCGACCGGCGGGTATCGCGACCCACGACTACCGCGCCCCCGTCTATCAGTTCACCGGCTGCTCTGGCCAAGTCGAAGACCAGCGGAACATCAAGGTCTAGATTGGCAATTCCTCGGATGCCGTCGGTTCCGAACAATTGCCTGGTTGAGGAGGGTGTGTCGGTTGCCGGAATCGATCCTCCCGGAGGCCTCGTACTCCTGGTTGCTAACGCTTCGTGTACTGGGGCGCCCGCCGAGCCTTCCGGAGGCCGTACTTCTTGCGCTCCACCACGCGGGCGTCCCGGGTGAGAAGGCCGGCCCTCTTCAAATCGGTACGGACATCCGGGTCGAGGGCGACCAAGCCGCGAGCGATGCCAAGCCGGAGGGCGTCCGCCTGACCGTTGACACCTCCTCCATGAAGTCGGGCCACGATGTCGTACCTGCCCTCGACGTTGGCCACGCGCAGCGGCTCGAGCACTCGCATCCGGCGAGCCATCGTAGGAAAGTAGTTCTCGAGTGGGCGATCGTTCAGGGTGATCGCTCCGGAACCGTTGTAGAAGCGGACCTGCGCCACGGATTCCTTCCGGCGGCCTGTCGCTCTCGTCAATGTCTGTGGCATCACCTACCTGCCTTTCTGAGACCCAGATCAAGAGGTTGTGGAGCCTGGGCTTGGTGTGGGTGATCCGGACCTGCGTAAACCTTTAGCTTGCGGATCATCTGCCGACCTAGCCTGGTCTTGGGGAGCATGCCGCGTACCGCCCGTTCGATAACCGCCTCCGGGCGTCGGTTGATCAGGCTCTCGAAGGATTCTTCCTTCAGCCCGCCCGGATAGCCGGAATGCCGGTAGTAGATCTTGTCCTTGCTCTTGTTGGAGGTGACCGCTACCTTCTCTGCGTTCACGACGATAACGAAGTCCCCTCCGTCAACGTGAGGGGCGTAGCTCGGCTTGCGTTTGCCGGACAGGACCAGGGCGATGCCGGAGGCCAACCGACCAAGCGGAAACCCGGATGCGTCCACCACGAACCATCGGCGGTGGACATCGGTCGGTTTGGGACTGTACGTCTTGAGTCTCTTCACCTTCTCACCATCTCCGTAGCTTGGTGGTCCGGGCAGACCGACAGCGCTACCGGGGTCGGGGCGCTCAAATCGGCTATGCGTCGGAATGGAGGATCCCTGCTCTGTTATCCAAGCGGGGCATCCTTGGCCGGAAGATCAGTATAGCCAACCTCGCGTCTCGGTACCAGACAGCCTGCCGGCGCAACGTAGCCCTTCGGTGGATAGGCGAACTCAGTAGTCCACCCGCCAGAGGACCAAGCCGTGGGGAGGAGCGGCACCGCGGGCTGCATTGCGGTCCCGAGCGGCGATGACCTGCGGGGTGTTGTCCGGATCCAGACGCCCCTTACCCACCTCTACACAGTAGGAGGTGATGGACCGAACCATCTGATGGCAGAAGGCCCTTCCGGTGATTTCCAGCCTTACCACCTCGTGCGGCCGAACCGACCATCCAGCCGATATGACCGTACGAACGGTAGTGCGGCCCTCCGCCCGGCGGCAGAACGATGCGAAATCGTGCTCGCCTTCCAAGAAGCGCACTGCCCGATTCATAGCCGAAACATCCAGGGGATCCTTTACATGCCAGGTGATGCCCCTTCGTAAGGGGTCGGGGTAAGAACGGTTCAGGATGCGGTAGCGGTAGGTGCGCCGGCGGGCGTCGAAACGGGCCGAGAACTCCGCGGGGACCGGTCTGCACCGGTAGACCACCACCTCGGGCCCCAGCAACCCGGTGAGCGATCTAGCCAGCCGATCACTATCCACCTTCGATCCGGTCCGGAAGGAGACCACCTGGTGGCGGGCGTGCACCCCGGCGTCGGTACGTCCGGCCACTTCGGTGACAACCGGTTCGAGGATGCGGGCCAGCGCTGCCTCGAGGTCGCCCTGCACGGTCCGCACGTCGCGCTGGCGTGCATAGCCGTGAAAACGACGGCCGTCGTAGGAGAGGTCGAGGCGATAGGTGTCCATCCGGATCGGCCGTCGTCAAAACCCGCCGAAAAGGATGGTCCCTAGATACCAACCGAGGACACCCATCCCTGCGGTGAGGCCGTTTTCCGGATGGCGTAGGCCGTACTGCACCCTGGCCACCACCCGGAGAGCGAGGAAGAACCACAGAATTGATATGAGAAAAGTCCCCCAACTAACCCAAGCTGAGCGAACCCAGGGATTCAGCGCCAGCGGCACGAACGCCACGTAGGCGAAGCCCACCAGGCGGAAGGTGACGTGTACCGAGCCGTAGGAACGATAAATGTGGACTGCCCCCGCCCAAACAGCCATAGCTACCAGCCCCGCCAGCATGATCGCCCGGATCGAATCTCCTAGTAGGGCCACCACCGACCCCTGTCCCAGGCCTGGTAGCAGGCCGACCACCGCAATCACTACCACCGCGGTTCCGGTCGCGTAGTCATCCCCCAACAGAGAGGTGTAGAAAAAGCGGTCTAGACGACCCGCTCGAACCAGTTTGTGTAACACCGGCAACCCCCTGGGTCTGGTATTTCCAGTTCTCGCCAGGCTACCAGCCGGGCTGATCGCTTCCTGAGGGTTCGGAGGATCGGGTTACCCACCAGGCTCGACGGGTGCGGAGAACGCTATCGGCTTGAATAAAGAGGGGAACAACACGCTCGTTGCCGAGCTTCAGGCTGTCGGAGGGGTGACTCGGTATCCCATGGCGCGAAGCTGTTCGACGGCCGCCTCGGTGTATTCACGCACGGCGGCGCGAGCCCGGTTCCATTCCCATTCAGCGCAATCATCCTCCGTGAGAGCATCGCCCCAGATCAACCACATATCCCGTAGCGTCGGCTCGTCGAGTTGGTCAGCCATACCCTGTTCATAGAAGGTGCGCAATCCCATCCCGACGTCGTTGGCGGCTCGCTCCAGCATCCTGACGATTTCTTCCCTGGGAACGGTGATAACCATACGATGCCCCTCCTCAAATCCTGCTTGCCTGGTGCATCTAACGGTACCTGCGTCCTAGGACATGACGCGCCTTGCGACGGGACCGAGGTACAGCCCTCACAAACGGCGTTGTCCTTGAGAAAAGCGGGCCCGAGTGGATCTATACCAGCTCGATGACCGCCATCTCGGCGTTGTCGCCGCGGCGAGGACCCAGCTTGACGATCCGGGTATAGCCGCCGGGTCGTCTCCGGTATCGGGGAGCAACCTCATCGAACAGCTTGGTTACCACCTCGAGATCAGTCAGGTGCCTCAAAACCAGCCGCCGGGAATGGAGATCTCCGCGTCGGGCCTTCGTGATGAGTTTCTCCACGTAGGGACGAAGTAGTTTGGCCTTGGCGAGGGTTGTGGTGATCTGCTCGTCCCAGATAAGAGACTGCGCCAGGTTGGCCATGATGGCCTTATGGTGGGATGGACTCCCACCCAGCCTCTTGCCCTTAACCGGTCGTGGCATCAGAGATCGTTCCCTGTTCGAGACGAGGATATGGCAAGTCCGAGCTCATCGAGCTTCGCCACCACTTCCTCAAGGCTCTTCTGCCCGAAGTTGGTTATATCGAGTAGGTCTTCCCTGGTCTTCAATACCAGATCCCCCACTGTGTCTATCTGAGCTCGCCGCAGGCAGTTTCTCGGACGTTCGGAGAGGTCCAGCGCCTCGATCGGTAGGTCGAGATCATGGGATTCGGACTCGTCGACCGTCAGATCCCCCAATTCCAAACCAACCCCCTCGCCGAGATCGGCGAACAGGCCGAGCAACTCGCGCAAGGTCTTACCGGCTGAGGACAGCGCCTCGCTCGGCGTAAGCGAACCGTCTGTCTCCACATCCAGAACCAGGCGGTCGAAGTTGGTCATTTGACCTACCTGGGTGTTCTCTACCCGGTAGGCGACGTTACGCACCGGCGAAAAGATGGAATCGATCGGAATGGTCCCGATCGGATCACGGCGGTCGTTCTTCTTGGCGGTCTGGTAGCCGACACCCTGCTCCACGACCATCTCCATTTCCAGCCGTGCATCGTCGGATAGGGTGGCGATCCTGAGATCCCCGTTAACCACCTCCACCCCGGTGGGGACGGACAGGTCCGCCGCGGTGGCGACTCCGGGACCCGTTGCCGCCAGATGGAGGGTGTGTGGCTCCGGGTCGTCCATCCTCAACACCAAGCCCTTCAGGTTGAGGATGATGTCCACCACATCCTCCTTCACCCCCGGCACGGTGGTGAACTGGTGATAGCTGCCGTCGATCCTGATAGATGACACGGCCGCACCCGGAATCCGCGAGAGAAGCGTCCGCCTGAGGGTGTTCCCGAGGGTGTATCCGAAACCCGGCTCCAGCGGTTCGGCAGTGAAACGAGCTCGGTTCGGGCCTAACTCTTCGTGATCGATTTGTGGTCGCTGGACGATCAACGCTTGCAAGTTCTCTACCTCCCGGCCTTATGGGCCTGCAATTGGTTAGTGACGGGGCGCCTCATTCGGATCCGGATGATTCTTCTGGTCTGTTTCAGGGCTTCGACTATCTGGAGTACAGCTCGACGACCAGCTGCTCCCGGACCGCAGTGTCTATCTGTGCTCGGGTGGGGACATCGCGTACCACCACTCGCCGCTCGTCGGCGTCGACGTCGAGCCATTCGGGGATCCTGCGATCCCCCGCTGTGTCAATGGCGTGGCGGATCACGATTGCGTCGCGTGACCTCGGCTTGACCGACACCTCGTCCTCGGCCCGGACGCGATATGACGGTATGTCCACCTTGCGACCGTTGACCCGGAAATGCCCGTGGTTTACAAGCTGGCGAGCCTGCGGTCGGGTCCTCGCGAGTCCAGAGCGGTAAACCACGTTGTCGAGCCGACACTCAAGGATCTGCAGCAGGTTCTCGCCGGTGATTCCTCGACGGCGGGCGGCATCCCGGTAATAGATGCGGAACTGTCGCTCCAGAACGCCGTAGATCTGGCGGATCTTCTGCTTCTCTCGGAGCTGATGGAGGTAGTCGGAGTCGCTGCTCCGCCTACCACGACGCCTGCCGTGCTCACCGGGCGGGTACGGACGGCGATCGTAGTACTTCGCCTTGTTGGGATCGAGCAACTGGCCGAGTCGTCGGCTCTTCTTCGTGCGCGGACCCAGATAACGAGCCACCGCCTATCCTCTCCTGTGTTTCTTAGGACGGCAGCCGTTATGGGCCATCGGGGTAACATCCCTGATCCCCGCCACTTCCAGACCCATATTCTGAAGGGTCCGGACGGCGGTGTCCCTGCCCGCCCCGTTGCCGCTGACAATCACATCAAGCTTGCGTATGCCGTGCTCACCGGCTCTGCGGGAGGCTTCCTCCGCCGCTACCTGAGCCGCGTAGGGAGTGGACTTGCGGGAACCTTTGAAACCTACCGATCCGCCCGACGTCCAGACGATGGTATTGCCGTTGACATCGGTGATGTTGATGATGGTGTTGTTGAAACTCGCCTTTATATGGGCGTGGCCAAACGCGATATTCTTACGCTCACGACGCCGTACGCGCTTCTTCTGCTGTTTCCTAGCCATCTCTTCCTCCGGACTCCAGGTTCCTACCGATCACCGTGGCGCGAACCTATACGTGCCTTGATGTGCTGTCACTTCTTAACTTTCTTCTTACCGGCGATCGCAACCCGACGGCCCTTGCGGGTACGGGCGTTGGTATGAGTGCGTTGGCCCCGCACCGGAAGGCCTCTCCGATGGCGCATGCCTTGGTAGCAGCCGATCTCCATCTTGCGCTTGATGTTCTGGGCCACGGCCCTGCGTAGATCCCCTTCCACCCGCAGGTTGGACTGGATATACGTACGGATGCGGCTTACCTCTTCATCTGTGAGGCTGTGCACCCGGGTATCGGGGTCGATTCGGAGTTCACCGCACATCAGGGAGGCGGTAGTCGTCCCGATCCCATAGATATATGTGAGGCCGACTTCGAG
Source organism: Acidimicrobiia bacterium (assembly GCA_965231815.1). GTDB lineage: Bacteria > Actinomycetota > Acidimicrobiia > Spongiisociales > Spongiisociaceae > JAPPFW01. The sequence goes on along the minus strand of OZ246890.1, from coordinate 544,786 downwards.
TCTTTTCTGCCTTGGCAGGTCTACGCCGGAAATACGCGCCATGACTGATCCTTATCCTTGTCGCTGCTTGTGCCGCTTGTTCGAACACACCACCCAGACACGGCGGCGTCGTCGAATCAACTGGCAGTTGTCACACATCTTCTTGGCAGAAGGTCGTACCTTCATCGTTTACCCCTACGAGACTTCACCTGACCACCGGCGCTTAGGGCCCGCGTCTTTCCGCATCAACACCCCTATGTAGAAGGAGGAGAACATGCGGAAACACCGACCAACGGTCGGCAGGCGAGTTTAAACCGTCGGGCGGGCAGTTAGCAAGTCGCTGACCGTCATGACCACCGGTCCGTCTGCGGTGAGGGCGACAGTATGTTCGAAATGGGCCGACCTCAAACCGTCGTTGGTGACAACCGTCCATCCGTCTGCTTTCGTATGGTTCTCCTTCGTGCCCACATTGAACATGGGTTCGATACATACCGCCATACCCTTCCGGAGGCGGACTCCCCGCCCCGGTGGGCCATGGTTGGGGATCTGCGGCGCTTCGTGCATCGCCCTACCAATTCCGTGACCCACAAAATCCCTTACCACCCCGTAGCCGTAGGGCACGGCCACCTGCTCCACGGCGTAGCCGACGTCGCCCACCCGGTTACCGACCTTGACCTGGTCGATGCCCGCCCATAGAGCGCGGCGGGTGACGGCCAGCAGACGGGCGGATTCCTTATCGATCGTACCGATCCCCACCGTGAGGGCCGCATCACCGTGGTAGCCCTCGTAGATGGCGCCGGCGTCAATGGAGAGGATGTCTCCGTTATGCAGACGGTATCTACTCGGAATGCCGTGGACGATTACCTCGTTGGGCGAGGTGCAGATATGGGCGGGGAAACCTTGATATCCGAGGAAGGATGGCTTGCAACCTCTTGAACGGATTACCGACGCAGCCACCTCGTCGAGTCGCTTGAGGGTGACGCCGACCCGAGCCTCCTCGACTACCGCTTCGTGCACAGCCGCCACGCACGCTCCCGCTACCGCCATCTTGCGAAACTGACGCGCGTTCTTGATTGTGATCATGGCTGCTGTCCGGTGATCACGTCCGGGCGGGCCGGTCCAGCGCCTCGACAATCCGCTCCGTTATGCTCTCGATACTCCCGGCACCGTCAACCGGGACCATGATTCGCCTCCGCCGGTAAAACCGGATAAGCGGCGCGGTCTCCCGTTCGTAAACTACCAAGCGGTTCCTTACCGAGGACTCCGTGTCGTCGGCGCGGCCTCGGCTCATCAAACGTTCCACCAGGACCTCATCGGTAGCTTCGAGAACCACTGTGGCATCGAGAGTCGTACTACCGATGGCTGCGTCGAGGGCTTCGGCCTGTGGCAAGGTGCGCGGGAAACCGTCGAGGATGTATCCGTTGGCGGCGTCCGGTAGCGTGAGACGTTCCAGCAGCATTTCGGTGGTCAGGCTGTCAGGGACTAGGTCCCCGCGTTCGATTATCTCCTTCACGCGGCGACCGAGGACGGTGCCTTGGGACATGTGGCGCCGGAACATGTCCCCTGTAGAAATGTGGGCCAGATCCAGCAAGGTAGCGACCCTGGCGGCCTGCGTACCCTTGCCGACTCCGGGAGGTCCGAGAAACAGAATCTTCATGGGCTTGCGGAATCGCGCGCCGGCCCGGTTGGCTGCTCTCGCGGGCTGCTGAACCCGTCGTCGACGACCTTGGTCATGTCAGGAAACCCTCGTAGTTTCTCATGGTGAGCTGGCTTTCTACCTGTTTCATCGTCTCCAGAGCAACTCCGACCACGATAAGAATCGACACTCCGGAAAACCCGACCGGTATTGCCCAGATCGCCGAGGCGATGGCCGGCAGGATCGAGATCATTCCGAGGAAGATGGAACCGGGGAGAGTGATCCGGTTGAGGATCCGTTCCAGGTAGCGGGCGGTCTGGTAGCCCGGGCGCTGTCCCGGTATGAACCCGCCCTGGCGCTGGATCATTTCGGATTGTCTGTTCGGGTCGAACTGGATGGCGGTGTAGAAGTACGTAAAGAACACGATCAGGAAGAAGAGCACCGCAATGTAGATCCAGCTGGTCGCGCCGCTCGCGTACCCCGACGGGGCCAGGTGAACGTTTATGAAGTCCCGAACCGAGGAGAAGAAGCCCTCTGTGGAGGGTATCGAGGTGGAGATCAGCACCGGGAAGAACAAGATGGAGGTGGCGAAGATGACCGGAATAACCCCCGCCATGTTGATCTTCAAAGGTATGTACGTGCTCTGGCCACCCATAACCCGACGTCCGCGGATTCGCTTGGCGAACTGGATCGGGATACGTCGCTGACCTTGCTCCACATAGATAATCCCGATGATCATCAGCACGAACAGCAGGATAATGAACACGAAGATCGCAGATCGCCCGGCGGGCACGGTGAACTGCCAGATGAGGGAGAACTGACTGGGAAGAGCGGCGAGGATGCTGATGAAGATGAGAAGGGACATCCCGTTGCCGATCCCGCGCTGGGTGATCAGCTCGCCCAGCCACATAACGAAGGCGGTGCCGGCAGTCATGGTGACCACCATCAACACCACCCGAGTGGGTGTGTAGTCGTCGATTAGCACCACCCCGCCCGTGAAACTACTGCCTCGGCTGAACAGGTAGGTAATGCCGGTCGACTGAAGCAGGGCTAGCACCACGGTGACGATACGGGTCCATTTTGTGATGACGGCCCGTCCGGCTTCGCCCTCGTCCTGGAGCTTCTGCAGCCGCGGAATCACCACCGACAGGAGTTGCATGATGATGCTGGCGGTGATGTAGGGCAGGATGCCCAGGCTGAACACGGACAGATTCTCCAATGCGTTACCGGAGAACAGGTTGAGCAGTCCGAAAGCCCCGCCCTGCCGCTGTCCCGCCAACGCATCGATACGGGACAGTTCGATACCGGGGACGGGAACTGTCGCACCCAGGCGATAGATTGCGAATATGCCCAGGGTGAACAGGATCTTGCCCCGGAGGTCGGGGATCTTGAACATGTAGCGGTATACGTTGAGCATTCGGCGTAGACCCCCTTCTACCTTCCTCTGACGCCCGATCCGGTCATGTCTTCATCCCACAACTACGCACGACCCGCCGGCGCCTTCGATCTTCTCGCGAGCCGACCCGCTGAAGGCATGTGCCTCCACCGTTAGGGCTCTGTCTATCTCCCCGCGTCCGAGCACTTTGACCTTCCCCTGCTTGCGTACCAGGCCTCTTTCCCGTAGCCGGGAGAGAGAGACCCGCTCGTCTGCCTGGAAGGCGGTGAGGCGGTCCACATTCACCACCGTGAACTCCTCCCGCTTGTAGGGCTTGAACCCCGGCAAGTGAGGGATGCGAGACTGGAGAGGTGTCTGACCTCCCTCGAATCCGGGACGGGTTTTCCGGCGGGCCTTCAGGCCCTTGGTGCCTCGCCCTGCGGTCTTACCGCGCCTCCCGGACTCACCCCTGCCGACCCGGGTTCGCCTCTTCCTCGACCCGGCGGCCGGCCGCAGGTGATGGAGCTTGAGTTGGTTCTTCTTGGTGGCCACGGTCGGCTCCCTTTCCCGATAGCCTTCGTCAATCTTTCCGTCCGGCCGTCGGGCCGGAATTTTCGTGTGCGGATGATCCGGCGCCGAGGTTTCCCCCGCTCGCCGGACCTTCCGCTGTTGCACTGCTTATCCTTGCCGTATCAAGTGGCTTCAGATCTCCTCTACCTCGATGAGGTGGCGGACCCGATGCACCATCCCTCGCATGTCCGGCGTGTCGGCATGAACTACCGACGAATTGATCCGCCGCAACCCAAGGCTACGAACCGTGGCCCTAGCCTTGGGCTTCTCGCCGATCAAGCTTCTCCGTAGAGTGATCCGGATTCTGGATTCTGCCATCCCGAGCAACCTCAATCGTTCGACGCCCTCACCATTTCGGTGGAGCGATAAGCTGCTAGTAGACCTGGTGGGGTTACATCTTCGGGGGATTTACCCCTCGCTCGGGCCACGTCCTCCGGGCGCCGCTGGGACTTCAACCCCTCGACAGTAGCCCTGGCCACATTAAGCGGCGTAGGGGAGCCCAAGGACTTGGTCAGAACGTCGTTCACGCCGGCCGCCTCCAGCACCTGGCGCGCCGCCCCTCCGGCGATCACCCCGGTACCGGGAGACGCCGGTTTGAGCAAAACCCTGGAGGCGCCGTGGCGGCCGATCACTTGATGGATGACGGTCGTCCCGGCCATGGGCACCGTGAACATAGATTTGCGCGCCGCCTCGATCGCTTTCTGGATAGCCGCCGGAACTTCCTTGGCCTTGCCGTAGCCGACCCCGACCCGACCATTGCCATCGCCGAGCGCCACTAGAGCGGTAAACGAGAACCGGCGTCCACCCTTGCTGACCTTGGAAACACGGTTTATCTCGATTACCCGCTCGTCGAATTGTGGTCCGGGATCTACCCCGCCCCTGCGCCTGCGTGTCCTAGAAGTCAAGTCCCGCCTCCCTTGCCGCTTCGGCCAGTGCCCGGACCCGCCCGTGATAGGGATGGCCACCGCGGTCGAACAGCACGCTGGTCACCCCGGCGCTGCTAGCGCGGGAAGCAACCAGGGCGCCCACCTCGGCGGCGGTGGACATGGTCAGGGTTCTGGAACGAAGCGCCTTTTCCTGTGATGACGCCGAGGCCAGGGTATGGCCCGCCACGTCGTCGATGATCTGAGCGTAGATATAGCGGTTACTCCGGAAAACGGCCAGGCGAGGGCGCGCGAGGTTACCTCTCACCCGCTTTCTCACCCGACGATGGCGCCGGATGCGTCCCTTGGAACGAGCCTCTCTCACTGTACCGTACCCCCGGTTGTCTTACCGCTCTTACGCTGGACGTGCTCGTCCTCGTACCTGATTCCCTTGCCTTTGTAGGGTTCCGGGGGGCGGATCCTGCGGATTACCGCCGCCGTCTGACCTACCAGCTCCTTGTCGATCCCGCTAACCACGATGGTGGTGGCGTCCGGGGTCCGGAAGGTGATGCCTTCCGGGGGAGACACGGAGACGGTATGGCTGAAGCCCACCTGTAGTTCCAGTGCTTTACCCCGTGGGATCGCCCGATACCCTACCCCCACGATCTTCAAGGTCTTGCTGTATCCCTTCGAAACACCTATGACCATGTTGTTGACCAGAGCCCGGGCGAGGCCGTGATAGGCCTTGGCCCGTCGCTCGTCCTTTTGGCGGGTGATTACACACGCGCCGTTGCTCACCCGCACCCGGACCAGGTTCTCGAAGGTCCGGCGCAGGGAACCTTTGGGTCCCTCCACCATCACGTCCGGTCCGGCCACTTCTACCTTCACCCCGTCGGGAATCGGTACCGGGATCTTTCCAATCCGGCTCATCGTCTACCAGACCTCACACAGCAGCTCGCCGCCGAGCCGTCTCCTTCGGGCCTCCCGGTCTGCCAGCAATCCCTGGGATGTCGATATGATCACAGTCCCCAGGCCTCCCTGCGAGCGGGGAATGTCATCTGCGCCCCGGTATACGCGGCGGCCGGGGCGGGAGACGCGCCGCAAGCCCTTGATCACCCGGTCCCGGTTGTGTTTGCCCCGGAACTTGAGGCGGATAGTCAACTCCGTTCCCCGGACCGCTTCAGCCACGTCGTATCCATCCACATAGCCTTCCGAGGCGAGCAGCCGGGCGATCTGCTCCTTGAGTTTCGAGGACGGCATGGAGACGGTGGAATGCTGGGCCAGGTTGGCGTTGCGGATTCGCGTCAGCATGTCGGCAATGGGGTCGGTCATCATGAGGTGTTCACCACGAGGCCTTCATCACGCCGGGAAGCTCGCCCCGGTGGGCCAGCTCCCGCACCGCGATACGGGACATTCCGAAGCGACGCAGATATCCCCTCGGACGGCCGGTGATCCCGCACCGGTTCCGGACCCGAGTCGGGCTGGCGTCACGGGGCATCTTGGCTATAGCGGCGTAGGCCTGCCGTTTGGCGTCGAGGCCCGCGTCCGGGTCTTTGATAACGCTGAGCAGCTCCGCTCTCCGCTCGCGGTAGCGCTCCACGAGCTCTGCCCTCCGCTTGTTCTTGGCAATCATTGATTTCTTGGCCATCAGTTACGCCTCACATCTCAGTAGTACAGGGACGCCGTCTGCCGGAAGGGGAAACCGAAGGCTTCCAGGAGTGCCCGCGCCCCTTCGTCGTCGGCGGTGGTAGTACAGATAGTTATGTCCATCCCCCGGATCGCCGTCACCCGGTCGTAATCGACCTCGGGAAACACCAACTGCTCGGTCACCCCGAAGCTGTAATTGCCCCGGCCGTCGAAAGAGGTCGGGTTGAGGCCTCGGAAGTCCCGAACACGGGGAATGGCTACGGTAATCAATCGATCAAGGAACTCCCAGGCGCGATCACCGCGTAGGGTCACCGAACAACCTACCGGATTGCCTGCCCGGAGCTTGAAACCGGCTATCGAACGGCGTGCCCGGTTGAGGCGGGGCTTCTGCCCGGTGATCGTGGCTAGATCCTCTAGGGCGCCGTTGATCTGCTTGGCGTCACCCACCGCTTCGCCGACCCCCATGTTTACGACAATCTTGTCTAGCCGGGGCGCCTGCATGGGGTTGTCGAGTTCGAGATCCTCCATGAGCCGGGCATATATCGACTCCCGGTATTGCTGCTTGAGACGAGGCATCGTGGGCGCTGACGCCGTGCCCCGATCCTTCCTTGCCGCGCTCATACCTCACCACCGCACTTCACGCAGCGCCGGAACTTCTGGCCGGACTCCCTGAAGCCGGCTCGGACTCTCACCGGACCGCAATCATCGCAGACCAGCATCACGTTGGAGGCATGGATGGGTAGGTCTTTGTCCACGATACCCGCCTGAAGGGTGCGGCCTTGGGCACGCTGGTGCCGCTGGGCCGTGTTCACGTTCTCAACTATGACCTTGCCCCGGTCGGTAAGTACCCGAGCCACTCGGGACTCACGACCACGGTCCTTGCCTGAGATCACCATCACCTTGTCGCCTTCCCGGATGGCCATCAGATCACCTCCGGCGCCAGCGACACGATTCTCATGAACCTCCGCTCACGAAGTTCCCGAGCCACCGGCCCGAAAATACGCGTGCCGCGGGGAAGTTGGTTGTCGCTGATAACCACGCAGGCGTTGTCATCGAAGCGAATATAGGTACCGTCGCGGCGGCGTTGCTCTTTAGCGGTACGTACCACCACCGCTTTCACCACCTCACCCTTTTTCAGGTTGCCGCCCGGAGTGGCCTGCTTCACCGTTGCCACGATCACGTCACCGATCCGGGCGTAGCGACGGCGCGATCCTCCCAGCACCCGAATACAGAGCACCTCGCGGGCTCCGCTGTTATCCGCCACCTTCAGGCGGGACTCCTGCTGGATCATCGAGCTTTCTCCAATACTTCAACAAGCCGCCACCGCTTGGTCTTCGACAACGGTCGCGTCTCCATGATCAGCACGCGATCACCTGTTCGAGCCTCGTCGGCCGCGTCATGCACATGGACCTTCTTAGCGGTACGGACGATCTTGCCGTACCGGGGGTGGCGGGCGGCGCGCTCTATCTTGACCGTTATGGTCCGGTTCCGGGTGGCCGAAGTAACCACCCCTACCCGACTCTTGCGTCGGGTTCTCTCAAGCACCATGCCCCACCTCCATATCGTCGCTATCCAAGGCGGCCTCGTGCATAACGGTCTTGATGCGCGCAATCCGGCGCCGCAGGCTACCGAGTCCGGCCGTGTCGTCGGATTGGCTCACCCTGAGTTGGAACCGGAGATTGAACTCCTCCTGCTTGGTCTCATCAAGCAGATCCACCAACTCGTTAGGTGTCAGCTCACGCATTTCGGAAGCTTTCATTTCGCTACTCGCTTCCGGGCCGCGGCATTGCCCCGATACTCTGTCATAGCGACTCCCTCGTCACGAACCTGGTCTTTATCGGGAACTTGTGTCCGGCTTTGCGCATGGCCTCCTTGGCGACGTCTTCCGTTACTCCCGACAGTTCCATCATCACGCGGCCCGGCTTGACGACCGCTACCCAGAACTCCGGGTTGCCCTTGCCGGAGCCCATTCGCGTCTCGGCAGGCTTGGCGGTCATCGGTTTGTCGGGAAAGATGTTGATCCACACTTTCCCTCCGCGGCGCACCGTACGGGTAATGGCCACCCGAGCCGCCTCGATCTGGCGAGCCGTTACATGTCCCGGCTCGAGAGCCTGGATACCGTAATCTCCGAAGGACACCGATCTTCCGCCCTTGGCATAGCCTCGCATACGACCTCGATGCATCTTCCGGTATTTGGTGCGCTTCGGCATCAACATGTCGTCTACCTCCGCTTCCCTCGAGGGCCGCGGCGGGTGGAAGGAGACGGCTTGGCCTGGGGCTGCCTGCGTCCGGTTGGTTGCTGTTTGCCCGAGGGTGGACTCCTGCGGGCCCGCGCCTGCTTGTTCTTGGCGTCACCGTCGCCGGACCCACCGGGACGAACGGGCTCTGAGCGGGTCGTGTCGTACTTGGTTTTCGTATCGCGCCCCCGTACCTTCTTGCCGCCGCCGGCCTCGATGATGCGCTTGCCGCCCCCGGCTTCGATGACCCGTCCTGATCTGGCGCCGCCTGCTCGCTGTTCGGCCCGACTCTTGGCGGGGGTCACCCTGCCGGCAGGGCGCCCGGCCGCCAACGCGGCCTCCGCCGCGATCTTCTCGCGGGTGGTCTTGAGGGAGGCGACTACGTCACCTTTGTAAACCCACACCTTCACTCCGACGGATCCGACCGAGGTGGCCGCGGCGGCAGTCCCGTAATCGATATCGGCCCTGAGGGTGTGTAGCGGTACACGCCCTTCCCGATACCACTCACGGCGGCTCATGTCCGCACCGCCCAAACGGCCTGAGCATTCCACTCGGACACCCTCGGCGCCCGCCTTGAGAGCGGTCTGGATGGTGCGACGCATCGCACGCCGGAAAGCTACCCGGTTCTCTATCTGATCGGCTACGCCGCGGGCTAGGAGCTGGGCGTCGGTCTCGGGGTCCTTCACCTCGATTATGTTGAGCTTGACCTTGCGTCCCGTCAACTTCTCGATGCCGGTCCGGATCCGCTCCGCCTCGCTGCCCTTACGCCCGATAACCGCTCCGGGACGAGCTGTGTGGACGTCGACCTGAAGTCGTTCTCTGGTGCGTTCGATATCTACTCGAGACACCGCCCCGCGCTTCAGCTCTCGCCGCAGGTAGTCCCGGATCTGGTAGTCCTCGTTGGCCAGCACCGTGTACTCCTTATCGGAATACCAACGTGACTTCCAATCGGTGACGATCCCGAGCCGGAACCCGTACGGATGTGTCTTCTGGCCCATCAGCCTGTCCCTTCGCGTCCGTCGGAAACCACGATCGTTATGTGGCAGGTGCGCTTCCTGATGCGCGTCGCCCGGCCCCTCGCCCGGGGACGGAAACGCTTGATGGTCGGGCCCTCGTCGGCGTATGCCTCGACCAACGTAACTTCATCCGCCAGGTCATCCAGATCTTCGCCCAGATCGAACTTCGAGTTCAAGTTGGCCACCGCGGAGCGCAGACACTTCAGGATGGGGTCGGACGCGCGCCGGTTGGAGAACCGGAGAGTTACGGTCGCGTCGGCGGCTGACAGGCCTCTGACCTGGTCGAGCACCACCCGCACCTTGTATGGCGACTGGCGAACGAAACGAGTACGGGCCGTTGCTTTCATTCTTCTTCCTTCATATGCCTACCGACCGCTCCCGTTTTCTCTTGGAACCCGCGTGCCCACGAAAGGTCCTGGTAGGGGCAAACTCGCCCAGTTTGTGATCCACCATTTGCTCGGTGATGTAGACGGGCACGTGCTTGCGGCCGTCATGCACCGCGATTGTGAGGCCCACCATCCCCGGGACAATGGTGCTTCGCCTGCTCCAGGTTCGGATCATCCTCTTGTCACCGGTGCGGTTGTAGGCATCCACCTTCTTCATGAGGTGCTCGTCAACAAAGGGGCCTTTCCTGCGGCTTCGCGCCATGGTCTACCTCCGGCCTTTCTTGGTACGGCGACGCACGATGTCCTTGCTTGTCGGCTTCTTGCGCTTCCGGGTCGTGCCTTCCGACTTCCCCCAGGGCGAGACGGGGTGTCGGCCACCCGATGAGCGCCCTTCGCCGCCCCCGAGCGGATGGTCGACCGGGTTCATAGCCACTCCTCGGGTCTGGGGCCTGACACCCTTCCAGCGATTACGACCGGCCTTGCCCAGCTTTACCAACTCCGCCTCGCGGTTGCCTACCTGACCGATAGTGGCTCGGCACTCGAGCGATACGTAACGCACCTCTCCGGAGGGGAGCCGGAGCAGAGCCCGGTTGCCTTCCTTGGACATGAGTTGGACGCCGGTCCCGGCCGACCTAGCCATCTTCGCCCCTCCTCCGGGTCGTAACTCGATGGCGTGTACAGTCGTTCCGGCGGGGATCTTCCGGAGCGGGAGGGCATTGCCGGGGCGGATCTCCGCGTCGGGACCTGATTCGAGCTGATCGCCGACCGAGACCCCCACCGGGTGAAGTATGTAGCGTTTCTCACCGTCCAGGTAATGCAGCAAGGCCAACCGGGCGTTGCGATTAGGGTCGTACTCGACGGCCGCTACCCGGGCCGGTACGCCGTCCTTGTTACGGCGGAAGTCCACGATACGGTAGCGGCGCTTGTGGCCACCTCCTCGATGTCGCGATGTGATACGTCCATGAGAATTACGACCCGAGGATCGCTTCTGCTTGGCGAGGAGGGACTTCTCCGGTTCTGATTTGGTGATGGTCGCGAAGTCCGAGACGGTCTGGAACCTTCTTCCGGGGGAGGTGGGTTTTCTCTTCCTTACAGCCATGATCAACCTCCCTTTCTCATGTTCCGAATATCGGGACGGTGTAGCCCCGCGGGAGGGTAACCATCGCTCGCTTGGTATCCGCTCGCTTGCCCATCAGAAGCCTGGTTCTCTTGCGTTTGCCTTTGCGGTTGAGTGTGTTGACCTTCAGCACCGGCACGTCGAACAGCGCCTCCACCGCCAGGCCGATCTCTTCCTTGCAGGCACGCGCGTCAACCACGAACGTGTAGGTATTGGTTCTGTCGATCAGGTCGTAGGCCTTCTCCGAGATCACCGGAACCAGAATCACGTCGCGCGGATCCTTCATACCGGATCTCCCACCAACCGGGCCTCTTCGGCGGGTTCGTCGACCTTGAGAAAGTCGGACGGGGAAATATCGTAAGGCCCGGGCAAGGACTCGGACGGCGCCCCGGTCACTACTTCAAGGGCGGGACGCGAAAACACCACCGTATCCGACCGGAGCACTTCATAAGTGTTCAGATGTCCTGGTTGGCCGACCGTCACTCCCGGCAGGTTGCGGAAGGAACGAGCCGCGTTGATCTCTGACCTATCGAGGACCATCAACGCCTTGCCCGATACCGATATGTCCTTAAGCAGGCTTTGGGCTCGTTTGGTCTTGGGAACCTCCCAGTCGAAATCTGTCACTACTTTGATCGCCCCTTCCTGAGCCCGAGCCGACAGAGCACCACGCAGAGCGAGTGCCCGCATCTTTCGAGGGGTACGCTGGCTGTAGTCGCGAGGCCTCGGGCCGTGAATCACGCCTCCGCCCACCCAGAGCGGTGAGCGGTTGGAGCCGTGGCGAGCCCGGCCGGTGCCTTTCTGACGCCAGGGTTTCCTACCACCCCCGCGTACTTCGGCCCGTGTCTTTGTCTTGGCGGATCCGGACCGGGAGGCAGCCAGATGGGCGACCACCACCTGATGCATTACCGCCCGATTCGGCTCGATGCCGAACATATCGGGGTCGAGCTTCACCGCCCCTCGGGCCGTGCCGAAGGTGTCATAGAGCGGTGCTACCAGATCAGCCATTCGATCCACCGTCCTTCACCGCCTCGCGAACGAACACCAAGCCACCCCTCGGCCCGGGCACCGCGCCCTGGACCACTAAGAGGTTGCGATCCACGTCGACTCCGACCACCAGAAGGTTCAGAACGGTGGTCCGATCCCCTCCCATCCGGCCAGGCAGCTTCGTGCCTCTGAAGACCCGCGCCGGAGAAGCGCAGGCCCCGATGGCTCCGGGGGACCGATGGACCTTGTGAACGCCGTGACTCGCCCCCTGGCCTCGAAAGTTGTGGCGTTTCATTACGCCCTGGAACCCTTTCCCTTTCGAGATACCGGTAACGTCCGCCTTGCCGCCGGCTTTGAACAGATCTCCAACCAGGATCTCTTGGCCCAACTCGAACCCCTCGACGTCGTCGAGTCGGACCTCCATCAAGTGGCGGGACGGCGCGACTCCCGCCTTGGCAAAATGTCCCGCTGCCGGCTTGTTCGCCTTTCCGGAACGAAGTTCGCCATAGGCGATCTGGACTGCTGTGTAGCCGTCTTCCTCCAATGTTCGGATCTGGGTCACCCGGCATGGTCCGGCTTTGATGACAGTCACGGGGATAGCCCGGGCCGCCTCGTCGAAGATGCGGGTCATTCCCACCTTCTCCCCTAGCAGGGCCGCGATGCTCATGTCTCGATCTCCACTTCCACTCCTGCGGGAAGGTCCAACCGCATCAATGACTCGATGGTGTTATGTGTCGGCCGCAGGATGTCGATCAGCCGCTTGTGGATACGCAGCTCGAAGTGTTCTCGAGAGTCCTTATCTACGTGTGGGGAGCGTATTACGCAATACCTATGTATCCTGGTAGGAAGCGGAACCGGACCGTGTACTATTGCCTGGGTACGCACTACTGTTTCGGCTATTTTGCGCGCTGACTCGTCCACCACTTGGTGGTCGTACGCCTTTAGCTTGATCCGGATTTTTTGTTCCTTCATTACTCTTCCCGCTGGTTTTGGTGGGGTGAGTTGTTAACCAACCACCACTCACCTAACAATCTTGGTGACCGTACCCGCACCCACCGTCCGGCCACCCTCACGAATAGCAAACCGCAACCCCTCATCCATAGCAATCGGCGACCCCAACTCCACCCGCATCACCGTATTATCACCAGGCATCACCATCTCAACACCCCCCAACAACTCAACCCGACCAGTAACATCAGTAGTACGAAAATAAAACTGCGGCTGATAACCAGCAAAAAACGGGTTATGCCGACCACCCTCATCCTTCGTCAACACATACACCTGCGCCTCGAACACCGTATGCGGCGTAATCGACCCCGGAGCAGCCAACACTTGGCCCCGCTCCACCTCCGTCTTACGAACCCCCCTCAACAAAACCCCCACATTATCCCCAGCCAAACCCTCATCCAACAACTTACGAAACATCTCCACCCCAGTAGCCACCGACCGGCGAGTATCCCGAATACCCACCACCTCAACCGAATCACCAACCCGAACCACCCCCGCCTCCACCTTCCCCGTCACTACAGTCCCCCGACCCGTAATCGAAAACACATCCTCAATCGGCATCAAAAACGGACGATCCACCGGACGATCCGGCACCGGCACATACGAATCAACCGCCCCCATCAACTCCAACACACCCCCAGCCGCCGACCCGTCACCCTCCAACGCCGCCAACGCCGACACCGGAACCACCGGCACATCATCCCCCGGAAAACCATAATCATCCAACAACTCCCGAACCTCCAACTCCACCAACTCCAACAACTCCTCATCATCCACCAAATCCACCTTATTCAAAGCCACCACCACACACGGCACCCCCACCTGGCGAGCCAACAACACATGCTCACGCGTCTGCGGCATCGGACCATCAGCCGCCGACACCACCAAAATAGCCCCATCCACCTGAGCAGCCCCCGTAATCATATTCTTAATATAATCCGCATGACCAGGCATATCCACATGCGCATAATGACGCAACTCCGTCTCATACTCGACATGCGCAATCGCAATCGTAATACCCCGCTCCCGCTCCTCAGGAGCCTTATCAATCTCATCAAACACCGTAAACACATTCCCAGAAACCCGCTCAGACAACACCCGAGTAATCGCAGCAGTCAACGTCGTCTTACCATGATCAATATGACCCATAGTCCCAACATTCAAATGCGGCTTAACCCGCTCAAACCTAGCCTTCGCCATGGTGTGTCAACCTCCTAGATACTCGCCGCGTGCAGCCGAAATAATATCCTTCGAGACACTATCCGGCACGTCGGTATACGAATGGAACTGCATAGTGGATGTGGCCCGACCCTGAGTGTTAGACCGCAGGTCGGTAACATAGCCGAACATCTCTGATAGAGGAACATCGGCGGTGATGACCCGGTTGGGACCGCGCTGATCTACCTCACGGATACGGCCGCGACGGGAGGATAGATCACCTATCACCTCGCCCATGTACTGGTCGGGGGTCACGACCTCGACCTCCATGACGGGTTCGAGCAGCTTGACGCCCGCCACACGGGCGGCCTCTCGCAAGGCCTTGGCCCCGGCGATCCGAAAGGCCATCTCCGAGGAATCCACGTCGTGGGACTGGCCGTCAACCAACCGCGCCCTTACGTCTACGAGGGGATAGCCGGCGAGAACGCCCTGGTCGAGGGCGGTCTCGATTCCGGAATCCACCGAGGCGACGAATTCGCGGGGCACCGCCCCACCCTTGATCTCGTTCACGAACTCGTAACCACCGCCGGGTCCGGTGGGCTCGAGATCGATCTTCACCGCGGCGAACTGGCCTCGGCCGCCGGTTTGTTTGATATGGCGTATCGCAACCCCGCGGACACCGTTCTTGATGGTTTCCCGGTAGGCCACCTGGGGACGGCCTACGTTGGCATTTACCCTGAACTCTCTCACCAGGCGGTCGACGAGGATGTCCAAGTGCAATTCACCCATCCCGGAAATGATCGTCTGGCCGGTGTCCTGATCGGTACGGACCAGGAAGGTCGGGTCTTCCTCCGCTAGTCGGGACAGCGACTCCGAAAGTTTCTCCTGGTCGGCTTTGGAACGCGGCTCGATGGCCACGGAAATAACCGGGGCGGGGAAGGTCATCGACTCCAGAACCATGGGATCAGCCATGGCGCTGAGCGTGTCTCCCGTAGTGGTGTGCTTCAGGCCGACGGCGGCGACGATGTCCCCGGTAAACACGTCTCGGCGGTCTTCGCGGTGGTTTGCGTGCATGCGCAGGAGGCGCCCGAGGCGCTCCTTGCGCGTCCTGGTGCTGTTGAGGATGGCGTCACCCTTGGAAACCTGACCCGAGTAAACCCTGAAATAGGTCAGCTTTCCAACATGTGGATCGCTCACGATCTTGAAGGCCAGCGCGGCGAAAGGCGCCTCGTCCGCGGGCGGACGTAGAGCAGGCGCATTCTCGTCCCCGGGGAGGAAGCCCTCGACGGCAGGTAGGTCCACCGGGCTGGGCAGGTAGTCGACTACCGCGTCGAGGAGGAGCTGCACGCCCTTGTTGCGGAAGGCAGCCCCGCAAAACACCGGGGTAAAAAGATGCTCGATCGTGCCGGTACGGACCGCGCTCACTATCTCTTCCGGCGAGATGTCGAGGTCCTCTACATACTTCTCGAGGAGCTTCTCGTCCACCTCGGCCACATGCTCGATGAGCCGGCCCCGATACTCATCCGCCGTTTCAACCAGTTCGGCAGGAATCGGACCGGTTGTCCAGTTGCGTCCGTCCTCGCCTTGCCAGACGTGAGCGAGCATCTCCACGAGGTCTACCACCCCTATGAACCCGGTCTCCTCCCCGATCGGGATCTGCATGATCAAAGGGGTGACCCCCAAACGCTCCTCTATCGAGTCAACGGCGGCAATGAAGTCGGCCCCGACTCGGTCCAGCTTGTTGATGAAGCAAATACGCGGGACGCCGTAACGATCCGCCTGACGCCACACGGTCTCCGTTTGAGGCTCGACCCCGGCCACCCCATCGAAGACGGCGACGGCTCCGTCCAGTACCCTGAGGGAGCGCTCCACCTCTACCGTGAAGTCGACATGGCCGGGCGTGTCGATGATGTTTATCCAGTAGTCGTGCCACTCGCATGTGGTAGCGGCGGAGGTGATGGTGATGCCGCGTTCCTGCTCTTGCGGCATCCAGTCCATGACCGCCGCTCCGTCGTGTACCTCACCCAGCTTGTAGGTACGTCCGGTGTAGTAGAGAATGCGCTCGGTAAGGGTGGTTTTTCCCGCGTCGATATGGGCCATGATCCCGATATTCCGCGTGCGGACCAGGGGATATTCGCGAAGGTGGATTAAGCCGTTGGAGCTGGTCATCGCTATTTCTCTTGCCCCGAATCGTTCTGGTTCCCTGCGTCTCGTCTGTCCGCTTGGTCGGCACTACCAGCGGTAGTGGGCGAAGGCCTTATTCGACTCCGCCATCTTGTGTAGATCTTCCTTACGCTTGATGGACGCTCCCGTATGGTTGGAAGCATCCAGAATCTCATAGGCCAGGCGCTCTGCCATGGTCTTCTCTCGTCGTCGGCGTGCAAAACCAACCAGCCAGCGGACCGCCAGCGTTCCCGCTCGGCGGGGCCTGACGTCGATCGGCACCTGGTACGAGGTGCCCCCCACCCGGCGTGAACGCACCTCCACCTGAGGTCTGATGTTGTCGATCGCCCGCTTGAGCACTACCAGGGAGTCCTGGCCACTTCGCCGGGACACGATCTCAAGCGCGCGGTAGACGATTTTGCGAGCCTTCTCCTTCTTGCCTTTCAGCAACACCTGATTGATCACCTGGCCTACCAGGACGCTACGGAAGACCGGGTCCGGATCGATGTCACGTTTCTCTGCGGGTGCTCTGCGCACGATCAGCGACCTTTCTTGGATCCGTAGCGGGAGCGCGCCTGACGGCGGGAGTCGACTCCCGCCGCGTCGAGCGTCCCCCGGATGACCTTGTAGCGGACCCCCGGCAGGTCCCTCACCCGACCGCCGCGCACCAGCACGATGGAATGTTCCTGCAGGTTATGGCCTTCGCCGGGTATGTAGGCGGTGATCTCCATACCCGAGGTCAGCCGGACGCGGCATACCTTGCGGAGGGCGGAGTTGGGCTTCTTGGGCGTGATCGTATACACGCGGGTGCACACGCCGCGCCGCTGGGGCGACCCGGCAAGGCCCGGTGTCTTCCCTTTGCGCGCCTTCGGCCTCCTGCCCTGGCGCACCAACTGCTGAATTGTCGGCAAATCTCGCTCCTCGTATAGGCAAGCCGATGCCCGCGCGGCCACGCTCCTCCTCTGGTGGTTGGAGCGGCCGTGCGGGAAGGCTTTCCTTCTGCTACCGGCTACCGGACACCCGAGAGCCCTCCAACGGAGAGCTCGGATTCCGAACCTTACTTGTACCGACCATGCCCGGAACCGGCGCCCGGCATGGGTTTACACCGGTAGCCCGTTCAGGACACGGGAGAACAGACATGCATCTGCACGAAGGTGCAGTATATATGCATAAGATCGAATGCGTCAATGAGACAATACTGTGGGCGCCTATCGGCGCCGGATCGGCGCGGCCGGGAGGACTCGAACCCCCAACCTTCTGATCCGTAGTCAGACGCTCTGTCCAGTTGAGCTACGGCCGCACGTTTGCAGGTCGGTATCGCCGCGGTCACAACCTTAGTAACCCGTCGGAGGAAACGGAATCTCTGTTCCGGAGGGAACCGGCCTGCCTACCTCGAAGACCGCAAAGAGTGTACCGGAGGCGCCAACGGTCAAGACCATCCCGGCTCATAACATTCAAACCCGGTACGGTTCAAACAACTCCTCAATACGCGGCCCTCCGGTGAGGGTTTCCGGGCGGCTTACGGCCGAGGAGGTCCATCATCCTTCCGCCGGTTTCGGTCATCCAGTCGTACAGTATCCTGACGTCGGTCCCGATACAGAAATGCTTCACGCCGAGATCCAGATACCCTTCCATCCCTTCCCGCCCGCGGAGCTCGGCCCGGGGGGCGATACCCATTCGTAGCGCGGTCGTGATCATGTACTCCTCGGCTTCACGGACCTGCGGATGATCGAGTTGACCGGCTAGCCCGATACTCATCGAGTAGTCGGCGGGACCGAATTGCACCATGTCCACCCCTTTCACCGAAAGTAGCTCTTCCAGGTTTTCGATTGCGTCGGCCTTCTCGATCATCACGGCCACAACCGCTTGATCCAGGGCCTCTACAAACGCAGGAGTTCCGACCTCCAGAACCAAGCCGACGTCTCGGCGCATGCCTACGCCGTGACGGCCTCCCGAGTCGGGGACTTCGGCCCGCACCGCACTGACGCATTCCTTGACATCTTCCACCGTTCGGGGATCGGAGAAGAGCAAGTTCTGGAATCCGGCGCCGAGCGCTCGCATAGCAAGATGGGTACGGGGCTCCTGTTCGATCTTCATCATCGCGGACATGTGGTCGAACAACTCGACGGCGCGGCCCAGGTTCTCCAGCGAGTGCATGTCGTAGGGGGCATACTCACCGACGAACTCGACGTAATCGAACATGCCCGAGTAACCGACCAACTCCACGACGGACGGCCACGAACTGAGAATATGGGTTCCGAGACTCGGCAGGTCGGCGTCGAGCAGTTGACGGAGCCGGTTTCTCCGCATCAGAACATCCCCTTTCCGGACGACGGATCGCGGATTCTATCCGGACTCCGGATTGACGACCTCTCGGGTAGCGACAGGCCGAGCATCCGTTGTCCTCTGCGGGTCGCGGAAGACCCGCACCAGAATCAGGTCACAATCCGATGGCGCAGCCGTCGCCCCTGGGATCGGAACCGCCCCACAGGACACCGGTATCAGGGTCACGCACGATTACCTGGCCTTGGCCCACCATGCCGGTCCGCGCGTCACCTGCCGCCCGACGTACGGGGTGCCCGAGTTTTGCAAGGGCGCTAATAGTGGGGTCGGGAAACGCACTCTCGACCCACAGATCACCGTTGGGCGGGTCGTCGAAGATCGAGAATCGTGGCTCGTCGATGGCGGCTTGCGGATCCATGCCTCGGTCCACCAGATTGATCACCACCTGGGTGTGCCCCTGGGGCTGGTTCCAGGCCCCCATAACGCCGAAGGGTCCCATCAACGATCCGTCGGGGCGGGTGAGCATGGCGGGGATAATGGTGTGGTAGGGACGCTTGCCGCCTGCCAGGACATTGGGATGGTCCGGGTCAAGAACGAATCCGGCCCCCCGGTTCTGCAAGCTGAATCCGCAGTTCCTAGGCACTATGCCGCTGCCGAACCCGTGATAGTTGCTGTTGATGAAGGAGCAGGCGTTTCCGTCCCCGTCGACAGCACACAGGTAAACAGTGTCGGATCCGGCGGGAAGGCGCCCTGCCGCCGCCAGCCTTATTGCGGTATCAGGGGATATGAGCTCGCGTCGTCGGTCCGCGTAACCCTTGCTGAGCATGGCGTCCACCGGGACCGGAGCCCGGAGCGGATCAGCTATGTAGGTGCGGGCGTCGGCAAAAGCCAAACGGATCGCCTCGATGGCTGTGTGCAGGGCTTCGGTCGACCGCGGCCGCATAGAAGCCATATCAAAGCCTTCGAGGATGTTCAGGGCCATTAAAGCGGTTATACCCTGGCCGTTGGGCGGGCATTCGTAGACCGTGTATCCACGGTAGGTCGTCGAGATCGGATCCTCAAAGGTCGACCGATGATCGGCCAGATCGGTGCTGGTCATGCAGCCGCCGTTCGTCTGTACGGCGTTTGCGATCTCCTCCGCCGGACGGCCGCGGTAGAAGGCGGCAGCGCCTCCTTCAACCACCTCGCGCATGACTCCGGCAATGGCCGGGTTGCGCCATACCTCCCCGGCCTTCGGTGCTCGGCCCCCCGCTAGTAGGTCGTGGCCGGCCGGCCCGGTAGTTCTCAACAGCTCTTCCTGCTTTTTCCAGCTCCGGCTGATGATGGGCGTTACCGGAAAGCCATCCTCAGCCAGCGAGATGGCAGGGTCGAGCACCTCCGCCATCGTCATCCGCCCGCAACGCTGCACGGTGTCGATCCATCCGGCGACCGTTCCGGGTACCGTCACTGCATGGGGTCCCTGGGGATCGAACCCCTCCGAGCCCTCGGCTAATTCCAGGGTTAACGCCTGCGGGCTTCTTCCGCTGCCGTTGATAGCCGTTACGGCGCCGTGGCGAGAGCTGTAGAACAGGGAAAAGCAATCACCGCCTATACCGGTGGAGCTCGGTTCTACCACGGCTAGCGCCGCCGCGGTTGCAACGGCGGCGTCCGCGGCGTTGCCGCCTGACCGCAGCACCGTGATGCCCGCCATCGTGGCCAAAGGCTGGCTGGAGGCCACAATACCCCTGGTCGAGAGGATCGGCGATCGGCGAGATTCCCAGCGGATCGGATGGTCGTACACCCTCTCAGGCTACACCGTCCCCGTGTCAGGCTATCCGAGCACTTTCTTATCCCGTCAGGAAGCGACGTTCCGCTCGGCCTCCTCGGTCTCGATGTGCGGTGGCAAGGGGTTCGGCTTGGTGTCGTAGAGGTCGGCTTCGCCCGGCCGGTCTCCTATCGGTACGACCAGATCGGCCATCGAATCGAGAGTCATCAGGTCGGCCGTCATCTTATGGAAGCGGTTCAAGGGTTCCTCGAAGCGCGGGGCCATGGGACCCGGTGGGGCGCCGGCCCGGGCGATACCTCTCTGGACTCGTTCGCATATGTCGATGTCCTCGTCGTTGACTTCGATCCAGAATCGCCGGGTGGTCTCGAACGCTTCGGCAAACCGGCGCCGCCCCGGCTCGTCATCGGCCGGGGGCGCCGTGCCCGGCGGGAACAGGAATGTGCAGTGTTCGAGGGTGCGGCCCGTGTTCAGCGGCTCAAGCAGCATGAGGAACATATGGTTCGGCAGCACCGCGAGCAGCACGTTGGGGAATATCGCGGCGAACCTGCCGCTGGAGGCATCCGAGGTGTCCAATCCATCGATAGAGGGCAGCACCGCCCAATCGTCATGCCGATCGGACGAGATCGGAGTCGTGGTCTGACCGCAGTACATCCCAGGGCCCTGGTAGCGGTAGTGGTCCTTCACCCGTGACACCTTGGCCAGCTTCGGATGGACCCACGGTAGGTGGTAGTACTCGGCGAAGTTCTCGACGAGGAGCTTCCAGTTGGCTGCGACGTCGAACGTGCACGCGGCTCCCTCCAAGTCGGCGGGCTCCCATTCGTCCAAGCGGTAGCCGGCCAAGCGCTCTGCCAGATCACCGAGCCATGCGTCCAGCGGTGGTGTCTGCTCGTCGAAGCAGACGAACACGATCGGGCCCCAAGTGTCCACACGCACCGGAACGAGACGCCAATCGGCCGGGTCGAAGTCCGATGGTGGCGACGCTTCGAACAACGGCGCAGCCACCAACCGACCTTCGGTCGAGTAACTCCAACGATGGTACGGACACCGGATGATGCCCGCTATGTCGCAGTCGGACGCCGCAAGTTCGGTACCTCGGTGACGGCAGGTGTTGAGGTATCCGCGCAAATGCTCCCCGGACCGGGTCAGCAACACGGACTTGCCGCCGACCGACCGCACCAGCAGACGGCCCGGCCGCGATAGTTCGGCGGCCAGCGCTACACCGGTCCATGATCGCCCGAAGAGACGGCTCTGCTCGTCGGCGAAGAACGCCTCGTCCGCGTACACAGTGGGAGGCATTCCGAGAGCCGACCACACCGGAGGCCGGATACCGGCCCAGAAGTCGGGACCGCGCCATGACGCCGCTAGAGCAGGTGGCATCGCCATACCGCGATCCTACTCCGCGGGGACGGAGTGGACGGTACCTTGCGTCCGTACTCGATGCAGATCTGATCTCCATGCCGTGCACACCCGACCAGAGACGGCCAGGCGCGAACTCGGCAAGGAATCGGAGCCGTCATGCGATGGGCCATCCCCTAGGGGGACAGGACCGACACTCCGGCCGACAGTACCGTTGCGGCGGTGCTCCCGTGCCCTAGTCCCCGCTCTCTCCGAGGCCCCCTGAACGTCCTGTTAGATAGTACTTTTTTGTCTCTTAGTGTCGCGGTAGGTTCCGTAAGATCGCCGCAACTCACGACACTCCCGCCGCAGATCCTTGAGTTCAGTCACCTGATCCGAGCTCATCCCAGGCCGCAGGGCCTGATCCGTCTCCGCCCGCTGAACCCACACACAGGCAACGTCTCCGACGAACACCTGAACAGCTATCCCTACCAAACAGGTCGTCGCCCACCCAACACGGGTGCTCCCCCCGATGCTCCAAGACCATCCGAACAGCCCGCTTCCGAACTTCCGGTGAATACATGATCGGACTTGCCCATACGCCGTTATCTCCCAACCAATCAGAGTCTCCGCAAGACCCGGGGCGGACCATTTCCAGCTACCTAGAAGTCGAAGTATGCGGTGGGTGTTGGAGTAATTCCTTTGAAGCGCTGGTAGGACTGGATCACTTGGCGTTCCGTCATGCTGGCTACGAGGTCGGCAGCCAAACGGGGCGGCCCGTCGGAGCTCCTGAGCCGGTCACGCGTTGCTTGGGGTAGCAATGCCGGGTTCCGTTTTTTCTCCAACACCTCGACGTAGATCTCAAACAGTTTTCTCAGCATCTCTCGTTGTCCCTCACGGACGCTGACTAGGCGGGGGTGGCTAATGACGTAGTAGTGCGTTACCTCTTTGAGAAGCTTGACCTGCAAGCAAATGTCGTTGGCTATCTTCACGCTCCGATCCTCGGAGGGTTCACAGATCCGGATCGCTTCACCCGTGAGGAACTGGGTTATGAGAGAGGAGGTGGCCGCATTTATGAGTGTCTGTTGCCGCCGACCTCCATCGTAGGGCGTGTCAAGAAATCTCATAGGTCCGAGCACGGCCCGAAGCGCCTGCTCCAAGCTACCCTCTGATTGCGCGAGGCTGTCCTTTCGCTTCTTGGCCGCCTCAATGAACCTGTCCTGCTCAGCTGTCTGCGAGAGTCGATGGATGGGGATCAGTCCGGCGCGGTAGAAATCCTCGAGGTCATGTACTGCGTAGGTGACGTCGTCGGCCCAGTTCACCAGCTCGGCTTCGAGGCTTAGACGCTGCTGGTCCTGGCCTGACCTAACCCACATGAAGCGATCTCGGTCGGCGTGATAGGCACCCCATTTGCGGGGGTGGTCTTCTGAGCGGCACCGGAACCATGGATACTTGAGGACGGCGTCAAGAGACGCCCGTGTGAGGTTTAGACCAGCATTGCCGCTGGGCCCCCCTCAGCAGCCGGTTGTACCCTGTTGTCTGTGTGAGCCGCCAGCCGAGTGACGATTCGAAACGATTGCGCATTGCCCTCAAACCCATCACCACCCCCACCATCAACGCTCTGACAAATAACTTCCTCACCGTCGTGACCGAACGGTGGATGTCCCAAGTCATGAGCGAGGCCAGCAGTCTCCACCACATCAGGGTCCAGACCTCCCCAAGATTCGACTTCATCCTCGTAGTCCTTCGATAGCCGCTCGGCAAGCCTGCGGCCTACCTGCGCCACCTTCAAGGAGTGCGTCAGCCGGTTGTGGAATACGTCCCCCTCGCCAGCAGACACCACCTGGGTGACGCCACCTAGACGACGAAACTCCGGCGAATACAGTACCCGATCCCGATCCCGCTGAAACGGTTCTCGAGGATCGCCGCTGCTGGTGCCTCGTATTCGCTCGGTCCTGCCGCTCACCGTCCAGTCAGCCGAATGCCGTCAAGGGCGTACCGTAGTTTTCCCTCGCAGACCAAGCGACCCACCGCGACACCCACATCAATGTCCTCCAAGTCGGAGCCCCGATCCTTCATGCAGTCGAACAACTCGATTACGTCCCCGAACGGCGACTGCCCGGCTTCGTCACGCTCCGCGAAGAACCCCAACACCTCAACTGTCCGAGACCGGATACCCGGCGATCCTGTCTGCATCACATCTCCCTCCGATAGCAATTACCCTAATGAAACTATCAACGGGGTGTGACAAAACCCGGTATCTGACAATCGAAGCCAACCGGGTTTCGCTGCACTTACCGAGTAAAGGTCTTGTCGTCGTGGCTGATCCGGAAACTTTCTGGGACGGTTCCCTGCTGCTGAAGCCGGTGCAGCACGCCATGATCCTTGTCGCCAGAAGGGAGGAACCGTCTGTTGGTATCTGCTCGCTTCCCGAGTACCGCCCCCACGACACCTTCGGAGCCCGATTGTGCGAACACTTCGGCGATCTCCGCATAGCGGATAACTCCGTATTGCAAGTGTAGCTCCTATATGATAATCGAATCTGCTAAACAACCCTTTAACAGGGCTATGTAGCTTATCTGGCGGAGAGGGAGGGATTTGAACCCTCGAGGGAGCTTGAACCCCCTACTCGCTTAGCAGGCGAGCGCCTTCGACCGCTCGGCCACCTCTCCATCTATCCCCACAATAGCCGAGGCGATCCGGTTTAGGAGGTGCGGCGACCCGTCCGGCCAGGGCTTCCCACTGATGGGACCTGTGTCCTCATTCTTAGGTCGATGGGTGGCGGAGGGAGTGGGATTCGAACCCACGAGACCCGTCACCGGGTCTATCGGTTTTCAAGACCGACGCCTTCGACCGCTCGGCCATCCCTCCGGTCTTGTGAGTATCGCAGGTTGCAACCGTTTGGAACTAACACGGCTGGGAAGGGATATGCCGTGCCCACCCACCACCGAATGTCCTGACCGCCATCTGCGTCTGAGCCGAGATTTCATCCCGAAAGGGCTTCCTTTCCGGTTCAGGCAGGTATACAGTCGCGCCTACCGGCACAGCAGGAGGTGACAGGATGGCCGGACTGACCACCGAACAGCTAGATCGATTCCACGACGATGGTTACCTGGTCGTCGAAGACGTTCTCGACGAAGCGGACATAGTGGCCATCGAAGCCGAATACAGGGAAATTATCGATCGTGTGTCGAAGGATCTCGCCGACCAGGGGAAGGTAAGACCGCTCACCGGCGCCACGTTTTCCGAGAAGTACATCGAGGCAATGCGGCAACTCGACGACATGTACGACCTCTACCAGCATCTCGACATCTCCCTGCCGTTGCTCGACGAACTGGACCCTTCGCATACGATGAACGCCGGACCCGAGGTGTTTCGCCTGCTCACGAACCCGCGCCTCCTAGACATCGTGGAGTCGGTCATCGGACCGGAGATCTACTCCAACCCGGTCCAGCACACCCGGATCAAGCCGCCCGCCCGGCATCTGGAAAGCGCGGTTCTCGACGCCAACATCGCCGCCACCCTGTGGCACCAGGACTCGGCCGTCATCGACCCCGAAGCCGACGAGACCGACATGCTGACCGTATGGCTGGCTATCACCGACGCCACCATCGAGAACGGCTGCCTGATTGTCGAGCGGGGCAGCCATCGTGAGGAGTTGACCCTGCATTGTCCCGGCAAGATACTCCCCGCCGAGATCTACATCCCCGAGTCGATCATCGACGGGGACCGGGTTATCCCCATGGAGGTGCGAGCCGGTGGGGCGGTGCTGCTTCACAAGATGACCGAACACGGATCGCTGGACAACGAGAGCGACGATATCCGGTGGAGCTTTGACCTGCGCTATCAGCCGATCGGCGAACCCACCGGCCGCTCTGTCTTCCCCGGATTCGTGGCCCGGAGCCGAGACCATCCCGAGGCGGTGATCAACGATCCCGCCGAGTGGGCCGACCTCTGGTGGGACGCCAGGGACCGGATCGCCAACGGTACGACGCCCATGCAGCTAAACGCCCGCTGGGAGGCCAACGCCCTGCAACCTCTCTGCGCCTGAACGGCTGGGTCTGCAAGTTCGATTGCGGTCTGGTTGCGGATGGGCGAGATCGATTGCGCACCATGGAACCCATCAAGGTTCAGGGAGGTCCTGCGGCGGGTACGCGACCTCACGCGAGTGGGCGATCCCACCGTTTGGCAACCCGAGCTGGTCGAGCTAGCGCTAGCGCGGGCATCGCTTTCGTCGCCGTACCCGAGGTGAATGGAGCCCGGACCAACGGTGCTGCACGCTGGCTAAGTCCGAAAAAGGGACTCATCCAGCTCAGCATTCGGGGCAAGTGGGCTGACATATTCTGGTTCTCGTTCTTCCACGAAGCCGGCCACATTCTCGACCAGACGAAACGACCCATCTTTCTCAGCGGAAACACCAAAGACTCGCCAGAAGAACGGAAGGCTGATCAATTCGCCCAAACCTTCCTTATTCCCCCAAACCATGCTGATGAATTGCGCCGGCTCAGAACCGCGGCTGACGTGAAGGCCTTCGCAGCGTCCGTCGGAATTCACCCGGGAATCGTGGTCGGAAGACTCCACCACGAAAGCCTATGGAACTACTCCCGGGGACACGCCCTCCGCAGCAAACTGCAATTCGCGCAGGACACATCCTAAGGGGACTCATAAACGTCCACCAGACCGACGACTGCTACTCCACAACACAGAAGCGGAAGAGTCGGTGATCGGCGCGCTACTGCACTCCGCCCAGGCAGCCGACGACGTGTTCGACCAGCTCGCCCCGGGCTGATTCTACGTACCGGCGCATCGGACCATCATCGAAACGATGCGACGCCTCGGGTATCCCCGCCGGCCTCGCGGATCTCGACCGTGACACGACCCGGATCTGAGCGAAGCTCACTATCACAGGCGACAGCTACCGGCTTCGCGCCTACCACGCCCCGGGCACGAAAACACCGGCCGAAAGGAGGCGCGAACTAGACTCACCAACACACCCGGGGTGGGGAATTAGATGATCGACTCTGGGTGAATTTCAGTACTCGCCAACAAAGGGGGCCTTCACGTTGGCTATTCTTCGGGATACACTGCTTCCCAAGCTTGTTTCTGGCGAGATCCGTGTTCCGGATGCTGAGAGGCTGGTTGGGGCAAGCACATGATGAGTACACTGCTGAGCTGCCCGGACCGCAAAGAGGCGTTGTCTCGGGTGTATGTCAAGGCTCTGGCAGCACATGCTGGATATGCCACTTCGGCGCCGGAGCCAGACCGGGATAGCGTCGATCTGCGAATTCATGGAGGCGGGCCGCTTCGGCCAGCCCTTGACCTGCAGTTGAAGGCTGCGACGAATATCGCCGAACCGCGAGATGGTTTGCTGCCATTTCGGTTGAGCATCAAGAACTACCGCGATCTTAGCGAAGATACGCAGACGCCCCGATTGCTCGTAGTGTTGGAGCTTCCGACGAACGAACGGAGGTGGATGACCGTGCAGAGCGAAAAGCTCGTGCTCCGGCGTCGGGCCTACTGGCTGAGTTTACAGCGGGACCACGACGAGGTAGTCGGTCAGGAGTCGATTACGGTTCGTATTCCGGAACGGAACGTACTCGATGTTGAGGTCCTGCAAGACTTGATGGAACGTTCCAGGACGGGAGTAATCTGATGAAAGTCAGTATTAACGACCGGGATACGCTGTTGGCAGTTTCGCCGGCTGCCCTGTCGGCGTACGCCCGGTCCGCGGGATGGCGCCGGCAAGAGCAGTACCGCGTGCACTCGGATGTTTACACCGGTGAGGAGCTTCCAGAGATCATCGTCCCGCGTACAGAGCGCCTCGGCGACTACGCGAGCGTGGTGTCGTCGTTGATCGACATGTTTGCGAAGGTTGCTCAGCAGGACGAGTTGACCGTGTATCGCTCGCTCGTGACCGCTGACCGTGACGTAGTTCGCGTCCGGGCAGGTGAGAGCGAAGACGGCAGCATAGCTTTGAACCACGGCGTGGACCTTATTGGCGGTGTGCATGACATGTTGCTGGCGGCCGCATGTTCCCTCGGCGAACTAAAACCGGTCTATCGCGCGGGAGCGAATCGAGATGCGGCAGATCTGATGGAACGTGTTCGTCTAGGACAGACGGATCAGGGCAGCTTCGTAGTGACGCTGTTGACGCCGGCCATCTCGCCGACACTCACTCTTTTCCCGGTCCCCGACGATCAAGATGCGCCGATTGAGCGGCGCCTGACGTTGCGCTTAATGGAGGCCCTGGCCGCGGCGCGCGATGCGGTGGAACGAACGGCCGCGGGAGATGAAGGTGCGTTCCTGGAGGCGCTAGAGAGTGGTGTGAGCGCCAATATGTGCGAAGCCTTGGTCCGGATCATTAGCCGATTTCCGCGACTAGATGTGAATGTGTTGTGGGCACGTACTCGACCGCTGACGGTGCCGCGGCCCGTTGTTCGGTTCGGTCGGGCGGATGCTTTTCTCCTGAGTGAAGCCGCCCGCTCGCTTAAGGAGCGTGCGCCGCGGCCAGATGTTCGTCTCATCGGCTATGTTCGGCTGCTGACGCGCGCGGAGGCAGAAGAGGACGGCACGATCCGTCTGGCCACCAAGTCTATCGACAGAAAACTTCGATCGGTAACGGCGTCCCTAGAGCGACAGGACTACGAACAAGTCGTTCAGGCCCACAAGGATCGGGTCCCGGTGGTGTTGACGGGAGATCTCGAGCGAATGGCCCAGCGATGGCGGTTGCTGAATCCGCAGCTCAAGGAGGTCCTTCGGGATGACGAGCCGGAGTACTGATGGTCGAGTCCGCCCGCGGCGGTCCTCCGAGGGCGGGTGTGACGAAATCCCGTAGAGGATACCACTTTTAAGTGGTTTGAAGGACTCGGTTGGAAGGTGCCTACTGCCCTGGTATTGCCCCGCATGTGGAGGGCTCGGAACGGACGTACTACGGGTCGGTGGTTCTGAAGACCCGGCTGAGCGACGTTCTGCAATCGATTGAATACAAGATCTGTCCGGCGAGATCCTGGACGACGACTTCCGTAAGGACGGGGAGGGCATACGTGACTTATCTGGCGGAACTTATCTGGCGGAGGGAGTGGGATTCGAACCCACGTGGCGCGGTAAACGCCAACACGCTTTCCAGGCGTGCGCACTAGGCCAGACTATGCGATCCCTCCTACGGCGCCCGAGTTTAGAAGTTCATAGATAGCCAAGCGCAATCGCCTTCTCGTAGATGGATGTGGAACGGACTAGGATCTGTGGGCGGCCGTGCTACGCGGGGCGTTAGGGGTGTCCTGTAGCCCGAAATCCTCTACATGCGGGGCGGAATGCCTGCCGAAGGGCGTTGGTTCTTTTGGTACGCGGTCGGCACGTGGTGATGACGGCCGGGTCCTACGCGGCGGAACCATCGTGAACCGGGTCAGGTCCGGGAGGAAGCAGCCCTAAGCGATTCGTTCCGGGCGCCGTAGGGGCGCCGGGCCCGAGCAGGCGACCGGCTAGCGCCACGGGTGCCACATTCGACGGCAAGCTGCACGGCTGCAATCTGTCCTGGTAGGCGGTTACTAGATGTCCTGGACACGGTGGATGGAGGTCGCCCTCGCCGAAGCGGCGCGCGCGCCTTCGCATGAAGACGTCCCGGTGGGGGCGGTGCTTCTGGACGCCGACGGTGTTCTTGTTGGAGCAGACCACAACCGCCGGGAAGAGCGGCAGGATCCCACCGCCCATGCGGAACTCCTCGTCCTCTCGGGGGCTGCCCGCCGCAATGGGAGTTGGCGGCTGGCAGGCCATACACTGGTTGTAACCTTGGAGCCGTGCGTTATGTGCGCCGGCGCGGCGGTGCAAGCGCGGCTGAAGCGGATCGTGTACGGAACGGCCGACCTCAAGGCAGGAGCGGCGTGGAGCCTCTACAACATTCCTCAGGATCGTCGTCTCAACCACCGGATAGAACTGGTGGCCGGGGTATTGGAAACCGAGTGCTCCGCTCTCCTAACGGACTTCTTCTCGAGGCTCCGCCCCTCCTGAAGTCGGAGCCAACCGGATGCTCCCGGTCCCGCCATATTCCTGTTCACGGTACAATCCAAACACTCCGGAGGGGTCGCATAGTCTGGCCTAGTGCGCGGCACTCGAAATGCCGTAGGGAGTTTGCACTCCCTCGTGGGTTCGAATCCCACCCCCTCCGCCCCCGGCGCTCACCCGTCACCGAGGAGGTCGGGCGTCCTCGGTTGCTACGTGAAGGGCACAATGGCTCGCCCGCTGATGTTCATCAGGAGGTGGTTCGGCGACGGTGTATACGAACTTATATTGCGTCGCCGATTTGGTTGAGGTGGTCCGCGCCTACGGACGTGATTCACGCCTCGGCGTGTCGAGAATATCGACAATAAGCGCTAGCCATTGATCAGAATCGCCCCATACACGAAACCGAGGGGTCCCATCCTCCAGAGTTCCTCCAGCCTCAGAGGACCGTCAAGATAGAGTTCCTCCGGTGGCGGTAGCTTATCCAGCGACCGATGCAGGTACCGGTACTCGGCGGCTGCCCCGATGAACCGTCCGGCTAGCGGGACCACCATCGCGGAGCCGGCTCGATGCACGGTGGCTAACAATCTCCGGCGAGGACGACCCAGATCCACTATCCCGAGGGACCCACCAGGACGGAGCACTCGCCGGATCTCGGCAAGGGTCTCCGATACGGAATCGAGGTTGCGGAACACGAAGGCCGAAAACACCGCGTCGAAGGCCTGATCGGCAAAGGGCAACGATTCCCCCACCCCGACAACCCGAACTCGGGAACGATTCAGCGCGAGCATCCCGGGTACCGGATCGAGGGCTATCACCTGACGTTCCCCGAACAGAGGATGTGCGGCGCCGGTGCCGGCGCCCAGATCGAGAATGCGCCCGGGAGGGAGGCGCTCGATAACCGATTTTCGCCAGGCTTGATCCCTCCCTAAGGCCAGCACCCGGTTGAGCAGGTCATAACGGCTAGCGATTCGGGCAAAGATGGCGTCCGGGGCTCGTCGGGGCGTTCCCCCCGACGGGGGGTCATGCAACCTGATCGAAACCTACGTAGGGCCGCAGCGCAGCAGGCACGGCAAAGGAGCCGTCGGCCTGCTGGTGGTTCTCCAGCAACGCGATCAGGATCCGCCCAACCGCAATGGCGGTTCCGTTAAGTGTATGGATCAGTTGGTTACCCGACTTCGACCTGAACCGGATCCGGAGGCGCCTGCTCTGGTAGTCGGTGGTGTTAGAGCACGAGGTGATCTCCCTGAACCTCCCCTGGGAGGGAATCCATGCCTCGATGTCGTACTTTTTGGCGGCCGAAGCGCCCAA
Source organism: Acidimicrobiia bacterium (assembly GCA_965231815.1). Classification (GTDB taxonomy): domain Bacteria; phylum Actinomycetota; class Acidimicrobiia; order Spongiisociales; family Spongiisociaceae; genus JAPPFW01. Next base: position 513,958 of record OZ246890.1, on the reverse strand, counting down.
GTCCCCCGCCGCCACGTTGACCACCCGGTATGGAATCTCGAGGGATCGGACCAGTTCCTCCTCGAGCGACAGGAGGAGTTCATGCTCGTCCCAGGACCGGTCGGGATGGCAAAACGAGAACATCTCCACTTTGTCGAACTGATGAACCCTGAACAGTCCCGACGTGTCCTTGCCGGCCGCTCCGGCTTCTCGGCGGAAACAACTGGAGAAGCCCACGTACCGGAGAGGAAGGTCGTCCTCTTCCAGTATCTCGTCGGCGTGGTAAGCCGCCAGCGCCACCTCTGAAGTGCCGATCAGGTACAGATCATCCCTGGGCAGTTCATACACCTGCTGATCATCGTCCGGAAAGAAACCTGTGCCGAACAGTGCGTGTTCGCGGACCAGCACCGGCGGTACCACCGGCACGAAATCATGGGATCCCAGGAAGTCGAGCGCCATTCGAACCAATCCGAACTCGATAATCACCGCCGGTCCGGTCAAGTACCCGAACCGGCTACCTGATACCTTGGCGGCTCGTTCCATGTCGATCATTCCCAGGGCGGCGCCGATTTCCCGATGGTCCTTCGGCGAGAAGGTGTGGTCCGGTAGCTCACCCCAGCGCTTGAACTCCGCGCTGTCCTCCTCCGTGAGGCCATCCGCGGCGGTCGGATGCGCGAGGTTGGGGATGCGCACCCACTCCTTTCGGAACTGTTCGTCCAGTTCGTCCGCTTTGGATAACGCCGTCCCGTAGCGAGATGCAAGTTCCCGCGCCTTGGCGATAGCGTCTCGCTTGTCGTCGCCTTGCAGGCGGGCAATCCGCCGGCCCAGGGTCTTCTGCTCGTAGCGTATCGATTCAGCGGCAATCCGCGTTGTGCGGCGCTCCTCGTCCAGCCCGCGCAAGGTTGCCAGATCCGACGACAGGCCGCGTCGAGCCAACGAACCCTCCAGCACCTCGGGATGCTCTCTGAGAATCGAAACGTCGATCATTCAACCATTCTACCGTCGGACCGATCTACAACGTGTGGGGCGCCGATCCCGCCGATATCACTCGGTCCGCACCGACACGCTTGATCGTGCCGTCCGTCGCCGGATGTCAACCAGAGGGGTTGATCCGTATGGAGGACTCCCAACCGTTGTCGCCCAGTTCCAACTCGTCGTCGACGGCGCTGAGGTCGAAAGAGATCTCATAGCTCGTTCCGGGCAGGACCGCGAAAGGTGGAAACTCCACCGTACCGGTCTCTCCCGCCGCCAGATCAACCGGCTCGCTCACGTCGATAGCGCCCACCTCGCCGTCTGCCGACCGAACCTCGGCGGTGACCTGTAGCTTCTCCTGATCAACACTGCCCAGGTTGCGGATGACCGCGCTGAACCACAGCAGTTCGGTGGCGGGGAAGATGATCTCTCCCCCGTCTCCGATGCCGCCTGACGGCAGCGGTTCGAACACGATCTGGAGGATGGCCACATCCCGGCGAACTCCGATCTCGGCGTTGTCGCGGACCGTTCGTGCCAGGCCTGTAGCGTTGGACAGATCCCGGCGGTCGCTAACGAACACGATGCTCTGGAATCCCCCGATGGCTACATCCGACTCGGCGACCATCCCGGCAACGCGGTCCAGGAAACGACCATACAGTAGATCCCCTATCCGCAACAGCACGATTGCCCCACCGAGGTCGTCTACCGGTTCCATGCTCGCAGGGTCGTCAGCGATACCTGCTACGGCTGAGCGGAACTCGTCAACCCCGGCTGACCAAGACTCGAAGGCCAGGCCGAGGATTTCACCTGCTACCTGGGCGGATTCCGGTGTGTCCACCTCGGCCAAGTCGCCGAGGTGGTCGTTCAACTGCTCACCTAACCGGGTCATCAACGCCTCGAAGTCGGGGCGGGTTACGGTAAGCAAGTCGGCGCCGACCAACCGATCGAATCCGGCCGCCAGTTGGACGACCTCGTTGGACAAGGTTCGGGTAGCGTCGAGAAAGGCCGCTTCTCGGCGTGCTTGCGTCCCCAGACTGTTTACCAGCAGGGCCGCTCCCACCAGAAGAGCGGTGCCCGCCGCCAACCACCACCAGGGCGACAATCGTCGTCGTCTTGGTCCGTACACGTCAGGTCAGGTGAGCGGGAAGGGAACTTGGAACCAGGCCGGAACCTCGGAAGGCTGGACGGACTCGACCCATTTCACCCACCAGAACCCTCGTCGTCCGGGAGCGACGATGCGAGCCGGGAACCCGTGGCCCGGGCTGAGCGGCGCCCCTCCCAGCTCCACCGCCAGCCAGATGCGGTGGGCGTCCTCCGCCGGAAACCGGCGGCTGTAGCCCGTTACCGAGCGGACCGCGATGCTGTTCGCCTCCGCCCCGTCGAGAAGCCTATCGAGACGCACCCCTTTCCACTGCTGGGTTGAATACCAGCCACTCGTGCAGTCGAGGGTGGCCTCCAGGCTCTCCATCGGAAACTCGGCGAGATCCGCCGGCCCGAGCCGCCGGCCGGCGACGGTCAACTCCAGCCGGTCAACAACCGGAACCTTGTCGGTGAACCACTGCGTCACCGGCATGGCGGCCGGATTACCACTGCCACGTTCGTGGGAACCGGTGAAACGCCGCTGCCCTCCAGACCATCCGAGCGCTCCCACCGCGGATTCCCATCCGGCCAGGGTCAAGCCCGCCACGGCCGACAAGGACACGACCCGAACCAGGTTACGCCTTCCGAGATCCGTCGGCCGGGGGCGAACCGGATGGCTCAGGTAGTGGACCGCCACCAGAGCAGCCGACGCTACGGCCGCCCCGACATGTACCTGCATCGTGGTTAGAGGACCGAGGAAGCGTACCGTGCCGGTCATCTGCAGCAACCCGGACCCGATGGTGGTCACGACCGTTATCACCAACGCCACCGACCAGACGGATCTTGCTCTGCACCGTTTGAGCCCTGCCTTGGCTATCTGAGACTTCCAGGGTACGAGGAGCAGGAAGGCTAGGCCCAGAACACCGTGGGCTACGGTCGCCCATCGTGACCATCCGGTTCCGAGACCTTGTGCCAGCAGACCGGTAGCGATGGCTAGCGTTAGCAACCCGGCCAGCGCAAGATTGGTGAAGCGCTTCATGCCGGGCTACTCCACACGTCGGCGGCGGACCTTGTTTCCGGCCATCGAAGAAGCCCGCCTAGCCGTACAAGACGTTGCCGCCGGAGGGGGCGGACTATGCGAAGCCGTTGATCGCCCCGAGCCGGCAGCACTCACGATCAGGCACCTGAGCCGTCCACTGGCGTCGGTGCTGCTGAGGAGCTTGCTGTGCCTACGCCAGGTCATCCAGTCCATCTTTAGGTTTCGCCACGCCCCCAGACTACGTATTTCGGGTGGCTCGCGACGCAATCTCTAGGTACTATACGGCGGTCTGGGCGAGTGGCGGAATTGGTAGACGCGCTGGGTTCAGGACCCAGTGAGCATTGAGCTCGTGGAGGTTCGAGTCCTCTCTCGCCCACGACGGGGTGGTCGCGTGTTATGGGCTGTTGTGTTCGCGGGTTAGGGGTGTTGGGGGGATCTTGGGCCGTTTTCAGGGGTGTTCGGGTGTGTTTGGCCGGGGCGTGGGGGTGTGTGGCTGTGGTTACGGGGGTATGGCGGCCGCGACGGTCGGTTATGGACGCGGTTGATTGGACGGGTGGGTTCCCGTCAAGGGTGAGCGGTGGGGGGTTGATTTATGGGGGTGCCCGGGTGGGTGTGGACTGGGTTGGTGGGGTTGTGGTGGTTGGGTTGTCCTTCTCGGGGTTTCGGGTTCGTCGGGTTTGTTTGAGGTTGTGGATGACGGCGGCTGCGAGCGCGGCGAGTGTGTGGGCAGCGAGACCGAACGCGCGGCAGGAGTCTTTCTCGAAGCTGCCGTCGTCTTTGATCATGCTGTTGACGCCTTCGACGGGGTTGCGTCCGGCGTAGTCGGTTGCCCACTTCGTGGTGCCGTAGGCGTTGCGCTGGTAGTTGTCCAGCTCGTCGACGCCGAGGTTGATCATCCCGTCGCAGCAGGTTTCCCTGTCGGTGACGGCGGGGACGGGCAGGTCGCTGCTGCCTTTGACACGGTTGGCCCGTTTGGGGTTGTAGGTTTTGGCTGTGCTTTTGGCTTTGCCTGCGCATTGGGGGCAGATCAGTTTTTTCCGCCCGTCGGGTGGGGTATGTAGATGTTTGGGTGTCCAGTGGGTCAGGGGAGTGCCGCAATGTACGATCAGGGGGGTGTTGTGTTTGCCTACGGTGATGAGTCTGACGATCTGCTGTTCGTCGACGGACTGGTTCATAACCAGGTCCCAGCCGTGTTCCCGTAGGGGCCGGACGAAGGTTGTTTTCTTGGCGGTGTAGTGCTGGTCGGCTTTCACGACTTTGAGCCTGGGTGCTAGCTGTTTCGCTTTGACGGTTACCTGATATCCGATGGGTCCGGCTTCTACGTCGGCGGGTGTGAGGACCATGGATACGATGTACGGGGGGACAGGCTGCTGCCGTTTGCCCCCGATGAGAGCGCGTATCGCGACGGCTAGATGAGCGGAGTAGCCGTTGAACGACCCGGCCGGGTGTTTCGACGTTGCGCTGCGCCAGCCGGTGCCGGCTTCGTCGTCCTTGGTGTGTTGGATCTTGCCGTTGGGTTTGAGGATCGTTTCTGATGGTATGCGGCCGGCGTTGACCTCCGACTGGGATGAGAAGTCGGTGGTGCGTGCCCAGGTTTGGTAGTCGGTGGCGTCGACGGCGATCTCAGCTACCTTGCGGGCGACCCGTTTCGGGACCGACGGCGGGAGGACACGGTCCGCTTGTAGCTGCCTTGGTGCTGAGCAGCGAGCAGCATAGCTGTGAGGATCATCCGGGTAGACAGCACGGGCTGTTCTCCCGGATGGTCGCGCAGGACCTTGTCTATGCGTTTGCAGACCCCGGTGTTGCCCACGTACTGATACATGCGCAGGGCGTCGGCGGCGGTTGTGATTATCGGTCCCCGCCGGCGGACTCCCCCCCTCGGCGGTATCTCCCCAGATGTGGACACCCGACCGGCCTGTTTCGTGGTTGTCGGCGCTGGGATGGTCTCCGGGAAGTCTCCGCCGGGCGTTCAGTTCGTACAGCCGGGCCGGGTCCAGCTTGCCCTGCTCGGCGTAACGGTCTTGGCGGCGGCGGGCAGCCCGGGCTTTGCTGCTCACGCTTTCAACCCTTCGAGGGCGGCTTCTACCGGATCGAGGTCAGAGGTCGCAGCTGCTAGCAGCGCGGTGAGGGTGTCACCCGACAGGGGACCTGCGATCCGGCGCAGCGCCGACAGGGGCGTGGCGGCGTTTAGGTGAGCGACCAGCCAGGTGGAACGGGCACGCCGCACCGACAGGGTACGGCCACCGATCCCGACCTGGCGGCAGACGCTGTACACGGCTGTCCGATGCACAGCGGTCACGAACCGGCCGCCGCCAACCAGCTCCACAGCCTCGCGTACGAGCGATGTGTAATCGGCTCGGATGGGCACCACACGCGGATGTGTGCCCCTCGCTTGGACACCGAGCCGGCCACCACCCAATGTGACTACATCGTCGGTCGCAGCCGACGCGATGACCGGGCTGAGCAGCCCAGCTCCGAGAGTGGCGGCGACCACCCACCGTCGGCCCGCGGGCGCCACCCGAGAAGGCAAACAAGCCGACAGCCGGAACGCCGCCTCGTCACCCGGCGTGTACGGAGCGGCCGGGACCTGTTTCCCGATCGGTTCCCCAACAGGGGCCACAGCCCAGCCGTCCGGGAACACAGCCCGCCCCACCCGACGCAGCACCCACCTGGTGTGGCGGCGCCACACCACACTCTTATGAGCGTTCGCTTTGAACACCCAGTACTCCACGTTAGCGGGACACAACATTCGGACATCGACCGTGGCCGACACCCCGAATATCCAGGCAGCGAACCCGAAGCAACACGAAGCATCTCGCGGACCGTCGAAACGCTATCCGGATGGGCAGCCGCAACCCAGCAGCGAACCGTCGGCCACACCAGCGTTTCGAGGCCGCCGCTGCCATCCGGATAGCTGTCCCAAACCGGCGAGCGCCACGACGACAGCCTCTCCAACACGTCAGGAGACAGATCCGCAGACAGCGGAGCCCGGGTGAAACAGGTCACAGCCAGCCGCCAGGACTGCCCAGAGGGGGGCCGCTCAGGCCGCACCGTGGGGAGGCGGTCAGCAACACGAACCGCCACGACTGCCCAGAGAGCGATCGCTCAGGCGGGCGCTGTGCTATACTAGACACCGAACATCCCCTTTGTGGGTGTTGGCCCGTAGTGCTCGATAAGTAGCCAAACTTTGACCGAGTACTACGGGCTCTTCGTTTTCCTGAGTATAACAGAAATAGCCAATAAGAGCGTCCGCGGGTAGGGGTTAGTTGAGGTTCCAGCGGTCTCGCCATTTGATGAGTTTGATGGTGATGATGAGGGTGATGGCTAGGTTGAGTTGGGCGTGTCGGTGGTGGGTGTTTCGGTCGGTGTTGCGGCGGAGTTGCCCGTAGTTGGTGAGCCATGAGTTGGTTCGTTCGACGGTCCAGCGCATACCGAGGGGTGCGGGTGTTTTGGTGTTGCCGGTTTGGCCTCGTGGTTTTTTCTTGGCGCAGATGACGTCGGTTATGCCGGCGGCGTCGCAGAGGGCACGCACAGCTTTGCTGTCGTAGCCTCGGTCTAGGTGAAGGGTTTCTATGTCGGGGAGCAGTCCCCGTCGGTCGACCGCTTCGAGGGTGGGCTGGAATAGGATGCTGTCGTGGCGGTTGGCGCCGTTTGTGGCCCAACCGATCGGGATGCCGTTGCGGTCTGTGGCGAGGGACCATTTCCACCCGGATTTGGCCCGGTCGCAGGGGTTTTTCCCGGTTCCTTCCCCCCGCAGGGCGCTTTGTGTTGGCTACCGTCGACTGAAACCTCGCTCAGGTCCAACCCGATCACACGGTCGTAGGCCGCTAAACCTTCTTCTACCAACGCGTCGAAGACGCCCGCTCGGATCCATTCATCGCGGCGGGCCCGCAAAGTCGTGTCCGACACCGCCCTGTCCAAGAGTTGTTCGGCGCTCACCCACGAACAGCCCGTCACCAACCGGATCAGTATCCCCCGGAAGCAAACCCGGTCCGGGATACGCGGATTGTGACAGCCCAGAGGATGATTGTCCTCCCGGGCAGGTAACAGACCCTTTACAGCTTCCCACACCGCTTTTATGACTTCGGGATCAAACGCGCGCATAATATGCCTCCACCGGTTAGGGGATTTGTTTTGCACTCGGTATGAAACCCGAGATAACACCCCAACCGGTGGATTTCCACCTACCCGCGCACCCTCTAAGCAGGTAATTCAGCCGGCCGCTTCGGCAGATAAGGACGGCTGCAGGCCCCTGAGATCCGACCCGAATCATCAAAGGGAAAACCGGCCTTAGAGTATGCCAGGACGGGGGCGATAGTTAACGATCGGGATTGACATACCACATGCCACACGCCGGCAATGAACCCGAAGCCGGGGGACCTCAGACAGTAAATGGACGACAACTTCCGGGACGTTGTTAGCGATCAGATAGCCGAAGCCATCGGAGCTGACACCCCGCTACGTACACCGCGAAACGCAGATACTGGAACAGCTCGGCGACCGCCCCACGGGTTCTCGAACATGCCTTATATGGACCGGCCTTGTATCCGGATACAAGATTAGAACCCCGTTAACTATCCGGTGTATACGCTGCGATGTTCACTAGCCCACATCTCGACACATACAAGAAGCGCATACAGTGACACATACACAAGGCGCATACAGACGGTGGGGGTTGTGTGTTGGGTGGGGTTAGAAGTGGTGAACCCCCATTAGGCACCGGGGATTGTATTGGAGTCGCCCCGGTTTTGTGGACGGTTTTCGGCTTGTGGGTTAGATGTTAGCTTGGTGGCTCCTTTCGTAGTCGGCGGGTGATTGGTATCCGATGGTGGAGTGCCGTCTCCGGGTGTTGTAGAACCCTTCGATGAAATCGAAGACGGCTGTTCGGGCCTGGTTCCCGGGTGGCGAAGCCGGTCCGGTCCAGGAGTTCGGTTTCGAGGGTGGCGAAGAACGACTCGGCTACCGCGTTGTCGTATGCGTCGCCTCGGCGTCCCGTTGATAGTTCGATGCCGGCCCTCTCGCATCGGGCCTTGAATGCCTTCGAGCTGTATTGGCTTCCCCGGTCTGAGTGGTGGATCACCCGGTCGGGTTTGCGCTGGCCGATGGCCATGTCCACGGCGTCGGTCACCAGCGGTGTGGATAGGTCATTTCGCATGGACCAGCCGACCACTCGTCGGGACCACAGGTCGATCACAGCAGCCAGATACAGGAACCCTGCTCCCGTTGGGATGTAGGTGATGTCCGCACACCAGATCTCGTCCGGTCCCGTGGCGGTGAACTCCCGGCGCACTAGGTCGGGTGCCGCTGCCTGGGCGGGATTCTGGCTGAAAGCTGAACTGCCCCGTTCCGCAGCTTCGCGAACTACCGAATACGGGTACTCCTCTACGCCGGGAAACCCAACTGGAACCTACTCACCACCGTCACTCCCCACTGAAATCCGATGAGCCGCTATAGTTGGGCCTGTGCATCGTACACCTGAATGGATGAGGCGATACAGCCGGAGGACTATCCTAGTGACGGTCTTGGCAGTTGTGATGGCATCGGCGGTGGTCCCGGCCGGCGCAACTACCACCGCCGATACGGAGCTGTACGGCAGCAAAGCGCTGGTTGTACAGGCCGATTACGTCGGACTCACCTTTGACGGGAACATCCCGGAACTGCTCAACGGAGATGGCTACCTTTTCGTTATCGGCGGCCCCGACGGGAGCCCGATAGCTGTTTGGGAAAACGATACAGGTCACCCAGCTACAGCCCTGTATGTCGGAGAACTAACACCGGCAGAATTAGTAGAGATCCGAACGCTAGTAAATTCCTCACGATCAGATTGGGGTTGCTCGTTACGAGCTAGTAGACCCGCTAAAGGAGCGAGAAACCCATCTGGGCTTAGAAAAGTCATTTCGAATACCTCCCAACGCTGCTGGACAGTCCAGGGCAAATGGGGCCAGCACGAGCACTATGGGATCCTTTGGAAAGGTAGTACAGAAAGGGATACCTACGATTCCCCTTGGTATCACACACCCAGCAGGATGTTCGGGTATTTGTCCTCCGTCTGCATACCCTCAACTAACTGGCTCAATCGTTGGGATGCTTCGGCAGCCGGGACGATTAGAGTCGGGGACAACAGCAGTGACTACTCTGAGTTCACAGTGGGTCCTAAACTATCCTCGGCGGCATATCTAGATTGTGAATAGGATCAACATCATGAGCTGGCAAACGTTAGCCAAGAATCTAGTCTTGTTGCTGTCGATTTTGGTATTGCTATCCGTCTTTCTCATTGCCGTTCGTCATCTAGCTTTAGAGGCATACTTGAGAGATGTAAGATTTATAATGCTTGAGATACAGACACTGGAAACGCAGGTACATAACTTGAGTATGCGGATACGCGACCTTGACTATCAGCTATCCGCCCGGATCAGCGAACTAGAGGAACTGATACAGAGCCAAGGATAGAACCAACGTCGAGGATGCACAAGCGTTACAGACATCTAGTTGATAATCATCTCGCGATGGGATTACCTGATCGGCGTGTCGAGACGACCCTGTCTCCAGGCCATGATGTAGTTCATGCACATCTCGTCACGGCCCAGAAAGGGTGTCCTCGGCCAGCCCGTAGGCCTCAGAGCTCCGATCCACCGAGAAGGCCGCGGCCACCGGGTTCATGACCGGATCGATGATGCCGCTGTCCGCGCCCGCTTCGACGGCCAGATTGATGAAGGCGGCGTTCATGAGCTTGCGGGCGGGTATGCCGAACGAGACGTTGCTCATGCCGCCGGTGATGTGGATGTCCGGCCCGTAGCGGTCCCGGAGGGTGCGGATCGCCTCCAGGGGTGTGCAGCCCGAAACTGCTGTCCACCGAGATGGGAAACACCAAGGGATCCACGGGAGGGTCGACAACATTACCGACTGGTGCCTCAACCAGTTCCAACAGCGCTACCAGGACCCTGCCATCAACAAAGACGGCATCTGGGCGTACATCTACGGGGCGCTCCACGCCCCCGACTGGCGCACCAGGTACGCCCATGATCTGCGCAAAGGACTACCACGTATCCCGTTCGCTGCCGACTTCGGGGCGTTCCGGGGCCGCCTGGCAGGCTCTTATCGACCTGCATCCTGGCTACGAAACCTGCGAGCCGTGGCCGCTCACCGTCACCGAACCCGACAACCCCGACGATGCCGGCTTCTATCGCATCGACGGGAGGATGCGCTGGGACAGGGACCCGGAACAGCGACCGGAAACTGGTCGACAACCGAAGTGTGCTGCACGTGAACGGTCGATGCCGTATCGAGGGGATACCCGACGATGCCCACCTGTACAACGTCAACGGTAGAACACCCCTGGAGTGGGCTATCGACCGTCTCCGGAAAACCCGGGGCGGTTCAGCTAGCGGGATCTTGGGCCGTTTTCAAGGGCCCAAAGGATGGGGTTGCTGCGACCTCAATCGGTCCACCGACGCGGGGTTCCCGGCGGCTATAGGCGACGGTCGAGGTGGGCGACGATCTGACGGAACCCCTGGTCCATACGCTGGTCTAGCCGGGTTTCCATAGCGGTCATCGCCGACTCGGTCATCGACGCGTAATCCCCAACATCCATAACCCGAACCATACCACTTAGTCAGCAAGAGGAGGTGACAGATTCCGGCTGAGGAGGTGACAGGCTCGTGGGACCCCTACGATTATCCCTTGGTCGGGGGTGGTCGCGAAGACCCCCCGACGGGCGGGCGCTTTGCCTCTTCGAGAGTCCAACTCTCCACCTTCGCGGCTTGCAGTCCTCTCGTTAGGCACGCTTGCGATAAGTCGGCATCAGGTAGGCGATCCCGATCACGGGAACCACCGCGAACACCAGCGGAAGAGGCCAATCTCCCTTGACAGCACCCATTCCTATCAGCGCGGCTAACAAGATGTCCCCCGCTACCCCGATCGCCAGTACCACCAACGTGAACCCGAGGAAGCCACGAGAAGCTGTCTTGACGGTCATGACCGCCACGAGGAGCAGGAGGGACCCGGCCGGATGGATGAGGCTCACGATAACCCGCTCAAGGAAACTACCGCCATCGGCAAACGCTCCTACCATGGCGGTCAACCCGGCAAATGGCAGGTAGAGGATCACCAATACGGTCACCAATACTCGCAACAACATCGTTGGTCCTCCTTATCGTGACTACCCGGCGGATCAGCGCCTGGATGGACAGCCTCTGCTATCCGATCGAAAACCCTCCTCCACGATGGATCGGGGTTAGATACCTGACTTGAGGGCCTCCTCCACCATCGACGGGGTTACCGCGCCGACAGTCCGGCGCTGTTCCCTCCCACCGCGCAGGTAGAGAAGGGTGGGGGTTCCCATCACAGACCATTCCTCGGCCATGTCCGGGTGTTTGTCCACATGTACGGCGACGAATCGCCATTCGGCGGCGTACTCCCGCGCCAACTGCTCCAAGTGGGGGCGGAGCACCCGGCAGGGTCGGCACCAGGTGCTCCAGAAATCAATCACCACCCCTCGCTTCTCCGTGGTGATGACGCCGCGAAGCTCGGCAGAATCGGAAACCTCCGGAATGTCGGTGCTACGTCCCCCCATCGCCGGACTCAGGCTAGGTCTTCTTGCCGGTACTCCATGCCGGTGGCGTAGGCGGATTCGGGACTCGAATCCAGGTTCATAGTGATGTTGAACTTGTTACCCCAGTTGAAAATCGAGCAGGCGAATACCATCTCGACGATCTCTTCGTCGGTGAAGTGTCCCTTGAGGGACTCGAAGAACTCATCGGTGACGGTGTGCGGATCGAGCGCTATTCGCTCCGCAAGCGAGACAGCCAAGGCCTCCCGCTCGGTCAGCATCTCGCCGGGCTGGGGCTGATGCTCGAACAGGGCCTCTTCCTTCGGACCTACAGCACCGCTCACGGCGGTGGTACGGACCGTCTGTCAGTAGGCGCAGTCGTTGATCTGCCCCGTTTTCAGTCTCATCATCTCATGGATGTGCGGATCGACCTGTCCCTGGGCGAAGAACGATCCGAACACCGGGATGATGGCTTTGAGCATCTGGGGGTTGCGTCCGATAACACCGAACATCGCGGCGTCCTCCCACCAGCCATCCCTCCCGTCGGCAAGCAACTGGTTAACGTCGGGATCCGGGCTTTCCCCCTGAGCTATAGGCGTGATTCGCGTTGGCACTGATGGCCCCCTTCGTAGCCGTTCAGTCATCAGCCTACCCAGACCGGGGGAGCTTCCGGGGCCGGAACGGTCGGCTTATTCGATTAGGACCCTCGGCCTGCCGGCCTTGAACACTACGCTGGTCCAGACCGGGAGAGGGGGTTCCCGGATGATTACGCCGAACCGGCCACCGCGGCGCGGGATGGCATTACCCTCCTGGCTGAGAACGATTCCAGAGGAGGCCTGATGGACTTCACCTTGAGTGACGAACACGCCTTGTTCCGTTCGACCGTCCGCGAGTTCGTGGACCGCGAGATCCGACCCGTAGCCATCGAGTGGGAGCACAGCGGGCGCTACCCGACCGAGATCGTCGAGGCCATGAAGCAGATGGGGTTGTTCGGGCTGACGGTGCCGGAGGAGTACGGCGGGTTGGGAGCGGACCTCATAACTCTGGCGATCGTCTTCGAGGAGATCAGCCGCGGGTGGATGGGAATAGCCGGAATCCTCGGTAGCCACACCCTCTCCTGCTTCATGATCGCTCGACACGGGACCGATGAGCAGCGCCGGAAGTACCTGCCCGACCTTGCCACCGGCGCCCGCCGTACCGGCTTGGCCTTGACGGAGCCCGATGCCGGTACCGATCTCCAGGGAATCAAGACCAGGGCGGCCCGGGACGGCGACGATTACGTAATACGTGGCACCAAGATGTGGATCACCAACGCCCGGCATGCCGACCCGCTTCCCGTACTCGTAAAGACCGACCCCGAAGCCACGCCGGCACACAAGGGCATGAGCGTGCTGCTGGTTGATGCCGGAACGCCCGGATTCTCGGTTTCCCGTGACCTTCCGAAGTTGGGATACAAGGGGACCGAAAGCTGTGAGGTAGCGCTCGACGAGGTTCGGGTACCCTCAGCCAACCTGCTAGGCGGCGTGGAAGGCCGGGGCCTGCAGCAGGTCCTGAGTGGCCTGGAGATCGGCCGCATCAATATCGCCGCTCGTGGAGTGGGTATAGCCCAGGAGGCGTACGCGCGAGCCCTCTCCTACAGCCGGGAAAGGATCGCCTTCGGGCGTCCGATATCGGACTTCCAGGCCATCCAGCTCAAGCTGGCCGAGATGGCCACCAAAGTGCAGGCGTCTCGCCTGCTCACCTGGTGGGCGGCCGCGGAAGCCGACAAAGGCAAGCGCGTCGATATCGAGGCCGGGATGGCCAAGTACTTCGCATCGGAGGCGGGGCTCGAAAACTCCATCGATTCGATGCGGATCCACGGGGGAATGGGTTACTCGCAAGAACTCGACATCGAGCGGCTATACCGGGACGCTCCACTGATGGTGATCGGCGAGGGAACCAACGACATCATGAAAATGGTGATCGCCAAGGGGCTCATCTCGGAGCGGGCTGTTATCGATTAGCGATCCGGACCTGATCGAGTGTCGCGACCTCTTGGCTGCGTTGAAACAATCCTGGCCAAGCTCGACAGTGGGTTAGTCACCGAGCTCTTCGATGGGGATCTCCGGCTCGGGCCAGAAGCCCTTGTCATGCGTGGCTTCTCGCTTGTAAATGAAGATCGACCGCTCGTAGACCAGAACGGTCTTGCCGTCCTGGTTAAGGCCGCGGGTACGAACCTTGACGATCCCCCCGTATGGTCGAGACTTGGATTCTCGTTTGGTTAGAACTTGCGACTCGACGTAGAGGGTGTCCCCCACCATTACAGGGTGGGTTAGTTTGATTCGGTCCCACCCGAGGTTGGCGAAGGCCTTCTGGGAGGTGTCGATGACGCTCATGCCCAGAACGATGGCCAACGTGACACCCGAGTTGACGATCGGCTTGCCGAACGGCGTGGTCTCCGCGTAGTGATCGTTGAAGTGTGACTGGTTGGTATTCATGGTCAGCAACGTCATCCACACGTTGTCCGCTTCGGTAATGGTCCTGCCCAGCGGGCCTCGGTACACGTCGCCGACCTCGAAGTCCTCGTAGTAGCGCCCGTACCAGGTCTCCTTGTAGGCCATCACACCTCCTGCTCCGCGTTTCGAACTGAACAATAGACCGGTGGTGGGATGCCGACCGCAATGGGCGCGCGGAGCCGCCGGTCAGCCGAGAACCACGACCGGGGTGCCTACCGGTGTCCAGTCGTAGAGTTGTTCGGCCTTGTCATAGCTCTGGCGCACGCATCCCGCCGACCGGTACTGGCCGAGTTCTTCCTCTGTCTGGACGGGACGGCCGCCACGGGTTACGGGAATGGAGTGGAACCCTATCGACCGGCCGGGGGCGCGCTTGACGAAGCGGACCATGTATTCCATCAACACCGAACCGGTTCGTGACTGCGTATGTCGAGATTTGGAGAACACCCGATAACGATCCGGTGGAGGGTCGGTGGCTCGCCCGCTGATCGGGTAGGAATCAAAGAGGGTACCGTCAGCCTCCACCAACCAGACCATCTGGTCACCACGCCCGTAAACGATGTGCTTCACCCCGTCGAGCCCCACGTCCGGCGCTGGGAGTCCGGCCGACCACAAGATGGGTTCACCGGTCCGGCGGATCACCGCCCCGCCTTCATTCCTAACCGAGAGGCGCGCCCCCGGGAACCCATCGCTGGAGGAACTCCAAACCGGTAGTGGGTAGATGCCGCCCAACGAGAACATCACCAGATCCCCGTCCTGCTGCATTACCAGATGGTCGCCGACGCTCCCTGCTGTACCCGATGACCACTTTGGGGTACTGTCCCGGTAGAGAACCAGGTCGCCGTCGTGTTCGAAAGCAAGCTCGGTCCTGCCGTTGGGGGAAACAAGGGAATCACCGCGTCTGAGAGCCTCACCCGGTTCGAGCGCCATCTTTCTGGGGGTAGCCGGATTGCCGGAGGGCGTGACCGCCCAGCCTTCCGTACTAACCAGCAGGAAGGCGATCGTCAGGAGGCACGCGAGAGCCGTTCGTGGGAAAATGGGCACGATTTCGAGACTACGGGAGTCCCGTTACCTAGTCACAACCTAAACGTAAGCATTTTTTCGCGACCGGTGAGGTTCCCGGCGGTGAAACAAACCCGGTCGTAGGCCGCCTTCCCGGGCGGACGATCAAGCGAAGTTGGAGGGTTAGGCGAGCACTATTACGGGTGTCCCGAGCGGCGCCCAATTGTAAAGTTGCTCAGCCTTGTCGTTAGCCTGGCGAACGCATCCCGCCGACCGGAACTGTCCGAGTTCCGCCTCTGTCTGGATAGGCGTCCCGGCCCAGGTGACCGGAATGGAATGGAAGCCGGTAGCAGCGAGTCCGGGCGGTTGCACGAAACGCACCATGTGCTCCATGGAAACGTGTCCGGACACTGACGTCGACCGCAACGATTTGGACAGTACTCGGTACCGGCCCGGTACCGGCCAGGTGGCCCGGCCGCTCACCGGATATGAATCAAGAAGGCTTCCGTCGGACTCGACCAACCACACCATCTGGTCGTCACGCCCATAGATCACATGTTGCACGCCGTCGAGACCCACGTCCGGAGCCGGAATCGCCGCTGACCATAGGATCGGACTGCCTTCGCTCCGCATGACCATCCCACCTTCATCCTGGACCGACAGGGTCGCGCCCGGAACGGCTCGGCCGGGTGATTGCCAGACGGGCGCCGATCCGTACGCCGCGTGACGGTATAAGGCAAGAACACCGTCATGTCGCATTATGAGCCGGTGCGCGCCTGTCCCAACCGTGCCGGTGGACCACATCACCTTGTCGTCTTGGTAAAGGACAAGGTCGCCGCCGTGGCGGAGCGACAACCTCACCCGTCCATCCGACGAGGTTAAGGATTGGCCTAGCTCCAGCACTTCCCCCGGCGAGAGTTGGTGATCTTCCACCAACGCCGCTAGGGACGAACTTGCCGCCGACGGTCCGACCAACCCGGCAAGGGCGAAAACCGCCCCAACGACGATCACCGCTAGGCTTCTGGAGGTCATAAGAATCTGCACAGTAACGGGAAGCGTTCCGATACCGGTGGATTTAGGGCTTAGGCCATTGTTAGGAGGGTGCCCGGATGGCCGACATCACCATCTTCCACAACCCCTACTGAAGTTCGTCACGCAATGCCCTGGCGGTCGTCAAAGGCTATGAGATGGAGGCTGAAGTGGTGCTTTACATGAAGACACCACCGGATCGTGTTGCTCTGGAACGGCTGGTGGCGATACTTGATGACCCTGTAGAGGACCTGGTGCGCAAAGACGCCAACTTCAGAAAGCTAGGCCTGGTAGCCGAGGACTACGTAGGCGATGCCGCCGCGGTAGTGGAGCTACTCGAGAAGAGGAAGGCGCTCCTTCAACGACCCATCGTGGTCAAGGGCGACCGCGCCATCGTCGGACGACCCAGGCGGCGGGTGGAGGAGTTTCTCAGGAGTTGAACGTAACTACTCCCCGACGGGGAACGGTTCTGCCCGCTTCCGCATGCCGGTCTTCGTTGACGCGCCCATCTGTCGGATGACCGCCGCCCTTCGTTCCGACCTGATCGAACGCCTTACCGCCGCCGGCGATCCGGATCGGGCGAAGGGCCAGCAGCGCTACATGAAGTCCGAAATGCCCTTCCATGGGGTACGGGTACCGGAGGTGCGTCGCCTTACCCGCGCGGCGATCAAACATCACCCGTTGCCGGATGCCCGGACCTGGGAAGCGGCTGTCTTGAGCATCTGGCGGTCGGCAACCCATCGAGAACAGCGCTACGGTGCTATCGAACTGGCGTACGCTCCCCGCTACCGGCAATGGCTCCATCCTGATCGATTGGAAATGGTGGAGGAGATGATCGTTACCGGCGCATGGTGGGACTACGTCGACCAGCTCGCCTCCAAGCATATGGGGCATATGCTTTCCTCACACCCGGACCGGGTACGGCCCATCCTGCTGTCCTGGGCCGAGGATTCGAATTTCTGGAAGAGACGAACCGCGATTCTCGCTCAACTCCGCTTCAAAGGTGATACCGACGTCCGTCTTCTTCTATCGGTCATCGAACCCTCTATCGACGAGAAGGAGTTCTTCCTCCGGAAGGCCATCGGATGGGCGCTCCGGGAGTACTCGAAGACCGATCCCAAGACCGTATCCGACTTTGTGGCTTCCAACCAGGATCGGCTTTCCCCGCTCAGCAAGCGTGAAGCCTTGAAAGTCATCGCTCGGTAGCTCGCCCAAGGGGCGGCTTCTACATCCGCGCCAGGGCGATTCGCCGCCGGAAGCCGCGCCTGATCCGCGCGGTCTCTCGTGTTCATGTATTGTTTCGGCGTTGTGGGTGGGTTGCCGAGGGTTTGGAACGAAGGAGCTTCAGAACCAGCCCCGCCACGGCTAGGGCAGCCAGCGCGATGACGCCCATCACCACGGCGTGCCCGAAGTAGGCAGCATCAACGGAAGCGGCCCTCACCCCTTGGTCGATACCCTCCGGCACCACGCCGAAGCTGATCTCGGATACCTGTAGGCTCGTTTCCTCCGTTCCGGGTAGAACCGTCCGGAGGCGGGCTCGGGTGACGATGGTGGCCACGACGCCGGATAGCGCGATTCCGAACACCCCGCTCAGCTGACGAGCTGCCGGCAACGACGCGGCCGCGGTGGCGCTCTGGCCCTCAGGAGCAGTAGTAATCGAGGTGGCGGAGCTGACGACGAAAAACACCCCGTTGAGCATTCCGATCAGGGCCAGGCCGACCGACACGTAGCCCAGAACCGGCGTTCCGGGGCCGGCCAGGCTGAGTAGCAGGGCCGCTACTGCCAGAACCGGCAGCATGATCGCTACCGGCGCCCGGAAGCCGACTCGATTCTGCATGTATGCGCCGATCGGCGCTCCGGCAAGCATGGCTACCGAAAAGACGCCCATTACCAGGCCGGTTTCCCAAGGCGACAGGCCCCGCAGTGCTTGGAGGTAGATAGTCATGAGAAAGATCACCGCGTTGGTAGCCGCGTAGAGCACGAACGTGACCATGAGGATCGACCGGATCGATTGACTCCTGACGAACCGGAAATCCAGCATAGGATGGACGGATCGTGATTCGTGCTGGACGAACCATACGGAGAGAATCAGGCCGCTGCCTATCACCAAGACGATCAGGAACCTTCCAAATCCGCCTCGTCCGCCCTCTATAAGACCGTAACTAAGCAGGGTAAGTGCCCCGCTGCCGAGGAGGATGCCGGATAGATCGAGAGATCTTTCGCGAATCGGACGGTCGGGCGGCATCCACAACACCGTCCCGATTGCTCCAACCGCCGCCATCAGGAACAGCGGGACGAAGATGGAATTGAAGCCGAAACCCGCGACAAGCGCTCCACCTGCGATCGGGCTGATAGCGAACATCGCCGCAGACAGAACCGTCCACACCGCGACGGCCCGCCCCCGCACCTCCGGCGAGAAGCTCAGCGCCATGAGAGCCAGTGAGTTTGGAAAGCCGAGAGCCATCCCGACCCCCAGAGCCAGCCGCGCCGGGATTAACACCGCCATCGACTGCGCCATCCAACCCATCACAGCCCCTGATAGCAGGAAGCCGTAACCAACGAGGAGGACCTTTCTACGGCCGTACAGATCCCCGAAGGCGCCCCCGGTAGGCAGTATCGAGACCAGAGCCAGCGCGGTAGCCGCCACTACCCATTGCAGGTCGGCCAATTCGGCAGAGAACCGCTCTCCGATGGACGGCAGCGCCACGCTGATCATGGCCACGTCCACGCTCTGGATCATGGCTACCGCCGTGCAGGCTACGAATACCTTCCAGCGGGACCTCATCGGATGGGTTCCCCATCGGGAGGCGGCGCCTCTCTCCTTCCTGTCGGCAACTTTGGATCCGGCGCTTGCGTCACTCCATGTCATCCGGGGGTGGACCGGGATCTTCCAACCCTTCCCGAATGGCCATCTCCCGAAGGAGTTGAAAAGCTTCCTCCCGGCTATAAGGACCTTCGTCGATGCGTTTGTCAAGCAAGACCGCCAGATTGGCGCCCACCTGCGGTCCGGGCGATATGCCCAGGTAAGCCATGATATCGTGACCGTCGATCGGCGCCCGGAGGGATTCCAGATGTTCTTTGGCCCGGAGCTGGTCGATCCGCTCCTCGAGTTCATCGATCCGGCGCTGGATCCGGCGGGCTCGGCGATCGCTCCTCGTCGTCACGTCACATCTGGCCAGCTGATTCAGTCTGGGGAGCAACTCTCCCGCATCGCGCACGTAGCGCCGCACGGCCGAGTCGGTCCACCCCATCTTGAAAGTGTGGGCCCGCATATGGAGAAACACCAACTCGGCTACCTGCCCTATCGTCCGTTTCGGATAGCGCAGGCTCCTGAGTCGAGCACGGGTCATGCGCGCGCCCACCACCTCGTGGTGGTGGAAGGTGACTTTGGGACCTGAGAACCGGCGGGTGGCGGGCTTGCCGACGTCGTGGAAGAGCGCGGCCAGCCGGAGAACCAGATCCGCGTCGGTTTTGGCCATCACCGCCAGAGAATGGGCCAGGACATCCTTATGGCGGTGATCGGGATCCGCTGTCATGGCCAGAGCAGGGATCTCGGGAATAAACCGTTCTGCCAGACCCGAATCGATCATCGACCGGAGGGCGGCCTCCGTGTTAGCTCCGATCACTAGTTTCGATAGCTCATCGCGGATCCGCTCCGCGCTCACGATACCTAGGCGATCATTCATGCGAGACACGGCTTCGAGTTCCGCCTGCTCGGGTTGGAACCCGAGCTCGGACATGAACCGGAACAGTCGCAGCATCCGGAGCGGATCATCGGAAAATGACACCTCCGGCCCTATCGGCGTGCGGAGGGTCCGGGTAACTATGTCGGCAATCCCTCCGAAGGGATCCACCAGAACAGGCGCATCGCCGCCCAGCTTCAAGGCGAGCGAATTAACAGTGAAGTCGCGGCGTTCGAGGTCCTTCTCTATCGAATGACCGAAAGTGACTCGGGGACGGCGGCTATCAGTCGCGTAGGCCTCAGCCCGGAAGGTGGTTATCTCGCAACGAACCCCATCCCGAATCACAGCAATGGTACCGAACCGCTCCCCGGCCGAGTAGAGGTGGTCGGCCCATCCACCAAGCAGATCCCTCAAACGTTCGGGCCGGGCGTCGGTTGCAAAGTCCAGGTCCGTGGGCTGCCTACCCAGGAGCGCGTCGCGTACCGATCCCCCCACTAGGTAAATCTCGTGACCGGCTGCTACGACCAGTTCACCCAGTTGCCTGGTAAGCCCACTGTCGAGCCAGCGTAGACGTTCAGGAACCATGGCGGTGATCAGTCATAAGGGCTGTAACGGTAGCTGCGCTATATCGCTAGCCCTGATTATTCAGGGTTCCCACACACCAAGGCATGTAACGCCAGTTCAACCCGAGTATTGGGAGAAACCCGCCGTCCACCTGACAGGTGAACCTCACACCGGATCGTGATGGGAAGCGTCGATAGTTGTATTGCCTGGTCAGGGTACGGATATGGTCTACTCCACTCATCCTCCTAACCCCCATCCATGAATAATCGGGGCTAATGAGTATCTGTTAAGCATCTGGGACGGCGGACAACGGCCGTCATAAACCCCACACTCCGGCCGTTTCTCGGGTAACCGCGTCGAGGACCCGGAAAGCGCTCTCCGGCGAGCGGAAGCGGTCGGGTTCGTCAGGAACCGGCCGGCCCGCCGCTCCCGACAGCGTGGCGCAAACCGACGCCCGGATCGCGGCGAGGTCGTATCCACCCTCGAGGAAATATATGATCCGATCCCGAGGAGCGATAGCGGAGATCGCACCCGCCATGAAGGAGTAATCGGAAGCCAGCAGCCGGATGCCTGCCAGGGGATCGTGGGCGTGGGCGTCATATCCGGCGCTCACCAGAACCCAGTCCGGCTGGAATTGCCGGATCAACGGAA
The DNA here is from genome assembly GCA_965231815.1 of Acidimicrobiia bacterium. Lineage (GTDB taxonomy): Bacteria > Actinomycetota > Acidimicrobiia > Spongiisociales > Spongiisociaceae > JAPPFW01. The sequence continues at coordinate 492,919 of OZ246890.1, read as the reverse complement.
CGATGGCCTGCGTGAAGGCAAGGCGGTACAGGTCTCCGGACGTTCCGGCGGGCAGCGGCAGATCCAGGGTTGTACGCGCCGCTCGGTCGGCGGTCATATCAATCGCTGCGCCTGTTCCCGGATAGCACGGGTATTGATGGAGGGAAATGTAGAGGATGTCTTCGCGAGCTCGGAACATCTCTTCGGTCGCGTTCCCATGGTGAACGTCCCAATCCACGATAGCCACCCGGCGCCCTTGCGCCGCGAGCATGGCCGCCGTCACAGCCACATTGTTGAACAGGCAGAACCCCATCGCGGTGGCCCGGCGAGCATGGTGCCCGGGAGGCCTGATCGCCAGAAAAGCTGTATCGGCCCGGCCTTGTTCCAACCTCCGCACGGCTAGCGGTCCGGCCCCGGCCGCCCTCCGTGCGGCCTCCCAGGAATCCGGCCCTGCTCTGGTGTCGGCGTCGAGAGCCCCTCCTCCCGCAGCACAAAACTGCTTGATCCGGATTATGTAGCGAGGATCGTGAACCAGTTCCAGCAGTGACCGGTCCACTTCGGGGGCTCGCTCCTCGATCACCTCGGTAGGAGAATCCCTGACTCCTTCGACGGCCGCATCCAACCGGGCCGGTCTTTCAGGATGACCGTAACCGGTATCGTGGAAGGCAAAGACCGGGTGGTGAACCAATAGGACCTTCATCGAAACAACACCGACTCGTCATGAATAAGGGTTTGCCGAGCAACAACTCTGCGGCGTTTCGGCTCGTAGCGCGGGCCTCCGCGATCCGATGGCTCCCGGTTCGGTCTGGTTGGTTTCACCGACCGCGTGGCTGAGGCTGACAGGCCCCGCGTGATCGTAGGCGTGCGCTGGCATGATGTGCTTAGGCGTGTCAGAAACATGAACAATCCGGGCTAAGAGTACCTGGAACCGAAGCCGGAGCACGGGAAGCATTATGAAGGTTAATGGTTGGATCGGCGGTCCGTTCGGGAGGACATTACCTCCCCGACCTCGGTGCGGTCGCCGGTACCCCCCGCGGGCCGCTTCGCCGATCACGGATTGCGAGCGTGCCGGGCTTCATGGGAATCAACCTTCAAGCTGAGGGAACATAGAAGAATGCGGGTAAAGGGGATGTGGCCGGGGCCGATCACCATCGTCGGTGGCTGGGCCAAGGCAAGCGCCCGGCCTTGGAACTCCGACCTCCCGTACGGTTTCCTCTGCCTTGAGCGCGGCGGCGCCCGATTCCTCCGTGACGCCACCCGACAAGTGCTGTCCTACAAGGTCGAACTCGTTGCCTCGCCCCCTCTTCTGGATACTGAAGGCGCCAGATGGGAGCATGTCGGCTACCGCCCCTTCCTCGACCTTCATCTATATCGCCGCAGCCTCATCGGATCACACCCCCCTCCTCCGGTCGGCATACAAGAGGTGGATCCCGACTACCGAGCCCTGATGGAGTTGGACCGCTTGTCGTTCAGCCCGCTATGGAGGAGTAATGAGGCCGGTTTGCGGGCGTCGCGCCGAGCCACCGTCCGGGGAGCGGTGCTCGTGACCGGGGCTGGGGACGCTCCGAAAGGATTCGCGATCGTCGGTTGCTCGGGTATCACGTCCTACCTGCAGCGGATCGCGGTAACACCCGCCCACCGTGGGCGTGGCTGGGGGTCACGCTTGATGCGGGCCTCGATATGCTGGGCGGTACGCCATGGAGCCGCCTCGATGCTCCTGAATACTCCACCTGCCAACGAAGGCGCCGCACGGCTTTATCGATCAGCCGGGTTTACCCGGCTACCGGACCGGCTCCGCGTGCTCAGGTACCAGTGACTCCCGGTTTTGGGCCTTACCTCGGCGGCGCACCGTATCGAGGTTGGCCGTCTCCCAGCCAACTTGCCCGGCGTCCGGTTAACATCGGTGCGGTACTTGCCAATCGGCCTTTGGACGACCCGTGTCCCCGCCGCTGCCATCGCGCTACAAACTCGAGATACGTGTCGGATGGGATGACGACATCGCGGAGTGGTTCGCCACTGACGTGAAGCTGGATCGGCCCGTGCTGATCCGGATCGTCGGGCCCGAGGCTTCCCGCGACCGGCGGGCTTCGTTTCTCTCCCAGGTACAGAAGGCCTCGAGAGTGAGCCACAACCACATTGCGGCTATATACGCAGCCGGACGGCAGAACAACTTCGCCTTTGCGGTTACTGAATGGACCGGCGGGGTCACCCTCGCTAACCGGCTAGACGCCGGCATGACGACCTCCATCGCAGAGTTTCTCTCCAACGCGTCGGGGCTGGCTGACGGGTTGGCCGAACTTCATCAGATCGACGCCGTACATGGCGCAATCGACCTGGAAACCATCCTCTACTCGGGTAGCCATCCGGCCAAGCTGGCCGGCTTCGGAAATGTTCAACGAACCACGACTCCCGAGGAAGACATGAAGGCCTTGGGCTGTGCTCTAGAGTCTGCCCTCACCGGCATGCCGGCCGGTACTCTCACGCCTTCTGATGTAGTCGATAGGCTTCCGGAGGGCGTTGACGACGTTCTTCGCCTCTCGCAAAAGGGCGCCATCGAGGCAAGGCGGTTCGCCGACGTGGTCCGGTCTCTGCCGTATTCCCCTCCCATAGCTCCGACGTCTCGCTGGTCTTGGAGGTGGTTACTACCAACCGGCTTGTTGGCGCTGGCCGCGGGCGTCCTTATCTGGTTGGGAACCCTGCTGCAACCCAACCCCACCTCCCCCGTACTCGCTCCGGCTATTCCCGGCCCTACCGTTGTTCGGCCTTTACCCCGCTCGACAACACCGGCGGCGCCCGATGGTGACGAGTTGATCGCTGGCGAGGCCCTTCGGCGAGTAGTAACCATCGACCGGGTAACCGCCTTCGATCCGCTCGGCGACGGCCGGGAGCATTCTTCCAGGGTTCCCAACCTCGTCGACGGCGATACCTCTACCATTTGGCGGACGGAACGGTATTTCGACCCCCTCCCGCTCTTGAAGGAAGGAGTAGGGGTGACCTTCGAAGTGAGTGGATCTCCGGCCTATATGGAGCTAGTCGACCTATCCGAGGGGACCGGCTTCCGGCTCATGTGGGCTGACCGGTTGCTCGACATCACCGACCCGGGTTGGGAAACGGTGGCCGTGGAGAGTGCCGGGAGTTCCCTAATCCGCATCCCCCTTCCGGGTCGGGACGGAGGCGTGTGGTTGCTATGGCTTACGGATCTCCCAGCCCAGGGCGACGGCTACCTGGCCGGCCTGGCAGAAGCAGGCTTCGGCAGTTGAAGCGCCGCGGCCGGGTTCACGGATCGGATTACGCCCTGGTCCAACGATACCTGGAGGGTGACCTGCGGGCGTTCGAGACTCTGATGGAGGCTCACGAGCAGCGGGTGTTCGCCATCGCCCTCCGCATGATGCGGAACCGCGAGGAAGCACTGGACGTCACGCAAGATACCTTCATTACCGTGTTGAGGAAGGCTTCGAGCTTCAAAGGCAGGGCGGCCTTTTCCACCTGGCTCTACCGTGTAGCGGTCAACACCTGTTACGACCATCTGCGCAAGCGACAACGGCGCCCCTCCATACCGTTACCGGAAGGTTACGAACCGCCCGACCGGTCGACCGACGATCGGTTGGCCTCCGTCGAAATACGCCCGAGCATCGAGGATGCCCTGGCCAAACTCCCCGAAACTTTCGCAGCAGCCGTGATCCTGTCGGATGTGGAGGGCCTTCCGCTCCGAGAGGTGTCCGAGATCCTCGATATACCGGTGGGGACCGTGAAATCGCGGGTCTTCCGCGGTCGCCGGATGCTCGCCTCCCAACTCGGGAACCTTTTGACCCCTGACGACTGTCCCAAAGAAGAGCAACGATGAACGACAACCGTCCTGAATCAGAATCGATCATTGATCTGGCGACCGATGACCTGGCGCCGGAGGAAGCTGACCGCCTCGAGCGTTCGCTGGACCCGGAAGCACTAGCCGAACTTGCCTCGCAACGCGCCACAAGGCAAGCGCTGGAACGCCTCCAACCGCAGCCGGGCCTCTCCGACGACGAACGGCGGCGCCTCCGGATGGCGGTGCGAAGCGAACTCCGTCTGGAAAGGTCCGCTCGCCGAGCGGGCCGGCGTCGACCACGCCGGGCGCGGTCACCGATTGCCAGGGCCTTTCCCGCCCTTGCAACCTTCGCCGCCCTGATCGTGGTGGTAGCGATCGCAGTGACCTCGGGAGATCGGCTTGAATTCGAACAGGACGACTCCCCTGAGGCCCCGGCGACCACCTTCGCCGCCGCCACTACCCGGTTGGCCATGGAAACCGAGACGGTGGCCGAAGCGGAGGCAGCCGCGAAGGAGTATTCCACCACCGAGACTACGGGCCTTCCGGAAACGCAGGCCCTCACGCAGGCAGCCGAGGCTGAGGCGGAAGCCGCCGCCGCGGAGGCAGCAGCGGCCGAGGCCGACCGGGCGGCGATGGCCGTTGCAGACACGGCGGAGCCTGAAGATGAACTAGATACGGGGAAGGTGGAAGTCGAAACAGGAGAGCTTCCGGAAGTGACCGACACCACCGCCGCCATAGCATCGGACCCGTCCGTTTGGCCACCGATACTCTTCGACGTCTCCTCCAGCAGCCCGCGGGAAGCGGTTCGCCGGATCTCGGCCGTGATTTCGGAAGGGTTAGCCACACCTATACCTGTTCACGCCTTTGTCGAGCACCCTACCGCACCGGTTCTGCTCTGTTTCGAGTCGGCGGCTTCGATCGCCGACCCGGAGGGGGCGGTGTACTTCTTGGCGGGCGGCCTCGTGGATGGCGAAGACGCTGAGGCGTACCTGATGGTGGAGGATCCGATATCCGACGGCGCCTTCATCTTTCCGGAACGAGTCGACCCCGATGACATCCTGCTCTACTCACTTCCGGACTGCACCCTGATCCTCCTGCCTGAAGGCGAGGCGGGTTGAGCCGCGGATGTGGCCAACGGGAAGAGGTTTTGCGATCCGGCTAACCTGGAACCGTGAAGGAGAGTCAAGCCGCCCGGTTCGCCGACCTGCTCGAAGGAATAGCCGCCAAGGCCCGCGCCCTTACCGTCGACCGACTGGCAAAGGGCATCACCTTCACCGCCCTCGGCCTAGGCGTGGCGGCGATGATTCTGGTCGCCGTTATCCTCGCCTGCATCGGTCTGTTCAGGTTGCTGGCTATCGGGGTGGGCACAACCGGGGCGTACGCGGTATTGGGAGGATTGTCGATGGTGGCCGGGTGGTTGTCTTGGAGAAGAAGGTCGCGTTATCCCGAGGAATCGGATGGCTGAGAACGTCGTAATCATCGGGTCCGGGCCTGCCGGGCTCACCGCGGCTCTGTATACCGCCCGGGCTGATCTCCACCCGCTGGTGTTCGAAGGGGTCCAAGCAGGTGGACAGTTAATGATCACCACGGATGTTGAGAACTATCCGGGATTTCCCGACGGGATTATGGGTCCTGACCTCATGGACCGATTTCGCAAGCAGGCCGAACGGTTCGGCGCCCGGTTATTGACCATAGATGTGACCTCTGTGGATCTCTCCTCGCACCCGTTCGAGGTAACAGCGGGAACGCATCAACTAAGCGCCGACACCCTCATCATCGCTAGCGGGGCCACAGCCCGCTTTCTGGGCATACCCGGCGAGGAGCGATTGATAGGTCGAGGGGTCTCGGCCTGCGCCACCTGTGATGGATTTTTTTTCAGAGGTAAGGACATCATCGTTGTCGGGGGTGGCGACTCGGCCATGGAGGAGTCTCTCTTTCTAACCAAGTTCGCCTCCAAGGTCACGATCGTTCATCGCCGCGACCAGTTCCGCGCCTCCCGGATCATGGCTAATCGAGCCTTTGCCAATGAGAAGATAGAGGTGTTGTGGGATACGACGGTGGAGGAGATACTCGGTTCGGATAGCGTCACCGGCGTGCTTCTGAAGGATGTGCATACCGGTGACACCAAGCGGCGTCCGGTCGATGGCGTTTTCGTGGCGATCGGCCATGTACCCAACACCAGCCTATTCGTCGGCCAGCTAGAACTGGATCGCCAGGGTTACGTCGTCCTACGCGGGCCGGGCACCATGACAAGCGTCAACGGTGTGTTCGCGGCAGGCGACGTGGCGGACACGGTTTACCGTCAAGCGGTTACCGCAGCCGGTACCGGCTGCGCAGCCGCTATTGACGCGGAGCGGTGGCTAGAGTCGTCTCGTGAAAGCGGTGACGGCTCATGAGCCCGGGCTGCGTCTGTTCGTCAACAAGGGGCCGAACTCGGCCTACACTTATTCCCAATAGCTCTATACATCACTAACCTCTCTAGAAGGAGATCCGGATGTCGAACTTGCTTACGTTAACCGACAGCACCTTTGCGGGCGCGGTCGCCGATACCAAACCGGTACTCGTTGACTTCTGGGCCGAGTGGTGCGGCCCATGCCGGATGGTCGCTCCCGTCCTCGAACAGATCGCCGCGGAGCACGGGGACAAGATAACCATCGCCAAGCTGAACATCGACGAGAACCAGCAAACGCCCTTTGCGCACGACGTCATGAGCATCCCCACCATGATCGTATTCCAGGAGGGTGCGGAGAAGAAGCGCATCGTCGGAGCCCGCCCGAAGGGAGCGATTCTCTCGCAGCTGGCGGAGTGGATCGGCTAGCCCCGATTCGTCAACGGTTCGGGCTTGGCGGATGGGTGGAGAAGACCACAATCGCGCCCTGAATAGAACGATCTGTTCGGTCGGAGGATCATCATCCTCGCGGATCGAACGGTTACCTTCCTGTCGTGCTCACGTGGGGAAGAACCGGCGGTAAATATGCTCAAGTTGGTCGAGGCTCTCGAACTTCATGACCACTTGGCCTTGGTTCTTGCCGTAACGGATGCTGACGTTGGTTCCAAGTTGGTCCGCCAGACGCCGTTCTAACTCGATAATGGCCGCCGGTCGCGGCGTTGGAGACCTTGGATCTCGTCTCTTGACCTCCTCGCCGCCCTTGCCGACCCGGACCGCCTCCTCCAGTTTCCGCACCGACCACCCCTCTTCGGCGCTTCGTTCCGCAAGGTGCTCCGCGAGGGCGGTATCTTCCAGTGCTAGCAGAGCCCGCGCGTGACCCGCCGACAGCCCCCCCTCGACCAGCCCTTTCTGGATGCGGGGGCTCAGGTTCAGCAACCTGAGGGTATTGGAAACCGCCGAGCGGCTCCTTCCCACTCGCTTTCCGATTTCGGCGTGGCTCAAGCCGAAATCCTCTTCAAGTTGCTGGAACGCGGCTGCCTGCTCAAGGGCGCCGAGGTCCTCACGCTGTAGGTTCTCGATAAGCGCTTCCGTCAACGTACCTGGCTCGTCAGTCTCCCGTATCAAGGCCGGGATTTCCAGGAGTCCTGCTGCCTGCGCGGCGCGCCATCTCCGTTCGCCGGCTATTAACACGTAGTCAAAGCCGTCACGACGAACAACCACCGGTTGGAGAATCCCTACGCTCCGGATCGATTCGGTAAGCCCTTCCAACGCTATCGTGTCAAAAGCCTGGCGGGGCTGGTTTGGATTCGGCCGGATGCGTTTTAGCGGAATGCTCTCCAGATTGCTCTGCCGCTCGGTAGATATGAGCGCTTCTAGCCCCTTCCCGAGACCTACTCGCCGACCCGACATCGCCTAAAGACCTTCCGCTTCGTGTCGCTGTAGGAACTCTCTTGCCGCGTACCGGTACGCTATCGCTCCAGCGCTCATACCGTCGTAAGTCTCGATGGGTTCGCCGTATGACGGCGCTTCCGAGAGCCTCACCGACCGGGGAACAACGGTCCGATAGACGAGATCGCCAAAGTAGTCCCGTACCTGTGCCACCACATCCTTGGCTAGCCGTGTTCGCCCGTCGAACATGGTTAGCAGCACCCCGCCGACACGTAGCCGACGGTTGATGTTCTTCCTGACCAGGTCGATGTTCTGAATGAGTTGTCCAAGTCCCTCGAGGGCAAAGTACTCGCATTGCACGGGGATGATTACCTCGCTTGCCGCCGCTAGTGCATTGATAGTAAGCAGTCCTAGGCTCGGAGGACAGTCTATTAACACGAGGTCAAGATCCGGATCACGCGTCGAGAGCGCCCGAGCCAAGCGCGTTTCCCTACTGAGGACAGAAACCAGCTCCAGTTCGGCGCCGGCCAGGTCGATGCTCGCAGGTGCTATCCACAATCCTTCCACGCCGGAAGGCTTGGCAACGTCGTCTAGCAACGTGGAGCCGATCACCAGGTCGTACACCGTCTTGTCGCGACCTGACATAGCGATCCCTAGGCCGGCGGTCGCGTTAGCCTGCGGATCGAAGTCGACCAGCAGCACTTGCGACCCTTGGCGGGCGAGAGCTGCTCCGAGATTGACAGCAGTCGTGGTCTTGCCCACCCCCCCCTTCTGATTGGCGATGGCCACCACCACCGGCCTTGCCCGCGGCTGCGCCGCCTCCGTACTAAGCATGTTGAACAGAATAACCAACGGAACCGCCGTAAGTGGTGAGCCTGGTTCTGCGGCTATCTGACCGGCGTGCAGACGCCTATCGACAAGTCAGATCGGCCGGTCCCTCAACCGGAATGCGGAGGGGTCGGTGGAAACATGCCCGCCGGAAATGTCTTGGGTTTGAGCCGTCTGCTTGTCTTTCGACTTCCGCCTGCTCGAAGTCGGGCTTGGTTTCACGTGAAACGTTGAACTTCTCCGGGCATACCGCCCCGAACCGAACCATACGGGGCTGGTCGGGCTAATCCTCAGTAGATATGACCACCGAGCGACGTGGTTCCGCTCCTTCGGAGTACGAGCGCACTCCGTCAATGGCTGCCACCGCGTCGTGTACCACTTTCCGGTCCGAGGCCTTCATCGGCTCAAGCATCACCTCGTCGCCCTCTTGCACCACCTGGTCCGCCAACTGCGTTGCATAGATCGAGAGAGCCTTTCTTCGTCTCTCCCCATACCCTGCTACGTCCAACCGCAAACGGCAGTTACGGGCGGTTTTTCGTTGAACCACGGTCTTCGTCAATTCGTGAACCGCTTGCATAACGTTAGCCTTAGGCCCGATGAGCGCCTCGGTCTGATCTCCTATGACGTCAGCCTGTACGAAGCGACCGTCAAAGCCCGTCTTGACGCTGCCTTCCAGACCGAATTCGCCTAGCAAACCAGTGAGAAAGCTTTCGACCACCGCGGCCTGCTTATCACCAAGGTCTTTTACCGATCCGTCATCACCATTCACGCGTCGGCCCTCTCTTTCTGCCGCTTTCTTCGGAGCTGCGGCGCGTTTGTGATCCGATGATCGGCTCGGCCTGCGCCCTCCCCTGTTTGGACGATTCGACGAGCTCCTGGATTCCTTTCCGGGTGAGCCGTTGCTACCTGCCCGGCCCTTGGTTTGGTTACCGGCTCGGCTCCGAGGCTTCGCCGTCCGCGCGGCCCGTGCCTTACCTTTTTTCTTTCGAGATGAACGAGGACGGCCGGGTTTTACACGCACGATCGCATCCTGCCGACCGATGCCCAAGAACCCGCGCTGTGGCTCTTGAAGCACCTTCACCTCGGCACGTCCTTCGTCCTCTATACCCAGTTCCGTAAGAGCGGCCTTCACCGCTACGTCCACTGAAATGCCCTTAACTTCGACCCACTCGACCATAATCCTTACTTTCGTCTCCTTCGGCTACGCCTTTTGCGCGAGCCCGGTGGTGAGGACGGCGGCTTCCCGCGGTCCGGAGGATCGATAGCCGCCTTCTCCCCGCTCGGATGACCCGGACGCCCATCAATCTTGAAAATGAGCAGTTGTTGCGCGGTGCGGAACAGGTTGCTCGTTGCGAAATACAGATTCAACCCCGAAGGCCATACGTAAGAGATCGCCCCGAAGGCCAGCGGCAGGATCTTCGTCACCCGCTGGATGCTTTCTGCTTGGGGGCTGCTGGCTTGCTGGTTGCCCGGCGGGCTCAACAGCTTCTGCTGAAGGAATCCCGTCCCTACCACTACCCCGACAAGCAACAAGTAGGGGATGGTGGTTGTCGAGAACAAGCCGGCGCTCCCCACGATCTCCGATGGCGCTAGATCAAGATCCATGGTGAGGAAACGCAACGTACCCGCATCGGCGGCTTCAACTAGGTCGGAGCCCGAGGGCAGACTAGCTGCAGGCTCGCGCAACACCCGGAACAGCGCGAACCAGATAGGCATCTGCACTAGCAAGGGGAGGAAGCAGCCGAAAGGACTCGCTCCCCGCTCCCGGTACAACTCCATGACCTTCTCGTTGATGGCTTCCTGGTCTCCCTTGTATTCGCGTCTGATCCGCTCCATCTGCGGTTGCAGTTCTTGCATGGCGCGTGTCGAACGGACCTGCTTGAGAGTCAGCGGGAAGACCAGCAGATTCACGGCAATCGTCAAGAGGATGATCGCTATCCCGTAATTCGGTATAACATCGTAAAAGAAGGATAGGATACTCCCTAAGAGGGTCTGGAGGGCGGTCCAAAGATCGCCTAGCACAGGTTCACGCCTTTCGTTCCGGTACCGGGTCGAAGCCGCCTTTCGCCATGGGATGGCAACGACCGATGCGCCGTATACCGAGCCAGCTTCCCCGTAAGAAACCGTGCTTCCCTAGCGCCTCGTAGGAGAACCGTGAGCAGGAGGGTAGGAAGCGACAGGAACTGGGAATCATCGGGCCCACCGTGTGCTGGTAAAGCGTGATCAAACCCCGAGCAACCATGGCGGCCGGGCTCGGCGTTCCCGGTGCTACCGGAAATGTTCTCACGTCGCGGTCAAGACCACGTCTCACTCGTCCGGCCTTTCTGCAGGAAAACCTGCACTCGCATCACGAATCCATCCGCACAGGATGCCGAAAGGTACGTCGGCCACCGCTCTCGAGGCTAGGACCACACAATCCACACCTTCCGGCAACCCGACCTCCCGTACAGCGGCGCGGAGACGCCTTTTCACCCTGTTGCGTACCACCGCCGATCCAACCCGGCGGCCTACGACCAAACCCAACCGGCTGCATCCGTCGGGTCGACGGCTGGTGAGGACAGTAACCCCGCCCTGACGCGACCTCATCCCGAAACGGAAAACGTGGTTGAACTCTGCCGGATTCCTCAGGGAACCATACTCCTTCATGCTTTTTACCACAGTGGCTCAGTGGCTCAGCGATGTGGCTGCCATGTGGCCCCTCTCGTGAAGTAAGCCCTAAATGCCCGTAGCGTCAATTCCCGCACTCGCCCGGTCCCCGGTCCTTTGGTTCTTCGTCTCGCTGCGGACTCCCCGGACAACCACGGCGCGACTGCTCCCGGTAACGGCGATCGACCGACTGTCGGCCGGCCGGTCAGGCAGCGAGTCGGTTCCGGCCCTTCCGGCGACGTCGTCGCAGCACAGCCCGTCCTGCCCGGGTACGTGACCGGCGCCGGAATCCGTGCTTGCGGTGCCTGCGTCGATTGTTGGGTTGGTAGGTACGCTTCATTCAGAATCTTTCCACTCAAACGTCCACAGAACGATAGGGATCGCCAACCGCTTAGGAAGGTCACCTTATGGAGTCTATCGACGGGCACGCCACCGAGGTGGTGCGGCGCGCCGCGAGTAGCCTACGGCTGTCAGTACGCTTTTGCAAAGGCGCAGAGGTCCGGCGACTACGCCCCGGGGTCTTCGGGACCGGGTCCGACCGGGGTTCCGTCGACCAGCCGCCGGCAGGCGAGGTATCAGAGCGCGAAGAAAATCCGTGGGTTCGCGATTTTGCGCTTCCCGTGTCGAACGGACCGTCCGCAAAACATCTGAAAGCCTATCCATGCTGGGAACTTGCCGCCGGACGACCGGCATCGAGGACCGTCCGGCGCCGGGTTGAGCCGTCAACACGAGCCTGGTGACTGCCATATGATTGCTAGTCACAATCAGCGATTTGCTCAACCGAGGGGAACCGGTCACCGGCTTTGGACCCGGAGGGGTCAGGTCTTCCTGATCCGGATTGGATGTCAGGGACGTAGCTCCGACCATCCGTCTTTTTCCCCAGTTGTGGAAATGTCTGTGGACAAGTGCTTACCGGCGTGGGACCGAAAAGAGGGGAGGCAAACCACGTGACGCAGCCCGACCCGATCGCTCACGACAACGAGTTGCTGGCCGGTCTCCGCTCAAGCGTTTCGGCTGCTAGATGGTCTACCTGGTTCTCCGGCGTAAGGATGGAATTCACCGAGCAAACCGTCCGGGTGGTCGCCCCTTCCGACTTCCACAGTCGATGGCTCCAAGACCACTACGGGGACTTGATCGAAACCCTCGCCCGCGACCTCCTCAGTGACGAGATCGTTGTTCGATACTTCACCGAGAGTGGCCCCGCGCCGGAGTCGACAGCTCCACCACCGCGTTCGGTGTCGGCCTTCCACCCGACCGAGCCCACCCCGCAACCACCCACTTCTCGGAGGTTGCCGGAACATACCTCCCGATATCGGGAAAAGTATGTTTTCGACAACTTCGTAGTGGGACAGTCCAACCGGCTCGCTCTCGCAGCCTCCATGGCGGTAGTCGACAAACCGGCCCATCACTACAACCCCCTCTTCCTTTACGGAGGCGCCGGGTTGGGCAAAACCCACCTCCTTCATGCCATCGGCCATCGCGCCCGCGTTTTGCGGCCTGAGACCACGGTCGAATGCATAACCTCCGAACACTTCTTCAATGACTTCGTTGACGGTATTCGTCGAAAACGCATGACCGAGTTCAAGCATCGATACCGCAACATCGATTTTCTTCTCCTCGATGACGTTCAGTTTTTCCAGGACAAGGAACAGATTCTCGAAGAGCTTTTCCACACTTTCAACACTCTCCACCAATACGACAAGCAGATGGTTCTCACCTGTGACCGGCCACCCAAGGATCTCGGGATCGAGGAGCGCCTCCGCTCACGATTCCAGTGGGGTCTCCTCGCCGATATCGGCCCACCTGACGTCGAGACGCGCCTGGCGATCCTTCGGCGGAACGCCGAGTACGCTCCTGCCAACGTGCCGAATGAGGTACTCGATTTCATCGCTCAACACATAACCGACAATATTCGGGAGCTCGAAAGCGCCCTCACTCGGGTTACCACCTTCGCAGGCCTCGTCCAAGAGCGCATCACCATTGACCTTGCCCGCCGACAGCTTGCCGATCTCATCCCGACCCCATCCGATCAGGCGCCTACGCCGGCCGCCATAATCGCAGTCGTGGCCGCCTCTTACGGGGTCTCCGTCAGCGACATGGGTAGCCCGAGTCGCCGCCAGCCACTCGTCACCGCTCGCCAAATCGCAATGTACCTGTGCAGAACCCTTACCGACCTCTCCCTCCCCAAGATCGGCAAGCAATTCGGCGGCCGAGACCACTCGACCGTTCTGCACGGCGTGAACAAGATCTCAAGGCTCATCCAATCAGATCCTCAGTTCGCCCGGCGGGTCACCGACCTGGGGAAAGAATTGTGTTCAAGATGACGCTCCTTCCACAGCGGTCCGGGGTCCCTACAGATCCGGTATGGAAAATCCCGGTCGGAATCCCCAGATACCCACCCGAGGGTTTCGCCTAGCCCACCTGGGCAAACCTTCACGTTATCCACTTATCCACCTACCCTACGACTACTACTAAGAGAAGAAAGAAAAATACCTCCGTTGACGAAAGGAAAGTGTCCGCCGTGCATATTCGTGCTGATCGTGACGACCTAACCGACGCGTTCACCCGCGCCAACCGTGCGGTGGGCCTCAAGAACGCTCTACCCATCCTCCAAGGAGTGCTGTGCCATGCGATCGGTAACAAGCTCCGGATCACAGGTAGCGATACCGAATTGACCGTGCGTACTTCGGTCGAAGTCGAGGTAATGGCCGAGGGAAAGCTGGTAGTACCCGGACGGCTGGTAACGGATGCCATACGGCGGATGCCGGAGGGGGTGGTGAGCCTCCGGTCCGGGGAGGGGAACGTAGAGATCGAGGGGAATGGGCCGCGGTTCGTGCTTCGCCAGCTCGCGTTGGAGGACTACCCGGACTTGCCGGAACCCGGCCTGGGTGAGTCCATTCCGGTGGACGGGGCGGCGTTGGTACAAGCCGTCACTCAGGTGATCGTGGCGGCATCCGGTGATTCGGCGCGGCCGATCCTGACCGGAGTGCTCCTGGAGAAAGGGGACAGCGGGATGCGGCTGGTGGCGACGGACAGTTACCGGCTTGCGGTGAAGGACCTCGTCGGGTTTGATGTAAGCGGCTCGGCGTTGGTACCAGCGCGCGGTCTTCGGGAATTGGCCCGAACAGTGGCGGCCCCGGAGATACGCATCGCTCTGGGCGAAAGAGAAGGGGTCTTTGCGTCCGACCGGGGATCGCTCAGCATCAGGCTGATAGACGGTACGTTCCCTAACTACCGGCAACTGTTACCCGACCAGTACCCGAACGATGTTCTTGTCAGCAAAGACGGACTCCTCCAGGCAGTGAATCGAGCAGCGCTGGTGGCTGACGATCATATACCTATCCGTCTGAAGCTGACCGACGGTGGGATGCACATGGCGGTGAGCCGGAGAGACGTGGGTGATGAGGCGGAACTGGTACAGGGAAAGTATCGCGGCGAGGCCGAGTCTGTGGACATTGCCTTTAACTCACGTTATCTGAGTGACGGAGTATCGGCCATGGAAGGCGATGAGGTGCGGATCGAAGTGCAGGACGGCTTCAAGCCCAGCGTTATCAGGGCTGCGAATGACGATAGCTTCCTCTACTTGCTCATGCCGGTGCGTGTTTGAGAGACTGCATTCACGAGTGATATAGGCGGGCGACGGCGGTGGAGCTCGCGTGGCTGGAGCTCACGGATTTTCGTAGCTACCGGCAAATACGCTGGGAGCCGGAGTCCGGGGTCAACCTGCTGGTCGGTCCCAATGCGATCGGCAAGACGAACCTTCTCGAAAGCATCGGCTATCTGGCTTCATTGCGGTCGTTTCGCAAGGCGCCTGACGCGGTTCTGATCAGGGACGGAGATGCACGGGCGATAATCCGGGGAGAAGTGAAGGGGGCGGCTTCTTCAACCTTGATCGAGGTGGAGCTGCCGCGGAAAGGCCGTCGTCGAGCGCAGGTCAACCGGACTCGTCTGGTACGCCTTGCCGATCTGTTGGGGAAGATGCGATGTGTGGTCTTTCTGCCGGATGATCTGGACATTGTCAAGAGAGGTCCGAGGTACCGGAGAGAATTGCTGGACTCGGTGGCGGTGCAAATCCGCCCGGCCGCTTATCAAGATCAGCATGAGTACGACAGGACCCTTAGGCAACGCAACGTGCTGCTGAAGCAATGGGGACGGCAAGCGGACGCTACTGCGTTGGACGCGTGGGACGAGCGATTGGCACGTACCGGAGGGCGGGTGATCGCCCGCCGGAGATCCACTATCAGGGCTATCGAAGGAGCGGCGTGCGTCGCCTACCGAGACATTTCGGGTGCGGCGACGAGGTTGTCGATTGCCTACCGGCCGAGCTGGGCCGGCGGAGCCGCGGAGGCGAGCGACGTGGAGGAGGCCCTCGTCGAAGCGTTGCGGCGGGCACGGGCAAAAGATATGGAGCGTCGCGTCACCACGGTAGGTCCCCATCGCGATGATGTCGCTCTGATGCTTGACCACCGGAATACGCGAGTGCGCGCCAGTCAAGGAGAGCAGCGGAGCGCGATCCTCTCGCTGCGGGTGGCGGCCCATCTAGCTATCGAACGGGCTACCGGCGAGCCCCCCATTCTGCTCTTGGACGATGTGTTTTCCGAGCTGGACCACGACCGCTCGGGGGCGCTGGCGGCGGCTCTGCCCGAGGCGCAGACGTTCGTTACCGCCACATCAGTGGAAGGCGTCCCGGTGACCGGGCGCCGTTGGTACGTAGGCGCCGGAGCACTCCGGTGAGACGGCGTGTCTCGCGTGACGAGATGGAAGGGATCGTCGGCAGACTCGACGACGAGGTCGGCCGGGTACTAAGCCTTATATGGGAGCATGACCGTCTGGGTGATCAACAACAGCCGCCGGAGGATATGGACGATCTAAGCGAGGGGCTTACGGCTATCTTGGGTCGGCTCGGACTCCCCTCCATCAAGCTGCTCTTGGAACTGCGATCACGCTGGAAGGAGCTGGCCGGGCAACATTGGGGTTCCCAAGCCGTTCCGATTGTGGTACGACATGGTGTATTGCTAGTTGAGGCTGCGGATCGTCGGCTGGTCCGTCGGCTCGGCTACGACACGGACGGTTTGCTGGAGCGTCTGGAAAGGCACTTCGGCGAGGGGTTCGTCTCGGAGATCCGGGTGGTGAGCCCTCCGAGCGTACGGAAGCCGGAACGTAAGTGGTGAAGATATAAAAGGCCAGGTCAAGAGGGATTTTGTCCGTCGTGAAATGGGCCCTGAACACTTGGATTAACGCGCCTCTTCTACTAGGATAGGGAGGCGAGCCATCCTGACTCCCAGGATGTCGCTCGGATCACGTCGGCCCCACGGTATAGGGGCTGTTCGAGCTTACTGGTAGCGATACAAAAGAGGAAACAAAGGTGACCGCGACTCCAGCGGCCAGCTATGGCGCTAAGGACATCAAGGTACTTCCCGGACTGGAGGCGGTCCGGCGGCGGCCGGGCATGTACATCGGTACAACCGGCCCCCGCGGTTTGCACCACCTGGTGTGGGAGGTGGTCGATAATGCGGTGGACGAGGCGATGGCGGGATTCGCCACGCGAATCGATGTGGTATTACGAGCGGACGGCGGGTGTTGTGTCATCGATAACGGACGAGGCATACCGGTAACGCGCCATCCGAACACCGGTAAGTCGGCCCTGACCACGGTACTCACCACGCTGCACTCGGGCGGGAAATTCGACGCAGGCGCCTATACCGTGTCGGGAGGCCTGCACGGCGTCGGGGTGTCGGTAGTGAACGCCCTCTCCCGCCGCCTCGAGGCGGATATCGAGCGGGACGGGTTCCATTGGCACCAGACGTTCTCGAGGGGGAAGCCGGATTTCGTCGACCTACGTAAGGGGCTTACCGCGGGCGGTACCAGCACGACGATCACTTTCTGGCCGGATCCCGAAATCTTCGGGGATGCGGTGCAATTCACCTACAGCAGGGTGGTCAAACGATTACGGGAAATGGCCTTCCTGAATAGCGGATTGGAGATAAGGCTCACGGATGAACGGCGAGAGGATGGTTCGGAGGTTTTCTGTTATCAGGGTGGGCTGAGGGACTTCGTTCGCCATCTGAACAGCCATCGAGACCCACTACACGGCCAAGTTATGTACCTGGAGGACAGCGGTGAGGACGCCGAGCTCGAGGTGGCTATGCAGTGGACCTCCTCTTTCAACGAGAACGTTCTCAGCTTCGCCAACAACATAAACACCCGAGAGGGTGGAACCCACGAGGAAGGTTTTCGAACCGCCCTCACCAAGGCGGTTAACGAATTCGCCCGGTCCAAAAATATCGTGAAGGAAAAGGACGTCAACCTTTCGGGCGAAGATGTTCGGGAGGGCCTCACCGCGGTGATCTCGGTGAAGGTCCGCAATCCGCAATTCGAGGGACAGACCAAGACGAAACTCGGCAACACGGAGATCCGCAGCTACGTGCAGAAAACTCTCAACCGCATGCTTCCCGAGTGGTTGGAACGTCACGGCAAAGACGCAAAGCGGATCGTAGAAAAGGCCCGCCAAGCCCAGCATGCCAGAGAGGCGGCTCGCAAGGTACGAGATGTTATCCGCCGCAAGTCGCTCCTCGACTCATCCAGACTGCCCGGCAAGTTGGTGGATTGCTCGGTACGAAACCCTGACCGGGCGGAACTGTTCATCGTCGAGGGAGACTCGGCTGCCGGACCGGCGAAGAACGGTCGAGACTCGATGTTCCAAGCGGTACTGCCTATCCGGGGCAAGATCCTCAACGTGGAGAAGGCGCGCCTGGCGCGGGCTTTGCAGAACAAGGAGATTCTGGCGCTGATAACCGCCATCGGGACCGGTATCGGCGAGGAGTTCGACATAGAGAAGGCGAGGTATCACAAAGTAATCCTCCTGACCGACGCCGACGTGGACGGCGCCCACATCCGTACCCTTCTTCTCACCTTCTTTTACCGTCACATGGGACCTCTCATCGAGGCGGGGTACGTCTACATCGCGGTGCCACCCCTTTACCGCGTCAAGGTCGGTCGGCGAGTCCACTATCTCTCCGACGACGCGGCGCTGGAAGCGTTCAAAACCCGACATCCACGGGCCCGGCCGACCAGGTTCAAGGGACTGGGTGAAATGAACGACGGGGAATTGGGCGAGACATCGTTGCACCCCGACACGCGGACGCTCGTCCAGGTTGGCTTGAGCGATGCGGCGAGCGCCGACGAGGTGTTCTCCATCCTTATGGGAGGCGATGTGGCCGCCCGGAAGAGCTTCATCCAGCAGAATGCCGGCGACGTTCGCTTCCTGGATATTTGAAGGTCGAGGGGGAGCAATTTGAGCGACCAAGCTAACGGGGGCGACCGAGCACCGGTGTTGGCGGTGGATATCAACGACGAGATGTCCCGGTCCTTCGTCGAATACGCCATGTCGGTGATCGTGTCACGGGCACTCCCCGACGTAAGGGACGGTCTGAAGCCGGTGCAACGGCGCATCATCTACGCCATGGACGACATGGGGGTGAGGCCGGGCACGGCCCACCGCAAATCCGCCACGGTGGTCGGGGAGGTCATCGGCAAATACCATCCACACTCGAATGACGCCATCTACGACGCGTTGGTGCGGATGGGCCAGTCCTTCTCGTTGCGTTATCCGTTGATCCATCCGCAGGGCAACTTCGGTACCACCGACGATCCGCCCGCCGCCATGCGCTACACCGAGTGCCGCCTAGCGGAGTTGGCCGCGGTCCTGCTCGACGGAATAGATGAAGATACGGTCGAGTTCCTCGATAACTTCGACGGATCGGAGTCTGAGCCGACCGTCTTACCCGCCCGGTTCCCGAACATGCTGGTGAACGGATGCCAGGGGATCGCGGTGGGAATGGCGACCAACATAGCGCCCCATAACCTGGGGGAGATCGTCGAGGCGTGCCTGTACGGACTGAACCACCCGGACGCCGGCCCGGAAGACTACCTCTCGATAGTCAAGGGTCCGGACTTCCCGACCGGTGGTTACGTCATCGGTACCAGGGAGATCAAACAGGCCCTCGTTTCGGGACGAGGCTCGATCAAGATGCGCGCGGTCACCGATATCGAGCAGCGTCCGAGAGGCCGCACCGCCATAACGGTCACCGAACTTCCCTACCAGGTGAGCCAGGACCGGGTGATGGAGCGAATAGCCCTGCTGGTGCAACGAAAGGCGATTGTGGGTATCGCGGATCTCCGTAACGAGTCTTCATCACGGGTGGGCGTTCGCCTGGTGATCGAGCTCAAGAAGGACGCCAACCCACGCGTCGTTCTCAACCAGTTGTTCAAGCAGACCAAACTTCAGGAAAGCTTCGGCGTGAACACGGTGGCGCTGGTAGATGGCGTGCCGCGCACCTTGAACATCGCCGAGATGGTCCAGTACTTCTTAGATCACCAGATGGAAGTGGTCGAACGGCGTACTCGATTCCGCCTGCGTAGGGCACTCTCGAGAGCCCATATCCTCGAAGGCCTGATCGTGGCGGTCGACAACATCGATGAGGTGATTGCCCTCATTCGTCGGAGTCAGGACTCGGAGCGGGCCAGACTGGCGCTAATGGAGAGGTTCCCCCTCTCGGAGATCCAGGCAAGGGCCATCCTCGACATGCCCCTTCGGCGTTTGACCTCATTGGAAACCTCCAAACTGCGCGCAGAGTACGCCGAACTCCAGGATCGGATAGCGGATCTACAGGACATCCTGGCCGATCCGGCCCGCCGGCGGGCGATCATTGCCGAGGAACTCGAGGCAACCCGGGACAAGCACAACGATCCCCGCCGCACCCGGATCCTGCCCGCGGAGGCGGAGTTGTCGCTAGAAGACCTCATAGCCGATGACGAGTTGATCGTTACCGTCTCCAAGAAAGGGTATGTGAAGTCGGTGAACGCCGCTACCTACCGCTCACAAGGTAGAGGCGGGAGAGGGGTGAAGGCGGCGGCCCTGCGAGGGGACGACTACCTAACCCATGTTATCCACACTACGGCCCTCGCTTACCTGCTGTTCTTCACCAACCGGGGACGGGTATATCGAATCAGAGCACACGAGATACCGCGCAAATCCCGTACCGCCAAGGGGATACTCGTGCAAGGCGTCTTACCGCTGGAGCCGGACGAACGCATCGAAGCGTTGGTCGATACCCGTGACTACGAGTCCTTCAAGTACATGGTCATGGTCACCAAGAACGGTCAGGTGAAGAGAACCGCCTTCCGTGAATACAACAGCAAGTACGCTCGGTTGGTTGCCATCAGCCTGGTGCATGGAGACGAGGTGGTAGCGGTTCACTCGACCGACGGAGACACCGAGATTCTTCTGTTTACCCGGGAAGGAAAGGGGATCCGGTTCTCGGAGGGGGATATACGGCCGACGGGCCGGTCCACCCGTGGGGTGAAAGGTATCAAACTCGCCCCGAACGACGAGGTGGTCGGCGCCGCCCTCACGATGGAAGGCGACGACGTCCTGCTGATGACGTCGAGCGGTCATGGCAAGCGTATAAGAAACCGCTTGTTTAGAGTTCAGAAGCGGGGCGGAATGGGTCTCAAGGCCATGAAGCTCGGGCCGGAGCGGGGAGATCTGGTGGGCGCGCGGGCGGTGCCCGAGGGGGGAGAGGTGGTGGTGGTTTCCTCGGAAGGAATCGCCATCCGGATGGAAACCGACCAGATAAGCCGTCAAGGACGTTATGCGAGCGGGGTGAAGATAATGGACCTCTCCGACGATGCAAGGGTCAGCTCTTTCGCACCTTTACCATCGGACAGGAAGTGAGGCGCGACAGGCCGGTTAGGTGGGTGCGGAATAAGTCCGTACGAAGGGGTTCGGGCCGCGTTGCGCAGAGCGTCTACCAGGTGGTCTGCGTACCAAGGACCCTCCTAGAGGTACGAACCCCAGGATGATCGGCGCGGAACTGGATTTCGGCGGGAGTGAAACCGTGACCCGTCGCCGGGTGCGGAGGATCCTGCGCAAGTTCGATCCGTGGACTGTTTTCAAGGTGTCGTCTGTGCTTGCGGGGTTGGCCGCGCTGGGATTCGTGCTGATCTCGGTGATGTTGTGGGCGGTTATCAGCCGTCTCGGATTGACCGCAGCGTTAGATTCCGCCGCAGAGCGAGTGGCTCTCATCGGGCCGGGCGAGTCGTTGTTCAAGTCAGGCGGTGAATACATGCGAGGGATGATCCTCCTGTCTGCCAGTTGGATGATGGGTGTCACGGCATTTGCCACGATCGGTTCGGTCCTTTACAACCTGTTGGCGGAATTGGTGGGCGGCGTTGAGTTCACGCTGCTCCAAGAAGTACCGGTCGCCCCTGCTGCTTACCCCGAACCCGCGCCCGTCCGAGCATCAGACTAATGCCGACCGTTCGTAGGGTCCGCCGGGTCATTCGCAAGTTCGATCCATGGACCGTCTTCAAAGTGGCCCTGTTGCTACACGCCGTCTTCGCCATCGCCACGCTCATGGGCGTGCTCGTGCTTTGGTCCTTGCTGGTGAGGGTGGGCATCCCGCAGGCCCTAGACGAGTTCCTCTCCCTGATAAGCCTCATCGACCCGGACACCGTTTTCTTCAACAACGGGAGCAGGTTCGTTCGGGTAGCCATCTTCTTCTCGGTGGCTTTCGGAGTGGCGATGACGCTGCTGTCAACCCTGGCGGCAGTGCTCTACAACCTCGCTTCGGATGTGGTGGGCGGCGTCGAAGTGGTGATGCTGGAGGAGACCTTGCGTGTTCCGGCGCTGGCTAGCACGCCTGATCCGTGGCCGGGCAACCCGGGGGGAGCGGAGCAGGCGGACATGCCGACCGTACTTATATAGCTGGTGTCCGGAGTCTGCCGTTGGCGGAGGGGGATGCGGGAAAGTCCCGAGCTAGGGGTTCACAGCCCTGTGCACAGGGCCTCTACCAGGTGTTTTGCAATGCTACGAACTTCATTGGATCGAACGCGCTAGATTGTCTCTCGAGTACCCTCGCAGAGGACGCGGCGATGAGTGGGAAAACGAGGCCGGGCTCAACGATTCCGGGTCCTACCGGCGCGGTAGGCCAGACGCCGGCTCCCGGACCGGATACAGGCGTCCTCCGATGAGTAGCGCTTTGGCCGGTACCGCGGAGCGAGCGCCGTTAGATGGTTCCGCCGCAGCGCGAGAAGCTCTGCTGGAGATCGACAATCTCCACGTCCGTTTCGAGTTGTCGACGGAGACGGTCCACGCAGTCAGCGGCATCAGCCTCACGGTCGCCCCTAGCGAGACCTTTGCGCTGGTCGGAGAGTCCGGCTCCGGCAAGAGCGTGTCGATGCTGTCCGTAATGGGGTTGCTTGCCTCGCCCCCCGCGGTCGTTGCGGGGTCTATCCGCTTCGAGGGCCGCGACGTGCTCGGAATGTCGGGAAGAGAACTCAACCGGTTCCGAGGCCGCGACGTGGCCATGGTCTTCCAGGAACCGATGTCATCCCTGAACCCGGTCCACCGAGTCGGACGCCAGATCGGGGAGAGCCTCCGGATACATCGCGGTGCGGGCCGCGCCGAAGCCAGGCGGCAGGCCGTGCGGCTGCTTGATCGGGTAGGCATCCCGTCCGCCTCGTCGAGGGTGGATGACTTTCCCCACGAGTTCTCCGGAGGAATGCGCCAGCGTGCGATGATCGCCATGGCGTTGGCTTGCAATCCCAAGCTCCTGATCGCCGACGAACCGACCACGGCCCTTGATGTGACAGTGCAGGCACAGATCGTCGACCTGGTTCGGGAACTCCAGGAAGAGTACCGATTGGCGGTCATTTGGATCACCCATGACCTGGGAGTCGTTGCCGAACTCGCTGACCGGGTTGCGGTCATGTATGCCGGGCGAATCCTGGAAACCGGACGATCGACCGACCTTTACCGGTCGACTCGCCACCCGTACACCTCCGGATTGCTGAGGTCTATCCCTCGTCTGGACCAACCGCCGACTACCCGCCTCGCCGAGATACCGGGATCTCCACGCAGGGTGTCGAAGAAGCTGACCGGTTGCCCTTTCCATGAACGCTGCCCGCTGATCGGAGAGGGGTGCCGGGAACAACTTCCGGACCTGGTGGAGGTAGGAGCGGGGGGCCACGGATCGGCGTGTATCCATCATCATATGATGGGCTCCTCCTCCGACCTATGGCCGGGCGGGGCAGCCGGCGCCGTCGACGTGCCGGGCAAGCAGGAGTCAACCGACGTTGTGATCTCGGTGCGAGGACTCCGGGTGTATTTTCCGATCACGAGAGGTCTCAGCAGGTCCCGGAGAGCGGTGGTACGAGCCGTGGACGGGCTCGACCTAGACATCGTGAAGGGCCGCACGATCGGGATAGTCGGGGAGAGCGGCTGCGGTAAGACCACGTTGGGGCGTTCGTTAGTCGCCTTGGTGCGTCCGACGGCCGGAACGATCAAGATCAAGGGCCACCCTATCAACCATCGAAGCGGACGTCACCGGCGAGCCGTGCAAATGATCTTCCAGGATCCTTTCTCGGCGATGAATCCCGGAATGCGGGTGGGGGCGGTGATCGCCGAGCCGCTCCGGATCCACCAAATGGACACGCCCGACGGAATCCGTCGTCGGGTGGCCGAGTTACTCGATCTGGTAGGCCTGCCGACCGACGCCGGTCGGCGTTATCCGCATGAGTTCAGCGGCGGGCAGCGGCAACGCATCGCCATCGCCCGGGCCTTGGCATCCGATCCGGAGGTGATAGTTTGCGACGAACCGGTCTCCTCCCTTGACATGTCGGTTCAGGCCCAAGTCGTGAACCTGCTGGGGGACCTGCAAGCCAGGACCGGAACGGCCCTCGTCTTCATAGCGCATGATCTGGCCGTGGTGCGTCACATTTCCCATGAGGTGGCGGTCATGTACCTCGGCGAGATCGTGGAACGGGCTCCTCGAGACCAGATCTATTCGGAACCCCTCCATCCGTATACACGGGCTCTGCTGGAGGCAGTTCCGATTCCAGACCCGGGTGTCATGGACAGCGGGGCGCGTACCCGCCTCGTCGGGGATCTTCCCAGCCCTGCGGACCCCCCGCCCGGATGCCGTTTCCACACCCGGTGTCCGGTAGCGATCGAAGGCGTGTGCTCCACCGTCAAACCGGAATTGGCCGAAGTAGCCCCCGGACGGTGGGTGTCGTGCCATTTAGTCAGCCCACCCGAGCGGAAATAGGCCTTGGACTGGTAGCCCATCCCATACGGCGGCCGGAAGAAAGGCAATACAAACGTCGACCGCGTAGTACCGGGAATGCAAACCGCGGGCGAGGTTAGCCGCCGCGGCGGAAACCAGGCGGGTCGGGAGTCGGCGCGACCGCTACAGTCCGGCTACGCTGGTTAGAGTGGTCGAACTATAGCCCCGTATCGGGTGATGGAATAGTGAGCCCCTCGCGTTGGCGGGACGTAGAAAGGAGCCATCGAAATGCAGCTGAGAATCCGATTCAAAGGGGTACTGCTGTTGTGCATCCTCGCTCTGGTAGGCGTCTCGTGCGGCGGGGATGACGCCGAACCTGCGACGACAACGACGGCCGCCGAGCCGACAACGGTCGCTACGGGCGCCCCGGCAACTACCCAGCCACCTGCACCACCCACCACGGTGACGGATACACCTTCCGACACTGAAGGGGAACCGACGACCACTACCACCCAAGCCACTACCACTACCGCAATGCCGGAGGCGCCGGCAGAACCGATCCAGATACGCGCCGCGGTCACCGGTGATGAGTCAACCCTCAACCCGTATACATATATCAGCGGCTTCCCCGGCTGGAACCTCCTGATGTTGCAGTACGACTCGCTGATGCAGCTGGACAAGAACGGGGTACCCCGTCCCTGGCTTGCCTCCAGCGTGTCCGTCAACGAGGACCTGACCGAGTACTCCGTGACGCTGGTGGAGGGCGTGACCTGGCACGACGGGGAGCCCTTGACCGCTCACGACGTGGACTTCAGCGTCGACTACTACATCAACAATGTGGAAGCGAGCCGTTTCGCGCGAGACCTCCGGGGCGTAGAGGACCTTGTGGTGATCGATGATCACAATGCCACCTTCGTTCTGGGTGCCCCGAACGCCGGGTTCGAGCTAGCGGCCCTGGCTGACGTTCCGATCATTCCGCGCCACATCTGGGAAGGGGTGGAGGTCCCCTCCGAGCACCAGTTCGCTGGAGGAACCAACATCGGTACCGGTCCGTACAAGCTCACCGAGTACGTCGAAGGGCAGAGCTACCGTCTCCAAGCCAACCACGACTACTTCCGAGGCGCTCCGGCGGTCGAGGAACTGGTGGTGATCGTCTTCGCCGACGACGCGGGTGCTCAGGCAGCAATCCGGACCGGGGAAGTGGATGTGATCTTCGAGCGGATCCCGCCTGAGCAGATAGAACTGCTGGACTCCCAGGATCCCCTTGACGTGATCATCGGCCCCGAGTTCACCACCCAGATGATCAACTATGACGCCTCGAAGCGTCCCTTCGACGACGTAGCGGTCCGCCAAGCCATCAACCTGGCCATGAACAGGCAGGACATCGTCGACACGGTCTTCCTAGGGGCGGCCACGGTCGGTAGCCCGGGCTGGATCCACCCCGGCCATCCGTCCTACAACCCGGCGATAACCACCGTTTACGACCCGGCCGCGGCCAACGCGTTGCTGGAAGGCGCCGGCTATGTCGATAGTGACGGCGACGGCGTTCGGGAGTTCGACGGGCAGCCGATGTCATTCGAGATCGTTACTAACGCTCCGGACTCGCTGCGGCTTCGTATAGCCGAGCTGACGGTAGAGATGCTGGCGGCTATCGGAATCGAGACTTCGGTGGCTGCGGTCGAGACCGGAACCTGGGAACAGGCTGTCTGGCCGAGTTTCGACGTTAACAACGGACGGAACTACGACATCGCCATGTGGGGTTGGTCGGCTCCCGTGCAGGCCGACCCATTGCGACTCCCGCAACTCGTCGCCAGCGTACCGGCCGGAGGATTCCTCAATCTGACCGGTTACGAGAACGCCGAGATGGACGCATTGTCGGAAGTCCTTGGCCAGGAACCGGATCGTGACGAGCGGAACGCCATCCTCGGTCGCATGCAGGAGATAATCGCCGAAGACCTACCGTTCGTGCTTCTCCTGTATCCGGACGGCGCATACGTCTACGATTCCAGCACCTACGCGGATTGGGAGTTCATCGCCGGGCAGGGCATCGTAAGCAAGCTCTCTCTGCTGCCACCCGCCGCGCGCCCCTAGGGGCGCGCGGATCCGCCGGATCCGAGCCGAGTTGACGGATTGAGAAGGCGTATCGACCTACGTCGACTTGCCCAGTATGGGGTGGTCGTGCTTGTAGCGGTAACGCTCAACTTCCTGTTGCCTCGACTAATGCCGGGGAACCCGCTGGTGTTGATTGCGGGAGTGGATGTCGGCCTGTTGAGTCCCGATCAGCGGGCAGAGATTGTGGCTCGGGTGGGCTTGGATGCTCCGCTCTGGAAGCAATACCTGCGCTACTGGGGGGACATACTCACCGGGGACTTCGGGTATTCGTTCCGCTCAAGTCGGCCGATCGTGGATATGATCCTCGCTCGACTGCCGTGGACCCTGCTGATCACCGGACTGTCGCTGATCCTGTCAGCCGTGGCGGGGGTGATTCTCGGGGCTCTATCCGCGTGGAGGAGGGGTAGTAAGGGCGACCTGAGCATGCTTACCGGCATGATCTCGATCGAGTCCCTACCGTCCTTTTGGCTAGGCATGGTGCTGATATCCATCTTCGCCGTCCAGTTGGGCGTGCTGCCTTCGTTTGGAGCCGTTACACCCGCATCCGATCTGGTGGGATGGGCCCACACCTGGGATATCATCAGCCATACCATCCTGCCGGTGGCCACACTGTCCATCCTGGCAACGCCCGGCGTTTATATGACGATGCGGTATTCGATGCTGGAAACCCTCGGGGAGGACTACATACGAACCGCGCGGGCCAAGGGCGCCGGGGAGCGGCGGGTGTTGTTCGGACACGTCGCCCGGAACACCATCGCTCCGGTAGTCACCGTCCTAGCCATCCGCCTCGGCTTCGCCTTCGGCGGCACGGTGATTGTCGAGACGGTGTTCTCGTATCCGGGACTGGGCCGCTTGGTGTTCGAAGCGGTATCGGGACGTGACTACCCGGTTATGCAAGCGGCCTTCCTGGTGTTTACGGCGGCGGTGCTGCTGGCGAACCTGCTGGCCGACCTGCTGTATCCTCTGATCGACCCACGTACGAGGGCTTCCTGATGGTCACCGACGCTCAGGAGCAGGCGGCGAGACGGTCGGCGCGGCGACGTTCCCGCATGCCCACCTTGTTCGGGGTAAGCGGGGGGATCATCGTCGCCATCCTGTTGGGTGGTGCGGTATTCGCCCCGCTAATCGCACCCTACGATCCGACCGAGCGAGTAGGAACACCGTTCCTTCCTCCGAGCTCGGAACATCTGCTCGGTACTAACGATGTCGGACAGGACCTGCTGTCGGAACTCATCTTCGGGGCGCGGGTATCGCTGTCGGTTGGACTCGTGGCGGCGATGGTTGCTTTGCTGATCGGAACGTCGGTGGGGGTTATCGCCGGGTACTACCCGAAACGGCTAGGGGCGGTGATGATGCGCGGGGTCGACGTGATTCTGATCCTGCCCTTCCTGCCGTTGCTGATCGTGCTGGCGGCCTATCTGGGCAGGAGCCTGCTAAACACCATCCTGGTGATCGGCATCCTTATATGGGCTGAACCGGCCCGGATTATCCGGTCCCAGGTGCTCTCGCTGCGAGCCCGCGAATATGTCCTGGCAGCACGCTCGATGGGCGCTCCGGACCGCTGGACCATACTGCGACACATCGTACCGAGAACCGCGCTGCTCGCCACCGGTTCGTTCGTTCGGGCCGTCTCGAACGCCATACTCCTAGAGGCGGCTTTGAGCTTTCTGGGCCTCGGGGATCCGATCCAGAAGAGCTGGGGTTCGACCCTGTTCTGGGCGCAGGCGCGGGGCGCCTTCCTCACGCCGGCATGGAAGTGGTGGGTTCTCCCACCCGGACTGCTGATCATGCTGGCGTCCCTCGGCTTCGCCCTGATCGCCTTCTCGCTGGAAGAACGCATAAACCCGCGTCTGTAGCCCCGCTTTTTGTGGACCGGGCGCTACAGGATGAGCGGAGTAGAGCCATGATCGCGCTTCGACCAGGCAATGCAGCTATCGGCGTTGCCGTCGTTCAGTGGTTGGTGGGCCGCTCCGAGGAGAACTCGGCAATTTCCATTCCGGCGGCGCGGGCAAGCCGCAAGTAGACACCCCCCGGGTCGCCCGGACTGTTCACTCCGGGCGGATATGCGCCGCGGGCCGCAGCCACCAGAGTCGCGGAGATCGAAACAGCCCGGAGGAAGGTAGCGTCGTCGACCACCCCCAAGATGCGGTTCGCTCCTCCGTTCGACCGCCCCCGGACGTTGACAACCACCGCCGTCCAGGGCGAGTCATCGGGCGCTACCCAGCAGGTGACCCTTGGTCGGCGCAGGGGGCTCTTGGCCCTTCCGGCCCATAGAGGACCCACCGGTTCGGGGAAGGTAACGGGCGTTCCCATACCCAGCGGTTGGCCGGAAACAGTCCAAGCGAGCTGCGTATCAACCGGTTCGCCGTTTGGGTCCGCAATGGAAAGGGCCAGCGCGGCGGCCAGGCCGGATCCCAGGGCGGCGCCGGTAACGACCGTGGCGTCACCAACCGGATAGCCGTCAGGCAAGTGGGTTCCAACCACTACAGGGATATCGGAAGCGAGCGCCTCCTTGACATGAGGGTCCGAGGCCTCCGAGACGCCGGACACGGCCAAGGCATCCCACCCGGCTACCGACAAGATCGAATCCGTACCCTCGTGACCCGAATCGTCCGAGAGAAATCCGACCTGTACGCCCGCCTCCGCGAGGAGAACCCGCGATGCTCGCAAGGCCACGCCACCGCTTAGATGGAGCGCTACCCGAGTGGTCATCGATCGGTCGGGACGGGTACCCAGGTTCCCCGATCAGCCGGAGGTTGGACCACTACCGGGGAGCGACGAACGACCAGCACCAGAACCGCCGCCAGCCCCGCCAACACGAAGAGCACCCGTAACTTCATGAGCAAAGAGTGTAGGCGGTTGGCAAGACTGGCGGAACGGGTGGATCATCTTCGGGATCTCCAAGCGTACTACCACGGATCGGACGGAGGGGACAGCATGCCGTTGGGGGATAACTTGCAGGAATTCGTCGGGCTCTGTGTTGACCACGGGGTTCGTTTCATAGTCGTTGGTGGCTACGTCGGTTCAAATCGAGGCCAAGTAGGCTACCGGCGCTCCTTACCCACGGAGGCGCACGAGATGAGTTCTTGGCTGGTTCGGCCTACCTACAGCCTTTCGGAAGCGGCACGCCTGCTTCGTATATCACCAGCTACCCTCCGGTGGTGGCTTGATGGAGGCAGCCGCGGCTCCGAGCGGTACCCACCCGTCCTCCGTCACGAACCCACTGGCGACCCGCGGGTATCTTGGGGGGAGTTCATCGAGGCTGCCTACCTTCGCGAATACCGTCGGCACCTGCCTCTCCAACGGCTCCGTCCACTGAGGGAAGCGCTTAGTCGTGAGTTCGACACGCCGTTCCCATTTGCTGTCGCCAAGCCGTTAATCGGGGGCCGGGAGCTCGTGTCGGAGACGCAACAGCGCCTGGAGATACCCGCGGAACTATGGATGGTGGTTGGATCCGGGCAGTTGATGCTGAGCTCAGCAGCAGAGACCTTTTGTAGACGGGTTCGGTTTGACGAGGTGACAGAAGAGGCGATGCGATACATCGTGATGGAGGCACAGGAACCGGTGTGCGTGACTCCACGCGTGTCGTTCGGGATCCCGACCGTGAGGAGGGTTCGAACGGAGGTCTTATCCGAATTGGCCCTCGCCGGGGAGCCGGATTCGATGATCTTGGAGATCTACCGCGACCACGGCGTGACCACCGAGGACATCGATACGGCAGTCGACTTCGAGACGCGGTTCCTGCGGGCCGCGTGACGAGCCTGGTCACCCTCCCCCGGCGAGTAACGCGGGAGGGCGCTGGCTCAGAAGTCGATACCGCGGATGGCCCGGATGCCTTGCTGGTAGGCGTGCTTCACAGGGGTCATCTCGGTGACGGTATCGGCGACCTCGATCAGGCGGTCGGGGGCGTCGCGCCCGGTAATGACCACGTTCACGTTGGCAGGGCGGTTGGCGATGACGCCGGCTACCTCGTCGCAGTCGATCCATCCCCAGTTGATGGGGTAGGTGATCTCGTCGAGTACCACGAGGCGGTGCTTTCCGGCTTCGATCCGTTGCCGAGCCAGGTTCCACGTCTCGCGGTTGAGTTCGGCAGAGCGATCCAGGTCCTCGCTGTCCCACGAGAACCCGTCACCGCCCGCTATCCATTCGACGCCGAGACGGTTTCCGATCTTTTCCTCGCCGACCTTCCACTTTCCGGACTTCATGAACTGCACAACGGCCACCTGCCAGTTACGGGCGACCGACCGCATCACCATTCCCATTGCGGCGGTGCTCTTGCCCTTGCCGTCGCCGGTGTTTACGAGCACCACCGAGGGCGCCCGCCGGGTGTCTCGTCGGCGGGGGTCTTCTGTGCGGGGAGCTTCGCTCATCTGGAACCATTCCTTACCGGGACTATCGCCAGGCCATCGCCGACCCTGACTACCTCGACGGTGGCATGGTAGAAGTCCCTTATGTAGTCAGCTGTTAACACATGCACGGCCGGTCCGGAGGCGACTATCCGGCCGGCGGCCATCATGAGCAGCCGGTCGGCGAACTGCCCCGCCAGGGTCAGGTCGTGCATGGCGGTGATGATCGTGATGGGGCGCCGTTTCCGCAGGTAGCCGATTAACTCGAGAGCGTTCTGCCCCTGGCCGATATCGAGCGCACCCGTGGGTTCGTCAAGCAGCAGTATGTCGGTTTCCTGGGCGATGGCTCGGGCCAGCACCACCCGGCGCCGTTCGCCGCCGCTGAGCTCCGACATGTTCCGGGATGCGAATTGTCGAACGTCCAGCAGGTCGAGGGCCGACGAGGCGGCTTCGAAGTCTCGGCGACCTTCCGTTCCTAGATAGGGAAGGTGTGGAGTGCGGCCCAGCAACACGTACTCGGCGACCGACATCGCAAGTGGTATGACCGGTTCCTGGGGGACGAAGGCCACCGTTCGGGCCCGATCCCGCTTCCTGATCGAAGTCGAGTCGACACCTTCCAGCTTGATCGACCCGGTATGTCTTACGAGCCCGGCGATCGCCTTCAACAGGGTCGACTTGCCCGCGCCGTTGGGACCGAGCAGCCCGAGCCACTCGCCGGTCGGCACTTCGAGGTTCAACTCCTGTACCACGGACGTTCCCGGTTGGTACGAGATAGAAAGATCGCGAATCGAGATGCTCATACCACGTACCGTCGGGTCGTGCGCAGCACCAGCATGAAGAAGGGGGCTCCGACGAAGGCGGTGATAACCCCGATCGGTAGTTCTGCCGGGCTTACGACGGTACGGGCGGCAAGGTCCGCGAGGATCAGGAAGGCGGCGCCTGCGATCACCGAGACCGGAAGGAGTGACCGGTAGCTGATACCGACGAGCAGGCGTACGGTATGAGGAATGACGATGCCTACGAAGCCAATGAGCCCGCTCACCGCTACCGCGGCGGCCGTCGCCAAAGTTGCGAAAATCACCACCGTCGTGCGGACCCTCGTCGCCGAAACGCCGAGGCTGTCCACCTCCTCGTCTCCCACGCTCATGACGTCGAGCAGCCGCCGGTGTAGAAGCAACCCGGTACCACACACAATGACATAGGGAAGCAGCGCCAACACTTCACGCCATCCGGTGGTGGCGAGCAGACCGAGAATCCACGAGTAGACCTGCCGGATGGTGTCGGCGTTCCTCTGGAGGATGTAGGTCTGGACAGCGGTAAAGAAGGCCGCCACCGCTACCCCGGCGAGTATGAGGGAGACCGCGCTCCGCCCCCCTATCGACCGCCCAACGGCGTAGGTGAGCGCTACCGCCGCCAAGGCGCCCACGAAGGCGGCGAGAGGAAGCAGGACGGAGGTGGTTCCGGGGGCCAGAGCGATCACCACGGTAGCGCCCAAACCGCCGCCCGCCGCAACTCCCAGCAGGTACGGGTCGGCTAGGGGATTCCGGAATACTCCCTGGTAGGAGGCCCCGGACAGGGCCAGAAGTCCTCCAACCAGGCCTCCCAGAATGACCCGGGGAAGGCGGATCTCCCAGATGATGGCCTGCTGGATGCTCGAGAGGGTCGAGGGACGTCCGCCCAAGCCGGATCCGATGAGTTCGGCCATCACCTGTCCCGGTCGGATCCCGGCCGGACCGATGGTGATACCCGCGAACATCGCGACCAGCAAGGCCGCGAGCGTCGCGATAAGCCAGCCCCAGCGGAGCCGGGCCGGCCTTAGGTCGACTCGTTCCTGGTCCACGCTCGTCAGCCGTCCCTGGAGAAGTTCCCGAGGCTCTGCCCTATGAGCCGGACGAACTCGATCAACCGTGGTCCCCATCGACTCGATAGGTCATCGTCAACCTCGAATAGGTTCTGGTTGCGGATCGCTTGGAGCTCACTCCAGCCCGGACGCTCGGCGATCGACCCCGCGGTGGTGCCACACCAGACGGCGCATCCGTAGAAGATGATGTCGGGATCCGCTTCGAGGATGTACTCCGGAGACAATTGCGGATAGCCGTATCCGTCGGGATCCGCCTCGTCTGCGATGTTCACCAACCCGAACATGGCGTAGACGGTTCCGATGAAGGTACCTGAAGTCGCCGAGAAGAAGGTGTCGGAGATTTCGTGGTAGAACGTGAGGCGCATGTCAGGTTCGAGGTTCGGATCTACCGGCTCCGGGGCGTGTTCGTCCAGCAACTCGGCGATTTCCTCCTGAATCGTCGATACCAATTCCTCCGCAGCCTCGACATGGCCGGTCGCTGCTCCGACCTGTCGCATCTGCTGGTACGCATCCTCCAGGTCAAGGGCCGCTTCATGGATCAGGACCGGGATGCCCAGGGCTTCAAGGCCGGAGGCGATTTCCTCGGGATTGCCCGACATGACCACCAGATCGGGGGCGTATGCGGCGATGGCCTCCAGGTTGGGTCGGAAGCCGCTCAGGTCGGTCATCGGGGTGCCTTCGGGGTAGTTCGAGAAGGAGTCCACTGCGATGACCTGATCACCCGCCCCGACCGCGAACAGCATTTCGGTAGCCGTGGGAGATAGAGAGACGATCGCCGTGGGCTGGGCGGGGATGACGACCCCGGCAACCGTGACCGGGAATGCCGGTTCAGGCACTGTAGTAGTCGGGGCTACGGTCGTAGTTGGGGTGGTGGTTGTGGTCAACGCCGTCGTGGTGGTTGGGGGGGATGTGGTGGTTGGGGCGGTGGTTGTAATTGGGGCGACGGTCGTGGTCGCCGCCGTCGTAGTGGTCGCAGTTGTGATTACAGTTGTTTGAGGTGTGGCGGCGTTGTCGCCGCTACAGGCTGCGCCGACCAGCAGCAGGACGGCCATCAGCAGTGAAACTTGGTATCTTGCTTTTGACAAGGAACATCCTCCTTTGATTCATGGAGGATGAAGAGAGATCGTCAGACTCCCAACTCGGAGTCGGCACGAGCAACCCTTCCTCCGAGAGCTGGTACGTGACCGTAGATCAGGCGGCCTGGCTCGTCCCCTCCGTGCGGATGGGGCTTGACAGTTGCGGGACAGCGCCGGACTATTACCGGACTTCGCTGGATTCCACGGCACCCGGTTGTCTCCCCGGGCCACGGCGTACTATAGCGGCTCAGCGATCGGCGCTGCGAGCTAGTTCCGAAAGGGTTCGTCCATGAGCGATTACTCAGCACTCTCCCGGATCCTCGGACGCATCAGGCACGCCGATTCCGGGTCAGCGAAACGGGCTCTCGCCCGGCAACAGACTCTTACCAAGCCGCCCGGCAGTTTGGGTCGGCTCGAAGAGGTCTCCGTCCGGCTGTCCGGAATGTTCGGCGCCGAGAGACCGATAATCCGTGACAAAGCGGTGATCGTGGCTGCCGCCGACCACGGCGTGGTGGCTCAGGGCGTGACGGCCTATCCCCAAGCCGTGACCGCCCAGATGGTGCTGAACTTCCTGGCGGGCGGGGCAGCCGTCAGCGTCATGGCGCGTCTCGGTGGAGTGCGCCAAGTCGTGGTGGATGCGGGAATAGCCGCGGAGTTACCCGACCATCCGGACCTGCGCGTGCTGGGAATCGGGCGCGGGACCGCCGACATCAGCCGAGGTCCGGCCATGTCCAGGAATCAGGCCATCCGGTGCGTGGTGGCCGGGGCCCACCTGGCCACCGAGGTTGCAGTCTCGGGCGTCGACCTGATCGCCGCCGGTGACATGGGTATTGGCAATACCACATCATCAAGCGCCATAGCGGCCGCCGTAACCGGCCGATCCCCGACGGAGACAACCGGTGAGGGTACCGGGCGTACTCGGGACGAACT
Source organism: Acidimicrobiia bacterium (assembly GCA_965231815.1). Taxonomy (GTDB): domain Bacteria; phylum Actinomycetota; class Acidimicrobiia; order Spongiisociales; family Spongiisociaceae; genus JAPPFW01. The sequence goes on along the minus strand of OZ246890.1, from coordinate 458,491 downwards.
CGAGGGCAAGGTGGCGGTGGTGGAGCGGGCCCTTGAGGTGAACTCACCAGACCCGGCAGACCCGATCGACGTGCTCTGCAAAGTGGGCGGCTTCGAGATAGGCGTGCTGGCCGGGGTGATGCTGGGGTGCGCCTCTTCTCGGCGGCCGGTCGTGCTGGACGGTTTCATCTCCGGCGCGGCGGCGCTCATCGCCCACGGCCTCAGTCCGGCCGCAGGCGATTACATGATCGCCTCCCACCGCTCCGCCGAAAAGGGGCACGGGGTGGTGCTTTCCCATCTCGGGCTCGAGCCGTTGCTGGATCTCGGCCTGCGCCTCGGCGAGGGCACCGGCGCGGTGCTGGCCATGCCGATCATCGAAGCGGCGGCTGCCTGCCTATCGGAAATGGCCACCTTCACGGGGGCCGGGGTCTCGGACCGCCGGGATAGCGATCAGCTGATGGAGGGATCGGGAAAATGACAGGGCTTAGGGCCGCCTTGGGTTTCCTGACGATTCTTCCGGGCGCGCCAAGGGACCGGTCCGGCGGCCTGTTGAAAGCCCCGGTTTGGTTTCCGGTGGTAGGCCTGATCCTAGGGGTGATAGTCGCCGCCCTGGATTGGTTGGCGCACGTCGGTTACTTGATACTCCAGACCGGAGAGCCGCCGGATGCCGAGCAACTCCGATTCTTGTTGAGGCAATTCGATGGGGTTCCATTCCGGCTAGCTATCGACCAGGGCGGAGATTCACCGACCATATACGGCCTGATCGAGTTTCAAGAGGGCCCATTCCTCTTGGAGGGGGTGGTGCTCGCCGGAGTGCTGGCTCTGCTGACTCGAGGATTGCACCTGGATGGGTTCATGGACACCTGCGATGCGTTAGGGGGTGGCCACGACCGGGAGCGCCGCTTGGAAATACTTCGAGATCCCCATGTGGGGGCCTTCGCGGTGATCGGCGTCGTCTTCCTGCTGGTAATCAAATGCTCTGCCCTGGCCGCCCTGCCTGCCGAGAGCCGTTTCTGGGGGATCGTGGTCGTTCCGTGCCTTTCCCGATGGGCGATCCTGGTTGTCATGGGTCGGTTCCCCTACGTTAGAAGGGAGGGGCTCGGAACGCCCTTTGTCCGGGCCGAGGGCGCCACGCGGGTAATGATCGCCGGACTAGCGGTTGCCGGGACTGTGGCCGTGGCGCTTGCCGGACCGCTGGGGCTCGTTCTGGTGGGGGCGGCCGGACTAGTAGCGTGGGTGGTAGGGAGTTGGGCCGCGCGGCTGCTCGGAGGCGTGACCGGCGATATCTACGGTGCAGTGGTGGAGATATCCGAGGTGGTCATGCTGGTACTGGCAGTCTTGTTGACGCTGGGAGAACCTGGGGCTTTGCAACCTCCGGTTCTCTCCTTTATGTAAGGAATCCGTCTCGCGTGATCTGGACAGGGGAGTGGCGCCTGGATCTAGCCGTGCTGGTGGTAGCCGTAGCTCTGGATGCGATGGTCGGGGAAGTCCCGGCGCCCGTCCATCCGGTGGTGTGGATGGGCAAGCTGATTTCCCGGCTCGAGAGGCACTCTCCGACGTCGGGCCGGCCGGGGCTGTCGCTGGCGGTAGGAACCGGACTGGCCCTTTGCGTGCCTGCCCTGTCGGGAGGGATAGCCTGGCTGGCGATGGCCGGACTCCGGGAAGCCGGGGCCGTCGCCTACGTGGTCGGCGGGGCGGTTCTGCTCAGCACTACCTTCGCGGTGAAAGAGTTGGGACGGGCCGCGCTGGCAACCGGCCGAGCGGTCGAGGACGGCAACCGGACCGGTGCCCGCGACGGGCTGCGGAGCCTGGTGAGCCGTGACACGGCCGACCTGGCCCGGCCCTTCGTCCTGATGGCTGCCATTGAGTCGGTCGCTGAGAACACGACGGACAGCTTCGTGGGGCCCTGGTTGGCATTCGCTCTGTTCGGCCTGCCGGGGGCGTTCGCCTACCGGGCCGTCAATACGTTGGACAGCATGATCGGGTATCGAGGTGAATACGAATACCTGGGCAAGGCGTCGGCTCGCCTCGACGACTTCATTAACCTGATACCGGCCCGGCTGAGCGTCCTGCTGATGCTGGTGGGGGCTGGGCCGGCGAGCGGCCTCCCTCCCGGTCGGGGCTGGGCCGTCGCGCTCCGGGATCGCAAGCTCACAGCCAGCCCTAACGCGGGCTGGACGATCAGCGCGATGGCCGGGCTTCTCGGGGTGGCCCTGGAGAAAGTCGGCCACTACCGGCTTGGCGACGGGCTGCGAGATCCGACGACCCGGGACCTCCGGACCGCCGTCCGGGTTTGCTACGCCCTGGCGGCCGTCACGGTCCCGGTCGCGGGTGCGGTGATCGCGGCGCGCTCATGGGTGGTGGGTTGAGTGGCGGCGCCTTCCCGTCCTGTCCACGGCGCGCTGAACGTGGCCGAACTGGACCGCCTCGGGTTGTCTCCCGGTGAGGTGATCGACTTCAGCGCCAGCATCAACCCGCTCGGTCCGTCTCCCGGGGTGCTCCGCGCCATCCGAAATATTGACGTTTCGGCCTACCCGGACCCCGGCTGCCTCCGGCTCCGCCAAGCATTGAGTTCCCATCTGGGGGTTGCGCAGGACACGATCCTGGTGGGGAACGGTTCCACCGAACTCATCCACCTGCTGGCTCGTTCCCACCTGCAGGCGAATGACCGGGTTTGCGTCTTCGCGCCCGGCTTCGGGGAGTACGCGGCGGCCTGCCGTCTCCAGGAGGTTGAACCGCGCCTAATCCACCCGGAGCAAGGGAATGAGTTCCGGTGGGATCCGGAGCAGGCGACGGCCACGATCAAGGAGTTGCGACCCATCCTGACCTTCCTGTGTAACCCGAACAACCCCACCGGGGTCTACGTCGGTCGGCGCGAAGTGGAGGCTGTTGCCGAGGCGGTCGGTTCCGGCGGCCTGCTTGTGGTGGACGAAGCGTATGCGGCCTTCGTGGACGGGCGCTGGAACACCACCAGCCTGCTCCGTCGCGGCAACACGGTCTTGCTTCGTTCGATGACCAAGGACCACGCCATCCCCGGCCTGAGGCTCGGATACCTGCTGGCGTCTCGGGGGGTGGTCGAGCGGACGCGACGGTTCCAGTCCAGTTGGAGCGTCAACGCGCCGGCCCAGGCAGCCGGACTGGCCGCCCTGGATGAAGGGGGCCATGTTGCGGAAGGCCGCCGGGTGGTGCGGGCGAGCCGGGAGTACCTCGTCGCAGAATTACGAGGTCTGGGTCTGGCGTGCAACGAGCCGACCGCCAATTTCCTGCTCGTGGAGGTCGGGGACGCGAGGGCTGTCCGGCTCGAACTTCTCCGCCGCCATCGGATATGCGTGCGCGATTGCACGTCATTCGGATTGCCTGAACACATCCGGGTCGGTATCAGAAGCCTGGCCGACTGCCGCCGCCTGGTCCGGGCTTTGAAAGGAGTCCGCCGGAGGCCCGGTACCGGATAACCTGTCGTCGTATGGGCGCCATCATGATCCAGGCAACCGCCTCCAGCGCGGGCAAGTCCTTGATGGTGGCCGGTCTGTGCCGGCTGGCCAAGCGGCGCGGCTTGACCGTGGCCCCTTTCAAACCCCAGAACATGTCCAACAACGCAGCCGCGTGTGAGGGAGGAGGTGAGATAGGCCGGGCTCAAGCCCTCCAAGCCCGCGCCGCAGGCGTTGAGCCGCGCCCGGATCTCAATCCGGTGCTCATCAAACCGCAGTCGGATCGAACCGCCCAGTTGATAGTCCTGGGCAAGCCGAGGGGTTACCTGTTACCCGGTGACTACCTGAACGATCGAGGGGGCCTCCTCGACATCGTAATCGACAGTTTTGATCGGCTGGCAACCACCCACGACATCGTCATCGTCGAGGGCGCCGGCAGTCCGGCGGAGACCAATCTTCGCCACCGAGACATCGCCAACATGGGATTCGCCCGGCAGGCCTCCGTTCCGGTGGTGATTGTCGGAGACATTGACCGTGGTGGAGTGATCGCCTCTCTCGTAGGAACCCATGCGGTCCTCGATCCCGCCGACGCCGGTCTGGTGGCCGGCTTTGTCATTAACAAGTTCAGGGGTTCAGTGAGCATCTTCCAGGCGGGGATCGAGCTAATAGAACGCCGGACGGGCTGGCCCTGCTTCGGGATAGCGCCGTGGATTCCGGCCGCCGCGCGGCTGCCGTCCGAAGATTCGGTAGCTATCGAGGACCCACCGGAGTCCGTACGATCGGCGGGGGGCGTTTTCAAGATCGCGGTGCCGATCCTGTCCCATATCGCCAATCATGATGACTTCGACCCTTTGCGCGCCGAGCCGGAGGTCGAGGTGGTCTACGTCAAACCGGGTCAAGCGATTCCCAGGGACAGCGACCTGGTCATCATTCCGGGCACCAAGTCAACGGTGAGCGACCTCGATTTCTGCCGCCGGCAAGGCTGGCATCATGACATCATCGCCCACGCGCGGGCCGGAGGAAAGGTCTTCGGGATCTGCGGGGGCATGCAGATGCTGGGGCGGATCGTGCGGGACCCGTCCGGGGTGGACGGCCCTCCTGGCAGTGCCGAAGGCCTCGGCCTCCTCGATATAGAGACGACGATGGCGGACACCAAGATCGTCCGTCCGGCCGACGGGCGGTGTGCCCTTTCCGGTATCCCGGTCCGAGGGTACGAAATCCACAACGGCCGGGTTACGGGCCCGGACCTCGACCGGCCTGTAGTCCACCTCAGCCACGGCCCGGATGGCGCCCGGAGTCCCGGGGGTCTGATCTCGGGGGTCCATGTGCATGGCCTCTTCGCAGATGATGGCTACCGGCGTGCCTGGCTCTCCCGGTTAGGGGCGCGGTCTCTCCGAGGCTTGGAGTTCGAACATGCGGTCGATTCCGCTCTTGATGAAGTCGCCGACGCTATCGAGGGGTCGCTGGACATAGACGCTCTCTTCGCGGTGGCTCACGACTCACCACGTTGACGGTCATGAGGCGAGGCGGACGGTAGCGAGATGTCGAGTAGTTGCAGATGGTTCCTGGTAAGGCATGGAGAGACGGAATGGAACCGGGTGGGGCGTGCGCAGGGTCATGCGGATCCCCCGCTCAACGTGCAGGGACATGCCCAGGCCCGAAAGACGGCGGAGCGATTGGTGGGTACAAGTTTCGAAGGCGTGTACGCGAGTGACCTGCAGCGGGCCGTGGACACGGCGAAGCCCATCATCGCCGGCAGGCAGCGCAATCGGGTGGTTACGCTGCCCGGATTGCGGGAGAAGGACTTCGGTGAATGGGAAGGTTTGACACATCAAGAGGTGGAAGCCCGGTATCCCCTGCTGTACGAGCGGATGTTCGACGAAGGCCCGGCCTTCGCCCCGCCGGGAGGGGAGAGCGACCGGAGTGTCTTCAACCGGGTTTCCTCCACGGTGGGCGGTATCAGGGAAGACCATTCCGAGACGGACGGCAACATCCTCGTCGTAGCCCACGGGGGTACGCTGCGCGCCGTGATCGTGGACCTGCTCCGCCTGCCCGCTAGCTCGATGTGGCGGTTCCGCCTATCGAACGCCGGGCTATCCGTCGTGACGGTCTTCGGCGACGGGAGCGGCGTTCTTGACCTACTCAACGACACCAGCCATCTCGGAGCGGGATTCGATGTCTGACAAACCACCTCAAGCCACCAGGCCCGCCGATCTCGTACTGATCCTCGGAGGCGCTCGTTCCGGGAAGAGTACCGTCGCGGAACGAATGGCCCGCGACGGCGCCGACGTACTGTTCATCGCCACCGCCGAAGCCCTCGACGAAGGGATGCGTCGCCGGATAGAGAACCACCGCCGCTACCGGCCTCGCCACTGGCATGTCCTGGAGGAGCCGGTGCACTTGAGCAAAGCCCTTGTCCCCCTGGTGGATCGATACGACACTTTCATTCTCGACTGCCTCACCCTGTGGGTCAGCAACCTCCTCCTGAAAGAGGATCCGGAGGTCGATGCGGAACCCGGTGTGCTGCAAGCGGTGGAGCGCCTGCTGGAGGTCATCGAGGGGGCCGGGGGGCGATGGATCCTGGTCAGTAACGAGGTGGGGCAGGGCATCGTGCCGGCCTCTCGGCTAGGAAGGACCTACCGGGACCTGCTGGGCAGAGTGAACCAGTTGGTGGCTTCCCGGGCTGATCGCGCCTACCTGATGGTGGCCGGATTGTCCCTGGACCTGAAACCGCCACCGAGTTGAACTCGATGCGGCCGCATAGGGCAGTGCCGGAAAACGGGCTCCTAGTCGGCCCTGCATCCGCCGATCAAGGACCTCGCCATCGAACTTCGGGCCAACGAAGGGTTTTCAGCGCTCTCCGTAGTGGCTGCGGCGGAGCCCGGCCGGTTGCTGGCTAGTGTTCAAATCTACGATAGGTTGAGCGGGAGAACAGCGGTCCCCGCACCGGAATGAGGCTTCTTGCAGTACGGGTTCGTCATCGACCACACATCTTGCATCGGTTGCCACGCCTGTACCGTGGCGTGCAAGACCGAGCACGATGTCCCGATCGGGGTAAACCGCACCTGGGTCAAGTACATCGAGAAGGGCACCTGGCCCGACACCCGGCGCTTCTTCTCGGTTATGCGCTGCAACCACTGCACCGACGCCCCGTGTGTATCGATTTGTCCGACCGGCGCTCTGTTCCGTCGGGAGGACGGGATCGTCGATTTCGATACCAGCCTCTGCATCGGCTGCAAGAGCTGCCTGCAGGCTTGTCCCTACGATGCGCTCTACATCGATCCGGATGACCACACCGCTCAGAAGTGCAACTACTGCGTTCATCGGGTTGAGGTCGGATTGGAACCGGCCTGCGTGGTGGTATGCCCCGAGGGGGCCATTATCTCGGGTGATCTTGACGATCCGACCACCCCTATCGCCCGGATGGTGGCGGCGGAAAACCTCTCGCAGCGTTCGGTCGAGCAGGGCACTCGCCCCAACCTGTGGTATCGAGGGGTTGAGGATCAAGCGATAGACCCGCTCGGTGCGGTCGATCCCGGCGATGGGGGGATATGGCGTGATCCTTCGCCTTCCTTTATGTCGGTCGATCTCACGCCCGGCGCCGAATCGACCCGGCCTGCCCGCCCGCCCCGACCGGACAGTGTCCCCCGGGTTGTCTACAACACCGATCATCCCATGCCGTGGGGATGGCGGGTGTCGAGTTACTTCCTCACCAAAGGGATTTCCGCGGGTCTTGCCATCGTCGTGGCGCTGGCGCTGCTGTTCGGCGCTGATGAAGGTACCGCCTTTGTCCGCTGGGGCGCCCCCTTGATTTCCGGGATTTTCCTGGCCCTGACCGGGGTTCTGCTGGTTGCCGACCTCAAGCGACCCGACCGTTTCCACTACCTGCTTACCAAGGGTCGATCGGGCTCGTGGCTGGTGAAAGGGGCCTGGATACTCAGCGCCCACGCCGGGCTGCTCGGGCTCTGGTTCCTTTTGGGCCTGGTCGGGGTCGACTACCTACCGGTGCTCATCTGGGCCACCGGGGTGGTAGGACTCGGTGTAGCCGGATACACCGCCTTTTTGTTCGGGCAGGCGGAGGGTCGCGACCTGTGGCAAAGCCCCACTCTGTTATGGCACATGCTGGCAGGGGCGATGGCAGTGGGAGGAGGCACCGGACTGGTGGCCGGCGGCGCGTTCGACCTCGACGAGCGGACGGTAGAGGTGTTCGCCTGGGTTCTGGTTGGGGGCGCCGCTTCCTTAGGCTTGATAGGACTGGTCGAGATGGTCACCCCACATACAACAGCCAACCAGGCCGCCGCTCTGCATCATCTGACGAGAGGGGCCTACGCCAAGGAGTGGTGGTGGGGAGGCCATGTCGTCGGGGTGGCCCTTCCGTTGGTACTGGGGATAGCCTTCCTGGCCGGTCCGGACGGCCTCTGGTGGTTGGCCGGGATGGGCGGGGTGTCTGCGATGGCGGGCATCTGGTGCGCGGACGACGCGTACGTCAAAGCAGGCCAGAGCGTACCGCTCTCGTGAGCGGTGGAGGGCAATCGTGAACATAGAACCGGGATCCCGAGAAGGCAAGCGAGTTGCTCGACTGGTTCCGGGGACGGGACTCGTGTCCTTCCCCCCCACCGAGTTATGGGACGATTGGGAAGAGTACGACGCCAAGGCGTGGCCCGAGAAGGTCAAGCGCCGCTACCGGCTGGTCCCCACCACCTGTTTCAACTGTGAGGCCGGATGCGGTCTGCTGGCCTACGTCGACAAGGACAGCGGCCGGGTCCGGAGGTTCGAAGGCAATCCCGAACATCCGGGATCGAGGGGTCGTAACTGCGCCAAGGGCCCGGCCACCCTCAACCAGATGTACGATCCCGAACGTATCCTCCATCCTCTCCGCCGGGTGGGTCCGCGTGGCGGGGGACAGTGGGAGCGGGTTACCTGGGAGGATGCCCTCCAGGACATAGCAGGGCGCATTCGCACCGCGCTGATCGAGGACCGCCACAACGAAATCATGTACCACGTCGGGCGGCCCGGAGAGGACGGATTCATAGACCGCATCCTCCGTTCGTGGGGAGTGGACGGGCACAACAGCCACACCAACATATGCTCGGCGGGCGCACGCACCGGCTATGCCATGTGGATGGGCTTCGACCGACCCTCGGCCGACTTCGCCAACGCTCGGTTCATCCTGCTGCTGTCAGCCCAGCTCGAATCGGGGCACTACTTCAACCCGCACGCCCAGCGCATAATCGAGGCGCGCCAAGCCGGCGCCAAGGTGGCCACCATCGATCCGCGCCTTTCCAATACGGCGTCCATGTCCGACTACTGGCTTTCTCCGTGGCCGGGTACCGAAGCGGCCATGCTGCTGGCGGTGGCGTCTCGGCTGCTCGAACAGGACGCAGTGGACCACGAGTTCATGCGCCGGTGGGTCAACTGGGAGGCGTCGCTCGCCGCCCGCGCGCCGGATAGACCCCGCACCTACGACAGCTTCATAGAACTGCTGAAGGAGACGTACGCCTCCTACACCATCGAGCATGCCGCCGAAGAGACCGGGGTCGACGCCTGGCGCATCGAGGCGGTTGCCGAGGGAATCGCCAAAGCGGGAAGTCGTTTTGCATCCCACACCTGGCGGGCGGCCGCCTCGGGCAATCTCGGAGGCTGGCAGGTGGCCCGCTGCCTTTTCTTCTTGCATGTACTGACCGGTTCGGTCGGCACCGTCGGAGGCACGTCGCCCAGCGCGTGGGACAAGTTCAAGCCCGACCACTGGAACATGCCTCCCCCGACAAACCGCTGGAACGAGCTGATATGGCCGAACGAGTTCCCCCTGTGCCACTACGAGATGAGCTACCTGCTACCCCATTTCCTGAAGGAGGGACGGGGCCGTCTCGAGGTGTATTTCACTCGGGTCTACAACCCGGTATGGACCAATCCGGACGGGTTTACCTGGATGGAGGTCCTTAGCGACCGGGACCGGGTCGGCCTGCATGTGGCCCTCTCCCCTACCTGGTCGGAGACGGCCTGGTTCGCCGACTACGTTCTGCCGATGGGGGTAGGAGCGGAAAGGCATGACACCCACTCCTACGAGACCCATGCCGCCCGCTGGCTGGGGTTCCGACAACCGGTGTTGCGGGTGGCTGGCGAGAGAGACGGGCAGATCTACGAACGAACCTACGAGGCCAACCCGGGTGAGGTATGGGAAGAGAACGAGTTCTGGATCGACCTCTCATGGAGGATCGATCCCGATGGAGAGTTGGGCGTGCGAGGCTGGTACGAGTCACCCGACGACCCGAGCCGACCCGTGAGCGTCGAGGAGTACTACGGATGGATGTTCAAAAACTCGGTACCCGGACTGCCGGAGCGTGCTTCTGAAGAAGGGCTCGATCCCCTCGAGTACATGCGCAAGTACGGGGCATTCGAAATCGACCGGGATCGATACCGGTTAAATGAGTCGATCGCGGAACCCGGCGAGGGGGGTGTGGAGATCGACGGGGCCCGGCGGAGCGGGTTCGCATCGCTCTCCCGACTGCTCGAATGGCACTCCGACACCCTGGAGTCCTGGAACTGGGCTGAGTCGGCCATCCCCACCTACATCAAGTCCCATGTCCATTGGCGGGACCTCGACCTGGAAGGAAACGAAAGGATCCTGCTGCCCATCTTCCGGCTGCCGACCCTTATCCATACCCGGTCGGGCAACGCCAAATACCTGTACGAGATCAGCCACGGCCATCCGCTGTGGATTAATCCGATAGATGCGGACCAACTCGGATTCGCAACCGGCGACTTGGTCCGGATCAGCACCGACATCGGTTACTTCGTAATGAGGGCGTGGCGCACCGAGGGGCTCCGCCCCGGACTCGTGGCGGCCTCCCATCATATGGGCCGGTGGCGCCTCGATCCCGAGATAGGCAACGAGCGCTGGTCGTCGGCGTTGGTGGACATCAATCGCCGGAAGAACGGATGGTTGCTGAGGCACAAGACCGGCATCGAACCCTTCAAATCGAAGGACCCCGACAGCGAACGTATATGGTGGCGTGATCCCGGTGTACACCAGAACCTGGCCTTTCCTGTCCATCCCGATCCGGTGTCGGGCATGCACGCCTGGCATCAGCGGGTGCGGTTAGTCCCGGCCCTTTCCGACGATCGATACGGCGATGTGTTCGTCGACACCGTCCGATCTCACGAGATATACCGGGAATGGATGTCAAAGACCCGCCCCGGACCGGGGCCGGGAGGCTTGCGTCGCCCGCGCTGGTTGACTAGGCCGCTGCCGCCGGCGCCGGATGCCTACCGAGGCTGACCTCCGGGATCGGGGCTTCGATCTCTTTCACGGGGTACCCGACCCGGAGCGGGCTGTAACCGCATACTCATATGCCTACCAACAGCCGCGGGCGACGTGATAGTTGAGCACGGATGATCGCCGAAGACCGGATTCCGGGATAGTCGGGCTGCCCGTAACGATCCGGATCAGTGTATTATCGTCCCACGGGCTCATAGCTCAGGTTGGTTAGAGCGCATCCCTGATAAGGATGAGGTCCCTGGTTCAAATCCAGGTGGGCCCACCGGTTTCTGAGGTTTCACGCCGGTTCTTACGGTCCTAAACTCCCAGACCAACAAGAGTTTCTGCCTGAATCCTCCTTATCCTCCACGTCGCCTCACAATGACGATTGCCGCTGGTGGATTGTTCAATACCTTCCTTGATGGAGCAACCCGGTTCACGAGAAGGCGGGATCGGTCCCCGTACCTCCGAGGCCGGTATCCCTCATCGGATTATGGCCGCCCAACATCCGCCAGTCATCCACAGTCGCCGATTGGACCCCGATTAGGATTTCACGGGTCACTGAACCAGTCCACGTCGGTGGGCGGGGACACGGTGCCGTAGCCCCAGCAGACGACGGTTCCATCTGCCCGGAGGCCGCAGGTGTGGCGGGCACCGACGCTGAGGCCGGTGAACCTGTCGGCCGGTGCATCCGTCGCTCCGGACTGGTAGTAGCCCCAGCAGATGATGCGACGGTCGGTGCGGAGGCCGCAGGTATGGTCGTGTCCGGTGTCGACCATGGTGAAGGTCCCGGCGGGAGGATCCGACTGGCCGGCCCAGTTGTTACCCCAGCAGGCCACGGTGCCGTCGGTACGTAGACCGCAGGCGTGCCTCTCGCCGACAGCTACGGCGCTGAAGTCGCCGTCCGGAGCGTCGGTGACTCCCAGGCTGTCCGAACCCCAGCACGTCACGGTGCCGTCGTCGAGCACGCCGCACGAATGCGTATCGCCCAGTGAGATGGCCTTGTACAGCCGGTTGGGAGGCTCTGCCACGAAGCCCCCCCAGCATTCGATGGTCTGGTCGGCTCTCAACCCGCAGGAGTGGTTGTGGCCGGTGTCCACCGTGGTGAACCAATCCAGGGGTGGGTCGGCCTGCCCGAAGTTGTTGGTACCCCAGCAGTGGATCGTCTCGTCCGGTCTGATGCCGCAGGCGTGGATACCGTGGATGGTCCCTCCGGCGGAGACCGACGTGAACCTCTCGGCTCCGGTCGGCGGCGAGGTCACCCACACGTAGTCCGGTCTACCCCAGCAGGTGATCCTGCCGTTGGTGCGCACCCCACAGGAGTAGTACAAGTCGGCGGACACGGCGGTGAACTCCCTTGGGGCGGACTCGTTGACCCGTAGAAATCGCCCCAGCAGGCGACCGTCCCGTCAGCCAGCAACCCGCACGAGTGACTGTAACCGCCGGCGATCGTCGTGAACCGACCGCCGGGCGCATCCGCCTGGCCGTTATCGTTGTTGCCCCAGCAGGCGATGGTCCCCTCGGCGCGTACAGCGCACGAGTGTTCGGAGCCGGTGGAGACCGCGGTGAAACGTCCTCCGGGCAACTCCACCGGGCTATCTGCCCACGGATTCCTGCCCCAACAGGTCAAGGATCCGTCCGGGTCCAACCCGCAGCCGAACCAGTGGTCGGCGGACACAGCGGTGTAGCGGCCGGCGGCAACGCGTGCCTGGCCGTCCGCGTATCCCCAGCAGACAGCGTGCCCGTCCACATGAAGCGCGCAGTTCAGCAATCCCCCGGCGGATATGGAGGTATAGGTGCCCGGGGGCGGTTCCGTCGTCCCGTTATCGTTGCTTCCCCAGCAGGTGATGGTCCCGTTGGCGCGGAGACCGCATGCATGATTGTTGCCGGTGGCGATGTCCGTGTACCTGCCCAGGATCTCGGCTCGGGGAACCAGATCCAGCGCCCGGGTCAGAAAGGTAGCCATCTGCCCCCTGGTCACCGGCTCGTCCGGACAGAACCGCAGCGGGCCCACCGCACATCCAGACGTGATGCCGATATCGGCGAGTCGTTCCACGAACGGCGTGGACCACAGTCCCGAATCGACATCCGCGAACCGGGAGACTCCCGTACCGACCGTCGGCCGGCCATCCACAGACCGAACTAGTCACACCGCCATTGTCCACCGCTGTATCGGGTCCCCGGGACAGAAGAACCCATCGGCACACTCCGTCTGCTCCAGAACTCCCCTCGCTGCCAGGGCGTCGATAGCCGGCTCGTGAGGCCACCCATCGTCATCGGTGAACTGCCCCACCCTGCGCCAGCGCCACCAGACCGACCCAAAAAACCAATCCAAGTACCGTGGCAGCAGCCGCCAGCGCGGCGCGGCTAGCCACTCAGTGGCTGCCGATCACCGGTTGCCGGATGCTCCACCTCACTCGGTCGCCCACCAGTTTCTCCCGCTCGTATCCTCAACCAACCTGATGATAGCTGGCGTCTGTAGCCGGAGCCTTGTGTTGTAAGGGTTTCCGCACAATTGCCTATTGACACTCAGATATTGTTAGTTATCAGTTACCGATAACTAATGACCGACGGAGAGTGGGCACGGGGGTCCGTGGCTCGGGTTTCGTGAACCACGGCCCACCCATCGTTCCGAGCATGACCGACCCCACTTCCGACCGATCGTCTACGACCGCAGGATCCGGCTCTCCGGCTGCGACTCCCAGGGAATCGTCTACAACCCCGACTCGGACCTCCTCGCTACGGTCACTCCCCCTGAGATCCGCTGAGCCCCTAGACCTGCCCACGCATGGCTGGGCGTACACCACCCAGCGCTGGTCAACGATGGCCCAGGGTGCGTTCCACGGCTGGAACCCGTCCGACCCCTGGAATGCCCCGGATTCTCTCCCAGAGCCCGGCTCACCGGTAGGCGACGCGTTGCTTCGATCCGCAAGGTCAACTGGCGGCTTATCCGGCGGTACCGAACTCCAGCTTCAGCTGGCCCATCCGGTCCCCCAGAGGTGATCCGCCGACGAATCGGCCATTGCCTTGCGGCTGATCGGAGGGGACTGCTCCTCGCTCTCCAGCCGGTTCGCGCGCCAGGTGTCCACGACCGGCCGGAACACGCTGACCGGTCCGCTGCCGGTGGAGGCGCGCTCGACGAACACGATGTCTCAAAGTTCGGAGGCGGTCTGTCGAAGCGACGGGCCAACTCTCGTATGTCGCTGTCCTCCAGGTCGGCGAAGGCCAGGCGCAGGTAGCGGTCCTGGTCGGGTCCGAACATCTCGCCGGCCAGGACCAGCACCGACTGCTCCTCGAACAGGCGTCGGGCGACCTGCCGCCCTGCGACCCCCTCGAACGGGTGCCGCACGTAGGCGAAGTAGGCCCCGGCCGACACCACGTCGTAGCGGCTCCCCTGCATCGCTTCGGCGAACATCGTCACCCGGCGGTTCATGGTCTGGCGGTTGGCGGCCACCCAACCGTCGAGGCGGCCCAGCCCGTAGAGGGCGGCTTTCTGCCCGAGGCGGCTGGGGCTAATGGTGAGGCAGTCGGCCACCTTGTCCACCTCGTGCAGCAACTCCGGGGAGGCGGCCAGCGCCCCCACCCGGTATCCCGGTATGGAGTACACCTTCGAGAAGCTATGGATCTGCAGTACCGACGCGTCCCAGCCCGGATCTCGGAACAGGTCGTGGGCGGGCGTGTCGGTGGAGCGGAAGTCACGGTAGGTCTCGTCGAGGATCAGGTGGATCCCGGCTTCGGAGGCCAGGCGGGCGAACGCCGAGATCAACTCCGGTGGATACACGCGCCCGGTCGGGTTGTTGGGCGTCACCAGGACGATGGCCCTGGTCCACTCGTTCAGCAGGGCGGCTGCACCGTCCAGCGAGGGAAGCATGTCGCCGGAGCAGACCAGGTAGTCCGCCTCCACGCCTCCCATGCTCAGCCACATGTCGTAGTTGAAGTAGCAGGGAACGGACATGATCACCCGGTCGCCGGGCTCGCCCAGCACCGACACCGCCAGGCAGAAGGCCTGGTTGGCTCCTGCCGTCACCGCAATCTGATCGGGACGTACGGCACTGCCGTAAGCGGAGCACATGTCCGCTGCCAGGGCCTCCCTCAGCGGAAGTTCGCCCAGCACCGGTCCGTAGTCGGACACCCCGGCCTAGTCCAGGTTGGCCACGTGATCCATCAGGCCCCGGTAGGGGGATACCCGGGAGCGGCCTGGGCCACGTCCACCAGTGGCATGTCGGCTCGCCGACACGCCGGAGCCCGCCCGCCATCCACGACCTGATCTCGCTGATGGGCGAGGTGGCTGTGGCCATCACCCTGTGGTTGAAACCCGCTGGCATCATTGGCTGCTGACTATTCCTGTCCGTTCCCGGAGCCGCTACGGTCTCGCTGTCCAGCCGGACTAAATGACCACGACCGTTGCGGAGGCGCGGAAAGGCTTGGAACGCCGGGCCTCACCCCACGAATCGGCCACCGGGCGACGGGACGACCACTACCAGCATCGCTCGGCCCCGCGGACCACGTGTCCAGCCCGACGGGCAGCCAGGTGTTGGGCTAGTGTCCCGAATCTTCGTTCCGGTTACGTTTGGAGTGCCGGTGTTATTGCAGGAGAGATGGTTATGTCATAGAACCGTCACATACTGGTGGGTAACCGCAAAGCACCAAGCGGTCCGTTATCGGTACCGACCTGGCCGGGCTGGGATCAAGCCGACCGTAGGACCTCGGGGCAGGGGCATGGCGGGACGCGTTTCGGCGCCGAGGAGGCGGCGGCCGGGAGTGGGTTCCCGCCGGAGACGACCCGCCAGGCGTTTTTCGCGTTCTCGGGCGCGCGGGGCGGTGGTACGCTGGTGGTCAAGGAGTCAATCAGCGAACCTGAGAAATCAGGACACTTGGGGTGGGCTGATCAGTGACGATTGCTCGGGCCTGCCGCCCACCTACCGCGAATCATGTCGGCGACTGGCAGGCGGCTGCCGGATTGCTCAGCACCCTCCGAGGAGCGCAGCGGTGGCGGATGTCTTTCTCATCTGGTTCTCAGGTTCCTTTCAGGCGAAGCTCAGGTACGCGTGCGAAGATCATTCCTCGTAGCGGTCGGCGGCGACATTCGACACCGGCCTTCGGGAGCGTGGCATTGGCCTATTAGGCCGACGGGAGACACGCATCGCCTCGGGGAGCGTTGGACGCTCGAGCCGAATGGACACGCCGCGCACCTGGAACCATGCGGGTACCGTGGATCGACGCCGGGAGGACGCCATGGAGAATCTCATCAGCGATACGATCGAAGACCTCCATTCCATCCTGGTCCACTTCCCGATCGCCCTTCTGCTCCTGCTGGCGTTCCTGACGGCCTACGTTGTGCTGAGACCCGGATCGGGGATGCTCCAGGCCACCTGGTTACTTCTCGTGGTCGGGACTATCGGCGCCTCCGCCGCCACGGTGTCCGGGGTGATCTCCCACTTCCCGTACGAGGAGACCGACCTTCATGGGGTGATCGAGACCCACCAGTGGTGGAGCTTTGCGGCCACTGCCCTCTTCATCGCGGCTACCGTCTGGCGGCTCATCTCCCGTCGAAGAGGGTCCGACTGCGGGGGATCCGTTCGGTTCCTGGTGGTCGTCGCCGCTGGAGCGGTTCTCCTGGCGATGTCCGGCCTGACAGGAGGGGACCTGGTCTTCGACTACGGAATCAACGTCCGAGGGGTCAACCCGCTGTTGGACCAATAGTCTCCGAGCGTGGACTCCCGGACGGGCGCAACTGCGCCTCGTGGTTCACCCGGTCCGGCCCGGCGGTGCGGCTTGCGGGTGTTACAAGCCCGGGGCCAGGCCCCCTTTAACCTTGTTGGGTGGCTCTGATGTGTGATTGTCGGGGCTGGTTGCTCGCCGCGGCGGGCAGGGCTTTGTCCCCCTGTCAGAGAGATGGCCTGGGGGGTGTTGCCACCCGCCGTGGTTGGGTGCCGGTGACCTCTTAGGGGGACATGCGCCGACAGGGGGCTGGTTCGCAGATGTGGTTGAGGCGTTGGTGCCCGTCGAGTAGCTGCCGTGCGTGTTTTCGATCAGAGAGGACCAGCTGATAGGTGATAGCCCTATGCCCGCTCCCGAGGTGTTCCGTTGGTGTGGACATCGCCAAAGGCAAGCATTATGCCTGTGCGGTGTCGGCGAGCGGTGAGGCGTTGTTTTCTCGTGCGGTTCCTAACGACGAGGGGGCCATTCGCGCATGATCCGCGACGCCGGGGACCACGGCCGCCCGGCGGTGGTGGTTGATATGACCTTCGTCGGCGGCTGTGTTGGCGCTCACTGTCGCACGCGGAGGTGGCGATACCGGTGGCCTATGTTACCGGTTTGGCGATGCGCCGAACTGCGGACCTTTACGCGGGTGCGGCTAAGACCGACCCCAAAGACGCCCAGGTGTTGGCCGACTTCGCTTGGCGTAACGCGGATCGCTTGACGCGGACGACTGTCACCGATGAGTTGTTGGCCCGTTCGCACCGGTTCTTACCGCCGTAACGGACGCACCGCCGCCGGCGGGGACGGCCAGCAGATCCTCAATGGAGGCCAGCCTGGTCTACCCACAGCAGCGATCACGCCCCAACACGGGCTGTTCGGCTAACCCGAAC
The DNA here is from genome assembly GCA_965231815.1 of Acidimicrobiia bacterium. GTDB lineage: Bacteria > Actinomycetota > Acidimicrobiia > Spongiisociales > Spongiisociaceae > JAPPFW01. The sequence goes on along the minus strand of OZ246890.1, from coordinate 441,233 downwards.
GGGTCGCCTGTCGTCGACCGCAGCGAACTCGACCACCAACTCGAGGACACCGGAATGTACGGTTCGCCTCAGCCGCTCTGGCCGCTGACGGTGATCCGGACAGGCTTAGCGCTGGGACCCCCAACCTGTATCGGTCCGGGTCTGCTGGGCTCCTCGAAGCGGGGATGGATCTAGGCAGATTGTGATGTTCGTTGCTTGGAAAGGGGATGACAGCGGTCACCGGAGACCGAGCACGATCTGCAGAGCCATGTCTACTCCCCATAGCTCTTCTGGTGTGAGACGCCCGGTGAGGTGTCCGAGGCGGGTCACGTCGACTGCTCCGACGTGTTCTACAAGCACCCGGGTCGTTGTCCCGTCTACATCTACTTCAGGCCGGAACGATGCCGGCTTGGCGCTCGTCGAGGTGGGCGCTACCAGCACGACCGAACGGGGAAGGAACGGGTCGGCTTGCACGACGACACCGTAGCGTTTGCCCTGTTGTTCGTGGCCGACCCCTTTGGGGAGCCGTAGCACAAAGACGTCACCTCGACGCACGTAGGCTCTCCATGATGCGGGCCACTGCCAGCATCTCCGCCCGATCGTCTTCGTCGGCTTCTAACGCCGCCGCTTCGGCGGCGAGGGCCTTTTCGTCTTGTCGTCGTGCTGCTGTCTCCACCAGGGACATCCGGATGGCTTCGGAACGGGTCAAGCCGGTCGCCTCCAACTGGCCTAAAGCGTGTAACGCTTCGTCGTCCAACCGTACGGACAATGCTCGAGAAGACACACGACCATCGTATCACGTTCTGTCCTACAGTACGGGTTCGGTTTGTAGCATCCGACGGGCAGCCGCATAGTTAGCCCGATTATTTTTGGATGGAGGTTTGGGGGGTCAGTGGAGTAGACCATATTCGCGCCGTGACCAGGCAATACAGCTATCGGCGTTCTCCATCCGGATCCGCTGTGGAGATTCACCTGTCGGGTGGGCGGTGGGTTTCTCCAAGATCTCGGGTGGAACGGCGTTACATGCCTTGGTGTGTGGGAAACATGAATAATCAGGGCTAGCCCCGATTATTCATGGATGGGGGGTTCGGGGTTGGGCGGGGGTGGGGTTTTAGGGTGTTGAACTGGTGTTTTGAACCGACGGGTGAGCGTTCCTTCGGTGAGTTCCCAGATCCGGTCGCGGAGCCATTCCGGTTCGAGGTGGGTACCGATCCGGGTTCCGTCGTTGGCAACGCCTACGATGATGGCCCCTCCGCCCGCTGTGTTTGCCGTGCAGGCCATCTCACCGGCAGGTAGCGGGCCGATTTTTGTTCTCGCCGTGTCCCGACAGTACACGTCCCCGCGGCCCTGGCCCTGGCCAGAGGATTGTGAGAAGCAGAGCCATGTTAGAGAATTGGTGACCTGCTGCGATACCCGACGGTGACTAGGAGGGTGCTGAGAAACCCCGTACAAAGGGGTTCACCCGCTAACCCATAACTCTCTGACCAGGCGCTTTACCAATCACCGAACCCCGAAAGACTCGTTTTTCAGGACCCTCCTAGGGCTTCGGAGCTAGGGCCGGTGCGCCTGCTACCATTAGAAAGGTGACCAACGTGACCCCCGTACCAGGGCTAAGCCGTATACCTGACGACGCAGAGTGTCTAGAAGAGACGCTAGCGATCATGGAGGATACTGAGTTGATGGAGTCTATAGAGCGGTCTCGGCAGGAGGCTGCCGATGGCAAGCGACTGCTTCTCAGCGACCATATTTGAAACCCGTTGTACAGTGTTGAGATTACTCCTGAAGGGTTGAGGCATCTCAATCGGCTACCCGAAAAGATAAGAGACGCTGCACTAGTCACCATTTATGGCCCTATTGCTGATAACCCACACCGGCTCGGTAGGTGCCTGACAGGAGAACTTGCCGGACTCCGATCATACCGTAGAGGTGAGTATCGGATCATCTATGAGATATATGCTGATGACCAAGCCGTCCTGGTTCATCGTATAAAGCACCGCCGTGATGCATATCGTCGGCAGGCGTGAGGCTGCTCCGCTGCTCCAGACTGGTTCGACGAGTCCTCGTGCAACCTCGGGCACCGTCATCTCGCCCGTACGGCGTAGGGGAACTCCGTCATGTGGGTTCTGCCACAACCGGACTCTACGACCCCACCCGCCGACGGCGCCCGTAGGGCCCTTGCCGCGACGTGCTTGATGACCGGGAAGCACGACCAGGAAAGTTAGTTCTGGCGTGGCGGTTCACGACCTGTCCCGGCCCGGAAACCTTCGGCAGGGTAGCGGTGCCCGATGTTGCAGTTCTGGCGGATTCCGCGAACCCGATTGAGGCCGAGATGGCGTCATCGAGTTCCGCAGTTCCGTCCAGCTAAAGCCCTGGCAGCCCTGCCCCCACCGATCTCTGGCCTTCCCACACTCTCGGGTCAGCGCTCCTGCGGCTATTCTCCGGTAGGGAGGGCAACCTGATCCACGCACAGGCAAGCCTCTCTCCTCCGTGAGTCGTCGCCGCTTCATTCCTCAGGTGCCTCAGCCACAGTATCGACGAACCTTCCATGTACTCGTAATGGGCATACCGGGGAGGGCCCGCCTGACCAGGTTGAGCAGTTGAACCGTACCGGGGTTGCCGGAGAGTGTCTTACTTGAGTTCAGCTACCCGGGCCGGCGAAGAGTCGGATGGTGAATGCCGGTATTGGGATCAGCCCGCTGAGAGTACCCGATGCGAGTCGGGGACAATGACCCCAAGCGGATCGATGGATCCGTCCTCCATGTTGATGAGCGTCACTGATGAGCCCTCCACGACGACGACCCAGTGTTCGTCTCGTGACCATGATGCTATGTGTGGTCCGTGCGAGAGTTCGAATATGGGTCTGGGGTGCCCGTCTGCGTCGACCACCATCAGTCTTCCGGCGCTGAGCGGGCCGACTTCGGGCTCGTTGGCGAGGATCACCAGGAATTGGTCTGTTGATGTGTCGGCTGGGGGTGAGGTGGTTGATGCGGGTGGGCCACCCACCGGCATCCATTTGCCCATGCCTGGTTTATCGACACCGGTCGGGTTGTCGAGGTTAGCGTCGGAGACGATTAGGGAACCGTCTGGGCGAAGGATGGCGGCGCCGGTCCAACCGACCGATAGCGCGGTCCCGCGCACCTCAGTCCGAATGCTTCCGTCGGAGGAGATCAGTCGGGTAATCGGCTCGGGCTCGTCTGTGATCAACACGAGGCCTTCGAGGGTGGTGCCGACCGGTTCCCACCTTCCCTTGATACCGGTCGACATCAGCCGAGTGACGCCCACCGCGAACGGGTTTACCAACTCCACCAAAGTCACATCGTTGCTGACATCAGGCTGGACCAGCCAGGTGTACCCAGGGTGCCCGGGGTCCTTGGCAGGCAGCACAACAAGCGTGGACGGGGGGTCTGTGGTCTGAGAGAGTGGACGGGGCTGATACACCAGCGGTTCCGAGTTCAACCACCCATACGAGTAGATGGTACCCTCCGACCAGAGGTGGATGGCACCACCAGCGCCGCTCACGCCATCGATGCTGTCTTTGGGCCCGTGGTACCGGCCGGATTCGTATTGATGCACTGTGCCGGTCACGAAGTCGATCACTGCCACGCTAGGGGCATCGGCGTCAACCGCTATCAGCTCCAACCCGATCTGCGCCGGCAACGAGAACCGATCCGCGAATGTCTCTACGAGTTCCAACCCGACTCCCGCGGTAACCTCGATCGGCGAATCGGCGTTGAACACCGCCACGGTTCCCACATGGACGCACTCGGTTGGGAACGGTTCCAACCCCAACCATCGTGTTGCAGAGTCGGTAGAGATGTAACCACCTCCGCCCTTGACAAGGTCGCCGGGCTCCACCGCTCGGTCCTTACCTACTGCTATCGTGAAGGGATCGGACCGCGCCGAAGCCCCGAGCGGCCATACCACCGGGTAACGGGTTCCTTCCGGGTCAGACAGCCAGACACAGTCGGTATCCAGGTCGACCTCGACGACCCCCGACACGATCGCGTCCATGCCCCCACCCGGATGGAAGCGATGCACCCGGAAACCATCACTCGTCCCGGACCCGGACAAGTACCCACCAGCGGTCCCACCGTCGCCGGAACACCCCCACAGAGCTAACGCCACAACAACGGCGATCAGAATCCGGCACCTACCCACCGGCGTCCCTCCGGATCTCAACACCGAGGCCTCGGTTCTCCCTCATCTTGGTAGCACTCCTCTCAGAGCCCGGAGTGGCTCGAGCGCGCCGAACCACCAGCCGACCTCCTCCGGGCCTCTGGCAACTGTCACGCCTCTATGCTCATACATGTGGGACGTAAGGCTTCGGAGGATTCGTTCTGGGCGTGGATTCGAATGGTAGGCAAGCCTTTCCTCAGCGACACGGTGGCATTACTGAGAATAGGCGCCGGGACTATGCTGGTTGGCAGGGTACCCGGAGTTCGAGCAGTCCGGCATTCAGTGGAAACGATCTGGCCAAGGGTTACGCGATGGATGGTTTTGAACAAGCCTTGAGCGGCGTCGAGAGAGCGGCGTCCGACATGTTGAGCGCGGTAAGGGAGTTGGCGAAAGTAGGGCGGCAGTTGGAAAAGGCGGCAAGGGTCGGCAACGTTAAGGCTCTCAAAAGATCGCAAGAGCGGATCGAAGATGCTATGACGGTTCTGAGCCGGGCAACTGGCCGGGCGGGCACTTCCTGGCCGTTCGAAGACGAGGAAGTGGAGCGATATCTCGACAAGGAATATGCAGCCGAATTGATCCGTACGGCGTCAGAACAAGGTGTGGATATCTATGAACGGGACGGTCAGCTTATTTGCTCCCCCTCGATCGTGAAGGTCTCTCCGAACACCCGCACGGTAAGGATCGACAAGAAGCAGACGTCCGCCATTCGACCTTCCTACCTGACGGAGCTTCTACTCCGGAACCAGAACAAGAAGAACACCTTCCCGTCGGCCCAGTTTCTCGAGGCTCTGTACAAGGTGTACAAGGAGCTCGTTCGCAGGGATTCGCCGGATCGCCTCGCCGAGTGGTCCTCCGGACGAGTGATCCGTCTGGAACGGATATATACGCTGTTTACGTCCCTACCCGGAATTGCCCGGGAATACACGACAACGGATTTTGCCCGTGACATTTACCTCCTGGAGGAGAGCGGACGCAAAAGGACAAGGTCCGGCGCCGAGGTGTCCTTCCCGGCGTCCACCGGTACCCGCCGCAAGCGTGGTGTGTTCCACTTCTTCGGCCCGAGCGGTCAGCTCTTCCAGTACTCCGGCATCCGGTTCATCGAGGAGAACCGGTGACGAACGCCATTCCGCTTGACGACTGGCTCCGCCTCGTCGACGCCGAGTACCTGCGGACTTTCATCAGGGAAGGCGGCGCCTCGATCAAGTTCGCCGTGACGTCCGAAGATCTAAGGGAGCAACTGGCCGGCAGGATGAAAGCCCTTTGCCGAGAGGCGAACTACATTTTCGTCGAGCTGGACGCAGCCCGATTGCGGGCTTACATGCCGCAGGACCTCTTCTTCAACCTGGCTGGACAGGTCGATTGGCGGCGCTTGGCCCGCCAAGCCATCCTGAACATCGCGGGACAGATCGGACACCGAACCGACGGTATAGACCCCGGCACACCCGAAAACGTTTTCGACGCTATCGCAGCGGTGAACAATCTAGAAGCGGCGTTCATCATGAACCCGATCTGGCGAGGGATCCAGGATGAGGTCTTCAAGAGCTCGAGGATGGCCAAAGACTTCCGGGTGGCCATGACAAACCTCTGCTTGGAGGAGAACACCAAGGCCGGTGGGGACTACTACGGCGGGAAGCCCTTGATGGACTGGCTGACGGGGGCTGAGACGAGGATCGGCCCACTCAGACCCTTCCACATCTACACGCCGATCAATCGAGCCACGGGGCGGACCTTTATCGAATCGGCCCTTTACTGGATCCACTATGTGACAGGTTCCGGAACGGTGCTGATGCTGGAGAACTCCCGCGTCATGCTGGCGAAGAATCCTAAAGACGGTAAGCGCTACTACACCAGGGCCATGGCGGTGGACCATTACGAGCTACTGCGGGAGTTCATAGACGGAGCGGACCGCCTGACCGGCGCGCTGATGGTCATAGCGACCGACCAGGACTTCCTCGATGAGAGTGCCCGATCCCGCGGGTACGGGATCTACTCGGCTCTGCGGACCCGAGTGATGAACGACGTGCGTGATCGGAACCTTATCAATCCGGTTGCCTCCCTGGTCCGGCTGTCCTGATGGAACGGAGAATGCCCTCGGGAAGGATCGACAGGAATCGCCGCCGCGCATCCAGGCAGGCTCTGGAAGCGCTTCGCAACGGCGTTCCCAACCAGGAGGCGGTGAAGATCCTGGGCTGCAACCAGCCCGCCACGCGGCGTTTCGGCGAGTTGCTGTCCGGCGTAGCCGATCAAGGGAATCCGCCGAGGGGTGCTCTCGGAATGCTTATCTCCGGCGATTTCGGCGCCGGCAAGTCCCACCTGCTCACCTACCTGGAGCAGATGGCACTCTCGCAGGGATTTGTATGCAGCAAGGTGGCAATAAGCAAGGAGACCCCGCTCTTCGACTTGGGCAAGGTGTTCAAGTCCGCCATGGAGAACGGGCGGATGCCCGACCGGAGCGGTCGCATGATCGAGGAGATAGCGCAGCGCCTGAACCCCGGCTCTCGGAGATATGGGGACTTCTACAAGTGGGTCCACGATCCTGATGTAAGTGGTCTCAACCCGATGTTCGCCGCCAGCCTCACCGTTCACGAAGGCTTGAACGATTTCGAGTTGCTCAGGGCCATCGAATACTGGTGGGCAGGTGACAAGATCCGGGTGGTCCGTATCCGGGACGGTTTGCGGCAGATCGGGCGTATCAAGGATTACCGCTTTCGGGTACCCAAGTTGGCTGACCTCCCACGACAACGGTTGCGCTTCGCCGTGGAGTTGATCAAGGCCGCCGGATACCGGGGGTGGGTGGTATTGCTGGACGAGATCGAGTTGGTCGGTTCCTACTCGATCTTGCAGAGAAGTCGTTCTTACGCCGAACTTTCGAGGTGGATGGGGAGAATGGCCGGAGAACGCCATCCCGGACTCGTGACCGTCGGCGCGGTCACCGATGACTTCGCGTCCGAAATCATCCACCCCGACGGTTCTAAGAAGGACCGGGACTACGTGAGTGCCAAGTTGGAAGCGAATGACAGGTATCGCCACCTAGCGCCTGCGGCTACTGAGGGCATGCGCCTGCTCGAACGGAGTTGCCTTCCGTTGAGGTCCCCCACCGAGGAAGACGTGCAGGAGACGACCCGTAAGCTTCGCCGGATCTACCGGGATGCGTACGGCTGGGAGCCTCCTCGTTTGGAGGTCCACGCAGGCGGCGCCGGAATCGAGGGTCGGATGCGTTACAAAGTTCGTTCGTCCATCAACACATGGGATCTCTTGCGTCTCGTCCCGGACGCCCGTCCGGAGATCCAGGTCGAGGAGTTCCGCCACACCTACGAAGAGGACACCGCCCTGGAGCGAGAGTCCAAGGACAGTCCCGACGCGCTTCTAGAAGCGGGACGAGGCGTGCGCCAGAGGTCGTCGGCGAGGGGGTAGCACCGCGTCGATGCCTGAGGCAGGTTCACCTGACGCCAACCCATCCAACACCGTAGCTTGGCTACGTTTTGTCAAGGATGGGGACCGCGTAACCCGAGCCGCCCTTTTCCAGACCTCGATCCGGGGCCGGCCGGTGGGGTTCTGCTTTACCAGCGTGGTTGGTCGGATGAACCCGTCACGTCTCGCTAAGGGGCTCCTCCGCACGGCGGACCCGCTACCGGCTCTAGCCATCGTTCTAATCGAGGAGTTCCCGATGGCGTCCTTCGTTCCCGCTCCGGGCGCCGATGTGCCGCTGTGTCGTATCGGTCCGGGGAATACTTCGGAACTCGGTCGTCCGAAGGTGCAGTGGCAAACGGCGCAACCGCGAGGAGGATACTCCGCCGAGCAACTCCTCAACGAAGCTCTCAGGAGGGCGGATCCCCTTGAGGTCTTCGATAGGGTCGCCCGAGGCCTGGCCGAAGCCTTCGCCGACGACGCGGTCAGGGCCCTGTCGACAGTCTCGGGCCTGACCACGACGGTGCAGCTGTCGCCGTTACCGCAACGAACGTCGCGGGCCGACAATCGTAAGCAATTCGGCTATGCATCCTCCTCGCCACCCGATGATGACCGCCCGTTGGGACTGGCGGAACGTCTGTGGGCGGTGCTGTCTCCACCCGGAGCCCCGCGGGATACTGTCGGGTCAGATCTCCAACTTGACTGGTACGGAGACCTGATGCCATTCCAGAGGGAAGGAGTTCGGGCACTCCTCCGAGAGAAAAAGCTCCTTCTGGCCGACGATATGGGTCTGGGCAAGACAGTCCAGGTGATCGCCGCGCTGCGAATCCTTCGGGCGCAGCGGGGGATTCGGTCCAGCTTGGTGATCGCCCCGGCGAGCGTGCTGGACCAGTGGAGACGAGAGATCGAGCGATGGGCGCCCGAGCTCACGGCCATCATCATCCGGGGAGCGGCATCCGACCGCGCTTGGCAGTGGAAGGCGCGGTCGGACATCATCCTGGTTGGCTACGACACCTTGCGATCAGACGCCGGTGTTCACCGGGTTCGGAGGGACATGTGGGATGTCGTAGTCGCCGACGAGGCTCAGCGCATAAAGAACCGCAACGATACCAGCAAGCGCGTGAAGCGATTACGCCGGAGGCGCTCATGGGCACTGACCGGTACTCCCCTCGAAAACAACGAGGAGGAACTGGCCTCCATCATGGAGTTCGTCGACCATCGAGAGATAGGGCCGCCGCGGCGCTATCAGCCTAGTGAAGCCCTCCGGGAGCGACACCGGGATCTACAGCTTCGACGGAAGAAGAACGATGTTCTGCCCGATCTCCCACCGAAGCAGGTCACCAAGATCCCGATCGAGCTAACCCGCAGTCAGCGGAGGAGCTATACCAAGGCAGAGCAGGATGGGATCGTCTTCCTGAAGTCCCTCGGCGCCGAGGTGCGGATCCGCCATGTGCTGGAGCTCATTACCCGGTTGAAGCAGATCTGCAACGCGGACCCGGAAACCGGCGAGTCCAGCAAGCTCGACAACATCGGGGAACGAATCGAGCGGCTGACGGCTCAGGGGCATAGGGCGTTGGTTTTCTCCCAGTACACGAGCAGGTCGTACGGGGTGCTAGCGGCTGCCGCCCATTTGAGGGACTTCGATCCGCTTACCTTCACCGGCGAGACTCCCGAACCGGAACGGGCCGCGATCATCGACCGTTTCAAGACTCGTGAGAAGCACAAAGTACTGGTGCTGTCGCTGCGGGCCGGTGGAGTCGGCTTGAACCTGCAGGAAGCATCCTATGTGTTCCACCTAGACCGATGGTGGAATCCGGCAGTGGAACGTCAGGCGGAGGATAGGAGCCACCGTATGGGCCAGACGGTGAAGGTAAACGCCATCAAGTACACCTGCCAAGGAACCATCGAAGAACGCATCGATCGGATCCTGGAACGGAAACAGGTCCTCTTCGAGCAACTCATAGACGACGTTTCGCTGGACCTCTCTATGAGACTGAGCCGCGATGAGATCTTCGGCTTGTTCGGACTCGATCCGGTTCGAGCACCGTCGTAGTCTGTTACGACCTTGCAAGCAGTGACATGTCTTAGCTAGCCTAGCCTAAGTACAGCTAAGCCGTGGAGCGTCGGGATGCAAGTCAACATGCACGAAGCAAAGTCACAGTTGTCGAAACTCGGAAGGCTGGTCTGGGAGGGCGAAGAGGTGGTTATCGCTCGCGCCGGAGAGCCCTACCTGCGCCTCATGCCGTACCGGGAACCGGATCGCCGGCTCGGGCTCTTGAAGGGCCGGATCTGGATAGCGGATGACTTCGACGACACGCCACAGGACGTCATCGATTCCTTCTACGAATCCGATCTTGACGGCCATCTTTGAGGCGCTTGCTGCTCGACTCGCATATCCTGCTGTGGACGCTGTCGGACCCATCAAGGTTACGGCCGACGGCTCGGGACCTGATTGTCGACCGGAGCAACTTCGTGGCGGTTAGCGCGGTGTCCGTGTGGGAACTTCGGATAAAGTCCGCCCTCGGCAAGCTGGTGATCCGGGAGACCCTCGAAGACGCAATATACCGGAGCGGATTCGCGGAGCTTCCCATTCGATTCCCCCACGCCAAACGAGCTGCTAGCCTCCCCGCGGTCCACGGCGACCCCTTCGACCGGATGCTCGTGGCTCAGGCACAGATCGAGGACCTCGAGATCGCAACCAGGGACCATCGGCTACGGGAGTACGACGTGCGCGTGGTCGCTGCCTGACCCTTGATCTTGAGCGTGAGTGGCGCTGCCGCGACCAACCTACGAGAAGTCGAGTTCGAACTCAGGCTAACCGGAAGAGCGTGGAGGCGGCACCCGTGAAGATTGAAGTGCGAGTCTTCTCGTCGATCGTGTTCATAGCGTCGACGGTCGACTCGGTGTCCTCGATGGAGAAGGGATGGTCGGTTCCGAACATGATGTGGCCTTGCCCGACCATGGCGATGGAGGCGTGCAGCGGTCCGGCGGCGTAGGTGATGGCGTCTATGTAGAGACGGGAGATGGACCGGGAGGGCGGTTCGGGCAGCCGAACTCTCCCGATAGGGTCGGATCGCCAGGCGGCGTCGAGCCTGCCGACCAGCGACGACAGTGTCCCGCCACCGTGCGAAACGATGATCTTGAGGTCGGGATGATTGAAGAGCACCCCGCCGAACACGAGACGGCTCACCACCGCGGTGGTCTCCATCGGGAAGCCGACCCCTACCGGCAACACATGTCCGTAGCCCTCGAGGAGGTCGAGAGCTATACCGTCCTGGGGGTGTAGCAGCACCGGGAGGTTCCGCTTCTCCAGTTCGGCCCAGACCGGTTCCAGATCCGGATCATCCAACTGGAGGTGGGTGATCCTCGGACCGGTGACGATTCCCCGCAGGCTGTGGTGCTCATCGATAGCCGCGATCTCGGCCAGCACATCGTCGACCCCCGTGGCCGGGAGGGCGGCGAGACCTACCAGACGTCCATCCGTCATTTCTTCCAGGCCGCCCAGTTCGTTGTTGACCTCTCGTGCGAGCTCGATTCCTTCCTGACCCTGGAACGGTTCCAACCACGGGTTACCGAGCGAGATCACCGACTGCGAGATGGTGTTCTCGTCCATGAAACCGACCTTGCCGGACACGGTCCACCAACCATCCTCGATAGGTCTGCCGATGCGAGGGTCGGCATCCTCTTCGGGGAATATCACGAAGCGCCTTACGTCGCCGTCCCGATAAACACGCGGAATAACGGTTCGTCGTTCGAGGGCGGCCAGATAGGAAGTGGGGTAGAAATGGGTATGAACATCGATCCTAGAGTTCATCCGGGGGTTCCTTCCTTGGTTGCCGACTCCACTAGAACCAGGGCGTCGAGCGCGGCGATGATCACCTTGTCGACCAACGCGGCCGCTGCGGCAGGCGCCAGACGGGTGGACGCGTCGTGCGAGCTCGCCACCATGCAGATGGAACCGGTCCTCAACCGCAGCATAGAACCAAGGATAAACAGGGTCGAGGTCTCCATCTCCGACGCCAACGCCCCACCTGCCCTCCACGCGGCCCGCTTAGCCTGCACCTCCCGGGCCACCGGCAGCCGGTCGGGGGTACGGTGGGAGTAGAAGGAGTCTTTGGAGTGGAGAACACCAGCTCGCACCGGGAGTCCGAGGTCCCTGGCCGCTGCCCGAAGGCAGAACGTCATGTCGAGATCGGCTACGGCCGGGTATTCCATGGGGAGGTATGAGGTCCCGGTTCCCTCCTCGCGGATGGCCCCCGTCCCGACGATCACGTCGCCGGGCTGCACCTCGGGAATCATGGCGCCGCTGGTTCCGGTACGGATCAGAGTTCTCGCCCCGACGGCGACCAGTTCCTCGACGCCGATAGCCATCGACGGGCAGCCGATACCGGTGGAGGTGACCGAGACCGGCATACCCCGGTAGGCGCCGGTATATGTGGTGTACTCCCGGTTTGTGGCGACGTGACGGGCGTCGTCGAGTAACTCCGCCGTTCGCTCGGCTCTTTTCGGGTCGCCGGGTAGGAGGACCTTGTCAGCTACATCGCCGGGAAGGCACCGGATGTGGTGCTGGGGTTTGCGGGTGCTCGGCGGATCGAAGTTCATGTCGTCAGACCTCCTCGGTTCTTTTCAGTTGCTGCTCCAGTTCGTCCACGGTGCGGACCGACGGCCCCAACCGCAATCCCTGCGAGACCCGGTGCATCGTGGAAGGTTCGACCCCGGCCTCCGGCAGCCGCGGATCGCCGAGCACCGACATGGGGTCGCCTTCCAGATGGATCTCCCCTTCACGCAATACGATGACCCGGTCGGCGCAGTCGAAAGCCAGGTCCACGTCATGGGTGACCACCACGCAACCGTGACCGTGCCGGCGCCTGTCCATGATGAGATCGGTGAGGACGCGGGTTCCGTCGGCATCCTGGCCGCCGGTAGGTTCGTCGAGCACCAGGATCGGACTGCCCATCGCGACGATCGACGCGATGGCGACTCGCTTTCGCCAGGACAAAGACAGGTCGTATGGATTGCGATCAGCTACCCGATCGAGCCCCAGGAGCGCCATGGCGTACTCGAAGCGGTCGCTAGCGCTGTCGCTCCCCGCGCCGTGTTCCGCGCCGAATAACACCTCGTCCGAGACGCGCTCGCGGAACAGTTGCGCGTCGGGGTTCTGGAACACGAGGCCTACGGTTTTCGAGAGTTGGGCAGGCCTCACCCGGGCCGTGTTCGCGCCACCGACCGTTACCGTGCCGGTGGTGGGTTTGAGCAGACCGTTGAACAGGCGGAGCATGGTCGACTTGCCGGCGCCGTTGTGGCCCAGGACGAATAAAGCCTCGCCAACGGATACATCAAGGTCGAGCCGGCGGATCGCCTCCACTCCCTTGGGATACGTGTAGCTGACATCGCGGAGGTGGATCACTTATGGGCGCCCGGCTCGAACGGCTGCTTGCAACGATGAGACGAGCTGATCCGTTCCACGAGGGGCACGGCCACCCAACCTCATGCCCCGGCTACGGAGTTCGGCCCAGATGGTGATGTAGCGGGGTACCAGGATCTTCCCGGCGAGCGGTCCCGGGTCGGCGAGTATCGAAGCAGGACGCCCATCCGCTGCGAGGCGGCCTTCGTCGAGGACGACCAACCGATCCGTGATGTCGAGCCAGCGGCTCAGGTCCTGCGCTACGAGCACCACCGTGGTGCGGTCTTTCCGTAACTTCCTCACCATGGAAACGACCTCCGCGGTGCCGGTTGGATCGAGCTGCGAAGTCGGGTCGTCGAGCACCAGGATCGGTTTCTGCTGGGCGAGGGCGCAAGCTATGGCCAACCGTTGTGACTGGCCGCCCGAGAGGCGGCGGGGGTGTTGTCCCGCCATCCCGGCGAGCCCGACGCTCTCCAGGGCGGCTAGCACCCTGGTCACGATCTCCGTGGGGGGCAATCCCTCGTTCTCCAGGGCGTAGGCGGTTTCATCGAACACCGTCCTCGTGGCGGCCGTCAGCTGATCGAACGGGTTGTCGAAGACCATACCGATGGACTCGGTGATCTCGTGCGCCGACTCGGACTCCACGTCATGGTCGAGGATCCGGGCCGAACCCTCGACCTTCCCGCCCAGCAGCCTTGGAACGAATCCGGCGGCGACCCGCCCTAGCGTGGACTTGCCGCTTCCGGAAGGACCGGTGATTAGGGTGAGTTGGTCGCCGTAAAGGTCAAGGGTCAGTCCGGCCAGCGACGGCGTGGAAGCCGTATCGTAAGTAATGCTGAACTGCTCGAACCTGGCGAACGGCTCGGTGGGGGGCTTGTCGGAGTCGCTCGGGTGCGCGCCGCTTACCATACGACGGCGAGGACTATCAGCGGGACCGCCGCCGCTAGGAGCAACCTCTGGAGTACTCTTCCCCGATCCTCGACCACGGCGGCAGAGGTCCGGGTTCCGACCCGCGAGAACCCCCGAGACTCGAGTGCCAATGTTCTCATTTCAACACCGATCAGAGAGCTGACCAGCAGCGGCTTGAGCAGGGCGAAGAGGGTCCGGAAACGCCGCGGCAGGCTACCCCGTGTGTCGAAGCCGCGCGACTGCTGGGCGTCGAGGATCTGGGCGGCCCGGAGCCGCATTTCGGGAAGCAGTTCAGCCCCCGCCAGGTAGGCGTAGGCCAGCTTGTGCGACACCCCTCGTTGGATGAGCGCAGTGGCGAAAATCTTCGGGTGCACGGTCGCCATGGCGGCGGTCACCGCTACGACGAAAACCGCTAGGCGCGCCGCGGTGGTCCCGGCGAGGGCTAGACCTTCGGCGTTGATCGAGATGGGGCCCCAACTGGCGATAGGTTCGGATTCGTACGGGCGCACCACTCCGTGTATCACGAAGAGAGCAAACGTCATGGGGGCGATCAGTCGGAGCGATTTCAGGACGATGGAACCGAGACGGGACACGAGGAGGGTTATCACCGCCGCGAGGAGGAGTACGGCGGGCACCCTTATCGTGTTACCGGCGAATCCGGCGACCGATAGTGGAAGCACGGCAGCCAGCTTGGTCAGAGGATGTACCCGGTGTAACCAGGTATTCCCGACCTCGTATAGCGCGGCTACCCGCGCTCGTGACCAAGTATTCGTGCCTGCTTCCACTACCGCTGCCGGTGGATGACCGCTAGCCGGTTAGAACGGGACGACCTCCCGGGCAAACGGGGGCCGATAGCGGGCCGGAACGCCTTTGATCAAGGCGAATGCCAAGAGCACGGTGATTACCTTGTCGCCCGGACTCGTGAGCAGTTGCTGACCGATAACCGATTCAACCATTCCCTGCCCGGAGGCAACGAAGAAGCCGGTGACCGCGTCCACGCCGGAGCCGGAAACACCTTCGAACACGAGGACCACGATGGGGGTGGCGGTGATGATGGTGGTGACTGTCAGAGCGACTATCAACCAGATCACCTTGCCGGTCGAGCGGAGGAATCCGTGTGCAGCCATATACCCGGCTACGATTCCGAGCGCCGCGTTGACAATACCGAAAGGTATAGACGTGGCCTCGAGCGTCAGCCCGATCACAAGGTTGGTGAGCACTCCGGCTACCGCGGCTACCCAGGGACCGGCCAGGAAGGCCGCCATGGTCGTGCCTATGGTGTCGAGGAAGAGGGGCAGGTTTAGAACCTGAGTGAACGTCCGCCCGATGAGGTTTATCCCGATGGCCACCGGGATTAGTACCCATGCTGCGGTAGTGAAAGCGGTCTTGAATCGTAATGCGTCTTTGATAGCTGTCATGGGCGTGCCTCCCTTCGCCGTTAATTCAACCTGAACTATCCTATTGCGCGGATCGAAGCAGTGTCGCACAAACCCGCCAATTACTTGAATGCCATTCCACAAGATGAGCTGTAGCGGAGAGGCGAACGAACGGAACCGGCGATTGTCGTCGGACCTATTGAGGGTGTCGTCGAAGTTGGGTGCCCCGGTATAACACACCGGATCGGGTGGTCCGTGAGCGACTAGTCCTGGTTCTAAACCAGATAGAGGTTTGAAGAATGGGTGGAGCGAGAATCTCTCGGGCAACGACATGGGATTAGGGGGCGCCGCGCAGCCTTGGAAGGCCTTCTCGGGGAAGGATCACCTGAAGCGCGAGGGTGAGTAACCCCGATTATTCATGGATGGGGGTTTGGAGGATGAGTGGGGTAGACCATATTTACGCCCTGACCAGGCAATACAGCGGTCGGTGTTTCCCGCCCCGGTCCGGTGTGGAGATTCACCTGTCGGTTAACGGTGGGTTTCGCCCATCACTTGGGTTGAACTGGCGTTACGTGCCACGGTGTGGTGGGAAACCTGGATAATCAGGGTTAAACTACGGGTGGCGGGGGGTGTAGCTCAGTCTGGCAGAGCATCTGGTTTGCATCCAGAAGGTCGTCGGTTCGAATCCGATCGCCTCCACCGGTCCTTCGAGAGATTGTTCGGGAACGTCGCCCAGTTCGAGGAGTAGCGATGCAGAGAGCCGTAATCGTCGATGCAGTCCGGACCCCGACCGGCAAGCAGAACGGAAAGCTGGACGGATACCATCCGGTAGATCTGGCCGCCCTCACGTTGCGTTCACTAGTGGAGCGCAACGACCTGGATCCGGCATTGGTGGACGATGTAATCATGGGTTGTGTCATGCAGACCGGAGAGCAGGGCGTCAACGTGGGGCGCAACGCGGCGCTTGCCGCCGGGTTCCCGGAGGAAGTGGTAGGTACAACCGTTGATCGGCAGTGCGGTTCAGGTCAGCAATCGGCCCACTTCGCGGCGCAGGGCGTTATGGCCGGGGCTTACGACGTTGCTATCGCGGCAGGGGTCGAGTCGATGTCGAGAGTCCCCATGGGGGTCACCGCTCAGCAGGGCCCCGGAAAGCCGTTCGGGCCGTTGATGGTTGACCGCTATGCACGAAGCCTCGTTCCGCAGGGAATCTCCGCTGAGATGATCGCCGAGAAGTGGGGCCTGTCGCGAGAGCACCTGGACCGGATCGCCTATGACTCCCACATGCGGGCCGCCGCCGCCACCAGGGAAGGCCGATTCGAGAGGGAGATACTGCCCGTCAGGATTGTGGCGAACGGCCGGCCCGAGACGCTGATTGCCGATGAAGGCATCCGACCGCGTACCTCGACTTCGGTGCTGGCGAGCCTTCCCCCGGTATTCAGACCGGATGGAATGATCACCGCCGGGAACTCGTCCCAGATATCCGACGGCGCCGCGGCGGTTCTGATCATGTCCGAAGCCAAGGCGGAGGAAGCAGGCTTGGAGCCGATGGCCCGCTTCGTGCAGTTCTCCCTGGCCGGCGTGGATCCGGTCACGATGCTTACCGGTCCGATTCCCGCCACGGCCCGCGTGCTGCGGAGGGCAGGGCTGGAAATCGACAACGTTGACCTGTTTGAGGTCAATGAAGCCTTCGCGTCGGTCATCGGGATGTGGCTGGCCGAATACGGGGGAAACGATCCCGACGGCCTGTGGGAGCGAACCAACGTGAACGGAGGCTCCATAGCTCTGGGTCACCCACTTGGCGCTACCGGGGCCAGGCTTACCGCCACCCTTGTTCACGAAATGCAGCGCCGCAGGGTCCGCTACGGACTCCAGACAATGTGTGAAGGTGGTGGCATGGCTAACGCCATGATCCTCGAAAGGATGTGAACTTACTAACCATCATCATCGCGATCGGTATCGGGTTGGTTATCTGGACCACCTTGATATCAATCATCAGAGCGGTGGCTACCCCTCCTCCAGCGGTTGACCCGGAAGACGTGGTCGAGACCAAGCGCCGATTTCGTTGTAGCCTCTGCGGAACTCAGGTGACTATGACCCTAACCAATGTGGGGGAGCCTAAACCACCGAGGCATTGCCGCGAGGAGATGGACGAAGTTCCCGTTTCCTAGCCCTGACTGTTCAGGTGTCCCACACACCGAGGCACGTAACGCCGACTCATACGGTTTTCCACAGCTGTGGAAAGGAGGGTGGATAATTACAGCTCTGTGATTATCGGCCCCGGCTACACAAAACACCGCCAACAGGTCAACGGCAACGTTAGAGGCTCTTTCCAGCTCGTAACGAAGTCGGGACCACTAGTGGTAATTGGTGGTCATCAGAAAACCACCGCCCATAGCGCCGAGGCCTGCAAGAAGCACCCAAGAAGGGGTGTCCAGAATGTAGCGGGTAACGACCATAAGAACACCTAAAACCATCAGACCAAACATAATGGTTATATAGATCTTGGACGATTGCTTGGCGCGCTTGCCGCCTGAAGCAGTCTTGGGCGGGGTTGGTCTGCGTACGACCTTAGCTTTGCGACGTCCTTTGGATTGCGGCATAGCGACAGGGTAACCGCTCGTGGCCGCCGACGCGCAAACGGTGCAATACCGACGGTCGATTGACGGATGGGCCGGGTATCCTCCGGAAATGCGGATTCTGGTTCTCGACAACTACGACAGCTTTACTTTCAACCTCGTCCAATACCTTGGTGAATTGGGGGCGGACCTCACGGTTATTCGTAGTGATCAGCTCGAACCCGCCGCGACGGATGAAATGGAACCCGAGGGACTGGTCATTTCGCCAGGCCCTGGAAGACCCGAGCAGGCAGGGCTTTCGTCGGCCTACGTGGAGCACTTTGCCGGGAAGGTGCCCATCCTCGGCGTATGCCTAGGGCACCAGGTGATCGTGAGTACGTTCGGAGGACGAGTTGGCTTGGCGCCCGACGTCATGCATGGGAAGACTTCGCCGGTCCGCCACGATGGTAAGGGGCTCTTCAGGGGCTTGAGCGATCCCTTCGTAGCTACCCGTTATCACTCACTAGCGGCCGTGGACTTGCCCGATGTGCTGGAGCCGTGTGCCTGGAGTGATGACGGGGTCGTGCAAGGGATCCGGCACCGTGGGCTCGAGATCCACGGAGTGCAGTTCCATCCCGAGAGCGTCCTGACAGTGGAGGGGATGGCGTTACTCGGCAACTTCCTGAGCCTGGTCGGTTGATCGGCGGTCCGGCCGGTCGGGAGAGCCGGATCTGGTAGCCAGCAACTCCTCGGCTTGAGCATCGAGTAGTCTCGGCAGCTCCTCTCGGAGCCAATTCCAGGTCTCCACGCTGATCGTACGTTCCTGCGAGTTGGCGACCGGGGTATGGTCGTGGTGAGGATCGTCTAGCAGGAGGTGAGTTCCATCCACGTTCAGCAAGGCCGTCCCGTAGGCCTCGATGAGGAATGAGTCCCGCAGAACCTCGGCAGGCGGACCGCTCGTCACTACCCTGCCCGCCAGCAGTACTACGTGATCGGCGCCCCATGCATCGGCGAGGTCGTGGGTGGTGAGTACCACGGTGCACCCCTGATCGGCCTCCGCCCGTATCGTGTCGGTGATGGTCTGCATAGTGACCATGTCCAGCCCGGTGGCCGGTTCGTCGAGCAGGAGGATGTCGTGATCCTGTACCAAGCCCTGGGCCAGCAGGACCCGCTGGCGCTGACCTCCGGATAGCCTATGCAGGTGTCGTTTGGCCAGGTGGTTGATGCCTACCTTCTCCATCACCTCATCGATCTTCCGTCGGTCCTCTCTCGAGAGCCGGCGAAGCGGACCCTTTTCCGCGTAACGTCCCATGGTGACCACCTCACGCACGGTCACCGGGAGAGAAGGATTCACGTTCGTGTCCTGCAGAACGTAGGCAATTCTTAGAGGATGCCCGTTTGTGTCGTTGATCGTGACCGTACCCGAATCAGGGTCGATCAAGCCGGCGATCCCATTCAACAACGTGGACTTCCCCGATCCGTTGGGACCGATGAGGGTGGTGACGGAACCGGCGGGTATCGTCACGCTGGAACTATCGACAGCGACCCGGGCGCCATAGGAGAACACGGCATCGGCGATGGTTACGGCCGTTCCGGTCGATTCGAACCCTGACACAGGCCGATGGGTCATGCCTCCTCCTCGACTTCCGAGCCGTCTTCTTCCGAGCCGTCTTCTTCTGGTACGGGTACCGGCTCGGTGACCGGAGGAACGTATTCACCGAGAACCCCCAAAACGGTGTCCCCGGCGGACAACTCGGTACCGGTCGGCGGCGCCTGCCGGGCGATCCGTTCGTTTAGGGCTTGTTCCTGCACCGTGGTCGTCGTGCCGGCCACGTCTAGTTGTAATCCTATCGCAGACAAGGTGGCCGATGCTTCTTCGGGCGTGAGTCCGATCAGGTCCGGGACCGCTATGACCGTTATGACCGTTATGACCGTTATGACCGTTATGACCGCTGGACCGGTGGACTCGACAACAGTTACTTGAGAGCCGCCTACCAGCGTTTCGGCCGGCGGGTCGGTGCGGATTACCAGTCCGGCTTCAAGTAGCGGATGGCTCTCCTGCGTTACCGTCACATCGTTCCCGGACTCCTGCAGGAGAGCGACTACCTCTCCCGTCGGCATTCCGGCTACGTCCGGCAACTCGACTTTCTCCGGACCGGTGGAGACGACTATCTGTACCGTCCACCCGGGGTTGATGTCCGAGCCCGCGAGCGGATCTTGGCTAATCACGAGCCCCTCGGCGATAACGTCGTCCGTAGCGGTGCGGGCTACCACCTCAAGACCCAGGCCGGACAGCATGCCTTCGGCCCGATCACGAGTCAAGCCGATCACCACCGGCATCTCGATGGGTTCTGGGCCGACAGATACCATCAACTGAACGGTTGATCCCCGAGGCGCCAGGGAATCTCCCTCCGGTATCTGCTCGATCACCAGACCAGCTCCTACAGCCTCGTGCCGGATGGTAAGAACTTCGACGACGAAGCCTTGGCCGACCAGCTGTGCCCTGGCCCGTTCACGGGTCGATCCCACAACGGTGGGTATCAGGATCCGGAGCGGGCCCTCGGAAACGATCATCTCCACGAATTGGTCGGGCTCGGCCGTGGCGCCGGCCGCCGGATCGGTGCGGATCACCGTATCGGCCGGCAATTCGCCGGCTTCCTGCACCAGCCGGACTCTGAAACCTGCTTCCTGCAGCGTCTGCAGAGCGATATCCCTGCCTTGTCCGACCACGTCCGGAACTTCGAGGATGATTACTCCGGCAGTGGATGGCGCAGTCGAGGCTTCAGGCCGGAGGTTAGTGAGCAGGTACCAGACGCCGAGGACCACCAAGGCAGCGAGGACCACCGAGGTGACCGCAAAGGGGATCTGGGAGGGCTGGCGGGGAATGGCCTGGACGCGCCGGTACACCTCATCGGGTGGGGCGGTGGGTGGAGGAACATCCGGCCACCGGGTCCTAGCGCCTCCGGGAGGGGCTGATCCGGAAGCGGCCATATGAGCGGTCCTTCCCTGCAGATATAGCAGGAGATCCCGGCGCATGTCGGCGGCGGTACGGTATCGCCGGGCGGGGTCCTTTTCGAGGCTCTGCATTACGATTCGTTCCAGGTCGGAAGGCACGGCAGGGTTGAGCCGTCGCGGGGACGGCACCTCGGCGGTGACATGCTGGTAAGCCACCGATACGGGTGTTTCTCCGCTAAACGGCGGCTTACCAACCAGCATCTCGTAGAGGACAACCCCGAGGCTGTAGATATCGGAGCGTTCGTCGGCCGGGTCTCCTCGGGCCTGTTCTGGACTAAAATAGCTCGCCGTACCGATGACCGCTCCGGCCTTGGTCAGGTCCTGTGAATCGTCACGCGCCCGAGCCACTCCAAAGTCGGTCACCTTGATGGTGCCGTCCGCGGATAGAAGGATGTTGCCGGGTTTGATATCGCGATGCACCACCTGCTTACGGTGAGCCACCTCCAGCGCTGAGGCCACCTCGGTAGTGATCTCGGCCGCCCGCCTCGGCAGGATCCTGCCCTCGGCGTTCAAGACCTCACGCAGGGAGCGTCCTTTTACGAGTTCCATCACGATGAAATAGGTGTCGTCCTCGTGTCCCCAGTCATAGATTGACACGATGTTGGGATGGCTGAGGTTGGCCGCAGCAAGGGCTTCTTTGCGGAATCGAGCGATGAAAGTGTCCGTTTCGGCGAACCGGCGGTGCAGGATCTTTACCGCTACCTGACGATCCAGCATCCGGTCGGTTGCCTCGAATACATCTGACATCCCGCCCCGCGCCAGGTGGGCGGTCAGGTCATAACGGCCTAACGACTGAGGTGGGTCCATAAGCTGCAATCTAGTGTGTTCGTCATCGAAAGATCAGGAAGGCCCATGGCGGGTTATCACCCAGCTAGCCATTCGTGCATTACCGCCCGTCCTATGGACGCCGCCTCGGCTGAACCGATCCCTGGTTCGACGATGGGGTCTAATGACTCGATGACGACAGCCACGACGATGGCGGGCCGGCTAACCGGTCCGTAACCGGCGAACCACACGGCCGGGCCTCCGGTCGAGGTCAGGCCGTATCCGGTTTCGCCCAGTCCGGGAAGCGGGCCGAGGTTCTCGGTGGGAATCACCAGGGGTTCCATCCGTGCTTGCTCGGCCATCGCGTCTTCGCTGCTGACCGCTCGGTCGAGAAGAACCGGTTCGAACTCCGATTCGAGGATCGATCTCGAGTGGAACACGCGCGCCACGATGTGGGGAGCCATGAGAAGCCCGTCGCCGGCAAGGGTGGCCATCCGGAGCCCGATCGGCAGCGCGGCCACCGGGTCGGTGGCCCGTTCGCCAAGGCCATCCGCCAGGAGATCCTCCACCGGCAACTCCTCTTGGAGCTGTTCTCCGGTGGCGCGGTTCAAGAGAGCCTGACCGCTTCCACCCAGTAGAGCTTCCCAAGCATTACGGGCGCCGACCCCTACCAGGGAGTTGGGGTCGAAGCTCGGTGAGTTCACCAGCGCGAGCAACCGACCCGACGAGGGCTCGATAGCGACTACCGACCCTTGGCGGCCCCCCAAGGCGCGCCGAGCCATCTGCTGGAGACGATGGTTGAGCGTGAGCTGGATGGAGTGAGGCCCGAGGTCTTCGCCTAGTAAGCGGTTGATGATCCCCGAAACGGTGAGCTCTCGCCCCGAGGACAGGAGAGTGGCGTGGGAGGCTTCTATGCCGCGTTCGCCAAGCCGCGAGGAGAACCCTACGGTGTGGGCATACAGGCTTCCGTGGGGATAGTCGCGCAAGTAGTAGCGAGGATCGGAAGGATCCGGGATCGAGGCGGCTAGCACCGACGCGTCGGCGGAGATTATCCGGCCACGATGGTGGCCCGAGCGGGCGATCATCAACCTGGGGTTGTCCGGATGAGTCCGGAGGCGGTCGGCGGCCAGGATCTGCCAGTAGGTGATATCCACCGCCAGCACGGAGAAGGCGATCAACAAGGCCAGGGCCATGTGGCGAATCGGCCTGTTCATGCGCCCTCCTCGTGGCTTATCCTGATCACTATTGCCAGCAAGGCGAAGGCGCTGATTGTCGACGACCCGCCATACGACATGAACGGGGCGCTCAAGGCGCTCGGGGGGAGCAGGCGGACAATTCCAGCCACAACCAGGATGGTCTGGAGACCTAACAGCAGGGAAAGGCCGGCGGCAAGCAGCTTGCGGAACAGGTCGCGGGTTCTGATCGCGACGCCGAAGCCGGTGGCGACTAGCAGCACATAGGCTGCTAGCACCACCACCGATCCCGCCAGCCCTAGTTCCTCCGCAACGACTGCGAATACGTGGCTCGTCGCCGCCGCCGGCACCAGATAAGGTTCGCCCAAGCCAGGGCCGACGCCGGAGACGCCGCCGGCGCCCAGAGCGAACAGACCCTGGACGATCTGGTTACCGGCCTCGGCGCCGGCATCCCACGGACGCATCCAGAGGATCAAGGACCTTCGGAGGTTGGGGTCTATAAGAACGGCGCCTGCCGTCCCTAAGGCATACAGACCGAAACCGCCGGCGAGATAGACCGGACGGTTAGTAGCCATGTAGAACATGATGGGGAACAATCCGAAAACCAGCAGGGATGCGGCCAAGTCCTTCTCGTATACCAGCATCCCCAGGGTCCCCGCCGCCGCCAAAACGATCACTAGCAGGCTGCGGGGGGCCGGAAGGCGGAGTTTTCCGATGATCGGTCCACCGGTGGCCAAGCTGGTGTGGCGGTCCGCTAGGAAGGCGGCCAGGAAGACAACCAGCAACAGCCTGGCCGGTTCATCTAACGGAAAGGACGGCGTAGCCAACCACTGACCCCGTGCGCCCTCGGAAGCGGCGGCGTTAGGGATAACGAGGGGATCGAGGATCACTCCGAGCCCTACTAGCAACACAGCGGCGGTTAGGGGAACCCACCCGAAGGATCGCAGCGAATCAAGTCCCCTCTTGTGAAACCACAGGAGGGTCAGCAAGGCCGATCCACCACCGAGGGCAATCCACCAACCCTGCCGTCCTGCCAGGTCTCTATCCAATCGATAGACCATCACGAACCCGACCGCAGCAAGGGTGGCCGACAGTGGGATCAGATACGGAACTGCATTGGGGGCCCACCGGTGTACGCCGACTAGCAAACCACCGAAAACGGTCATGAAGAGGAGTAGGGTCAGACCGGTTCGTCCATCCAGATGCGCGCCTTCGGCAAAGTTAACCAAGAGCACGCCGAGGACGGCGAGTCCGGTGGCTGCGATCACCAGTGCCGCCTCTGCTGTTCGGCTCACAATCGTCCGGGGGCGAGGAGAGGGCGGGCTTCGAGAGTTCCGGTCGCGAGCCCGATCCGGTGGCTCATCCAGGAAGACCGAGCCATCACACCAGGAAGTCTTGACGCCGGGCCGGGGAGGCGCATCCCGGTATTCCCGCCGGACGACTATGCGCTATCAGAACCACTGCCCGAGCTGACCGCAACTACCACTGCGGACACGTTGTCGTGTCCCCCGGCCGCGTTGGCTGCTTCGATGAGTCCCCAAGAGGCCGCCGACGGTGGCCCGGAACCGAGGATGGCGGCTATGGAGGCATCCGATAGCATTGCGGTGAGCCCGTCGGAGCAGAGAAGCAAAACGTCGCCGGGTCTCAGGTCGAAACGCTCGGTGTCTACAGTGAGATCCTGCGTGAATCCCAGGGCGCGGGTCAGGTAGGCTCGCTGGGGATGAGATCGGGCTTCCTCCTCGGTAAGGCGACCCGCATCGATTTCTTCCCGGATGATCGTGTGATCGACCGTAAGGGGGCGGAAGGCCCCATCCCGTAGGATGTAGGCGCGACTATCGCCTACGTGGCCTAATTCGATAGTTCCGGCCGAGCTCAGGCTAGCCAGGGTAAGGGTCGTACCCATTCCCGCGTACTTAGGTTGCCGGAGCACAGTTTCCAGAAGGGCATGGTTGGCTGCGCGCACCCGCTCCTCAGGCGTTCCGTTCGCCTCAGCAGCAGTTTCGAGGGCTATCCGGCTGGCCACCTCCCCATAATGAGCGCCCCCTAAACCATCCGCTACACCGACCAGCAGTGAACCGGTGGTATCCCCATCGGTCTTCGGATGCACCGCGTCCTCGTTATTCTCGCGGATGCGTCCCGTGTGGGTGTCAGCGGCCCAAATGAACCTCATGTGACCTCAAGTATCGTCTTGCCGATCTGGATGGCGTCTCCTTTGTTCAGTTGCAGGGGAGCAGACACCCGCTTTCCGTTGACGTAGGTACCGGTGACGCTGCCTAGGTCGATTAGCGACAGGCCCTCGTTTTCGTTCACAAGACGAATGTGGAATTCGGCCGCGTAGGGATCCCTTAGAACCACATCCGCTTCCTCGCTTCTGCCCAGGGTTACAGGCTGGCGGACGTCGATCCGCACCCCGTTTTGGGTTTCGCTCCGCATAATTGTCAAACCCGATCCTGGTCGGGTTCGGGCGCTGGGAATCCCGGCGCCTACGTGAGCGGCGACCGCTTTGGCGACCTGCCAGACGAATAGGTAGATGTATGCCACGAAAATCAGTTTGAGCGCGACGAGGATTATGGCGGGCATCGGTCATAGCACCCGCAACATGAAGTTGACCGTACCTAGAGTCAGTCGGCTCGCCGGCGCAACTTCGGTGATTCCGCGGGCAGGAAGGTTGTCAACCAGGGTGCTCGTTCCCGAACCCAAGTCCTGGATCCAGGCGCTTCCGCTCTCCAGCCACAACAACGCGTGTCGAGGGCTGATGGAGTTATGCCTTATTGCCACGTCGGCCTCGGGACCGCGTCCGAGCACGGAGCGGTTTAGCCGGACTTCAAGATGCCGTTCTTGGCCCACGAGGATGCCCCACGCCGCCCGCCGTCCCGCCCGGTGGGAGGCGCGTATCTCGATGGTTCCCGCGTCGGCGGTCCGGTCAGGTTCCAACCAGACCCGAACCGGGCCTTCGAGACGCCGCCCTCCGGTCACCGACATCGCCTCTACCATGCCCTCAAGGTCCCGCGCCAATCCCCGGTGATCCGCGAGAGCGGCTAGGTCGAAGCCGTTCAAACGGATCGCGAAGCGGTTGGGAGCGGTTATTCCGCCTGGGCCGAAGTGAGATGAAACCTCGGATTCCAGGCCGAGTTGTGACGCCAGATCTAACGGATGGACAGAGCCGCCTGCCTGCCTTCCAGCCAGGCGTTCCAACCAGACTTCGGCGCCCTCTCGGTATTTTGTTGGTCCCACGTCAATCATTCTACCCCTCGGTGCACCACCCCATCAGCGTTGCCACGGCAGCGGGACGGCGATTTCTCATGAGAAGACGGGAGGGGATGGCGCCCACATGCCGCCGGTTAGCCCCGAATTGTCATGGATGGGGGTTGGAAGATGGGTGGAGCGGGGCCCTGAACAATCAAGGCTAGTAGAGAGGCGAAGACGACCTACCGTGGTCGAGACCCCGTCCGTCGGCTATCGCCAAATCTATAGCGGCCCGAAAGACTTGCAGGTCGGAGAGTACGGTCACCATGCGGAAGCCCCGCGCCAAGCGGTCGGCGGCGGTCCCCGGAGTGGCTTGGATGCCCGGAATAACGTCGTGACGGTTGCAGGCCTCGACGATGGTGTCCAGCATGTCCAGGTATTCCGGGGCGGTCGTTCCAGGACGATACCCCATTGACAGGGCCAAGTCTGAAGGCCCTACGTAAGCCACGTCAACCCCGGGTACGGAGAGTATCTGGTCGAGAGCGGCTATCGCCTCCAGCGTCTCGATCATGGGCATGCACGCGACCGCGTCATCGGCGCGGTCGTAATAATCACCGCCCTCCAGCAGCAGGGCCCGGTTGGCCCCGATGCTGCGGCCGCCCGCAGGTGGGAAGCGACAGGCGGATGCTGCGGCCGCCGCCTCCTCGGGCGAATTAACCAGCGGGACGATTACCCCCATAGCACCCGCATCCAGAGCGGTCGAGATATTGGCGGTCGTGTTCTCAGGTATCCGGATTATCGGCGTTACCCCTCCCAGGATGAGGGATGGGAGCATCCGCACGGCGTCCGAGAAGTCGATGGGTCCATGCTGCATGTCTATGCATACGTAGTCGAGGTCAGCCACCGCAACGGCCTCTGCCGTTAGCTGGCTGGGGATGGCAAGCCAGCCGCCGACCGCGGGTTCGCCGTCCGACCATCTTTCGCGGAGTGGGTTAGGGTTCATGGCGCAATCATGGCAGGTTAGGCCTCGAATACCTATCTCCCGAGATCATACGATTCCCGATTGCCGGAGTTCTTCGAGGCGGGAACGTTCAACCCCTACAACTTCGGCAAGCACCGCTTCGGTATGCTCGCCCAGCCGCGGCGCAGGGCGAGGGGCGGTCCTTGGAATCGAGGAAAAGGACAGAGGGGTGTCGGGAACGGGGTAGCGGCCGATACCGGGCTGGGGAATGGTGGACCACACCGGGTTGAGTTCGGGGTTCACTCTCGGATCGTCGGCCAGCAGGCCGGCCACCGTGCGGTAGGGACCCCAGCAGAGGCGCCGCCGGTCGAGAGCGGCGCCCACCTCGTCCAGGGTATGGCTGGAGAACCAGCCCTCGAGAATCGAAGCGATCCGCTCGCGGGCGGCGAAGCGGGCGCCTTCGTCGGACAGATCCACCCCAAGTTCCCGTTCGAGGTCGGCAATGGCCGGCGCCGCGCCGGTTGCCTGGAGAAGGGACGACCAGTGGCGCGGGGTCAGGGCAACGATCATCACCCGTTCTCCGTCGGATGTGGCGAAGTCCTTGCCGAAGGTTCCGTACACGTAGTTGCCGTGGCGGCCTCGCTCCTCCCCGTTGATGACCGCTTCTCCTATCTGGCCCAGGTGGCCCAGAGTCGAGAAGGCCACGTCAGCCAGGGAAAGCTCCACCAAGGCGCCCCGCCCCGTCCGGGACCGGTGACGCTCCGCGGCTAGGACCGCCGTGGCGATCTTCCCTCCGGCCACTACATCCCACGCCGGCAGTACATGGTTGACCGGGGCCCCCTCCACGCCGGTGATGGAGGGATAACCGGCCGCCGCGTTAACGGTGTAGTCGACGGCTATCGATCCGTCCGGGTTGCCCTTCAGTACCACCATAATCAGGTCAGGGCGGTCCCGACACAGGTTCTTGTAGGAGAGCCAACGGGGTGAGATGTTGGTGATCACCACCCCGGCGTCCCGACCGGGAGCGGTTACCAGCGCTCTGGCCAGGCGACGGCCTTCCTCTTGCCGGAGATTGAATGCAACGGAGCGCTTCCCCTTGTTCAGGCCTGCCCAGTAGAGGCTGGCGCCCGCTTCGGTGAGGGGCCACCGGCGGTAATCCAACCCACCCCCGATCGGGTCTACCCGGATCACGTCCGCTCCCAACTGCGCCAGCGTCATTCCGGCCAGCGGCGCCGCGACGAAGGCGGATATCTCGACGACCCTTAGGCCGTCCAACGCTTTGGGCACGGTCCCGGTGTCCATTCCGACATCCTACGATTACGTGACGAGTTTCCCGAACCGCCGAGGAGGATCGGTCAAGATGCTGCAAATCCTAGAAGAAGGCACCTTCGATTTGGATGACTTCAAGTCCGAGTTGAGGGCAGCCCCGAACAACCACCAAGTAGGAACCAGGCTGTTGTTCGAGAATCATCGAGTGGGTATATGGGAGGTACGTCTCCGTCCCGGCGAGCGGGCCGCCTTCCACATACATGACAAGCCGTACTTCTGGACGGTGGTGGATGCGGGTACCGGTAGGCAACGCTCTGAGGACGGGACCTACGTGATCCGGCGTTATGAGGTGGGGGACACTAACTACGGGGACCATTCCCAAGACCAGTTCATGATTCACGACATCGAAAACTACGGCGACACCGAGATCCGGTTCATAACCGTCGAGTTGTACACCTAACGAGCTGAAAGATGGTTCTGCGGTCGGATCGTCTCGCCCGGACGGTCATGGAAGAACTCGCCGCGGCCGGCGTCGACCTGCTGTTCGGAGTACCCGGCGGCGGTCCGAACATCGAGATGATCGAGCGCGGGGCCGAGGTCGGGATGAGGTTCGTGCTCACCCACGGCGAAACCGCCGCGTGCGTCGCGGCAGGCGCGTACGGCAAGCTGGCAGATGTCCCGGGAGTGGCCATCGTGACTCGTGGGCCGGGAGTCACCTCGGCCGCCAACGGGGTTGCCCAAGCCACTCTCGATCGTTTCCCGCTGGTGCTTCTGAGCGACGCGGTCCCGTTCGCCCATCGGGACCGTGTCGGGCACCAGAAACTCGACCAAACCCGGGCTTTGGCGCCCCTCACCAAGTGGTCCGGTCGGCTGGGTTCCGAGAATCCGGCCGCCGCGGTCAGGCGCGCCGCCTGTTTAGCGACCGATCCTCCGGCCGGGGCGGTCCACCTCGACTTCGACCCCACCCATCCCGGTGAGAGCCCTCCGCCGAGCCGACCACCCGAACGACTTGACGAGAAGGCGTATAAGGAAGCTCGGCGGCTCGTGTCTGGATCCAGCAGACCGATCTTCCTGGTGGGCGCCGGGGCTGTCCCCTATGCCACGACGGTGCGGTCGGTGGTGGAGGAGGTAGGGATTCCGGCGCTGGTCACCTACCAGGCGAAAGGGGTGATTCCCGACGACTCCCCCAGCTACGCCGGTCTGTTCACCAATTCGTCGGCGGAGCGGCCCCTGGTGTCCTCTGCTGATCTGATCGTGGCGGTAGAGGTAGATCCCGTCGAGCCCATGCCCGGCGCCTGGCCATACGACGCTCCAGTCCTGTCGTTGAGCCGGGTTCCCTTTGCCGATTCCTACTATCCGGCGACGATCGATCTCCACGGACCGATCGAATCCATCCTGGCCGGTCTAGCCGGAGAGTTCTCATCCACTTGGCCGCCGAGGGCCGGACCGGAGGAGCAGGCCCGATTCCGGGCGAGGTTGGCCACGACGTGTAAGGGTTTTTCGCCGATCGACCTGGTGGACACCCTTATCCACGCCGGCCCGGATGGCCCGATAGTGACGGTGGACGCCGGCGCCCACTTCTTGGTGATCATGCCTTACTGGCCGGTGCGTCACCCGCTTGATCTACTGATATCCAACGGGCTTGCCACTATGGGATTTGCGTTGCCCGCAGCCATCGGCGCGGCGCTGGCCAACCCCACCCGCAAAGTCCTATGCCTGGTCGGCGATGGGGGGCTGGGCATGACGGTAGCCGAGTTGGAAACCCTGGTGAGGCTGGACCTGGATGTCACGGTGGTGGTTTTCAACGACTCGAGCCTGAGCCTGATCGATATCAAGCGGGACCCTGCCGGCCCACTCGGTCCGGGGCTGGTTCGCTACGGACCTACCGATTTCGCGGCGCTGGCCCGTTCCATGGGCTTACCAGGCCACCTGGCTACCCGGCCTGACCATGTTCGGGAGGCTCTGGCAACCGGAACGGGTCCTCGCCTGATAGACGCTCGAATCGATCCGGAGCCATACGCCCACGCCCTGAGGGTGAGCCGGGGTTGACGACTCGGGGGCAGGACATCAAGGATGGTCACATGCTTCTTCGTCGGACTGCTCCGTGGTGCGACTTACCGGTTTTGCAGCAACCCGGGTCCGGATCTGCATAGAATCGAGAGCCGGATCGGACTACACGAGGAGGCAGAACCGATGGCAATAAGGCTTTACGAGTTTCTCGACGTATCAGGAGGCCTGCAGGCGGGCCAATTCGGTATCGGCGGCCGCAGCGCGTTGGATTCCCTGAACGACCTGAACCCGATTTACAAGCGACTTCTCGACAACCCGACGACCGCGGTAATCAGCGTGATAGGGGCCGACGGGCGTCCGAGCCTCACCCCCATGTGGTTTGATTACGAAGATGACAAGGTGCTGGTAAATGTGGCTTCTCACCGCAAGAAGACCGCCTGGATCAGGAGCAACCCCGAAGTGTCTTTGATACTGGTGAATCCGGAGAATCCGTACCACTGGGTATCGATGAAGGTGACGGTTGATCGGGAGATTTCCGAGGACGATCCTGACGAAGGAGATCGTGTAACCGCACAATTGGACGGTATCTGGACCAAGTACACCGGGGCGGAGCCACCTTACGGCCTTCGAGATCCTTCTATCGACGAGCGGCGGGTCCTTTTCGAGTGCCGGGTGGACAAGGTCTCGACCTTCGGACAACCCTGACCGACCTCTCCGCCTAGGTGGGATCGGTCACCGCCTGTCAATGAACAACATGCCCCGGGTTGCGATCGTGGGCGGGTCGATCGGCGGCTTGACCGCGGGGTTGGTGTTACGTGACCTCGGATGTGAAGTAGACATTTATGAACGGTCCACTTCCGAGTTGGAAGCGCGGGGGGCGGGCATCGTTTCCCACCCGGTCACGGTACGGTATTTCGAAGAACGCCATCCTCTCGACGCGGACAAAGTGATGGTCAGGTTGCCGTGGTTGAGGTTTCTCGGACGGGAGGGAGAAATCCTTCACGAGGAGCGGCAGAACTACCGGTTCACTTCATGGAATACCCTGTACAGGAACCTCCTGGCCCATTTCGATCCGGATCGCTACCACCTCGGGTACGAGATGATCGACTTGGATCAGGACGCGGACGAAGCAAGGGTCTACTTCGCTGACGGGCAGGTGGTGGCGGCCGACCTAGTGGTGTGCGCCGATGGTGTGTCGTCCCGGGCAAGGACGATTCTGCAACGCCACGTCGAGCCTCATTACGCCGGGTACGTGGCTTGGCGCGGAACAACGTCAGAGTCGAAGCTGTCGGCAGTCGCCGCCGGTAGGTTGGGCGACGCAATCACTTATCACCTGACCGATGAGGGCCACATCCTTACCTACCCGATCCCAGGCCCCCGCGGTGAACTGGAACCGGGTAACCGGCTCCAGGGCTTTGTCTGGTACCACAATTATGCGGAGGGCGAGGAACTGGAAGACCTGCTCTACGACCGGACCGGAATACGGCGCACGACTTCGGTCCCGCCCGGCCTGATGCGGGACGAGTACGTTAACTGGGTCAGGCGCTACGCCGCCGCCCGATTCCCGGCCGTGATAGCGGAGTTGGTGATCGGCATCCCCAGCCCGTTTGTCCAGGTGATCTACGACGTGGCGGTAGATCGCATGGCGTTTGGAAGGATCTGTTTGATGGGCGACGGAGCGATCGCGGTTCGCCCTCATGCCGGCGCCGGTACGGCCAAGGCCTGCGCCGACGCATGGGCCTTAGTGGACGCGTTGAGGGAGACCAAAGGAGATGCGCCGGCCGCTCTCGCCGCATGGGGTCCGCGCCAGATGCAGATCGGTTACGCGCTCCTCGAGCGTGCCCGCTGGATCGGTGACGGGAGCCAGTTCCGCCATGATTGGGTACCCGGTGATCCTCGCCTACGCTTCGGTCTTTATCGAGCCGGAGACGCAGCCTTTGCCGACTGATATCGCTCCGGACAGGATCGGCAGCGCCCGGCACGCCGCGCGGCGACTGCTACAATCCCACACCCCCGACCGGAAACTACAATGGATGACTCGCTGCGGACCTACACGGAAGACCCGTGGCCAACCCTTGAAGACGCCAAACGGGAGGCCGCCATCGTCGCCGAACACGCCCGGGCGTTCTTCGGCGATACGCTCAAGAGCGTCTGGATGTACGGATCGCGCGCCCGCGGCGATAATAGACCGGACTCCGACCTGGACTTACTACTAGTACGGGACCTCCCGGAACCCCCGGACGAGAACCGTTGGGACTTTCCGTTTATGGAAGAACTGGAGGAGAAGATGGAAGGTTATTCGATCTTGTTCACCCGGATATCGACGCATTCCGCAGAACCGCATCGGTTCAAAACGTGGGATACCATGTTCTTCCGCAGTATCCGCGAAGACGGTATCCGAATCCTATGACATATCTGGACGAAGCGCACAGCTGGCTGGCATACGCGGACGACGCCCTGCGAGCCGCGACCGATAACTCCGACATCGAGCATTATGGCGTCGCGGTCAACCGAGCGTATTATGCAGCCTTCTACGCCGCTAAGAGCGTGATAGCTGTGTCGAGGGGGAGGGACCCCAAAACCAATGCCGGGGTCAGCCAAAAGTTCGGTGAGCTGGCTGTTGTCGATTCCGATTTTCCGCCCGAGGTGTCGAAGATTTTGCAATCCCTCTCAAATAAGCGTGGCAAGGCGGACTACGACTTAGGCTACCGGGAAACGTTGTCGCCCGACGAAGTGGCAAGCTTGATAGCCGACGCCGTGCGCTTCGTTACCGAAGTGCATGAATGGTTCGACCGGCACCACAAGCGGTAACCCGTCGGCGCCCTACAGCCTCAATCGAATCGGGATCCCGTGCATTTGCCAGGGATTGGATCGTCGGCGGGCGCCGTCAGATCGAGAACGGTCGCAGGAGGGGGACCGTACGTTGGTAGTCGCGCAGCCGTTTCCAGAAGTTCCGGCTGACCGGTAGGTCCCGACCCATTCCTGTCCACGAGTCATGCATCGACTCAAGCGTCTGGCGCACCGTCTCCACAACGCGACGGGGGTCCAGAGCGGTCCTATCCGCCAGTCGCTCCATCGTGTCCATGTGAAGCCGGGTGGGGTCGCGGCTCCTTCCGAGCTTCAGCGCCATCTTGCGATCCAGTTCCGGGTACTGGATGGTCGACACGAGGTCGTAGGCCGGCGACAGGCGGGGTTGGATACGGTCCGGATACCAGATCGTCCAGTTCTTGAGGTGGGCGTCCTCGTTGCCGATAGCAATGCAAAAGGTCAAGCGGCGAACGTACTCGAGGACGTCTTCCTCCCCGCACAGAGTCAGGACTATCCTGCCGAGGCGCTCGTAGCTTGCCCCCTCGTACTTGGCTTCCGGCCAGTTGTCGACGACCTGGTTCAGGTCTTCCATGTGGACTCGTTCGGCTTCGACACCGATGTTGTCGGAACGGTCGAATCTACGCACCACGTAAAGGTTGTGGCCTTGCAGAACGTCGAAACCTGACGGAAGCGGCGATCCCAGAGCATCAGCAGGGTGGAGGTTGCAATCAGGTGTCTCTATACCGGTTTCGCGGGCCCAGGTCATCGTGGCGAACTCGTTTTCCGGAATGCCTGGATACTGGCGAGAGGGTAGCTTTACCAAGTGATCGCCGAGTTCTCCCCTCCCCGGCAGCGTCAGCGTGTTCCCGGACCAGAGCACCGAAAGCTTCAGCTGTACCCCGGCAATCGAGAACCGGATTAGCCGATTGACGTCGGGATCTTCTATTGCCCTAGCCCGCGGAGCGAAAGAGACAGACGTCGAACCAGCTTCTACGCTCTCGATCCCGCCATCTGGATGTAGGTCCGGGACGATTTGTATTGCGCCGGGCAGGTCGGAGCCCACGGCGACTAGGAGCCTGAACTCGTTGCGCGGGCTTATTTCGTACTCGTTGGCGATCAGGTCGCGGAGCCTGTGCTCGGGTAAGAGATTGGAGAACCACTGAGGCAGACGCTGCGCCTGTCTCCAGCGGCGGCGGGGAAACTCCTCGAACACCTGTCCGAGCACAGGCCGCCGAGCCGTTTCTAGGTACTCACTGGACAACTCGAAGTGGTGAGTACCTTGCGAAGTCCACAAACGGCCAACCGGAATACCGTGAAGATGAACCGTAGCCGTATCGGCTAAAACCCGGTGCATATAGATTCACCCGTCAGAATTCGGATACAGAGCCTCACAAGGAGGCCAAAGGGGGTCGGGTCGGACGCTCCCACTCAGCGCGAGCGTCGACGAAGTCAGCGACCCTTGCCCGGATGTCTCGTTCTCGCGTTCGTACAAAGGATTCGGAGTCGTCACACTGTAAGGCGGCGGCAGCTGTCTGGGAAATGGCGTGGCTTTCGAGAACTGCCCGCTCGGCCGAAGCTAGCACTAGCGTTGGGTCATCGTTAGCGGACGGCGGCCAGAACACGCGGTTAGCCAGAGAACGGGGGGCTCCTCGGGCGGCCGAGTAGTCGAAGACGCGTGGCAAGGCGGCCTGCCGGTCAATGGTGAGTGCCTCCGTAATGTCGATTTCTTGAGGGCCTGCACCATTGGATATAGAAGGGTTGAGCGGCCGTAGGGCAGCCATCGCGCAAAGAGTTGTTTTGGCGTCCGCTCGGTTCCAGTGCATCGCACCCACCTCAACCGGACGGGACTTATTCGGGAACTCCCGGAGTAACGCCATCACGGTCTCGATAGCGCTTCGATCAGTGCTTATGGCGTTGAGGGCTAGACGCAGAGTCCCGGTCGAGCCCAGCTTGGGGAGCGGCCCGTGTACCGCGGCCCGCCAGTACCATCGACGCAGTAGTACCCGCTCCCACTCGCTGCAATTCGCATGCAGGGAGAAGAATCGGACGAGAGTAACGAGGAGATACTGA
The DNA here is from genome assembly GCA_965231815.1 of Acidimicrobiia bacterium. Lineage (GTDB taxonomy): Bacteria > Actinomycetota > Acidimicrobiia > Spongiisociales > Spongiisociaceae > JAPPFW01. Next base: position 406,149 of record OZ246890.1, on the reverse strand, counting down.
TAGGGTACAAGGTCGAAATGGAGTACTCCGGCATCCTCGCGTAGGAAAACGATGGCGCGTTTGATAGCCGTCTCGGCCCTGTCGATCGTTCTGGCAAGATGTGGCGAGCCACTCGGGAACTCCGTTCTAAAGTCGCGTAGTACATCAGGGCCGCGCACAGATAGCACGCAGAGCATGAGAGTGTTACAAGGTAGGCTACCGAAGCCCAAGGCCCCGATCTCGTGAGCAAGTTGTGACAGGTCTCGCTTGCCAGGTGTGTTCAACGAGGTCAAGGCGTGGAAGACCTCGGCGCGAGTCATCCGCTTCCCAAAGGTGTTTATCCGGTCGAATACCTCCCGTAAGGGTTCGATGTCCCGGTCGTCTTTAGTCTCAACAGAGTATGCCGGGATCAGATAATTACGTAGCCTATCGGCCAGCTTGAAACTCCGAGCCTGCAGAGTGCTGTCCAGGTCCCGCTCGCGAAGCCATGCCATGACGTTGGGGAGCTTGTAGGCCTCGCTAAGGGGTAGATGAGTGTCATGGGGCCCTCCCTGCCGATGCCATACGAATTGTTCCGTGGCCAGACTGAAGTAGAGTTCCCGTGCTGTTGGCGGACCTTCTGCTTCTCGCAGGAGCACTCGGGCGAGCGCGGTAATACGTTGCTGCCCGTCAACTACCCACAGTACTTCCCTGGTTCCGGGCCGCTTCCAAAAAAGAAGGGTGCCGATCGGGTAACCCTTGTATATGCTGTCGAACAGCTTGGCGATATCCCCCTTTTCCCAGCGTTGCCCACGCTGAAAGTAGGGTATCTGGACATTCTTCCTGTCAACGAGCACGAGCAACTCTTCAATCGTGTAGTTGGAGGCTGTTGTCCTCTCAAGTCCTTGTACCATGCAGTCAGGTTACCGGGATGAATGCGCATACCTGGTTTCTCGCTCTCTTGGGATCCATTGTGCGGATGCCCGGGTTGTCGGAAGGCAGCGAGATAAGGCACAATTCCGGGTAATCCAACAGGGGGTTGAGTATGCAGCCGGACAGGAAGCCGGTAGTCGTAATCGCCGAAGTCTTGGCAGCGAGTTGTGCGGAACACCTGCGAGCCACCTGTGAAGTAGTGGAAGCGGTCGGAGAGCCTAGGAACCGCTTGATGAGTCTGCTGGCAGGCGCCGATGGGCTGGTAGTGCGCAGCGGCACGCGCGTGGACCGGAATCTCATGGAGGCTAGCCCTCGGTTACGGGTCGTCGGTAGGGCCGGTGTGGGGGTCGATAACATCGATCTCGACGAGGCCACCCGGCGCGGGATACTGGTGGTCAACGCTCCTCTGGCTAACAGTGTTTCAGCTGCCGAGCACGCCTTCGGGCTGATGCTCGCTCTGGCGCGCCACATTCCAAGGGCCGATGCATCCATACGGGCGGGCAGGTGGGACCGGGCGAAGTTCCGGGGCGTCGAGCTAGAGGGTAAGACGCTCGGCTTGGTAGGCATGGGGAGGATCGGTTCGTTGGTTGCTCAGCGCGCTCTGGCCTTCGGAATGCGTGTTCTGGCTTTCGACCCCTACATAACCGCTGAGCAGGCTAGAGAGGCGGGAGGGGAGCTTCGGGCCCTGGGCTCGCTCCTGGCGGAGTCCGATTTTGTTTCCCTCCATCTCCCGCGCACCCCCGAGACCGAAAACCTGCTGGGTGAGGAGGCCTTCGGTAAGGCCAAACGGGGGATCCGGATTGTCAACGCTTCTCGGGGAGGGATCATCGACGAGAACGCCCTAGTGGAGGCAATCCGGCATGGGCAAGTAGCCGGGGCGGCACTCGATGTGTACGCCGAAGAACCTATGGTGAGCGGTCCTTTGACCGAGATGCCGGAAGTGGTGCTGACACCGCACCTGGGCGCCTCGACGATCGAAGCCCAAAACAAGGCCGGTCTACATGTTGCGGAAGCGGTTGTGGCGGGCCTTTCCGGGGAGCAGGTCAAAGCCGCGGTGAATCAGCCTCACTCCTCGAGCCACGAATAACCGGCAGCCCAGCCCCCCGTCTTTGCATGAATATGCATGTATGTGTATGATCATGCAGCCATGAAACTATCCACAGCGGTATTAGGCGCGTCCGGTTACGCAGGCGGGGAACTAGTGCGAATCATTGATGAACACCCGCTCCTCGATGCCGTCTATCTCGGCGCGCACTCCCGTTCCGGCGACCCCCTCGGCCAAGTCCACCCCCACCTTTCCGGACCGGACCGAGTCCTTCAACCTATCGAGGTGAGCCATCTGAACGGGATAGATGTGGTCTTCCTGGCCCTCCCGCACGGTTCGTCATGGGAAATAGGGCATCATTTGGCGGAGGCCGGGGCGGCGGTCTTCGATCTTGGTAGCGACTATCGCATGGATACGCCCCATCGCTACGAGTTTGCCTACGGGGACCCGCACCCTCTTCCTGACCAACTGGGTAACTGGGTGTATGGCCTGCCGGAGTTGTTCGGGGAGGCACTCCCCGGCGCCACCCGGGTAGCGGCGCCCGGTTGTTACCCGACCTCGGCATTGCTGGGGCTGGCACCGCTATTGGCGGCCGGGTTGATCGAGGGGCCGATCGTGGTGGACTCCATGTCGGGCGTTACCGGAGCGGGGAGAGCGGCTGCTCCGCACCTCACCTTCGGAGCGGTAGATGAGAGCGTCAAGGCCTACGGGATCGCCACCCATCGGCACCGGCCGGAGATCGAGATGGGCCTGGAGGCGATCTCGGGTAAGCCGGCCCTCGTACAGTTCACGCCCCACTTGGCGCCGATGCAGCGGGGAATCCTCTCGACTATGTCGGCCGGCCTGGCCGGGGACGGCGAGATCTGCGGTGTCCTGCAGGAAGCCTACCGGCCTACCTCCTTCGTGGACGTGATTGACGAGCCGCCGCAGACTCGCTGGGTGGTCGGTTCCAACCGAGCGCTGGTCCACGCGGTGGAAGACCATCATGTGGGCCGAGTCGTCGTCACGGTCGCGATCGACAACTTGACCAAGGGTGCTGCCGGCCAAGCCGTCCAGTGCGCCAATCTGGCTCTGGGATTCCCGGAGGCCGCCGGCCTTACCACCGTCGGATGGCTGCCGTGACGGTCACGGCTGTCTTGTCCCGCAAGGGATCCGGGGGATGGGAGAACCGATGGTGACCGGCCATACAGCCCCGACGGTACACCGCTCTCGTATCGCCCATGCCATGGCCAAGGCCAGGGTCCTCACGGAGGCTATGCCCTACATCCAGGAGTTTTCCGGGAAGACTGTGGTGATCAAGTACGGAGGTTCGGCGATGGTCGCCGACGATCTGCGTTCGAGTTTCGCTCGTGACATCACCCTGCTCGTGCTACTCGGACTGAAGCCGGTCGTGGTTCACGGAGGTGGACCACACATCACGCGAGCGATGGCGCGGGCCGGTTTGGAGCCGCGGTGGGTGGATGGCCTGCGCGTGACGGACGAGGCGACGCTCGGGGTGGTAATGGCGACGCTGGCGAAGGAGATCAATCCCGACATAGTCCGGCTTCTGGAAAGTCACGAAACCCGGGCCGAAGGGTTTGGAAACCTCGGCGCCGGTCTGTTCACCGCCCGCCAACGACATCCCGACCTGGGCTTCGTAGGCCGGATCGAACGCGTCAACGTGGAACGAATCGAGGAACTGCTCGGCCGGGGAACGGTACCCGTTGTAGCCCCCCTGGCGAGTGGTGAGGACGGGAATGTCTACAACATCAACGCCGACACCGCCGCCGGGGCCTTGGCATGGACGCTCGGCGCACGCAAGCTCATATACCTCACCGACGTGGAGGGTCTGTACCGGAACCTGGACGACTCCAACAGCCTCATCGAAGCCATGTTCTTGAGTGAACTGCGGGAGATTCTAGGTGCCGGTAGTATCTCGACGGGGATGCTTCCCAAGCTTGAATCCTGCATAGAAGCATTGGAGAACGGCGTTCCCCAGGCCCACATACTTGACGGACGGATCCAGCACGCGGTGTTGCTGGAGATATTCACACCGGAAGGAATCGGAACGATGATTACATCAGGAGACAGATGGTGACCTCCCCTTCGACCATTGCCGAGCGAGAGGATGCCGCCATCCTGCAGACCTACGGAAGAGCTCCGGTAACCTTCGTGCGCGGAGAGGGGTGCCGACTCTACGACGAGGACGGAAATGACTACCTCGACTGTCTGGCCGGCATAGCGGTTGCTTCGGTCGGGCACGCCAACACCGCAGTGGCCGCCGCGGTATCCCGGCAGATGACGCAGTTGGTTCATGTCTCCAATCTGTACTACACGATTCCCCAAGTGGAGTTGGCCGAACGGCTCAAAGCCCTGTCAGGATTGGATCGAGTATTTTTTGCCAACGACGGGGCCACTGCCAACGAGGCAGCGATCAAGCTGGCCCGACGCTGGGGCCAGAAGCGTCGCGGTCCCGATTGCTACGAGGTGATCTCCCTGCTCGACTCCTTCCACGGGCGCACGCTGGCAGCTCTGGCGGCTACCGGCCAGCCTCATAAACAGGAGGTGTTCGCTCCCCTTCCGCCCGGGTTCGTGCAGGTTCCACCTGGTGACATCGAGGCGATGGCGGCGGCGATCGGAACCCGGACTGCCGGGGTTCTGGTCGAGACCACCCAGGGGGAGGGAGGGGTCAGACCCCTCGACCCGACCTATCTGCGGGATCTCCGCGCGCTGTGCGACGAGCGAGACGCGCTCTTGATATTCGACGATGTCCAGGCGGGGGTCGGACGCACCGGTTCGTGGTTCTCGTGGCAGCAGCTTGGAGTGGCGCCCGACATCGCCACCCTCGCCAAGGCGCTCGCCGGGGGGCTTCCGATCGGGGCCTGCCTTTCCACCGAGCGGGCTGCGGCCTTCGATTACGGAGATCATGCCACCACGTTCGGGGGCGGTCCGGTCATCACCACCGCGGCCCTGGCGGTTCTGGACGAAATCGAGAACCGCAACCTACTTGCCAACTGCCGGGAAAGGGGCGCCCAGTTCGTAGCCCTTCTCATGGAAGTGGAAGGGGTGATTGATGTGCGAGGCCGAGGATTGCTGGTAGGTGCAGTGCTTGAATCGGACCGAGCCGCAGAGGTCACCGCGGCTGCTCTTTCAAACGGGCTCCTGGTGAACAACGTCACTCCGAACACGGTGCGCTTTGCCCCACCCCTGACGATAACCTCCGACGAGGTAAACGAGGCGGTGTCGAAGTTCGAGGATTCCCTCCGATAGGGTTATCGGCTCGGCCCGGTCCGTGCTGTTGGGCTGCACGGAGGTTTGAGAGTACACAAATCCGGTCAGGGTGAGGCAAAGAATCTAAACACCGCTGTGTCTGAAACCGCAGAACGTACCGGGATGAGTCCCAAGCAGGTGAGTACTTACCGGAGCCGTCTCATCCACAAGGGGGCAGTCATCGCCACGCGCTAGCCCTGATTATTCGGGTTTCCCACACACCGAGGCATGTAATGCCGGTTCAACCTGAGTATTGGGAGAAACCCGCCGTTCACCGGACAGGGTGAATCTCTACACCGGACCGGGATAGGAAGCGCCGATAGATGTATTTCCTGGTCAGGGCGCGAATATGATCTACTCCATTCAGCCTCCAAACCCCCATCCATGAATAATCGGGGCTAAGGGTATGGAACCTTCGCTGATCCCGCCACGCGCGAATGGCTGCGAGCCAAACCGGGTGCCGACATATAGTGCAGTAGGGAATCTCACATTTCGTGGTTACCCACCGTTTAATAGATATAAGATGAAGCTCCCGCCATTCCAGACACTCGTCGACGAGTATGCCCATCCGCTCCACCGATTCCTGTGTGGCTTGGTCGGCGTCGAGGCGGCTGAGGACTGCTTGCAGGAGACATTATTGTCGGCTCTCGAGGCGTATACGCGCTTGCGGCACGGCAGGAACCTCAAAGGCTGGATGTTCACGATCGCCTACCGCAAGGGGATCGACCACCTGCGGCGGTCATCGAAGGAAATACCCTCCGCTTCGGCGGACGACCATCCCTCTCCTCCCGAGCCGGTACGGGATATCGAGCTGTGGGAGGGTGTGGCCGCGCTGCCACCCAAGCAGAAAACCGCAGTCACCCTGCGTTACCTGGGTGACCTCCCCTACGCGGAGGTGGCGGGCATCATGGAGATAAGCGCGGCGGCCGCCCGCCAGAACGTCCGGGCCGGGCTGGTGTCCCTACGAAAGGAACTCGCATGAAAGATATCGAGACGCGTCTAGGCATTCTCGAAGCCCCGTCGCCGGAGAACGCCGTCAAGAGGTTCTTATGTGAGTCCTTCCGGGAGGGGACGGCTCGCGTTGCCTACGGGTCGATAACTTCCCCGATCGGCCGGCTGACGGCCGTAGTGACCCATCGTGGGTTGGCAGCCCTGGCCTTCGAGACCGATGACCTCGACGGACTCCTGCAGCGGGTGGCCGCCAAACTCTCGCCGACCATAGTGCGTCTAGGATCGGCGGTCGGCGAGACGCGTTCCTGGCTGGATGCGTATTTCTCGGGTTGGCTGGAGCCGGTACCCCAACTGGATCGCTCCTTGATAACCCCGTTCCAGAACAAGGTTCTCAGCGCCGCTGCCGATATTCCTTCAGGTGAGGTACGCACCTACGGGCAAGTTGCCGCGCAGGCTGGTAATCCGAAGGCGGCCCGCGCCGCCGGACGCGCTCTGGCCGCCAACCCCATCCCGATCATTCTCCCCTGCCATCGGGTGGTCGCCGCCGACGGTGCCCTGCACGGTTACGCCGGAGGCCTTAACCGCAAACGACTGTTGCTCGACCACGAGCAAGAAACGACGAACCGTCGCTGATCTACCATCGGTGGCTACCCACGCACTTTGGCGGTGTCGGGTCGCCGGTTGAGTGTAGTACCTCTAGTGTCCTGTGTTGGAATTATTCGTTATGAATAGTTGGCGAGGGTTGTCGAAGATTTGGTCGGCCAGCCGGCGTCGGATGGGTTCGGTTTGTGGGTTGACGCGTTGTCCGACGATGATGGTCACCGGACGGGGCTCGCCCGGCACCCTGCTGTGGATATCGGCATCCTTGGGATCCCGCAAATGGGGCCGGCCCGAAGGTTCTCCTATTGTGGAGGGCCGTCTATGATCATAGAGTTTGCCAAACACGAGAATGTAGGAAAGGAAAATGACGAGCCAAATCGCTTCTTCGACTCCAGATTATACCATGGGTTACGGTGAGGAGTACTTGACGTTTCTTTCCCTTTTCCACGTTGAGGAACTCGCCGGCTACTTGATGGAACGTCTCGAACCCGGCATGCGGATCATCGACTTGGGGTGTGGTCCTGGTTACGTGTCGGTGGGGCTGGCCGAAGCCGTGGCGCCGGGGGAGATGTACGGCGTGGATGTCGAGCCGTCACAGATTGAGATAGCTCGCCGGACCGCCCGGAATCGCCGGGTCGAAAACACCGTCTTTGAGGTGGCCGACCTGGTGGACCTTCCCTACGAAGATGGTTTTTTTGACGTCGTTCACTGCAACGACGTCCTCGCCTACGTTCCCGACACCGCCGCTGCATTGGCCGAGGCGAAACGGGTTCTCAAACCGGGAGGGCTGCTGGGATGTCGCGAGATGATTGTGGACTCCTGTTTTCTTCATCCGGATCTCGGTGTTATGAAAAGGGGATGGGAGGTGTTCGCGGATCTTATGATCGCCGACGATGCCCATCCGCAAATCGGCAAAGAACTGAAGATGCTGCTTTCCCAATCGGGATTTACCGATGTCAGTATATCGTTTACCTGGGAAACCTACAGCGAACCAGAGCAGATCGATCATCTGTATACGCTGGTCAAGGAGTGGTTCCTGTCCTTCGACGTCACCGAGGGAGCCAAGCTCTATGGCGCCGCCACCGATGGCCTGTTTGGGGCGATCGAGGAGGCTACCGACAGGTGGAGAGCCGACCCGGCAGCTTTGGCGGCCATCGCTTTCGGCGAGGCTTTGGCCGTGCGCCCAGTGAGTTGAGTCGGTCCTGACCCGATTCCGCTATCGAGGCCTGGTCCGTCGGCGCCCTTCGAAGAGGTCGTCCCACGGACTCGCCTTCATCCGGAGCGTCCGGGCGCATCCTGCAGTTCGGCAATTGTGAAGGTCAGGTGGGGAAGGCCTACCGAGGTTCCCCCGACGGGTTGACGGCGGCGAGCATTTTGGCGATCGACGACTCCAAAGAGCTCTTAGCTTTCTTGCTCAGGTCGCTTGTGAGGAGAACGTGCAGATCCCACAAAGAATGGTGAAGCTTTTCCATAAGCTCCATCCCGACCTTGGTTAGACGCAACGTCACCAGTCGTCGGTCGACTTGTGATCGTCGCCTGGAGAGCAGGTCTCTGAGAACTAGGCGGTGAACGATGCGGCTGATTGACGAAGGGTCAACCGGCGCCCGCGCCGCTATCTCCACCGCGGTGCACCGTTCCAGCTCCATGCAGACGGCCAAGACCCGGAAGTCGTTGGGCGCCAGCGAATAGGGGGCCAGCCTCTCGGCCCAGTCCTTTTCTACCAGCGCCGCCAGATCCCACACGCGGAGGGGAGTGAGACCCGCGAGCGTTTGCGACGAGAGGCCGGAGTCTTCATTGTGCGGCATGGTTACCCCTTCCTCGCAGGAGTTTAGGTCCTTCTGCGCCGAGGCCCCAGTTCTGGGCTCATCTAGCGGAACCAGGATCTGAGCTTACAAGGTGTCCGGTTGAGTTGTCGCGAAACGTGTGAACTTATTATGATCAAGCATACACAAGTTGCGTATGCAACTAGTGGTATAGTAAACGGTCAGTAGGACAAACGGTCAGTAACAACAAAGAGTCGGACAGGAAGTGTTTCATGAACGCGATGACACTCTGCAACCCGATGAGGGCACGGAGGCCGATCAAGCCTCGCCACGCCCGCCGGCAGCCGACAGGGCCTCTCTACCTGTTGTTGGCGGTGGCGGTGGCGGTGGGCTTTTGGGCGTTTACCCCGGGGAACGCCGCCGCGCACGGTCACAACATCACCGTCGAGGAGCCCACGGCCACTGAAGGCGGCACCCTGACGTTTGCCATCAAGGGGGCCGCGGGTGCGAGAGGAACCCTCCGCTATGAACTGGTGGGGCTGGGCGGCTCGGGCCCGACGGGCGACGTGCTGGCGGCCGGCGCCGCCAAGTTGAGCGAAGATTACATTAACCCGGCTGTGACCATCGGCTTTTCCGACGGCGTGAAATCCAATGCGGACGGCACAGGCGAGGTGAGGTTCGAGGGGGCGTTAAGCGAACAGACCAGACAGATCGAGATCCCCCTCATCGAGGACAGCGCGGCAGAGGGGGATGAGGTCATCTGGATTAAACTGACCTTTCAGGACCAGAGAAACCTCGTGTTTCCCCGTAGCTCCCAAAACCTGGAACGGTCGATTCTCTGGGTGAAGGGCACGGTATCGGACAAGTTCTATTCGGTGACCATCACCAGTGACGAAGGGAATGAAGGGGAAACGCTCACTTTCGAAGTCGCGGTGGAGGGAAAGGGGGCGGGTACTGTCGAATACGTGACCGACGACGGGTTGGGCGCTCACCCCATCTACAAATATGCAAGCGCCTCTTCCGACTTTGAAGCCAAAACGGGCACGCTGACCTTTACCTCAGGCGGACCTCGGAGGAAAACCATCACGGTACCTCTGAAACACGACAGTCTGGTGGAGTTGCCGGAATACTTCCGGGTACGACTCAAATCCCCCACCGGATCTCTCAAACTAATCGAGAGCACGGGCTTTTACAACCGCGCTGATGAGGGGATCGGGGTTATCCACTCCGACGACCGGGTGAAGTTGTCGGACACCCAGCCGGTGGAGGTGACCGAGGGGAAAACGGCCGAGGTGTCATTCAAGCTGGCGCGTCCTTTGATTACGGGAGAAAGCGCGGAGATCGTCGCCAGAGTCAGACGGAACTGTCAAAGCAGCAGCCACCGGGCAACGGAAGGGTTCGATTTTGCGACCACCCGGCCTCAGACGCTTGCCTTTTCCCGGGACAACCAGACCGTAACCGTGAGCATTCCCACTATCCAAGATGACGTGGACGAAGAACCCAGGGAGTGTTTCAAGGTGGAAATCGCCCAGTCGGAAGCCATCGGCATTGATCTGTCACCCGAGTCCACTTTTCCCGTTGAGGTTTTCGTCCTCGACGATGACGAACCGCCTACCTTTGTGTTTTCCCAAGCGGAGGTCCTCGAACCCGACGACCCCATCAATTCCCGAGATAGTGACACAGCCCCGTTGCGGTTTGGCGTCGCCCTCAACCGGCCCAGCGAACGAACTGTCACAGTGGAATATTCCCAAGGCACAGGCGTCGGAGACGATCAGGCCACTTCCGGCACGGACTATGAGGCCATCATCCCCGGCACTCTCACCTTCCGGCCGGGGGAGGTGCTCAAGCACATAACAGTAACGGTGAAGGGCGACTATGACGAAGAGCCCGATGAGAAGGTGTGGGTGAATCTGTCCAACCCCGTAAATGTCTGTTTTCCCGGGAGTGGATCTTGTGAGACAAGCGATAGACCTATTTGGGGGACTATCAAAAACGAAGACGACAATATAAAAATAAGTTTCACCTTGAAAGACGATAAAGTGCCCGAGGGCGAGGACGCCGAGTTGATGATTTCTCTCTCCAGGGCTCTCGGATCCTCCAAAAACTGGCGCGGCCACGGCTTGTCTCTCCGGTTCTATATCCAGGACCTGGGTCAGGGGACCACCGGAGGAGGAACCGCGCTCCTCGACTCCGACTATCGTCTTCCAAGTGGTGTTCAGACAGATAGTGATGGTGAAAAATATTTTGAGATAAGTTTTGATCGAAGTGCTGGGACTGAGAAGTCTGTAAAATTGCCGACCATCAAAGACGACGTAGACGGCGAGGGCGTCGAGACTGTCAATTTCAGGATAAAGCGGGTTGGACTCTGGATATTAGGTAGCGGTCTTATAGTATTTGAATCCAGGAACCCTGACAGATACAAAGAATTATTCGGTAGCCGGCACCTTCCGGCGCAGATCAATGAGGATATCACCACACCCGTTCTTCACATTTTGGATGGGCCGGTGCTTTCTGTTAGAGCGGTGAAGGAGAAGGTGACGGAGGGCGGCGTGGCCGATTTTGTGGTTACCCTCAATGAGCCGGTCGCCGATGATGTCACCTTTTCTTGGAAGACCGTGGACGGTGGGGAAGGAGTTTCCGCCGCCCGCACCGCTCGGGCCGGCGCCGACTATGTGTCACAATCATCCCAACAGGTGACCATCCCGGCCGGTGAAACTCGGGTTGCTCTGCAGGTCACAACTCTGCAGGACACCGTCGACGAGTGGGATCAGAAGTTTTCGGTGGTTCTGGAGTCGCCCACCGGCGCGACACTTGACGAACCTCGGGCGATGATGATCATACGAGACGACGACGCCCGGCCCACAATGTCCATCACCGACGAGCAGGAAGATGAGGGAGAGACCCTATTCTTCGATGTCACTCTGTCGGCTGCGTCCGAAAAAGAGATCACAGTGGGATGGCACACCGAAGATGGAACCGCCACCGTCGCCGACTATGACTATGTGCGCGCCCAGCGGCAGTCGCTTACCTTTGCTCCGGGAGAGGTCAAGAGAACTATCGCGCTGGGGACCATAACCGATCACCGCAACGAAGCGGACGAACAGTTCCGTGTCGAACTGTTCCACGCCCCCGAGGCGGTGTTTGCCGACCCCACCGGCCAAGGGACGATTCTCAACGACGACCCCATCGAAATTTCCATCTCCGATGCTTCCCTTGTGGCCGAGAACGCTACGGATGCCACGGCCACATTCACCGTCACCATGTCAACTCCTCAAAGCCAGGGCGTCACCATAAAGTGGCGCACGGAAAACGGCATCGGCGGCGACAACGACATCGCCAAGGGCGACGGGACCACTCTCAGAGGCACTAAGGACTTCCAGTCGGTCCCCGCCACCGACCTCACGTTTGCTGCAGGCGAGACAACCAAGACCGTTTCGGTGACCGTGCTGGATGACCTTCTTCCGGAAGTAGAGGAGAATTTCCGGGTTGTGCTGGAAAAGAGTGATAACACCGAACTCGTCTTCAGGCGATCCACCGCCTTCGGGACCATCGGGGACAACGAATCTGAGCGCATTTGGATCGATCAACCGAGTAGTTTCGTTATTACGGAGGGCGACCGCGCCGACGGCAGAAATGATGTGAATGTCACTGTACGGCGCACTCAACTGTCTCCCTATTCCGTCTGGAGATTTATAGTGTGCCTTATTGCGGAGGGCGAACACGCAGGAACCGCTACGCTGCCAAGGCCAAGCACACAGACTGTCCCGGGGAGTAAAATAGATGCTTATCTGAGATCCAGTTCATACTTCAGTAGCCAGCTATGTCATATCCGACTTGAAACTAATGAAGTCGTGTACAAGAACTTTAGACCAGGTCAAAACGAGTTTACCTTCAGGATAGGAACATTAGGTGACGATGATCCAGAGGAAAACGAAACCTTCACGGTTTGGATCCAATTGGCGGGTGCAGACCCGACGGTAACCTCCCCGGAGTATTACGGAGGTTTGATCCAGACCTTCACCGTACTTGATGACGACCAACCTCAAGCCACCATTGCCAACGCCACTGTTGAGGAATCCTCCGGCAAAGTCGATTTGACCATAGAGCTTGATAAGCAGGCCACAGAAGATCAGGTGATCTATCTGGTTGCCCAGGACGGAACCGCCAAGGCCGGCTCGGATTACGTGTACACCAATCCCATCACGGTGCCCATCAAAAGGGGAGACAAGGGAGCGATTGAGGCATCAATCAGCATTCCGATCATTCACGATACTATCAGGGAAGGGACGGAAACTTTCACTGTGTCTTTGCTTGAGGACCATCCGGACACCGATACGGATGAGGCCAAATCATCGAAACTCAATGTGCATCCCGTCGACGGGATTGCCATCGTCGCCATCACGGACAGCCGCTCGCCGTTGCTGCTAACTCCCCCCGATACGGTGGTGTCCGAGGGCGATACCGCGCAAATACATTTCGAGCTCACCCGGACGGTTGAGAAAGTGGGCGGATATAACCCGAAATGGGCCCCCACCACCCAGGGGGTGAGCCAACCGGCCACCCCGGGCGCTGATTACGAATCTCAGGATCGGACACTGCATTTCCGATCCGGGCATGGTGTGTTTCATTTTCCATCACGATCCGATGTTGAGCTCCCCACCAAGGAAAACACCAAACCGGAACCCGACAGGAACGTCGGGATCGAAGTGAAGCCGACGGCCGGCGAAGATCTCCGGTATGAGGGCTATACGGCCTCCCAAACGTCAGGTCATCTCCCGCTCGTGATCATCCGCGACGACGATTCCGGTTCGCTGAAGATAGAGGGTCTCAAGAATGCCAAGGTGGAAGAGAACGCCGCATGGAAGTCGGCCAAACCCACCGTTTCCGGCCATTTCGTCGGTCATGTCACCTGGACGATGGAGGGAGACGACGTATCTCTGTTCAGTTTCAGTCCCGACACCGGCGAGTTGTCCCTGCCGGCCCAGAACTTCGAGCAGCCGGCCGATAAGGATAAGAACAACACCTACCAGGTCACCGTGCGAGCCACCGACGAAGACGGTAACACCGACACTCAGAATGTCACCGTCACGGTGGAAAACGTTACGACGCATTTCACTGTTCTTGAAAAGACGACAAAGTCAGTGAACGAAGGGGAAGACGTCCGAATTATAATGATTCCTGGCAAAAGTTTATTTGACTCCCAATACACCTTAGAGCGCGAAGTCCATATGAAATGGGTAACCCTACCGGACGAAACGGGAACCCATCCGGCGGGTTCTGATGATTACTCCGTGACAAACGATGGCAGAATATGGTTTCCGCAGGGAAAAGTTAGCGGAACCTCCTTCAAATTCCTCACGGTGAAAACCTCCAAGGACGACCTGAATGAGCCGCCCGAGACCTTCTTGGTCAAGCTCAGCGGGCCAAATGACGATGTGGAGTTCCGTTTTCTTAATGATGATCATCGAACTTACAGTACCTATAAGACCACCGTGCAATTCACCGTCACCATCAAAGACGATGATGAGGTCACTTTGTCGGTTGCCGACGCCACAGTGGTAGAAGGAGACACGGCCCAAGTCGTCGCCAGTCTGGACAGGGCGTCTTATAAAGACGAGACCTTCAAATGGAAGACCACCGCCGACGCCGGGAAGGACGCCATCCCGGCCACGAGCGCCGACTACACCGAAGTCGCCCTCACCGACGTCACCATCAAAGCGGGAGAAACCGAGGTAACCCTGGAGGTGCAGACCACCGAGGACACGTTGGATGAGGAGGATGAGACATTCCTGGTGACTCTGCAAGACCCCAGCGTCAAATCGCCCACTGCGAATCGTTCCGCGGTGGTCACGATCACCGACGATGACCCGGCGCCTTCGGTGTCGGTGGGCGACGCGGCGGCGAAAGTGTCGGAGGGTGACGATCCGAAGGTGACTTCGGATATGTCGTTCACGGTGAGTCTGTCGGAGGTGAGCGGCAAGGACGTGACGGTCACCTATTCGTTGGGTGGTACTGCCACGGGTGGTTCCGATTACACCACACCGAACCCGCTGACGGTCACGATCCCCGCCGGGTCGCAAACCGGGTCGATCACGGTGCCGGTGAAGGGTGATGTGGTGGAGGAGCTGGATGAGACGGTTGAGGTGACTTTGACCAAGGCCACCAACGCCACGTTGTCGACCACTGCGGCTGATCTGGTTGGAAGTGGAACCATTACTGATGATGACACGGTGGTGGTGTCGGTGAATGACGCCACGGTGACCGAGGGTGGCAAGGCGGAGTTCACGGTTGTTTTGTCTACTTCTTCTGATCGGGCGGTGACGGTGAAATGGGTGACGGCTGTTGATGCGGACGAGGATGCGGTTCCGGCGGCGGCGGGGGTGGATTACACGGCGGTGACCACGGCGCAGACGTTGACGGTGGCGGCGGGTGCCACCAAGGGTGTGTTGGAGGTGCAGACCACCAAGGACACCTTGGATGAGGAGGACGAGACGTTTTTGGTGGTTTTGTCGTCACCGTCCAATGCGGCGCTGGCGGATGACCCCAACGCCAAGGGCACCATCACCGACGATGATGATCCGCCTTCGGTGTCGGTGGGTGACGCTGCGGCGAAAGTGTCGGAGGGTGACGATCCGAAGGTGACTTCGGATATGTCGTTCACGGTGAGTCTGTCGGAGGTGAGCGGCAAGGATGTGACGGTCACCTATTCGCTGGGTGGTACTGCTTCTGCCGGTTCCGATTACACCGCTCCTGATCCTCTGTCGGTGACCATCCCGGCCGGTAAGTCGTCCGGGTCGATCACGGTGCCGGTCAAGGGCGACGTAATCGACGAGCTGGACGAAACCATCAAGGTGACTTTGACCAAGGCCACCAACGCCACGCTGTCGTCGGTTCAGGGCGCCACAGTTGGTGAAGGGACTATTACCGATGATGACGCGGTGGTGGTGTCAGTGGGAGATGTCACGGTGACCGAGGGTGGCAAGGCGGAGTTCACGGTTGCTTTGTCTACTCCGTCCGATCGGGCGGTGACAGTGAAGTGGTTGACGACGGTTGATGCGGACGAGGATGCGGTTCCGGCGACGGCGGGGGTGGATTACACGGCGGTGAGCCCGGCGCAGACGTTGACGGTGGCGGCGGGCGCCACCAAGGGTGTGTTGGAGGTGCAGACCACCAAGGACACCTTGGATGAGGAGGACGAAACGTTTTTGGTGGTGTTGTTATCAGTGTCTAACGCGGTGTTGGCGGATGGCATCACCGTTAAGGCCACCATCACCGACGATGACCCGGCGCCCACGGTGTCGGTGGGTGACGCTTCGGCGGTGTCGGAGGGTGACGATCCGGCTAAGACGACGGACATGACGTTCACGGTCAGTCTTTCGGAGGTGAGCGGCAAGGACGTGACTGTGACTTACAGTTTGGGTGGTTCGGCTTCTGCGGGTTCTGATTACACCGCACCGAATCCGTTGACGGTGTCGATCAAGGCGGGTTCGCAGACCGGTTCGATCACGATTCCGGTGAAGGGTGACACGGTTGACGAGTTGAACGAGACGGTTGAGGTGACTTTGACGGGTGCCACCAACGCCACGTTGTCGTCGGTTGCGGGTGCCACGGTCGGCGAGGGGACGATTACTGATGATGACGCCACTCCGACCGCAGCGTCTTTGAGCGTTACACCCACAACTGTGTCGGAGGACGCCACGGCGGCGGCGACGGTGACGGTTACCGCCACGCTTTCGGGTTCGACCACGTTTGGCGAAGCGAAGACTGTGACAGTCACAGTCGGCGACAAGGACGACACTGCCAAGAGCGGCACCGATTATGCGGCGGTTGATCCGTTCACGGTCACGATTGCGGCCGGTGCCGGTTCGGGTTCTGCCACTTTCGATCTGGACCCGACTGATGATTCGTTGGATGAGCCGACCGAAACCCTGTCCGTCGCCGGTTCGTCAACCGGGTTGACTGTCAGCAGCGCCACGGTGTCGATCACTGATGATGATCCGGTGCCCACGGTGTCGATAGCGGACGCGACAGCGGTTACCGAGGGTGATGATCCCAATACCACCAAGAACATGACGTTCACGGTCAGCCTGTCGGCGGTGAGCGGCAAGCCGGTGACGGTTACTTACAGTTTGGGTGGTTCGGCTTCTGCGGGTTCTGATTACACGGCGCCGAGTCCGTTGTCGGTGTCGATCCCAGCCGGTGAATCGTCGGGTTCGATCACGATTGCGGTGAAGGGTGATGTGGTGGACGAGCCGAACGAGAAGATCGAGGCGACTTTGACGGGTGCTACGAATGCCACGGTGTCCACTGTGGAGGGTGCTGATGAGGGTGAGGGGATTATCACCGATGATGACGCCACCCCGACCGCAGCGTCGTTGAGTGTGGATCCTGGGTCGGTGGCGGAGGACGCTACGGCGGCGGCGACGATCACGGTGACCGCCACGCTTTCGGGCACTACCACCTTCAATGCGGACAAAACAGTGACGGTCACGGTGGGAGCGGCTGGTGATTCGGCTAAGAGCGGTACGGATTATGCGGCGGTGACCGGTTTCGATATCACGATTGCGGCGGGTGCCGGTTCGGGTTCTGCCACTTTCGATCTGGACCCGACTGATGATTCGTTGGATGAGCCCACCGAAACAGTGACCGTCGCCGGTTCGTCAACCGGGTTGACCGTTACCAGCGCGTCGGTGTCGATCACTGATGATGATCCGGCGCCCACAGTGTCGGTGGGTGACGCGGCAGCGGTTACCGAGGGTGATGATCCGGCTAAGACAACGAATATGACGTTCACGGTGAGTCTGGATGCGGTGAGCGGCAAGCCGGTGACGGTTACTTACAGTTTGGGTGGTTCGGCTTCTGCGGGTTCTGATTACACGGCGCCGAGTCCGTTGTCGGTGTCGATCCCAGCCGGGCAGTCGTCGGGTTCGATCACGATTGCGGTGAAGGGTGATGTGGTTGACGAGCCGAACGAGACGGTTGAGGTGACTTTGACGGGTGCTACGAACGCTTCGGTGTCCACTGTGGAGGGTGCTGATGAGGGTTCGGGAACGATTACTGATGATGACGCTACGCCCACCTCGGCGTCGTTGAGTGTGGCACCCGGGTCGGTGGCGGAGGACGCTTCGGAGGCGGCGACGGTCACGGTTACCGCCACGCTTTCGGGCTCTACCACCTTTAGCGTGGATAAGACCGTTTCGGTGACGGTCGGTGCGGCGGTTGACACTGCTAAGAGCGGCACCGATTATGCGGCGGTTGATCCGTTCACGGTCACGATTGCGGCGGGTTCCAGTTCGGGTTCTGCCTCTTTCGATCTGGATCCGACTGATGATTCGTTGGATGAGCCCACCGAAACAGTGACCGTCGTCGGTTCATCAACCGGGTTGACTGTCAGCAGCGCCACGGTGTCGATCACTGATGATGATCCGGTGCCTACGGTGTCGATAGCGGACGCGACAGCAGTGTCGGAGGGTGACGACCCGGACACCACCAAGAACATGACGTTTACCGTGTCTTTGAGCGCGGTGAGCGGCAAGCCGGTGACGGTCACCTATTCGCTGGGTGGTTCTGCCACGGCTGGTTCTGATTACACCAAACCCAATCCGTTGTCGGTGTCGATCCCAGCCGGGCAGTCGTCGGGTTCGATCATCATTCCGGTGAAGGGTGACACCGTTGACGAGTTGAACGAGACGGTTGAGGTGACTTTGACGGGGGCTACGAACGCCACGGTGTCGTCTGTGGCGGGTGCTGATGAGGGTTCGGGGACGATTACTGATGATGACGCCACCCCGTCCACTGCGTCGTTGAGTGTGGCGCCCTCTTCGGTGGCGGAGGACGCTAGCCAGGCGGCGACCGTGACGGTTACGGCCACGCTTTCGGGCACTACCACCTTTAGCGTGGATAAGACGGTGTCGGTGACGGTCGGTGCGGCGGCTGACACTGCTAAGAGCGGTGTTGATTATGCGGCGGTTGATCCGTTCACCATCACGATTGCGGCGGGTGCCGGCAGCGGTTCTGCCACTTTCGATCTGGATCCGACCGACGACGGGTTGGATGAGCCCACCGAAACAGTGTCCGTGTCTGGTTCAGCTGGTGGGTTGACTGTCAGCAGTGCGTCGGTGTCGATTACTGATGATGATGCGGCGCCCACTGTGTCGATAGCGGACGCGACAGCAGTTGCGGAGGGTGACGATCCGGCGAAGACCACAAACATGACGTTCGCCGTGTCTTTGAGCGCGGTGAGCGGCAAGCCCGTGACGGTCACCTATTCGCTGGACGGCACGGCCACGAGCGGTTCTGATTACACCGCTCCGAGTCCGTTGAGTGTCTCGATCCCGGCCGGTGAGTCGTCGGGTTCGATCACGATTCCGGTGAAGGGCGACACCGTTGACGAGTTGAACGAGACGGTTGAGGTGACTTTGACGGGTGCCACGAACGCTACGGTGTCGGCATCTGAGAAGGTGGGTGAGGGGACGATTACGGATGATGATGATACGCCGAAGGCGGCGGTTGTCGCGGTGGTTGGTGGGTCGTTGTCTTCGGTTGCTGAGAATGTGGTGGGGGCGCCCACGATTAGCTTTACTGTGACTCTGCAAGGGTCGATGTTCGATGTGGACAAAGATGTCACGGTGGTGGTGGGCAAGAAGGGCGACACGGCGGTTTCGGGCACCGATTACAAGGCGGTGGCAAGTTTCACGGTCACTATCCCCGCTGGCGCCAGTTCGGTGGTGGGGTCTTTCGCGCTTGATCCGACCGATGACTCGTTGGATGAACCTGACGAGACTCTGACTATTTCCGGCTCGTTGGATGGGGTGACGATTTCCAGCACGACGGTGACGATTACCGATGATGACGACCCTCCCACGGTGTCGGTCGGCGACGCCACAGCAGTTGCGGAGGGTGATGATCCCGATACCACTACGAATATGTCGTTCACGGTCACTCTGGATGCGGTGAGCGGCAAAGCGGTGTCGGTCACCTATTCGCTGGGCGGTTCTGCCACTGCTGGTTCTGATTACACGGCGCCGAACCCGTTGTCGGTGTCGATCCCGGCGGGTTCGCAAACCGGGTCGATCGTGGTTCCGGTGAAGGGCGACACCGTTGACGAGTCGAACGAAACCATCGAGGTGACTTTGACGGGTGCTACGAACGCCACGGTGTCCACGGTGGAAGGCGCTGATGAGGGTTCGGGAACGATTACTGATGATGACGCCACGCCGACAGCAGCGTCGTTGAGTGTGGCACCCGGGTCGGTGGCGGAGGACGCTTCGGAGGCGGCGACGGTCACGGTTACCGCCACTTTGGCTGGTGACACGACGTTTAGCGCGGACAAGACGGTGTCGGTGACGGTCGGTGCGGCGGCTGACACTGCTAAGAGCGGCACCGATTATGCGGCGGTTGATCCGTTCACGGTGACGATTGCGGCGGGTGCCAGTTCGGGTTCTGCCACTTTCGATCTCGACCCGACTGATGACAGTTTGGATGAGCCCACCGAGTCGTTGTCTGTGTCCGGTTCGTCAGCCGGGTTGACTGTTAGCAGCGCGTCGGTGTCGATTACTGATGATGATGCGGCGCCCACTGTGTCGATAGCGGACGCGACAGCAGTTGCGGAGGGTGACGATCCGGCGAAGACCACAAACATGACGTTCGCCGTGTCTTTGAGCGCGGTGAGCGGCAAGCCCGTGACGGTCACCTATTCGCTGGACGGCACGGCCACGAGCGGTTCTGATTACACCGCTCCGAGTCCGTTGAGTGTCTCGATCCCGGCCGGTGAGTCGTCGGGTTCGATCACGATTCCGGTGAAGGGCGACACCGTTGACGAGTTGAACGAGACGGTTGAGGTGACTTTGACGGGTGCCACGAACGCTACGGTGTCGGCATCTGAGAAGGTGGGTGAGGGGACTATCACCGATGATGACGCCACTCCGGCGGGGGCCAGTTTGAGTGTGGCTCCCACAACTGTGGCGGAGGACACTAAGGAGGCGGCGACGGTCACGGTGACCGCCACGCTGTCGGGCACTACGACCTTTAGTGCGGACAAGACCGTGACGGTGACGGTCGGCAAGGCCAGCGACACCGCCAAGAGCGGCACCGATTATGCGGCGGTTGATCCGTTTACGGTGACGATTGCGGCGGGTGCCAGTTCGGGTTCTGCCACTTTCGATCTCGACCCGACTGATGACAGTTTGGATGAGCCCACCGAGTCGTTGTCTGTGTCCGGTTCGTCAGCCGGGTTGACTGTTAGCAGTGCGTCGGTGTCGATTACTGATGATGATGCGGCGCCCACTGTGTCGATAGCGGACGCGACAGCAGTGTCGGAGGGTGACGATCCGGAGACGACTTCTGATATGACGTTTACGGTGAGCCTGTCGGCGGTGAGCGGCAAGCCGGTGACGGTCACCTATTCGTTGGGTGGTTCTGCCACGGCGGGTTCTGATTACACGGCTCCTGATCCGTTGTCGGTGTCGATCCCCGCAGGTGAATCGTCGGGTTCGATCGTGGTTCCGGTGAAGGGCGACACCGTTGACGAGTCGAACGAAACCATCGAGGTGACTTTGACGGGTGCTACGAACGCCACGGTGTCCACGGTGGAAGGCGCTGATGAGGGTTCGGGAACGATTACTGATGATGACGCCACGCCGACCGCAGCGTCGTTGAGTGTGGCACCCGGGTCGGTGGCGGAGGACGCTTCGGCGGCGGCGACGGTCACGGTTACCGCCACTTTGGCTGGTGACACGACGTTTAGTGCGGACAAGACGGTGACTGTGACGGTCGGCAAGGCCAGCGACACCGCCAAGAGCGGCACCGATTATGCGGCGGTTGATCCGTTTACGGTGACGATTGCGGCGGGTGCCGGTTCGGGTTCGGCCTCGTTTAGTTTGGATCCGACTGATGACAGTTTGGATGAGCCCACCGAAACCCTGTCTGTGTCCGGTTCAGCAACGGGGTTGACCGTTACCAGCGCGTCGGTGTCGATTACTGATGATGATGCGGCGCCCACTGTGTCGATAGCGGACGCGACAGCAGTGTCGGAGGGTGACGATCCGGAGACGACTTCTGATATGACGTTTACGGTGAGCCTGTCGGCGGTGAGCGGCAAGCCGGTGACGGTCACCTATTCGTTGGGTGGTTCTGCCACGGCGGGTTCTGATTACACGGCTCCTGATCCGTTGTCGGTGTCGATCCCCGCAGGTGAGTCGTCGGGTTCGATCATCATTCCGGTGAAGGGTGACACTGTTGACGAGGCGAACGAAACCGTTGAGGTGACGTTGGTGTCGGCTACGAATGCGTCCCTGTCGTCGGTTGCGGGCGCCACGGTGGGTGAGGGAACTATTACCGATGATGACGACACCCCGTCCACTGCGTCGTTGAGTGTGGATCCGTCGAGCGTGGCGGAGGATGCCAGCCAGGCGGCGACGGTGACGGTTACGGCCACGCTTTCGGGCACTACCACCTTTAGCGTGGATAAGACGGTGTCGGTGACGGTCGGCGACAAGGCTGACACTGCCAAGAGCGGTGTTGATTATGCGGCGGTTGATCCATTCACGGTCACGATTGCGGCGGGCGCCGGTTCGGGTTCTGCCACTTTCGATCTGGATCCGACTGATGACAGTTTGGATGAGCCCACTGAGTCGTTGTCGGTGTCCGGTTCATTGACAGGTTTGACCGTTTCGGGTGCCACGGTGTCGATCACTGATGATGATGCGGCGCCGTCGGTGTCGATAGCGGACGCTTCGGCGGTGTCGGAGGGTGATGATCCGGAGACGACTTCTGATATGACGTTTACGGTGAGCCTGTCGGCGGTGAGCGGCAAGACGGTGACGGTTACGTATTCGTTGGCCGGTTCTGCCACTGCTGGTTCTGATTACACCGCTCCTGATCCGTTGTCGGTGTCGATCCCCGCAGGTGAGTCGTCGGGTTCGATCATCATTCCGGTGAAGGGTGACACCGTTGACGAGGCGAACGAAACCGTCGAGGTGACGTTGGTGTCGGCTACGAATGCTTCCCTGTCGTCGGTTCAGGGCGCCACGGTCGGTGAGGGAACTATTACTGATGATGATGCCACTCCGGCGGGGGCCAGTTTGAGTGTGGCTCCCACAACTGTGGCGGAGGACGCCAGCCAGGCGGCGACGGTCACGGTGACCGCCACTTTGGCCGGTGACACGACGTTTAGTGCGGACAAGACGGTGACGGTCACGGTCGGAGCGGCTGGTGACACCGCCAAGTCGGCGACGGATTACACAGCGGTTGATCCGTTCACGATCACGATCCCCGCCGGTGCCGGTTCGGGTTCTGCCTCGTTCGATCTGGATCCGACCGACGACGGGTTGGATGAGCCGACCGAAACGCTGTCCGTGTCCGGCGTATCAACCGGGCTAACCATCAGCAGCGCGTCGGTGTCGATTACTGATGATGATGCGGCGCCCACTGTGTCGATAGCGGACGCTTCGGCGGTGTCGGAGGGTGATGATCCGGAGACGACTTCTGATATGACGTTTACGGTGAGCCTGTCGGCGGTGAGCGGCAAGCCCGTGACGGTCACCTATTCGTTGGGCGGTTCGGCCACGGCGGGTTCTGATTACACCGCACCCAATCCGTTGTCGGTGTCGATCCCAGCCGGTTCGCTAACCGGGTCGATTGTGATTCCGGTGAAGGGTGACACGGTTGACGAGGCGAACGAAACCGTCGAGGTGACGTTGGTGTCGGCCACGAACGCCACGGTGTCTGCTACTGAGAAGGTGGGTGAGGGGACGATTACCGATGATGATGCCACCCCGTCCACTGCGTCGTTGAGTGTGGATCCGTCGAGCGTGGCGGAGGATGCCAGCCAGGCGGCGACGGTCACGGTGACCGCCACTTTGGCTGGTGACACGACGTTTAGTGCGGACAAGACGGTGTCGGTGACGGTCGGCGACAAGGCTGACACTGCCAAGAGCGGTGTTGATTATGCGGCGGTTGATCCATTCACGGTCACGATTGCGGCGGGCGCCGGTTCGGGTTCTGCCTCGTTCGATCTGGATCCGACTGATGACAGTTTGGATGAGCCCACTGAGTCGTTGTCGGTGTCCGGTTCATTGACAGGTTTGACCGTTTCGGGTGCCACGGTGTCGATTACTGATGATGATGCGGCGCCCACTGTGTCGATAGCGGACGCTTCGGCGGTGTCGGAGGGTGATGATCCGGAGACGACTTCTGATATGACGTTTACGGTGAGCCTGTCGGCGGTGAGCGGCAAGACGGTGACGGTTACGTATTCGTTGGCCGGTTCTGCCACTGCTGGTTCTGATTACACCGCTCCTGATCCGTTGTCGGTGTCGATCCCCGCAGGTGAGTCGTCGGGTTCGATCATCATTCCGGTGAAGGGTGACACCGTTGACGAGGTGAACGAAACCGTCGAGGTGACGTTGGTGTCGGCTACGAATGCTTCCCTGTCGTCGGTTCAGGGCGCCACGGTCGGTGAGGGGACGATTACCGATGATGACGCCACCCCGTCCACTGCGTCGTTGAGTGTGGCTCCCACAACTGTGGCGGAGGACGCCAGCCAGGCGGCGACCGTGACGGTGACCGTCACGCTTTCGGGCACTACCACCTTTAGCGTGGATAAGACGGTGTCGGCGACGGTCGGCGACAAGGCTGACACTGCCAAGAGCGGCACCGATTATGCGGCGGTTGATCCGTTCACCATCACGATTGCGGCGGGTGCCGGTTCGGGTTCTGCCTCTTTCGATCTGGATCCGACCGATGATGGGTTGGATGAGCCCACCGAGTCATTGACCGTTGCTGGTTCAGCGGGTGGGTTGACTGTTAGCAGCGCGTCGGTGTCGATTACTGATGATGATGCGGCGCCTTCGGTGTCGATAGCGGACGCTTCGGCGGTGTCGGAGGGTGACGATCCGGCTAAGACCACAAACATGACGTTTACGGTCACTCTGTCGGCGGTGAGCGGCAAGCCGGTGACGGTCACCTATTCGTTGGGTGGTTCGGCCACGGCGGGTTCTGATTACACGGCTCCCGATCCGTTGAGTGTCACGATTGCGGCCGGTGAGTCGTCGGGTTCGATCATCATTCCGGTGAAGGGTGACACCGTTGACGAGGCGAACGAAACCGTCGAGGTGACGTTGGTGTCGGCCACGAACGCCACGGTGTCTGCTACTGAGAAGGTGGGTGAGGGGACGATTACTGATGATGACGCCACTCCGGCGGGGGCCAGTTTGAGTGTGGCTCCCACAACTGTGGCGGAGGACGCCAGCCAGGCGGCGACGGTCACGGTTACCGCAACGCTTTCGGGCTCTACCACCTTTGATACTGCGAAGACTGTGACTGTGACGGTCGGTGCGGCCAGCGATTCGGCCAAGAGCGGCACGGATTATGCGGCGGTCGAGGCGTTCACCATCACCATTGCGGCGGGTGCCGGTTCGGGTTCTGCCACTTTCGATCTGGATCCGACTGATGACAGTTTGGATGAACCCACCGAAACAGTGTCCGTGTCTGGTTCAGCGGGTGGGTTGACTGTTAGCAGCGCGTCGGTGTCGATTACTGATGATGATGCGGCGCCCACTGTGTCGGTCGGTGACGCTTCGGCGGTGTCGGAGGGTGATGATCCGGCGAAGACGACGGATATGACGTTTACTGTGAGCCTGTCGGCGGTGAGCGGCAAGCCCGTGACGGTCACTTATTCGCTGGCTGGTTCGGCAACGGCGGGTTCTGATTACACGGCTCCTGATCCGTTGTCGGTGTCGATCCCAGCCGGTTCGCTAACCGGGTCGATTGTGATTCCGGTGAAGGGTGACACGGTTGACGAGTTGAACGAGACGGTTGAGGTGACTTTGACGGGGGCTACGAACGCCACGGTGTCGTCTGTGGCGGGTGCTGATGAGGGTTCGGGGACGATTACTGATGATGACGCCACCCCGTCCACTGCGTCGTTGAGTGTGGCGCCCTCTTCGGTGGCGGAGGACGCTAGCCAGGCGGCGACGGTGACGGTTACGGCCACGCTTTCGGGCTCTACCACCTTTAGCGTGGATAAGACGGTGTCGGTGACGGTCGGCAAGGCCAGCGATTCGGCTAAGTCGGGCACCGATTACACAGCGGTCACGCCTTTCTCGGTCACTATCCCAGCGGGTGCCAGTTCGGGTTCTGCCACTTTCGATCTGGATCCGACTGATGACAGTTTGGATGAGCCCACTGAGTCGTTGTCGGTGTCCGGTTCATTGACAGGTTTGACCGTTTCGGGTGCCACGGTGTCGATCACTGATGATGACGCGGCGCCCACTGTGTCGGTCGGTGACGCTTCGGCGGTGTCGGAGGGTGACGATCCGGCTAAGACGACGGATATGACGTTTACGGTCACTCTGTCGGCGGTGAGCGGCAAGCCCGTGACGGTCACCTATTCGCTGGGTGGTTCTGCCACTGCTGGTTCTGATTACACCGCTCCTGATCCGTTGTCGGTGTCGATCCCAGCCGGTTCGCTAACCGGGTCGATTGTGATTCCGGTGAAGGGTGACACCGTTGACGAGGCGAACGAAACCGTCGAGGTGACGCTGGTGTCGGCTACGAACGCTTCCCTGTCGTCGGTTCAGGGCGCCACGGTGGGTGAGGGAACTATTACCGATGACGACGCCACCCCGTCCACTGCGTCGTTGAGGGTGGCTCCCACAACTGTGGCGGAGGACGCCAGCCAGGCGGCGACGGTGACGGTTACGGCCACGCTTTCGGGCTCTACCACCTTTAATACTGCGAAGACTGTGACGGTGACGGTCGGCGACAAGGCTGACACTGCTAAGAGCGGTGTTGATTATGCGGCGGTTGATCCATTCACGGTCACGATTGCGGCGGGCGCCGGTTCGGGTTCTGCCACTTTCGATCTGGATCCGACTGATGACAGTTTGGATGAGCCCACTGAGTCGTTGTCGGTGTCCGGTTCATTGACAGGTTTGACCGTTTCGGGTGCCACGGTGTCGATCACTGATGATGACGCGGCGCCCACTGTGTCGGTCGGTGACGCTTCGGCGGTGTCGGAGGGTGACGATCCGGAGACGACTTCTGATATGACGTTTACGGTGACTTTGAGCGCGGTGAGCGGCAAGCCGGTGACGGTCACCTATTCGCTGGGTGGTTCGGCCACGAGCGGTTCTGATTACACGGCTCCTGATCCGTTGTCGGTGTCGATTGCGGCCGGTGAGTCGTCGGGTTCGATCATCATTCCGGTGAAGGGTGACACCGTTGACGAGGCGAACGAAACCGTCGAGGTGACGCTGGTGTCGGCTACGAACGCTTCCCTGTCGTCGGTTCAGGGCGCCACGGTCGGTGAGGGAACTATTACTGATGATGATGCCACTCCGGCGGGGGCCAGTTTGAGTGTGGCTCCCACAACTGTGGCGGAGGACGCCAGCCAGGCGGCGACGGTCACGGTGACCGCCACGCTTTCGGGTTCGACCACCTTTGATACTGCGAAGACTGTGACTGTGACGGTTGGTAAGGCCAGCGATTCGGCTAAGGCGGCGACGGATTATGCGGCGGTTGATCCGTTCACCATCACGATCCCCGCCGGTGCCGGTTCGGGTTCTGCCTCGTTCGATCTGGATCCGACCGACGACGGGTTGGATGAGCCGACCGAAACGCTGTCCGTGTCCGGCGTATCAACCGGGCTAACCATCAGCAGCGCGTCGGTGTCGATTACTGATGATGATGCGGCGCCCACTGTGTCGATAGCGGACGCTTCGGCGGTGTCGGAGGGTGATGATCCGGAGACGACTTCTGATATGACGTTTACGGTGAGCCTGTCGGCGGTGAGCGGCAAGCCCGTGACGGTCACCTATTCGTTGGGCGGTTCTGCCACTGCTGGTTCTGATTACACCGCTCCTGATCCGTTGTCGGTGTCGATCCCAGCCGGTTCGCTAACCGGGTCGATTGTGATTCCGGTGAAGGGTGACACGGTTGACGAGGCGAACGAAACCGTCGAGGTGACGTTGGTGTCGGCCACGAATGCTTCCCTGTCGTCGGTTCAGGGCGCCACGGTCGGTGAGGGAACTATTACCGATGATGACGCCACCCCGTCCACTGCGTCTTTGAGTGTGGATCCGTCGAGCGTGGCGGAGGACGCCAGCCAGGCGGCGACGGTCACGGTGACCGCCACGCTTTCGGGTTCGACCACATTTGACGAAGCGAAGACTGTGACTGTGACGGTTGGTAAGGCCAGCGATTCGGCTAAGTCGGCGACGGATTATGCGGCGGTTGATCCGTTTACGGTCACTATCCCAGCTGGTGCCAGTTCGGGTTCTGCCTCGTTCGATTTGGATCCGACCGATGATGGGTTGGATGAGCCGACCGAATCGTTGTCTGTGTCCGGTTCGTCAGCCGGGTTGACTGTTAGCAGCGCCACGGTGTCGATCACTGATGATGACGCGGCGCCTACGGTGTCGATAGCGGACGCGACAGCGGTGTCGGAGGGTGACGACCCGGACACCACCAAGAACATGACGTTTACCGTGTCTTTGAGCGCGGTGAGCGGCAAGCCGGTGACGGTCACCTATTCGCTGGGTGGTTCTGCCACTGCTGGTTCTGATTACACGGCTCCTGATCCGTTGAGTGTGACTATTGCGGCCGGTGAGTCGTCGGGTTCGATCACGATTCCGGTGAAGGGTGACACCGTTGACGAGGCGAACGAGACGGTTGAGGTGACTTTGACGGGGGCTACGAACGCCACGGTGTCGTCTGTGGCGGGTGCTGATGAGGGTTCGGGGACGATTACTGATGATGACGCCACCCCGTCCACTGCGTCGTTGAGTGTGGCGCCCTCTTCGGTGGCGGAGGACGCTAGCCAGGCGGCGACCGTGACGGTTACGGCCACGCTTTCGGGCACTACCACCTTTAGCGTGGATAAGACGGTGTCGGTGACGGTCGGTGCGGCGGCTGACACTGCCAAGAGCGGTGTTGATTATGCGGCGGTTGATCCATTCTCGGTCACTATCCCAGCTGGTGCCGGTAGCGGTTCGGCCTCTTTCGATCTGGATCCGACTGACGACAGTTTGGATGAGCCCACCGAGTCATTGACCGTTGCCGGTTCAGCGGGTGGGTTGACTGTCAGCAGCGCGTCGGTGTCGATCACGGATGATGACGCGGCGCCGTCGGTGTCGGTGGGTGACGCTTCGGCGGTGACCGAAGGTGATGACCCCAATACCACCAAGAACATGACGTTTACCGTGTCTTTGAGTGCGGTGAGCGGCAAGCCGGTGACGGTCACCTATTCGTTGGCCGGTTCGGCCACGAGCGGTTCTGATTACACCGCTCCGAGTCCGTTGAGTGTCACGATTGCGGCCGGTGAGTCGTCGGGTTCGATCACGATTCCGGTGAAGGGCGACACCGTTGACGAGTTGAACGAGACGGTTGAGGTGACTTTGACGGGCGCCACGAACGCCACGGTGTCTGCTACTGAGAAGGTGGGTGAGGGGACGATTACGGATGATGATGATACGCCGAAGGCGGCGGTTGTTGCGGTGGTTGGTGGGTCGTTGTCTTCGGTTGCTGAGAATGTGGTGGGGGCGCCCACGATTAGCTTTACTGTGACTCTGCAAGGGTCGATGTTCGATGTGGACAAAGATGTCACGGTGGTGGTGGGCAAGAAGGGCGACACGGCGGTTTCGGGCACCGATTACAAGGCGGTGGCAAGTTTCACGGTGACGATCCCCGCTGGTGCCAGTTCGGTGGTGGGGTCTTTCGCGCTTGATCCGACCGATGACTCGTTGGATGAACCTGACGAGACTCTGACTATTTCCGGCTCGTTGGATGGGGTGACGATTTCCAGCACGACGGTGACGATTACCGATGATGACGACCCTCCCACGGTGTCGGTCGGCGACGCCACAGCAGTTGCGGAGGGTGATGATCCCGATACCACTACGAATATGTCGTTCACGGTCACTCTGGATGCGGTGAGCGGCAAAGCGGTGTCGGTCACCTATTCGCTGGGTGGTTCTGCCACGGCGGGTTCTGATTACACGGCGCCGAACCCGTTGTCGGTGTCGATCCCAGCGGGTTCGCAAACCGGGTCGATCACGATTCCGGTGAAGGGCGATGTGGTTGACGAGCCGAACGAGAAGATCGAAGTGACTTTGACGGGGGCTACGAACGCCACGTTGTCCACAGCAGCGGGTGCTACGGTGGGTGAGGGGACTATCACTGATGACGACAGCACTCCGACTACAGCCAGTTTGAGCGTTACACCCACAACTGTGTCGGAGGGCGCCAGCCAGGCGGCGACGGTCACGGTGACCGCCACGCTTTCGGGCACTACTACCTTTAATACTGCGAAGACTGTGACGGTGACGGTCGGTGATACGGGTGACACTGCTAAGAGCGGTGTTGATTATGCGGCGGTTGATCCGTTCACGGTCACTATCCCAGCGGGTGCCGGCAGCGGTTCTGCCACTTTCGCGCTTGACCCGACCGATGACACGTTGGACGAACCGAACGAGACACTTACCGTTACCGGCACATCCACTGGACTTACTGTCAGCAGCGCCACGGTCACGATCACCGATGATGACGACGAGCCGTCGGTGTCGATCGGTGACGCCACCGCGGTGACCGAGGGTGACGACCCGGACACCACCACGAACATGACGTTCACAGTCACCCTGTCCGCCACCAGCGGCCAACCCGTGACGGTCACCTATTCGCTGGGTGGCACGGCCACGAGCGGCGCCGATTTCACGGCTCCCAACCCGTTGAGTGTCACGATCCCAGCCGGTGAATCGTCGGGTTCGATCATCATTCCGGTGAAGGGTGATGTGGTGGACGAGCCGGACGAGACGATCGAAGTGACTTTGACCGGCGCCACGAACGCTTCCCTGTCCACAGCAACGGGCGCCACGGTCGGCGAGGGCACCATTGCCGATAACGACCCTGTTCCGATGATTGCAATCGAGGAAGCGGTGGTGGTCGAGGGAGGCAAGGCTGCTTTTGTGGTCAGCCTGGTGAACCCTTCCTCTCAAGCGGTGACTTTCAAGTGGCAGACGGCTGATGATACGCGTCAGGACGCCAATCCGGCCACAGCAGGTGTTGATTACACGGCGGTGACTACCGCTCAGACGGTGACGATCCCTGCCGGCGACACCGCAGTTTCTGTGGAGGTGCAGACCCTCGAGGACAACATCAAAGACGGTGACGAGACTTTCATGGTGGTGCTGTCCAGTCCCGTCAATGCGGTTCTTTCTCCGACAAAATCCACAACCATGGGGACCATCACCGATCGTCCTATCACATTGATCAACAAGGATCGGCCAACTGTAACCGTGATTGCGGATTACGCGCGGCTTGAAGGTCACGCTGTGGTGGTGGCAGTTTTGCTGTCGGCCCCGTTGAATGTAGCTGTGGATATTCCGTTGAAGTTCCCTCCGCACACGGCGCATACCACGGCGGCGGACGAACTCCACCCGCACCGCACGTTTTACATTCCGGACGAGTACACGTCCCTCAGCTTTTACGACGATCAGTTGAATGAGATCCCCGACTCTGCGATGAAAACACGTTCCAAGTTCCCTTCTATCAGGGTCGAACGGGGGAAGGTGGCGGTTATCAACACTATCGAAAACCTTCCCCGGCACATCGGGGAAAACCGGAAGTTCACGGTGGAGCTCGACCTGCATAATATGCCGCCTTCGGTTCAATCCGGAATGCCGGATGCGGTTGAGGCGACGCTGGTCGACCGGGGTATGGCCGGCCCTGCTTCACGGTGGTGGAGAGTGTTGGCGGAGGGTGGCCGGACGGTGATTTTGGATGTCTTGGATGCTCAGGCCCGACGGTACATTCACGAGGCAACGGTCAGAGGGTCAGAGGAAGACGCGAATTATATCCGGGAGAAGCACAACCAGCGGATCGCCACTCTCGCCAAGCTGCCCTATGGCCAGATCGACAATCCAAGTCGGGCAGTACTGGGCGCCGCGGTTGGGGAATTTCAGGAAGTGGCCCATGGGTCGGTGGAAGCATGGTGGGGCGGGCTCGATTGTCGGTTGCGGCGGATGGCCGTGGGAGAAAGCCGAGAGGCCGACGCAACCAGTTCCTGGTGCAGCGACTGGTCGTCGCTAGACCAGACAGAGCAAGGCTACGTCCAATGCATTTATAAGGCCGTGTTCACCGACGAGGATCTCAACTGTGGTCCAGATGTAGATGTGGACCGTTTAACAGATATCACTGATCTAACAACGCCCACCGATGCGTCGTTGAGTGTGGCGCCGTCGAGCGTGTCGGAGGATGCCGCCCAGACGGTTTCCATAACGGTGACCGCCACCCTTTCGGGTACTGCGACGTTTAGCAAGGATGAGACGGTGACGGTCACGGTCGGCCATGAGGATGATTCGGCCGAGTCGGGTACCGATTATGCGGCGGTTGACCCGTTCACGATCACTATCCCGGCGGGCACCGGCAGCGGTTCGGCCACTTTCAGTTTGGATCCGACCGACGACAGTTTGGATGAGCCCACCGAAACATTGTCGGTGTCGGGCATATCCACTGCACTTGCTGTCAGCAGCACGTCGGTGTCGATTACCGATGATGATTTGCCGCCGGTTGCTGATCCGCCGTCGGTGTCGGTGGGTGACGCGACCGCGGTGACCGAGGGTGATGATCCGAGCGCTGCTACTGATATGACGTTCACGGTGAGTCTGTCAGCGACCGGTGACCAGGACGTGACGGTTACTTACACGCTGGGTGGTTCGGCTTCGGCGGGTTCTGATTACACGGCGCCGAACCCGTTGAGCGTCACGATCCCGGCGGGTTCGCAAACCGGGTCGATCACCATTCCGGTGAGAGGTGATGTGGTTGACGAGCCGAACGAAACGATAGAAGTGACTTTGACGGGGGCTACGAACGCCACGGTGTCGGCTACTGAGAAGGTGGGTGAGGGGACGATCACTGATGACGACAGCACTCCGACTACAGCCAGTTTGAGCGTTACACCCACAACTGTGTCGGAGGGCGCCAGCCAGGCGGCGACGATCACGGTGACCGCCAGGCTTTCGGGCACTACCACCTTCAATGCGGACAAGACTGTGACTGTGTCGGTGGGTGATACGGGTGACACAGCGGTGTCCGGCACCGATTACCAGGCGGTGAACAGTTTCGGTATAACGATCTCTGCCGGTACCAGGTCGGGTTCGGCCACTTTCGATTTGGACCCGACCGATGACACGTTGGACGAACCGAACGAGACACTTACCGTTACCGGCACATCCACTGGACTTACTGTCAGCAGCGCCACGGTCACGATCACCGATGATGACGACGAGCCGTCGGTGTCGGTGGGTGACGCCACCGCGGTGACCGAGGGTGATAATCCGAGGGCTACTACTGATATGACGTTCACGGTGAGTCTGTCGGCAATCAGCGGCCAACCCGTGACGGTCACCTATTCGCTGGGTGGCACGGCCACGAGCGGCGCCGATTTCACGGTTCCGAACCCGTTGAGTGTGACGATCCCAGCCGGTGAATCGTCGGGTTCGATCATCGTGCCGGTGAAGGGTGATGTGGTGGACGAGCCGGACGAGACGATCGAGGTGACTTTGGCCGGTGCTACGAACGCCACGTTGTCCACAGCAGCGGGGGCTACGGTTGGTGAGGGGACCATTGCCGATGACGACCCTGTTCCGGTGATTGCAATCAGAGAAGGGGTGGCGGTTGAGGGAGGCAAGGCTGTTTTCGTGGTCAGCCTGGTGAACCCTTCCTCTCAAGCGGTGACTTTCAAGTGGCTGACGGCTGATGATACGCGTCAGGACGCCAATCCGGCCACAGCAGGTGTTGATTACACGGCGGTGACTACCGCTCAGACGGTGACCATTCCTGCCGGTGACACCACAGTTTCTGTGGAGGTGCAGACCCTGGTGGACAACATCAATGACGGTGACGAGACTTTCATGGTGATGCTGTCCAGTCCTGTCAACGGGGTTCTTTCCGCGACGAGATCCTCAGCAGTAGGTACCATTACCGACGGTCACACAGGATTGATCAACCAGGTTCGGCCAACTGTTACTCTGATTGCGGATTACGCGCGGATTGAAGGTCACGCGGTGGTGGTGGCAGTCTTGCTGTCGGCTCCGTTGAATGTTGCCGTGGATATTCCGTTGAAGTTCCCTCCGCACACGGCGCATACCACGGCGGCGGACGAGTTTCACCCGCATCCCACGTTTTATATGCCGAACGATTTCACGTCCCTCAGCTATTACGACGCTGAGGGGAATTTGCTCCCCGATTCTGAAAAACCGAAGAATGCCAAGGTCCCTGCTATCAGGGTCGAACGGGGGAAAGTGGCGGTTATCAACACTATCGAAATCCTTCCCCGGAACATCGGGGAAAACCGGAAGTTCACGGTGGAGCTCGACCTGCATAATATGCCGCCTTCGGTTCAGTCCGGAATGCCGGATGCGGTTGAGGTGACGGTGGTCGACCGGGGCATGGCCGGTCCTGCTGCACGGTGGTGGAGAGTGTTGGCGGAGGGTGGCCGGACGGTGATTTTGGATGTCTTGTTGGCTCAGGACCGACGGTACATTCACGACGCAACGGTCAGAGGGTCAGAGGAAGATGCGAATGATATCCGGGAGAAGCATGACAAGCGGATCGCCGGTTTCGCCAAGTCATCCTATGGCCAGATCAACAATCCAAGTCGGGCAGTGCTGGGCGCCGCGGTTGGGGAATTCCAGGAAGTGGCCCATGGGTCGGTGGAAGCATGGTGGGATGGACTCGATTGTCGGTTGCGGCGGATGGCCGTGGGGGAAAGCCGAGAGGCCGACGCAACCAGTTCCTGGTGCAGCGACTGGTCGTCGCTCGACCAGACAGAACAAGATTACGCCACATGCATTTATAAGGCTTTGTTCACTACAGAAGACCTTGACTGCGGTCCCGTGCCCACTCTCCACACGGAACAGATAGTGCCGGACGGGTTGCGATTCCTGAGAGAGGTTGACACCGGCCTGAAGATAAGTTTGGCCGCCGGGTCGGCTTCTATCCCCGAGGATGGTGGCGCCGCCACCATCACCATCAAGCTGGACCGGGTGCTCAAGAGCGGAGAAACTGTGACTGTGCCCCTGGAGGTCACGGGCGCCCAAGCCGGTGTTCACTATACCCTGGCGTTGCCGTCGGACATCGCGGCCAATGCCTACGCCAAGCTATTGACCACCAATCCGCATAGTGCTCAGCATCCGGCAGTGAAACTCGGCGCCGGGGCGCGGACGGCCACTTTGAAGTTGGCGGCTCTCCCCAATGATGACACGGAGAAACGAACGGTGGAGATCGCCTATGGTCAAGGCTCGCGCGCTCCCAGCCGCAGTGGATTCGGTGGCGGCATTACGCTGTCGGGAAGCCCGGTGGAAGTGGACATTGTCAACGATGATGACGCTACCGACCAAGAAGATGATGATGTTGATCCGGTGGTTTCTGTGGAGGACGCCACCTCGGTGACCGAGGGAGATGATTCGAGCGCTACTACGAACATGACGTTCACGGTCACTCTGAGCCGGGTTGGTTCGGAAGCGATCACGGTCACTTACACGCTGGGTGGTACGGCCACTGGCGGTTCCGATTTCACGGCGCCGAACCCGTTGTCGGTGACGATCCCCGCCGGTAAGTCGTCCGGGTCAATCACCATACCGGTGAAAGGCGACGTGATAGACGAACCGAACGAAACGATCAGAGTGACTCTGACGGGGGCTACGAACGCCACGTTGTCCACAGCAGCGGGTGCTACGGTCGGCGAGGGGACCATCACAGACGACGATGACGCTCCCACCGGGATCGCTCTGAGCACGCAACCGGGCGCCCTCTCCGAGGACGAGGGTGAATCCGTGACGGTGACCGTAACCGCCACGGTGTCGGGCGGCACCACTTATGCAGAGGACCATGAAATAACAGTCAAGGTGGGTCAAGCCGACGACAGCGCAGAATCCGGGGTGGACTATGGGGAGGTCAAGGATCTGACGGTCGTGATTCCCGCTGGAGCGGCCAGCGCTCAGGCAAGGTTCTCGTTAACCCCAACGGATAACAACGAGGACGAGGCGGACAAGACAATCACCGTGGCCGGGTCTTCCGCCGGTCTCACCATATCAAGTGCGGAAATCACTATCGAGGACGATGATGATCCTCCGCCCCCCTTGCTCTCCGTCTCGGATGCCTCGGACGATGAGTGGCACTACCTCGTGGTGTTCTGGATCACTCTGAGTGAAGCATCGACCCGAACCATAACGGTCACCGTGAAAACCCGGGACGGGTCGGCTATCGAACCACTCGACTACTCCGGTTATTACTACGGGAAAACTATCACCTTTGAGCCGGGGGAGACACGGCGCAATATCCACATCCCCATAAGAGATGATGATCGGAAAGAAGGCGATGAGACGTTCGAAGTGGTGTTGGAGGACCCCGTGGGAGCGGAAATCAGTGATGGCGTCGGCCTAGGCACCATCATCGACGACGACTAAGACCGATCCGGTTCCCCTAGCCCTGATTATTCAGGTTTCCCACACACCGTGGCACGTAACGCCAGTTCAACCCAAGTATTGGACGAAACCCACCGTTCACCGGACAGGTGTGTCTCTAAATCGGACCGGGACGGGAAACGCCGATAGCCGTATTGCCTGGTCAAGGCCCGGCTATGGTCTACTCCACTCATCATCCAAACCCCCATCCATGAATAATCGGGGCTAATAGTCGACCTCCCCTGCTGGTCGTCGGCCCAGCGGTCCTGGTAGACCCTCGCGCGTTCGCCGGTAGGCTGGCGTGCATGCGGCCTACTGTAATAATGAAAGCGGCCATGACGCTCGACGGACAACTCGCCGCCGCCGATGGCACATCCCAGTGGATCAGCTCGCCGGAGGCCCGGCAGGACTCCCACCGGCTCAGGTCTCGGGTGGACGCCGTAATGGTGGGCGCAGGCACTCTACGGGCGGATAATCCTCGCTTGACAGCGCGACTGGATGACGATGGCAGGTCGGGGCGCCGGCAGCCGACGCCCATCATCGTAGCTGGAGTCGGTGAGATTCCGTCGAGAGCACAGGTATTCGAGCGTGACGCGATCGTTCTGGCCCCGGCGCCTCTCGATGTTCCGGGACGGGTGGTACGGGTTCCTGATCTGTCGATCACTCGCGTGGATCTCGCGGCCGGCCTTGACGAACTAGGCAACCTGGGTATCGAACAGATTATGGTGGAGGGCGGCGGCGCCCTGTTTCGATCCCTTCTAGAGGCCGGGCTCGTTGACCGGGTGATGCTCTACTACGGCCCGCTTCTGGCCGGAGGGCGCGGTGTGTCTCTGTTCGGTGGTCTCTGGAATACATTGGAGGATGCTGTTCCAGTACGGGTTAGGTCGGTGCGGCGACTCGGCGGATCGATCAGGCTCGACCTGAGTCTGGCGGCCCGCCAAGGACGTTGATCGGCGACGGGAGTCGGCCGCCACGGCGTTCTCCAGAGCTATTCCTCCTGTGTAACCAAGTCCCAGTTATGCTAAAGACCCCCGGCGTCGGGATCGAACACCGGCTGCAAGATCATGCTGGTGTTCGCCTGCAGTACTGGCGGGACGGTAGTCGAAAGGCGGACTTCATCGTCAACGACCCGCGGTGCCCGGTTGCGATCGAGGTGGCGTCCTCCTCCGATCACCGTCGCGACCTCCTCCGGTTCCTCATGTCTCC
Organism: Acidimicrobiia bacterium; assembly: GCA_965231815.1. GTDB lineage: Bacteria > Actinomycetota > Acidimicrobiia > Spongiisociales > Spongiisociaceae > JAPPFW01. The sequence goes on along the minus strand of OZ246890.1, from coordinate 368,983 downwards.
AAGCGGTCCGAGTTCGAGGAAAGTTGCTACTTGGCGACTACCAGCAACCACTTACAGATTCCTCAGGTGGGCCACGACGGTATCCGGACCATCCCTCCGGACATGTTATTGCTGGCTATCGGCCACGCTGCCGGGCTCGACGGGCCATAGCCGGGGAGAGATGTCCGGATGGCCGGGCTCGGGGCGATGCCGGTCATCGATTGTCCGGAGCGGGATGGTCAAAGGTATCCTGCGCGATCATGAATTACCAGTGGTGGCATGAAGCGGTCATCTACCAGATCTATCCCCGGAGCTTTATGGATTCGAACGGGGACGGTATCGGTGACCTGGCCGGCATAACCTCCAAGCTCGATTACCTGGCCACGACGCTGGGCGTGGACGCGGTATGGATCTCGCCCTTCTACACCTCGCCGATGGCTGACTTCGGCTACGACGTGGCCGACTACACGGATGTGGATCCCATCTTCGGGACCATCGAGGACTTCGATGCGCTCGTCGCCCGTGCCCACCAGCTCGACCTCCGGGTAGTCATCGACTGGGTTCCGAATCACTCCTCGTACCTGCATCCCTGGTTCGTGGAGTCCCGCTCGTCACGAGACAACCCCAAACGCGACTGGTATGTGTGGAAGGATCCCGCTCCGGACGGAACCGAGCCCAATAACTGGATCTCGGTGTTCAGCGGTCCGGCCTGGACCCTCGACGAACGGACCGGCCAGTACTACCTGCACAGTTTCCTTGCCGAGCAACCCGATCTGAACTGGCGCAACCCGGCGCTGAAGGAGGCGATGCTGGATACCCTCCGCTTCTGGCTAGAGCGCGGGGTGGACGGATTCCGGCTCGACGCTTGCCACTTCGCGATGAAGGATCCCGAGTACCGGTCCAACCCGGTTCTCGAACGGCCCGAGCATGGCTACAAGGACTTGGGTGAGTACGACCGGTTGGTGCACATCCATGATCGGGGCCACCCTGACATCCACGGCCTTTTCAAAGATATCCGGGCGGTGCTCGACGAGTTCTCGACAGAGCGCCCCCGGTTCTCGGTGGGAGAGATCCACTTGGAGGGCGCCGAATGGGCCGCCTACTACGGCGACAATGACGAGCTCCACATGCCCTATCACTTCGGAATGTTGAACGGAGACTGGACCGCTGCTTGGGCCCGTCAGGTGGTCGATTCTCAGGAGGAGGTCCTGCCGCCGGGGGCCTGGCCCAACTACGTGTTAGGCAACCATGACGAGATACGCATCGCCACCCGATACGGCGAACAGCGCGCCAGGCTAGCGACCCTGATGCTCCTTACCTTGCGAGGTACCCCGACGCTGTACTACGGAGATGAAGTGGGCATGGTCCAAGCCCACATACCCCCGGAGCAACAACAGGATCCCTGGGGCCGTCGACAGCCCGGATTGGGGAGAGATGGATGCCGCACCCCTATGCAATGGTCAGACGGGGAGGCCGGAGGGTTCACTACCGGCCAGCCGTGGCTGGCGGCTGCCGATCCGGATGGGAACCGGAATGTCGAGGCCCAGTTGGCCGATCCCGACTCTATGTTGAGCTTTACCCGCCGCCTGCTGGCGGTACGCAAGGGTTCCAACGCCCTGCGGACCGGTTCTTACGAACCCATCGAAGGGCTCCCCGACACCGTCTTCGCCTACCAGCGCCAAGCCGGAGAGGAATCGTTGCGGGTCTACTGTAATTTCGGTGATCAGCCGGTCCGGATTCCGGTCGAGGGTCGGTTGCTGGTTGGGTCCAACCGAGATCTGTCGGTCTCGGCGGACGGATATTTGACGCTCGGAGGTTTGGCCGGAGCGGTTTTCCGTTCGTGACCTCATTCCGCTTTCCCGACGGGTTCCTCTGGGGGGCGGCCACCTCCGCGTACCAGATAGAGGGAGCGGTGGCCGAGGATGGGAGGTCGGAGAGCGTCTGGGACCGGTTCTGTAACCGACCGGGACGGATCCGGGATGGTGATACCGGAGCTGTGGCGTGCGATCACTACCACCGTTGGCGCGATGACATCCGCCTCATGGCATGGTTGGGACTGTCTGCCTACCGGTTCTCGGTGGCTTGGCCTCGGGTGGCCCCGGAGGGTACGGGCCGGATCAACCAGGCGGGCTTGGACTTCTATGACCGCTTGGTGGACGGGCTTCTGGAGGTGGGGATCAAGCCGTTTGTCACCCTCTTCCACTGGGATCTTCCCCAATGCGTTCAGGAGAGAGGCGGGTGGCGGTCACGCGATACGGCGAAGGCGTTCGCTGATTACGCGGCGGCGGTGGAAGATCGCCTCGGAGACCGGGTACGCCACTGGATGACCCTGAATGAGCCCTGGGTGGTGGCTCACCTCGGCCACCGGACCGGCCACCACGCACCCGGCATGGCCAACTCCGGCCGGGAGCTCGACGTGGCTCACCACCAACTCCTGGCTCATGGACTGGCGACCCAAGCCTTGCGAGCCGGCCACCATGAGCACGAAGTAGGCATCGCCCTCAACCTCGAACCTCGGGTGGCGCGTTCCGCCCATCCCCTGGACCGTTCGGCGGCGACTGTCGAAGAAGGCTTGATGAACCGCTGGTTCCTAGATCCGCTGCTTCGCCGACGTTATCCGGAGGATCTTCTGGACGTGACGGGTTGGCCTGGGGAAGTGGTTGCAGACGGCGACCTTGACACAATCGGCCAACCTTTGGATGCCATAGGCCTCAACTACTACCGGACCGAGGTGGTCGGACATCCCGGCCTGGCGGACTGTGATCGGCCCTCACCCCTACACGAAACACCCACGGAGGCGACCGAGATGGGATGGCCGGTTACTCCGCACGGGTTGGGCGGGATGCTGACGATGCTGGACGGGTACGGCGTCGATGCCGTGTACATCACCGAGAACGGCGCCGCGTATCCCGATCTCGTCGTAGAGGACGGGATAATCGACGACGAGGATCGCCGCAGCTACCTGGATCGACACCTTCGGGTTGCGTCGGAGGCGACCACGGCCGGGGTCCCGTTGCGGGGCTACTTCGCCTGGACCCTTCTCGACAACTTCGAGTGGGCCTTCGGGTATTCCAGGCGGTTCGGCCTGTTTCATGTGGATCGCGCCACGCTACGACGTACGCCGAAAGCCTCGGCCCACTGGTATCGGGGTGTTATCGCCCGGAACGGGCTATGACCATCGGCAGTCCACCGACACGACGGTCATGTGCCTGGGAGCGCGACCGGCTGGTTCGAATAGCGCTCCATTGAAGAACCGGGTGGCCTTGCCCTCACGCGGGCGAGAAACCATCGGACCCAATCCCGATAATGGCAGCATATGAACTGGTGGAGTGCCACGGCCCCCCGGATTAGTGAGACCGGTTTGTGTGTTGTGTCCTCACTTTGTGCGTTGTGTCCCTTAGTTGTGCGCGTAGAATGCCGGACATGATGGTCAGTGTCTCCGCACTGGGTCGCGCTAGCAGTAGCCCTTTCTCACCCGGTTTCGGGTGGACCCCCCGCTCCTTGGTCGGCAGAGACGATCTGCTATTCGATCTCGGATCAGGACTGGTGACCGGACCATCCGATAGCAGGTACACGAGCATCCTGATGGGCGTTCGAGGGTCCGGTAAGACGGTGGCCCTCAACGAGATCGAGGATCGGGCCCACGCCGCCGGCTGGGTGGTGCTAACTCTGGATGCCAGTTCTCCTGGATTGCCGCAACGCATTATGAGGACGATCTCCGGAGCGGGGGAACGCTATGAGGGGCTCGGTCTACCCCACGGGGCGAGCGGGAAGTCCGTACAGAGGAGCTTCGGCATACGCCTGGGCGTACTGGAAGGCAACCTGTCAACGACGGAGTCTTACGATCTCCATTCGCCCACCGGGTTGAGAGAACAATTGACCCGCTTGGCCGAGGCCGCCGATCGTCAAGGGATCGGGGTCTTGCTAACCGTCGACGAACTTCACGGAATCGACAGGGGAGAGGCTCGCCGCCTGTCCAGCGATCTGCAGCACATCACCAAGCGCGCAGGAATGCCCCTCGCGTTTATCGGCGCCGGTCTTCTGGAAATGAAACACACCCTGATGCGGGACACGAAGCTGACCTTCTTTCATCGGTGCGAGCACTACGAGATGCCGCCGTTGACCCTTGCCGATGCGACCAAGGGGCTGGCAGGTCCCATTAGAGGAGCTAACGGTCGGATCACGGATGAGGCTCTTGCTAAAGCGGCGCGATCTGTTGGAAACTCGCCGTATCGGCTGCAGGTGATCGGCCACCAAGCCTGGACCGCGGCTGACGCCCCGATCGGCGTGATCGACCGGGCGGCCGCGAACCTCGCGGTCGAGGTGGCTGAGGGAATTGTGGACAACAATATCGGCATTCCGGCTTGGCATGACCTATCCGATAGCGAACAGTCGATCCTGGAAGCCGTAGCCCATCTCGGTGGTCACGCAACAGCTGGATCGATAGCCGCGCGGCTTCGTATAACGAGGAAGCACACCGGCAATACCCTCCGCAGGCTGAACCTGTCCGGATATCTTGAGCAGGGATTGCAAAGAGAGTTCCGGCTCAGCGAGCTGGTACCCGAACGGGTGATCCTCAACGAAACCCGCTTCTCCTCAGGCCTTCCGAGGGAAAGGGATTCCCGGAAGCCGGTAACTCCGAGGTGTCGGAATTGGATGCCGCGCGCCAAGGCGTACTGCGTGCTCAGCACTGGACACGCCGGAAGATGCCGATCAAGGTAAGAGGCCGGCCCATCCGATCCCGTCACCGGAGGCAGACACCTGAGAACCTTTGGATTTGGGCGCGCGCCTCGCCAGTTGAGCTACACCCCTACGGGTGAGCGTGGACAGCACGCCGCATGCCCGCCTATTAACCCTGATTATTCAGGTTTCCCACAGACCGACGCATGGAACGCCAGTTCAACATAAGTATCAGGATAAATCCAGCCTTCACCCTTGGGTGACCCTCCAACACCGCCCGGGATGGGAACCCCGATAGCTGTAATTGCCTGGTCAGGGGCGTGATTACGGCGTAATCAACTCATCTGTCAAACCCCCATCCATGAATAATCGGGGTTACGGTCACACGACCGGGTACCGCCTGATGCGCCCGCTTCCGCACTTCACCGTATGAACGGAGTGCATCTAGTATCGACCGTATGACGACGTTTACATGCCCGGTAGTAACAGTTACCGTGGAACCGCATCCCAATGCGGACCGCCTAGAAGTGGCGCGAGTCGGTGGGTACCAGTTGGTCGTCGCTAAAGGAGCGTTCCGTTCGGGTGACGCCGCCTGCTATCTGCCTGAAGGGTCGGTGCTACCGGCAAGCCTGATCGAAGAACTAGGCCTTGTCGGGCGGCTTGCGGGTAGCAAATCCAACCGTGTGAAAGCTGTGAGGCTGCGGGGTGTCCTATCCCAGGGGCTATTGGTGGCACTTGACTCGCCGCATGTCCACACCACACCCACACTCGGGGACGATCTCGCCGAGCATCTGGGTGTCGTCAAATGGGAACCGCCCATCCCCGTTCGTATGCAAGGAATTGTGGAAGCATGTACCTGGCCGTCCGGGTTCGACGTTGAATCCTGGCAGGCCCACCCTGACCTGTTCAATGTAGGAGAACCCGTGCAAGTTACCGAGAAACTGCACGGAACGTTCTGCCTGATCGGGTACCACCCATACCATGGGGAGGCCGCGGCGTCTAAAAGCATGGCAGGCAAAACAAGATTCAAACTCGACGCCCCCGAGAACGACTTCAACCTGTATGTGCGCGCCTGGCGGACCCACAGCGACGCTATTCGCGCCTGGTCAACCAACCACGGTAACGACCTGCAAATCCTGGGGGAGATCGTCGGTCGGAAAGTTCAGGACCTCACCTACGGGTTCGCCACGCCTACATTTCTGGCGTTCGACGTGAAAGTCGGCGGCAAGTTCCTCGGTCCCACACAGGCGTGGGAGATGCTTAACAGCCTGGACATTCCCACCGTGCCGGTCGTCAAAGCGGACACACCGTTCGACCGTGACACGATCCTCCACCTGGCGGAACAACCCAGCGCTCACGGCGGTGGGCTACGGGAAGGCGTCGTCGTGCGCCCTATCCGCCCCAGGCATGACATGCGCGCCGGTCGGGTGGTCGCCAAGTTCGTGAACCCCGCCTACCTACTTCGAAGGGGCGGCACCGAACACAACTAGGAGGGTGCTGAGAAACCCCGTACAAAGGGGTTCACCCGCTAACCCGCAACTCTCTGACCAGGCGGTTTGCCGACCACCGAACCCCGTAAGATTCGTTTTTCAGGACCCTCCTAGGCCCCGTTTCTTGATGTTTACTACCACACCCCCACGGTGAGAGGTGAGTGGGTCCGGCCGGCGGACCGGACCCACTCGGTTATCGGAAACTGTGAGGCGAGCCTATTCCGTCGGTAGTTCGAGCACCCAACCGATATGGATCAGGTCGGGATCGGTCAACGCCCCACCGTCGGCTTGGGTGACGCCCTTGTTGAGCTCGAATATCTCCATCCACCGGCTCTCGTCGCCGAGGTGTTCCATCGCGATGGCTCGCAGGTAGTCACCGGCTTGGACCACCACCGTTCGCGTCTCCGGTTCCAGAGCCACGATCCGGCCCCCGCCGCTCTCCGGGTAGTCCTCGGCGGTAATCGTCCCGCCTAGATCCATGGAGACGTAGTTGGCAAGAGCCTGCTGGTAGCTCACGCCGAGCTTGGTGAAGTCGACCTCCGTGAGCGGGTAGCAGTCACCCCCGTTAGCCAGGAAATCGATGGTCGTCAGCACCACCGGGTCACCCGGAACAACTTGGCCGTCCATCACGATGACCGTGCCGTCGTCAAGCACCACCTGCCTTACCCGTTCGCCCGGGTTGCCCGTCAGGGAGCAGTCACCGTCACGGGCTATCTCCCTGGCCGCCGCCGCCGGATCGTAGGTCAGCGTGAATCCCGATACCTGAGCCCACTGGCCTCCGGCGCCGGGTATGCGGTCCACAGCCTGCTCCAGCAGGATATGGAAGGTCTCGCGTGAGACCTCGGCGACCACGACGAAGTTCCTGAACGGAGCGATGTCCCAGGTGGTTCCAACCGTGATCTCCCCCGGAGGGATCAGCGAGGCGTTTCGGATACCTCCACCGTTCTGTATCGCCACATCCGGGGCGGAGATGCCGAATTCATCGGCCAGGTTGGTGGCAGTCGCACGGAGAGCATCCGCCATGAGGTTGCCCTCGTTGGTCGCCATGATGCGGATCTGCGGTCGGCGGCCATCCAGCGGCACTTCGCTGGTTCCGATGACCTGGGAGCCGATGAGGCTGACGGCGGTCGACAGTGGTTCGATTACGTTGGCCTGCACGTCAGGGTCGGGATCGATGTCGAATCCGACTCCCACCGAACGGCCCGCGGCGGCGGTCACCATTCCACCGCTGTCGAAAGTTACGTTGAGCTCCCCGATGCAGCGATAGCCGCCAGGAGCGGTTATCACCGGAACCATCGTTCCGGAAGCGTCCTCCACCATGACGGGGTAGGGGTTAACCGCCTCCTCGTCCGCTAGGCAAGTGTCACCCTCGTTCTTCAGGAGGTCGTCTCCTCCTCCGGCGATGACAACGTCCACTCCGGAGAGCCCGGCCACCAGTTCTATCTCCTCGGCAACGTCTTGGAGATGGCTGATCAGGATGATCTTGTTGACACCCTGTGCTGTCAGGCTCTCCGTCTCGGCCTGCACGGCGGGCATCACAGGGGATACCGCCACGTTGCGGGGAGTCGAGATGTTGGGGAGTAGCGGGGTAACCGCTCCGATAATACCGATCTGTTCACCACCCGTCTCGATGACCGTGCTACCGGCTATCAAGCCCTGATCGACCAGCGCCTGCAGTTCCGGTTCAGCGGAAAAGTCGAGGTTGGCCGACAGGAACGGGATGGCCGGAGAGAAGCCCTTGATAAACCGGGCGGTGACTTCCGGCCCTAAGTCGAAGTCGTGGTTACCGAGAGCCATCGCGTCGTACACACCGCTCAGCGCCACCGAGTCGTACAAGGGGCCTTCGCGTGCGAGAGACACACCTAGCTCCTGGGAGGCCAGGAAGTTATCCCCTGAAGTGAGCGTCACCACTCCGTCGCCCGTCGCGCCGGCCTGGAGCTGCTTCATCAGAGAGACGAAGCGGGCTACGCCGGGATCGGAATCCTCATCAGGTAGGAGCTTCGACTCGCCGTCGTTGTTATGCAGGATGGTGAGCGTGAAGCCAGCGTCCTCCATGTCCTGAGCGCCGCCCGCTGTAGGGGTAGAAGCCAGGGCTCCGACCAGCAGGGCGAGGACGATGAGAATTCTGAGAGCTTGCTTTGATGTTGATGTTGCCAATGTTCCTCCCGCGTTCGAACGATATTGTCGGAGGCGTTCTCCGTCGTGCATCGAACGTAACTCTAGGCGTCTGTGGGGGTTTCGTATCCGCCTGAAGGACTATTTGTAAGGTCTTCCGGGGCCGATCGGATAAGCCTCCGGTGCTTATAATCCGTTCCACCATGTTCCCCATCCGGCAGTAGATGAAGAGCACTACTACAGCCGAATTCGCTGTTCTCCGGATGGTCCTGCCCGAGTTCACTTCATGACCGGACCGATTCGGTACGGGGTGATCGGAACCGGAATGATGGGGATCGAGCACATCGGCAATATCCGGGCCCTCCCCGACGCGAAGGTGTCGGCAATCGCGGATCCGCATCCACCCTCTCTGGTAGCAGGTGTGAAAGCCTTGGAAGGCCGGGAACCGCCGGCGGTCTTCCAAGGGCATCGGGAGTTGATCGATTCCGGCCTGTGCGACGCGGTCGTGATAGCGAGCCCGAACATGACCCACATCGACATCCTGCGCGATGTCCTGGACAGTGACCTGCACGTCCTGGTCGAGAAGCCGCTGTGCACCACGGTGGATGACTGCCGCCGGGTGGTCGAAGCGCAGAGCCGTCGAGACGCCTTGCTGTGGGTGGGAATGGAGTACCGGTACATGCCCGCCACCGCCCGTTTGATCGCCAAAGTTAGGTCCGGCGCCGTCGGAGAACTGAAAATGCTGGCCATCCGGGAGCATCGCTTCCCGTTTCTCGAGAAGGTCAACGATTGGAATCGTTTCAACCACAACTCGGGGGGGACTCTGGTGGAGAAGTGCTGTCACCACTTCGATCTGATGAACCTCATCATCGGATCTCCGCCCACCCGCATATATGCCTCGGGGAGTCAGGCTGTCAACCATCTGGACGAGCGATACGAAGGGAGGCAACCCGACATTCTCGACAATGCCTACGTGATCGTCGACTACGAGGACGATCGGCGAGCCATGCTCGACTTGTGCATGTTCGCGGAAGGAGGCGAGAACCAGGAGGAGTTGGTGGCGGTCGGCGACCGTGGCAAGGTGGAGGCCCGCCTTCCGTCCGGTCTGGTGTTCATCGGCTCTCGTGACGGCGAATGGTTCTCACCGACGATCGAGACCGCTAAGGACGGGCGAATCGTCCACACCGGTTCTCACCACGGCGCCTCCTACATCGAACATCTGGAGTTTCTGTCCGCCATCCGCAACGGAACCCCACCCCAGGTCAACGCTCGCGATGGGCTCTTGGCGGTGGCGATGGGTGTAGCTGCGCAACGATCGATCGAGGAAGGCCGCCCGGTCCACCTCGCCGAAGTATTGGGCAATGTGGGGAGCGCCCGCGGCAGCGGGTAGCCCACCCTCCAAGGAGCAGGATCCGACATAGTGGATACCGTGAACGGAGAACGTCGACGGGGCTTGTACGGGTGATCTCACGCTGTTGAAGTAGACAGTCCATGACCTTCCAAGCCACCGTGCTGTGTGGCCCCGTCGCCGGCATGCCGTGAGCAAACGTCCTGAAGGCCTAGCCCCGATTATTCATGGATGGGGGTTTGGAGGATGAGTGGAGAAGGCCATATTCGCGCCCTGACCAGGCAGTACAGCTATCGGCGTTTCCCGTTTCGGTCCGGTGTGGAGATTCACCTGTCGGGTGAACGGCGGGTTTATCTTGATACTCGGGTTGAACAGGCGTTACATGCCTCGGTGTGTGGGGAACCTGAATAATCAGGGCTAGGCCCGTCATGGCCACCTGCGTCAACAGGTTCACCGTGCGACCACGGCTTGTGTGGCGATCGCGTTCTCGCCATATCCGTTCCAATCCTTACCAAAGGAAAGGAAACGAGGTCTTCACCGAATGCCCCGTTCCACTCTACGAATGACGCTGCCGGTAGAATGAGGGGCATGGCAACGACCGCGATATCCCCTCCTTGTATGGCGGATGCCGAGAGGGCTGCCGAGGCGATCGCGATCGATGGGGTTTCGGAAATCCTGGTCTACGGGTCGGTGGCGCGGGGTGAGGCCGGTCCGGATAGCGACATCGACCTAGTGGCCATCCACGACGACTTGGACTACTCGACCCGTCGCGAGAGGTCGGAAGATCTCAAGGAACGGGCCCGGTCCGTCGTCGCTCACAGGGTGTCCGTTTACGTCACCGACTGGCCGGAATGGACCCATCGGGCCACCCAGGTGTCGACTTCTCTGGAAAGCGCCATCACCCCCGATGCGGTCACGCTGCACCGCCGGGAGCCGAACGGCGTACGCTGGGGGAAGGAGATCGATATGCCCACCACCAACGAGGCAGAGGCCGCCGGCCGCCTCGCCAATGCCCTCCGGGCGCTCTTTGGTCTGCAGAGCCAACTGAGGATGAGCGTTTCGGAAAGAAGTGCGCTGGAGGATCGTGATCCCGGCTACTACCTGTTCGCGCTGAGAGATCGTATGTGTACCTCGTGCGCGCATGCTCACATAGCGATGGAAACCAGCCTTAAGGCTCTCATCCATCTCGGGGAAATCCGGCCGGCCCGCACTCACGATCTCCACAAACTGCTCGGCGCCCTCCCGGTCGCGCAGCGGGATCACCTCCGGGGGATGTTCGTCGGAGTTACCCCCGAGCAAGCCTCGGGATGGCGTGAGGCAGGCACATACGAGTATGACGATTGGTCTCTCGACGTTCTAGTGCCCCACACCTACCACATGGCCCGTACCGGCATCGCCGTGTCCTGCTACGTTGCTGACCGGCTCCGTCGCTCGGAGCCGGCGCGTCTCATCCACAAGGTAGCGGTAGAGGCGGGGGGACGGCTCGACGAGTGGGATCTGACTGCCGACGATCCCTACGACATGGTTGGCCAACCACCTCCGCCTGAGCCTCCCGGAGTAGTGACGGCTTGACCTGGCTCTCGTACCCTCGGGTACGGCGGGCGCACGCCTCTGAAGCAGGGTTCAGCGCTGCCGTGTATGTTGCGCGGACATTACGACGGAGGATCCATGAAAGACTTGGGCAAGATCATCACGGTCAACGGTCCGATCGTTCCGGACCGACTCGGGGTAACCCTGATGCACGAGCATCTGCTCTTTACGTGTCTGATGTGGTTCTTGGAAGGAAACCACCGGGGTCTCGGTTCCGATTCCTACGTTCCTGTCACCGCCCACAACGCGGCGTTGCTCCGGGAGTTCCCCTACCGCAGCCGCGACAATCTGATCAATACCGACTGGCGGTTGAGCGCGCAGGAGATCAGGCGCTTCAAGATGGCATTGGGTCGCAGCGTGGTCGATTCGTCGAACCTCGGCCTCAGCAAAGGATGTGTGGGGACCACGCAAGATCGCCGATGATGTCGGGATCAAGGCACGAGCTGGGCACCACCTTCGTCTATGTAACCCATGACCAGGAGGAAGCCCTGACGATGTCCGATCGCATCGCAGTCATGAAACCTGGGCCGTGTGGAGCAGATCGGGACCCTCGGGAGATCTACGAGCACCCGCAGTCGGCATTCGTGGCCGGATTCATCGGATCGCTGAATGCCACGGATCTGGTGGTCGAGCAACGCCGCAACGGCACAGGCGTCTGCTCGGTTGATGGTGGCCGGGTAGTGGCTCGGGTAGGGGACTCGGTTCATCCCGGGACAAGGGTGCGGGCGGCGGTCCGTCCGGAACGCGTAACGCTGGCGCCGGCGAGCGACCCTGTCCACTCTGAGGGTTCGGTAGTGCTCGGATCCGTTGAGGAGGTGATCTACCTCGGAGCGGTCAGCCTGTTCCATCTCGACATACCCGGCTTGGGCCGGCTGGTTAGCCAGCGCATGTCCCACGAGGAGGAGTCCGCCTTCCAGTCCGGCGACCAGGTGTCAGCTTCGTGGGAACCCGCCCACACTCTCATCCTCGAGGTAAACCCGGCGTTACATAGCGAGTAGAACATGCCGACAACGTGGATCCGGCACATGATGAGAGCAGAACCCCTACGAGTCTGTATGCGCAGTTCGCTATCCCGCCGAAGCTTGTTAGGAGGGTACTGTGAAACGCTCATCTGGTGTGGCGCTCTCGTTGTTGGGGATGCTTGCCGGCTATCTTCGGTTTAGCGATGGCTATAGTAGGTGTCAGAGTAATACAATACGGAGAAGGGCAAAGTGACCACCGCTAGTGCTGGGAGTGTCCCCGTTGAGACACTCGTAGAAGCCACGGCCGACAAAGTAGGAGCAGAGGCCGAAACAGCCATCGCCAAGGCATTGTTGACCATCCAAGAGGACGCCCACAAGCGAGCGCAGGAAGCTAACCGGCGGATGTGGACAGCGGTGGCGGTCACGCTTGCTGTCGTGTTGTCAGCGATCGGATGGTCCGTAGCAATCCTATTGTCGGCCCTCGGGTCCTAACCCCGATTATTCAGGTTTCCCACACACCGCGGCATGTAACGCCTGTTCAACCCGAGTATCAGGAGAAATCCGCCGTTCACGCGACAGGTGAATCTCTACACCGGACCCGGATGGGGGACTCCGATAGCTGTATTGCCTGGTCAGGGCGCGAATCTGGTCTTCTCCACTCATCCTCCAAACCCCCATCCATGAATAATCGGAGTTAACGGTGCGGACAACTCTGAGGTGTGGAGAGGCGCCCGTTTCGGTGTGGACGCTCTGATGATGACGCGATTCAACTCCTACGGGCCCAGTACGGTGATCGGCAGAACCTGGACACCGTCAGGGCGGAGATACCCGAATCCGGTTGCGGTCACCACGATCAGGTTGGACGGACTTCCGACATGATCCGCATCGACTTTATCGCGGAGTTTTAGTAGGGCCGATGCGGCCGCGTCGACGGCGATATCACCTCCCAGCTTGACCTCGATCGCAATCCAAGCGCCGTCTCTACGTTCGACGATCGCGTCGATCTCCAGACCGGCGCTGTCCCGGTAGTGAGCAACCCGTGCCCGAGCCGATTGGGCGTACACCCTCAGGTCTCTGATCACCATGAACCTGCCCGGTCGGCGGCCGTCATCGCCTGCCGCTCGCACCTGATTCCAGACTTCGGGCGCCAGTTGCCATTCGTCAAGGAGCCGTGGTTCCCGGCCTTCCAGGATCGCGTTCGGATGAATCTCCGCCACCAGTCGGGCAGACACATCCGAACTGAACATCACCTCGCTCCGGGCGTGCTCACGTCCGGTAGATGTCTTGCCGCAGGCACGCGGCCCATCTATGACCACGGCGGGAACGGCGCGTAGTCCGCTGGCGACCTCGGAATCGACTACGCGGGGAACGTATCCGTCTAACTTCCGGACTGCATCCGATCCAGTATTCGACATTAGGCCAGTGTATCAAATGTGAGACTAGTAACGTAGGTAATAGGAGGGTATGAATGTATCCAACGGTGACGATCCAATGTAGCATCTGCCGAATATGTGTAACAGACAACTTCTGGACGGAACGAGCTTCGAGGTGATACCGTGTTCCATCCCCAGCCAGGGAGTAAGTCGTCGATAATACCTTCCATCTCTGATCGGTCCGCCCCCGGATCCTGTTCGGCTTCCGTGGCTAGCTGAGCGATACGGACATGAGCGTCCGATCCGCTATTGAACAACGGGACGGGAACGTGTTTGAGTGGGTTCAGATCGAAATGGAGGTTCGACGTTTTGGATTCGCGCCAGGAATCCTGCAGAGACTCGGCGTTGAGGATGGCGGTGAGATACAGCGCTTCATCCCGTGTCGTAGCGTTATACCAATAGAGCTTGTCGTCGGCAATCAAGGAGTGAGCCCGCGGGAGCTTCCGCCTCACGTCTGCCCCTGGTGACTCGGGCGTTTGGGAGCGTGGAACGGAGGGTCTGTAGCCTATTGTTGACTAGCCCTGATTATTCAGGTTTCCCACAGACCGACGCATGGAACGCCAGTTCAACACAAGTATCAGGATAAATCCAGCCTTCACCCGCGGGTGGCCCCCCAACACCGGCCCGGGATGGGAGACACCGATAGCTGTATTGCCTGGTCAGGGGTGTGATTAACGGTGTAATCGACTCATCTGTCAAACCCCCATCCATGAATAATCGGGACTAGCGCTGTATGGTGTATATCCAAACGTGGTCAGCCGGGTTTATGCACGCCGCGGCTGCCGCCTGTAGGTGAAACCGGCTTCTACCTGGGGAAACGCTGCGGGCCCGGCTTTACGTAATGTCCGTTATCGGACACCGGCTGCTTTGAGGACGCATAGGGCCGACTGGTTACGCTTGACTGACACGGTTTTCTTCCATTTCAAGGAGTAAGAAATGACCAACGACTGGAGAGATCTTTCTTTGCGGCTTACCGATCTGCTCGACCTGGAGCATGCCCCCATCGCCATAACGTTCTCGGAGGCGGCGACCGCTTCCGGTAGTGGAATTTCGCCCTTCGGAGGTCCTTTGTCGGAACCCACGCCCGACGGGCGATCAGGCGCGGTGCCGGCGCCCTGCGTTTTTTGGATGCAAGCCCACACGCGCACTTTCTCTACCGCTCCCTCCGATCACGGCAACTGCTCGGTAGGTGAATACACCCACGGCCTGGTGGAAGCAGCCGACATTTTGGAAAGAGAAGACGTGGGCGCCCTCCTGGAGGTTGGTTGGGTCACCATGGAGGCTTTTGCTGGGGTGGCGGCCCTGGAGCGCCGTCCCCAGTCGATCCTCTACGGCCCGCTTGCTGATACCGGCCACGACCCTGATGTCGTCCTCCTGAGACTCAGCGCTCGCCAAGCAATGGAGCTGGGTGATGCCGTTTCATTGCATCTGAGCGGAAAACCGCAGTGTCAGATTCTTCCCATCGCCATCGACCAGGGCAAGGTAGCCCTGTCCATGGGCTGCGCCTTGTCGAGGGCACGGACCGGAATGGGCGACGATGAACTCACCTGTGCCATTCCCCCCGGACAGCTTGCGGAGATAGTGGCGAACCTGGTAGGTGTGGTGGGCGCCGACAAGCAGGTGGTGGGCTACGCTCACGCCGACGCCGCCCGGTTCTGAATACCTGACCTTCCCGGTCATCTGACGCGGGGAAGGAGAGGTTAGCGGAATACTTGGACGAGACGTACTAAAGGCTCCGCTGTAATGGCAATGTTGTCTTATCGCTGATTGAATACGATCTCGTATCCTATTACCTGCCTTAGCAAGGCCGTATGTAGTCCTTACACGGTCAACTACCGTGTCGACATGGACCGGCTGCTCTACCGCAATGATATCTTTCACCAGCCTCGCGATCACGGATAATGGAGCGTCAAGTAGGTTCCCATCTCGTGGCTCACACTCGAAACGGCGATAAGGAGCGAATAATGGCGCGGGCTCAAGTGGAGCCAAATCGTCGTTCCGCAGGCGCGAGGCCAAGATGGGGTCAAGCTCCTCTACGCCTGCCAAGAATCGACAGTAATCAGCGTTGGGTCGTTGCTTCTGGATACGAATAGCACATACGATGATGCGGTCGTCCGTATGAACGCCAAGAGTGGTCTTGCAGGCGGGACAGTCTTGCACGGTGGGTTGCGTTGGGAGATCTAATAATGTCAGTGTGTCCTGACTTTGACTTGCTTAATCCTACCTAGCCCTTGACCGACCCTGCCAGGATGCCGGTCACGAAGAAACGCTGAAGGGCGAAGAAGACGATGATCGGTAACAAGGTCGATAAGAACGCGCCCGCGGTTAGCAGGTGTTCCGCTTGGCCGAACTCCCCGGAGAGAGCTGCGATGCGGGCGGTGGCGGGGAAGTTCTGGCCGGCGCCGCCGAGCATGGTCACGGCGATCAGGTAGTCGTTGTAGGTCCACAGGAACTGGAAGATGGCGAAGGCTGCCAGCACCGGAACCGATAGGGGAACCACCAGCCGCCAGAAGATCTTGAAGTGATCGGCGCCGTCGATGACGGCCGATTCGAAGATGTCTTTCGGTAGTCCGCTGATGTAGTTGTGCAGCAGGAAGATCGCGAAAGGCAATGCAAAACCGGTGTGGGTTAGCCAGACCGAGACGTGCCTCCCCGCCAGGTCGAGATCGGGAAATAAGGTGAGGGTCTTTTCCAGGAAGGGAAGGGTTATATGGCCTCCCCCGCTGTACAGCTGCAGGAGGGGGATCAGAGACATCTGAGCCGGGATGGCGAGCAGGGAGACGGTTGCGATGAACAGCCATTCACGCCCTTTGAAGTCGATCCAGGCGAATGCGTAGGCGGCGAACGCGGCGAACGCGATCGGAATCACCGTCGCGGGTAGAGCAATGGCCAGGGAGTTGAGCAGTGCCCTCCATAGACCGCCCTGGGCGCCGCTGGAGAGTATGTCGACGTAGTTGTCGAGAGTCAGGTTCTCGGAGAAGTCCTCTACCAGGACGTACCACCATCCGCTAGACCGTTGCGCGTTCCTGGTCCGGAAGGAGTTGATAAACAGACCGAGGCTTGGAATGGTCCACAGCACGACCAGCAACCAAAGAACCCAGGTGGGTATCGATCTGAGAAGCGAGTAGGTTCGCTTCCCCAACCCGGGACCGCCTGAACTGCTGAGGATCGTCATACCGCCGCCTTCTGCATTCTACGTATGTTCATGAAGAGGATCGGCAGCACGGCGATGAACAGCACCACCGCCAAGGCCGACCCGAGACCGAAGTTCAGTTCGGTGAAGGCTCGCTGCCACATCTCGTTGGCGATGACCTGGGTGCCGAAGTTGCCGTTGGTCATCACCTTCACGATGTCGAACACCTTCATCACCAGGACTATCAAGGTGGTGGTGACTACCCCGATGGTCGGATATATCTGGGGAATGATGACCCGCCAGAAGGTTTGGGACTCGGATGCGCCGTCCACTCGGGCCGCCTCGAGGAGTTCACCGGGCACGGCTTTGATAGCTGCCGAGAAGATGACCATCGTGAAACCGGTCTGGATCCAGATGAGCACCAGCATCAGCCACACGTTGTTGTAAGGGGCCTTCTGCACGAACTGGATGGTCGAGGCCACAATGTCCCCGTTGTCCCGAACCTCGAAACCCCCCACGCCACGCCAGAGGGCGTATGCGAACCAGATAAGGGGTAGGGTGGAAACCGCCGCTCCCACGCCAATCGTGCGCTCGCCCGTCTTCCAGGCGCGGACCGCCAGAATGCCGAGAAGAACCGCTAGGCCCAAGCACAGGATGACCGCAACGAAGAATCCGACCCCACGTGACAGGCTGAGGTTGCCGATTCCTACCCATACCGTGTTGAGCACGCCGGTTTGGGGCTTGGAAACGTCCCGCGCCAGGTACATGAAGCGCCAGATGACCCCGGCGCCCACGAACGAGATAGCCATCGGCATGAAGATCAGCGACTTGGCCAGCGATTCCCATCGGGCCCTGTCCGCCAGGACCGCGATGGCTAGTCCCGCCGAACTGGACAGGACCGTGACTGTAAACACCCACCACAAGTTGTTGAACACCGTACCCCGTAGCGCGGCGAAGACCGCGAAGGCGACCAGAACTACTCCGATGGCGCTGATCCCTCCCGTTCCGGGAGAGAATCGGATGGTGTAACCGCTCCGGCGGCCCACAAAGATCGATACCACCACGCCGATCAGGAGCAGCAGAGCGCCGACGATGAACAGCTTGCTGCCGAAGATGCCGGTCCAACCATCCAGATTGAAGATGTTGGGACTGGAGAATATGTCGCCGTAGTTGACGAACCCGACGTACTCCTGTCCCCGCGTGTCGCGGAAGGAGAGGAAAAGGGTACGCAGGGTCGGGACGATGAGGGTGGCGGCGATGAACCCGAGCGCCGGAACCAGGAAGATGTAGGCACGTGAGGATCCCTCGATACGCCCTCGCTTGTTTATATCCGGGATGGGTTTGAGGGCGAGCAAAGCCCCGAGCCCGATTCCCGCCCCGATGCCGGCTACCAGGGCGTTGATCTTGGTGCCCGTACCGAGGTCGGGGAGGAGCCATCCACCGACCAAGAACCCGAGTGTGGCGCCGAGAAGGACAGCGCTGACGGGTGGGTTACGCCGTCCCCGGAACTGCCAGAGGAGCAGACCGATGAGTGCGCCGCCTATGGTGGCCCCGGCTAGAACGCCGTAGTTGAGGTTGGGCAGGATCGGCCAGATCTCGAAGGTACCCTGCTCGAGCTCGAAGACGAGGATCACACTGCGCATACCCGATGTGGCCAGAGCTCCGAGTAGGCCACCTGCCCCCACCCCGACGGCCAACCGTCCCCACCGATACTCGATCGTACCCAGCAGGTAACCGGCTAGGGCGCCCACCAGGGTCGCTATCGTGGCCCGCAAGACCGGGTTGTCGATGGCTCGGTTGCCCCAAAGCAGAGCGAACACCAGAAAAGCCAACCCCGCTCCGTTAAGAGTCGTGAAGAGAGACCATCGACTCGGGGCCAGGTCGAACAGCTTGTTGGCCAGGATGAAGATCAGAGCGCTGGCCAGAATCGAAATGACCACCCCGCGGGCTGTGGTCTCCAGTTTTTCGACTGTGAAGACTCCCCAAAGGGTTAGGCCGCCGAGCGCGATTCCGGACACCAAGGCCACCGCCCGGCGAGTCGTGGATGTGGGGTCCCCGCGATAGATCCAGACGGCCGCCCCCGCGGCTACACCGAATCCCATCAGGATGTTGATGGCGAAGTTGAGGACGCCTAGCACTCCGATCGTCCTGCGGACGCGACGTTGGCGGTCATGTTCATCTGCATCACGGAAAAGGCCGTTAAGACTCCGGTCTCCTTTCTGGCCCCTTACCGGTGGGCGCCTCCCGTCGGAAGGCGCCCACCGGCAGGGTTACTTCTTCAACCCTTCAGACTAGCCGGTTCAGGGCCAGGAAGCCTCGATAGCGTCGGTCGCCTCTTCCACGGTCTTGTCACCGTTTACCGCGCTGGTCGCTTCGGACCAGAAGGTTCCCGCGCCCACCGCGGCGGGCATCAGGTCGGATGCGTCGAAGCGCACCACCTCAGCGGTGAAGAGGATGTCGAGGAACGACTGTTCGAGAGGCTGGTACAAGTCCAGATCGGCGTTGAGGTTGGGCGACAGGAAGCCGCTCAGCACCGCTCCGCCACCCTGGGCCAGGTTCTGGAACCGTTGCCGGTTGTCGGCGTGCTCCGGAGTCGCGTAGTACTCCATCACCGCCCACACCTCGGGGGCGTCACGGAAGGCGGCCACTAGGGTGCCGGCGCCCAGGACAGGACGGTCTCCCGAGACCGACGGGAAGTAGAACACGTCCACGCCTTCGGGCCCGAACGGAGTGCCATCCGGGAAGAACGCCGAGAAGAAGGAAGCCTGGCGATGCATCATGCAGTCACCCTCGACGAGAGGCCTTCCGTTGTCACCGAAGAAGGTGGAGGAAATCGTCCCACCCTCCGCATAGACCGCGCCCGGGGTATTCCACAGGTTGAGGATTTCGGTCCAGATGGCGTTCATCTCCGGAGTGTTGAACGGGATGCTGTGGTCAACCCACTGGTCGTAGAAGTCAGCGCCTTGGTAGCGCAGGGTCAGGTCCTCTACCCAGTCGGTGAAGGCCCATCCGGTCGCGCCCCCGGATTCAATCCCGACGCACCACGGAACGTTCCCGTCGTCGATCATCTGCTGGGTTAGCGCCTTCAGGTCGTCCCAGGTAGTGGGGATCTCGTACCCCGCGGCCGCGAAGTCAGCAGGCCGGTACCACACCAGGGACTTCAGATCAGCCTTGGTGGGGATGGCGTACTGCACGCCGTCGACGTTGCCGAATGCGTTCCAAGCCGCGCCGATATTCTCGTTCATGGTGGCTAGAACATCGTCAGGAATGGGTAGCAGCCAACCTTCGCGGGCGAAGTCGGCTATCTTGCCCGGCTGCGGGAAGACCGCTATGTCAGGCGGGTTGCCGCCGGCGGCCTGGGCGTTGATCAGGTCCGAGAAGCTGCGCTCTCCCGTGTATTGGATGGTCATGCCGTTCTGGGCGGCGAAGATGTCCAAAGCCGCTTGATGTGCGCCGGCTTCGGTGTTGGAGCTTTCGGGGCCGAACACCGTAACCGTAGTACCGGCGAGCGGGTTGTCCATCTCCACCTCTACCTCGACCGGAACCGTTACCTCAACAGTTTCCGTGACGATCGAGGTTACGACCACGGTTTCAGGTGGGGGCGCCTCTTCTGAATCTCCATCTCCGCACGCCACGGCCACCAAGGCCAGTGCCGCCATTAGAGCGAAGATCCTGATAGATTTCCTTGTCATTCCTCCTCCTTGACTTGTATCGGTCGGCAAGGCTTTCGCGCCAGCCTTCAAGCAGCAGGTGTGACCGGACTCCACTCCTCGCTATTCCGGAGGATCGCCCCGGCGACGATCATAATCCATTCATGACTAGGAGAGCCGCCCGCTGCCCTAAACAACCCAGCTTACAAAAGATCAGGAAGTAACGACAATCAGAATCCGGAATTAGATTGGTTCGTACACCTTCATGGAGGCAGCAACATGCAGAACGAACCGGGAGCATCTCTCGAATACAAGGTCAGTGATCTCGGATTGGCCGAGCAAGGCCGTCGCGAGATCGAGCTGGCCGAACACGAGATGCCGGGCCTGATGGCGTTGAGAGAAAAGCACGGCGGGCGTAAACCGCTGTCCGGGGCGCGCATTTCCGGGTCGTTGCACATGACCGTACAGACCGCGGTCCTGATCGAAACCCTGGCCGAGCTGGGGGCGGAGGTGAGATGGGCATCCTGCAATATTTTCTCCACCCAGGACCAGGCGGCGGCCGCGGTGGCGGTGGGTCGTCCCGAATCAGGAGGTACGCCGGAGGATCCCCGCGGTATTCCGGTATTCGCGTGGAAGGGCGAGACCCTCGAAGAGTATTGTGGTGCACCGACCGGATGTTGACCTGGGAGGGGTTCGACGGACCCACGTTGATAGTGGATGACGGGGGTGACGCGACCCTGCTGGTCCACAAGGGCGCCGAATACGGCCGCCTCGGGGCGGTGCCGTCCTTCGATGCGGCCACCGAGTCGGAAGAATGGGGCGTGATACTCGATCTCCTTAGGGAGCGCCTCGCGGCTGATAAGGATCACTACGTGAGGATGGCGGGATCGGTTCGCGGGGTGAGCGAAGAGACCACCACGGGCGTGCATCGTCTCTACGAGATGGAGCAGATGGGCGATCTCCTCTTTCCTGCCATGAACGTGAACGACTCGGTTACCAAGTCCAAGTTCGACAATGTATACGGTTGCAGACACAGCCTGGTGGACGGGCTCAACCGGGCCACCGATGTCATGCTCGGCGGCAAGGTGGCTCTGGTAGCCGGGTATGGCGAGGTCGGGAAAGGGTGCGCCCAGGCTTTGCGCGGTCAAGGATGCCGAGTGGTCGTCTCGGAGATAGATCCGATCTGCGCCCTCCAGGCTGCGATGGACGGATACGAGGTAAACACCATCGAAAACGTGGTCGGAACCGCCGACATATTCATCACCGCCACCGGGAATCGGGACGTAATAACCGTCGATCACATGTCGCGCATGAAAGACAAAGCAATCGTCGGCAACATCGGCCACTTCGACAACGAGATCGATATGGCCGGACTCAAACAGGTTGAGGGTCTGGTCAGGCGGAACATCAAGCCTCAATACGATGAGTTCGTCTTCCCCGACGGCCACGGAGTGCTGATCCTTGCCGAGGGCCGGCTTCTCAACCTCGGTTGCGCCACCGGACATCCCAGCTTCGTTATGTCCACCTCCTTCGCGAACCAAGTCCTTGCCCAACTTGACCTTCACGAGAACGCTGATGACTACGAAAACGAAGTGATGCGGCTCCCGAAGTATCTGGACGAGGAGGTGGCTCGCCTGCATTTGGACCACCTTGGCGCCGAGTTAACCGAACTGACCAAGGACCAGTCGGATTACATAGGCGTGCCCGTGGACGGACCCTATAAAAGAGACGAGTACAAGTACTAACGCTTTGAATAATCATACAGCCGGGTGCATAATCATGGTCCATGAACACGACGGCCTCCCGGCGGAGAGCGGTGAGAACCATCCTTTCGGAGCACGAGGTCTCGAGCCAGACCCGCCTGGTGGGATTGCTGGCTGAACGGGGTTACGAGGTGACCCAGGCCACCGTTTCCCGCGACCTGCGAGCGCTTGGTGCGGTCAAGGCGAGATCGGCCGCCGGGACCATCCGCTATATCTGGGAACCGGGAGGCGATCAGTCCGGACCGGTGGAGGTCCTGGCGGACACCTTGTCGACATACGCGGGATCGGTACGGGCGAGCGGCAACCTGGTCGTTCTCAAAACCCCTCCGGGAGCCGCGCATGTGGTAGCCGCCGCGATCGATAGCGCCGACCTACGCGGAGTGCTGGGTACCGTAGCCGGTGACGACACGCTGTTGATCGTGGCTGATGAGGCCAGTGGCGGCCGGGCGGTCGCCAGGTTGATAGAAGAGATTGGAGCAAGCGGATGAGTCGGGTAGTACTGGCGTACTCGGGAGGGTTGGACACCTCCGTGATTCTCAAATGGCTCATCGAGGAACGTGGATACGAGGTGGTCTGTTACACGGCGGACGTGGGCCAGGGAGAGGAAGTAGACGAAGCGGTCGCCAAGGCCTATGCAACCGGGGCGGTCGAAGCCGTCTCCGAGGATCTGCGGGAGGAGTTCACCCGGGATTATGTATGGCCCGCTATCCGCGCCAACGCTACGTACGAGAATTACTACCTGCTGGGGACATCGTTGGCCCGACCGGTCATAGCCAAGGGTCTGGTGAGGGCCGCTGAGACTTACGGGGCCGAAGCGATCTCCCACGGGGCGACCGGTAAGGGCAACGATCAGGTCCGGTTCGAGCTCTCCGCCTATGCGTTGAACCCGGACATCCGGGTGGTCGCTCCATGGCGCGAATGGAGCATGAGAGGGCGGGCTGATCTGGTCGCCTACGCCGACAAGCACGACATCCCGATACCCGTGACGCCCGAGAAGCCGTATTCGACCGATGCCAACCTCCTGCACATTTCCTATGAGGGGGGAGTGCTGGAAGACCCTTGGGTAGGACCACCGCCGGGGATCTTCCAGATGACCACCGACCCTCAGGAGGCGCCCGACGAGCCGCAGGAAGTGGTGGTTTCCTTCGACCGGGGCAATCCGGTGGCGGTCGACGGCGTCGAGATGTCCCCCGCCCGGTTGCTTGCCCACTGCAATCGGGTAGCCGGGGCGCACGGAATCGGCCGGGTGGACCTGGTGGAGAACCGGTTCGTCGGCATGAAGAACCGAGGTGTTTACGAGACTCCCGGGGGTACCTTGCTTCATCACGCGCACCGGGCCGTGGAATCAATCACCCTCGACCGGGAACTGGCGCATCTTCGCGATGGATTGATGCCCCGTTACGCCGAAATGGTCTACAACGGGTTCTGGTTCTCGCCGGAACGGGCAGCTCTCCAGAAGTTCATGGACGAGATACAGCTTGGAGTAACCGGGGAGGCTCGGATGAGCCTGTACAAAGGGAGCGCCACGGTGATAGGGCGGCGATCTGTCACCCACAGCCTTTATGACCGGGAAACGGTTACCTTCGAGGAAGGCGGCGACTACGACCAGGCCGATGCAACCGGGTTCATCCGGCTCAACGCCTTGCGGCTCCGCTTGCAGTCGAGACGCGGGCTCGGATGACAACCTCGAACACAACCACGCCACCTGCGATTGTGGAGGCGTGAGCGTGGCCCAGATGTGGGGAGGCCGATTCGAGGAGGCGCCGTCCGAAGTTCTGTGGCGATTCACCGTGGATAACTCCGACCGGCGGTTGCTGGAAGATGACGTAGCAGGCTCCATAGCCCATGCCACCATGCTCCACGAGGTAGGCCTGCTGGAGAAGCCCGAGGTTGCCCTGCTCTTGGAGGGTTTGGACGAGGTGTCGTCTGAAGCTGCGGAAGGGCGGTTCCGCTTTCTCGACAGCGACGAGGACGTTCACTCTGCGGTCGAAAGACGGCTGGGCGAATTGGTAGGGGAGGTAGCGGGGAAGCTTCACACGGGCCGTTCGCGCAACGACCAGATAGCCCTCGACCTACGTTTGTATCTGCGACGCTCGGCCGGGGCCCGGATCCTCCAGCTACGCGATTTCGCCGCCACGATGGTGGACGTGGCTGAGAGGATGGGTCGAACGGTGGTCGCCGGCTACACCCACCTGCAGCAGGCGCAAGCCGTTCCGCTAGGCCATCACCTGCTGGCTTACGTATCGGCCGCACTGCGGGATATCGAGCGCTTCGAACAGGTCGCCCAGCGCTTGGACGTCTCGCCTCTCGGCGCCGGCGCACTCGGGGGAAGCAGCCTGCCGATCGACCCGGAGCGCTCCGCTGAATTGCTGGGCATGGGCGGGCGATTCGTCAACTCCATGGACGCGGTGGCGGCCCGGGACCACGTCGCCGAATACGCCTTCGCCTGCACGCAGGCCATGGTTCACCTGTCGCGGCTAGCCGAGGAGTGTGTCCTTTGGGCCACCGTCGAGTTCGGTTGGGTGACCTTCAGCGATTCGCTCACCACCGGGTCGTCCGCCATGCCTCATAAGAAGAATCCGGACATCGCCGAGTTGGCCAGGGGCAGGGCGGCGGTCGGGATCGGGTACCTCACCAGCTTGATGGCGCTCCAGAAGGGTCTCCCGATGACCTACAACCGGGATCTCCAGGAGGACAAAGGGGCGGTGTTCGCCGTCGATGACGCTCTCGCCGGAGTGCTGGAGGCGATGACGGCCCTGATAGCGGAAGCCGACTTCCATCCCCCGCCTCCTGACTCGTCGGTTACCGCTCTCGACCTCGCCGAAGTCCTGGTGCAGCGAGGAGTTCCATTCCGAGAAGCCCACCATGCGGTGGGATCCCTGCTCTCCGCTCTGGGAGCCGAGGGAAGAACGCTGTCGACCGCCACCCCCGCAGACCTAAAAGCCGCCGACCCGCGCTTCGAAGCGGAGGATGTCGGCCTCACGGCGCCGACGGAGTCGGTTCGCAGGCGGAGGTCGACAGGTGGCGCCGGTTTCGAGTCTGTGCGGGAGCAACTAAGGGCCTTCAGGTCTCACCTGGCCTGACCGGACATCCGGGGGCTTGGTGCGTCGGTTTGACGGCTACCTGCCTATAGTTGCCTGTATTCTCGAACCACGCGGGAGGTTCCCAGTGACTCAGCAAGACCCGACCGTCATCGTCAAATCCGACGGCCCTTACGTAGTCACGGGTGCGGTTCCGTTGAGACACCGGCGTCCTGTGGTGTCTGAACACGGCGAACCCCTCACATGGCAGAGCGACGAGGCGAGCGAGCAGCGTCCCGTATACGCATTGTGCCGATGCGGTGAGTCGACCCGAAAGCCATACTGCGACGGAACACACGCCAAGACGGGTTTCGACGGTACGGAGTCGGCGCCGACCGATTCATTCCGGGAACGTTGCGCGGACTTGGGCGGGAGCGGCATCACGGTGTCGGACGATCGGAGTGTCTGCGTACATGCGGGATTCTGCGGCAACCGTTTGTCGAATGTTTGGAAGATGACCCGCGAGACCGACGACTCGGTCGTTCGAGCCCAGGTAATGGCCATGGTCGAACGGTGCCCGTCCGGCGCTCTTACCTACACCGTGGACGGCGTGGAGGTCGAACCGGTCCTACCGGTTGAGGTCGCGGTGGTCGCCGACGGACCGCTGTGGGTAACCGGCGGTATTCCCGTACAGCGGTCGGACGGCGAGCCGTTCGAGACCCGGAATCGCGTGACCCTGTGTCGGTGCGGCCACTCGTCCAACAAGCCGCTCTGCGACGGGTCCCACGACAAAGTCGGTTTCAAAGGGTAGAAACGAAGCGAGTACACCGAGGCGCGCCGGGAAGACCTGCGGCACGGACCGCGGTGCCGGGTTTTGGTCTTCGGGTACCCTTTCCGGGCGACTGGAGGAGTTATGGGATTGAGAAAGCGAACCAGGCGGGTGTTCGACGTCGACATGGCGTATGTCGAGGAGGGGTCGGGACGCCCGATCGTGTTTCTTCACGGCAACCCGACATCTTCCTACCTGTGGCGGGACATCATCCCGTACGTTTCCGAACTAGGTCGTTGCATCGCTCCCGACCTCATCGGGATGGGCGATTCGGACAAACTGGCGGACTCCGGACCGGACTCCTATCGCTACGTCGAGCACCGTACCTATCTCGAGGAGCTTCTGCGGGTGCTCGACATAGACGAGGAAGTCACCCTGGTGGGACACGACTGGGGAGCGGTGCTCGCCTTCGACTGGGCCGTCCGGAACCCCGATTCCGTCATGGGCATCGTGTACATGGAGGCGATCGTCACCCCCCTTACCTGGGAAGACTGGCCCGCGCCCGGACGGCCCATTTTCCAAGCCATGCGCTCGGAAGCAGGCGAGAAGATAGTCCTCGAGAAGAATGTGTTCGTCGAGCGTATCTTTCCGGCGTCGATTCAGCGTGACCTCACACCGGATGAGATAGATGAATATCGCCGACCCTACCGCCGTCCGGGAGAGGGCCGGCGACCGATGCTTACCTGGCCGAGGGAACTCCCGATGGATGGAGATCCACCTGATGTGCACGATATCGTAGCAGGCTGTGAAGCGAAGATGGCGACATGGGAGATCCCGAAACTGTTCGTCAACGCCGATCCGGGCTCGATCCTGGTTGGGCGAGCCCGCGAGGCTTGCCGTTCATGGCCTAACCAGACCGAGGTCACCGTTCCCGGTTTGCATTTCATGCAGGAGGACTCAGCGGACCTGATAGGCGCCGCGCTCGCGGATTGGTACCGGTCTATAACGGTCGGGTGATCAGTAACCTCTCTGCGTCCGTCCGTGGAGCGGCCCCCCCACCCCCAAGCATTCCTATATACCGTTGTCCGATGTGCTTGAAACGTAAAATCTTGTCCGGTGAGCTTACCGAGAGAATATTGGGTAGACCGGACAACTCAGGCGTTAGCCCTCCTCCTTAAGGAACGCGGAGGTGCGCTCCTACGACCCGAAGCCGAGGCTATTCTCAGCGAGACTAGCTGGGTACTCAACCGGAATCTGGGCTTTCCCGAACAGCGCCGCCCCCAACCACACATCATCACTGCCGCCCACACTCGTCTTGTCGAGGACGGTGTGGTCGTCGACCGAACCAAAGTCCTCAACAAACGGCAGGTGAAAATCTGGGTCGATGCCCGCGCCCTCGGCACTAGCCCTGATTATTCAGGTTTCCCACACACCAAGGCATGTAACGTCAGTTCAACCCGAGTATTGGGAGAAACCCGCCGTCCACCTGATAGGTGAACCTCACGCCGGATCGTGATGGGAAGCGTCGATAGTTGTATTGCCTGGTCAGGGTACGGATATGGTCTACTCCACTTATCCTCCTAACCCCCATCCATGAATAATCGGGGCTAGGAGGGTGCTGAGAAACCCCGTACAAAGGGGTTCACCCGCTAACCCGCAACCCTCTGACCAGGGGGTTTGCCGACCCCCGAACCCCGTAAGATTCGTTTTTTAGGACCCTCCTAGGGGTAAAAAAAACCGAGGTGGAACATACAGAACTGAACCGTACCGGGTTGACCGAGGCGGTCCTGCGCGACCGCGAGGTGTCAACATGGCCCCTTCGGGGTCCGGAGCCGACGGGAGGCTCAAACCTTACGGGCAAGCAGAACCCCGTCTCCGATCGGGAGAAGCGACACCTCGACCCGGGGATCCCGCGCGGCCCTCCCGTTGAGTGCACGCAACGTAGCGGTGACGGCATCGGTGCGTTCCGTATCTGCGACGTGGCCTCCCCAGAGGGCGTTGTCGACGAGCATGAGCCCTCCACTCCTCAAGAGTTGTAGGCAGCGGTCGTAGTAGCCGGGATAGTTGCCCTTGTCGGCGTCGATGAAAGCGAAGTCGAAGGTCCCGGCTTCACCTTGGCTGATCATCGCGTCGAGTGTTTCGGTCGCGGGTCCTATCCGGAGGTCTATCTTGTCGGTCACTCCTGCTCGCTCCCAGTAGCGACGGGCGATGTCGGTGTACTCGACGCTGATGTCGCATGCCACCAGCAGTCCGTCGGTGGGGAGGGAGCGGGCGACGCAGAGGCTGCTGTACCCGGTGAAGACCCCGACTTCGATGGCCCGCGTCGCTCTGATCAGCTTCACGAGCATGGCCATGAACTGGCCCTGATCAGCGGAGATCTGCATCCTCCCCTCCGACATCCGCGCGGTCTCCTCCCGCAGGTCGGAGAGCAGCGGGTCGTCTCGGAGAGTGGTCGACAGGATGTATTCGTAGAGGTCGGGATCGATGAACGCGTTGTCTCTGCTCATGGGTTGGAGAGCCGCCTTTCCACTGATGATCGCGGGAGCGGATCGATGCGGCGCCTCCGCCTCCGCATCCGCCGTACCATCCGATCGGAGCCAAGTATACGTCTATGCGTCCCTGGCCCCGGTTGCCCTCAGGTGTCTGCACCCAGACTGGTGAAGAGCCAGGCGAGGACCAGCCTGGACCGCTGGTTCCGGCGCAACTGGACCGCCGCGTCGAGAACCAGCTCCGCGCTCCGGACCGCCCGCCCCGGTGCGGTACGGGCCAGTTCGGTGGATTCCAGATCGGGATTGCGGAGCGGGCCCCCGTACTGGGCAGAGGCCGAGTCGAGATACCAGGACGCCAGCATCTCCAGACCGGCAACCACCAGGGCGTTCCCGTTCGCTTGAGGGCTCGGTCGTGCCGGTCCACCAG
This sequence comes from Acidimicrobiia bacterium, assembly GCA_965231815.1. Taxonomy (GTDB): domain Bacteria; phylum Actinomycetota; class Acidimicrobiia; order Spongiisociales; family Spongiisociaceae; genus JAPPFW01. The sequence continues at coordinate 340,135 of OZ246890.1, read as the reverse complement.
TGCCTTCGGAACCGCGTACCCGCGCGCCTCGATCTCATCGAACTCTTTCCGCATGCGTTCCCTGACCGCGTCGAGCAGCGGACGGCGAGCCTCTAACATCTCCTCGGCGAGGCGGACCCGTCGCCCGGACGCGGGCTGACCTTGGTCGGCGCCGCCAGCCGGCACCGCCGGAAGTCTCCCACCCCGCGGTCAGCCACGGGATCCAGCGCCAGGCCGGGGCTACGGCCGACAATCCGGTCTAGGGGACGCGCCCGAACCGTATGACGCGCCGCCCATAGCTGCCCGAAACCCTCGATCCCAACCCGCCCCGCACCGGCTTCGGTAACCCACTCCAGCGCCTCGAGATGTCCCGCCACCGTGTTCGCGAAGCTCCGGTCAGCAACCGGTGCCCCAACCTCGTCGATGGCATCCGGGTGGAGCCGGCCTCCACCCGGGACCTGCTTCATCACGAAGTGCTCCTGACCTCATCGGACGGGAAGCGATTCGGCGCTGCAGGAGGCGCGGAGGTCCTACCGACTCCCCGACCGGCTGATATAGCTCGGATGCATTCGGGCAGCAACGCCACAGTGGCCCGTATCAACGTGATGGTGTCCGATGTCGACCGCCTCGACACGATGGACGGAGTAGGCACTCTGATGCGATGCTTGCAATGATCTTCCAGACCCGTGACCGCTGCGCTTCTGTTCGGGGGGCTGGGAGGGTGCTGAGCAATCCACCCCGCCGCCCGCCAACCGCCGACATGACTCCTGGGTCGGCGGGCAGCAGGCCCGAGCAATCGTCATTGTTCAGCACCGCCCTGTTAGCGTTCCGCGCACCTGAACGACCCACCCGGCGAGGCGTCCCATGATGGAAGACCTGATCGCTAACACCTACCAGGTGTTAATCGACCATCCGATCCTCGAAGGTGAGACCTTCCGGGTCACCCACCTGCAGCGCACGGAGAGATCCACGAGCGCGGTTTGCTCGATCGAGGTGGGAGGGGGGCTGCGGCCCCACATCCACCACCACCACGACGAGGTCATCGTTTTCCTGGAAGGCGAGGCCGATTTCCGCCTCGGCGACGAAGTGCGGCGGGTGAGTGCCGGTGACGTGGTTGTGGTGCCGGCCGGGACCGTTCACGCCACGATGAACGCCGCCACCCGTGTGGTCATCGCAGCCGTGTTCGCTCCCAACTTCGATCCCGAGAACGAGGACCGTGAGTACGTCGATTGAGAGGTGTCCGCCTCCGGCCAGCCGGTACGCCTTTCTATCTCGATTGGTTGGGAAACCGACCAGCAGGCCACGTAGGCTGAAGCCCATGGTTTCGCTGGAACCACCGGGTTCGCGTCGCAACTCCGGGAACGCCGGAGCTGAGACCGGATTCCTGGACCGGTTGATCAGCCTGCGCCGGGAGTTGCATCGCCATCCTGAGCTTTCGGAGCAGGAGGAGCGAACGGCCGGCCTTATCTGCTCCTTCCTGGAGGATCTCGGGATCTCATACCGGGCCGGAGTGGGCGGATACGGTGTGGTCGCCCATATCGCCGGTCGCAGCAGCGGCCTGGTAGTGGCTCTACGGGCCGACATCGATGCCTTACCCATAGGTGAGGAGACCGGACTCCCGTTCGCGTCAGCGATCGACGACGTCATGCACGCATGCGGTCACGATGGTCACACCGCCATGCTGCTGGGAGCGGCCATCCTGCTCCGTGAGCGACCTCCACCTAACCCGGTCCGGCTCCTGTTCCAACCTGCCGAAGAGCGAGGGAGCGGGGCGAGGAGGATGATCGCGGACGGAGCGATCGAGGGAGTGTCCGCCGTATTCGGCGGACACCTTGATACCAACCATCCGGTGGGCGCCCTGGTGGTCACCGAAGGCGCGGTGAACGCCGCATCCGACTACTTCACGATCCATATCAAAGGCAAGATGGGTCACGGGGCCCGACCTCATGAGGCGGTGGATGCGGTGGTAATAGGAGCGTCGCTGGTGAGCGCGCTGCAGACGGTCGTCTCTCGAGAGGTGAACCCGGCCGATCCAGCCGTGCTGACTGTGGGAAGCTTCAACGCCGGGAGTGCGGAGAACGTGATCGCCGGCTCCGCCAGATTGACGGGGACGATCCGTACGCTGGACCCCGAGGTCCGTCGGCATCTGTGCGACTCGGTGGTCCGGATGGCCACGGCGGCCGGTCGACTGCATGGCTGCGGGGTGAACGCTGAGGTGCGGGAGGGCAACCCGCCCGTCATCAACGCGCCCGCGATGACGGAACTGGCCCGGCGGGCCGCGGTGGAGGTGGTTGGAAGAACCAACGTTCTGCGGATGCACACACCCAACATGGGGTCGGAGGACTTCGGAAGGTACCTGGAGAGAGTCCCGGGCTGCTACATCCGGTACGGCGGTCTCACTGCCGGCAGCGATCCGTCTCCGGCTCATTCGAGCCGCTTCGACTTCGACGAGCGAGCGCTGGCAGTGGGGGCTCGCTGGCTCGACACGGTCGCCCGGTTGGCGGCCCGGGAACTGGCCCGGTAGGAAGCTCAGCCCTCCAGAGCTTCGATTACCGCCGCCATGAATCGGCGCCCCTCGGCGCCATCGATGAGGCGATGATCGTAGGAGAGGCTCAGGGGGAACTGCCGGGCTATCACGATGGCGTCGCCCCTCACCACTGCTCGCGACCTCGAACGTCCCACCGAGAGGATGGCGGACGTGCCGTAAGGGATGATCGGAGTACCGCGGCCCCCTCCGACCGCTCCGATGTTCGACACTGTGAACGTCTGGCCTCGCAGCTCATCGACCTGCAACTTCCGTGCTCGCGCTCCCGCGGCAAGCCTGCGCACCTCTCCAGCTAGGTCGTCCACCGACAGGGTGTCGGCATCGCGAACCACCGCCACCATCAACCCTTCGGGGGTGGCAACCGCGAAACCGATGTCGTAGAAACGTCGTTCGAGTATCTCGTCACCCTCCACCGCGCCGTTGAAAGCCGGGAACCGGACTAGCACCGGAACGAGGCGGGCGATGAGCAGAGCCTCGACCGGCGGCTTGCCCAGACGTTCGCGCTCGGCCATGAGCGCATCCGAGTCTGCGTGCCCGTAGGTGGTTACGTGCGGTATCTCCCTCCAGGAGCGGGAAAGGCTCTCCGCAATGGTCCGGCGGAGGCGGGACATCGTCACCCGCACCGTGGGACGGGTGGATGCCGCTGCCCGGACGTCCGGTTCGGTGATGCGTCCCATCGGGCCGGTCCCGGATATGGCGGAGATGTCCACCCCCAAGTCTTCGGCCAGCCTGCGCACCAGGGGCAGGGCGAGAGGTCGGCGCGGCACAGCAGGCTCCGCCCCTGGAAGTACACCGACCACGGGGGCGGACCGCTCGTCGACCTCGGTTAGCGATCTCGCGGGCGCTTCCTGCCATCTCTCGCCGGGCTCCCCGATCACCGCGAGCAGCGAGTCGACCTCCAAAGTGTCGCCGTCCTCTCCCCCGCGGTGCAGCAGAACGCCCGCGAACGGCGAAGGGATATCGATGACTGCCTTGTCGGTTTCCACCTCGACCAGGGGTTCGTCGAGCCCGACCTTCCTACCCACGTCGACGTACCAGGAGGAGATGACCGCCTCGACGAGCCCTTCTCCTACATCCGGCAGGTGGAATTCGTGTACCATGTCAAGCCTCCAAGGTGTGCCTGGCCGTCGACACGATCCGGTCCGCCGACGGCATGTAGTGACGTTCGGCGAGCCGCAGGGGAACGACGACATCCCATCCGGCCACTCGCTGGACGGGCGCACGCAGCGAGTAGAGGGCCCGTTCCTGGATGAGGGTTGCGATCTCGGCGCCGTAGCCACCGCTGAGGGGCGCCTCGTGGATGATGACGGCGCGGCCGGTTCTCTCCACCGATGAGACAATCGTATCAACGTCCAGCGGCGCCAAGGTCCGGACGTCTATGACCTCGGCACTCACGCCGTCTCGGGCCAGGTGGGACGCCGCCTGCCGCGTCTCGCGCATCATCGCGCCATAGGAGATAAGCGACACATCGGAGCCATGCTGCTCGACTTCAGCCGAACCGATGGGCGTCGTATACCGGCCGTCCGGCACGTCGCCGCGGGCCGCGCGGTATAGGCGGATCGGCTCCATGAATATGACCGGATCGGGATCGTCGAGCGCCGCCAGCAGCAGGCCTTTGGCATTCGCCGGAGTGGAGGAGACCACCACTTTGAGTCCGGGGATGTGAGCGTAGACCGCTTCGGTGGATTCGCTATGGTGCTCGGCGGCTCCGATCCCTGCTCCGTAGGGGAGACGGATGACCATAGGGGCGGTAAATCGGTGCCGGGAACGGTTGCGGATCCGGGCTACGTGGTTCACGATCTGGTCGTAGGCGGGATACGAGAACCCCATGAACTGTATCTCGACGATGGGCCGCAGACCGGCTACGGCCATGCCGAACGCAGCCCCGACGATGCCGGATTCGGCCACCGGAGTGTCGATCACCCGCTCTTCTCCGTATTTCTGCTCGAGACCATCGGTTATGCGGAAGACACCGCCGGTCTTCCCGATGTCCTCACCGATGACAACCACCAGGGGATCCTGGAGAGCTACATCGAGAGCCGAGTTGAGCGCTTGGGCCAAGGTCATCTCGGTCATCGGGAACTCCGCTCGGCCAAGTCCCGCTGGGCCACCAGGGGTGGCGTCGGTTCGCTGTACATCGCATCGAAGATCTCGCCTGCGGTGAAGGGATCGATCGCTTCGGCTTCCGCTACCGCCGCCTCGATCCGCCCTGACGCCTCCCGTTCGATCTCCGCCTGCCATTCCTCGTCCCAAGCTCCCTGACGTTCAAGCCAGAGGCGGACGCGCTCCAGGGGATCCCTACCCAGCCAACTCGCCACGTCGTCCTCAGCCCTGTAACGCCGGTGGTCGTCTGCGGTCGTGTGGCCGTGGATCCGGTATGTGAGAGCCTCGATCAGGGTCGGCCCGTCTCCTGAACGAGCCCGATCAACCGCCTCGGAGACCACCTGCTCCACCGCGAGAACATCGTTGCCGTCGACCACCGCACCCGAAAACCCATAGGCGACCGCCTTCTGGGCGATGGTTTCCGACGCCGTCTGGCGGACTCTGGGCATCGAGATAGCCCAGCCGTTGTTCTGGCAGAAAAACACCGTCGGGGTGCGGTAAACCCCGGCGAAGTTCATGGCTTCGTGAAAGTCCCCCTCTGACGTGGCCCCGTCCCCGAACATCGTCAGGGCTACCGCGCCAGTACCCAGAAGCTTCTCGGCCCACCCGACACCGACGGCATGGATCATGTGCCCACCCACCGTGATAGAAGGCGGCAGTGACTTGACACCTTCCGGGGGATGGCCTCCCCGCTCGTCCCCCATCCTAGTGAGCAGCAGGTTCTTCCACGGATAGCCGTGGAACCTCATGGCTGCGGCGTCGCGGTAGCTGGCCACCAACCAGTCCGTTGGCCCTAGCGGCGCGACGGCTCCAACCTGGGCCGCTTCCTGGCCCTCATAGGGCGCGTACGTGGCCAGCCGTCCCTGGCGCTGGAGGGCCGAGGCTTTTCGATCGTAGAGGCGGGCCTCCACCAGGGCGCAATACCTGGTGCGAACGGTGCCCGCATCAGGCGCCGGTGGATCGGTGCGACCATCGGGAGTGAGTATCTGGCGAGGCTTGGGGTCCATGATCCGGAAGGCTACAGTGTCGATAACGAAACGCCACGGCGGCGGATACGACCACGACCACACGCGCCGTCGAACGTGGCCTGCCGTCGATCGAGGGTCACATCGTGATCACCGATCCCGCCCGGTATCCCACCACCTTCAACGAGTCACCGGAGATGGCCGCCCGGGTGGCGGCGGGTGAGCTCCCGCCCGTGGAGGAGCGCGTGCCCGGGAATCCCCCGGTGGTGGAACCGGTGCACGAAGTCGGCAGCTACGGCGGGCGCGAGTTGCGCCGCGGGTACATATCCACAGTGAACGACCGCCAGAACGCCAACCGGTTCAACGGCGGGCCCGACAACCTGATCTCTACTGGGATTTCGAGCATCGCCGGCTCGTACCCAACATCGCGGCAGGCTTCGAGATGAACGCCGCCGCAACAGCGATGACGATCTTCCTCCGTGAAGGCATGAAGTGGTCCGACGGAGCGCCCTTCACCGCCGACGACATAGTCTGGTGGCGGAACCACATGAGCCTGAACTCGGAGGTCACCGCACCTTCCGGGCAGCTCCGCGTCGGGGGCGAGCACATGGTTGTGGAGAAGGTCGATGACTATACGGTCACCTTGACGGTGGTGGCGCTCTACCCGTTGCTTCCCGAGATCATGGCGGGGTGGGGCTCGATCAACGGCCAGACCATAACGGGGCAGTTCGGACTCGGGGGGTTCGCTCCGGCGCACTACCTCCAGCAGTTCCACGCCGACTTCAATCCGGATGCCGACGCGCTGGCCCAGGACGCCGGCCAGGACAACTGGGCCGACTACCTGAAGAATCGCAACACATGGCAGTTCAATCCGGAGTTGCCGACGGTGACCCCGTGGGTGATGACCCGTCCCATCAACGATCCTCCATGGGAGTTCGAGGCCAACCCGTACAGCATCTGGATGGATACGGCAGGCAACCAGCTCCCATACATCCACAAGATCAGCATGGCTGGAGCGGAGGACCGGGAAGTGTTGGTGCTCAACGCCGTCGCCGGCGAGTACGACTTCCAGGACCGCCACCTCCAGGTGGCAAGCCTTCCGGTACTACTCGAGAACCAGGAGCGGAGCGGTTACACCATCCACCGCACACCTGGAGTTGAATCCTACTTCGGGGTACGGATCAACCTCGCCTACGACGCCGATCCGGTAATCGGCGAGTTGATCCGGACCACCGACTTCCGGCGGGCGCTGTCGATGGGTGTCGACCGCGACGAGATCAACGAGGCGATCTTCCTGGGAACCAGCCAACCTACGTCGCCGGCCCCGTCGCCGGAGTCGGCTTACTACCCCGGACCGGAGTGGACCACCAAGTGGGCCACCCTCGATGTCGATGCAGCCAACGCCCTGCTGGACGGCATCGGTCTCACGGAAAAGGACGGCGATGGCTTCCGGCTGCGTCCGGACGGCAGCGGCGACCGGATCGTGCTGGTCTACGAAGCCCCGGCCAGCTTCGCCGACTTCCCGGCAGCAGGACCTGATCATGCCGACCCGGACCAACAACTACCCGGGCCTGATCGGTATTCCCTACGCAAAATGGCGCGCCACCGACGGCGCCGACGGCGTGGAACCACCTGATCAGTTGATGATCAAGGAGGGTTGGGCCCTTCTCGACGCCGGTCTGATCGAAACGGACGCCGCGGAGCGGATCCGTATCACTCAGGAGATCTACAAGCTCCACGTCGATCAGGTCTGGTCGATAGGGGTGGTCGGCTTCGGCTTGGCGATCTACGGGATGTACCTGGCGAACAACAACCTGGCAATGTCCCGGGCCGGATACTCAACACGCTGGACCAGCGCGCACCGTCCAACGCCCTCCCACCGGCCTTCTACTGGAAGGCTTGACAGGCAACAAACGAAAGAAAGGGGGTGGCCGTACGGCCACCCCCTTTCTTCTTGTCCTCTTGGCTACTCTATTCTATGCAAACCGTCGCAAAATTGCTACATTACAAGTATGGTTCAGGATGGTCTCTACGGAAGTGAGGGAAGAAGTGCAGGCCATTGACATCGGTAACCTGGTGGCGGTGGTCGGAAGCGCGGTGGCGATCATCGGTGTCGTCATTGCCCTGTTCGTGCGGCTCGACACCAGGATCGACCGGGTCGACGGAAGGATTGACCGGGTCGACGGAAGGATTGATCGAGTGGATGGCAAGGTCGACGGCGTCGCGCGCGATGTCGGGGAGGTCAAAGTAGCGATCGCCAGAATCGAGGGCTTTCTCCGGATCCCTGACGGCTTCGTTTCCCCATCGCCCGACCCGCCCGAGAGCCGGAACAGCTAGTTTGATCGTGGTCCGTCTGCATTGCGGGCGGCGTGCTCTCGACTGCCGTGTAAGCGTGAACGCGACCTACGGCGCTGAGCAATCCACCGGGCCGGCCAATCGCGGGCATGCTTCCTTGTCGGGCGGTGGCAGGCCTGAGCAATCGTCATTGTTCAGCACCCTCCTAATGGGGGTCCACCACTTCTAGAAGGGTGCTGTTTTGTTCGTCTGGTTGGGGTGGGGGTGTTCGCCTCGCAGCAGTCGTAGCCAGATAATCTCGTCCACTCGGTTACCCTCCGAATGATGACCTACCAGGAATCCGCCGGGACCGCTGACCAGGCTTTGCACGCCGACCGCCGGGAACGATTCGGTAAATTGCTCGACGGCGGAATTGCCGTGATTCCGGCAGCCGGCCACGTCGTTCGCAATAACGACGTGGAGCACCCGTTTCGCCAGGACTCCTCGTTCTACTATTTGTCGGGTTTCGACGAACCTGACGCGGTAATGCTGCTCGACCCGTCGGCGCCGGACGAGCAGTACGTGCTGTTTGTCCGTCCTCGGGATCGGGAGCGAGAGATCTGGGATGGACGGAGGGCCGGTCCGGAGGGGGCGAAGGAGGTCTACCGCGCCGATGTCGCCTACCCGATAGGTGATTTCGAGGCCGTACTACGACGGAGACTGGTGGGGAGGCGGGTCGTGTACTTGCCGTTCCGCGCCGCTTCGTTCCGTGGCAAGGTGCTACGGACGGTCCAGGCGATAGGCGGGCTCGCTAACAGGTACGGGAAGACGGTACCCGCAGAGGTGAAAGACGTCGCTCCCCTTCTGGCGGAGTTACGTCTCCACAAGACCCGGGAGGAGTTGCAAAGGCTCCGGATCGCCTGCGAGATCAGCGCGGAGGGTCATTCGGAGGCGATGCGCTACACCCGCCCGGGTTACTACGAATACCAGGTCCAAGCGGCGATGGAGTACGTCTTCCGAGCAAGAGGCGCCCGTCGTGACGGCTATCCGGCCATTGTCGCCTCGGGCGAGAATGCCTGCATACTTCACTACACGGAAAACGACCGGCGCATCAACAGCGGGGACCTGGTCCTGATCGACGCCGGTGCTGAATACCGGTACTACTCAGCAGATATCACCAGAACCTTTCCGGCCTCAGGAAAGTTCAGCGGCCCGCAGCGGGCTCTGTACGACGTGGTGTTGAGCGCCCAACGGGCGGCTCTGGAGTTGGCGCGGCCTGGATCCACCATGAAGCAAATCCATGAGGCGGCTGTCGGAACGATAACCGCAGGTCTAACGGATCTGGGGTTGTTGCCGGGGACGGCCGAGGAAGCGAAACGTATGAATCATTACCGTGAGTTCTTCATGCACGGAACCGGCCACTGGTTGGGGATTGATGTGCACGACGCCGGTTCCTACGGGATCAAGGGCCGTCCACGGCCCTTGGAGTCGGGGATGGCTTTCACCGTGGAGCCCGGCATCTACGTCGATCCGGCCCGCGCGTCGCTCGATCTGACGATGCTCGAATACGACGCCGACCAGTGGATGGAACGTCGAATGATCCTGGGTAAGGAGAAGGCAACCGAACTGGAAAGGAAGGAACGGGAGAAGGCCCGAACCGTCCAGCACCTGGTTCCGGAAGCCTTTCGAGGGATCGGAATCCGCATAGAGGACGATGTTTGGGTCACCGATAACGGCCATCAGATCCTCACCTCCGGCGTGCCTACCGACCCGGACGAGGTGGAGGAAATGTGTGGTGAACTCCCCTCGCTTCCTTTCCTGCCATCTCTATAGGCGCCGTTTCCCCGCCTCTGTCGGGTTATGGCTTGCGAGGATGGGGGGAAGCCGATCGGCCCACGGGCGGGCCCGCTCGAGTTGTCCCGCCAGCCGGAACAGGAGGCCCTCCTCGGCGTACCGAGCCGTGAACTGGACCCCTATGGGTAGACCTCCCGCCCAATACAAGGGCATGGACATCGACGGCTGGCCGGTGGCGTTCCACAGGGCCGTGTTGGGAACCGAGGTGATCGAAGGCTCGAGTAACATCCGCATCGCCTTCACCGCGGACCGGCGTCGGGAGAAACGTCGGCGAGGAATCAGCTTCAGGCCGCCCACAGTGCCGCTCTTCCAGGGTGGAACGGCGATGGTGGGTTCGACGAACACGTCGTAATCCTCAAAGAACGGGGCGATGTCTCTACCGATATTCCGGATGTAGCGAAGGGCGAGCACCAGATCGGTTGCCGAGAGCCGCTGTCCGGCAAGTCCGGTCAGCCATGTGGCGGCCTCATAGAGGTCTCCCGAGGGTTTCCGTCCGGCTTCGCGGGCGGAGTTGGCGATGGTGCATGCCAGGTCGGCGGCTATCAGGATCGCCATGGACTCCTTGAAGCGGTTCCGGTCTATGGAGGGTCGAGCTACCGAGACCCGGTGTCCGAGTTCTTCGAGCAGCAGGGCGGTTTCCTCCACCGCCCGCACGCAGTCGGGGTGCATCTCGGTGGACAGCATGGAGCCGGTGGAAATGGCGATTCGTAAGGCGCCGGGAGGCCGGGTCACCTCATTGAGGTAGGCCCGTTCAGGGGGCGGCGGATAGTAGGGGGCGCCCGGGTCCGGGCCTTGGGAAATGTCGAGCAGGGCGGCGCTGTCGCGCACCGTTCTGGTAACCGCGTGATCCACCGCCATGCCAAACCAACCTTCGGCTGCCGCCGGTCCCTTGGGTGTGCGGGCACGGGTGGGCTTGAGCCCGAAGAGGCCGCACATGGAAGAAGGAATGCGTATGGATCCGCCTCCGTCACTGGCGTGGGCCATCGGAAGGTATCGAGCAGCCACCGCGGCGGCGGCGCCACCGCTTGATCCTCCAGGGGATAGATCGAGAGCCCACGGGTTGCGAGTCACCCCGTGAAGGTCCGATCGGGTATCGGCGGACACCCCGAACTCCGGGCTGGTGCTCTGCCCGACAATGAGCAGACCTGCGGCTTTGTATCGAGCGACCAGGGTGGCGTCATAGTCGGCAACCAGATCTCGGCGCATTCTCGAACCCATCGTGTTGGGAGCGCCGGCCAGGGCTAGCGACAGATCCTTGATAAGAAAGGGGGCGCCGGATACGGGCGAGTCGGGAAGGTCTTGCTCGGCTTCTCGCAGGGCGAGGTCGAAACGACGCCAGGCGATGGCGTTTATCCGGCTGTCGTTTCGTTCGATCAGGTCGATGGTGGCGGTCACCGCCTCGCGTGGATGGATCTTCTTTGATCGGATGAGCGCGGCGATCTCGACAGCATCCAGATGGACAAAGTGCGAGAGGAGCGTCACGTTGCACCGGCCATAGTCAGGGACGGTTCAAGCGCCTCTCCGGAGGATCCCATCGTCGGGTGTATGCCCGGCCCTCCAGCGCAGCCCGAGAGTTGTCGAACGAGCGAGATCGTAATCGCCTTGCACACGGGATGAGGCTAGCCGGGACTATCCGCAATCCTTCCCGGCGTGTGTGGTAATGGCGCGGTATGCCGGGGGACAGGAAGTATCGGGCTAGAATCCCGGGGAGTCTAATCAACCCCGATCCGTTACCGCCGAGAGGACGACGAGCATGGCCGGCACGGTGCGAAAACCCCGACTGACACTGCCCTTGTACCGAATATACGAGGGTCGCCTGCTTCGCCGGATCGACCGTCGCCGGGTGCCTCGCCATATCGGGATCATTCTCGACGGGCATCGTCGTTATGCCCGCGCCGAAGGGCTTGAGACCTACACCGACAGCTACCGCAGCGGTATGCGACGGTTCGAGGAGTTCCTGGGTTGGGCAGCCGAGTTACCTATTCCCGCTATCACCGCTTGGGTGCTGTCCACCGAGAACCTGAACCGTCCCCGAGAGCAGATCGAACCCTACTTCGACACGCTGGTGGAGTTGTTCGGGCGGCTCCCTTACAGTGCGGGAGAACTGGGATTCAGCGTGCAGGTCATGGGTAGCCTCGACCTCCTTCCGGGCCCGCTAGTGGCTGCCGCTAAGAGAGCGACCGAAGCTACTGCGTCCGGGAGCCGGAAGCTCACCGTTGCCGTGGGCTACGGAGGCCGCCAGGAGATTGTTGACGCCTGCCGGGAACTGGTTGAGGATCTGGTTGCGAGGGGGGTTTCGCCAACCGACATGGCTAGGCATGTGAACGCGCCCGCCCTTGCCGCGCATCTTTACCAGCCGGACCAGCCGGACGCTGATCTGGTCATCCGGACCTCCGGCGAATCCCGGCTATCGGGATTCCTGCTCTGGCAGGCGGCGTACGCCGAGTACGCTTTCGTGGATGTTTTCTGGCCTGCCTTTCGTAGAGTGGACTTCCTTCGAGCCCTGCGCGACTATGCCGCTGCCGATCGGCGCTTCGGTCGTTAGTTCCGATTCCTCACGGTTAACCCCGATTATTCATGGATGGAGGTTTGGAGGATGAATAGGGTAGACCATATTCGCGCCCTGACCAGGAAATACAGCTATCGGCGTTTCCCGTCCCGGTCCGGCGTAGAGACTCACCTGTCGGGTGAAAGGTGGTTTCTCCCAATACTCGGGTTGAACTGGCGTTACACGCCTCGGTGTGTGGGAAACCTGAATAATCAGGGTTAGGAGGTGCCGGGTGGACGGAGTGGGGAGTCGGTACTCCGGCCCGGGGAACGGCTATTCGACAATCTGCCTCGGACGAGACGCGAGGACTCGCCTACGACGTGGCTCCGGCGGCCGGTTCATGACCTACCTGTTACCAACACGGGGGTTTATCAATGTTCATGACGATCTTCCGACCCCGCCGAGCAGGCGCCGCCGGCGATACAACATCCCGGATCGCCGTGATTCCCGCAGCAATTGGAGCGGGTTCGGACCTTGATCATCATGTTTGCCAGAGCGGTTCGTAGTTTGGTTTTGCGGGACGCCTCGGAATCCGCCCAGTTATTGAAAAGATCTCGTGGGTTAGGTCGTGACATCGCATGCCTAAGGATAGTGTTGCCCGGTCCCCTAGGGAGGGCAGGTCGGAGCGGCCGGCGCGTCACGGGAAGATCCGGTGCTTGGTAGGGTGCACTTCATGACCCTTTCCAGCGCCCGCGATGCTCTCGCCGCGCTCGGCAGCCGGCCATGAGTGCATCAACCGCCAAGGATATGAGCCGTCGAAGGGTGATAATCCGGCACAGGCCCTGGGGGAAGTGGTACATGGGTGTCATCGGCATAGTGATGATGCTTCACGGGGGTGGCGTGTTCTTCGACTGGTATCCGACCAGACGGATACTCGAGCTCATCTACCCAGGTCGAGACCTGCCCGGATTCGAGTCCCGCGATAGGATCTGGGCCGCAGCCTTCCTGTTCATTGGCGCTTTCCTGATCGCCGTCGCGGTGGGCCGAGTGTCTGTTCGCAGGCCGGTGCTCCAGACAAGCGAGGTCGGGATCCTTCTATCGGTAGGCGGTCCTCTGGCTCGTCCGATCCCGATCTCTTGGGATCAGGTGCAGGAGATCGAAGCCGGAGTGGTGGAGGATGAGTTCGGCGCATACTCCGCGTTGCTCCTGCGAATCGACCACGTTGACTTTCCCGGATCAGGACCCTGGCGAGCCCGTTGGGATGACGGAGTGCTGTCGATCCCGGCGTCGGAATGGAATTGCCGGGTTGAGGAGGCGGTGGAGATGCTGGCAGAGGCTAGAAGCCTTGTAGTCGCGGGCGTGGGGAGCGGAACCGGCGAGGAAGCAACCGAGCCCGGATCGACCCAGGTTGACGCGAGCCTCCGGCGGTCCGGAGAGGGCGGTCCGGCGACCGAGGAAGGTTCTATGGTTCTCCCCGAGGCGGCGCCAACCGCGGAAGGGCTTGCCTCTTCCGAGCGGAGGTTTCGAGAATGATTCGGCTGGGAGCGCATGTTCCGTCGGGTAATCCCTTGCAAGAAGCGGCGGAGAGGGGGGTCGATGCGATCCAATTGTTTCTCGGAAACCCCCAGTCCTGGAAGAAGCCCGCTCCGAGGCAGGATGCCGACCTTCTACGCGCCTCTCCGGTCGATATCTACGTGCACGCGCCTTACCTGGTCAATGTGGCCAGCCCGAACAATCGGATCCGCATTCCTAGTCGCAAGATTCTGGCCAATACTTTGGCGGCCGCCGAAGAGATCGGAGCGACCGGGGTGATCGTTCACGGCGGACATGTCACCAACAACGAAGCGGTCGACGAGGGCTTCCCCCGCTGGCGCAAGGCGCTGGAGTCCGTCGAATCCGACGTCCCGATCCTTATAGAGAACACAGCCTCAGGGAAGAACGCTCAGGCCCGCCGCCTGCGCGATCTAGCCCGGCTCTGGGAGATGATAGGCGATCTCGGGACCGGTTTCTGCCTCGATACTTGCCACGCTTGGGCGGGCGGAGAAGAGATGGAGGGACTGGTGGATAGGGTCTTGGCGGCTACGGGGCGTATCGACCTCGTACATCTCAACGACTCCCGTGACGGATTCAACTCGCGCCGTGATCGGCACGCCAACCTGGGCCAGGGCCACATGCCGGGCGATCTGCTGGTAGAGGTCGTGAAAGCGGCCGGCGCCCCGGTCGTTATAGAAACGCCCGGGACGGTTGAGCGACACCGTACCGACCTGGCCTGGATTAGGGACCGTCTGTGTTAGAAAGGACGGTGACCGAAAAGCGGGCTATTCACCGAACACCGTCGCGATTTCCTTACCGCACTCGGCTTCGATGTCGTCCATCACGGCGCCGTGCCGGGAAGCGTCGTGAAGGATGCCTCCAACTTGATGTGCCGTTACGGTGTCGGTCCTGACCTGGCGGCAAACCTCCCACACCAGATATTCCGGATCGGTCGGGGGTCCTTCGGATTGGCACGATGTTCCGGCCAGCAGCAAAGCCCATAGGAGGAGCCCGAGGGGTTGGGTCCAGATCGGTATTGGTTGGTCGCCGGGAACTGTCCGAGCTAACAAGCGCGCCCCTCGCCGGCCTGATGTGCGCGGTGGGGGGAGTTAGAAGTAGGGCCGGCCGCGACGGCTCTCGTGCCCGGTGCGGACAAGATCGGCTTCTTCCGGTAGGCCCTCGCTCACCAGCGCCGAATGCTTCATAAGGATACGATACCCCAACCATACAGTTGGGGTATGGCGACGTTACTGATCGGGAGTGATCCGGAATGCGTATGAAGACCGCTGCCGCCGGGATGGCAGCGGTAGCGGCGGTACTTGCATTGGTGGTGGTTGCTTGTGAGGCTGGTGATCACACTGGTGACGACACCGGTCATGCAGATGACGCCCACGGTGCGCATGGCGGCGAGGATCACCGGGCCATCGAGATCGGCGAGGATGTCGTTCCTCCACGCATCTCTATCGACGTCACCGAAGATCCGGTCGAGGGATGGAACCTGGCCGTGACGTTGACCGATTTCCGCCTTGCTCCGGAGAATGTGTCGGGTCCGCATGTGGATGGTGAGGGACACATGCATCTGTACATCGACGGCCGGAAGGTGGCCACCCTCTATGACACCTGGTACCGGCTACCGCCCCTGGAAGCCGGGATCCATGAGATAAGGGTCGACCTGCGGTCTAATGACCATGCTCTGTTGACCGCTGAGGGTAAACCCATCGAAGCGGTGGCCACTCTCGAAGTGTCCCATGAGCAGGCAACAGCCCATGCTGTGGAGGGGGGATCTGCTCAGGACGCCGAGGCCGGGGGACATACCCACGACGGGACCACAGGTCACGGCAGGACGAACGGCGCCATATTCTCGGCGGATGTCGCTGACGCCGACCAGACAGTGGCCCTACAGATCGTCAACGGTGAACTCGTAGGCGGTTTTCGACGAGTTAGGGTGGCCGTCGGTTCGGTGGTGGCTTGGTCGGTCACTGCGGACGCGGCGGATGAGATACACATTCACGGGTACGACATACTCCAGCCGGTAGCTGACGGTCACCCGACCGGCTTCGCGTTCGCAGCCGAGATCCCGGGAGTCTTCGAGGTCGAGTTGGAGGGTTCCGGACAACTCCTCCTGTTGCTGGAGGTCTCGTAGTCGAGACCACTTTTCCTGCTCCGGCAACCGGCTAGCTATCTCGCTGAACCCCACCCGCGAAGCCGATCTTCCGTTCGAGTTCGGTGGCCTGGGTCCGCAGATCGGCCGCGTCGGCGCGCAACTGACGGATGAAGTCATCGTGAGTTCCGTTGTAAAGGGCTATTCCGCATTGAACAACCGAGATGATGGTGTTCTTGAGGTCTTCGTCAACCGAGGCGGGGAATGCCACCGCGGAGGTCCGTACCCGGATGGACACCGGAAGGGTTACCAGATAGTGGGGCTGGTCGAGAGCTTGCTTTTCGAGAGCCAGCCGCCACGACAACAGCTTTGCGAACGGAAACTCCCGCGAGTAGCGGGTTCCGGCATAGACAACCCTCTGGTTGGTGATCACCATCTCGCCCTGCGAGTCGAGCGGTTTCCAGACCTCTGCGGTTTCGGTGATGTTTCCCGAATGCATCCCCGGGCGGTAGTAGATCCCCTTGGCGACACGGATGCTGAGCCCGTGGGAGGTGCCGCGATAGGCCCGTTTTTCGGTGCGAAGTTCCAGCAATGACACCCCCGTGAACACAGTGAGTATCTCCTCGCCCCGCTTAGCGATGATCGGGCAGTCGGCGGCGGCCTCGTCCCAGAGCCGGGCGGGTTCGGCCAATTCCTCAGCCAACTTGCCGATGCTGTCTGCCCTGGCGGACAGCTCCGAGGCTTGCGCCTCCAGAGCCGCCCACTCCAGCGCTGCCCGTTCTTGTTCCTTCTTCTCTCTGAACCTGCGGAACATCCTCGTACTCCCTAACCGTGAGGTAATCGCTAACCAATTGATAGCAGCCGTCGGGGACAGATTCGCGGTTCCGTTGGAATCCTAACGACGCCCCCCGGTCAGTGGTCGGCGGAGAGCAGTATCCCTTGGAGGTCGGCAGCGATCCGGACGGTATCACCGTTCCGGAAACGCCCTTCGAGCAGGCCGACGGCTAATGGATCGACTACGGCTGTCTGGAGCAGGCGCTTGAGCGGCCGCGCTCCGTAAGCCGGGTCGTAGCCTTCCGCCGCCAGCCAGGTGGTGGCGCTATCGGACAGCTCGAGGGTTATGCCACGGCTCTCGATCCGGTCCGCGAGCTTCACGAACTGGAGTTGGACGATCTGGCGGAGGTCGTTCTCATCCAGCCGGGAGAAGACGAGCATATCGTCGATCCGGTTGAGGAACTCCGGCCGGAAATGCCTCCTTACCACTCCCATCACCCGGTTGTGAACCGCCTCCTGAGGAAGATCGGGATCTATCAATTCCGACCCCAAGTTGGAGGTCATGATGAGGATCGAGTTGGTGAAGTCAACGGTTCGTCCGTGACCATCGGTAAGTCGCCCATCGTCGAGGACCTGGAGAAGGGCGCCGAATACATCGGCATGAGCCTTTTCCACCTCGTCGAGCAGGATCACCGCATAAGGGCGGCGGCGGATAGCCTCAGTCAGCTGTCCACCCTCGTCGTAGCCGATGTAGCCGGGAGGCGCCCCCAGCAACCTGGCCACCGAGTGCCTCTCCATGTATTCGGACATGTCGATCCGAACCATGGCCCGCTCGTCGTCGAACATGAAGGCGGCCAACGTCTTGGCCAGCTCGGTCTTGCCTACCCCGGTTGGTCCGAGGAACAGGAACGAACCGATCGGCCGATTCGGGTCGGCTAACCCCGCTCGACTCCTGCGGATGGCCCCCGCCACCGCCGTGACCGCCGCGTCCTGGCCGATCACCCGCTTGTGGAGATGACCCTCCAGGTGGAGCAGGCGGGCCATCTCGCTTTCCATAAGGCGTGATACCGGAATCCCCGTCCAGCGGCTTACCACCGCCGCCACGTCTTCGTCGGTCACCTCCTCGCTCAGCATGCTCATCGTGGCCTGTAATGCAGCCAGTTCTTTCTCGCGTGACGCGATTTCCGACGCCAGCCCGGGCAGCGCGCCGTACTGGAGCTCCGCCGCTCGCTGGAGGTCTCCCGAACGGGTAGCCCGATCGATTTCCACCCGAGCGTCCTCGATGCGCTGCTTGGTGTCCCTGATGGCTTCGATCTGGTCCTTTTCGTGCTGCCAGTGGGTCGTGAGACGATCCAGTTCTTCGGATATCTCGGCCATTTCCTGGCCCACCGCCACCCTACGGACGCGCGAGCCCTCGTCCGGTTCCTTTTCAAGGGCGTTGGACTCGATCTCCAGTTGGCGCAGTTTCCGGGTGAGGGTGTCGATTTCCTCCGGCATCGAGTCGATCTCGATTCTGAGCCGGGAGGCGGCCTCGTCCATCAGGTCGATAGCCTTGTCGGGCAGGTGACGCGCCGTGATGTAGCGGTCGGACAGAACGGCGGCCGCGATCAGGGCGCCGTCAGTGATCCTCACGCCGTGGTGTACTTCGTAGCGTTCTTTCAAGCCTCTGAGGATCCCGACGGCCTCGTCCACGGTGGGCGGCTCGACCAGCACCGGCTGGAATCGCCGTTCCAACGCCGCGTCCTTCTCGACGTGCTTTCGATACTCATCCAGGGTGGTGGCGCCGATCATGCGCAGCTCGCCCCTAGCCAGCAGGGGTTTGAGCATGTTGGAAGCATCCATGGCACCCTCGGAAGCGCCCGCGCCTACCAGAGTGTGCATCTCGTCTATGAAGGTAATGACGGCGCCGTCGGCTCCCTTGATCTCGTCTAGGGTGGCTTTGAGGCGCTCTTCGAACTCGCCGCGGTACTTGGCCCCTGCCACCATGGCGCCGAGGTCAAGAGCCACGATCCGCTTGTTCTTCAGGCCCTCCGGAACGTCGCCATCGAGAATCCGCAGGGCGAGCCCTTCCGCGATGGCGGTCTTGCCGACACCGGGTTCGCCGATCAGGACCGGGTTGTTCTTGGTGCGACGGCTGAGGACCTGGATCATCCGGCGGATCTCATCATCCCGCCCGATCACCGGGTCGAGTTTCCCTTCGGCAGCCAGTTCCACCAGGTTTCGTCCGTATTGCTCCAATGCGCCTTGGGTAGCTTCCGGATTGTCGGTGGTTACCCGCCGCGCCCCGCGGACCTTCTCCAATATCTCCGAGATTGCTGTACGGGTGAGGCCGGAGCCTCGAAGGAGGTCTCCGGCGGAGGTCTTGGAAGCCGATATGGCGAGCAGAAGGTGTTCGACGGAGGTGTAGCTGTCGCCGGCCGATTCCATTTCCCGCTGGGCGCTCTCCAACACCCGGATAGAGTCCCGCGAGTAGCCGAGGTCGGTCCCGCCGAACACCTTGGGGAGGGAATCGACCAGGTTTCCCACCTCCCGGCGTAGATGGGTGGGGTTGGCGCCCAGCCTGGTCAGCAGAGGCAGGGTAATGGTGTCAGGCTGCCCCAACAACGCTTGAAGCAGGTGGGTGGGCTCGACGGTCTGATGGTTGGCGGCGGAGGCGCTGTCCTTTGCAGAAACCAGGGCCTGCTGCGATTTCTGGGTAAACCTGGTCGGGTCCATGTTGTTCTTCTCCTACAGCCTCTATTGTCGAGCAATCACCTGGTATAACAGTTAACTCTGTCCATTTATGCCAGAAAATCTAAGTCGATCTATATCAAGTTAGCCTTCTGCTGATGAGAGAGGAGGCACAAGGCCGATCCATCGAATCCGAGTCGGAGAAGGGTAGGGTCTTGGATCAGGCGGGTTGAAGGAACTCTATGAGATGTGCTTGGTGCGGTGAATCCCTCGCATATGTGCATGGCCATGCGGCCTGCCTGAATGGCGCCTGCCAGATGTTCGGCCTGAACCAGGCGGAATGCTGTGACGGTGAGACGGCAGCCACCGGTACGCCGCCGACGGCTCCGGGTTCCGGTAACCGGCCAACTACAGTATCGGCATGAGCTGGACATTCGACAACGGGACGATACTTACCAGAGCCGCCCTGGTGGGAGAGTACGACAACAACGCATTCGTTGTGGCGTGCGCTCAGACGGGCGAGGCCGTCATCATCGATGCAGCCGCCGAACCCGACAGGGTGCTGGAACTAGCCGACGGCCTAGCGGTACAGGCGCTGTTGACAACCCACGGACACTTCGATCATCTGCGGGCAGTGGCGCCGGTGGTCGAGGAACTGGACATTCCCTTCCTGCTGCATCCCGCCGACCATGAACTAGCGGCCCGAACCACCCCGATCGGTCCGACACCGCTCGCCGAGGGCCAGGTCATCCCGCTGGGGGAGACGAGCCTGCTGACCATGCATACTCCGGGCCACACGCCGGGTTCGGTTTGCTTCCTCAGCCCCGGGGTTCTCTTCTCGGGGGACACTCTCTTTCCGGGTGGTCCCGGAGCTACCAGTTTCGAGGGCGGCGATTTCGACACCATCATCAAGACGATCAAGGATCGGCTGTTCGTTCTGGATGACGACACGGAGGTGTATCCGGGACACGGGCCCACGTCCACCACGATCGGTAAGGAAAAGCCCGATCTTCCGGAATGGATCGCCCGCGGTTGGTGACCGTCCGGTAAACTGGTTGGACCACGCCGGTGGACATGTGCGACCTTAGGGTGTGTTCCGGATGCGAGGCGGATCGTCTCCACAACCGGTAGCACCTGCACAAGGCGGACCAAGTCCGACCGGCCGGCTCAACAAATCAAGTTGCTCTCCGGTGCAGACCGGGAGGTGTCCCCCAACCGTTCCGGTGGGGAGAAACGGAGCATCCAATGTCGAAACCGATGTCCAATGGAGGACCTGCCGTCCGCAGGAAGGTGACCGCTCCCGTTGTACGGGCTCGCAAGAGCGGCGAGAAGATAACGATGGTGACCGCCTACGACTACCCGACCGGTATGGTGGCGGACCTGGCGGGAGTAGACATGATCTTGGTGGGTGATTCGTTGGCCGGGGTGGTCCTCGGCTACGAGACCACCAACGAGGTCACCATCGAGGACATGATCCACCACACCGCGGCGGTGGCCCGTTCCAAACCCAAGGCGCTGCTGATCGGCGATATGCCCTGGATGAGCTTTCACATCAGTCCTGAGGAAACCCTTCGTAACGCGGCTCGCCTGATCCGGGAAGGAGGCGCCGAAGCGGTCAAACTCGAAGGAGGGGCCGAGCGGACGGAGATGATCCGCAAGATTCTCTCGGCGGAGATCCCTGTGATGGGACACATCGGGCTGACCCCGCAATCCATCCATGCGATGGGCGGTTACAAGGTGATGGGTCGGGGTCTGGACGATGCCCGCCGACTGGTGAGCGACGCCAAGGCGTTGGAAGATGCGGGCGTGTTCGCCTTGGTGCTGGAGGGGGTCCCGGTCGACCTGGCGCAGGTCATCACCGAACAGGTGAAGGTTCCCACCATCGGGATCGGCGCCGGTGTCCATACCGACGGCCAGGTGCTGGTCATGCACGACCTGCTCGGGTTCAACTTCGGTCACTACCCGAAGTTCGTGAGGCGGTACGCTGATCTTGCCGATCGATCCGAGCGAGCCTTGGCCGAGTGGATCTCCGATGTACGGAGTGGGAGTTTTCCCGGCGATGCCGAGTCATACCAGATGACCCGATCGGTTGCTGAACTGCTTCGTTCCGAATATCACGATCCGGCCCCGCAGGCCGGTGGTCGGGAGCTTCGGGCGTTAACCGGTTAGGAGGGCCTTCCCGATCCGCGAGTCGTACCAGGGGTCTAATACCTGTTTGATGAGTTCTTGCTTCTGGTCGGTTGGCAGGAAGGCCGCTTTCATACCATTCACCGCCAACTGCCGTAGGTGGTCCCACGACCATCCGAAGGCAGCCGCGCATCGCTCCAACTCTCGGGTGAGCGAAGTTCCGCTCATGAGGCGGTTATCGGTGTTGACTGTCACCCGGAAGCCCATATCGAGAAGCAGTCCGACCGGGTGGGCTGAAACAGCCGGAACCGCCCCGATGTGTACGTTGGAGGTAGGGCACAGTTCCAGCGGGATGGCGCGGTCGCGAACGTAGGAGGCGAGAGTTCCTACCACGCCGTCCGGGCCGAGATCGTCGACGATGCGTAATCCGTGGCCTATCCGATGGGCGCCGCATAGATGAACCGCCTCCCGGATAGAAGGGAGACCGTCTGCCTCTCCGGCGTGGATGGTGAAGGGGAAGTTGCGCCGGTCGAGCAGATCGAACGCGGCCAAGTGTTGAGCGGGCGGGTATCCGGCCTCCGGTCCGGCGAGGTCGAAACCCACCACCCCTCGATCCCGGTATCGCAGAGCGGCTTCGGCCACCTCCAGGCTGCGCGTCCCGTTCCTCATAGCGGTGGCGATGGTTCCGATACATATGTCGTGATCGCGGCTGCCGTCGCGGACTCCGGCCGTCACCGCCCCCAGGATCTCGTCGAAGACCAGTCCCCCGGCGGTGTGAAGCTCGGGAGCGAAGCGCACCTCCGCATAAACCACCCCGTCGGCGGCCAGATCTTGCGCGCACTCGGCCGCCACCCGATACAAGGCGTCGGTCGTCTGCATGACCCCGGCTGTATAGCGGAACATGTCCAGGTAGAGCTCCAAGCTCCGCCGTCGGGCCCCTGCTCGGATAAGGGTCGCCAGGGCATCGGGGTCATGGGTGGGAAGGTCCCGGAACCCGCCGGAGACGGCGAGATCGATGATGGTGGCGGGACGGAGACCGCCGTCGAGATGGTCGTGCAGTAGTACCTTGGGCGCTCCGCGCAGGTCGGGCGAAGGCGGGGTGTTGCCTGTTTCGCCTTGCCGAACCATCCGACCAGAGGCTAGCCGTTGGTCCGCCTGCCGCCCAGGTTGCATCAACCTATGCGGTTACCTAACGTTGCTGCGGGAGTTTGGGGCGCCGTGCTCTTCCGGTGTTGAGTGGAAACGTTTCCGGTTCAGAAGTATTCCGGCCCTTCGATCTCCGTGGCTCTAATAAGGTACGTGTCTGAGTCTGAGGGAAAGTACATTGCGGGTTGCTGTAGATATCGGAGGAACGTTCACGGACGCGGTGACGATCGACGACGACGGTCGCGCCCGCACCGCCAAGGCGTTGACCACCCCTCAACGACTCTACGAGGGTGTCCTAGCGGCCCTCGACCAGCTTGACATCGACTGGCGATGTCTCGATTCCATGACCAACGGCACCACCGCGGGCCTGAACGCCTTCCTCGAACGGCGCGGCGCCCGGGTGGCTCTTCTTACTACCCGGGGGTTCCGTGATGTCTACGAGCTGGGTAGGGCCAACCGTCCTGACATGTACAACGTTCGTTACCGTCCACCCACCCCCTTGGTGCCCCGACGGTCTATCTACGAGGTGGACGAGCGAATCGGGGCGGATGGAGCGGTCCTGACCACCATCGACGAGGAGGTGATGGTCGAGCTCGGAGAGCATCTGGCGCAGAACTATGAGGCGGTGGCCATTTGTTTTCTTCACTCGTATGCCAACCCGATCCACGAGCAGCAGGTCGCCAACCTGCTGAGACGGATGGATCGATCGCTATCCGTGGTCTGCTCGTCCGACGTGGCCCCGGAGTGGCGTGAGTACGAGAGGACTAGCACCACCGCGATCGCCGCCTATGTAGCCCCGATAGTGGAGGACTACCTGGCGGAGTTGGAACAGCGGACCGCCGAGCGAGGCATGCGGGGGTCGTTGCGGGTTATGCAATCCAATGGTGGAGTCATGTCCGCCTCGTCGGCTCGGCGCAAACCAATCCAGACCTTATTTTCCGGCCCGGTCGGCGGCACGATTGCCTGCCTGTCGGTTGCCGAGGACCTTCGGCAGGAGACCGACGCCGGCCGCTTGATCTGTGTAGACATGGGGGGAACCTCCTTCGATATGAGCCTGGTAGTAGACGGGCGGGCAGATGTGGAGCTCGAATCCGAGTTACAGCGCCACCCGGTGCTGGCGCCGACAGTCGCTATCCATACGATCGGCGCCGGAGGTGGCAGTGTCGGCCATACAACCGGAGGTGGGCTGCGGGTGGGTCCGCGGTCGGCAGGAGCCGTTCCCGGTCCGGCCTGCTATGGCTCCGGTGGCGTCGAACCGACCATCACCGACGCCAATCTCTATCTCGGGCGGATTCCCGGCATAACCAGGTTGGCCGGTGGGATCGCCCTGGACAGGAAGGCCGCCGCCCTAGCCCTGTCCGGGGTAGCCGCAAGCCTCGACATGGATCGTCTGGAGCTGGCGGCGGGAATGCTGGCGGTGGCCGACGCCACGATGGCCAACGCCATCAGGGAGATAACGATCATGCGAGGAATCGATCCCCGCGATTTCACCCTGGTGGCCTTCGGGGGCGCCGGACCTCTCCACGCCGCTTCGCTCGCTGACGAACTCGACCTCGACACGGTGATCGTACCGGTAAACCCGGGGGTTCTCTCGGCCTACGGAATGTTGCAGACCGACACCCGCCATGACGCCGTTCAGAGTTTCTATGTCCGGGCAGCGGATCTCACCGAGGACGACTTGGAGGCGGCTCTGGCTGATCTGGAGGAGCGAGCCCGCCTGATGGTGAAGGAGGATGGCTTCGACGATCAGGCGATAGCGATGGAGCCGTCGGCCGATCTCCGGTATTCCGGCCAGGAGTACACCGTCACGCTACCTCTCGATACCAGCCGCGGCGTCGACACCCTCATCGAGGGCATACCGGAGCAGTTCGCGGAGGCGCACAACGTCCGCTACGGACACAGCAATCCGGGTGAATCCGTAGAGTTCGTGAACCTCCGGATGGCCGCCTACGGGGCTATGACCCGTCCTCGTTCCCGGTCGATCCCGGCAGGCGAAGCGCCCCCTCCGTCGGCCACCGAGCGCACCTGGTTCGGGGGCGCCTGGTACGAGAGCGCGGTGTACCACCGTTCGGGCCTGCCGAGCAAGGTCGGGATTGACGGGCCGGCCATTATTCTGGAAGATGCCTGCACCACTCTGGTACCTCCGGATTGGACAGCCAAAGTGTCCCAGCACGGCCATCTGGTGCTGGCCCGAAGGGACCCGCATGCCCCTGCCGAGCGCTTTCGTCGGAGACCTTCCATTCGTAGTTATCTCCGAGCAGTCGGGAAGGCGAGCGAACATATGAACACAAGTAAGCGAGCTTCGGGAGTTCGAGAACCATGAAAATCCTGATCATTAACCCTATGGGGGTCGACGTTTATAACCCGATGGTGGAGGAGGCGGTCGCCCCGGCCGTTCCGCCGGACACCAAGGTCGAGGTGCGCTCTCTGGCCGGTACGGGTGTCCCTCCGACGGCCTTCCTTCCCGCTACTTCCCTTTTCATGAATCAGCTACTGGCCGAGGTAGAGAAGGCGGAGCAGGACGGGTTCGACGCGGCGGTGATCGCCTGTGCCGCCGATCCCGGACTGGAGGATGCCAAGGATCTGGTGAGCATTCCGGTGACCGCGCCTATGGAAGCCGCTATAGCTACCGGCCGAGCCTTCGGTCGGCTGGGGGTCGTCGCTCCTCGCATCGAGAGCGGGGAGGGTGAGAACCTTCCCCAGAACGCCAACTGGGTGCGCCGCTTGGTTCATCGATATGGTGGCGCCTCGGCCTTTGCCGGAGTGTTCTCCGCCCCCAGCGGGCACCCCCCGGCGGAGGAGGTGACCCGGCTCCTGGCGGAGGATCCGGCCGGTCTGCGGAAAGCGGTTCGGGCGGACATGGCCGCCTCGGCTCGGGGTTCCGCTCTGGAGGCGTCGGAAAGGGCCTGGAGAGATCACGACGCCACCGTCCTGTTCTTCGCCTGCACGCTGTGGTCAGGTCTTTTGGACCCCATCAAGGCCACCGTCCCGGTGCGGATTCTCGATCCGCTCGTCACCCCACTCCTGTATGCGGAGATGCTGGCGAGAGCAGGGAGATAAAGTTCTCCATTGTCTTGGCCGATCCCGGCCACGACCGTCCGAAACCTATTGCCTACGAGGAGGTAAGTACATGTTAAAAACAAGATCGGCCTGGCGAACCCGCCTCTTGGCGGTCCTTGCCGTGCTGGCCATGGTCGTCTCGGCCTGCGGGTCGGACGAGCCCGAACCAGAAAGCACTCCCGATCCCACCACCGCCCCGGCCGAGGTGACAACCACCGCCGCGATGCAGGACGAAGAACCCGAGGCGATGACCGAGGATGAACCTGAGGCGATGCCGGAAGAGGAGCCCGAGGCGATGCCGGAGGAAGACATGATGGAGGAGAGCGTTCTCACCATCGGAGTCCCCGGCGACATCGAAACTCTCGACCCGTGCTGCGCCAACTTCATCCGCGCCCACGAGGCCTTGCTAATGGTTTACGACGTTCCGGTGATCCACCCCATCGTCGAGCAGAACGGCGCCATGGTGGGGGACGCCGACAACTTGCTGCCCCGCTACTTCGAGTCGTGGGTGGAGCATGATGACGGCCTGACCTACACCATCAAGGTACGGGAAGGCATGACCTTCGATGACGGAACTCCCATCAACGCGGAGACCGTCCGGTTCATGATCGACCGCAACCTCAACACTCCCGGCGGCGGCGCATGGTTGCTCACCAACATCGCCTTCGTGACCCAGCCCCCCACCGTCATCGACGAGTACACCCTGGAGCTGGTGTCTGATCGGCGCAGCCCGATGGTCATGCAGTCCTTCTACATGTCCAGTTCGGCGGCGGTTGACCCGGCCGTAGTGGCAGCCAACGCCACTGATGACGACCCGTGGGCGACCGAGTACATGGCGCGCAACGCCGACAACCCCAGCGGTCCTTACCGCTTGGTCAGCCGGTCTCCCGACGAGGAGGTCGTGTTCGAGGCCAGGGATAACTACTGGGGCGGCAGGCCCGCCTATGACCGGATCGTCTGGAAGATCATCCCGTCACCCGCCGAGCGGGTCCAGCTCCTGAGGGCCGGGGTTATCGACTTGGCGGTCGGTCTCGGGACGGAGGAGTTCAACGCTCTGGACGGATCCGAGGGCGTGAATGTCGTTCGGGCGCCTTCCAAGAACATGGCCTATATCGGTATGAACAACTCGATCGCGCCCTTCGACGATGTGGCGGTCCGCCAAGCGGTTTCCTACGGCGTCGACTATGACGACATCCTGGAGAACGTCTACAAGGGCGACGCCCGCCGGCTTCACGGGGCCATTCCCAACGGCTCGGCGGTGTCGCTGGGCGCCGAGGTCGGATACACACAGGACGTAGCCAGGGCGCAGGAGCTTCTCGGTTCCAGCGGTTACGACGGCGGTACGGTCACGCTGTCGATCGATTCCGCCAAGGCCGAGCACCAGCTGATCGCAGTCCGCGTCCAGGCGGCCCTGCGTGAGATCGGTATGGATATCGAGATCGAGACCCTCCAGTCCCCCGTGTTCGCGGAGCGCAAGGTGGGCAAGCAGCTACAGATGTTCGTAGACGAATTGCTGGCCTGGATCGACGACCCGAACTACCAGCTGTCCCTGACCCTGGAGTCAGGAGTGTTCGGTAACTACGCCGACTACTCCAACGCCCGTGTGGATGAGATCATCACGGACGGTTGGGCCGAGCAGGACCCCGACGCCCGCAGGTCCATCTTCGAGGAAGCCCAGCGGCTGATCTCCGCGGACGCTCCATGGGTCTTCCTGGCGCAGCCGGACTTCAAGTTCGCCATGCGTGAGGATGTGGACGGATTCGTCCTGTATCCCAATGCGATTCCGCGCTTCGCCGACCTGAGCCCGGCGGGCTGATCGAGCGAGGAGATCACGAGCAGGATTAACCAAACCGGGAACTCGGTATGCATCTAGCCGTCTACGTGCTCCGCCGGCTGGCCTACATGCTGGTGGCGCTGTTCGGCGTGTCATTGGTCGCCTTCGTGGTGACTAGGGTGCTACCGGGTAACCCCGCTTACATGATCGTGGGAGTCATGGCCGACGAATCCACGGTGGCGGCCGTCACCGAGCGACTCGGCCTTGACCTCCCGATCCATGAGCAGTACTTCCGGTACGTCCGGCAGCTGCTGTCGGGTGATCTCGGCGACAGCTGGCGGACGCGCAATCCGGTCACGACCGACATCGGGGCCCGCTGGCCGGCTACCATCGAGCTCGGCAGCGCGGCCCTGATCCTGGCTCTGGCCTGGTCGGTTCCCCTGGGGATCGTTTCGGCGTTGCGGAGGCGTTCCTTCTCCGATCGCCTGGCCAACGCAATATCGGGCTTCGGAGTATCGATTCCCGAGTTCTTCCTCGGCATGATTCTCCTGCTGGTGTTCTTCGCAACGCTGGAATGGGCCCCCCCGGCGCTCGGACGGACGCTCGGGGACGTCCCGCCCCACACGACCGGCCTGTACACCGTCGACGCCATCCTGGCCGGTGACCGGGAGGCGTTCAGAGCCGCCGCGGTGCAGATGATACTGCCCGCGGCGACGCTGGCGGTGACGGTGGGAGCGCCCCTGGTAAGGGTCACTCGCGGGTTCATGCGCAAGACGATGGCCTCCCACCACATCCGGTCCGCCCGGGCGCTGGGCGTGCCGGAACGATCCATCGTGCTCCGCCACGCCCTCCCCAACGTGCTGCTTCCCGTGTCCACGATGGGGGCGATCATGTACGGCTACCTGCTGGGCGGTACGGTACTCGTCGAGTTCGTGTTCGCCCGACCCGGCATCGGCAAGTACGCCATCGACTCCATCAGCGAATCCGACTTCGCCCCGGTCCTCGCCGCCGTACTGCTGAGCGCTCTCTCATACCTGGTGGTGTACCTGGTGATGGACATCCTGCACTTCGTGATCGACCCGAGGACCAGGACATGACCTCCCGCGCTGCGGCCCGCGAGACTCCCACGCGAAGCCGTTTGGGAAGGGTGGTTCGCGTGACGCTCCGGACTCCGGCCTATCTGTCCATGGCGATCATCGCGCTGGTCGCGCTAGTCGGGCCCTTTCTCGTGAGGGACCCGCTGGGCTTCCTGGGTGACACGCTGGCCGCCCCTTCCGTCGAGTTCTGGTTCGGGACCGACCAGTTCGGCAGGGATATCTTCGCCCGGGTGGTTCACGCCGCCCGCCTCGATCTCTGGGTGGGTCTGATCGCGGCTGCGCTGGCGGTCGTCGTCGGGATGCCCCTGGGTGCCCTGGGCGCCTACCGGGGAGGTGTCTTTGACGCGCTGCTGTTGCGAGTCTCGGAGTCATTCCAAGCCTTCCCCACCCTGTTGCTGGCCCTCGGGATCGTGGCCGCCCTGGGTCCCAGCATCCCCATCCTGATCGTGGTCATCGCCATGGTGAACGTTCCCGTCTATCTTCGCCTCACCCGGAGCGCGGTGAAGCCCCTGGTCGACTCGGACTTCGTGCTGGCGGCGCGGTGCGCGGGCAAGAGCCAGGCCGCCATCCTCCGACGCCACATCCTGCCCAACGTGTCGGAGATCGTGTTCGCCCAGTTCTCGGTGAACGTGGCGTGGGCGATCCAGATTCTGGCGGCGTTGAGCTTCGTCGGGCTCGGTGTCAAGCTCCCGACCGCCGAATGGGGCGCCATGGTGCGGGATGGCACCCAATACATGTACTACGGGCAGTGGTGGATTTCCCTCTTCCCGGGGCTGGCCATACTGGCCACCGTTCTGACCCTCAACTATCTATCCGACGAGATCAGGCACGGGTCATGACGACGCCCCTGCTCGACGTGCGGAACCTGACGGTGGGTTTCTCCGGTACCGGAGGAGGCATGGCATCGCTGCCGTTACAGGGTGTGGACTTGGAGGTGCCCAGTGCGACCCGCATGTCCTTGGTGGGGGAATCGGGTTCCGGCAAGAGCCTCACCGCCGCGGCCGTGATCGGCATGCTCCCCAAGGGCGCCGAGATAATGAGCGGGTCGATCAGGCTCGATGGAGAGGAACTCGTGGGTGTCGGTGAGCGCCGCCTGCGCGAGCTGAGAGGTCGGCGGATAGCCATCATGTTCCAGAATCCGCGGGCCTCGCTGAACCCGGTCCTAACTGTCGGGGGTCAGATTGCCGAAGTAATCCGGGTGCACACCGAGGCGGGTCGGCGGGAAAGCCGGCAGAGGGCGATAGACCTGCTGGACCAGATGGGCATCCCGGACGCTCGCCGTAGGGCCGGTGACTACGTGCACCAGTACTCGGGCGGTATGGCCCAGCGGGCCGCCCTAGCCATGGCCCTCTCGTGCCGACCGGACCTGCTGATCGCCGACGAACCCACTACAGGCCTCGACGCGACCCTCCAGCAGCAGGTGCTGGAGTTGGTGGTAGAGCAGGTCTCGAACCAGGGGGCTTCGCTCCTGCTGATCACCCACGATATTGCGGTAGCTCGCCGGACATGCGAGCGGACAACGGTCCTGTACGCCGGTCGGGTTATGGAGAGCGGGCCGACCGGATCGGTTACCGGCGCTCCGGCCAACCCCTATACCGATGCTCTTCTCAGGGCCTTCGCCACGGTGGAGGACGGGAGGATGTACGCCATTCCGGGCACGGTTCCCACCCTGGTCGGCCCTCTGGCGGAGTGCCCGTTCAACAATCGTTGCCCTCGGGCGGGAACCGAATGCCATGACGAACTGCCGCCACTCCGGGTGGTCGGCGATCGGAAGGTGGCATGCGTCAAGGTGTGAACGGCGGCCCGTTGCTCGATGTAAGAGATCTGGTCAAGGACTACGTGACCCGGGACGCAAAGCTGCGGCGCCACGTTGCCCGAGCGGTGGACGGTATCTCTTTCGTCGTTTGGCCGGGTGAGACCTTTGCCATCGTCGGCGAGTCAGGTTCCGGCAAGTCCACCGTCGGGAGAGTCCTGCTCAAGTTGACCGGAGCAACCGGAGGAGCGGTCACCCTGTTAGGCAAAGACATACTGGGGCTCAGCGAGAAACAGTTCCGGGGGAGTCGGCGACACCTCCAGATGGTGTTCCAGGATCCGCTGGCGGCTTTCGACCCGCGGGCCACGATCCGGGCCAGCCTCCGGGAGTTCGCCGAGTTCGGAGGGGATCGCAACCGCTCCCGCCAGGACGAGGCGATCGACGAGTCGGTCCGCAGCGTGGGCCTGGCGCCCGAGATCGTCAACCGGCGTCCTTCCCAGGTCAGCGGAGGACAGCTACAGCGCTTGAGCGTGGCCCGGTCGCTTCTCGTGGAGCCCGCACTGCTGTTCCTCGACGAACCCACCTCGTCGCTGGATGTGTCGATCCGGGGCCAGATCGTCAACCTCCTAACCACCTTGCAAGAGACCGAGGGCCTGTCCTACCTGCTGGTTGCGCACGATCTGCGAGTGGTGTACGCCATGGCGCACCGAGTAGCCGTGATGTACCTGGGCCAGTTCGTAGAAGTCGGTACGAAAGACCAGGTGTACGAGCAGGCCCACCACCCCTACACCAGAGGCCTGCTGGAAGCGGCTGCCCTGGACGATCCGCCCCGTCGGGGACAGGCGGTCCGTTTGTCGGGTGAGATAAGCAGCGAGCAGGTCAGGAGTACCGGATGTCGCCTGGTAAACAGGTGTCCCTTCTCCGAAACCCGTTGCCGAGAACCCCAGTCCCTGCAGCAGGCCGAATCCGGACAACTGGTTCGGTGTTGGAAAGCCGTTGAAGCGCCTGAATCTATAGGTTTGGGTGTAGCCACGCCATCCGGACGAGAGGAGCCGACATGAACGTAGATCCGGTGACGGTCGAGGTGATCCGCAATGCCTTCATCTCCATAGCGTCCCAGATGAACAACAATCTGGCCCGTTCCGCATACACCCCGATCATCTACGAGATGAAGGACTGCTCCGTGGGGCTGTTCGACAAGAGAGGGGATCTGCTGGGCCAGGCGCCCGGTCTGCCCATCTTCCTCGGAAGCCTCGAAGCCGCTATCCAGTCGACCATCGACCACTTCGGCGGCCAGGACATCTTCCGCCCTGGTGATGTGTACGCGGTGAACGACAGTTACATGGTGGGCAGCCACCTGAACGACGTCAACGTGCTCTCGCCGATCTTCCACCAAGACGAACTGGTCGGCTTTGGCGCGACCAAGGCTCACTGGTTGGATATCGGCGCCAAGGATCCCGGCCAAGCTATGGATTCGACCTCCATTTACCAGGAGGGCTACCGGATCGCGCCTGTCCACCTGTACAGGGAGGGTAAACCCGAGCAGGGGATGCTCGACTTCCTGACCCGTAACAGCCGCCTACCCCGTTCCGTATGGGGTGACATGCATGCCCAGATAGCCGCCTGCCGGACCGGCGAACGACGATTGAGTGAGTTGATCGATCGCTTCGGGCTGGAAACGGTGAACGCGGCGGCGGTGGCTATTTTCGATCAGTGCGAGCGACTAGACCGCGCAGCGGTAGCGGCCATCCCCGATGGGGTGTACCGGAACGACGGGGAGATGGATAGCTGGGGACCGGGCGGTGATCCGGTGTATGTCCGGGTGACCGTCACCGTGGATGGGGATGAGGTGCTCCTAGACCTGGACGGGTCGGACCCGCAGACGCCGGGATGTATGAACTGCGGGTTCGCGCAGACGGTGGCGGCAGCCCGGCTGGCCTTCAAGCTGCTAGTTAACCCCGATGTCCCGGTTACGGCCGGGAACTTCCGCAACCTATCGATCAAAGCGCCGGAAGCTTCGTTGTTCGACGCCCGGGAGCCTGCGGCATGCCAGTACTACTACCCCCACCTCGGGTTGATGATCGATCTGTTCATTCGAGCCCTAGCGCCCGCAGTTCCCGATCGAGTGGTAGCCGGCCAGGCCGCCGATCCTATGAACGTGTTGTTCAGCGGTCCGGATCCCCAGACCGGGGAAGGGTTCGTGGTAGGGGAAGCCACCGCGGTCGGTTGGGGCGCCTACCAGGGAGGGGACGGGACCAACGGTCTCATCAACTACGGCGGAGGCGACCTCAAGAACATTCCGGTCGAGGTCATGGAGTCCCGCTATCCGATCCGGGTTCACAAGTATGCGGTCTGGCCGGACTCGGGCGGTCTCGGCAGGTGGCGCGGCGGGCTGGGGGTGCTGCGCGAGTACGAAGTTCTGGCAGATGACATCACCGTTTCCACCTGGTTCGAACGTACCCGAACGCCCGCCTGGGGACTGTTCGGAGGCGGTCCGGGCGCCACCACCGAGGTGACCCTCACCGTCGAGGGGGAGACCATGCCGTTGTTGAAGGCCAACCAGCGGCCCGCTCCGGTAGGCGCCCGGCTCCATGTGGCGACCGGGGGAGGCGGAGGCTACGGTGATCCGGCCGAGCGCGATCCCCATGTGGCCGGGGAGGATCGTATCGACGGTTACGTGACTCGATAGTGGTGGGCGAAAACACCTCCACCCCGCCTATTCGCATCCGCGGAGCGGCTTGGTTGGATACCGCAACCGGAGAATCGTGCGTTCGTGACTTGGTGATCCGGGACGGAGCGATCCGCCCGGATGACGGCCGGAGCGCCGAGACGGTGGACGGCGCCGGGCTGACCGCCATGTTCGGCCTCTGGGATTGCCACGCCCACGCCGGCGGGCTCATGTACGACCCTGACGCCACCGGGTACTTCGAGGGTGCCCCCGACCGGACTATCCGGGCGGGGGTGAACTTTCGCCACGCTGTGGAAATGGGGGTTACGGGTGTTCGCT
Organism: Acidimicrobiia bacterium; assembly: GCA_965231815.1. Lineage (GTDB taxonomy): Bacteria > Actinomycetota > Acidimicrobiia > Spongiisociales > Spongiisociaceae > JAPPFW01. The sequence continues at coordinate 306,885 of OZ246890.1, read as the reverse complement.
GCGTGGACGAGGCCGACGACCTGGATCTGGCCTGGGGAAGGGCGTACGCCTCCGGCGCCGTGCTCGGACCAAGGGTGTTGGGCGCCGGTCGCGGGATCCGTACCACGGGTGGTCACGGGACCGCTTATCCCCGGGTGTATACCCGGATGAAGGCCGAGTTGGTGGTTGACGGTCCCGACGGTATGGCGCGGGCGGTGCGCCGCCAGGTGGAGCGAGGCGCCCATTGGATCAAGATCATGCTCACCGGCGGGTTATACAGCCCCCACGAAGCCGCCGACGAGGGCCAGTTCACCGAGGCGGAGCTCAGCACCTTGATGGAGGTGGCCAACCAGCGCCGGATACCGGTTGCCGCTCACTGCGGAGGAACCGAACCGGCTATCGCTTTTTCAGAACTGGGGGGCCGATCGATCGAGCACGGCTACCAGCTCGACGAGCGGGCGGCCGAGGTTATGGTCCGCAACGGGACCTGGCTGGTGGCCACGATCGGCGTGACCCACGATCAGGAATACATAGCATCCGAGGGTTGGCCGGAGCACGCCGCGGCCCGCTCACGGGAGTTGATGCCCGACCACGCCGCCGCATTGCAGGCTTGTATCAAGGCGGGCGTTCCTATCGCGGTGGGGGCCGATCTCAACCCCATCGGTGTCCGCTTCCATCGTGAGCTCGAGATGCTGGAGCGGGCCGGGATGGACCGGCTGTCGGTGCTGCATGCCGCCTCGGTAGGGGGCCGGGCTCTGAATGGATTCGGAGCAACCTCGCAGCCCGATCCCGGCTCGGCAGCCGATCTCATCCTGGTCGAGGAAAACCCTCTATCATCCCTCGCTACGTTGCGGCGACCCGTGCTGGTGGTCACCCACGGACGTATCGTCTACTCACGTTTGGGATGACCGCGAGCAGCGTCGGGTTTCAGGTCGGGCAATAAGGGCAAGCCGCCGGAAGAGCAACGTCCGCCTTTAACGCACCCGGATCCGGAAGAGCCCGGTTCACGCTCGTAGCAAGGGTGGTGTAGCGGACGGGTTCCACCTGCTTCTCGAGCGGTTTTAGGCCGATCGAGCGTTGGCCGGCCGGAAGTTGGTGCTCGGATAGCACGAAGAACTTCCACTGAGCAACATTCCGGTGGTCGGCTTTGACCCCATCATCCTCGGGGTGCCACCCAAAGATGTAGACGTCGGCTAAGCGTTGCTTCTCTATGTTGTGCCAATGGAACTCACCCTCCGGGCATCGCCAGTCAAAGCCGGTTTTTGGAGAGATGTCGAAGTTCGGGCTGGTCTTCCGTGGTTTGCCGCTCCATGCCTGGAGGAGGCTGGACTGCTTGACCTCCAGACGGGCGAGAGTCTCGGAGTGCACGAGGTCCCAGGAATCCCAGCTTTGGGTCAAATGCCAGCGAGGGTCGTCGCTGCGCATGACCAGTTCTACCATGCACTCGACGTAGTCGGCCCGCTCCACGTTGTTGATCAGGGGTCGATCGTAGACATGCTCGGCCACCCGTTTCATGATGAGGTCGGAGATCTGACGTTGCCTTACGAACTCATGGAAGGGGTCGTTCGTCATTAGCGGGGCCTCCCTTCTTCCATTCGTCGTCGGGCATGTGTCATCCACCACGTTACGAGAGTAGGCGGGCAGTTTGGCAGAGTTCATCCGGCCACGCAGACGTGGGAACCTTGGTGAGTGAGTCCTGCCAACCTAGACTTGCCTGTTATGAATAAAGACGTCACCTTCGACTTCCGATCCCGCCGCCTCGCCTTCGAAAAGGTTCTGGACGAAGCCGGGGTTGATTTGGTCTGGCTGCCGCTCGGCGCCGACCTCGAATACCTTACGGGGATCCAGAGACGCGTTCCGACCTTCGGTGAGGTGAACTACACGCACGGTTGGATAGCCGGGGCGTTCGTGGTGAAGGGAAGGGATCCGGTCTTCCTCCTGCCCCGTAACTTCGTCGAGTTCGACCTCCCCCAAGGGGTGCCGGGCGAAGTGGTCAAGGTTGACGAGATGGACGATGGGCCGGCTCTGTTCGCCCGCGCCGCCTCGTCGCTACCCCGGCCCCGGACCCTGGCGGTGGGCGCCCGCACCTGGGCCACCGCCACCATGAGGCTTCTGGACGAGTTGGGCGGCCCGCGCTTGGCGGATGCGACCCGCCTGCTGAACCGGCTCCGGCGGATCAAGAGCCCCGAGGAGTTGGCTTTGATGCGGAGGGCGTGCCGGATCGCCGACCGGGCTATGGGTGAGACGACCAAGCGCGTCGCCGCCGGGGTGACCGAACTGGAGTTGGCCGAAGAGGTGAACTATCACCTGATCCGGCTTGGATCGCGCACCTGGTCGTTCGACACCGCGGTGTGGCAGATGGGGCCTGACGACGACCGAGACGCCAACGTGCGGCTATCCGATCAACCGGTGCGGGGAGGAACCGGCGTTTCCTTCGACTTCGGGGCGGTGGTGCAGGGCTACTGCTCCGACTTCGGCCGCACCATCCGGATGAGCGACCCGGACGACGAGTACCGGCGGGTGCACGAGATCGTGATGGCGGCCCAGCAAGCCGGAATCGACACGGTCCGGCCCGGCGTTACCGCTTCGGAAGTCCACCGGGCCACCCGGCAGGTGATCGTGGATGCCGGTTACGGCGACTGGTTCCGCCACCGGACCGGCCACTGCATCGGCCTCGACGTGCACGAGGAGCCTTTCATCTCTCCCGAGGACGACACCCCCCTCGAAGCGGGTATGACCTTCACCATCGAGCCCTCCGTCTTCTGGCCGGGGCGGGTCGGTGTACGGGTGGAGGACATCATCCTCTGTACCGAGATGGGTGGGGTGAAGCTGAACGAGCATCCGACCACCCTGGCGGTGCGCGAGTAGAAGCAACCGTGTTACCCGGTTGTTGGGTCTGCGGTCAGTCGCCGTCGGTGGTAGGACCGTTCGAGAGGACTTGCTCGTAGATAGCTCGCCGGTCTTCGAGCCACTGTGCCATCGTGTCCCAGTTGTTGCGGTCTCTGGTATCGATTCGCAGGAGGGTAACGCTGGAAGAGCCTGAGAACGATTCGGAAAGTTTCCCCAGTTCCCTAGCAAGGGCACCCGTGTACGGTGCAATAAGCTCGCTGATATCGCTATCCGACGTGTTACCTTTATTGCTCAGGTAGACCCCCACCTGGCCTTGGGCCAGGTATTGGCAGATGGACAGATCGCTCCCTTTCACCTGGTGCCACACATTGCTACCGGCAAAACCCGGTCGTGGTCCGGGTGCGTCAGGTAGCACCTTCCTGAAGTGAGCCCAGAAGTCCTGCCAGAACTGACCCAAAGCGCTTAACCTTTCCCTTCGGGTAATCGTCCCGACAGTCCGGTTCCACTCGTTGGGCCGCTCGATCACGTCGAAGACCGGGGCTAGCGGGGGGGATTCCCCGATTTTCACAACCCTGACGCGCACCGCAAAGAACGAGAACGGGTCCGTGGTGTGGTCGTTGAGCCAGCGGATAGCGGAGAGATAAGACTCGTGGAAGCCGGTGGCGACCCAGATCACGATCTTGGCTTCCAAGCCGGACAGATATACGAGTAGTTGACCCATGTGCTGGAGGTTGGCGCGTTCTAGTTGGTTCTCGATCAGCACCACGGAGCCATCTTGAGGGACTCGAGCGACGATGTCCGCACGATATGAACCGACGCTGACCTCGGTGCCTTCAAGTTCTAGGTCAATGCCCAATTCGGCAGACAGCAGACCCAGATTCTTTGCCAACCAAGGAGTGAAGTGGTGCGCCTCGTGCTCCCAGGCCTTCCTTACACCTACGCTCTTTAGCCTGCCTAGTTCCACACGCTTCCTCCTCCGCGTTTGATAGCATGCTGAAGCCCCTCCAGCCGCCCGTTGGCTCCGGTACCGAACCACGGTTTACCGGTCGAACAACCAAGCGAAGCGGCGATAGCCCGGCTCAGAATGGAACGCCAGATTCTCGAACCGATCTACGAATACCACCAATGGCGCACCACTCAGATCATAACCCACAAAGACCCTGACGTTTGGCTGGCCGGAGAGATGAAGCCCCGCCCCGGTCTGGGCAGCCCTCTCTGTTACGTCCGCCATGCTCAACACCTGTAAAGGGTCGTCCAAAACTACATAGACATCTAGATATTCGATACCATGCTTACAGGCGGACCGGGCGATAGAGGGCTTACCGGGCACGAACCGAGGTTGATCCCTGCTATCGAGTCACCGACAGGAGCGATTCAACTGAGGGTCGCCGTTCGCTGCTCAGCAGACCCAGAAGGTACTGTCGATCCTCAACCGGCCGTTTCCCGATTTGCTTAGCGGCCCGATCAGGAGACAACCGGTTGAGAAGTTCTTTCCAGTCTTGTTCCGAGAAGGCATCGGCGATCGCCTCGGCCATTCGGCGGCCCTGCTCCCAGGCTTCGGCGCCTGCGGGCGTCAAGTTGGCCGGATTACCGGCAAGCTGAGCAATGTACTCGATCTGTTCTTCTGTGTAATCCACTAACAGGTATGATACCACACGACAATAGTCCGTGTTGTTCTGAGTTTTGACATCCTGGGCATGCCCGTGAGGAGTGTCACACCACCCTTCTAGGTTGGCGACGTGGTTTGTCGGTGTAAGGACGGTAAGGGTTATGGAGAACCTGAAGATTGCCGGGTTGATCGCTCGCGCCCCCTGGCGGGAAGCAGTCACCTACCGGAACACGTGGCCCCACGAGTACGTCCTCAGCCGCAAGGACAGCCAGCGCGAGCTGATCGAATTGGTGTGTGCCCGCTTCCGCGTCGGGGAGGGGGTGGCGGGAAACTTCTTCAGCATGTCGAACAACTACCTGTTTATCGGTGACTACAAGTACTGGCTCATGACCCACTGGGACAAGTTAGACCTTGATGATGGGCAGGATTACGTGCTGAATCGGGCGAGTCTCTATCGTGATCGGCGCGACTTCTGCATCCAGCCCGGTGATACGGGCCGACACGAAGACTATCCAGACAAGCCTGCCAGGTAGGCCCAGCCAACTACAGATACTTACTGAGAGCAACGCCGACGTTGGTCTCTCTGCACGGCGTGAGCCAATCTGCCGGAACCACAGAGAGGTGAGCTTCTCGACGACATTCTTTGTTCCCTGTCCGACTCGTTGGGAACTGTTCCTGCGTGCCCGGATGCAAATCCGGAAAGCCTTGCTACCACACCCTTGTCTGAAGATCGATATAGATGTATAGCTGTATATATGACTCGATGGCAGATACAGATGCTCATTCCGGGCATCCCGGATCCCAAATTCGGAAGGCGCCTACCGCGTAGGGTGCTGCGGGAGATCGGTTCGCAGCGACAGGTAAGACGGGAGATCTACCACCGGCTGAACGGTCAGAATAGGGAGTTCCCTGTGAGTCCCGAAGCAGCGGATCTGGTCTCAGGGGTGGCCACGGCGCTCTTGTGCATGGCCCGAGTTCTGGAACGTTCCGGTCTGGAGGTACCTCCCGAGTTCACGGTAAGGGTCTCGCAGCGGAAGTGACCAAGCGGTCTCCCGAGTTCGTGCGGTTGGGGAATCGGGGGTAACGTGATCGTCGGGTATGGCGATCCGAGCAGTTGTTTTTGATTTCGGCGGGGTAGTCATCCGCACACCGTTCGAGATGGCGCCGGGTCTCGAACGAAGGATAGGTTTGGCGGAGGGCAGCCTCGACTTGGCGGGTCCCTTCGATCCGGACGCGGATCCGCTATGGGGTAGATTCCGCGCCGGGGAGTTCACGGAACTCGGCTACTGGCAACGACAGGCTGACCATCACGCCGAGCTGATCGGTGCCGGACCGGACCGGTTGCGCAGCCTCATGGACAGCCTCTTCGATGCCCCGAGGGAAGAAATCCTACGCCCCGAAACCCGACGCCTCCGCCGGAGGTTGGCCGAGGAGGGGTTGCGGGTTGCCGCCCTTACCAATGACCTGAGCCGATTCCACGACCCGGCCTGGATCGAACGCATGGACGTACTCGACAAGTTCGACCCGTTCGTCGACCTCTCCAATACCGGCATCCTCAAGCCCGATCCGAGGGGGTACCTGCGGGTGCTTGACGCCTTGGGTTTGGACGCCCACCAAGTCCTGTTCATCGATGACCAGCCGGTCAACATCGCCGGCGCCGAGAAAGTGGGTATGGTGGCTGTCCACTTCGACGTTCTCGACCCTCCTCGCTCTGCGGCACAGGTGTTGGCCGCGGTTGACGCCATGCTGCGGACCGAAGCCGCCAGGCGTGATTAACTCGAAGCTGTCTACTTGGGGTGCTGGTATTCAACCAGCGAGGACTTGCCGATCATTTCAATAAACCGCACCTGCAGGCGGTAACCGTTCACATCGGTGAGTAGAAGTGGTTGACCCAGTCTGAAATGGACGGGTTGGGGCTTGCCACGGTCGATCGACACGTTGGTGGTGTAGAGGTAGGTGCGGTCGAGAGTGTCGAGGATGGGATTCAGCCGTCCCGCCAAACCAGGTAGGTAGCCGGTCCCTTCGGTGAAGACATCCGAACCACCGTCCGGCAACTCCGCCAATTCGATCGACAGTTCTCGTGGTGGGCGCCACCCCTTTTCGACATGACCCCCGAAGCCGCGGGCTGTACAGAAGACGGTTATCGGAAGTTCGGAGTGAAAGCCGAAGGTGGCCCGTCCGAAGCTGTCGGTTTGTTCGGCCATCCAGGTTCCATCGGGGTAGTGAGCCACCACCTTTGCGTTCCGCAATGGCCTGCCATGGGCAGTTACGGTTATCGAACCGGTGATTCCTTCCACGGGCGCGGGCGCCGCAGGAATGGTAAGGCATAGCTCGCCCCCGCCCGGCAGCTCGTAGGTGGGATCCCGACCGGTCAGAGATCTGGTCTCCCCGTAGATTATGGGAACACCTTCCCCGCGTTCTTGCAGGAAGTATCTCCGGTCTCCGGCGCCGGGGACATCTCCTATTGCCAGCAATCGCAACATCGAGGCTACGGTCTCGTTGCGCGTCACCTGCCGACGTTGCATGGCCTCCACCGGCAAAGTGTTGGGGAGAGCCCCGGGAGAGTAAACCTCGATACGATCGTCGAAGATGAAGAACCTGGTCTTGGATCGTTCCATCGTGTAATCGCGATGCACTACCGCATTCACCACCGCTTCGAAGACCGCCCGGGGGCTGAACGCGGGCATCTCCACGAAGCCAGGTGTCCGCCGTGCCGATACCCTGGTGTTGCGCCGGGCGAACCGCACCGCTTCGCGGATCTGCTGGTCCAGCGGACCGGTGATGGTAGCGGCGTCATGTTGCTCGGCCCGACCCAACTCCGTACCGCGGTAACGAACCGCTTCGATCACCGCGCCTCTTATGTGTTCGTGAGGTTCCTTCGTGCATAGCAATACCCCCGCCACGGTCGCCCCTAAAGCCCCGGCGCCGTCCAGGCTCAGCATCCCCAGTTTCACCAGCTGACCTTCGGGTGGTTCGTCGCTCCGAGAGCTGAGAAACCGAGCGCTTAGGTCAGGATCGAGGGTGCGAGCGCCCGTGCCGTCGACGAGCATCTCATCGGGTCCCCTTAGCCCGGAGCGTCCCCGCTGTTGAAACAATCTGTGTAGGGCCTCCGGCGAAAGCTCTCGTTTTGAACTGCCCCGTCTCCGGAAGTAACCGCCGGGACTCCGATGAACCTGATCGCTCTGATCCACCTCCACCACCAGCACCGGGCCTTCCGGTAGGGCCACCCGCTGCGTGATGAATGGGAGCGAGGGTTGGATACTGTCGGCACAGACTTCGCTGACGAATTGTTCGAGCAGGTCCAACCGTCGGCGGTCCAGAGGCCGGATCTCGCCCTGATCCGACACGCTCAGGATCAAAGTACCACCCAGGGTGTTGCCCAGGGCAGCCAACTCATCGGCGAGGGATTCCCGCCGGGGCGCCGCCACTCGCTTGCCTTTGAAACGCGCCTCTTTGAACTCGACCAAGCTGTCCTCGCCGAGAGCAAGGCACTCCGCCACCATCTGCTTGGTCCACACAGCGGCCATCAGTCCAACTCCCTTCACATCTTGGGATTCGGCTGTTTAACCCTTCATACTTTAGGAGGGTGCGAGCGGAGGGTCAGGCAGAACAGGTTGGGGCGGGTGTGTGATTTCTGATCGTGGCTGTCGACGGGGACCAGGTTAGTGTTCGCGCACTTCCGCCGGACCTGGCCAACCGTGTAGACGACGGCGGAATAGCCGAAGTTTCGGTAGTCTCAACATACGGCGGCGCGGAGTAGATCTCGATGGCCCCGGCGATCAAGGCAGCCTGGGCTCGGACCGTGTCGTCGCCTGGGGTCACGGCCGCGAGGATCACCGCCGGTTACAGAGCGAAACCGGCGCAGGCGTGGGGGTAGACCGCTTCGAAGCCGCTCGGCTACTCCCGCATGCGCGAAGCATCTCGATGTAGCGGCTGCTGAGCTCATGGACTCATGCTCAACGAAAGTGGGTCGGGAGTTGCACAGCCTGCTCTGTAGGAAGCACCGGGGCTCGTTCCTGAGTTGCGAGGGTGTCGTCCACCGCCGTGGCCGCCGTGGCAATCACTCATGGGTTGGAGGAGTCCCGACCGATGTGCCGTCGCGCTTCTAGTGTTGTAAGGTAGGCGACGATCCGAGGCGGAAATGCCGAAGAGGGTGCTTGTGGTGGTAGCTCCGCTTCAAGCACCAGTCATGTGAGAGTGGAGGTGAGTTCCAGCGGCTGGCTTTACATCGCGAGGCAAGACTTGAATAGTCTTCTGGCGTAGCCGCTTGATCACTAGAACCCTACTCCCGATGGCTGAGACCTCGCAGAAACGCGACGCATGGCGTGTCGCGGAGGTTTTGAAATGCCCCGCCGGTTCTGGCGGGGCATTCGCTATCCGATATGGCATTCGAGACCTTGGGTCGCTAGCGCCTCTCCTCCCTGTCGGCCCGTGCGCTTTGTTGGTGACTCCACACTTGTTTGCTGCGTCCCCCACGGCGAATGTATCCATCGGGGTAGATGTTCACATATTCGCCGCGCGGGACGTTCCAGATCATGTTCACGGATGCGACAACCGGAGACTTACGAGTAGTTACGTCCCAGTGGTACCCGTCGTCCAGACGTAGGCCACGAACCGTCTGTGGCTCTCTCCCGTGGCTGGCGCCCGATCGAGGAGGGGACCAGCGCCGCTTACGGCGGTCCACGAGCGTTCTGTCCCTCTGCTGTCGGTGCGATCGGCGGAACTGTTGCCGGTCTGGTTGACGATTGAGGTCGTATTCGCCCTTCATCGCGAATATGTGAAGCGGGAGGATGCGAGGGTCATTCCTACCGTCGCATCTAGCTCGTTGGAGCCACTCCCGGAAGTCCGATTCCCAACGGTGGGCAGCATTGTGGGCGAGGTTCATAGCAAAACACTTGTATCTCACGAACTGGAAGAGCGTTACCGTCTGATTATCCTGGAAAGGGGGCATTGGAGAGGTCCGAACTAGGGGCTTCCTGTCGTAGATCACGGCTACCGGACGCCGGTGTATGTCCTCGTAGATCTGTGCGGCGTCGTTCCGTCCAAGCACATAGGCACGCCTACCGCTGCCCGATCGAAGACGGACGCATCGCACCGTGGCCACTTCCCAGTCTTGGGCCGAAGCTCTCGCCGGCGTGTCATCGGACCTTTCGAGACCGCCGGCGTACACGCGCCATACGAGCGGCGTGACACCCATAGTCAACGATGCGCCCTAAATGCGATTCCTGCCGGGATCGAGAGCTCCTTGAGTTCCTGCTCCGTCATTAGCGCAACACACCGCATGACGAAGGTTCGCAGCTCATCAACTGTGTCTCGAGCATATCGCTCAACGATGAGATCTCTAGGAGGATTCTCATCGCGTTCTCGGAAGAAGTCCAGCAATCGATCGTGAACACGTTGGCGAATCGTTGCGTTCCAGGAGTTACGCAGACGTAGAGGAAGATCCTGTGTCCCGAGACCCTTGCCCGCCCACTCGGTCAGCTTCGATCCCTCAAAACTACCCAGCGATCCCCCGTGTTCTTGAGCAAACTCAGCCCGCCATTGTTGCAACGTGGACCGGTTGACAGTCGGTAGGATGCCCTCCGAGCGGACGGCGTCCATATCATCCACTTGCACAGCGCGTCTTGACCTGCGGTCCCAAGCCCAGACCGACTCGCTGCTGTAGTCGACAACCGCATGCCAAAGGTCCGGACGAATCCTCCCTTTCGATGCCGAACCGGCCACATGGCCTATAGGTTTGACTCGTGAACGGTGTGGCTCACGTAGCTCAACTATGAACGGCGTGTTGGAATAATCGACTTCAAGCAGATCGTCTAGTGACGAAACCAAGTCGCTGAACCGATCAGCCCCGTATGTTTTCTCTGCAAATGATCGTTCGGTCAAATCCAACAAGCGATTCTTGAGAACACTTCCCCTCATGCGATACCACTCCGCCCTGCCGCTACCCGCGGCCACGGCAAAGGCACGCAAGATGAGATGTTCTAAGTCAGCCTGATTTACAGTCTCCTCACTCAAGTCAGTTCCTCCTAACCCCGGCTACCTCACACTCGGCGGACGATCATTACCTCGTCTCCGAGGTGGTTGATCACCTTGACGGCGATGCGGCCGGAGGTGGGTTTGTCGAAGGGCCGGGAGGTGTCGCTGCGGAGGGTCTCCCAGGCTTCTCGGTTGATCTCAGCCTTGAGGGTGGTCTTGAGAGCCTTGTATGGGTCGTTGGCGCCCAGGAAGTAGGCGTGGCGTACGAAAAAGCTCTCCTCGTTGTAGTCGGTGTCTATGAACCAGCAGGCGATACCGTCGGCGTTGTCGCTCTGGATCTCACCCGTGTTGGGGCGATAGACGTCTACCCCGTTGATCTGGATCTGGATCTGGTCGTTCTCCGCGTCGAGAATTTCGATGTCGGGTTCGCCGAAGATGACGAACAGGTTGCCCTTGCCGGTGTTCTTCAGGTCGCCGGCCATGTGTAGATCGGCATTCATGCGGGCTTTCAGGATCGGAACGCGACCCAGTCTGGCCAGTTCGGTGGAGTGGGCGTCGTAGTTGAAGGCGCAGGCGATCAGGATGTCGAACCCGGCCTCACCCGCTTCCCTTGCGGCTCTCGCCAGGTCGGGGCGGGTGACGGTTCCGAATTCGGGACCGATGAAGATCGCGGCGCGCCGCTTGGCGGCTGATTCCTCTTTACCCTCGTAGTAGACGCCCTCGGCGCCAACGAGGTCACCGGGCCAAGGTACGACCGACGCGAATGAGATCCGGTCCGCCTTGTGAGCCTGCTGGACTCCGGATGTCCTCAGGTGATCCAGGATCACGCTGTCGAAGTCCTGCTTCTCGACATGGCCCAGTTTGCCCTGGGCGGAGTCGATGACCTCATCGTTCTCATCGACCGCCAGCGTCCGATGAGGTGAGATACTCTCGACCGTGAATGGTCCGGCGACACGTACCTTGCGCTTATCCTCGTAGGGCTTGTCGTAGAGGTATTCGGAGTCGGCCTTGGCGGCGATGGATGCGTCGATCTCTTTCTGGCGGGCGATGCGCTGCTTCCACCAATTCGTGTGGATGCGTTTGCCCTCCAGAGGCCAACCCTCCTCCGCGTCTCGAGGTATCTCCCATTCCTCCCACACCGTCCCGAGTTCCTCGTTCAACCGCTCGCGGAGGGGTTCGAGGGTCTGTTGGAACTTCTCCCAGATCACGTCGATCTCGGCGTTGTGAGCGATCAACTTGAGAGTGATATGGGGAACGCGCTCGTACAAGAATCCTTGGCGGAGATCACTGGAGGTGCGTGCCTCGGAGGGTGTGGTACGGGTTATCTCCGCCAGCTTGCGTTGACCGTCGGCGCTGTCGGCTAGCAGATAATAGGGGTAACGGGCCCCCATGATCCGAGCTCTAGCCAGCGCCAGAGCTACCCGAGAAGTGTCGATGGTGATCCAACGACGACCCCACTGTTCAGCCACGTATGCGGTAGTACCTGAGCCGCATGTGGGGTCAAGGACTAAGTCACTCGGGTCCGTCGTCATGAGGATACAGCGTTGGATGACTTGAACGTTGGTCTGAACAACAAACAGTTTCTGGTACGCAAAACCAGAGTGTCCTGTGTCTTGCCAGATATTGTTTAGGGAGGTGACGGAATAGTCGTCAAGAAAGCGAATATAGTTGAGACGCTTGTTCGTCCCGTACACTCTATTTGCTCGAGATAGCCGTTCCAATCCCTCTGGGTAACTTGGTTTCCAGTGATTACCGATGGGAGGTTGATAGGTGGTTCCGTTCCATACGAACGGAGTAGGATGATCAGGAGCGCCTTGCCCGCAAATATCGGCGATACGAAATATTCGTGATTCAGGACTTCTCTTGATTACACCGATTCGCTCATCTTTTGTCAATGGTCGCCGATAGCCAACACCGAGTTCTATATTCCTGAAGGCACTTCGGCTGTCGTTGGGGCCTGGCTTTTGCTTGTATAACGCTCTGTATTTCAAGTGATTAGGATTCTTCGAGTACCAGAGTAAATAATCTCCTATCCTTGTTAAGCCAGAAGTAGGGAATCCTCCAGTTGTCTGGAAGTAAATTGTGTTCTGGTAGTTGTTTGGTCCCAGAATTTCATCCATCAACAGACGTACGCGGGCCAAGTTCTCGTCACCGATCTGGACGAATATCGAACCGCTCTCGGTTAGTAGGTCTCTCGCCACGGTCAGGCGATCTCGTAGGTAGGTCAGGTAGGAGTGGATCCCGTCCCGCCACGTATCACGGAAAGCCTTCACCTGTTCAGGTTCGCGTGTTATGTGATCTGACTTACCGTCTCGAACGTCACGGTTGTTAGTGGACCATTGGAAGTTGGAGTTGAACTTGATACCGTACGGAGGATCGAGATATATACACTGCACCTTCCCTCGTAGTCCTTCACGTTCCGCTAAGGAGGCCATCACTTGGAGGCTGTCGCCTAGGATCATCCGGTTCGACCAGTTGGCGTCATGCTGGTAGAACTCGGTCTTAGCGGACTCATCGGGCAGACCGTTGAAATCGGCGAACAGGTCTGCTTGGAAGCCGGATTCGTAGTCTGTCGTGTCACGACTCGCTCGCCTGCTCCGGGCGATCAGGTCGTCGATCAGTACCTTGGGATGTACCTTCTCCTGGATGAACAGCGGCGGGGCTTGCACCACCAACTCGGACCAGTCGAGCACGTCCTTGCCGCGCCAGACGAGTTGGGGATCGAGGTCGGGGTTGCGGCGCATGTAGGCGACCTGGATCGGGGTACGGTCCGTATCCTCCAGCACGGCCTCGTGCTCGGCCGTGGGGATGTTGAGTCTCTTTGCCTCGTCGTGAACGAGATTGGCGACGGACTTCCGTTTCTTGCGGCGAGCCATGGATCACACTGCCTTGCTAGTCCGTAGTGGTAGCGATTCGGTCTCCAACGTGGAGATGTCCAGACGCGTCGAGGCATGGTCGATGTCGAAGCCCACCACCTCGCCGTCGGCATCTAAATCTACATTGAGACCGTCCGTGATCTCACGGGTCTCTGTACCCAGCGTTGGCTTGAACTCGACGTAGAGGCTGTCAGTCTCCGGGTAGTAGGCGAGCCTCATTGATAACCTCCGTTATCGATCGAACAGAAGGTCAAGTGGTATATTCTGGTCAAGGCCTGTCCGAACCTGAAGATAGCTGTCGGTAGTCTATCCAAGGTGGTGTCCAGGCAGAATGCGCCGCCGTCCCGGCGCAGACCACTCTGGCTATGACATGATTGACGAGTCTTCCTCTGGGTTCGTCCATGAATGTGTCTACGTCGTGCTCGTAACTGATGTGCATCAGCGTATGTCCTCTATCGGACAGCCTGAGGCCGCCGCCACCCGGCAGTTCTGAGAGATGGATAGGATACCGGTCTCCGTCTGGGAACTCGAAGGGAGTCCGCACCATCAACTCACCGTCTGGCCTTCGATCGACAGTCAGATCCCCACAGAGGTGTTCGTGCAGGCGCGCTCTCAGGGTGTTCACCTCAAGCATGGTGAGCATCCTCAAGTAGAAAGCTGTCAATCCGCTCCTCGAACTCGGACTCGATCTGCCATACGTCGGTGAACTCGGCGAAGGCCCATCGCCCGAAGGCGCCGAGATGGTTCACGCCGGGGATCCAGTAGGTATCCATGGTCGACTTCTTGACCTTGGCGTCCTCACCCCTGTAGCCCTTGATCTCGACCACCACATGCAGGAGATCGTCGTCTCCTCGCCCGTCGTCTACCAGGACGACGAAGTCGGGAAAGTAGGTTCGGGACGTGGACCCGAAGCGATAGGGGACTTCCAGACCGAGGCCTTGGTTCTTGACATAGGAGCGCACGCGGGAGTGTGCCTCGGCGACCCGGCAGAATTCAGCCTCCCAGTCCCCGTCGCAGATCACCCAATTGATGTGGCACCGGCCGGGATCTGTTTTCCAACGGGTCTTCTTCGACGTGTTGAAGGAGACATGTCGCGTGGATCCAACGGGGTTGTAGGGATCGAGTATCGCTTTGATCGGTCGGTTGTCCTCCATCCCCGCACGCGTGATGGCGGAGGCGATCCGCTCGCAAGCTATATCGCCGAGTTCGAGGTACAGCAACTGCGCAGGGTAGGTACCACCCTTGCAGACCAGGTGGTTGTCCAACCATTGCCGGGCGATCCGCTTGAGTTTGCCGAACAGGTGAAGCTTGGGATCACCGTTCCCGTCCCGGTACTTGGACTCCAGCAGCCACTTCGTCAAGTGGTAGAGCACCGTCGCCGGGCGTACATCTTTAAGGTGCTGCAGGTTCAGATCAACCCCTTCTCCGATGATTCCCTCGTTGCGTGTGATCGACGGGCCGACCAGAGCAGGCGTGAGTACGAGGGTCGAGTCTTCGTTAAAGTCGGCTACGAGACGATCTTCAGGTAGCTCTGCTCGATAGCCGGCCACGCGCGGGAAGCGGATCTCGCGCCCGTCTCGGTCCGGGCTGACGGCCCTCACGTGGATGGTCTTGCTGGGCTGCTGGGGAGGGGCGACTATCGGTTTGGCCGTGAAGTCGAAGGGGATGCCGAGCACGTCGGCGTACTCGACGTTGAAGCGATCCTCCTCGTTCAGGTCGTAGGATTGGCGGCGGAGGGCCCGGCCTACCACCTGCTCGCACAGCAATTGTGTACCGAAGGCCCGAATGCCGAGGACATGGGTAACAGTGTTGGCATCCCAGCCTTCCGTCAGCATCGAGACCGAGACGACGCAACGAATCGAATCGCCCAGACGACCGGACTTGCCCACAGTGTTCATGACTTCGCGAAGGAGATCCTGGTCGCTGAGGTTCTCGGCTTGGTGGCGGTCTCCGGTCCGCTCGATGATCTCGCGGCGGAAGCGCTCGATCTCGGGTTTGGCCATCTTGCGGAAACCGCGGGCGAGCGCATCGCCAGACTCGAGTTGCCTGCTGTCGATCAGCAGGGTACGGGGCCTGGGTAGTCGGTTGCCGTGCTCGTCGAAGTTGCGGAACAGTTTGAGTCGTCCGTTCTCGAGCCGCGCCGGTCCCTCCCCATCGTCTCGTTCGAAGCCGGAGATGTAGTCGTATACGAGTTTCGATGTGGCCGTGTTGTTGCAGACCACGATGAAGCACGGTGGCACGTCGATTCCGGCCTGGTCCCAGAGGTCGAAGGTCTTGGCGTAATGTCCGTACAGGGCCTCGAGTGCGGTCTGGAGTTCCACAGGGATGCTCAGAGGGTCGAGATCTTTGGCCTTGCCCCGCCCTTTCTTGGGCATGTCTGCACGGATGTGGGTCCACAGGTTGCGGAACTTCGGCATCTCGCCGCCGGGGATGTTGTCGGCGACAGGTACGCGGGGAAGCTTGACAATGCCGCTTTCTATCGCATCCATCAACGAGAAGTCGCTCATTGTCCAAGGGAACAAGGTGCCTTCCGCGTAGCCTGATCCCCGTAGGAAGAAGGGCGTTGCGGAGAGGTCCATCACGCGGTTGATGTGTAGCTTACCGGCGACTGCTTCGAGGCCCGAGATCCACAGCCGCGCGGCATCGGTGTTGCTCTTGACTTCTTCGCGCTCGTCTATGGTGGGCTTGGACTCTTCCTTCGCTCCAGGTTTCTCGCGGTAGCAGTGGTGCGCCTCGTCGTTCATAACTAGGACGCTCTTCATTCCAAGAAGTTCGGGCATGACCCGCTGCAGCATCTGCCCTTCGGATTCGAGAGTACTGAGTTCCTCGCCTCGTCCTTGGAGCAGCGTACGGGTGCCTTTGGTCAGCTTCAAACGTTCCCGCAGTTTGAAGGCGTGGTAGTTGGTTATGACGATTCTGGCCTTTTCGAGATCGATCAGAAGATCTGTGGGGATCAACTCACGGCTCCGGTAGTAGCTGTCCGGATCGTTCGGCTGGAGCACTCGGAGCCGATCCTTGATCGTGATGCCGGGGGTGACGACCAGGAAACCGCGGCTGAACTTGCGGCTCTGTGGCCTCCGAACCGCGTTGATTGTCTGCCATGCGATCAACATCGCCATCACGGTGGTCTTACCGGCGCCGGTTGCCATCTTGAGAGCAAGCCGGGGAAGATCCGAGTTGGCGTCGCTGTTGGCGTTCTGCAGATGGTTGATGAAGTCCTTGCCGACCCGACCCGCACGCGGTGCCACCTCGGTGAGCCAGATGGCGGTCTCCACTGCTTCGAGTTGGCAGAAGAAAGGCCGAATACTCGCAAATCGGTGATGGCGCCAGTGCTGGAGCAGGCGGGTGGTCTCCGGGGTTACCCTCCACTGAGTCGGGTCGGGTATGGCACGCCACTGATCCACTTCGCGGCGAACTCCGTTGATAATCGAGGTTGGGTCGTACTGTTGCTGTTCGGTCGACAGTCCCTTGCCCTCATCGAGGAGGAGGGTGGCTTGCTTGGCCGAGCCCTTCTGTTTCTTGGGCATGGGGATCGGGGTTATGAACTCGGCAGGTCTCCTACTCTCAATGATGTTCCGGGTCGGTTGTTCCGACTCATCCAGTTCCCAATGCCGGGCCGGGTACTCGTAGGGCGAGTTGAGGATCGGCGCTTTGAAGAAGTCACTACTCATTGCAGGCAATCGTAATGATGGCATGTGACAGGTGTCGCTACGCGACCAGGCCACGAGTCCGGAGGATTCCGCCAACGTTTCCGTAGCTCCGGATCAACAGATCCTTATTGCGCCGTCTGATGCGTCGGGTCCACCCAATCCGGGCTGTTCACCTTGTCGAAGAGGTCTGTGATCTCTTCTGAAGGAGGTGAGGTCAGCAGGGTTACGGCCACTGCAAGGACGGTGGCCGCTGTCATGCCGGGCACGGCCGGGTTGACCTCCCATACGCCGATCTCTTGGAGGCTGGCGGTAGCGCCTGCAAATCCGAGAGCCTCCGTCAGGTCAAGCAGCTCCTGATTGCCGAGGTCCATAAGCCACCAGAAAGTGGAGACCAAGGTACCCGTTATAACCCCTGCGAAAGCCCCGGCCAGGTTGAAGCGTCTCCAGTACAGCGCCAGGACGGTAACCGGTCCGAAGGCGGCGCCCATCCCGCCCCATGCCAGCGAGACGAGAGCAAATACCGAGTCCGGAGAAAGGGTCGATATAAGGGCGGCCCCGACCCCTAGAGCGACAAGCAGCAGCCTTCCCATCATCACCCGCCCCTCGGTGTGCAGCTGCTCGGTGATCCGCTTGAGCCAAGGAACGTCTCTTGACGCTAGAGCGGAGGCCATCAGAAGTTGCGAGTCGGCGGTGCTCATCACGGCCGCTACGACGCCCGTCAGGAGCAGCCCGCCCACAATGGGGTGGAAGAAGATTGATGAGACCACCAGATAGAGCCGCTCGGAATCGGGGAGTTCCACACCGCGGGAGGCGAGCGCGGGAGCTGCCACGAGCCCCATCAACAGCCCGAAGGAAAACATCAGGGTGATCCAACTCACGGCTATGCGTGCACTTCGAGGAATCTGGCGTTCGTCCACTATCGCCATGAACCTCGCCAGAATCCTGAGAGACCCAAAGGTTCCCAGACCCCAACCCAGAGCGGACAGGTAGGTCAACACCCCCAGCGGTTCGCCGTCTGTATTGGTGAACGGGTTCCAGAACCCGGGAGCGACGGATCCAAAGTCCTGAAAGGGATTACCGGTAGTCAGCAGGAGGGTAATCGGGATGATGACAACCCCCGCCAGCATTATCAGAGACTGGAAAACATCGGTTCGGGAGACGGCTACAAACCCTCCGATAAAGGTATAGGAGATCACTGCAATCAGGGTGACCAGAACCCCGATATCGTGATCGACGCCGGTGCGGTCGAGGTCGAAGATATCCTCGAGCAGCTTGGCGCCCGAGATCAGACCGGAGCAGACGTATAGAGTGATGAAGTAGAGGCTGATCCCGGCGGCTAGGCCACGCAGGGTGCCCCTGGAGTCATCGAAGCGTTTCTCCCAGAACTCCGGGATGGTGAGTGCGTTGCCGACCGAAATGGTATAACGCCGCAACCGCTTGGCCATAACGATCCATATGAGCCAATTCCCCAGAATGATCCCGGCCACAGTCCAGAGATGCATGAGACCCGCGGCAAAAGCCAGTCCAGGAAAAACCAGCATTGTCCAACCACTGGCGGCGGATGAGCCCGCGCTGAGCGCGGTGGTGAAGCCGCCGATTTTCCGTCCGCCGAGGACGTAGTCACCCATGTTCTCCATGCGACCGGACTGGCGCAGGGCAATACCCATGAGGATCACGAAGTACAGGGCGAAGACGATCAGTATCCAGGCCCATTCGGCCACGCTATCCCCCTTTGGCGACTCGCGATAGATCCCTGGAGTTCCTACAACCGGTTGGTCCGATCCGGGACCTCAGTATTATATGGCCAACTGATTCCTGTCAGGTTCTTAGACGGTCGCGTGGTCGAGCGTATCTCGGAGGTGTCGAAGAAGGCGTTTCGCGGCTACCGGCGACATGAGTGTGGTCGAAGTAGAAACCGGGCATGCCGACGGCTTCGGGCGGATAACGCGGGCCGGATCACACTTTGATGACTCGGGCTCGTGCGTCCAGCACCGAGAGCAGTATCCCCAAGTCTTCGGAGTCGGATGTCAGCAACGTGACCTCTCCGTCTGAGCGCCGAGCGTGCGCCACCGCGAGCGCAACAGACGCATCGGATCACATCGCTCGTGGCCGCCCGGCCACATAGTTGGCCGCCGGCGCGAGCTATCGCTCCGTCGAGGTCCACCTCTTTGCATCGCTTGAGCGTTCGCGATAGCAGGGCTTGTCGGTCCGGGTTCTTCAAGCCTGGCCGATCACGCCGACGGGAACGTGAACGGCTTCGCCATTGTCGAAAGCGGCCTTGAGAGCGGACAGGACTTCTTCGTTGCCGCGATCCACTTGGATCAGGGCACCGGCATCGAGCACGAGGGTCACGGTCTACCTACCAAGGATGGCGCGGCCCCGCCGGATCTGCTCCTCGGTGAAAGCCCCGTTCTCCGCCTGCCACTCCTCCATCAGCCTACGGAAGCCCTCCGCCGCTTCACGTTGCCACTCCGGACCGTAGCGGAGGCGGTCCCTCCGCTCAGCCTCCTCGAATGCTTTTTCCATGAGGTCGGCCAGCACGGGATCCGAAGGGCCGCCCATGCTGATGATCTGGATCGCTACGAGACCTGAAGGCTCTGCTAAGTCGGCAGGCCGATGCTCCGCCCGATCTGTCTTATTCCCCTCCTCGTCGCCACCTGCGGCGTCGGGCATTCGGGGAGGTCCGGCGATGCCCTCATCCGACGATTCAGCGATAACTGCGGTGTCCATGCACGACAATGTACCGAGCCATGGTAAAGATGTCTAGACGCTCGTTAGTGGGGGATAGTCTAGAGCCGGATCGGGGCATCGCGTGTGGTCATAGCTGCGGGTGCCTGGTCTCGTCCGTTGGTGCGTGCCCTCGGCTTCGATACCGCCCTTGACACCGAGCGCGGCTACGGGGTGCGGATTCCCGATGCCGGTATCGATCTCGAAGGTCCCCTGATCTATATGGACCACCGCCTCGCGATTACCCCGGTCCCGGGTGGGATACTGCTGGCCGGAACCGACGAACTCGCCGGTCTGCGGGCACCCCCCAACCACGTCCGCGCCGACGCCCTGATCGAGGTTGCCGGGAACCTGTTCCCCGGGTTGAACACCCACGGAGCTGAGAGGTGGATGGGCTTCCGTCACTCCCACCCGGATTCGCTACCGGTAATCGGCCGCTCTCCGAGGCAGGAGAACGTTTATCTGGCCTATGGCCACGGTCATGTGGGGCTCACCCCTCGGCGCCGTAACCGGGGAGTTGATCGGGCAGCTTATCAATGGAGAGGAGACCACGATCGACCTCGAACCTTTCCGTTCCACCCGCTTCCGGATGCTGCGGCATCGGCCTTCCTGAGCGGTCACCGGTGGTTGCGTCGTAGCACCAGAAGCGAGGCGAGCAGGTGATGGTCCCCGTCCCCGCGGCCGGGGGGTTGGTTCTCACCGGCGCTACGAACTCAGCTTCTTGAGGCTGTCTATAAAGCGCTTGGCATGCGGCGAGGCGTCCGCCACCTTATTCGGGTCCAGCCCTTCGAGAATCTTGAAGCTGTGCCGACCTTTCTGATAACCACCCCTGGTCACGCCGCGAGTAGACTCGCTGAGTTTCTTGTAGACATCCCGTTTTGGTACCCGTTCGATGTCGGGCCATTGTGGTATGGATCCCGGTCGGAAGTCGGGACCGTAGAATCGGGCAATCGCCTCGCGGTCGGCCAGGAACCAGGACTCCATGACCTGGACCATTAGATGGCACTGCTCGTCGGTCGCTCCAGTAGGACGCTGCCACCCATCACGCTCTTGAAGATGGCGCCAACTTGAATCGACTTTCACCGGTCCTTCCGCATCCACTAGTAGCACCGCAGCCAGGGCATTATCGGCATGTGCCCTCCGAAACTTGTCGTAGGCTACGTCTCGGCCACCAGAGGCAACGATACGGGGCATCCGTCCCTGCAAGCTCGCTCGCTTGAGAAAACTTGATAATCCTCTCCGTAGCCGAGCTTTCTGCTCCCTTCTATCACCCCCTCCCTCGACGTAGAGCGTGAGGTTCACCATCTGTTTCCTCCAATGTCTCCACTCGACCAAAGTTCCCCGAGTCGGTACCTCTCGAGCCATGGTTCGAGAGTTTGGCGATCCAATCGCCGAAGATGTGTCGATGGGCCCTGTTTTTCGCAGATGATCACAGATTCCGGTACCTCGGTCAGGGCATCTACGAGAACGTCTGAGTGCGTGGTGACGATTAGCTGTGTACGCGATGAAGCATCGATCAACAGGTCTGCAACCTCGGGAAGGATGTCGGGGTGAAGACCTAGTTCGGGCTCCTCGATACAGGTGACCAAGTGTGGTTCAGGATGGCACAGTACGGTGAGCAGGCAAAGGTATCGAAGGGTGCCATCCGAGAGTCTGGCGGCAGGTATAGGGTGTTGTAGACCCTTCTCATGAAAGGAAACTTCCACCGTCCGACCGATAATCGAAGTGACTATATCGTCAACATGGGGATGGAAGGTTCTTATCCGTTCCATTAGAGTCGACTTGACCGCGGGTTTAGTCATCAGGTAGTTGAGAACCAGTCCCAGATTCGCGCCGTTCTCCAACAGCACATCTTGTGGCAGGTCCACGTTCTGCGGAAGCCGAAGCGGACTATCCGGTCTTAGATTCCATTCACGATAGATTCCTATTTGTTCGACTTGTTTAGCGAAGTAAGTCAACTCGGGGTACGAATCCGGATCTCGGCGCTGAGATAGGATTGACTCTTCAGGGTGTACCTGTTCTTGTCGAAGAGAGCGCTCTCTCGTTCCGCCGTCCGCGCTACTTACGTTGACAACAGGATTGCCGTTTTGATACCTGTAATAGAAGAACGGTTGACTATAGCCTTGTTGTGGCTCTACGTTCTCAAGTACCTCGTCCCGGAGTTCGAACCGGTTTCGCTTCTCCGTAAACGAGAGTTGATACCTGAGGGGCATGATCCCACTCGGGTTTTCTACCGTGATGTCCACTGAGGCCGGCGCCAGCCGGTCGCGTCCCTTCCAGAGCCACTCGCTCGTGCCTCCTCCCCTCCGGATAGCCTCCGGAAGGTTACGAGGCGCACCCCTTAGGATCGACATAATGTTGATGAGGTTCGACTTGCCGGAGGCATTCGGTCCGATAAGGACGTTCAGCGGCTCCAAGGCCAGTTCAACGGCGTCAGGGCCGTACGAGAGGACGTCTTGCAGGCGAATGGTTTGGATGAACCGCTTTCCTACCATGGCCACTCCACTCTATAGACGTTCCCGGATTCCTCTTGTCTCAGGCTACCAACGCGATGTCTCGCTACCCGGTACCGATTTGCTGAACAGCGCCCATGGCAGGTGTGGCCGGATCTCGTGAGGAGCCGGCCTTGCAGTCCTATTGATGGGGGTGGAGTAACTTGAGCAGCCGGTCGCAGCTGGTGGCGATTCGGGTGTGGTCGAAGGAGAAGCCGAGCATGCCGACAGCTTCGGCGCCTTCAATGTTGACCTCCATGTCGTCTACGAACAGGCACTGCGCGACGTCGAGCTCTAGACGCTCGGCGGTGGTCGTGTAGGTGAGGGGATGTGGTTTGCGTACTCCGAGCGTTATAACGTCGATAACCTGTTCGAAGAGGTGGGCGTAGGGCCACGAGGTCCACCATCCGTATCCCAACCATTCGCTCGAGTCGTTGGAGAGGGTGGCCTGGCGGAACCGCGGCCTTAGCGCCTCGATTGTGGCCATCACCTCCGGGCGTTCGGTACCGGTCCAGTCGATCTCTCTCTTCAGGTCGATCGGATACCCGCGGGCGCCGGCGGCCTTCTGGTATCGCCTCCAGTACTCGCTTTCGGTCATGTCTCCGGTCGAGCACTTGCCATAGTCGGGGTCGCCGGAATCCGAGAAGGGTCCTCTGGGTAGGATGCCGGGCGGCCAACCCTTGGCTCGTTCCACCAGATCCACCAGCTCGAAAGGGGTGGGGTACAGGATGCCCCCCATGTCCCAGATGACGGCTTTGATCTCAGCCGTCGTCACGGTTCCAATCCTTGGCATGGGCGAGCAGCCGCTCCCTCATCGAACGGGCCGGCGGAGGGTCCGGCAACCTGACCCGGACCGATCCGGATACCACCTCCACCGGATACGACTCCAGCTGCAATCCGAGCTGCCCGCACTTGGCGCCGGTGGTTGCGTCGTAGCGCCAGAAGTGCAGTGGGCAGGTGAGTATGCCCTCTTTGACCAGTCCCCCGTGCAGGGGTGAAGCCTGGTGGAGGCACTCGTTACGGTAGGCGAACACTTCATCACCGACCCTAACGAGGACGGCGCGCCCGTCGGCGACGGCCACCGCCCGGTCCCGGGGTAGATCAGCTAAATCGATGGTGTCGTTGGTCGGCACGACAAGAGCGTAACGATTTGTGTCACACCCATCGGCTATAACTGGTCTGGATGAGCTTTTCGGATACGGGAAAGGGTTTTGGCGGGGTAGTTGCGGCTTCCAACGGGGTTAGCTACAGCGCGGGTCAGGCAACCCCCTGGGGGAGTTCCGAATGTCCGATCATCCCCGCCGCGTATCGCCGCGTGTACGGTCATGAGGAGGCGCCGGCGCTCCTGAAGAAGGAGGCGCGGAACCCGGCCCTCACCATGGGAGACCTGGGGACGAGCTTCTGGGATGAGGTCTCCATACAAGGTCTGTCCCCCAAGCTCAGGAAGGATCTGGTTACAGCACTGGGACGGCTGCCGGTTCCCAACAAGGCGATTGCTGTCCCTGCGGGCCTTCCGATGCGTTGGGTGGCGGATCTACCGATCCGAATCCGTACCCGCAACGCAATCAACCGGTTCGCGATGGAACACGGCGAGGGCCCGCTCGAACGCACGTTGCTGGCCGAGGATGTCATGGAGTGGAGGGCAGTCGGGAAGGCCACGTTGATCGATCTGCTCTGCGTGATCGAAAGCGCCGAACTGGACTCACGCGGGCTGCAAACTGTCAATACGGGTGAACACGACGCCATGCGAAAGTCATCCATTGAGGGGTACGACCATCTGCGGGACGTGGCGGCTTGGGCCCTGTCAGAAACTTCGGCGATAACGATAGGAGATGCACTCGGGCGTCTCGTAGGCAAGGCGATCGCAGTGGACGAGTGGCGACAGTTGGCGGAGCTTCGACTCCTTACCCTGTCCGATCACCCTGTGCATCCCTACCGTGCTGTCCAAGCCTGGGCAGATGGGCTTCCGGAGCGGGAAAGGTCTATTTTCATGAGCCGTTTCAGAGTCGTTGACGGGCGGCCCACACTGGAGGAAGTGGGTAAACGATTGAGTCTGACTCGAGAACGGATACGCCAGTTGGAGCACTTGCTACTCGGTGAACTCTCCGAGTACATGGCTACACGCCCGGGTCGTACCATCAAGTGGCGAGTGGATACTATCCGCCGGAGAGGGGGAGTTGCTTTCCCGCTGGATGAGGTAAGGGATCTTCTGGCTCCCCCCGGTCCGCATCTCGACTACTCGTTCCTGTTCAAGCATCTGGCCGGACCGTATGTTGAGGACAGGGACTGGCTTGTTTTGAAGTCCGCCTTGGACGACGACCCCTCCGCCACCATTCTCGAGCGTACCGATAGGTTCGGTTGCATAGTCATGGAGGAAGCGCGCGAAGCGCTAAGCGTGTGGGGTCTGGATAGCGGTCTTCATGTCCGGTGGCTTAGCCGAGGCGGTCGGTGCCGACTGATTGATGGGAGGTTGGTTCGATGGAAGGGACCTTTGAGCGACAAACTTGCCCTCGCTCTCGACAGAATCGGATCACCGGCGACAGTGGAGGAAATAAAGGACAACCTGAGCTTGAAGCAGTCCTCGGGTTCGATACAGAACGGACTCCGGGAAGACACCCGGTTTGTTCGTTGCAGCAGAACCGGGTGGGGTTTGGCGTGGTGGGGACTACCCGAGTATTCGGGAACCGCCTCGACCATCCGTGGTTTGCTTGAGCAGAGCGGTCCCCTGCAAGTTGATGAGGTGGTCGAATGGATGAACGAGCGCTTCGATGCGCGACCTTCCACCGTAAGGACTTACTGCAGTGTCCCCGATTTCGTGATTGAGGACGGTTCGGTCAGGCTTCGCCGAGCCGACGAGCCTTTCGAGTATCCGCTCACCCCGGTAAGAAAGGCCCGAGGAGTGTTCACGCTGAGACCGGGGCGAGTCGGGTTGCTCCTAGAAGTGGGTAAGGATGTCTTGAGAGGGAGCGGACGGCCGGTCGGCTGCGTCGTCGGCAGGCTGTTGGGAATCGATGTCGATGCTCAGATGGAGTTCCGGTCTGCGGAGGGTCACGCGGTGAAGGTCACCTTTTCACCGACGGCGATCAACGGACCGTCTTTGGGATCGATGCGCGGTGTAGCGCACGCATTGGGCGCCAAGATGGGCGACTTCATGACCCTCGTCCTCGACAGAGATTCCATGGCGATGACGGTAACGGTTACGGACCCTTCCGAATACGAGCCGAGTTGGTCGACTGTATCCCGGTTGACCGGTATCGATCAACGATCCGGGCTAGACGGTCTGGCCTCTGCTCTCGAGTGCTCCCCGGGAGAAGTGCGGTCGACGCTAGCGCGCCGAGGCGACCATGTCGTGGTGGAGTCGCTGCCGGCTTGACCAGGTGTCTTCGGTTGGAAGCTACGAGTCCAGCTTCATGACCACCGCCTTGGACTCGGTGAAGAACTCGTGGCTGTATTCACCCCCCTCGCGCCCGATGCCCGAGTCCCCGTAGCCGCCGAACGGGGCCCTTAGGTCTCGCACGAAGAAGCAGTTCACCCACATGGTGCCCGCCCTAACCTCTCGCGCCGCCTTGTGGGCGGTGTTCACGTTGGTTGTCCAGACCATCCCGGCCAACCCGTAACGGGTGGCGTTGGCGAGTTGTATAGCCTCGTCGAGGTCATCAAAGGGGATCACCATCTCCACCGGCCCGAAGATCTCATCCTGGCAAGATCGCATGTGGTTGTCGGCGTCGGCGAAGATGGTCGGCGCCACGTAGTTCCCGCGGGCCAGGGCCCCGTCCATAATCCGATAGCCGCCGGTCATCAGCTTGGCCCCTTCCTCGGTGGCCAGATCGATGTAGGACAGCACCTTTTCCATATGTTCGGTGGACACCAGTGGACCCATTCCCGTGGCCGGATTGAGCGGGTCGCCCACCACGTAGCGTTCCGCGCCGTCGACCATGCGGGCTACGAACTCGTCGTAGATCGGTCGCTCGACCAGCAGCCGCGCCCCCGCCAGGCAGACCTCTCCCTGGTTGGTGAAGATCCCGCGCAGCGATCCGGCAACCGCCTTGTCAAGGTCGGCGTCGGAGCAAACGATGTTCGGCGAGTTGCCGCCCAACTCGAAGGACAGCTTCTTGAGGCCGGAAGCGGCAGTGGCCATGATCGCCTTGCCGGTGGCCGACTCTCCCGTGAACGTGATGGCATCCACATCGGGATGGGCGACCAATGCCTCGCCGGCTTCGGCAGGCCCGAACCCGTGGACCAGGTTGAATACCCCCTCCGGGACCCCGGCGTCGCGGCAAATCTCCGCCAGCAGGGTGGCGGTGACGGGGGACTGCTCCGCCGGTTTGGCCACCACCGTGCAGCCGTAGGCCAGCGCTGGCGCCACCTTCCAGGTGAGCAGCATCAGCGGGAAGTTCCACGGGGAGATGGCCCCTACCACCCCGAGCGGCTCCCGCAATTCGTAGGTGAGCACCCCGTCCCATGGTTTCGAGAAGGCCTTGGTGAAAGCCTGCTCCGCTGCATCGGCGAAGAACCGGAAGTTGTGGGCCGAGCGGGGGATGTCCTTTGAGCGGGCGGCGCTGATCGGCTTGCCCATGTCCCGTACCTCCCATTCGGCAAGCTCCTCAAGCCGAGCTTCGATACCCTCCGCAACCCGGTATAGGATCTTGCGCCGTCCGGCGGGATCCATTCCCGCCCAAGCCGGAAAGGCGGCCCGGGCCGCCATAACCGCCCGGTCTATGTCTTCACGACCTCCCCTGGCGACCGTGGCGATCAAGGTGTTGTCGATCGGGCTGATCGATTCGAAGCGCTTGCCCGAGGTCGAATCGACGAACTCGCCTCCTATGAAGTGCCGTAACGTGATCATCCTGATTCCTCCTGAGCTTCGGCGGATCCTTCGGTTGTTTCCGAGCCTGCGATGCGCCGTTCGGCCATCACTACCGAAGCAGGACGTCCGCCGATCCCGAATGTGTGGGAAGGCATCTCGTTGACCATGACGCGTACCGTCTCGATCGGGGCGCCGAGGCTTTCGGCCGCCGCCTCCGACACGTCGGTGATCATCTTCTGGATGCTCTCCTGCGAGCGGCCCTCCAATAGGTTGATGCTGATTATCGGCATTAGCTCTCCCGTGTGGTCATGAGTGTGTTTCCCCGGAGCGATCATTCCTCCACTTGCATGGACGAGCTTCCCATCCGATCGATCTCGAGCACCACGTCTGCGCCGGGTTCTAGGTCGATCGGCCCGGTGAGACCACCGGAGATCACCAGATGACCAGCCTCTAGGCCGCGTCCGGACCTGGCAAGGCGGCGGACCAGCCAGGCGACGCTCGCCGCAGGATGCCCGAGAGCGGCCGAGCCCGCCGAGGTGTAGAGCAGCCGACCGTTCAGAGTGACGACTACTCCAACCCGAGACAGGTCGAACTTCGGTCTGGTAACCCGAGTCCCCAGGACCACCTTCCCCGCCGACGAGTTGTCGGCGGTGTTGTCAATCGCCCGGAATCGGAAACCTATGTACCTGGAGTCCACCACCTCGATGATCGGAATCACGTAAGCGGTGGCGGCCAGAACATGCTCGGCCGAGATGGCCCGCCCGGCTAGATCCTCACCCAGAACGAAGGCGATTTCCGGCTCCGCTTTGGGATGTATCAACTCGGCCAGGGACAACTGCCCGTCGGAGACGATCATACGATCGGTCAGCCACCCGAAGTTGGGTGAATCCACTCCCAAAGCCTTCTGCATGGCTGCGGATGTGAAACCGAGTTTGGCGCCCACCACTTTCTCGCCCCGGTCTTTTCTGAGCTTCATTCCCCGGTCTGCAATAGCGTATGCGTCGGATTCGGTGAGGCCGGGGTGCTCGTCGGTCAACCTGGTGGTGGGCACCCGGGTGCGGCGAGCCCGTTCGAGCCGATCGGCAAACTCGTCGATCTTGTCCGGATCCGGGGGCTGGTCGGCGGAGCGGGCTTTCATACCACGGATAATCCCACCGAACCGATCCGGTCGAACGATGCCGTCACCGTGTCGCCGGGTCCCACCGGAACGGCGCCGGTCAGCGCCCCCGCCAGCACCAGGGATCCCGCCGGCAGGCCCCGGTTGCGTTCTCCTAGCTTTCGGACGAACCATGCAACCGCCGCCGCCGGATGCCCGAGTACGGCTGCCCCGGTGGCGGTACCGGCTATTTCGCCGTTCTTCTCGAAGACACAACCAACCAGCGCCAAATCGAAGTCATCGAGAGGTACCGGATTGCCGACCACGAAAGCCCCTGCGCTGCAGTTGTCAGCCACTACGTCGGCCAGCGTGAATGAATAGCCCGCGAAACGGGAGTCGAGGATGTCCAGCGCGGGCGCCACAACCTCGGTGGAGGCGAGTACGTCGTGTAAACCGACCGGCCCCTCCAGGTCTCTGGAAGTCACGAAGGCGATTTCCGGCTCGGCTCTCGGTTGGATCAGCGACTCGCTGTCCAGAGGTTGGCCCGGATCCAGGCGATGGCTATCGGTGAACCATCCGTACAACGCTTCGGAGACGCCCATCTGTTCTTGCTTGGCCCGACTGGTCAGGCCCAGTTTGGCCCCAGCTACCGACTCGCCCTGCGCAAACGCCCGGGAGAGCACCGCATCCTGGATGTTGTAGGCCTCATCGACAGTGAAGGACCATTGGTCGGTGAGTGGCCCGATAGCAGTGCGGGTGGTGACTGCTGCGATCAGCCGATCGGCGGCCGATTCGGTCGAGTTGTTCATGGTCTGTTCCTGTTCGATAGCCTGTTGTCATATAGGGGGTCAAGTCACCGAGGGTTGCGCTCCCGCCGCGCGACGTTGCAGTTCCATTGCCACATCGATGATCATGTCTTCCTGGCCGCCCACCACCTTCCGCTCACCCAACTCCAGCAGGATATCCCTGGTCGGAACCCCGTAGCGTTCGGCGGCTCGCTTGGAGTGGAGCAAGAATGAGCCATACACTCCGGCGTAGCCGAGCAATAGCCCGTCACCGTCGATGACCCCTTGCTCCGGCCGGATCGGACGCACCGCGTGGTCGGCCACATCAATGAGCGAGAGGGGGTCGATTCCGGTCTCCCATCCGGTCTTCCGGCACGCCGCCACCAGAATCTCTGTGGGGCAGTTGCCCGCCCCGGCCCCGAGACCGGTCATGCATCCGTCGATCTGGTCGACTCCCTCTTCCAGAGCGGCGAGAGAGTTGGCAACCGCCAAGGAGAGGTTGTTGTGGGCATGGATGCCGATCTGGCATGTGAGGCCGGACTTGAGGGTGGCCACCCGGCGACGGGCGTCGTCGATGGTCATAGCTCCCGCCGAATCGACCGTGTAAACCACATCGGCCCCGTATGACTCCATCAGCCCGGCTTGCTCCAGAAGGGCCTCCGGTTCGATCATGTGGGCCATCATCAAGAACCCCACCGCTTCCATCCCGAGTTGTTTGGCGAGCCCGATATGTTGCTCGGATATGTCCGCCTCGGTGCAGTGGGTGGCGATCCGAGCAACCCGGGCGCCTAGGTCGGCGGCCTGTCTCAGGTCGTCCTTCACTCCGATGCCGGGGAGCATCAAGACCGCAATCTTGGAGGTGGTGGCGGTCTCCACGGCCACGCGTACCAGGTTCATCTCGTTGCGGTGCGAGAAGCCGTAGTTGAACGAGGAGCCACCCAAACCGTCACCGTGGCTGACCTCGATCACCGGAACCCCCGCACTGTCCAGGCCGGTCACCACCTTCCGGACCTGTTCCTCGGTGAACTGGTGGGCTACCGCGTGGGAGCCGTCCCGCAGGGTGGAGTCGGTAAGCCGGAAGGCGGAGGTCATCCGGCGGCTGCCATCGCTTCGCCCACCCTTACCGCCGAAGCGGTCATGATGTCGAGATTTCCTGCGTAGGGGGGAAGGTAATCGGCGGCGCCTTCCACCTCTAGCAGGACTACCACCCGAGCCTTCACATCACCGCCGGGGGTCTGGAATAGGTCCTCATCGAAGACCGGTTCCGCCCTGATCCGGTACCCCGGCACGTAGGAGGCCACCGTTCGGACCATCTCGATGATCGACTCCGCTACCCGGTCCCGGTCGTAGCCGTCTCCCAAGGCGCAGAAGACGGTGTTGCGCATCAGGATGGGCGGATCGGCGGGGTTCAGGATCATGATTGCCTTACCGTGATCGGCGCCTCCCACCTCGACCAGTGAGGCGGAGGTGGTCTTGGTGAACTCGTCGATGTTCTGGCGGGTGCCGGGTCCGGCCGAAACCGAGGCCACTGTGGAAACGATCTCCGCGTAGGGGACCGGAGCTACAGACTCCACCGCTGACACGATCGGTACGGTGGCTTGCCCCCCACAGGTGATCAGGTTGACGTTAGGGGCCGCCACATGGTCGTCCAGGTTTACGGAGGGGACGATTACCGGTCCGAGCCTGGCCGGGGTGAGGTCGATAGCCTTGAGTCCTGCTTCCCGGTAGCGAGGTGCGTTTATCCGATGAACCCACGCCGAGGTGGCCTCGAACACGAGATCGAACTCCTCGGCGTTTCCGATAAGCCAGTCCGGCCCTTCCGAGGTTGCCTCAACTCCTTCTACCCGCGCTCTGGCCAAACCGTCGGAGGCCGGGTCGATGCCCACCATGGCGGTGACGTCCAAGACGCTGGAACGAAGTAGTTTGTAGAGCAGGTCCGTGCCGATATTGCCGCTGCCTACGATCGCACAGCGCAGGCGGTCCATTCAGGTCATCCTCAGGGTTACCGGGCCGAGACGGTCGAAGTCGGCTCGTAGTACATCGCCGGATCCCACGTCCACCGCCGCATGCAGGGCTCCCGTCATGATGAACATACCCTCCTCCAGAGTCACCCCATGGGGAGCGAGCGTGTTGGCGAGCCAAGCCAGGGCGTTGATCGGGTTTCCGAGAGCGGCGGCCCCGGCGCCCGTGGTGACTACCGAGCCGTTGAGGGCAAAGGTCATCCCCACCAAGCGCAGGTCGAAGTCCACCGGCACTATGCGGCTGCTCATGACTACTCCACCGATAGAAGCGAGGTCGCTGATCGTGTCGGCTAGCTTTATGCGCCAGTCGGCGATCCGAGAGTCGACCACTTCGATGGCAGCCACGGCGCCGCCCACCGACCTTGCCGCCTCGATGCCGGTGACATTGGGTCCGGTAAGGGGCCGGGCCAGAACCAGGGCGATTTCAGCCTCCGCACGGGGGCGGATGAGGGAGGAGGCGTCGAGTTCGTGCTCGTGGATC
The DNA here is from genome assembly GCA_965231815.1 of Acidimicrobiia bacterium. Lineage (GTDB taxonomy): Bacteria > Actinomycetota > Acidimicrobiia > Spongiisociales > Spongiisociaceae > JAPPFW01. The sequence goes on along the minus strand of OZ246890.1, from coordinate 275,536 downwards.
ATCGAGTGGAGCACCGGCCCGAAGTCCGGAGTGGAGATTCCCATCATCTTCTGCATCGCCTTGGAGGTCAGGCCCAGCTTGTATCCGGATATGACGTCGCCGTCGGCCACCAGCATCGACGCGAAGCGGGTTTGCACCTCATAAGCCGCGTCGGCGGTCATAGCGGGATCGGTGTCGGTAAAGGGTTCGATCGGGCGTCGATCTCGCCGGGCTGCGTAGAGCGCCTCGGCCCGCTCCTGCGCGAGCGTCATCGTTCCGTCCTTGTTTCAGGTGGGTGAGACACAACCTACCGTACCTAATGGGATCAGGGTCGTATTAAGCGTGTTCTTCTATGCGGTACGACCGGGTGTAGATCGCCGGCGTAGATCTTTGGCCTCCCAAGGTCCGCCGATTTCGAGAATCTCAGGATCTCCGGTGAGCAACACGGCACGGTGGGCTTGGGCGGTGGCCACGGCGAAGGTGTCAGCGAATGCCATCGTGTAGCTAGCCTTGATACAGGAAGCCTGCACTGTGCGTGCGGGGGTGGCTTCATCGGCAGTCACGGACGAGAGCAGCGCCGTCAAGATTCGTCGAGCTACCGCCTTACCTTTTCGACGCATCGTGATGTAATGCACTTCACCGAGATTGATCCAACTCATTACAGGATGCTCCAACAAGGCCCTTTTCCATCCGAATCGCGCCCGGTCCTTCGTTCTGGAGGAAACACAGAACGCCCCAGGAGTCGAGCGCTACGGTCACCTCGGTTCAGCCAGGTGATCGCGCTGCAGGTCGTCAAGCAGGTTTGTGATCGGCTAGAGACCCTCGGAGGGATCGGATATCGAGTACTTGCTCGGCGAGCCCAGGGTCCGGCGGGTGTTCTTCGATGAGCTCATCTCTCTGACCTTCTTCCGGCTTGGCTATAACTTGCCCGCCGCGATAAGCACTCAACCAGCCCATGACTACGACTTGTCCTCCGATAGAAGCCGACAACGAGAATTACGGTTCTAAGCCGGCGACCACGAACACGCGCACGCGCTGCACCCAGTTGGCTTCGTATGTGCGCGCGGGCAGGGCGTCCATGGGCTGCGAACGACCCTCTGAGTCGACTGCCCTGACCACAAAATCCAGTGGACCCACTTCATCAGCCCTGTATGTCAGTTTCCAAGCTCGCCAGCTATACGGTCGCACCTCATCGCCGAGTTCGCTCGGCTGCCACGTCTGACTACCGTCAAAGCTGATATCCACGCTGGCCACATCGTGCTCACCCGCCCACGCGAACCCCGAGATGGGAATATTACCGAGGAGGATCCGCTGACCGTTCGAAGGGCTTAGAGCCAACGATTTCACTCCCATCTCGCGTACCCGGGGTCCGGCATGCAGGCCCGCATCGGTTGAGCGGGTTCTGTACCTATGATTGTCGTAGAAATGGCCCAGCGGGGCGCTTCGTGCCTCGATAGATCCGAGCCATTTCACTGAGTCCATGCCGTACCAGCCTGGCACCATCAGCCGGACGGGGAACCCATGCTCTTGAGGTAGTGGTTCACCGTTCATTTCGTATACGAGCAGCGTGTCGTTGTCAAGAGCCTTCACCCTGGGGATGCTCCTTGTGTAGCAATCGATCCGGACCGGCTCGTCAGGGTCTTCACCGCCGTCATAGCCTCGAAAGACGAACTCCGTCACCTCCGGAGGAATCTCCTTCTTGAATAAGGTCACGACAGGCACGCCTCGCCACACTGCCGTCCCCACCATGGATCTCATATGATGTTGCTGCCGGTCGGCGCCTCTGCCGTAGCCTCCATTACCCGCACACTCCAGCGTCACGGTCAACGACTTTGACGGAAGGCTTCTGAGGTAGGCGAGCGAGACGGTTCTGTCTTCGACGCCGACGCCGGTCAGATGCAGACGCCACTCGTCATCAGACAGTACGGGCCGATCCACGAAGTGGTCTCTAACAAAAAACAGGTGATTCGGAGTAATGAACTCACCTAATTGTGAAGCTCGCGGCTGACTAAGCTCTGCTCTCACTCGAGAGACCATCATGCTGTCATCAGTGCTAGTAGACGTCAAGAGAACCTCCATGCATGGCAATCATTCCATGTCGGATTACCCACAGAGCCAATTCTGCGATACCGTCAGCCGATATGGAGTTAGCGCGACGTCGCCGGTATTCTTCACGCTCTTCGGCCGTCAACATTGGAGTAGCGAATTCAGTGTCGACTAGACCGGGACTTATCGCAACGATCCTGAAGGAGCCATCTTTGAAGTCCTTAGCCACCTGCTTGCACAATCCCAACAAGCCGGCTTTTGCCACACTATAAGCGAATCTATCTGTGGCACCGAGCGCACCAGCTGCAGACGCAATATGGACGATCCCGGCCCATGAGCATGCTCTGGCTTGTAGCAAGCGGACGAGTCCTTGGGTGATAAAGTAGGCGGATCGTAGATTGACGTCAATGACCCGATCGAACTCCTCGGGTGTCACGTCTACAACCGTGCCCCGACTTGGCGCCCCCACGGCATTCACAACCGCGACGCTCCCCCCGTTCGCGTGCCGAAGTGCATCAGAGAGTCCCCTCTGTACTTCAGCCGGATCACATGCGTCCAGTTCGAGGACCTCGACCTCTTCGTCGATCCGTGGGGCCTTGTCGTAGCCGATGACCCGGAAGGATTGGTTCCGGGCCAGATCGGTAACCGCCCTGCCCATACCGCCTGCCGCACCGAATACAATGATCAGGTCGGGGGTCATAACCATCTCAGCTCCTCCCGGCCGGAGTCCCACGATAGACATCCAACGATAGCCGTTGTGCTTGGACGGTGATCAGGCGAATCGGAAGCTGGCCCGGCCACCCTCGTCAGTCGATTGCAAAAGGCCTGCTGCCCGTGCGGTCGCCGGTTGTCGGGCAGAACCCGTATTCAGAGGAGGGAGCCTGTTCCAGCGCGATTGCGAAGGACGGTCAGGAGTTCGATGTCAACTGAGTCGCCATGGAATCGTCCAGACAAGTATTCGTCTATCGCCCACGCTTCCAAGGCCCCAACAACCGCATCGTCGGCAGAGGTTTCGGGCGGGTATCCAATTCGGTCCAGAAGCACGGCGATTTCACTCATCACCTCTCCTTCAAGTGGAATGGCGCCACTGCCGTCACTCTGAACCAGGTGAACCTCTCGCAGATCGTATAGACGAATGAGCTCGAGCACCGGATCATGGTGATCATCGACTCTGAGGTTCGTATACTCATCGCTGTCACCCTCGTAGGCACCCTCCTCGGTGACAACCAAGATCGCAGAACTCTGGCGCCCTCGCCTGTCGCCACCAGCGCGATCACCGGCTAACAGCGACGCAAGCATGCGGCGTTCGAGTTGATCGGACTTGTCAGTTGCCAGCCAAGCCCTCTCCATCGCGGCGATCACGGCTGAACCTGAAAGGAAGTTCCCTTGAATCGCATAGCCATCACCCGTCACATGACCGGCCCAACCGTTGCAGTTCTCTCCGGTATGGCTGCTAGCTCGCCCCATACCGTCCACAACCCCGACCTGCCGGTATTGTTGTTGGTCGTCATCTCTCACAAGAGCCTTCACGACTTCCTCTGCTGAGGCTCCGGAGCTAAGTAGGGAGAGTCCCCGTTCTCGATACGTGAGGTTGCACTTCGCCTGGGTAGCGATTGCGCCTACGTTCACCTTGGCAGCAGGTACGGCGCGTCCGACTGCAAGACATCTTGATGACACTGCAGAACCCCACCACGCACCATCCGTACTGCGAGCTACTATGGAGAACGTCACGGCTTATACACTAACACGGCCATGAGCTTCAAGAGTGGAGCAGCTCCGGGCATTCTGACAACAATTGGCATCCATGCACGTCGGCGGTCACACCGGTAGTTCAACCCTCCATCAACTCATCAGCCAAGAAGGAAACTGGGACGGAACCGTACGACAGCAATCGATCGTGGAAGCTCCTCAAAGAGGCCCCGGCCTTGTATCGTGACCGTAGGTCATGTATAGCCGTCCGACCCATGAGATAGGACGAAGGGTACGTGGGATTCCCGTGCCTGATGTACCGAGTGATTTCTCCTTCAGCCATATGCCGGTCAAGCGCGACTTCCTCCTCTAGGAGTCGGATCGCTTCGGACAGGCTCATGTTCCTTGTATGGAGCCCGGTGTCTATGACCACTCGAGTGGAGCGCCAGAGAGCATTACGGAGCTTGAATAGCTTCACCGCAGGGTTGCCGAACAGGCCGGTCTCGTCCAACAGATCCTCGGTGTAGAGGCCCCAGCCCTCGGAGAACAAGGGAGATACGAAGTAGCGCCGTATCGGCGACGCCTTCGTCGCCAACTTGTGATGAACACGCTGAAGATGATGTCCAGGATAGGTCTCATGGCCAGCGATCGATTCGCAGAAGGCATAGCAGTTATCGCGCATATGCTGGGACTGGCGGTCAGAAGGCGCTTCCGGATCCAGGGTTGTTATTAGCCAATTGCTAATAAGACCCGATTCAAAGCTAGGGCTTGGCGACATGACGGCGATCGGCAACCCGACTCGCAAGTATTCGGGGAGCCAACGGACGTGACACACCTCGTCATCGGGTATGGATATCAGATCTTTGTCTACACAATGATCTCGAGCTCGCCTCATCTCGTGAGCGTAGGCGTCAACAAACTGTTCAGGGCGTGGATGGCGCTGCTTTATCCGGCTGACTTGTTCCGTCCAGTGAAGATCTGGATCCAAGGCGTTTGCATAATCCTCCAATTGAGCACGATCCTGTATGATGCGGTCCTTACCCCACTCAAACAACTCGGAATGGTCAAGAGAGACACCGTGATATGTGCTTAGGAGAAAGTCAAAGTACGCTCCACCGGCCCGAAAACTCCCCTTCGCGGCGCATCGCATTCCATACAGTGATTTTGAGAACTCTATCAGGGCCCGCGCTGCTCTTTGAGCCGAAGCCGGAAGTAGCGATGTGATACGGCCTTCCAATTGATTAGCAAACAGCGGGACAGATGTCCCGAATAATGTCTGAAGCCCATCGGCCACCTGAATGCTCATATCTACGTATCGGAGTGGAACGTCTGATGGAACGATGAGGCGTTGTAGGGCTGTCAAGTACGCTGGGACTGCTTCGAGCCTTGCCAGGAGTGCGTCGGCCCTGTCATAGACGGCCGCGGCCTCACGCTCCATGAGTAAGGATACCCCGGTACCGAGGCGTTCTAGATGCCAGTATGGTGCTCGCTCCCAGAATCGCGTCTCCACGAGTTGACGAGCCTTCACTCGGGCATCGACAATGGCGACCTTCCTATCTAGCTGGCTCGAGAACGGCAAGGAAGCGGAGTCGATGGTCTCTAGCTGAGCTATGAATCCATGTAAATCTCTTAGATAGTCATCGGCAATATCGGGTCCGAACACGCCGAGTTCTGAGTCCCATGTGTGGATTCCTAATTGCGTAGCTGCTACGGGATCGGCTCGGAACACCGTCTGCAGATAGTCGGCGATAACTCGATCTAGCACTCCCGTCAACCTAGACTCCCACAACCGGAGACCGCGAGCCGCGTCCGGATCTCCGTATCAAGCTAGATACCCAGTATCCGTGCAGCGTTTTCTCCCAGAGCCCGGTTGACTATCTCATCTGAGTCGAATGGTAGCGCTCGAAACTGCTCGACACTCTGCCCGAAAGGCCTCACTGGGTAACTACTCCCAAACAGCAGATTGTAGCTCATGAAGTAGTTCGCTGACCTCACGTACTCGTGAGAGCCAGGAGTGTTGGGCATGTTCAAGTAGAAGTCTGGTATCAGATGGACGTTGTTGCACTGAAAGACCACGCTGCAGGCTAATGTCGTCCAGGGCCACGCCGCGTGTGGTACGACGATTGTTAGGCCTGGGAATGCGAGCGCCACACGCTGGATGTGAATTGGGTGGCAGTACGAGAGGTCCGGACCCAAGAAGATGCTGCTGGTGAGGGACACAATGAGGTTGAGGTCATCGCATAACTGGTACAGCGACATCAATTGCGGATCATCGTTATGCAGTGGTGGATCGGAGAACCCATTGTCAAACGAAATACCGCGGAGTCCAAGACTGTGGCACCTCTCGATCTCTTCCAGAGCCTTCTTGCCACGTGTGCCATCTACACCACCGAAGCCCACGAATCGCCCTGGATACTCTTCGACTATCGCGGCGACGGTGTCGGCGCTGACGCTGCCAAAGGGCGGTGGTGACTGCCGGCCATGGACCACGCCTACGTCAATTCCGGCCTCGTCCATTTCTGAAATGAGATGAGTCATGGACAGCTCAGAGCGCGACTTGTATTCGGGCAAATCGAGCGAAAGGCCGTGTGCTTTGACAGGATCAGGGTTGGGATCGCGAGGGCGGAAGATGTGCAAATCCGTGAAGCCTCGGTAGGGAGGTCGTATTCTAAAGTCTACGATCATTGCAGGTCCTTCCTGTGCCGGCAAGGCCATGCGACTCTGGTTGCTACAGCCCCAAGCGTTCGTTGGTGAGACTCTACCATGTGATACGCGATTAGGCCCTGTGTCGAGTCCATTCTTTGCCAATGACGATCCTTGATGAAGCGTTGGTCGGCTGTCGGTCTAGGCATCAGATAAGAAGCCTCAGCGTTTCCAAGACGGCGCCCAGTGCTCCATACCTTCTCCTTTGAGGACACGGCCGAACGCCATGACTAGAGCCGGATCACGTAGTGACTTCGGATCATCAAGAGGGGACCCTTCGGTAAGAACGATATCGGCGGCGGCACCGGGCGTTGGTAGGCTTTCGGGCCCGAGACCATTGAGTTCACGACCTCCGATCGTGGCACCGTGAAGCACGGTCAGCCTGTCAACGCCCACTTCCTCCAAGAGTTCCATCTCCCGGTGGAGGCGAGGCCCAATTGGGTTTAGGTCTGCCCCAACGGCAATCCGCACCCCGGCCTCCAAGCAGGCCTGGAGGCCCTCCCGGTGACCTCGAATAGAAGCTGCTGCCCGGTTTGCAGCGTGGGGAGGCCACCCGTCTTCAGATATGAAGGAGGAGTCGTGAGTCACCCCGATCGTAGGCACAAGCCAGGTTGACGCGTCCGCCATCGCGGCAGCCGCCCGCTCATCCAACGCATAACCGTGTTCGACTGAACGTCCTCCCAATCTGGAGAATCGCACTACTTCATCACTCCCACCGCAATGAGCGGCCACAGGAATACCACGCTGGTGCGCCGTCGCCATCAACGCCTCCAGCTCCTCGTCAGAGAACTGTCCCCCGTCTACGGTCTCATGCTCGCTGTAGAGCCCCCCTGTCAATGACGCCTTGATCCAGTGTGCGCCGCGAGAGACCTGGCGGCGCACAGCACGGGCCACCTCGGTCGGGCCATCCACTGTCACCGCTCCCCTCATACGAACATACTCACGGGGATAGGCGACCCCATGGCCGCCGGTCGTCTTGAGGGAGCAGCCCGCGCCGCGAAGTCGGAGTCCCGGAGGAACACCCGCCTCGTAAGCACGGCTCAGCGCTAGATCAATGTCGTCACACTCTCCGACCGCTCGCACGCCCGTGATCCCCATCCGAGCCGCTTGTGCGAGGTTCACACCCGCCCGAATGGTACGGGCAGGGGGCGCCTCGAAGTACCCTCGGGCGTCCGGATCGTACATCAAGCCGCCGACGTGGGCGTGACAGTCCCACAGCCCGTACATTCCCGTCAACCCCGATGCGTCAATTGTCAGGTCTGCCGATTCACCTGACGGCTCCGCTATCACACCACCACGGACGAAGATATCCCTTTTCGTATGTTCCCCCGATGAAGTGTCCAGCCAGCTAACCCCTCGAATGCCTACCGACATCATCCCCATTTCTCCAACATCCTTTCCTTGTGTAGCCGGCTAATCCCAGTATCGCCTGCGGAGCCTTGAAGAATGAACTATGACGAGGGGCGGATCCGGAGGATGACGCGCTCGCTCTCGATGATGCTGTTGTCGTACAGTCGACCGAAGTATTTGAGTGCGAGCTCATCGATGTGGCGCCTGGCTCGGCTTCCCCCTATCGTCTCAACTACCTTCCCCCTGACTTCGACATAGTCATACGGATCTTCACGCTTCCATATTGCCACCGTCACCCGCGGATCTCTTTGTATGTTCTTGAACTTCTGACGATGTATCTCCGTATTGATGAGTAGCACTTCATCATCGCAATCGACCCACATGACCTGACCAGCCGGATGGCCCCCTGGAAGCAGTGTTGTCAGGACCGCGAAATTCGGACCCTTTGCGAACTCCCTTGCCTTCTTGCTAAGCATCGGCGTTGTCTCCAGCAAGGCGGGATTCGCCTTCCGCCGACAGCCCCACCTGGCACTTCATTCTCATACCGCCTTGGCCGACCTGCTATCGAACGCGTCGCGCAAACCATCACCGACGAAGTTAAAGGCCATCACCGTGAGGAAGATCGCTAGACCCGGAAACGCTGTCAACCACCATGAGATCTGCAGGTATTGCCTTCCATCAGCAAGCATGCCGCCCCAACTTGGGGTTGGCGGTTGTGCCCCCAGGCCCAAGTAGCTCAGAGCTGTCTCAAGTAGAATAACAAAGGAGATCGAGAGTGTAGCGATTACGATTAGCCCATCCGAGATATTTGGAATAATGTGTCGCACGAATATGCGGACATCGGATGCACCAGACGCAAGAGCCGCTTTCATATAGTCCCTATGTTTAAGGGATAAGACCTGGCCTCTTACATATCGGGCGGTGGTACGCCAATAGCTTAGAGCTATAAACAGCACTGTATGCCCTGTACTAGCACCGAACAGAGCCACAAGCATGATCAGGAGGAACAGAGGAGGCATCGCCATCAGGAGATCGACAATGCGCATCAACGGACCATCAAGCCAGCGGTAGTAGGCCGCGAGGATACCAACCGTCGTACCTATGAGGATGATGAGCGCCACCGTAGCAAAGGCTACGAGCAGCGACACGCGTGCGCCGAAAATGACCCGGCTGAAACTGTCTCGCCCGAAGGCGTCAGTCCCCAACAAGAACTCTCTACTCGGAGGCTCCAAGCGCCTCGGTAAGTCCTGACCTACAGGATCGTACGGTGCTACCAACGGTGCGAATATCGCAACGACGATTAATAGGGTGAGGAAGGCCATCGCCACGACAGCTGGACGATTCCTGCCATAACGCCAAGCAATCCTCTTGAACCGGCTTCCTGAGCGCACTCGACTATGTATGGGAATAGCTGGACTCGCCGAGCGCTCGCTAGACATAACGGATCCTTGGATCGATGTATGTATACAGGATGTCAACGATCAAGCTGAAGATCATTACGAACGCTGCCGTGAAAATCGTCAAACCCAGAATTACCGGGTAGTCCTGCCGGATGACAGCCTCCCATGCCAGCTGGCCCAAACCTGGCCAGACGAAGATCGTTTCCACCACGATCACGCCCGAGAGCACTCGAGCCATAGACAAACCGATCACGGTAACCAAAGGGAGAATGGCAATGCGCAAGGCATGATGGGTCGTGATCCTGCTTGGCTTCAAGCCCTTGGCAGCGGCCGTAAGAATGTAGTCTTCAGACAGGGAGTCCAGCATGGACGATCGCACAACACGGGCATACCAGGGCACTGCCGAAAGCCCTAGGACAGCCACTGGCATGACAAGGTTAGCGGGTGCCGCGAAGAGGCCTTCGCTTCCAGTCCCGAAAGCGGGTAACCACCCCAGATGCACAGAAAACGTCAGCATGAGCAATAGCGCGAACCAGAAGTCAGGCATCGACAAACCGAACAGGGTTGCGGTTGTTATTGAATGATCGAGTTTTGAGTTTCGTCTGATGGCAGAGATCACACCAGCCGGCACGGCGATCACTACAGAAACTGCCAGGGCGAGTAGCTGCAATTGCACGGTAGGCCACAGTCGGGCGAGGATCACATCTGTGACAGTGTCTCCGTATGTGAACGTCTGTCCGAAATCACCACGTATGGCGGCTCCCAACCACGTGAGGTACTGTCTAACGGGAGGTTCGTTCAGTCCGAGTTGCTCGCGAACTGCTTCGGCCTGCTCGTCGGTGTAGTGGTCGGTGAGATAGAAGCTCTCAGGACTGCCAGGCGCGAGATGCATCATTGTGAAGATGAAGACACTCAACAGGATGAGCAACGGAATGATCTGGGCTATCCGATGCACGATAAAGCGCGTCATTGGTGAACTCCGGCCGCCTGTAGTTCCGGGAAGTGGCAAGCACTCGGGTGCCCGACGCCGAGGGTGTCCACCAGTTCTGGAGAATTCTCAGCACAGATCGGTTCCGCCTTCCAGCAGCGCGTGCGGAATCGACATCCCGAGGGCGGGTCGGCGGGATCGGGAACCTCGCCGGTAAGGATGATTTTCTTGTCGAGATCGTCGGCCTTGGTCGGATCCGCATTTGGTATCGCGCTCAGCAAGGCCTGGGTGTAGGGGTGCGTCGGCTCGCTGAAGACCTGGTCCACGGAGCCATACTCGACAATCCTGCCCAGGTACATCACAGCAATCCAGTCGGACACGTGATGCACGACAGCGAGATCATGTGCGATAAACAGATAAGCCAACCCCATGGCGTCCTGGAGATCCCGGAGCAGGTTGGTGACCTGTGCCTGAACCGAGACGTCCAGAGCGCTGACGGGTTCATCAAGAACTAGAAGCCTTGGCTCGAGTGCCAATGCCCGAGCAATACTGATACGCTGCCTCTGCCCTCCAGAGAACTCGTGGGGAAACCTAGCTGCGTCGCTAGCGTTCATCCCCACCTTTTCCAGTAATTCATGTACCTTTCGCTCGCCCTGGCCTCTACCGCCATAAGCACCATAGACTCGCAGAGGCTCAGCAATAATCTCCTTCACCGTCATCCTGGGATCTAGGGACGAGTACGGATCCTGAAAGACGATCTGCATGTTCCGGCGAATGGGCCGCATATTGCGCCGAGACAGATCGGCTAATTCCTGGCCTTCAAACACGATGCTGCCCGACGTAACTTCTAGTAGCCGGGTGACGCACAGCGCCGTTGTGGACTTACCGCTACCGGACTCGCCGACCAGCCCGAGCGTTTCCCCGGGAAATATTGAAAAGCTCACGTCGGTCACTGCCTGAATCACCGCCGCTGCGCGCCCGAGGACGCCTTTTCGCACTGGAAACGTCTTCGTCAGATCCTTTACGGTCAAGAGCGGAGAACTCGAACCTGGGCGAGAATCCCCGTTGACTGCCTCGGAGCGATATGAGGAGCGTTCCATCGGCGGAATCTTCCTAGAGCTCCTCAAAGAAATGACACGCCGAGAACTGATCCTCGCCACACTGCCGAAGAGACGGCCGCTGTTCCCGACACAGATCCCGGTCATTGGAGAGTCCGCACCGCGGTTCAAATGGGCAGCCCGCTGATGCTTGGAACATCTGAGGCGGAGCGCCGGGAATCGTGGGTAGTCGTGACATCGTTTTGTCAATCTGGGGTAGGCTTGCCAGCAGTCCTTTCGTGTATGGATGCCGCGACGATACCAGTACCTGCTCCACCCGGCCTTCCTCCATGACCCGTCCTCCATACATCACGATCACACGGTCTGCCATCTCCGCTATCACACCTATGTCGTGTGAAATCAGAATGAGGGCAGCTCCCGTGTCTGCGGTCACGTTTCTCAGCAATTCGAGCACCTGTGACTGTATCGTGACATCGAGAGCAGTGGTCGGCTCGTCTGCAATCACGAGCTTCGGCTTGTTCGCTATTGCCATGGCGATCATGGCTCGCTGTTTCATCCCACCTGAGTACTCGTGCGGGTACTGCTCGTACCTGACTCGAGGGTTAGGGATGCCGACAGACTCGAACAGGCCTTCCACATGTTGCCTTACACGGCCTGATTCCATCGTCCCGTGTGCCAGACTCACTTCAGCCACCTGCCGGCCGACTCCCAACACCGGATGCCAGGACGAAGATGGATCTTGGAAGATCAGGGTGATGTCCTTGCCACGAATCTCTCTCATCTCCTTGGCAGTGAGCGCAAAGAGATCTCGACCCTCGAACAGCACCTCGCCGGTCACACTCGCTCCCGTCGTGTAGACGTTGAGCAAGCGCAGGACTGCCAAGACCGAAACACTCTTGCCCGACCCGGACTCTCCCACGATACCGACTATCTCACCTGGACGGACATCGTACGAGATACGATCCACCGCCCGCAGAACACCACCTTCAAGTTCGAAGTCGACTACCAGATCCCTTACCGACAGCAGAGTCTGCTCTGGCTGAGAGGGGCTAGCAGCCTGTTCCTTCATGTGATGGAAGGCACCTTCTCAGGCTGCATGCCCCGATCTCTGCGAGTTCTATCCGACCTCTACTCGTTTACCTTCCACTCACGAACATCCCAGTACATCCGGTTGTTGGACGGGAAGACGTCAGTGAGGAGATCCGAGTTGTACAGGACAGTGCCTGGAGGGCTGAACACCGGCACGAACGGCGTATCCGCCGCCAAGTGCTCTTGGATGAGTGAGTAATGCGCCTGGCGTTCCTCAAGGTCAGTGGTGAGCAGTGCAGCCGTCAAGGCCTCGTCCACAGCGCTATTGGAATAGCCCATATGGTTCTCGGGTTCACCCGACCCATAGTTCTGTCCAATGATTGCCGGATCCGGGAAACCGGAATGGAGCGACATCACAGCGACATCGAACTCGCCGTTTCTCACCGTTTCGATGAACACCGGCCACTTAGCCGTTTCGATCGTGACATCGATACCCAGCTTGGCGAGCTCCGCCTGCGCATAGATCGCTAGCCCTTCACGGTTGCTGTTCCCATCGTTGTAGAAGAACGTCAACTCGATCCCTTCCCCACCGGGATAACCCGCTTGGGCAAGCAACGCCGCCGCGGCTTCCGGGTCATAAGGCGGCATCTCAACGCCCGCGTCGAATGCCCAGGAATTGCTGATCAGGAAACCGTCACGTACGGTCGCGTACTGGCCCAAGAAGTTCGTGACAAAGGATTCCTTGTCAATCGCCATCGCAATCGCACGCCGAACGTCCGGATTAGCGAGAGCTTCATGCCTCTGAACATTGAACACAAGACCGTCTAGCTGTGCCTTGTCATAGGTAGCAACATCAATGTGTGGTAAGGCAACCATACGATCAATGTCACCAGGTGGGGTCCGGTCCATGGCATGAGCCTGTTCCGTCTCTATCGCCACCAGCATGGTGTTGACATCCTGGATGCCCCCGTGGTGCACAGTTTCGATACAGCCACGGTTCGGTTGCCAATAGCCATCAAACGCTCTGAAGGTCGTTTTCTCCTCCGTCCATTCGACAAACTCATAGGGTCCACTGCCTATCGGATGCAGCGAGAACGGGTGATCTGGTCCGATAGGACCTTCCCCTTCCAGCAAGTGTTTCGGGAGAACCTTCAGCACCTCTCTGACTGAGATTGCCATGAACGATGCGTCAGGGTTCGCCAGGGTTATCGAAATCGTGTAGTCGTCATGGACCTCTACACCCGCGACCTTGTCGGCTGATCCGTCCGTGTATGCATCTGATCCGACGATATTGGCGAGCCTCGGTCGCCATTGGCCTAGGAATCCTGGCGCCAGAATGCTCTCGATTGTGAACTCCACATCGGCGGCGGTTAGCGGCGCGCCGTCATGGAATATGACCCCTTCCTGAAGGTAGAAGGTGTATGTCAACTGATCGTCCGAGACCTCCCACGAACGAGCCAACTCGGGAACAATCTCGGCGGTATCCGGATCCACATCGACCAGGAGGTCAAAAATCAGATCAGTCCTCCAGTATCCGGTGGTATCTATAGCGAGAAGGGGGTTGACCGTATTACGCACATTCGTCTGGTTGATTATCGTGACCTCGGAACCGGGTTGGAGACAGGTCCCGCCGCCGTCCGCTTCTGATGTCGCGGCCTGGCTCTGGGTGGTTGCGGTAGCTTCCTCGGTAGTATCTGGGGCTGCCGTAGTTGCAGGAGCTTGAGTTGCAGGAGCTGCGGTTGCTTGAGTAGGAGAAGCTGCGGTCGTTGTCGTAGTATCGGCATCTCCGCACGCCACCGCGAGGAGCGCAAGAACCCCAATCCAGATTGCGAGTCGTTTCCGATGTGGGTGCTTACGATCCGAGTGTTCTAGGCGACGCATGGTGCAGGTCCTCCTTCGGGGTGCTTTCCTCAACTCAACAGGATTGGAAGGAGCCGAGAACCAGCCTCCGCTTGGCTCAACTCGCTTAGTAGGCGAGTACTCTGAGGCTACTCCACTGATCTCGTAGCGGTCCTCAAAAAGCGGGTTTTTTTGCCCGCGGGACCGCCGTCTTGTTCTGGCTTGCCGCCCGTAGTGGACGCTTGTATGGGTGGGAACTCCGGTATGTTTCAGAGTTCGGGATAGCTCACTGGAACAAGCGGTGTAGTGCGGGACTACTTTGGCCAGCGGCGGCAACGTTGACCGACGTACTCACCGAGGAGGCTCGCCCGTATGATTTCACTGGCCAAGAGCCTCAAGGAAGGCGTTCTCAAGTGGTCATTTGATGCTCTCATAGGACCCTCGCATAGGGCCCCCTGGCATGTCAATCGACTGGGGTAGCCGTGGCGACGAAGGAGAAACTCCCGCAGGCAACTGCCCAAGAAACATTAAAGGCAAACGAGAGGGGACGTCAGGTCACACGCTGGTGGCTTGCGTCTTTACCATCGCCTTCAGCACCGTCTCGGGGGTTATGGGAAGGTTGTCGAACGGTGCACCGACCGCGTCGGAGACCGCATTGGCAATTACGGCAGCGGGTAGGAGTACAGAACTCTCGCCAACTCCCTTGGCGCCGAACGGTCCGTCGGGATCGGGATGCTCGAGAGGGTAGAACTCGACCCGAGGAATATCCACCGACAAAGGGAGCCGGTAGTTCTCGAGGTTACGTTCTCGGTAGCGTCCATCCGCGCCGATCTGCAGGCTCTCATACAGTGCGTACCCGATACCCTGTGTCACGCCACCGGCCACTTGGCCGTAGGCGCCCGACGGACTGATGATCTTCCCTACCTCCTGCGCGACCACATACCTCGTTACTTGGACGTTTCCTGTAACCGGGTCGACCTCGACCTCGGCGAGGTGAACGTGATAGGTGGGGGTGGGGAACGACGGGAACATAAGGCCGGTGGCGCATCCGGGATTGAATTCGGGGAAGGGTGTGAGAAACGAGCCGGTACCCTGGATCGGACCGACCGTCCATGTGGCTGCGGCCGCTACATCTCCGAGAGCGAGACTCGTGTCGGGCGAACCAGCCACGAAAACAGTGCCGTCGGCCACCACGATGTCGCCGGGGGCTGCCTCTAGAAGCTCCGAGGCGGTCTCCTTGATCTTGCCGATGACCTCGTCGGCGGCGATAGTGGCTGCCTTACCGACGATTCGAGTCGTCCGGCTTCCCTGCGAACCGGCGTCGAAACCCGCCGCGTCGGTGTCCGGCATGGTTACGTACACGTCCTCCGGCTGTACACCGAGTTTTTCGGCCACGATTTGCGTGACACCGAGACTTACCGCACCTGACCCGTTGTCGTTGGCGGCCGTAATCACGCCGACCGTGCCATCCTCATTGAGTTTGATGGTGGCGGTTCCTGGCATCGGGTTTGTCACCCACCAAGCAGCCCCAATACCGATTCCCTGCATCGGCCCCGACTCGGCGTTCAGGTCGTGCCAGGGAGCAGCCTTCTCGACCAAGCCGAACCCCTTCTTGAGGATCCCGGCATCGTCTAGAACTTGATCGTTTAGCAATTCCTCGCCGTCTTTGAACAGATGCTCAAGGCGGTATTCGAGACGGTCACGTCCCAGTTCGCCGGCGATACGGTCCATGTGCCGCTCGATGGCGTGATAGAGGTAGGCCCCGTTTACGCCTCTAAAAGCGCCGGTTGGTGCGGTATTGGTGTAGACCAGCCGAGACTTCACACGTGTCGGACCGACCCTGTAGACGCCCCTTGCACAGTGAAGAGCGATTGAAGCCAACCAGGGCATCTCCCCGCTGTAGGCTCCGTTGCCGGCAATTACCTCCAATTCGCGGGCGGTCATGTTGCCGTCCGCATCGAGAGCGGTCCGCACGCGGGTCACCGCATCCTCCCGTGACGGACAGGTGAGCATGTCCTCGGTTCGTGTGTTGACGATCTTGACCGGTAGACCACCGGCTGCCTTAGATAGAACGCAGGCGTGCGGTTCGATGCTGGCGTCTAGCTTCGCCCCGAAACCACCACCGATTGTGTGCCCTATCACTCGGATCTGTGAGGGACGGATGTCCAGATACTGGGCGATGCGGTCCCGCACGTTGAAAGGAAATTGGTGGGCTGTGTGGACCTCATATCGACCGCCTTGGTATATAGCGACAGCCCCCTTCGGCTCTATGTACGCCTGATACTGCCTCTGCGCTCGGTATTCGTCCTCAATAATCCGATCAGCTGCGGCGAACGCGTCGTCAACCCCGTCCGGGTCCGAGACGCACTCGGCAGCGATGTTTCCCCTGCGCGGATACTCCCCGAGGGTAGGTTGGAAGGTCTCCCAGTCAGGATGTATAACAGGCGCGTCGTCGGTCATGGCGAAGTCGAGGTCGACGACGGCTTTGGTTTCCTCGATCTCAAGGACGATCGCGTCCCGAGCGCGTCGCGCCTGCTCCGGCGTATCCGCCGCAACGGCAGCCACCGGCTCGCCCTCGTACCTGACCACATCCTTGGCGAACAGTGGCTGCTCGCGGAGCACCCAGCCGGCCCGGGTGTCCGGGACGTCGGCGGAGGTCACCACCGCGCGGACTCCGGGCATCTGCTTCACCGCCGAGACGTCCATCGCGACGATTCGACCTGCCGGGACCGGTGATCGGAGGAGCACGCCGTGGATGGTGCCCCGTGGCAGGAAATCGACACCGTAGATGGCCTCGCCGCGTGCTTTTGCGTCGCCGTCGGTTCGACGGATTCGCTCACCTATAACCGACACGCTTACTCCCTTCCCTTGATAGCCCCAGCGACAGCGTCGAGGATCTGGCTGTATCCGGTGCACCGGCAGATATTTCCTGCAAGGGCCAAACGGGCATCGTCCTGACTCGGATCAGGGTCGTGTTCCAGCAGAGCTGTGATCGTAACGATGAAACCGGGGGTGCAGAACCCACATTGAATGCCCCCGGCGTCCAAGAACGCTTCCTGTATTGCTCGGCCCGTCGTGGTGGACGATAGGCCCTCGACGGTGACCACCGAGTGCCTATCGACAAGAATGGCCGGATAGATGCACGAGTCGACCGGCTTGCCGTCTATGAGCACCGTACACGCTCCACACTCACCTTCGTTACAGCCCTCTTTAGTTCCGATGAGATCGAGATGGTCGCGAACCACTTCGAGCAGCGTCGCAGCACCATCCACCGCTGTGGTGACGGCGCGGCCGTTAACAGTGAACCAAATCTCGGAACTCATGCTCGACCTCCCGTCAGTTCTGTTGAGACCCCGGCCCGCTGCGCACAGATAGCGGCGGCTCGATGGGTGAGCCCGGGTATCAAAAGCTTCCTATAGCTAGCGGAGGCCCGGAGATCGTCTATCGGAGCGATCGCGTCCAGCACCGCTTCCGACACGCCGGTGAGAGTGGACCCATCAAGTTGCCGGCCTTCTAGCAACGACTCGGCTCCTCGGGCGCGGACCGGGACAGGCGCGACGGAGGCCAGAGCAACACGCGCTTCCGAGACCGTGCCATCCTCGTCGAAAACAAGTCGCATCGCATATCCAACGACTGCTACCTCCATCGCTCCCCTGCGCCCCACTTTCAGGTACACGTCTCCTGCGCGATGCGCGGCGGGTGCAAGGGAGACCGATATCAGGAGTTCATCGTGCTGCCGAACAGTCTCTCGCCGACCCAGGAAGAAGTCGTCCAACGACAGAGATCGGCGCCCAGTATTCGATCGCAGTTGAACTTCGGCATCGTGGACCAGTAGCGGGGGAAGGGTGTCGGCAGCCGGGGAGGCGTTGCAGATGTTTCCACCCAACGTGCCGACGGTTTGTGTCTGCCAGCCCCCAACTGTCAATGCTGCCTCGGCGACACTGCGGTACGACGATCCCAACACTCCTTTGGCAAGCGTTTCGTGGGTGACGAGCGAGCCGATACACGGCCCGCCGTTGGTCTCGATCGTTGACAGCTCCGCTATCTCGTGGATCGGCACCAAGAGATCCGGTGAGATCTCGTTCCGAGAGAGTTGGATCATTACATCTGTACCGCCGGCGACGGGCAGCGCGGCGTCGCCAAACTCAGCCAGAGTATTCAGGGCCTCTTCGGTGGTTTCGACTCGTTTGACTCTCATTGCACGGCTCCTGCGAACTAAGGCCTGCTCATTACTGACAGGCGGCTACGGGTGCTGCGAAGCGGATGCCAGGTGCTCTCGTGCCGCGGGACATGGTTCATGCCCCCACCTTGGGGAGAACTTCCCGGGCTGCCAGCTCGAGGAGGGGACGACTTCGGTCAGGCGATGTCGGGAACAACACTACGGACGTGGCACCGGCCTCCAGCAAGCTCTCGATTCTTCCCGCACACTCGGCCGGTGTCCCGACGATGGCGAACTGGTCGAGCCATTCGTCTGGCATCTCATTGGCCACCGTCTCCGGACCGCCTCGTCCGAGCATGTCAACCAAGGCTTCGTTGGCATCGTAGACGCCGCTGAGCGGAGTCGGCCCTACCGCTGCAAGGTAGAACGCGACAACTCCCCTTGCCGCGTCTCTCGCTGCCTCCCCATCTGCATCCGTTGCAAATAGCGCAAAGGTCGGCAGCGCATGGGGACCGGTCTTCGCGGCCGCAGCCATCCCGATGGAGGTGTGCTCGATGGCGTACTCGACGTACTTCGGCCCCGCTAGCACGGACAACACTGTGCCGTCCGTCAACTCGCCGGAGAGCTGTAACGACTTCGGACCTACGACACCGCCGAGGATCGGAAGTCCGGGCGACGGATGGGTAAGTGTGACCGTGTCGAAGAAGTAGTGTCCTTCGGACTCGTTCAGGGTCTCGCCTTCTACCAGCCTGCGGACACTGGTCATTACCTCGCGGAACACGCTGAGTGGACTCTTCGGATACAGTCCCATCTGGCGTGTCCAAGCTGGGACACCATGACCGATGCCGGGCAGAAACCGCCCGGGGTAGGCCCGCCCGAGAGTGGCGAACTCCATTGCCGTGACCGCCGGATGACGGGCAACGCTAGCCACAATTCCGAGTCCGACCGGAATCGAGTCCGTTGCTTCGAGAACCATAGCGGCTGCCGTCATCCCGCCGTAGAAGAAGTAGTCCTCGGCGACCCAGACCGAGCCGAACCCGGCATCTTCGATAAATCGAGCCGCCGAAACGATCTTCTCCGGACCTTCTATCAATGTCGGGATGATCGTGCCGACACGTTCGCTGCCATGTGTGGTCATATATATCCCCATTCTGGACGCCTAGGCTCCAAGTGCCCGCTAGCTCCCCTTCCTTACCCCTTCCCTAACGAGATCCCTTCCTACGCGAAGGCTAATTGGAGGACGCTGCATTATCAGCTGCCGAAGCACTGCGGTCGGTGTGTCGTCATCACACCACGCGCGTCTTCAGCCCCTTAGCCGGCCAGCGGCGTCAAGTACCGAGTCGACGATGAACTGATAGCCCGTACACCGACAAAGATTGCCCGACAGACGTTCTCGGATCTCCGCTTCCGAGGGGTCCGGGTTCTCCTCAAGCAGTTCCGTCGTGGTGATGAGGATTCCGGATGTGCAGAAACCACACTGGAGACCATGGTTGTCGCGGAACGCTTCCTGGAGTGGACTCAACTTACCGTTGCCTTCTGCCAAGCCTTCTACCGTGGTGATCGTGGCGCCGTCGGCCTGCACCGCCACCATCAGACAAGACCGAACGGAGGTTCCATCCAGCAGGATCGTGCAAGCGCCGCACACCCCGTGCTCGCAGCCCAGATGCGTACCGGTGAGCCCGCAGTGATGGCGGATGAAATCGGCCAGCGTCAGGCGTGCCTCGCAGACACCCTCGTACCGATGACCATTGATCGTCATACTCACAGTGTGTCTGTCGCTCATGTCGCACCACCTTTCGCACGATCGACGGCTTGTGTCAGCGCCCTCCTCACAAAGACGCGAGTCATGTCCCGTCGATAAGACCCCGATCCATGGATGTCGCTCACGGGGTCCACTGCCGCGGAAGCCGCCTCTGCCGCTCCTTGGATCGCATCATCGGAGGGCTCCGCGTGGAGCAGAACGGACTCCGCATCCTGCAGCCTCGCTGGAACCGATTCAACGCCGCCGAGAGCGATCCTGACCATGTCGCACTTCCCGCTCTGGTCCAGGTGTATCACCGCGACCGCTGTAACGATCGCAAAGTCACCGTTACGTCGAGCGAGTTCCAAGACCGCCGCCCCCGTCCCAGCAGCAGACCGCGGAATCCGGACCTTGGTCAGGATCTCGGTGGGTTCGAGAACAGTAGTGAACGGACCGATGAAGAAATCCTGACTGCTAACCACTCGTGTCCCGCTTGATCCTTCGGCCACCAACTCGCCGTCGAGAGCAAGCAGCACCACCGGGATCTCTGCTGCCGGATCAGCGTGGGCGATACTCCCGCCGATGGTCCCTCGATTCCGGAGAGTGACGTGGCCGACATAACGGAGCGCTTCCGACAGCAACGGCAGGTTGTCGGCTATGGATCGGCTGGTTTCGACGGTCCGCTGCCTGGTCATGGCGCCGATCACTACATGACCGTTGTCCTCGCCCATGTGGTCGAGGTCTGCGGCAGGGTTCAAGTCGATCAGAACTCCTGGTTGCGCGAGCCGGAAGCTCATCAAGGGGATGAGACTCTGGCCACCGGCCAGGAGCTTGGCATCGTCGCCGTGCTCGCCTAGGAGGGCGATGGCTTCTTCGCGTCCTCCGGCTCGCTGGTATTTGACAGCAGGGGGTTTCACGCCGACACCTCCTCGTTCTCTGCTCTTCGGATCTCCTCCAAGAGTCGCTCGGGGGTCATCGGGAACCTCGTAACCTTGACGCCGATGTCGGAGAGCGCATCGTCGATCGCCGAACCGACCAATGACACACCAGCGATGGTTCCCGACTCCCCAACACCTTTGATTCCACCTGGAATGTGCGGTGAGGGAGTCTCCTGGTGGACCACCCTGATCGGTGGAATCTCCGAAGCGGTCGGGATCAGGTAGTCCATGAAGCTGGCGGTCTGCAGTTGCCCATCTTCGTTGTAGACGAGTTCCTCGTAGAGCGCGCCGCCGAAGGCCTGAGCGAACCCCCCCGCCAACTGTCCATCCACGAGCATCGGGTTGATCACCGTGCCGCAGTCGTCCGTCACTACGAAGTCCAGGAGCGTGACTACTCCGGTCTCGCTGTCCACCTCAGCAAGCAACGCCGAGCAACCGAAGGAGGTCGCCATGTTCTCGGGGTCGTAGACATCGGTCTCTTCGAGCGTCGGCACCTCGTCCTCCGGAAGGCGCCCGTTGAGCCGCCGGTAGGCGGCATCACCAACGTCATGCATGGAGACATTCTGGTCGGGTGAACCCTTGACCGAGATGATGCCACTCCGGATTTCGAGGTCCTCGGGGGAAGCCTCCATCAGTTGGGCGGCGATTCGTAGCACCTTCTGCTTGAGTCTGGCCGTCGCTCTGATGATTGCCCCACCACCGAGTGGCGCAGCCCGGCTCCCACCGGTCCCGTAGCCGGTATACGGACACGAGTCTGTGTCACCGGTGACGACCTTGACGTCCTCAATCGGGACCCCGAGCCCGTCCGCTGCGAGCTGAGCGTATATCGTGTGCGTACCTTGGCCCATATTGATCTGGCCACTGAACACCGTTACCTTGCCCATCGGATCGATCCGCACTACCTCTTCGTCGAATCCCGAGTGCTGCAGCCCAACCAGGTTGAGGATCCTGCTCGGTCCGTAAGCGCTCGGCTCCACATGGAATGTGCATCCGATCCCGACCGACCGACCCGCAGCACGAGCATCGGCCTTGACCTGATGCCATCCGAGCTCCTCAACCTTGGCCAGGGTCTTGTCCAGGGCATCGGCGTAACGCCCGCTGTCGTACGCGAATGCCACACCGGTAAAGTGAGGAAACTCCTCCGGCGCCGGAAAGTTCTTCCTTCGGATCTCGTGCGGGTCCAGTCCCAGTCGCCTGGCACCGAGCTCGACCAAACGCTCGTGCACGATGTTACCGTTCTGAACCCCCCAGGCTCGGAACGATCCGAACGGTGAGCGATTCGTCATCACGGGCTTCACCGTCACATTGAGGTTCGGGATCTTGTACGGACCCATGCATGTGAGGACCGACGCCCACGAAGGCCCGGACCCGACAGTGCCGAGGGCACCCCCCATCACCCCATAAGTGGTACCGCGCAGGCCGGTGATCGTGCCGTCCTTCTTGAACGCCATCTCGTACTCGAGACGCATCTCACGTGAGTGCACGGTTGCAACGAAGCTGTCCCGGCGGTCCTCGACCAGCTTCACCGGACGACCTGTACGCCTAGAGAGCAGGGAGGCCATTACCTCCTCGCTATAGAAGTCAAACTTGTTGCCAAACCCACCCCCGAGATCCGGGGTCCGTACCCTGATCAGGTGGACCGGAAGGTCAAACACCTCGGACAGCAGATCGCGGGCCAGGTTGGGCGATTGAGTTGAGATCCAGACATCCAGTGTGCCTGCGAAAGCGTCCCACGTCGCGATACAACCTCTGGTTTCGAGTGGGCACCCGAGGGCCCGACCGTGCTCGAACGTCTCCGAGACAACCAAGTCCGCTTCGGCGAATGCTGTTGCAGTATCCCCGAAGTCATAGGTCAACGACCCGCTGATATTGTCGGGCCAGTCCTCATAGATCCTCGGCGCGTCTTCCGCCAAGGCGGAGTCGAGACTCGCGACCACGGGTAGGGGCTCGTACTCCACATCGATAAGGGCGAGGGCATCCTCGGCAACATACCGGTTGACCGCTACCACCGCAGCAACGGCCTGGCCGGCCCATCGCACTCGATCGACCGCCAACGCGTGAAACTGGGGCTTGCGCTGGTCCGGAATCGGGTGCCAGATGATCGGTTGGGGGTTAGCGACTGCCATGATGTCTTGGCCGGTAATGACATCGAACACACCCGGCAGCGCCAGAGCGTCGCTGACATCGATACTCGTGATGTCAGCGTGCGCGAACGGACTGCGTAGAACTGCTGCCTCAAGCATGCGTGGTACGGAGATGTCATCCAGGTATTGGCCATGTCCGGCGAGCAGCCGATGATCCTCTATGCGTCGGACTGATGACCCGACAAGCTTGCTCGAGGCCGTCTCGGTAGCGGTCATGCAAATCCCTCCTTATTTCATTTCGTGGGAGTGATCCTACCTGTATGCCTAGCGGGGATGCCGTGCAGAGGCCCAAAAAAACTGGAGGCGTCTACACCGTCCGCGACCTGCTTGTAGTAGAGCCAACTCGCCGATAGCAGTTGCACCGAGCCCTTGTTTTCGCGCGGTATTTTGCACCCATCTATCGGGTACCCTTAGATCTATACGTAGGGTTTATGTAATATATTATTAGGCTCACCTACCGTCGGACCCATCGGTAGCGGCGACGCTTCTTGCTGGTTTGCCCACATCCTGGGATTGCCGGGGCTGGTTCGGGTGTGCTGAGGACTTGTTTGAGTGTCCTACCTCGGTTCCATTCTCCGGTCTTGGTTTCGGCCGGTGTTGCAATAGCCGAGCATCGTTTGCTATCACGATGTGCAAGGAGTGTTATCGTGGGTCTCTTAGGGTTTTAGGGTGCCCGCTGCTTTGACACGGATTCGAATCACGGGTTCGGTTAGATACGCGAGTGGTACTTCTTCGATGTCGACTATCTCTACACCGTTCGGATCGGCCCCTGCTTTGACTGCCTCATGTTTGGCAGTTGTGAACGCATCCGATACCGCTTCATCTCGACCGCCGGCACCGAGTTTGTAAACTCGATCGATCTCCCCGGACACAGAAGCAATAGCAGCCCCGATGGCGTTGGCGACGTCGTAATGATCAGGTCGAATAACCTCGGAAACGCCTGGGATATTATCGGGAATGAGGATACTCCCTCCACCGACCGCTATAAGTGGAAGCTCCTTTCTCGAGACCTTGGCCCGGTCGACTGCATTGCTGACGGTGAGATCGGATCTCGTCAACGCGCGAAGTAGCAGATCGGCAAACCCCTTCAATTGGTCCGGTCCGCCTAGAAAGTCGGCCCGACTTCCTGCGACGGCAGCATCTGTGAGGGTCGGAGTCGAGCCACCGAAGACAAGGGCCTCGTCGAGAATTCGATAGCCGACACTCTCGGGCCCAAGGCGTAGCCCTGTCGAATCATCGGCGATGACAGTGCCACCGCCGATTGCAACAGACACGAGGTCTGGCATCCTGAAATTCGTGCGTACGCCGCCGACCTCAACTGCCGTCGCCGATTCACGAGGAAATCCGTTGCTGATGATACCGATATCGGTGGATGTCCCGCCAACATCGATAACCAGGGCATCC
Source organism: Acidimicrobiia bacterium (assembly GCA_965231815.1). Taxonomy (GTDB): domain Bacteria; phylum Actinomycetota; class Acidimicrobiia; order Spongiisociales; family Spongiisociaceae; genus JAPPFW01. The sequence goes on along the minus strand of OZ246890.1, from coordinate 251,129 downwards.
ATCAGCCCTGCCAAGTAGGTAGCCCCTCTCATGCTGTTAGTAGGGCCACTTCCGATAGTAAGCACCGGGTATCGACGTACATAGTCAAGGCCCATCAATGTACCGTCATTCTGGGCAACATAGGCCTTGGCTGTGATTCCGTTAGCAGCTATCGCCGATGTCAGTCCATCTACCACGCGGCGAGCCACTCCGGTCAGCGCCGCATTGAGGACACATGCGTTCTCGCGCTCTAGGAGCCCCAGAGATCCGATCTCGTGGCTCAACGAGATCGGAACCTCACCGATCTCCTCACGGGCGATCTGTTCGACGCGAAGCTCTTGGTCCGCAACCACCGGAGAGAAGACACCGGCAATAGCCACCGCCTCGGCCTGACCGGCAACCGATCCTAGAAATGCCCGGGCGGCACCCTCATCCAGAGGTACGAGCGGCTCCCCCGTCATCTCGACTCCTCCATCGATAATGGCTTCGCCGCAAGTGATGCTGCTTCGGATGTCGTCGGGCCAGCCGGCAAGCGGCGGGATGGATCGAGTCGCAGGACCGCCAATCCTAACCATCGCTACCCTATACAGTTCCTTTCTTTGAAGGATCGCGTTGGTCGCGTGCGTGGTGCCGAGCATCACATGGCCGATATTGGAAACTGGGCCGTTGAGGCCACGAATGACGAGCCTCAGAGCGGTAACGACCCCGCTTGATACGTCCTCGGTCGTCGATGTCTTGACTCGGGACAACAAACGATCGTCCGAGTCGAGCACGACCGCATCGGTGTTGGTGCCACCGACATCGATCCCGATCCTCCAGGGAGCATCACCCATAGCGGGTTTCGACTCCCACATAGTCAAAGTCGTACCCGAAGGCCCTAGGTCCAACAACGGCTATCCCCTCAGGCGTTGTCCATGCTTCCGGACTAGGGAAGGCAACGATCAGGACTCGCTGCCCGTATCTGATGCCCTCGGTGACTATCCCGTGGGCCGTATGGTAGTCGAGGAGCGTGATGACGTCTGGGACCGTCGCCAGTAGTTCGTCGCCCTTCAATACCACGAGGTTCTCGTTCTGGAATTCAAGCCGGAAAACGGTTCCCTTGTCCTGATTGATGCCTTCAATGGACGCGAATCCCCGAACAAACCCGCCACTGGTACGCCGTTCGACATCGGTTACCTTGCCGACACCCAGTCTGAAGACCGGGATGACCTCAGAGATCGCTTGTAGCGGATCATCTCGATCAGAGCGAACGGCACGACCCAGTTTCTCGGCAAGAGACACCGTTCCCGGAATGATGGGCAGGCGGGCTTCTGCGGCGGTCATCGGATACAACCCGCCGCAAGCCGAACCCCCGAACGTTGCCACGGAGTTTCGGGCCAGCTTCTCCAACCATTCGTTGTCCATCGTTCTGTAAACGATCGTTTGCAGACGCTCGTCGGTAATGACGGCCGGGCACCCGGACATTCCGAACAGGTGAGGTGTGAGCATCTGTAACTCAGGGAAGGCTCTTCCCATGAAGTCGCCGTCGACCATTGGGAGCCCGGCATGAGCCGCCCACGCGATAGGAAGGACACCGTTGATCCCCCCCATCTCGAAGGGCATGACTGCTTTGACCTCGCGACCGTAGATCTGCTCGTACACATCGCGGATGGCCCGCCCCTCGCCACCATTGGGGAACTTCTCAACCATGACGGTGGGAGCTCCGATCATCCCGCACGGAAGGAGCAGGTCATCGGGCTCTAGGTCATCGAGTTGATACACATCGACCGGGCCCAGCACGCGGATCGCCTCTTCAGCCATGAGATGACCGATTCTTGGATCGCCGCCGCCGCCGCCAGCCATTACTGTGCACCCGAGCGCGATAGCCGGAAGGCTTTCCAGCGTGATTTGCATGGGTGGATGTTAGCTCGCGAGGGTGACGGTCGGCGCGACCGTGCAGATGGAGGAGATCGAATTTACCGGGGACCCATTCCGCTCCTCGTCATCTGTCCGGACGGCAACCTTTGGCTGTCGGCTGGCCCTTTCTCACAGGACCCGGCGAACGACGGAATCGCGAAGGGCACCTCAATGAGACGGACCGCCGCGGTGTGCGCGTCAGCAGCCCGCCGCTCGGCACATCGTCGGCGACCCGGAACGCTACGCTCGGAGCATGGGTCGATTACCGCGTCGGAATAGACCCATCCACTAACAAGCCTGGCGGTACAACGCAGGGTATTGGCTGTCCGGGCCCATCCCGACGACGGCACCGAGTTCGGAGCGGGCACAACCATGGCCAAGTGGACGAGTGTAAACCCATCCGTCGAGGATTCGGTTCAGCGTGGCCCTATCGACTGGAGGGTCTCGTCCGAATGCAGGTAGGACTGATTCTTCAGGTGTCTTTGACATGTCTACTCCGGCAAGGGCCACTTCAAGCCTGGCTTAGCGACCTTCTTCGCATGCAGCCGACGGGTGAAGCCGCATGCGAATGACAGGCTTGTCGAGTCCGCCGTCATGCCAGTCCACGAGTCTGACAACGGCTATCAGGGCTCTTGGTCAACCGGTGCCTGCAAGGGACGGTTTGACTGGCAAGCGATCGGGATGTCCCCGAAAGACAGAGACCGCCTCGGAAGGCGGTCTCGGCCCTACCGTCGAAGCGGTAGGGGGGGTTGCTAGCGAGTTTAACACATACCAGCATCACCGGCAACGGTTGGATGATGGTCCCCGGCATAGGCAGAAACTGCCGGGAGAGGTGGTCACCCGTACGGTGGAATCCTCAGCAGGTTACAACGGATGTACCGCTTGCCGGGGCTCCATTTGAGGGGGATCAAGGTCGTCAGGACGACGCTGATCCGTTGTTCCGAGCGGTCCGCTGACTACCGGTATCCCAACTGGTGTGACGCCACCGCCGCCGCTTTTCGTACTGACTGGGAGAGGCCGGACAGATCGGATCCGAAGCGTGACTTCGCGCCTGCAACGGAGACCGCCGCTACCACCGATTGGGTTCGATCGCGGATCGGGGCGGATACCGAGACCACTCCCAACTCCGACTCCTCCAGATTGCAGGCGTAGCCCAGCCGACGGACTTCCGCGAGTTGTCGCCGGAACATCGTGAGGTCGGTGAGGGTGTGTTCGGTCTTCCGTTCCATTACCCATCCGTCGAGGATCCGGTTTAGCGTGGCCTTATCGAGGTGAGCGAGCAGGCACTTGCCGGTGCTCGTGGAATGGGCCGGTTGTCGTCGCCCGACCTTGATGAACAGGCGGAGCATGTGGGGCGAGTCGAGCCGCTCGATGTAGATCACTTCCCTAAGGTCGAGGACGCCGGCATGTACGGTTCCTCCGGTAGCGTCCTGCAGCCAGTTCATAGGTGGCGCCAAGGCGGCGTGCAGATTGAGCCCCGTTACCGCGGTGTTGCCCAAGTCGTACATGGCGAGGCCAAGCCGGTAGCGACCGGTGTCCAGGGTCTTTACCAGGAGTTGTTCCTCGGTGAGGGTGGTAAGCAGGCGGTGCACGGTGGACTTGCCGAGGCCGAGTCGGCGAGCTAGTTCGGAGACTCCCAACTCGGGTCGTTCGGACGAGAACTCCTTGAGCACCCGGGCGGCGTTACGCACCGAGGACAGGGTTGGTCCGCTCACTTCCCTCCCCGGAGGGCGGCAAGTAGCGCCCTCCGAACCTCCTTTCGGTTGCCGGAGGCCGCCGCAGCCTTCACTTCATCGCTCCAGGGTACGAGAGAGCATGCGAGCAGCCCGTGCGCTCGGGCAAGGCCGGCGGTGTCCGTGGCGACGAGTTCGTCCACCAGGCCCGGATCGGACGAATGGGCCCGGATGCCTTCATAATCACGGACTGCGGCCAGATGGGCGTTGGCCAGACCGGTACCGGCATGGGTGGCATGGTGCGGGGTGAGATCCGATCCGGGTCGCACTACTAGGTGATAGTGGTGACTTCCGATTCCCACCACCCGCCTTACGGAGCCGGGATCGGGACGGTCGCCGGTCTCGGCTGTCCCCAATGACGGGAGTACCACCGGATCCAGGAACCTGAGTGTCCATGCCATACCGTCCTGCTCGAAATCGGCCGACACCTCCGGTCCCCGCGGGGCGGCCAGACGGTCTCTCGTGCCAATGACATGAAGGTTGCGAGCCCCGGCGGCCACCACCGTGAACGGACCGGCCAGCAGCGGCAGACCGCCCTGCACCGCAGGGGGGTAGGTAAGCGCGACCCGCACGTAGGCGGCGTGCACGTTGCTGACGTAGTCGGCCATGGCGGCCCGGATATCTTCCGGCCGGGGTCTGGACACGGGTGTCATGTTAGCCAGCGTTCTTCTATACGGAACATATCTACCCGAACCGGTTCCGGAATCGTAAGTTACTGGTTGACAGCGACGGATCGGGTTCCGATGGGCATTCTTCGGCTGAGCCATGTGGACATCACCGTTCCCGACCTTGATCTCGCCTCGGCCTACTACACGGGCGTGATGGGGATGATCGAGGTGGAGCGGACCACGGATCGGGCCTTCTTCAAGTGCTGGGATGAGGAGGACCACCACTCGTTGGCGGTGCGTTACGACCCCAGGGTGGGTATCGACCGCTTTTCTTTCAAAGTCGAGAACGACGAGGACCTCGCCGAACTTGAGGAACGGGTCGAGAGGTTCGGCTTCCGGGTTGATCGTATCTCAAGAGGGCACGAGATCGGCCAGGGCGAGTCCATCCGTTTCGCCACCCCGTCAGGCCACACCATGGAGTTGGTGCGCGAGGTGGAGCGGGTGGGCGGAATGCTTCCCAAGATCAACCCTTCCCCGGTTCCTCCCGACCTGCCCGGAATCGCGCCACCCAGGATGGATCATCTGTTGGTCACCGCCGAGGAGGTGGGAGAGGCCACCAGGTTCTATTCCGACATACTCGGGTTCCGCATCACAGAGCAGTTGCTGGACGGGGAGGGTCATCAGATCGGGACTTGGATGGAGCGAAGCCATTCCCCCCACGATCTGGCCGTGGTCTCGGGCCCGAACGGGGGGTTACATCATTTCGCTTTCTGGCTGGATGACTGGGACCACGTTCGCCGGTCCGCCGACATCCTCGCCTATCACGCCATCCAGATCGACGTGGGTCCCACCCGCCATGGCATAACCAGGGGTAGCACCATCTATTTCTTCGATCCTATGGGTACCCGTAACGAGGTGTTCACCGGCGGTTACCGACCCGATCCGGACTTCCCTACCATTACCTGGACGGAGGACAACATCGGCAAGGCGATCTTCTACTACGAAGGCGAACTCAACGAGCGTTTCATGAAGGTCCACACTTGATCGTCTCGAGTTCCGTTCCGCAAAGGGGCTTTTGATGGGCATCCTGCGTCTGTCTCATGTGGTGGTGCGGGTGCCCGATATCGAGTTGGCCACCGCCTATTACTCGGAGGTACTAGGGCTGGTGGAAACGGCCAGAGAGACGGAGCGCGTGTACATGAAGTGCTGGGACGAGCACCAGCACCATAGCGTGGTTCTTCAGTACGCATCGACCTACGGTCTTGAGAGGTTCGGTTTCAAAGTCGAGCACCGAGCGGACCTCGACGAGTTGGCCACCAGGGTGGCAGCAGCCGGAATCCCGACCAAGCGATACGAAGCCGGTGAGTTAGGTCCCGGTTCGGGCGTCACCGTGCAGTTCGAATCGCCCTCCGGCCACACCACCGAGTTGGTGTGGGGGATGGCCCAGGTAGGAAACCTTCTTCCTCTCACCAACCCGCCGCCGGAGCCCCAAGGATTGGTGGGAATCCATCCTCCCCGGCTAGACCATGTATTCCTGATGTGCGAGGACGTGGACGGTATAACCGACTTCTACATCGGAGTGCTCGGGTTCCGCCTCACCGAGCAGATCCTGGCTGAAGACGGGCACCAGCTGGTCACCTTCCTGGAAAGGACCCACACCCCCCACGACATAGCGTTCATCACCGGACCCAACGGCGCCTTCCACCACATGGCGTTCTGGCTCGACGATTGGAACGAGGTTCGCAAGGCGGCCGACATCTGCTCGTACCATGGCATCCAGATCGACGCAGGGCCGACCCGCCACGGGGCTACCCGCGGCCACGGCCTATATTTCTTCGACCCGGCCGGTAACCGCAACGAGGTCTATACGGGCGGGTACTGGGTCGATCCTGATCGAGAGCCGGTCACCTGGACGGAGGCGGAGATGGGTCGGGCTGTCTTTTATTACGAAGGGGTGGTCGACCACCGCTTCATGACGGTGCACTCATGAGCGGGAAACGTCCCGATCTCCCGCGCACCGAACGGGACGAAGCGCCTCTCTACCTGGCTCGTTACCTCGAACGAGCCAACCGGGCCCCTGACGTGGAGGAAAGCCCCGACGACGGCATCCCCCTCTACCTGCGACGGTTCCGTCGGCGCCGAGCCGAAAACGTCATCACGGCGCCGCTTCCCCCGCTCTGGGAGCGGTCGGACCACGGCATGCAGATGGTGCTGAGCGAGGACAACCGCAACAAAGAGATCGGCGCCCCTCCCGAGGCCAATCGACCGGTTGTCAACGATGTGTACCTGGTTAGGCATGCCGAGACACAGGGCTACTCGACGGAGGCGGGGATCACGCCGCTCGGCGCATGGCAGGCGCGTACCGTCGGGCACACCCTGGCAAGGCGGGTCGGGACCGGGGAGAAGATCGTGCTCGCGCATGCCGCCACCAACCGCGCCGGGCAGACCATCGAGCAGCTACATAGGGGTGTCCTCGACGGCTTGGAGCTGTTCGAGAAGGATGTCAAGGTCGCCGAACCGCAGGCCTACGACGAGTTCCGCAACTTCATGGTGGCCACCCCCGACGGGATTATGGATGTGACCGCCGCCTTCCGTCTCTACTACTCGGTTCTTGAGCGCTTCGAACGCATCGCTCTGGGTGACCGCCCGGCCTGGCTGGTGGAGATCGATCGCTTCTGGCGTACTCAATATGGGGGCGGAGATCCGATCCAGCACTGGTTGACCGTTCCCATGCTGCATTTCGAACCGCCGGCCCTGTGCATTCGCCGGTTCTGGACCGGAATCAGGACCTTGGCCGCGGCGGATCCGGGCGCACGCATCGTTATCGCCACCCATTCGGGACCGATCCGCGCCTTTGCCGTCTGGGCGTTCGGCTATGACCCCGGCGAGCCTTACAACACCGAGCACGTAAGGGTGAAGTTGATGGAGGACGGACAGGAAGCTCTGGTCGTGTACCGGAACCGCGTGCAAGAGGTGAACGTCCCCGAGATCGGTGATCTACCCAGCTGGTCGCTCGACGAACAATGGATTCCCCGCTTCGAGAATCAGGGGCCCCGCCGTGGCTGATTCCATCTGGCGCCTCGGAGCCATCGGAGCTGACCCACCCACCACTTCTCTCCGGCGCCCGGTCCGCTATCTCTGCCGTGTGTAATGCCTGTCCGACGGCTCCTTCCTATGATCCCCTACCCCGTCCATCCCCTGCCGTGGAGCAAGCTCCCATCATGAGTAACCGGTACGTGATCTGGTTCGACGACTACCTGCCTGAATACCGATCCAGGATCGGCGGTAAGAACGCCGGTCTGGGAGAGATGATGAAGGCCGGCCTTCCCGTCCCGCCCGGCTTCGCGGTAACCACCGACGGATTCGAAACGATCAGGGAACACCCGGAGGCTATCGAGGAGGTTCGATCTTTCCTTGATAAGGTCGAGTTCGACGTTCCGATCGGTGTTCGCGAAGTCTCGAAGCAAGTCCGGGCTCGGATCGAGTCCCTCCCGATGGCATCAGATGTCGAGGATGCCGTCCGGTCCGCCTACCAGCAGCTATGTGCGCGTTGCAACCAGGAATCCGTACCGGTGGCGGTTAGGTCTAGCGCCACCGCCGAGGATCTACCCGACGCCAGCTTCGCCGGTCAGCAGGATACGTTCCTCTGGATAAGAGGCGCCGATCAGGTTGTTCAATATGTGAAGCGATGCTGGTCATCTCTATTCACGGCTCGAGCCATGTCCTACCGGCACGAGATGGGATACGGCCACGAGGTCGTGTCGATGTCGGTGGCTGTCCAGCAGATGGTGGATCCCCGGTCGGCCGGGGTGGCTTTCACCCTTGATCCGGCTACCGGTGACCGGTCCCAGGTGGCCATCGAATCGTCCTGGGGACTCGGCGAGGCGGTCGTATCGGGGGAGGTCACACCGGATAACTACCTGGTTGACAAGGTAATCATGGAGATCCACTCCCGAACCGTTTCCACCAAGCACACGGAGTTGGTGATGCGTCCGGACGGTAGCGGGGTGGAGTGGCGGGATGTCGCCACCGACCGGCAAACGCAACCGTCTGTCACCGATTCCCAACTGCTCGAGATAACCCGGATGGCGAAAGTGGTGGAACAGTATTTCGGGGCTCCTCAGGACATCGAGTGGGCAGTGGATCGTCACCTACCCGAGGGCCGCAACGTGCTGATGCTCCAGAGCAGACCTGAAACGGTGTGGAGCAGACGGACGGTGCGCCGGGTGTCACAGACCTCGGCGGGGTTCATGGATAGCATCGTGTCGACCTTGCTGTCACCGATCCACACGCGGGACGCCGCCACGGCTAGCGACAAGGAGGATTAGCGGGGACCAAGAGGGTCGAGGAGGACCGACGATCAATCATTAGCGGCTAGCGAGGTAGTCGACCGACAAGGAGATGGAAGTAATGGCCAACCGCTTTCCGAGCCCGTTTGAGGCCGAAACGCCACCCGGCGCTGAAGGGTGGGAAGACCTGTATACGTATTCGCTCCCGTTCTCTGAAGACCGGCGGGAATACGAAGAAGCCACGTTCTGGTTCCAGGACAGTATCCACTGGGCCGAGCCGCTCACGCCGTGGGACGCCACCTGGTACGAATACGCTATTGCGGCGCTATCGCAGTACAACACCCGCCACTACCTGATCCCGCCCGCCCTGGGAATCGACTACCGGGTGCTGAACGGCTACGCCTACCTGACTCCGGTGCCCGTGCTCGACGGCGCCGAGATCGAGGCACGCGTGCCACAGTTCATGGAGCGAGCCGGTTTCTACTTCATGAACTGGGGCGATCTATACGAGAAATGGCTGGTCAAGATGAAGGACCTGATCGCCGAGATGGAGGCCATCAGTTTCTCGTCCCTGCCCGACAAGGAGGACATCGAGGTAATAACCGAAGGTCGAGGAACGGGTTCGGGCCTCACCATTCAGGAGGAGTACCGGGGTCTGCTCAACCTGGGTCTCAAGCTCTGGCACTACCACTTCGAGTTCCTCAACCTGGGATATGCTGCCTACCTGGACTATTTCGGGTTCTGCAAGCAGGCCTTCCCCAACATTCCGGATCTGGCGATCGCCCGAATGGTGGCGGGTGTCGAAGTTGACCTGTTCCGTCCGGATGAGGAACTCAAGAAGCTGGCGGCCATCGTCGTGGAGCACGGCTTGGAGGATCGGCTAGCCGGGGGATTGCAGGCCTTGGACGGGACACCGTTCATGGATCACTGGAACTCTGTCAAGGATCCCTGGTTCAACTATTCGGCGGGCAACGGCTTCTACCACAGCGATAAGGTCTGGATCGAGCATCCCGAGATCCCGCTCGGGTTCGTGGCCGGTTACGCCGAGCGTATCAAGGCCGGCGAGGACGTGAGTCGTCCGATCGAAAGAATCCGGGCCGAGCGGGATCGGATCGTGGCGGAGTACTCGGCGCTGCTTTCCTCGGACGAGGACCGGGAGGCCTTCCAGCAGAAACTCGGCCTGGCCAGAGTGGTCTTCCCCTACGTAGAGAACCACAATTTCTACGTGGAGCATTGGAGCCATTCGGTGATGTTCCGCAAGATGAAGGAACTAGGCGACGTGTTTGTCAAGGAAGGCTTCCTCGGCTCCCGCGAGGACGTCTTCTATATGAAACGGGATGAGGTGAACGAGGCTCTGTGGGACATGTATTCCGCGTGGGCGGTCGGGACCAACCCCAGGGGTCCGATCTACTGGCCGCGAGAGGTGGCCCGGCGTAAGGGCATCGTGGATGCCCTGCGGCAATGGACTCCTTCGCCCGCGTTGGGTGAGCCGCCCGAGGTGGTCACCGAGCCGTTCACGATCATGCTCTGGGGGATCACCTCGGAGAGTATCGAGATGTGGCTGGGCGCCGGAGACGACGATGGTGACCTGCGTGGCTTTGCGGCCTCCCCGGGAGTCGTGGAAGGCCCGGCTCGGGTGATCATGTCGGCCGACGACATCGATCAACTCCGCGAGGGCGAGATCCTGGTGGCGCCGATCACCGCTCCGAGCTGGGCGCCCGCCTTCGGCACGATCGGAGCGGCCGTCACCGACATCGGTGGGATGATGTCCCATGCGGCCATCGTGTGCCGTGAGTACGGCCTCCCTGCGGTCACCGGAACGGCCTTCGGGACCAGGGACATAGAGACCGGAACGATGCTACGGGTGGACGGTGGGTCCGGAACCGTTACGGTCATGGGCTGATATCGGCGGGGAGACGGGATAGGGGCATTCCGGCCGACCGCTGAGGACAAAGGAGCGAGGCAATGCTTTCCAAGGAACAGAACGAGCGGCTAACTCGGGTTGGTCCGGGTACGCCGATGGGCGAGCTGCTGCGGTGTTACTGGTATCCGGTCGCCTTCACGAGACAGCTCGACGAGTGGCCCATCCGTAGGGTACGGCTGCTGGGCGAGGACTTTGCCCTCTGGAAGACCCCCCAAGGCGGTTACGGCATCGTCCAGGAGGCCTGTCCTCACCGGGCCGCCTCCCTCGTCTACGGAGTGGTGGAGGAGGACGGTCTCCGATGTGGTTACCACGGTTGGAAGTTCGACTGTTCCGGCAACTGCATCGAGCAGCCGGCCGAGTTGGGCAAGACCGTCTTCATGCGAAACGTCAAGGCGTTTGCGGGGAAGGCCGAAGCGCTCGGGGGCATGGTTTGGGCCTACATCGGTCCCGATCCGGCCCCGGAACTGCCTCGTTTCGACGTATTCGTGGATCCCGGGTTTGTCGACGTGGGACACTCGATGTTGCCGTGCAGTTGGCTACAGATCATGGAGAACTCGGTCGATCCCCACCATGTCGAATGGCTTCACGGTCGTTACTTCGAGTTCCTGGGAGCGCAGCAGGGTTTCGTGGCGCCCAAGTCTTTCCAGAAGAAGCACTTGAGAGTCGGTTTCGACCCGATGGAGTGGGGCATCCTGAAGCGCCGAGTACTGGAGGGCCACACCGAAATGGACGACGACTGGGCGGTCGGCCATCCGCTGGTTTTCCCTCACTCGATGAGGGTGGGCGGTGCCGGGATCGATCAGATGCAGATCCGCGTGCCGATCGACGACACCACCACCTGGGCGATGTTCTACTCCAACCACCATCCGGAGGGCCTCGACGCCTATCCCGAACAGATCTACCCGGTGGACTACGAGTACCAGTGGATTGACCAGCAGGGCCGCCACATTGTCGATTACATCGAAGGTCAGGATGTGATGGCGTGGGTCAGCCAGGGCAAGATAGCCGACCGGACCGCCGAGCACATCGGCAAGTCCGACATAGGGGTCATCATGCTGCGGCGTATGTTCCGGGCCCAGATGGCTCGGGTTGAGGCCGGCGAGGATCCGACGGTCGGGTTCACCCGGATCCCCAAGCAACGGATCGAGCTCCCGTGCGAGAAGAAGAAGTTCGGCGCCGGGATCGACTTCGCCCTCGCCTGGCTGGACATGGGCTCGACCAGATACTCTCCGGCCCTCGACACCTTACGCAAGATCCATCTCGAGGCGGCGCGGGCCCGGGGCGAGGTTCCGAGTTCTGACGAGTACGCGGTGAGGCAGCCGTTCTCATAGCCACGGATCATGTGATGCGATGACCGAGCGGCGCCTCTCAGGAAGCCACTGGTGGGACCAGGACCGGGCAGCCCACCTGGCGGACCGGCCTCGGTTCTGCCCTGGTTGCGGTGGTTCGGTGACCGGCTCGGAGGGAATATCCGTGGAGTACTGGGAGGCTGACCGGAGGGTCTACCACACTTGGTGCAGCTCTTGCGGCTGGGCAGGCAACATCGTGCGGATCCAGCGAATGGTGGGCCACGAACCTGAAGATTGAGTGTCCCCTGGCCCGTTGCCGGCGGATTCGTGTCATACCCGACCTGTACAGTCCGGGCTGGAATAACTCGGAAAACGTAACGTAGGTGTTACGCTTGGGTTCAGGGGATGGACATGGACGAGCTTCTCAAAGATCTAGATGACGCCCGGCGTCAGGCAGGCCTGTCGAAGACGCAGCTTGCCCGGTTGGCCGGTACCCAACCCGCCGCGGTCCGTCGCCTATTCAGCAAGAACGGACACAATCCCCAGGTTGTAACCCTTGCGTCATTGGCCGAGGTGCTCGGACATGAACTTCGCATCGTGCCTAAGTCGAAGGAAGAGTTGGCGGATGCCGTGGAGCGAGCCACCGGCGCCGAGTCCGCAGCCGGGGACCTGCGCCAACTCGAAGGCGGACCCTTTTCGACCATCCTGGCTGATCCACCCTGGCGTTTCATGAACCGCACAGGCAAGGTTGCCCCGGAGCATCGCCGGTTGTCCAGGTACGACACTATGACCACCGCGGCGATCTGTGCCCTCCCGGTTGCCGATGTCGCCACGGAGAATGCTCACCTGTATCTGTGGGTGCCGAACGCCCTCATCGCCGACGGCCTACGCGTTATGGAGTCGTGGGGCTTCACGTACAAGTCGAACATCGTCTGGGCGAAGCGCCGCAAGGACGGCGGTCCTGACGGGCGGGGTGTCGGCTTCTATTTCCGAAATGTCACCGAGTTGATTCTCTTCGGCGTCAAGGGAAGCATGCGGACGTTGGCGCCCGGTCGACGGCAGGTGAACATGATCGAGACCCGCAAGCGCGAGCACTCCCGCAAGCCGGATGAACAGTATGATGTTATCGAAGACTGCTCTCCCGGACCGTACCTTGAGCTCTTTGCTCGCTATCCAAAACAGGGTTGGACATCGTGGGGCCTTGAGGCGGACGCTGATGTCGTACCGCGCGGCAAGCAGTACGCGGCATACAAGTGAAGTAGGTTGCGATACTGAGCGCGTCTACCCAAGAGGGAGCATCAGTTCGAACGCTTCTATGACCAGGGCTTCGTATACCGGCTTTGCCTCCCGCCAGAGTTCGTATGAGGCCCGCCACGTTGCCCTTAGGCGTTCCGCCTCGTCCAGTTTGGCTCGTGCCCGGTAGGCGAGTTCGATGCCCTGAATGCGTTGTGGCCCGATGCCCGCAAGAAGCAGCGGGCATTCGCCGCCGCCGCCGAGATTTACCCTTGGGATCAGCTTGTTCCAGTGGGTAGTCGAGGAGCCATACTTGGAATGCCCACCACTGCTTCGGAACACACCCGAGATAAGGTTCTGAAGATCGGGTCCTCTGGTGACGATTACCCCCACCGCAATAGCTCCCTCGTGATGAAGTGCTTGGAAATTGATCAGGTCGCGGTCGAAGAAGGGATCTTTGTTGTTCCATTCCATCTCGACGGCGATTCCTGGGAAGGGATGGGTAGCGGAGCCCAGCCCGAACACGTCAATCTCGTGCCCTCGCACTTTGGAGACCGGGTCGACATCTCCATCGAAGCCCATTCGCTTCTCGATGGTGATGTTCTGACTTCCCCATACACGCTGGCCGTCGTGCAGCATCTCACCGAGGGAGTTGTCGAATCGTCGGACGAAGTCGGTTCGGCCTCCGCCGCCCGCTCGGAGTTCATCAAGCGTCGGCTTGAACAATTCGAGTGCCGACCGTAGGTCACGGAACCGATCAGGAAAGGCCTGATCCAGGATCACATCCGCGTAGCGTGTGACACCGTAGGTGTAGCCCTCCGGCAGTCCGTCGACGGTCGGTGGCCGTACCTGACCTGCCAGGTCGAGAACCTGATCCGGTTGCGGTCCTTGATTGGCCATTCGCATGGATGCTAACGATGGTTCGCGGTCTCAACGTCAGGAATCTGTTTAGGCTTGAGTGCAACTCCCAAAGTTGAGACAAGCTCGGCTCGATACAGCGGGGACAGTCGCTGCGAAACCGCTTGGATGTGACTGCGCGCTAGTGCGCTCTTATCGGCGAGGTAGAGACTTGTGGTCGTTGGCCTCACCCTTAAGGCCAACGACGATGAACGCCTTCCATGACCTGCGGATCGCCGAGATCTTCGGCTGCCAGCTTCTGGATGTGAGCCAGTAGCCCAACCATGGCGTCACGACGACAGAAATCTTGGAGAGCCATATTCACCGTCTCCTTGACTGTGGCGCCCTTGAGCAGCGTACGAGCTTGCTCGAGAGCCTCGTCATCAATATCGATTAGGCGCTTGGTCACAACGCAAGTATATACGAGCGAGCCCTCTACAAAGATAGGAACGATGTACGTAGAGATATACCGGGGGTCCGGTGTACGGCCATCTTCACCCTTCAAAATCGGCAGATCGACTACTACCTCGGATGGAGCCGCACGCGATCTAAGAGTGTCGGTGCCGTGGTCAATTCCGCGAGCCGGAGGGTCGTGGATGTTGACCGACCTGGGCCGAATTTTCTTACCGAGTGACAAATGGAACGTCTGGAGAAAGGAGCAGGGACCATAAGATTATGTTCCGTCCGCTGTCAAAAACGTTAGGCGCTTGAGGCTTGTGATAGGTTGGCTAGATGACGCTGAAGATGCCTACCTCGCAACAGTTGATGTGGCCTGTCCTCCAAGCGGTGCGCACACTGGGTGGCTCTGCACACATATCTGAAATTTCCGTCCAGGTCGCACAACAGGAGAACCTCTCTGAGGAGTTACTGATGGTCATGCACAAACCCGGTTCTCCTCAAACCGAGATTGACTACCGACTCGGGTGGGCACGGACCTATCTAAAAAATATCGGTGCCCTGGCCAATTCCTCAAGGGGTGTGTGGGCACTGACGGAACGCGGCCGTACCCTGTCCAGAGAACAGGTGGAGACCCCGGATAAGCAACCCATGCCTCCACCCAAGACGATCGGCGGGCCAACGCCTCCCATCGACCCCACCGAGAAGGGTGATCCTGACGAAGATGCTGATCATTGGAGGATTGATCTACTTGAGAAGCTCCTTCGAATGACGCCGCATGCTTTTGAGCGACTAGCCCAGCGCTTGCTGCGAGAAGCCGGATTCCGAAACGTGGAGGTACTCGGGAGGTCGGGTGACGGAGGATTGGACGGAGTTGGTGTCTATCGACTGTCGTTGGTCTCGTTCCCCACGTTCTTCCAGTGTAAGCGTTTCCGTGGTTCGGTAGGACCGGGTGCCGTAAGGGACTTCCGGGGAGCGATGACAGGACGAGGAGAAAAGGGACTGTTGATCACCACCGGTTCCTTCACTCGCAGCGCCCGCTACGAAGCAACTAGGGATGGGGCTCCGCCTGTCGACCTCGTGAATGGTGACGAACTATGTGACCTGCTCAAGGAGTATGGCTTGGGGGTCAACGTCACGAAGCGAGTGATCGAAGACATAGAAATCGATCCGGGGTTCTTCGACCAGTTCTGAGCGGAGAATAGGTGCCTTTGCTCGTTCTGGAACGCGGCTCGGCAGTTTGGCCTGATCGATGATCGTAGGTGTACCGGAGTGGTCACTATACGGAGTCTGTCGCAGTGGAATGCTGCTCTGCGATTTCAGGGATGTCGAGCAGGTGAGCAAGCGTCGTGAGGGAATACGTACGGCCGTCCGTGGCGATCACGATGTCGAGAAGCGCCTTGGGCCGTTCCGACCACCCCTTACCGTCGATGACCGCACACGGGAGCAGACCGCGAGCTCTAGCCGATTCGGACGCGTTCTTGATCCGGGCTGCCTTGTCCCGGGCGGTCCCACCATCCTCGGCGACCTTCGACTCGATGATCACGGTGGGTGACTCCTCCGGCAACAGGAAGTCGGGTCCCGGCGCGAGTCCGAACCTCCGTTCGGTCGTAGTTGCCCCGGACGCTCCTGTTCGAGACCGGTAGTAAGAGATGCCATTGGCGTCGAATAGGTCCGCGATCGGTTGCTCCAAGAGGTTGTCTCCCTTGACCTCCGAGTATGCGTCCTGGATCTGTCGCCATACCCCGCCGACGTATCGTTGGTAGAGCAGGGCCGAATACGGCACGCCATCGGCAGCCACGGCGACAGTTTGCCAGCCATCCACGGTGTCCCTCTTGTCCAACTTGGAATGGAAGAATCTGCGCGTCGGTTCGGGTATCTGCAGGATCCTCCTATCCATCGCCGCGCCGGCAGTCGCGGCGATGGTCTCGATCATCTCAGTTCTTCTTGCCGTCGTGAGTCCCGGTTCCGGGCCGCGCTCGAAGTTCCTCAGAGTTGTACCCGAAGTTGTGGTTCCGGCTCGAGTGAGCTTCATCGCCCAGGACAGTTCGTTGTATGTGAAACCCAGGATCATCCGTAGGGGTGCAAGCACGGCCGGCTTCTCGGTCAGTGCCCTGATCAGGTTTTCCTCGGAGACGGTGGCGAAGTTGTCAGTGTGTTCAGCCAGACACTCATAGGCGAC
Source organism: Acidimicrobiia bacterium (assembly GCA_965231815.1). Classification (GTDB taxonomy): domain Bacteria; phylum Actinomycetota; class Acidimicrobiia; order Spongiisociales; family Spongiisociaceae; genus JAPPFW01. The sequence continues at coordinate 234,703 of OZ246890.1, read as the reverse complement.
TTCGAACTCCCTCTCGTCGGCCATCGTGTCGCCTCGCGGTATGTAGTGAAACGATGGTTGGGTTGCTGCGATGAAACCCTTGCCCAGCAGGTCGCCGGCTTCTTCCCTCACCGCGCCGGACTTCGCTAGGAGGGTGCTGAGAAACCCCGTACAAAGGGGTTCAGCCACTGAGCCGCAACTCTCTGACCAGGCGGTTTACCGACCACCGAACCCCGTAAGATTCGTTTTTAAGCACTCTCCTAGGACAATGGTGACGGCCTGCCGACGCGCAGTCGGGCTCGGTGTGGTGCCCGCATTCTACAGGAGGTGGCGCTCTGGCTCAGTGAGTGGCAAAGAGTAGTCCCAGCTCCTCTTGTGTGTGGTCGCTAGCCAAGCGATCTCGGGCGACGGCCACATACTGTTCGTGTATATCGATCCCGCCCGATCTGCGCCCGTGGCGATGGGCGACGAGGATGGTGGTGCCCGAACCGGCGAACGGATCGATAACCACTCCGCCCGGTGGGCAAGCTGCCCTTACGAAGAACTCGGCCAGGCCCTCGGGCATGACTGCGGTATGGAGTCCGGCGGGGCCCTTGTGCTGGTTGTAGGTCTGGCCCACCGTGATCACATTTCCCGGGTCGGCGCCGTCGTGCCCGTACGTACGGGCACGATCCCGGCCGAACCCTGCTGCGGTGTTGCGGCGGCCGTTGGTATCGAGGCTACGCCGGACGATCTCCGCCGCGTCCGTCTTGTACGGAACCCGGACAGCGTCAAGATCGAAGTAAGGACTTGGTCCTTTCGTAAAGTGATATACGTATTCGAAAGCATCTTTCGTCCGAGGTCCGAACCGGCCCGGGATGGCGTTCGGTTTGCGCCAGATGTAGGTCTCCGTCCATCTCCACCCCAGGTTCTGTAGGGCGATAACCAGCTGATACACGTAGGGATGGCGCTGACCCTTTAGCGGGCCTGATTTGGCGACCCGGTTCTTGATGTTTAGTACGAAGGAGCCGGTATCCGAGGTCGCGTGGAGCATGGCCTCGGCGAACGGCATGAACCATTCCACGTAGCGATCCGGCGGTATGCGGGAATAGGAACGGGCATCCGCGTAAGGAGGAGACATAAAGAACAGGTCCACCGAACTAGAGGGCAGACGGGGCAGCCACTCGGCCGAGTCTCCCCACACGATCCCCTCATCGAGGAGCGCCGCGAGCACCTGCTCACGGTTCGGCGGTGGCCCTGGTGGTCGCTTTTCGATCATACGGCGAGAATAACCTACACATGTGACATTTGTCGGCGGGCTCTTGGCGTGACGCTCTTCATAGCCGACGCTGAGCGGAAACTTGGCTTTCTGTCCAGGCGATGTGAACTGCCCTGCCCCCGCTGCGATCGTTAGTCAGCGGTATTCTGGACGGCTTCGGCAGCGGGGTGCTTGGTAACCCGGTATAGGGCCAGGAGGGGCCAGGTGGCTATGGCGGGGCCGATCAACCAGAGGGGTCTGGTCAGCCACCATTCGAGGGTGGGCTCGGCGGGGGGTACGTAGCCGAAACCAAACAGGACGGCTACTACCACGGCCATGCCGGTGGAATGGAACAGGTAGAGGGGCATGGCGTGTTGGTTGATCCATCCGACCACTTGCTGGGCCAAGGATCCTCTGTCCAGCCAAGCGAGCACCTTGGGCCGGATGACCAGCACCAGCCCTATCTGGAGGAACGTTAACGCGACGATGGCCAGGGTGGGCGGTCCCATGTTGGAGAAGCGCTCGCCGGGTACACCTACCAGGGACCGCGGGTAGAAGCCCATGTTGGTGAGGGCGATGAGAGCAAACAGGCCGGCCCAGAACATCATCCATCCGGTGCGGGGCGGGGCGGCCACCAGCCGGTCGTAGAAGAAGCCGAGTTGGTGGGCCAGTCCCCATATCACCACGAAGTTCGCCCATGCCGCCCATCCTTGGCCTTGGGTGAAACGGAGCACGTCCAGCACTCCGGCCAGACCCAGCAGCCATACCGGCGCAATCTCCCCCCAGCGCCAGTGAGCCCGGATGGCAATCGGCGCGATCAGGACCATCACCACGTACACCACCAGGAACCACAGCGGCGACAGCACCAGGATTACCGCCGACCATATCCAGGCCGGATGGAGGGCGACTTCCAGTATCCACCCGATGGCAACCCAGACCGCCACCAGCCCTACCGCCGGGCCGAGGAGCTGTCCCATCCGTCGTTTGAGGAATCGCCGGGAGGTTCCCCGTGTGTAGTTACGGAAGGACCGGTGGTGCGTGTAACCGCCTACGAAGAAGAACACCGGCATCACCTGTAACACCCAGGTTGCGACCCAGAGACCCCGAGTGAAGCCGATCGGGTTGGAGGGCGAGACCGTCTCCGGAGAGACCACGAGGATCGTAAACATCCAGTGCCATATCACCACCACCACCAGCGAGACTGAACGCATAAGGTCCACATACTGATCCCGATACGATGCTGCCATCCGTTCTGGATCCTACCGGCCCCGGCTTGGCTGTTCATTCAGCGTCCCAACTCCAAACAACGACTTATGTCCCACCCAAGACATAGGATCCTGTATATATGTCAGCATGTATCCCAGCAGTGGGTGACTGGTTTTGCTTGCCACAGAGTATTGAGCCCGTGGACCGAAATGCACCATTAACAAAGGAGCACCGGTGGATAGTGGCCAGCCACCTGCATGATCGGATAGAGTTCCCGGTCGTGTTGCGATCCACGAGTCCCGGATACGACGGGACTCCGCACCGTCCCCACGGCGGCAGCTGTGGTGTTGCCGATTGCCGTATCGACGAGCACGGCTGGATAAGCCATACGAGAACGGCCAAGGTGCCCATATCCGAATTGACGGGTCGTTGGTCGTGCAGAGAACCGGATTTGGACGTCCAAGAGCGAGTCATGGAGATCCTGGAACGCGTGCACAGGACGAGACAGCAACGTTCTAAGGGCACGAGGAGGAAGAGAAGGTGACCCTCCGGGAACTCCGAGCCGAGTACAAGACGGAGATCATCGGCCCGGCGATCCTCGAAGAGGTCCGTCGTGCGTGTGCCTCCCAAGCTCGAAAATATCCGCCGATCGTGTACGCGCGGTCGCCATCGTGGGACAGCGACACTATTGAGGAACTCGTCCAGGATGTGGTGGTGGAGCGGCTTCTGGGTGAGCATCAGCTTGCCTATCTATTTGATGTAGCAGGTCGTCTCTCCGATTGGCGGGCTCTCTTGAATCGACAGGTCAAGATCGCCATGGCGCGCCGCAGGGTTCGGACGGTAGTAGACAATCTCCTGGCACGCGCAGGACGGTATCTGGCCCGCGCGGAAGCCGTCGATAGAATTGCAGGTTCGGGGTACAAGCTCTTCCGACGTGTCGGTGTGCGGGAACCGTATCGCGCCCTTACAGATCGCGAGGTGCGTAGGGTGGCCGAGCACGCACGCGTTGTTCCCCGTAGGCAGCCAGAATCAGGCGAACGTGCACCGACCGTGTACTCCGAGGTTGCGCTCGAAGCCGTTCTCGACTTGATCCTGTATCACACGCCCGGCGGAGTTGCGATTCGTGATATCGGCAGGATTCTGGAATCGGTCTTGACAGACTGGATACCTGCCGTCCTTGAACTAGATAGAGCACGGGAGGTATCTACCCCTGATGTCCTATCGCCGGAGGAGATTGTCGAAGTCATGACGATTGCATCGGAACTACTGTCTGATATGTCCGAAGAGGATGCGGCGATCCTCCGAGGACGACTGGCAGGTCTTCCCGATACCGAGGTTGCCGGATGGATCGGTGTGAGCCGTCCCACCCTCATCAAGCGTCGGCATGTCCTTTTGAAACGAATCCGCATCGCCTCCCGGCACCTTGCCGCCCCTTCTCAGGAGAAGTTAATGGACCGCATCGCACTCTCGATTGCCGTACCTGCAAATGGAGGTTGATCACATGGCGGATTGGCTTGGCCCTACGTTGAATGACTACCGACCGGTGGAGTATCCGTGGCGCGATGACGAACCGGAATACGGGGATGTGGTGGAAGGTGATGTCCTCGTCGTCTCTGAGATGGATGCGCCCAGTCCGAACCGGATGGTGGTCGTTATGGAAGTCGAGAAGGAAAGGAGATGCTTCTTTGGTGCGTTCGTTACCAACGAACGCTCGTTGGCTACAGCAGAAGACGTGTACCTAGTACCGGACCAAACAGGTCTTCCGTATTCCATCGCCGGTCTGGCAGGATTGACAGGTTGGATCTGGTACGCGCAGATCCGGCGCCGGATCGGGGTCTTGACCGACGAGGCGTTGAAGGCGATGAGCGCCGGCCATTGCGGTGTGGAAGACGACTTCCAGAGTTCCCATCGGGGTATGCCACTCCAGGGGCGGGTACGAGACCTGCGGTGGCCGACCCTCGAAACCGAAGCCGAATACCTACGCGAGCTCTCTCGGGATTGCAAAGAGAAACATGACGATGATGACATAGCGTTGCCCTATGTAGACCCTCGGCTGCTCTCGGCGCCGGGTCAACATTCCCACAACGGGTTCCATACAGAGACCCTCTGTTTCCTGGAAAAGGCAACCCGGGAGGGTCGGACCCGCGGTTTCTCGCCCAGCTGTGTGGAACAGGTGGCTGGAACTCTCGACCGCCGGATTCTGAGGGCTTACCCCACCATGTTCCAACCCAGGGGATCGCTTATCACCTCTCCTCCCGTCCGTAGAGACCAAGACGATGTGGCCGACTGGCTACTGCAGCTCACGATGGCAGATGCGCTGGCGGGGGCCGGGTTCGTCAAGGTTATCGGCGGTGACGAACCATCGGGCTCGGTACGCTTCGATAGCAATGGCAAACGCTACGAATTCCTGTACGAGACCGTGGAAGGGATTATCGGATGACCGAAACCTTGCTGAAGGACTACCGGTACCCGTTTATCAGCAAACTGAGATTGCGCAATTTCAAGTCCGTTACGGAGGGCGATATTGGGATGGCGCCGTTGACACTTCTTGTCGGCGAGAACTCATCCGGCAAGAGCACGATATTGCGTGCTCTATTCCTTATGCGTCATGGGCTTCCAGATTATGGACTTCCTCCCGGTGTTGGACAAGACGACATGTCTATAACGGATATTAGTGAACCCGATGATGTATCGAGAGTGTCCAGTAATAAGAGCACAGCTCCTCCGAATACTGTTTCGATTGGAGTTGATATACGTCGGATAGGTGGCAGAGGTGTTTGGGGCCTCGATATCGACTGGAATCCTTCTACTGGCATCGATGAGATCAGCTTCGACCCAATTGACGACGACATGGACAATTCGGAGTACGATCTCTTGTGTAACAAGGTCCTCTACGTAGGTCCTCTAAGGAAGAGTCCGGGGGGCTACCCAGAGACCAGATCGAATCGCGTCCCGAGCGATGTGGGCAAGCGTGGGGAGTTCACGGCCAACCTGCTGGCAAAGCAGGGGGACGAAGTTACTGGACTTCCGATGCCTGGGGATCGAGTGTATACCATTAAGGATATTCTTCGGTCCTGGGTCACGGACCTAGGGCTGGCTGCAGACGTTCGGGTGGCTGGTGTCGAGGCAAGGCTTCATTGGTTTGATTCGGTCCCACTTGTCGTTCCCCCAAACCCGCAGATCGAGGTAAGGCCTCATGGGTTGGACTCGTTCCTACCCCTTTCATCGGTCGGGGTTGGAGTAAGCCAACTGCTTCCGGTGCTAGTGCAGTGTCTGCTGGCCGAGCCTGGGAGTGTGATCCTGCTGGAGCAGCCCGAACTTCATCTACATCCTGCACTTCAACAGCGACTGACCGACTTCTTCATCGCGGTGGTCCGGTCAGGACGGCAACTGATTGTGGAGACTCACAGCGAGTACATGGTGTCCCGGCTCCGCCGCCGCATCGTGGAGGATGCTGACGACGAACTGCTTGATCTAGCCAATGTCATATTCGCCGAACGCGACCGTGAGACCGGGCTCACCAGCTACCGTGAGGTAGAGTTGTCCCCGCTGGGTGCTATTGAGGACTGGCCTGCGGGCTTTTTCGATCAAGCCGCCGAGGAGGAGCGGGCCATCATCCTGGGAGGTGTAAGAAAGCTCAAGAGGATGGCGGCGGAACGTCGTGACTCCGTGGCAAGCTCAACGTAGCCAACGTCTGACTCTTATGGTTGGAACATTCCAGTCCGGGGGCCCAATTCGGTAACGTTCCCGAGGGGAGACCGTCATGTCCAATATCTATATTGGGTGACGCTCGAAAGACGACTCGCGGATGCCTAGCCACCGCGGGAGGAACGGTTATCGAGAGAGTGCGTGTTCGGCATCGCACATGACCCAAGCCTCACGGTGAGAGGATGCATGGAACAGCAAGCAGCCCTGCCTTCCCGGACTCGCACTGAACTTCTGGCCCTGGCCGATGAGGTGGCCTCCCACCCAGAGGTACGGCCCCACGACGGATACGCCCGCATCGCTATCGACCAAGCGATCGAAGGCGCCCTAGAGGGTAACTCCGCGATCGGGGCGGTCATCGTCGATCCGGACGGTGAGGTGATCCTGCGGGAACGCAACCGGATGTTCTATCCCCGGTTCAGGAGCGACTTCCATGCCGAGATGGTTCTCCTCACACGCTACGAGAACGATCTCGGCAACCAGGCTGATCTACGACGCCACACCCTGGTCAGCTCGATGGAACCTTGCGAGATGTGTGTGATCCGGATCATCAACTCCGGCGTGACCACCACGTTGTTTGTAGCCTCAGCGGGACGAGGTGGCGTTTCAGGTCCCAACAGGCTGGCTCCACATTGGGAGCGTTTGGCCGAGTCGCAGACCTTCGCGCCGGCCGATTGCTCGCCGAGGCTGGCGGAGATCGGCCTAGCCGTTGCCGATATGACCTACAAGGCAACGATCCACCGGCTCATGTCCCGCCGACAGGAGATGGCTGCCCCGACTGAGTGACTGGTAAGTACCCCCTTAGTGTCACACCTTCAGTCTATGTTCCATTACCACATACAACGGATCAAAGCTTGGAGGTTGAGATGACCCTCTACCAAGAGGTGCTAACGGAACTGGCCGAACTGGATGTGGATGACCGCACGCTCGACCTGGTGATGGCCTCCCTCATCGGGAAGGAAGCGATGGAGAAGGTACTGGCGGGTGAACCACCTGACCACTCGGTGATCGACAATGGCCAACTCGATCAGCATCCCACCTCCGTGTACCTCCAGGATGTCACCGTGTCGGGGTTCAGGGGCATCGGCCCTGAGGTGACCCTTGATATTCGACCAGGTCCGGGCCTGACGGTTGTGGTGGGCCGCAACGGCTCCGGCAAGTCCAGTCTTGCCGAGGCGCTGGAAGTCTTGCTTACCGGTAGTGCTCTCCGTTGGGAGGACCGGAGCGGGCCTTGGAAGGAGGGCTGGAAGAACCTTCATGTCGGGGAGCCCCCTAAGATTTCAGCCCGATTCAGGGTGGAGGGCAAGCCAGGGCCCACAACGGTATCCAGGTCATGGTCGGCGGCAGCATCGCTCGAAGACTTCCCGAGCACCGCCCAGCACCACGGGGAGAAGCGAACCGACCTGGCCGGGATCGGATGGGACGGTCCGCTTGACTTGTTTCGGCCCCTCCTGTCCTACAACGAACTCGGAATGATCGGCGCCAGACCGTCGGCGCTGTTCGATACCCTCACCGCGGTTCTTGGCATGGAACCTCTCGATACTGCTCTTAAAACCCTGGCCTCCGCTCGTTTGGAGAGAGAGCGGGTGGACAAGCAAGTGAAGAAGGAGTTGAAGCAGAGGATTCTTCCATCACTCGCGGCGATAGGCGGCGAGCGAGCTGCCAGGGCCCGTTCTTTGCTCGGGAAAAGGGTCTGGGATCTCGATGCCTTGGTCAAGCTAGGGACGGCGCGGGTTCCGGGCCGCGAAGCCCTATCCGAATTGGCATCGATCCGAGCACCCGATGAGGAGCGAGTTCTCGAGGCCGTTGAAGGATTGCAGGACGCTTGCTCGGAGTTCTCGGAACTTGAAGGCACGGACATCGAAGAGGCGCAGCGCCTAGTAGAGATCCTCGCGAAGGCCTTGGGCCACCATCAGGGCCACCATGGCGAAAGATGTCCTGTTTGTGGGATCGGAGTACTGGATGCCGAGTGGCGTGTTACAGCCGAGAGTCAGGTGAAGCAACTCCGCGACAAGGCAAGTCGTTTTAGACAGGTTAAGCATCGGCTGGAGCGGGCCGTCGACGCAGCGCAAGGTCTGGTCGTAGCTCCCCTGATTCCGGAATCGACGGCTGTCGAGACAGCATCCGTTCGTGACCTTTGGAAACGATGGAGCGAACTGCCCGACCATCCGAGTGAGATGTCCGACCATCTGCTCGGGTTGTATGGCGACCTGTCCGAGGAGGTAACTCGTGTCGTTGCTCTTGCTAAGGACACCTACTCCCGGCAGGAAGAGGAGTGGTCATCCGTCCTACCCATCGTGATGGCGTGGGCGGAGAGGGCTCGTTCAGCGGTCAAGTCCCGAGGCGCGGTGAAGCAGATCAGGAAGGCCGAGACGGCGCTCAAGAGTGTCGCGGTTTCCGTCCGGGCCGCTCGGTGGGAGCCCATCGAATCGCAGGCCCTGCAACTATGGGAGCAACTCAGGCTCCAGAGCAACGTGGAGCTGCGTTCCGTGCAGTTGGCGGGTACTCGCACCCGCCGCCATGTCGATCTTTCTGTGGATGTCGACGGAGCGGAGGCGCAAGCCTTAGCAGTGGCCAGCCAGGGGGAGATCAGCTGCCTGGCTCTTTCCCTTTTCTTCCCTCGCGCCACGTTACCGGCGAACCCCTTCCGCTTTCTCGTGATCGACGATCCGGTGCAGTCCATGGACCCGGCCCGGGTTGATGGTCTGGCGAGGGTTCTTGGATCTATTGCAACCGATCGCCAATTGATCGTGTTCACGCACGACGACCGCCTGCCGGAATCGCTGCGGCGCCTCCGCATCGAGCACACCTGCAAGCAGGTGACCCGCCGACCGGGTTCGATCGTGGAGGTCCGGGAGAAGCGGGATCCGGTCATCCAGTACTTCCTGGACGCTCGATCGGTGGTGCTGGACTCCGATCTCCCGGAGGAAGTGGCGAGGAGGGTGATTCCCGGCATGTGCCGGGACGGTTTGGAGGCGGCTTGTGTCGAAGCGGTACGTAGCCGGAGGCTCGGAAAAGGTGAATCCCATGGCTCCGTGAACGAACTTCTGGGACAAGCCCGCACGTTGAAGCAGAAGGCGTCACTTGCTCTATTTGACGAGGTTAACCGAGTCGGAAATGAGATTTCCCGGCGGATAACCGGTAGGTGGAAACGCCGGTTCGCCGTTGCGTTCTGGGATGCGAACCGGGGGACTCACAAACCCTTCCAAGGTTCTCTGAGAGGACTCATAAACGATTGCCAGAGTCTGGCTGAACGGCTCCGTCGGTCATGACTCTTGACCTGCTCGGATACGCGCGTTCCCTGGTCGAACGACAGGAAGGGTCGGAAGGGGTTTGGCCACGAGCAGCAGCGCTGTTGACCCGCCAGGCTCTCGAGGAGGCACTCGATCACCTGTGGCTGATTATCCATCCTGGTGTAGCTGGGGCCAGCCGCGCCACCCAACTTACCTGCCTTGGGCACATGATCACCGATGCCGAACTGGTAGCCGATGTGCGATCAGCGTGGTCATCGCTGAGTCGCGCCTGCCATCACCATCATTACGAACTGGGCCCAACCGCGGCCGAGCTTGACCGGTGGATTCTCCAAACGGAGCACTTGGTGGAAACCCTTCGGAGTGTGGGTTCGCACCCCGGACGAAGACGCCCACACCTCGATGTTTGAGCGTATCGTTCCCCGCGTGGGAGACTGGTTTTGCTTCCCGCAGAGCGTGGCTCTCATAGCCAAGCATGCACCCGAATCCTACGAGCATCGGTGGATAGTGGTCGGAAGTGGCGTCATGTTCCGAGTTCCTCCCGTGATGCTTCGATCTACCCAGGACTGGGGAGAAGGGATCCGGCACGAGGCCCATGCGGGCAATTGCGGTCGCTTGTGGTTGCCGAATTGACAAAGGCGGTTGGATCAAGCAACAGGTGATTCGTGAGGTTCCGTCCCGAGAATTCACGAATTCTCGTAGATCATGCAGAGAACCCGACCAGGATCTGATCGAAGATCTCATGGGTTTGTGTGACCAGCTAATGCACCGTAGACGCCGTAGGGGGCCGCGCGGGAAGGGCCGAGGATGACCCTTGATGACCTCCGACGCGAGTACGAACTCGAGGTCATCGGGGTCCGGATTCTTGCCGAGGTACACAGGGCATGCGCCGTTCGCGCTCCCCGGTATCCACCCACTGTGTACGCGCGAGCGGCTTCCTGGACAGATGATTCGCTCGATGATCTCGTTCAAGACGTGGTAACCCACCGCCTGCTCGGAGAGAGGCAGATCGACTATCTGTTCGACGTTGGCCGGATGATCGAAGCATGGAGGGCCTTGTTGGATCGTCAGGTGCGTATCACTCTCGCCCGCCGACGAGTGCGGACCGTGGTCGACAACCTCTTGGATCGAGTCAAGAAACTCAACGATAGTGAAAATTCGGTCGTGAGGTCTATAGATTCCAAGCAGGCCCGATATGTGCTTCGTGGGTCGGACGCGCCATACCTGCCCCTCACCCACGAGGAGGTGCTCCGAGTGGTGGAACGGGTGAGGGTGGTACCCCGCCAGATTCCAGGTAGCGGCGAACGAGTCCCGACGGTTTATTCGAAACGGAGTCTCACGGTGCTGCTTCTTACCGTTCTCCGGCTAGTACCGGGCGGGGTCACGATTCGCGATTTAGGCAGGATTCTCGAATTCCTCTTGACGGACTGGGTTCCTGCCGTCCTTATACAAGATGAAGGGTTGTTCGGTGCAGTGGTCGAAGACCCCGGTGAAGTCATGTCGGCGCGGGAAGCCGCGAGGACGATGGTTTCCGGGAGGTCGGATACGGAAGTGGCCCTGGTACGCGATTCCTGGCAGGGTTGCCCTACGTCGAGATCGCCCGTCAGGTCTCGGTCAGTAGGCCTACGCTCATCAAGCGGTGGAGGGCTCTGATGGACCGACTTCGGGGCGTAGCCGAAGAGTTTGACGAGATAGGGCAACGAGCATTGATTGAGGAGGTGGCTATCTCAGTTGTTGAAAGGGGAGTATCGGATGAAACTGCCTGATTGGTTGGTGGAAGCCCTTGACGGGTGGGCACCCGGGGCCTACCCGTACCGGGGAACCAAAGAGTTCCATGACCTCATGGACGGCGATATCGTGCGGGTCGGTGGAATGGACCTGTCAGAGCCGAACCGTCTGGTGGCGGTACTCGAAGTAGATGTGGACAGGCGCTGTTTCCTCGGAGCGCTGATCACCGACGAACTCAACTTGGCAACGGCCGAGGATCTCATACTGGATTCGGACCACACCGGACTGCCCTACCAAGTAGCTGTGATGAGCGGCCTCGCTATGCATATTTGGTTTGTGCAGGTGGAAGAGCGATTGGGCGCTCTGTCCGAAGAGACCCTTGAGGCTGCCGTAGCCGGTTACTACGGCGCAGAGGACAAGTTTCTGACTGCCCATCGCGGAATCCCGCTGCAGGCGCGGATGATGGACCTGCGATGGCCGGAATACGAGAGAGAGGGCGACCAATTGGCTGCCCTGGCCGAGGACTGCGTTACGAAGCGCGGGGATGAGGATATCGAGTTACCCTACGTAGATCCTCGGTTACTCCCCGTGCTGGACGGGTCCATAAACGGGGCCCCTTTCGGGACCCTCTCTGTGCTGGAGGAGGCTGCCCGCGCGGGCCGGACTCGCGGTGTCTCGCCCAGTTGTCTGGAACAGATCGCTCAAGCCCTCGACCGCCGGGTGCTGAGGGCGTTCCCTAACATATTCCAGCCCATGGGACAGACCGCCACCTCGCCTCCCGCGCGAAGGGATGAAGACGATCAGGGCGACTGGCTCTTCAAGCTCACGATAGCCGATGGGTTAGCTGGGGCCGGGTTCGTCAAGGTGATCGGTGGAGACGACCACTCGGAACCTACACGGTTCGACAGCAACGGTCGACGCTACGAGTTCCTGTACGAGACAGTTAAAGAGACTTCCGTATGACCGGCAGACTTCTCGCTACAGATTACCGGTATCCATTCATAAGCAGCTTGAGACTCAGCAATTTCAAGTCTGTTACTGAGGGCGGCGTAGATCTAGCACCCTTTACACTCGTTGTGGGCGAGAACTCATCAGGTAAGAGTACCTTATTACATGCTCTACATCTCTTGAGTAAAGGAGTTATCGGCTCCTTTACCATAGATGAAGTAGAGGATATTTCTAGGTATCCCATCGGTAACGATTCTGAACACAAGTGCAGGTTCTTCAGACCCTGTTTCGATCGGAGTAGATGTCGAGTTTCCCAGTTCCAAATCAAGTTGGGGAATGAATTGGAAGCCTACTCTTGGTAGCGAGTCTTGGGAGCTTGAGCACGGCGATAGGAATGACGCAAAAACTGTTTTAGGTAGAGCAATCCACTACGTCGGTCCTTTGAGGGAAAACCCCAAGCGCAACCCTCAAGGGGCCATACTGGACCTTGACCCGAGTAAGGTTGGTGAACGAGGACAGTTCACTGCCGACTTGTTAGCAATGCACGGGACCGACACAACTGGACTCCCGATGCCCGAGGGTAGTGCCCCAACCATTAACGATAGTTTTCGGTCCTGGTTGATGGGCCTGGGGTTGGCTGCCGACGTTCGGGTGGTAGGCCCGCATGGCGGGACTATCGAGGTAAAGCCTCACGGGTTGGACTCGTTCTTCCCGCTCTCTTCGGTTGGGATTGGGGTTAGCCAACTGCTACCTGTGCTGGTGCAGTGCTTGCTGGCCGAGCCCGGAAGCGTCCTCTTGCTCGAGCAGCCCGAACTGCATCTGCATCCTGGGTTGCAGCAGCGGCTGACCGACTTCTTCATAGCAATGGTCCGGTCAGGACGGCAGTTGATCGTGGAAACCCACAGCGAGTACATGGTGTCCCGGCTCCGCCGCCGGATCGCTGAGGACCCCGATGATGAAATCCTTGGTATGTCCAAGTTGGTCTTTGCCGAGCGGGACCGCGAGACCGGTCTCTCCAGCTACCGGGAAGTGGAGTTGTCCCCGCTGGGCGCTATCGAGGAATGGCCGGCGGGTTTCTTTGATCAAGCCGCCGAGGATGAGCGCGCCATCATCATGAGCGGTGTCAAGAAACTCAGGAGCATGGCGGCGGAAGGTTCGTGACACTCGCCACACCCCCTACTCCCCCCTAATTTCCGAAGAGCCACAAAAGGTCGTGTCGCACAACGACCCACAACACGAAACTCCCCTTCCAATCCGGCGAGTTACGGGTCCATCAGGAGCGATCGGCCTGTTCGGGCCGCTCTTCAGGTCCTGGGATACCGGCTGCGTGGTCCGGCTTCCGCCCAGTCCATGTGGTTGCGAACGTACTCGTTGGCGGCGTCCCGCGGGGGCGAATAGTCCCAGTGATGAGGCTTGCCGATAGCCAGGGCGGCGTTGAGTACCCGTCGGGTCCGCTGGTAGGCCAGTACACGTTCCCGGATGGCTGCGCTGTCCCAGCGCCGGCTCACCTCGGCGCCGAAAGCTGCGGCCACGCCGGCGTGGACGGGATCGTCGGCCAGGTTGTTACGTTCCAGCGGGTCGGATGCGATGTCGTACAGCAGTGGCGGATCGGAGTCACAATGGATGTACTTGTGGTTACCCCTGCGGATCATGAACATCGGCTCCGAGACCATGGCGCCCATGTACTCGCCGGTGGTCTCATCGACAGGGTCTCGCCCGCCGGTGGCGCTCTCCCACAGGCTGCGACCGGCGGGCGGGGTGGCCTGTTCGGGCCATGGACCGCCGCAGGTGGCGATGTCGAGCAGGGTTGGTAGCAGGTCGAGGAGTGAGCAAGCGTTGGGGATGGTGCGGCCTGCGATCTCCGGTCCCGCCATGATGAAGGGGACCCGGGCCGACCGCTCGAAGAAAGACCGCTTGAACCAGATCCCACGGTCGCCCAGCATGTCGCCGTGGTCGGCAGTGACGATCACCACCGTGTTGCCGAGGCGTCCGGTCTCGTCGAGCACCCCGACCAGTTTGCCGATCCAGGAGTCGAAGTAGCTGGTGTTCGCGTAGTAAGCGTGGCGAGCGTTACGGGCTAGGGCCTCGGTGTAGCCGGGGCGATCCGACCCTATGCCTTGCCGGACACGGAGAGTATGCGCATCGAGTTCGCCACGAACGGCGTCGGGTAGGTCGATGTCGTCGTGGTCATACAGGTTCCACCACTCCGGTCGCGCTACGTAAGGGTCGTGCGGGTGGGTGAACGAGACCGCGAGGAAAAACGGACGCTCGTCGGTATCTCGCGCTAGATCGTAGAGATGCCGAACCGCAGCGACACCCACCTCCTCGTCGTAGTCGATCTGGTAGGTCGCCAACGCCTGTCCGGCCTCCGGCAGGAACTCCACGCTGTTGTACCAGTCGTTGATCCAGTTCTTCGATGCGTTCCAGTCGGGAGTCCATGCGAAGTCGGCGGGATAGATGTCGGTGGTCAGCCGTTGCTCGAATCCGTGCAGCTGGTCGGGTCCCACAAAATGCATCTTTCCCGATAACGTGGTCCGGTACCCGGCGATGCGCAGGTAGTGGGCGAGCGTGGGAACCGAAGCCGGAAACTCGGAGGCGTTGTCCCAGGCTCCGATGGCCGATACCGGTTGCCCCGTCAGCATGGCGAACCGGGACGGAGCGCACAGCGGCGACGGGCAGTAGGCCGCCTCGAACCGAGTCCCTCGCTCCACCAGGGCTTCCATTGCCGGTGTCCGCACCAGCCGATGCTCGTAGGCCCCGGTGAAGTGCGGCGCCAACTGGTCGGCCATGACGAGCAGGATGTTCGGTTGCATAACCCCGTAGGCTACCGGCGGCGTCGCCTCGCCCCCAATATCCTCAACACGCCGCATAGAACCACCTCCCTGTGGACTGCCGCTATCCAGGAAATGATCGGCGGGTTTCTTTCGGTCAAGCTGCCGAGGAGGAGCGCGCCATCATCATGAGCGGTGTCAAGAAACTCAGGAGCATGGCAGCGGAACGCCTGTGACACTCTCCCCGATGAGTCTTCGCATGCTCCGGTGGCCAAACTGGGTAGTCATCTCTTCGGATAGCCGGGTACAGGGTTTCGCTCCCCACCAAGACGTGATGCGTCTCGTTTCTTCGAATAGAGTTGCCCGGTAGCCCTAACGAGGGGGACCGGGGACCTCGGGTGAGTACTATGGCCGGGCGGCGGATATTGGAAGGAGTGAAGGGTGCAGGCAGGCAACTCGGACTTGACCTTTCCCAAGTCACGGCTACTCCACGAGCGGGCGAAGAAGGTTATTCCCGGCGGGGTGAATAGCAACATTCGCATGGGAGAGAAGCCACATCCCATTTTCTTCGAGTCCGCCGAGGGCCCCTACCTCTTCGACGTGGACGGGAACCGCCTGATCGATTACGTGTTAGGACAGGGACCGATGCTGCTGGGTCACCGACCATCCTTCGTGATTGCCGCGGTGGAGGAGCAGTTAGGTCGAGGCATCCTCTACGGAGGCCAGCACGAGTTGGAAGTCGAGGTTGCCCGGCTGGTAACCAGGATGGTTCCCTCCGCGGAAGTGGTGCGCTTCAATATGACCGGTACCGAAGCCGTGCAAGCGGCGCTGCGGATCGCACGGTCCGCTACGGGCCGTAACAAGGTTCTCAAGTTCGAGGGTCACTACCACGGCTGGGCGGACAGCGTGCTGTTCAACGTCGGTAGCCCACCGCAAGCCGGAAGAAACGATCGAGCAATCCGAGCGGCGCCCGAGTCGGCCGGAGTAGCTACCGAGGCCGGGGATTCATTGATCGTGGCGCCCTGGAACGACCCGGATGCGCTGGCTGATTTGCTGGCGTCCCACGGCGATGACGTAGCCGCGGTGATCATGGAACCGGTCATGGCCAACAGCGGTGTGATCGAACCCGCGCCAGGCTACTTGGAGGCTGTGCGCCGGATGTGTGATGAGCATGGCATAGCGCTCATCTTCGACGAGGTGATCACCGGCTTCCGGGCTGGGATCGGGGGCGCCCAGGGCCGCTACGGAGTAACTCCCGACCTCACAACCATGGGCAAGGCACTGGCCTCCGGTTTCCCCGTAGGTTGCGTGGCGGGCCGACGCGACCTCATGGAAGGCATCGGCGCCGGTAAGGTGACCCATGCCGGAACCTTCAACGGTTCACCCGTCACCATGGCCGCCGCTCAGGCCACCCTCGAACACCTGTACAACCACGGGGATGTTCTCTATCCGCGCCTCGAACGCCGGGGCCGGTTGCTCATGGAAGGACTTCGCCAGGTAGTGGTCGAGCAAGGCTTCTCCTGCCTGGTGCAGGGTTTACCCACCGCCTTCAACCTGATGTTTACCGACCGGGAGGTGGTGAGAAACCACCGGGAGGTATGCCTGACCGATCGAGCCGGACGGACCGCCTTCCTCCCGCACCTGACCGAAGCGGGTGTCCGGATCTCCGGTTTCGGCAACGTGTACATATCGGATGCCCACACCAGCCCGGTGATTGAAGAGACGGTCGACCGCTTCGCCTCCGCTCTTAAGGCTTTCCGAACCCAGGCGTGACCGCGAGAGAACCACCTACGGGAGCGGTTCAGACCGTAACCGGACCTGTTGCGGTTGGCGCGCTCGGCGTAACCCTTAGCCACGAACACTTGATGGTGAACCTGCGATGCAATTGGAGTCCCTCAGACGATCCCGAAATCGCCTTCCTCCCGATCGCTCCGGAGCGGCTCGGCCGGATACGCGCCAACCCTTTTGCGGTCCGTGACAACCTGTTGATCGACGATCCCGAGGTGGTGGCCGACGAACTGCGCCGGTACCGCCGGGTTGGGGGAGCGACAGTTGTTGACGCCACTCCTTCCGGACTGGGACGAGATATCCGGGTCCTCAAGTGGCTGGCGTTGCAGACCGGCCTGAACCTGATCGCCGGTTGCGGTTACTACGTGAAGGCAACCCATCCACCAGGTATGGAGCGACGTTCGGTTGAGGATCTCGCCGCCGAGATGATCAACGACCTGACCGTCGGAATCGACGGCACCGACATCAAAGCGGGAGTGATCGGGGAGATCGGGGTGACCAGATACCCCATGGAACCGGACGAACGCAAGGTGTTACAGTCGGCGGCAATCGCCCAGCAAGAGACAGGGCGCGCCGTAATCGCCCACTCCGCTGCGGGTGATGACTCCCCTTTCGAGGTCTTGGAGGTGCTATCCGAAGCCGGAGCGGACCTCACCAGCGTAGTGCAGAGCCATCTTGACGACCGCTTCCGCACCGATGTGGACAAGTTCCGCAGGGTGGCTGAGATCGGCGCCAACCTGGGCTTGGACACCTTCGGGAGGGATGTGTACTACCGATCCCGCGGGTACCAACTTCCGCCGGACGAGACCAGGGTGAATACTGTCGTCGCCTTGATCGAGGCGGGCCTCACAGACCACATCCTTCCTTCCCAGGACATTTGCTTCAAACACGAACAGGGAGTCAACGGCGGTCACGGATTCGACCACTTCATCGGCCGGATCATTCCGCGGCTATTGCTCGCCGGTGTAGCGGACGACGAGATCGACCGGATGCTGCGCGTCAATCCGGCCCGGGTTCTGTCAGGCCATGAATAATCGGGGCTAATGCCGAGAGTGACTACCGGCGACCCATCCGAGGTCGGGTACCTGAGTCATGGCTTGAAGCCGATGGCCTCGCCGAAGGCGGTGCCGCCGATAGCTCCCGGAGCGTCTTGCCAAGTGTCATGGTCATCGCGCCACTTCTCGAACTGCTCGTGGGTGGCCAGCCCGAACATCGTGGCTGCGGCGATCAGCTTGGGAGAAAAGAACCAGTCAGCTACCAGCTTGTGGAAGAAGGCGATGTCCTCGGGTGTGCTGTACACCTCGATGGAGGCTGTGATCGCCACGTTCGTAAACCCGGTATCGACGAGGTAGGCCTTCAATTCCTTTCCCATTTGTGGATGTCCACCGTTGGCCTCTATGAGCTTTGTGAAGACTTCCCAAGCCTCACGCAGGTTGCCTGCCGGTTCCGAGAATGATGACTCTCCGATCAACTCCCGACATGAGATGACGCCGCCGGGCTTCAGGACCCGTTTGGCTTCCTGCAACGCAGCCCGGGTGTCCGGGACGTGATTGAGGACCGCATGGCAATGGACCACGTCGAAGGTGTCGTCATCGAAGGCGAGGTCGGTTACGTCGCCCACCTGGAAGGAGGCATTGTGGTGCCCTCCCGCTACGGCGGCCTTCCGGGCGAGTTCGATCTGTGAGTCGGCCATATCGATCCCGACGAACCCCCCGGGCTCCACGGCGCTTGCCAGGCCCACGGAGATAGTCCCCGGCCCGCAGCCGAAGTCCAGAACGTTCATTCCGGGTTGTAGATGTGGTAACAGGTGCTTTGCGTGGGTCGCGGCGCTGCGGCGATCGAGCATCTGGCGAAAATCCTCGTCATAGCCCATCGTGTAGCCGGTGCGGGTGGATTCCTGGTCGGCCATGTCGTCCTCTCGTTGTGATTACCCTGCTGCCAACAGGTCGGGGTGCGTGCGTAAGCAATGTACAGGCAGGCTCTCCGGCGGTTACCAGATGGGAAGGGGTCTGTTCGTGAGCGCAAACCGATTAATAAGCCTATACCTGGTTCTGGTGGCTGCGGCCGTTGCGGGCCAGTTCTTCGCGTTTCCTCTGTATGCCTATGACGCCGCCGACGAAGTCAGGGTTGTGGCTGACAACGTTTGGTCGGTGCTCAACTTCTTCATGGCCGCCGGTTTGGCCTTGGTCATGCTTACCGCTAACCGGGAGAGGAGAAGGCAGGACGAGGCCCCGTCGCCTGATCACCGCTCGTGGTTGGGCTCAAACGTTATGTTCTACGGCTCCGTACTCGCGGCCGTGGCGTTCGTGCCTAACTTTTTAGGAGCGATCTCGGGTGGCAACGAAAGCGGGATTGTCTGGTATCTACTCAACACCGTCATCCCTGTCATGTTTGCGAAGGAGGCCCATCGCCTCTGGAGAGCTACCCGGGTCTGAGGGACGATGAGCTTCGACGATCTCGCCGCCGGAATCGACGACCTACAGCCCGTCATGCGGGCCGACCTCGAAGAATTGGTGGCCATCGAGTCGGTGAGCGCGCCCGGTTTCGATCCTGCCCCGGTCCGCCGCTGCGCGCTGGCAGCCGCCGGGCAACTGGAAGCAGCCGGTTTACATGCGGTGCGACTTCTCGAGCAAGACGGCGCTCATCCGGGAGTGTACGGGGAGATTCGACCGCCCTCCGACGACGCTCCGACCATCCTGCTATACGCCCACTATGACGTCCAGCCGCCCGGGCCGGAGGAGCTATGGGACACGCCGCCGTTCGAACCGCAGGAAATCGAGGGTCGTCTGTACGGACGCGGGACCGCCGACGACAAGTCGGGAATCGTCATCCACACCGGAGCGGTTAGGGCTTACGAAGGCCGTCCTCCGGTCGGTGTCAAGGTGTTCCTTGAAGGGGAGGAGGAGATCGGGTCGGTCCATCTAGAACGGTTCTTGGCCGCGTATCAAGATCTGCTTGCCGCCGACGCGATAGTTGTGGCGGATGCCGGTACGTGGAGGGTGGGGGTTCCGGCTTTCACCACCTCGCTCAGAGGGCTGGTGGACTGCGTAATAGAGGTTCGGACCCTCGAAGCCGGTGTCCACTCCGGAATGTGGGGTGGTGTGTTTCCTGACGCCCTTACCGTCCTGGTGAGAGCCCTGTCAACGCTCCATGACGAGCGAGGCAGGGTGGCCATATCAGGCCTGGTAAGGGGAGGTAACCCTCCGGTCGAGATGGACGCCGGATCGAGCCGTGTTCAGGCGGGGGCGGTCGAGGGAGTGGCCGAGATCGGTACCGGTTCCATAACCGAGCGTCTGTGGTTCCAACCGGCGGTTTCGATTCTGGCTATCGATGCGCCTCCGGTCTCCGAGTCGATCAACCAACTGGCGCCGTTCGCGCGGGCCAAGGTTTCTTTACGCTTGGCGCCCGGCGATGACCCTCGGAGAGCGATGGAGGCTCTGCTGGGTCACTTGAATAGTGCGGTTCCGTGGGGAGCCGAGGTGATGGTGAAACCAGGCACGGTCGCCCACCCCTTCGAGTTGGATACCAAGGGACCCGCCTACGACGCCTTCCGGACCGGTTTTCGCCGCGCCTACGGACACGATGCCGTGACCAAGGGTTCGGGAGGATCCATTCCCTTCGTGCAGGCGTTCTCCGAGGCGTTCCCGCGAGCGTCCTTGTTATTGACCGGCGCCGCCGATCCGACCAGCCGGATTCACGGCCCTAACGAGAGCGTCGATCTCGAGGAGATACGCCGCAGCGCTCTGGCCGAAGCGGTGGCCCTGCGGGTGATGGCCGGCTGATCGCATCGGGACCGATGAGATTTCGACAGGTCCGGGGCATCGACTCTAACCCCGAGTCCTATGGATCCGGGTTTGGTAGATGAGTGGAGTAGAGCCATATTCATGTCCTGACCAGGCAATATAGCTATCGGCATCTTCTATCCCGGTCCGGTGTGAGAGGTTGACGTGTAGGGGTGAACGGTGAGTTATGCCGATACTCGGGTTGAACTGGCGTTACATGCCTCGGTGTGTGGGGAAATCTGAATGATCAGGGCTGTATAGCGCCGCGGTATTCGGCCTGGCGCCAGGCCTCGTACAGCACGATGGCTACCGAGTTAGCCAGGTTGAGGCTACGCCGGTCAGCCAGCATGGGTATTCGGAGAACCTGTCTTACAGATGGATGGGTGAGAAGTCGGCGGTCCAGTCCGGCGCTTTCGGAGCCGAACAGGAAGGCATCACCCTGCTCGAAGCGGCAATCCGCATACCGATCCTTTCCGCTCCCGGACAAAGCGAAGAGCCGGGGCGGCCGAGCGTCGACCAGGTAAGCCTCGAAGCTTGAGTGTTGCCGGACCTCTGCGTATTCCCGGTAGTCGAGCCCGGCTCTCCGGAGCTTGGAGTCGTCCATCGAGAAACTGATCGGGTGGATCAGGTGAAGGGATGCACCGGTGTTGGCGCATAGCCTGATGATGTTTCCGGTGTTGGGTGGAATCTCCGGTCGATGAAGCACTACCTGGAACATCGGGTGGCCCCTCCTCGATCCCGATCAGGTTCAGAACAGGCGGAGATTATTGGAAGGGATCCCGCGCAACTCTTCGTAGTCGACCTCCACGCATCGAATGCCGCGGGCCGTAGCCAGAACTTTGGCTTGCGGGGCTATGACTACCGCCGCAAGGATCCCTCGTAACGGGTGAAGGCGGGAATCGTTGGCCAGCCTGTCGAGATACCTAGTCAGTTGTTCCACGCCGTCCAGTTCGCCTCGCCGTTTGATTTCCACAGCCACGGTGTCCCCGGCGGACGATCGACATAACAGATCCACCGGACCTATATCGGTCTGGTACTCCCTACGGATGAGCCGGAGGCCCTCCTCGAGGACGTGGGGTCTCGAGGCCAGCACTTCCTGGAGGTGGGCCTCGACACCGTCTTTCTCCAGACCGGGGTCGACGCCCAATTCGAATCGTAGGTCCGAGATGGTGTCTTCGATTCGTATGTCGAGTTCCTCCCCCTTGGGGTTGGTAACCAACCAGCGGTCTTCCTCTTCAATGAGGGTGTTGGGCGCGTTCATCCAGTTGAGGGGTTTGTAGGCGCCTCCGTCGGCGTGGATAGCGACGCATCCGTCCGCCTTCACCATTATCAGGCGCGTGGCGGAAGGAAGATGAGCGGTGAGCCGACCTCGGTAGTTCACCGAGCAACGTGCGATTAGCAGGCGCATGGTGCTACGAGAGGATAACCGCACGCAACCAGGGATGAATCCAACCGCGCTCATGTCATGGGTACCAGGAGGGTCCCGAAAAACGAAACTTACGGGGTTAGATGGTCGGCAAACCGCCTGGTCATGGAGTTGTGGGTTAGCGGCTGAACCCCTTTGTACGGGGTTTCTCAGCACCCTCCTAGAGCGGACATTCCAGGTGACAGATCTCGTATGCCTAGTTCTCGGCGCCTACCGGTCGTTCGGGTTCGGGTTACCGGGAGCAGCCCTCACGTAGGCTCCATGTTCCGGTAGCGTGAATCGTCTGGAAGAATGGGGCTTGTTGGTTAGGCCACCCGACTGCTGTTCAGTTCGCACCGAATGGTTAAGTAAATCTGTCATTACGATAAGTTATCTTATACTAACAAACTATGGGTCTATATTAATTGGATCCTGATCACCGAAAGGACCGGAATGAAAGAAGCGGCGGCTCGCGCCGAGAGTGTCACCAAGGTGTATGGATGGGGAGACACCAGGGTAACGGCCCTGGACGTCATTACCGTTTCCTTCGACCGGGGCGACTTTACAGCCGTTATGGGGGCTTCAGGGTCAGGGAAATCGACGCTCATGCATTGCATGGCGGGACTCGACGAAGTGACCGACGGGTCGGTATTCATCGGTGACCAGGATCTTTCCACCCTCAAGGATCGTGAGCTGACTCGTCTCCGGCGTGACCGAATCGGTTTTATCTTTCAAGCTTTCAATCTGGTGCCTACCCTGACGGCTCGGGAGAACATCACCCTCCCCCTCGACCTCGCAGGCCGCAAACCCGATACGGAATGGTTCGAGCAGGTGGTGGGAACCCTCGGCCTGTCCGACCGGCTCGGCCATCGGCCGCAGGAAATGTCTGGAGGCCAGCAGCAGCGGGTAGCGGCCGCTAGGGCGATGGTCAGTCGCCCGGACCTGATATTCGCCGACGAGCCTACCGGTAACCTCGATTCCACCGCCAGCGCCGAACTGTTGGGGTTCCTCCGGGAGGCGGTGGATCGTTACGGCCAGACCATCGCCATGGTTACCCACGATGCGGTAGCCGCCAGCTACTCCGACCGGATCGTCTTCCTGGCTGACGGCAAGGTGGTCGACAACATGGTCGACCCTACGCCGGACCGCGTCCTCGATCGAATCAAGGGACTGGAGCGCTAGATGCTCCGCGTCTCGCTCAAGGGGGTATGGGCTCACAAACTGCGCTTGCTACTGACTGCGCTGGCGATCATCCTCGGAGTGGGGCTGATCAGTGGCGTCTACGTGTATACCGACACCATCGGTAAGTCCTTCGATTCGATCTTCGCCGACGCCTTTGCCGGGATCGACATCGTGGTTGGGGCGGAGTCCGATTTCACGTTCGGCGAAGAAACGTATCTTGACGAAGCCGACTTCGCTCTAATCGATGGAGTGGAAGGTGTGGAATCAACCTTCCCGAGTATCCAGGGGCTCGGGGCGATAATCCTCGATCCGCAAGGAGAGGTTTTGCAGAGCGGTCCCGGACCGCCCACCTTTATCAGCAACCTGAGCGAGGCTGCCGCCGATAGCGACATCGAGGGATTCACCCTCGTCGAGGGTACCTACCCGATGGGCGCCGAGCAGTTGGTGCTGGATCGTGGAACGGCGGAGTTGGGCGAGTTCGAGATCGGGGGACCGGTAACCATTATCTCGGATCTGTCCGGAAGGTTGGAGTTCACCTTGGCCGGTGTGGCGGCCTTCGGCGAGGACAGCACCCTGGGTGGCACCAATTGGATCTTCTTTGATCTGCCCACCGCGCAGGAAGTCTTGCAGCGTTCGGGACAGATCTCGGGCGGGGCGGTTCAGGTCACTCCCGGAACTACGGTGGAGGAGGTCATCCCCCGTATCGAGGAGTTGCTGCCTGACCATGCAACGGTGGTATCCGGCCAAGATGCGGCGGAGGCCGAAGCGGCCGAGCTACAGACCGCCCTTTCCTTCTTCACCATCTTCCTGTCGGTGTTCGGATGGGTAGCGCTATTCGTAGGGTCGTTCCTCATCTATAACACGTTCCGGATCGTGGTAAGCCAGCGGACTCGGGAACTCGCCCTGCTTCGAGCTCTCGGGGCCGGTGCCCGCCAGGTGCGAGTCCTGATCCTGCTTGAGGCGGCGATCATCGGCGGGGTTGGAGCAATACTGGGGCTCGCCTTCGGGATTACCATCGCCTGGGGCTTGCAACAACTACTGCCCGCGGTCGGTATCGACCTACCCACCTCCTCCCTTTCGGTACAGCCGCGTACCATTATCCTCGGGTTGGCGGCTGGATTGCTGATTTCCCTGTTCGCGGCTCTGATCCCGGCGCGACGCGCGTCGAAGGTCTCGGTGATGGCCGCGCTCAGGGAGGATGCCACCCGACCTACCAAAGGTGGGCTGACCCGGCGCGCTCTGGCTGGTGCGATCGTTACGTTGGCAGGACTCGGGTCGCTCTTTTTCGGTTTGTACGGGGATACCGGGTCCGGGCCGAGCCCGATCGTTTACGTGGGTGTCGGAACGGCGGTGATCTTCTTCGGGATTTTCGTGTTGAGTCCTCTGGCGGCAGGTCCGGTAACCGACCTATTGGGACTGGCGACCGAGCGCTTCATGGGTACGTCCGGGAGGCTAGCCCGGCGTAATGCAATGCGTAGCCCCCGCCGTACGGCGGCCACCGCCGCGGCGGTGATGATCAGCATTACCCTGGTCTCGCTGGCTTCCACCCTTACCGGGTCGATTCGGGGGACGATTGATGACGTTCTGGCTAATGACGTGGATGCTGAGGTCATTGTCAGCCGTTCCGGCGCCTTTGCCGATCCGTCCACCGGGTTCACCACCGAGATAGCCGAACGGATAGCAACGGTGGAAGGTGTGGCTGACCTAAGCCGGGTTCGGGTCGGGTGGGGAAGGATCATCTCGCAGGACGGTTCCTCGGAACTCGAAACCTTCATATCCGGTACCGATCCCAATCTGGCTAGTTTCATCCCACCGGAATCCTTCCAAGGACAGCTGCATCCCGGTCAGGGTGAGGTGATCATGGAGGCGGGAATCGCAAGGGACAACGGTTTCGCGCTCGGCGATGAGTTGATTATGGAGTTCGCTCAGACCGGGAAAAACAGTTTTACCGTGGTCGGACTCATCGAAGGCCGAGCATGGGCAGGCATAGTTGCAATTACTGCCGACGATTGGATAACCGCGTTCGAGGTGGATCAACATTCCCAGATCGACGTGAAAGCAACCGAGGGAGTGACGGCCGAGCAACTCAAATCGGCGATCGAACCGGTGCTCTCCGATTATCCGAACGTGGAAGCGAGGACCTTCGAGGATCTGCAGACCGAAGCGGAAAGCCAGCTGAACGGCCTCCTCAACTTCATCCTGGCACTGCTGGCTCTAGCGGTGGTCATAGGGATGCTGGGCGTGACCAACACGATGGCGCTGTCGGTGTTCGAGCGGACGCGAGAGATCGGGCTGCTTAGAGCGGTCGGCCTGAACCGAAGAACCACGCGATGGATGATCCGTACCGAGGCGTCTATCGTTTCGGTCTTCGGCGCCCTGATGGGAATCGGGCTCGGAGTGTTCTTCGGATGGGCGCTGATAAGAGCCTTGGAGGACCTTGGTCTCTCTGTCTTTGTCATCCCCTGGCTGCCGAGTAGCGCCTCAGTGTCCGGTGTCTTGGGGAGTTTGTTGTTCTGGCTGGTGGCCACCGCCATCCTGGGGATCCTGTTCGCGGTCTATCCGGCCCGCCGCGCCGCCAAGCTCAATGTGATCGAAGCGATAGCCCACTTGTGATCAAGTGCTGTTGATCCGGCTTAAGAGATCCAATACCTGATCGTAGGGAAGACCACTGGGACGCCGATTCCACGCTATCTCCCGTTGCTGCCGGAGGGGAGGATTCCCGGAAGCCGTCTATTGATCGCCAATCAACGCTACGGGCTCCGGTTGTTTGGTGGGTAGCCGAGCTATGTAGGTGACCAGGCCGAGGGCCAGTGCTACCAGCAGGATACGGACCGATGTCACTTCGATTGCGAAGGTGACTGTGACGGTGAAGGTAACCACGATGGCGAGGATGGCTTTGACTTTCAGGCGCAGGGTGAACCCGTTTCCCGCCCTCCAGTCCCGGACGATAGGGCCGAACAGCCGGTGTTCGGACAGCCACCGGTCAAAACGGGTTGAGGAGATGGAGAATAGGAAGGCGGCCAGCAGTATGGGTGAGGTGGTAGGGATGAGAGGAACCACGATACCTACGAATCCGATTGCTACGAAAACCCAACCAAGCCCGAGCAATAATACGCGCGCGGTCCGGCTTCGGACTTTTCTGGCCATGGAGTACGACTCTATTCATGAGGCATATCAACTTACAGTCGGAAACCGGCGCAGGTAGCGGCCGACGAGCAGACGGTTGGGGCTTGGTAACCTTGGGATGGTTATGACCGACACGAGAAAGAACTGGATCGAGTCCGATCGGTTCATCCCGACCAGATTCGTGAGACCGGCGCTTCGCCTCACGCAGAGATCCGCCGCCTCGGGCATCGTGCTCGTGGTTGCGGCGGTGGTCGCCATGCTTTGGGCGAACCTGCCGGCATTCGGCCATTCCTACTCGGACTTCTGGCACAACACCCATCTGGAGTTGTCGTTCGGCCCGATTCATCTGAACGAAGACCTCAAGCACCTGGTCAACGACGGGTTGATGACGATCTTCTTCCTGGTGGTCGGGCTCGAAATAAAACGCGAGATCGTGCTAGGGGAGCTCCGCGATCCTCGCAAGGCTGCCCTTCCGGTTGTGGCCGCTGTGGGGGGTATGCTCCTGCCGGCGCTTATCTACGTGGCCTTCAATGCCGGTGATCCGGCTGCCCTGCGGGGCTGGGGAGTTCCGATGGCGACCGATATCGCCTTCTCTCTGGGTATTCTCGCCCTGGTCGGTTCTAGAGTGCCGGTAGGGGTAAGGCTTTTCCTTCTCGCAGTGGCAGTAGCGGATGACATAGGCGCCATCGCGGTCATCGCCCTGTTCTATACCTCGGATCTGGACTTGAGGTACTTGGCCCTGGGGATCGGCGCGCTGGTATTGATCACCATCGGCGCCAGGGTCCACATTAGGTCCTACGTCTTCTACGTGCCGATGTCGTTGATCGCTTGGTACGGGTTTCTGGAGTCCGGAGTCCACGCGACCATTGCCGGAGTCATCCTGGGGCTGATAACTCCGTCCCGTCCCCTCTACGGGGCACGGGAGTTCGATGGTGCGGCTCGCCGGATAATGGATGTCTTCCCTATCGGTGTTCCGGCGCCCCGGTTCAGAGAAAGAGTGGAGCACGAGGCGAGGCTCCTCTCCGAAGTAGCACGGGAGTCGATCGCTCCGCTCTCCCGCGTGGAGCACATACTCCACGGCTGGAGTGCCTTCGTGATAGTCCCGGTTTTTGCTCTGGCGAACGCAGGTGTGGAGCTAGCCGGAGTGGACATTCTGGACGCCCTAACGTCACGGATAGCCTTAGGAGTGGCGTTCGGGCTGGTCGTAGGCAAGATGATCGGCGTGACCGGGTTCGGATGGCTCGTAGTCAAGCTCGGTTGGGGTCGGCTGCCGGATGGTGTTAACTGGCGCCATATGATCGGCACCGGGATTCTCACCGGAGTTGGTTTTACGGTGGCCTTGTTCATCGCGGAACTAGCCTTTGAGGAGCATTTCCACATTGACCTGGCCAAGATAGGCATCTTCGCCGGTTCGATAGTGGCGGCGATTGCCGGCTACATCGTGCTGCGCTTAGCCACGCCGACTTCGCCGACCGCTGCTAGCGAGTCCGACACGAGGGTTTGACATCGCCGGCTACGACGCGGTTGTCGTAGGTTCAGGGCCGAATGGTTTGGCGGCCGCCGTAGTACTCGCCGAAAACGGTTTCTCGGTTGTGGTGCTCGAAGCACGGGAGACGCCGGGTGGCGGCACCCGAACCCAAGCATCGACCATTCCCGGCTTCCTCCACGACGTCTGCTCCGGCTTTCACCCGCTCGGTGCCGCCTCCCCCTACTTTTCTCAACTGCCTCTGGAGAAACTCGGGGTCCGATGGGTAGTGCCGGATATACAGCTAGCTCACCCGCTTGCAGGAGGCAGGGCTGTTTCATTACGGAGTTCCCTCGACGACACTTGCGAGAGCCTTGGTAGGGATGGTTGGAGATGGAGGCAGGCGGTCCGTAGGGTTGTCAACGACTGGGACTCCGTAGCGTCCACTCTCATGCAATACCCTCCGATTCGACCCTTCGCCATGCCGGATCCGGCGATCTGGCTTCTTCCGGCTGCCGTATTGGCCCGATGGTTCCGGACCGAGCCGGCCCGAGCGCTGGTTGCCGGACTGGCCGCTCACGGAATGCGGCGACTAGGCACGCCGGGAACGGCCGGTATTGCCGTGTTGTTGGGTGGGTTGGCCCACGTTGGCGGCTGGCCGGTGGCTGAGGGGGGATCCTCGACGATCTCCAAGGCCCTGGTTACCCATCTGGAGGCCCTAGGGGGGAGTATCCGCACCGACCACCGGGTGAGAGGTGCGGGCGACCTGCCGACCGGCCGGGTGGTTCTGTTCGATACCCACCCGGCTGCCCTAGTCGAGGTGTACGGAGGTCGGCCATCCTCCGGTTCCCCGAGGCGGCTCATGCCACACCGGAGAGGGGCAGCCGCATACAAGATCGACTATGCCCTCGACGGCCCTATCCCCTGGACAGCGCCTGAATGCTCTCGTGCCGGAGTAGTGCACGTTGGAGGAAACTACCGCGAGGTGGCTGAGGGGATGAAAGCGGTTGAGGCGGGTCGTCTGCCGGAACACCCGTTCGTCCTAGTCGGACAGCAGAGCCTGTTCGACTCGACCAGAGCACCGACCGGTAAGCACACTGCCTGGGTCTACACCCATGTCCCCTATGGGTTCAGCGGGCCGGGCCAAGAGTGGGTTGAGGCCCGGATCGAGCGGTTCGCTCCGGGATTCAGGGATCTGGTGCTGGCTTCCACCGTCACCACCCCGGATGATTTCGAGGTGTATAACCCCAACTACCGCGGAGGAGACATAGCCTCGGGAGCCCAGACCCTGCTAAGAATGTTGAGCCGACCCGGACGGTGGCGTAACCCGTATCGGACGGGAATTCCGGGGGTCTACCTATGCTCGGCCGCCACGCCGCCCGGTCCGGGTGTCCATGGCATGTGTGGGGTGAATGCGGCCCGCGCGGCGATGAAAGAACTTCGCGACAGTAGGAGATGATGGGGAAGCATCCTAGACGATTCGACCGTTTTCTCGGATCCGAGAACCGGGCGGGCTTGTCCCCTTCCTCGCCCTCTCCGGGCGACTAATCGGATCGTGAGGATAAGGGGGGTTGTCACTGTCACAGTTCTGTCGCATACTGTCAGGTAGCCGTAAGCATCATCGGTCGGTTCCGGTACCGAACTCGATCGGGGCAGAGATCATTTGTGCAGCCAAGCCCGGAGAGGGCAAGGTCGGCGCGTTCCGAACCCAGGACAGGTGGCGGTGGGGGTGGGCCCGGTGCCGAAGGCGGTGCCACCTTAGGATGGTTTTCGCGTTCTCGGTCCCCCTTACGTTGCGATCCCGGCCGGGACCGGGGCTGAGAGGTAGGCGGCCATATGATCCACCAAGTCACGGGCGTCGTCCTCGGCGCCGTGGATGAAGCTTGACTTGCGCCGTCGCAGGAAGTTCAGGCCGATCCGATACACCCCCGGAGCACCGGAGACTATCCCTCCATCGTGACGTAGCCGACCCCGGTAGTCGAATACCGGAAGGTGCAGCCACGAATAGTCCGGTCGGTACCCGGTCGCCCACATGACGGTTCGTATTTCGCCGCTCCGCAGGTTCAGTCCCAGCGGGGGTGACCTATCCACTCGGGTTCGTTCGAAGTGCTCCGGCGGATCGAACTCGGAGTCGAGCCCGTTCTCGGTGATCCACTCGTCGATCGTGGTGAGCAGCCGTCCCATCTTGAGGTCGGACCGGGTGCACTTGTTGTTGAGAGAACCTGAGAGCAGAGCTTTACCATCCCTGATCCCCTCCAGACGACCCACCATCCGTACCCCTCGGTCCGTTAGGGCGTTAAGGTCGAGGTTCACCCGGTCCGGTGTGCCCACCAACTGGGGGGAGGGGACCGTACGGGCTCGCAGGATGTCGTCCACCTCGTCGAAGCGTTCGTCGGCCAGGCCGGTGACCTCGAACCAGTATCGGATGTCCTTGCCTCGATACAACCGCGGCATGCGGACATGTTCACCCACCGACACCGTAACCGGCCGTCCGGAACGATGGATCTCGTCGGCGAGTTGCACGCCCGTGGCTGATACCCCGACCACCAGCACGCCTCCCTCGCGCAGGTCCGACGGTCGCCGGTAGTCCAGTGGAGTGGCGGAGTCAACCGACCTCGGAAGGGCCGCAGCTATCGGAGGTACCTTGGGTAGGTTGAATCCGCCCGATGCCAGCATCACGGAACGGCAGGTCCAAGTCCCTCGATCGGTCACCACTTCATACCCCTCTGCCCATGGTCGCACGGATGTGACCGTGGTGAGGGTGTGGAGGGGTGGATCCACCAGCCTGGCGTAGCGGTCGATGAAATCCACCACCTCCGGCATGGTCATGAAACCGTCGGGATCATCCCCGTCATACGAATATCCGGGCAACCGGGTCTGCCAGTTAGGAGTGAGCAGACGGAGCGAATCCCATCGCTCCGTCCGCCATGTATTGGCCACCTCGCCTCGCTCAAGGACCACATGGTCGATCGAGCGTTCAGACAGGAGGCGGCTGACCGCTAATCCGGTGTGACCGGCGCCGATTACGACAGTGGTGGTGCGCACCTTCCTAACGCCCTCTCAACCGACGGATACGGTTACGTTGGTGGGGTTGGCCATGATGTCGAAGACCGCTGAGATCTTCTGGGACTGGGCAACCAATGCTTCGAGGTCTGCTTCGCTCGTGTCTACGGCATCGATCTGGTAGTTGACCCGGACATCGTTGAACCCGTTCCTGACCTCAGGGTCAGCACCGAGAATACCTCCGATGTTCATATCGGCTTCGAGAGTGGCTTTGACCGAACGTAGCTTGATCTCCCGGTTTTCAGCCACGGCCGCCACGCCGGCGGTTAGGCAACTGGCAAGACCGGCAAGGACGATCTCCACCGGGGTAGCAGCGTTGTCCGCCGCGTTGAACTCCAGCGGGTGGTCGGCTTCGAACTGATAGTTTCCCTTGTGGGCTCGCTCCTCGCCTAGCCCGAAGTAGCCTCCGATGGTTGTCTTGCTGTGGGTTCCGTGTACCCACTCGTTGGAAGCCCGCCACTTGTATTCGCCGGCGGCAGGTGTTTCTCCAACTACTCCTCGAGCGAACAGCAGATGGTCTGTGTCGACTCCGTTGATGTCACCTTTGCTCATGAGGTTCTGTCTCCTTAAGTTTGGTTGTGGTGTATGGGTGTAGTTCCGATGCCGTACGTCACTCTGTAGGCGGGCGCTTCGGTAAAGGGAACGCCCGATAATGGGGTCGGATCGGGATAGGACGCCGCGCCCTGCAAGGGGCAGGTCGCTCCCGGGTGGTGGCGTCGTGGAGGCGGTTAGATCCACCGCCCCGGGTAGGCCACCCGGGAGCCTGGACAACACATGTCCCGCTGCGCGAGAAAT
The DNA here is from genome assembly GCA_965231815.1 of Acidimicrobiia bacterium. Taxonomy (GTDB): domain Bacteria; phylum Actinomycetota; class Acidimicrobiia; order Spongiisociales; family Spongiisociaceae; genus JAPPFW01. Next base: position 203,272 of record OZ246890.1, on the reverse strand, counting down.
CTCAGGTGATATCGGTGGTTCATAGGCAACTCTCCTCTCGCTTGCCACGCGCTCGTCGAGCGCCGCGAGCGGAAGTCCGCCTCGGCGTACTCATCGATCAGGCATTGGCACCGGTTATGACGGTTGCCGCGGCTTCCTAGGGCCTGTCCCTCCACCGCTCTGGATGAGCGCGTTGTGTAACTCTCAGATTATAGAACACAATAAGCGTGGATTGTCAAGACAATTCACACGTTCTACCGAGCGGGGATTTAAGTCCGGAATCCGAGCTGTGTCGCAACGGTGAGCTGATCCGGTCAGGCTCTCGGGGGCTCACCCGTCGCGCTCGCTGAGGAAGCGTTGAAGAGCGCCGGGCTGCCGTGTCAACGGACTAAGGAAGGTTCGGGGACCGTCGTGGCGGACGACTACGCCTCGCTCCGCTATTTTCTCCAAGCGTTCTTCGATGGTTGCGGGGCCGGCTTTGACCGGACGTACCTCCGCCCGCTCGGACAGGGCACCAGCCTCCGTCAGATCTCTTGGAACCACTCGTCTAGCAGGCATCAACTCAGCTCAGAGCGGCCCGAGAACTTGAATGGCATGACCTAACCACGTTGGTCTGTTACAGCCCAGCGATGCGGGCGGCGTCGGAGCCGCCGGAAGCCCAGTTGATCGCACAAGCTTGTGAATCGATCCCGCTGGACTCCCTTCCACTCGAGATCCTCGAAGGTCTCGTTAAGCGGAACATCCCTGCGTAGGGTGGTGAGTGTCCGGTAAAGGAGAGCTTGCGGGCGGGCAGCCTCAAGGTTGGTCGAGAGGCGAGCGGCCCCCCTCACCTTGATGTCCCACACGATCGACGATGCGGGAATGCGTTCGATGCGGCCGTAGCGCGCCAGGACTGTCGAGGTGGACTTTGCGCCCCAGCCGGCAATTCCGGGCACTCCGTCGGCGGAGTCTCCCACCAGCGCGAGGTAGTCGGGAATGGACGTGGGCAGAACCCCGAACTTCTCGACCACGCCGTTTTCATCAAAAAGCTGGCGGGCCCTCCGGTTGTAGGTGACGACCCGGTCTTCTATCACGCATTGCATCATGTCCTTATCGGGGCTCAGGATGATTACCCGATCCACCGCATCCGCCCAGCGGAGCGCCCCCGTAGCAATGGCGTCGTCTGCTTCGAACTCTCGCATCGCCCACACCGTCACGCCGAGAGCCTCCAGTGCGTCCTCCGCGAGCCGGAACTGGTTCAACAGTTCGGATGGGACACCCTCTCCGGTCTTGTAGCCTTCGAAGAGTTGGTTCCGGAACGATTCGATTACGGCGTCGGTAGCGGCGGCCAGATGCGTGACACCATCTTGTCGTAGCAGTTGGAGGGTGGTTTCGATGATGCCGTACACCGCGCCCACCTCGGTCCCGTCCGGCGCCTGCCTACGCGGAAAACCGAAGTAGGCTCGGAACAGTTCGTATGTGGCATCGAGCAGGTGGAGGTACACATGAACGATGTTAGAGACCGAGATGAACCTGAGGCGGCCTGGGATCATGTGGCTACCGGGTTTGCGGAACTCGGCGACCTTGTGCGGTCAGGGTTCAAGGGTGCCGGAAAGGAAGGATCGAAGGAGGAGTTGCGTCAAGCTTGGAGTGGTTTCGTCACCGCCACGCAAGGCTTGGGCCAGGCGGTGGCGACCAGCGTCAACGATCCGAAGCTGAGGGCAGGCGCGAAGCAGGCTTTCGGGTCACTGGTGGACGCGATAGGCAAGACAGCAAGAGACGTGGCCGGCGCCGCCGGAGTCCGCAACCGCCGGGATCGGCAAACGGAAGGGGAACGGAACCCGGAATGACGCCGGAAGCACCCGAGACCGCAACTATCAGCCGCAGAGGTTTGGCGCCGGTATGGAGGTTCCGGTCATCTACCGTCGACCTGGCCCGTGCGGTACCTGCCCGGAGAAGGACGGCTCGGGTCGATCTGCCCGAGGGCCGCACATGGATGATCGTTCCGGGTGGAACCGACGGTCTCCGTATATGGGAAGGTGAGGAATTAGTTCTATCGGCGGACCGACTCGATCCTTGGGGACGGAGGTGGGAGCTGTCGGGCAATCGGACTAACTACGAGCTGACCAACCGGTCGGGGTTCAAGGGTCGTTGGACCATGGGACCGCCGGGAGCGGAAACCGCCGAGTTGCGGATGTGGACTACCAGGAGAATGCACTTGCATAGCTATCTACCGGTGCCGTTGGAGGTTCTGGTACTGGCATGGTACGTCATCATCCGGATGGCCTTTGCCTTCTCCTCGGTCGGGTCCATTGTCTCTACCAGGTCGCGTAGTTGACTCCCCTGGACGACAGGATGGATGGATTGCTTACATCGTGTACTTGGCTGATGGAGCATCTCGATCAGCCTGACCTCCGGGTTGTGGATACCCGATGGTTCTTGGAGGAACCCGGGAAGGGTGAACGGCTCTACCTGCAAGGCCATATTCCGGGTGCGCTGTTCATGGATCTCGACGATGACCTGGCCGCACCCATAGGACCGGGTCGCCATCCGCTTCCGGATCGCCTCGAGTTTGCCACCCTGCTCGGACGGTCGGGTATCGGCAACCGGCGCCATGTGGTGGTTTACGACCAGGGTTCCGGCGCCATTGCCGCCCGCCTGTGGTGGATGTTGCGCGATATCGGGCATTCCGAAGTGAGTGTCTTGGATGGGGGCTACTCCGAGTGGTTGGCCTCCGGCGGGCCCGCGTCCACTGAACGTCCGCAGTTCGCGCAGACCACCTTCGATGTCGGGGAGGGACCTACCTCTACCATCGACCGGGAAACTCTCCGTTCCCGACTGGGGAAGATTCAGGTCATCGACGCACGCCCTCCGGAGCGCTACCGGGGGGATGTCGAGACGATCGATCCGGTAGCCGGACACGTTCCGACGTCCGTCTCGGCGCCGACCACCGGCAATATCGGCCCGGATGGACGCTTCAAGTCATCCGAACAGTTGGTCGAGTACTTCAAGGATATGGATCTCGATCCCACCCAACCGGTGGTCAGTCTGTGCGGGAGCGGGGTAACCGCTTGCCACAACATTCTGGCCCTCCGCCTGGCTGGATTCCCCGAAGCCACCCTGTATCCCGGATCGTGGTCCGATTGGTCCACTTCGGGCTTTCCGTCCGTAACCGGTCCCGAACCGGGTCATCCACCGCTCTGGGAGGGTGCTGAGAAACCCCGTACAAAGGGTTCACCCGCTAACCCATAACTCTCTGACCAGGCGGTTTGCCGACCATCGAACCCCGTAGGATTTCGTTTGAGCACCCTCCCAGTGTCCCGAGTCGGAAGTTCCCTTACACATTGCAAGTAACCACCCGGCCTGCTTCCGGCACAGACCCGGGGTAAGACCGCGAAAACCGAACTACCCGGATGGGACCCTCTCAGTGGGACCCACCCTCGGCCGCCGCCTCCTCAGCGTCGAAACGCGTCCCGCCTAACCCCTCGCCTAACCAAACAGAGGCAAGGCAGAAGAAAAAAGCAAGATGATCCCAACCCCGGTCCGGCCGGTACCTGACCCAACCGTCGGTGCTTGCGGTTACCCACCAGTATGCAGACCGCGTGTGACAGATTTCCCCGGATGTCGGGTCGCGCCCGCCACAAAGATTTCGCGGTCTCCCAAACACAAGCGAAACAACGATTCAGGACCCTCCTAGGACGGGGTACCAGAGCGGGAATGATCGACCGGCCGTTCGCCTGAGCCGGAATCGGGGCGACGTCCGGCAGGTGGTCGGGAGCCGCATCAAACCACCAGGCCCGGATCGTCTTGAAGACTGCCAACCGGTTGGGGAGATAGGGCTTCATTCGCTCCGGAACGACTGCTCGCCACTCGGCAGTGGATACCCGACCAGGCTACGGGTGGTGATGGCCACGGCGACCAGCGTCAGCGCGGCGAGGGCGGCCTCGGCCACGGGAAAACCCGACCCGAGCACCGGGATGGACAGGTCACGCTGGACGATTCCGGTTGCGACCGCCCCTCCGGAGGACCCACCGAGAAAGAAGCCCAGATAGAAGAGGCCGATTGCGATCGACTGATCGGGACCCTCGAATCGCTGGGTTATCGCATCGACCAGCGGTGGTGTCAGAAGTCCGAAGCCGATACCCAACGGTATACCGATCAGGGCCACCCGAGTCAGGTTGTTGATACCCATTATCGCCAGCAAGCCGGTCCCGGCCAGCAGGAACATCAGTGAGACGAGCGTGGTAGCGGTATGGCCCAGTCGGCGCACGGCAAGGCTGTTGATCGTCGAGGCGAGGGCGACCGACACGGCGGCCGGGACGATTACCAGCCCGATTCCCACCGCGTCGATCTCGTGCACTCGTGAGAGGGCGGACGGAAGCGCCACGATGGTTCCCAGATAGGCGGCGCTTCCCGCGTAACCGGCGGCGGCAAGGGTCTGGAACCGTCGATCCGACACGATAGACAGTGGGATGAAGGGGGCGGGATGGCGTTTGGAGCGGGATGTGGATAGGGCGCCGCCCAGCAACGCTACCAGTATCGCTCCGGCGGTAAGGAAAGATGCACCATCGACCGGGAGCCGGTTTATGGCGTAGACGAAACCGCCAATCATGAGCATGACCGAGCCTGCTCCCGCGTAGTCGAGGCGGCGGGACGGGTCTCCTCGTTGAGGTAGGTCGTAACGGATGAATGCAGCGACGGGAAGGCTGAGCATGCCGATAGCCACCGCGGCCCGCCAACTCACCACCTCGACCAGCAAGCCGCCGATCATCGGACCCAGCGCTTGGGCGATTCCCACCACCGCCGTGACGATTCCGTAGGCGAACTGTCGTCGTTCGGCGGGAAACCTAGTGGCGAGGATGGCAACCGAAAGGGTCGGAATAGCGCCCGATCCCGCCCCCTGGATCACTCGGGCCGCGATCACCACCGGCAGGCTAGGCGCCATCACCGCCACCAGAGATCCGAACGCGAGCAGCGCTATCCCGAACGACAGGGTTCTCCCTACCCCGAACCGCGCCGCCATCCGCCCGTAGAGGGCGGTAGCCACCGCGAACGTCCCCGAATAGCCGAAGACCACCCATCCGACATCGGCGGGACCGGCGCCGAAGGTTCGGGCGATGGCGGGTTGGGAGACCGCCGACGCCGACGTGTTGGCGACAGTAAGGAACACGGCTGCGGACACCATCGCCAGGATGGCGGTCGAGGACAGCCGACCTCTAACGGTATCCACGCCTCGGGTCCGTTCCGGTCCGTTCGATTGGCTTAGGAGTGCGAGCGAGCCGTGACGGGGCGGCCACGGTAGGCGGGGCGGGGTCAGAGAAGGTCGATGGGTATTGCGGGTTTCTAAAGGGCAGGATCGGCGCCTCCGCTAACATGTATACAGAGCACTGTATACAGTTGAGAGCGGGGCGTCAGGCCTTGCTTCGGTGTTGCTCAATTGGTTCGAGTAGGAGTGTGCCGGTGGCCAAGCCGAAGATCGAGATCGAGCATGTCGACAAGTATTACCGGAAGACCGGCACAGCGTCGAAACGGTTCGGCCGACGGGGAAGAATGCACAGGACGGTGCAGGCCCTGCGCGATGCCAACCTCATGGTTGCCGAGGGAGAGTTCGTAAGTCTGATCGGCCCGAGCGGATGCGGCAAGACCACCCTTCTGAAGGTACTGGATGGCTTGGTTCCATACGACACGGGATCCGTGAAGGTATCCGGGCGGCCGGTGACCGGGCCCGGTCGGGACCGTGCCTTCGTCTTCCAACATTTTGGTTTGTTCCCGTGGCGAACGGTGTTGGGGAACGTGACCCTTCCACTAGAGGCAGCCGGGAAGTCGAAGGTTGACCGTGAGGAGATCGCCTGGCAGTACATAAGGATGGTGGGTCTCGAAAGCTTCGCCAACCATCATCCCCACGAGCTGTCCGGAGGAATGCAGCAGCGGGTCGGGATCGCCAGAGCCTTAGCGGTGGATCCCGAGATACTGCTGATGGACGAGCCTTTCGGCGCCCTTGATGCCCAGACTCGCGAGCTGATGCAGATTGAGCTGCTGGCCATATGGGAGAAGACCCGCAAGACCGTGGTGTTCGTCACCCACAGCGTTGACGAGGCGATCTTCCTATCCGGAAGGGTGGCGATCATGTCGGCCCATCCGGGGACGGTGAGCGAGGTCATCAACGTTCCGTTCCCTTATCCGAGAACGGAGGGGGATCTGAAGCGGGATCCCTTGTTCGCCGATATGCGGTACGACATCTGGAACAAGCTGCTGCCCGGCAGGTCCGCCGCCGTTTGACGGGACGTCTGACGTTCCGGGGTTCGAGGTCGGCTGACTAGCCTCCATATTGCGGATTATGATTCCACGAAGTGAGGAACGAAAGCCCAGAAGATAAGCCTCCCCACCCGCCGCCGGAATTCCCGACCGTAAGCCAGTCCGGCATACCACTCGAGTCATGGTACGGACCGGAAGCGCTTGAGGGGATCGACTCGGCGACCGACATCGGTGCGCCCGGCCGGTTCCCGTTCACAAGAGGGATCCGGCAGGACATGTACCGCGAAGGGCTATGGGTCATGGGCCAGTATTCCGGCTACGCGACCCCCCGGGAGACGAACGCTCGGATCAAGTCGCTCTTGGCCCGAGGTCAGAGGGGTTTCTCCATAGCTCTCGACCTGCCGACACAGAATGGCCTCGACTCCGACGACCCGTTGGCCACGGGCGAAGTCGGAAAAGTCGGGGTACCGATCGACTCCTTGGCCGACATGGAAGAGTTGCTCGACGGGATACCGCTCCATCAACTCCACCAGATCCGTACGACCGCCAACTCGATCGGTCCGATCGCGGCATCGCTCATCATCGCGGCATCGGAGAGGCTGGGGGCCACACCCACCGACTTCCGAGTGATGTTCCAAAACGATGTGTTGAAGGAATATGTGGCACGGGGCACGCAGATTTTCCCACCCCGGAGAGGCCTGGAATTCTCGATCGATCTCGTCGAGTACTGCGCCAGACATCTCCCCCACTGGGAACCCATCGAATTCTGCGGCTATCACATTCGAGACTCGGGCGCCAATGCCGTCCAGGAGGTGGCGATTGCCTCGGCCAACGGCATCGAATACATCGAAGCCGCCCTCAGAAGAGGGCTCTCAGTCGACGACTTCGCACCCAATCTATTCATGTTCCTCTCTGCCGACCTCGATATCTTTGAAGAGGTGGCGAAGTATCGAGCCGCTCGCCGGATGTGGGCTTATCTCATGCGCGATCGTTACGGAGCCGAAGATCCGAATAGCCACGCTCTCAACATCTTCGTCTACACGCTAGGCGGATCTCTAACGGCGCAGGAGCATATGAATAACCTGTCACGGGTGGCGTTCGAGGCGCTCGCGGCGGTACTGGGCGGTGTCCAGACCCTGGCTACATCCTCGTACGACGAGGGAATCGGCCTGCCATCGGCGGAAGCGGCCCATCTGTCTCTCCGCGCCCAGCAGATCATCGCATGGGAGACAGGGGTACCGCGTACCGCCGATCCCCTAGGCGGGTCCTATTTAGTCGAATGGCTAACCGACCAACTTCACAGCAAGATCCTCGAATACATGAGCCGGATCGCGGATCAGGGGGGAGCGCTCGCGGCTCTGGAAAGTGGTTGGATCGGGGCGGAGATCGAGCGGGAGGCCTATGCACTCCAACGCGGCCTCGACGACGGTACGCGGCCACGCATCGGCGTGAACCGTTTCGCTGATGGTGCTCCCACAGCCACCACCGCGTTTGCGATCGCAAATGAAGGTGAGGATGAGCAGATCGAGAAACTGCGGAGACTTCGGGCCGATCGCAACAGCTCGGACGTAGCTGCCGCTCTTGCCGAGGTCAGGGACGCGGTCGCCACAGGCCGCAACTCCATGCAGCCGATTCTCCAAGCAGTCAAGTCCTATGCGACCGTGGGCGAAATCACCTCCGTACTGCGGGACGAGTGGGGAACCTACCGATGACCTCTACGGTGGCTGATCTCGGCGCCTTGCTGGACCGGTCATTTAGACAGCACGCTTCACGAGTCGCCGTAGAAGACGGAGACCGAGCGGAGACATTCTCCCAGCTTGCCGACCGGTCTGATCGTCTCGCTTCGGCTCTTCTCGAACTGAATCCCACGGGGAGACCGGTCGCCGTTCTCGCTACCAATCGCATGGAGTACATCGAAGCCGACATTGCCCTAGTAAAGGCGGGCCATCCCAAAGTCCCGATCAATATGCGTTTGAGCCAGTCCGAACGCCTGCATGTGGTGAGCGACTCCGGGGCCGCGGTATTGATCACTGAAGCTGCGTCGGCCGATTCCGCCCGGAGCTTGGTCGACGAGGCTGAAGCACTCAACACCGTCGTGTCCGTCGGCGGTGGTGGAACCCACGACTACGAAGATGTTCTCGGAGCTGCAAACCGTCCCCCCGGACGTCCCTGGCGACCGGATGACCCGAGTGTGATCCTCTACACCTCCGGTACGACCGGCCGCCCAAAGGGCGCAACAGCCACCTTTCGAAGTCGGATGGCGGCAACCTGGAACATGTTGCTCGATGAGTTGATCGACGTTGCGCCTGGCGACGGCATGCTGCACGCAGGGTCGCTGTCACACGGCAGCGGCTCAAAGGTGATTGCGTATGCCCTCAGCGGGGCGCGCAACATCGTGGTTCCGTCCTTTGATGCCGGCCGCTTCCTGGATGAAGCTCTGCGACGGCGGGCGACAGCCACGTTCGTCGTACCCACCATGATCACGATGCTCACCGAGAAAGCCCAGGCACGGGAAGGATCGACGCTCAACCTGCGGCATGTGTCGTACGGAGGCTCCCCTATCGCACCGGGCACGATCAGACGAGCCGTCGACGTCTTCGGCCCGGTATTCGTGCAGGTCTACGGGATGGCGGAGGCGCCCCATCCGCTCACCGTGCTCTCCCGTTCCGATCACGTCGATGCGTCTGATCGACGACTCGCGTCAGCAGGCAAACCGACGCGATCGGTCGAACTCCGAGTTGTCTCGACTGGTGCTCTCGACCCGCGGGTGGGCGAGATACAGGTTCGAGCGGAGAGCGTGATGACCGGATACTGGAATGACGAAGAGTCGACTCGAGAGGCTTTTGTCGAGGGGTTCTACCGAACCGGAGACATCGGGTACTTTGACGATGAGGGTTACCTGACAATCGTCGACCGGCAGAAGGACATGGTCATCACCGGTGGGTTGAACGTATACTCGGCGGAAGTCGAGGCGGCGATCGCCAACCACACCGGCGTTCTCGAATCAGCCGTGATCGGAGTGCCCGATGAGCGATGGGGCGAACGCGTCGTTGCGTATGTGGTTGCGAAGCCCGGGCACACCGTGAGCCCCGAGGAGGTCACTGCGGAGGTGGCCGGCAGGCTTGCCGGCTACAAGAAGCCGCGAAACGTGTGGATCGTGAAGGAGTTGGCGAAGGGCTCGACCGGCAAGATTCTCAAGTCGGTGCTCAGAAGTCGACACTGGGATCAACGATCCCGCCAGGTGAACTGAGATGTCTAGGAGGGTGCTGAGAAACCCCGTACAAAGGGGTTCCGCCGCTAACCCAACCCTCCCTGACCAGGCGGTTTGTCGACGACCGAACCCCGTAAGATTCGTTTTTCAGGACCCTCCTATGACGATCCGAGAAGAGATCTGAATGCCGGGACTGGCCGATGCGAGTGGAGACCGGATCACCATCCACGGGTTCGACCTGAGCGAGGAATTGATCGGCGGCACCGGCTTCGCGGCGATGCTCTACCTGCTCACGATCGGAACGATGCCTGACCGACCGGTCGCGTCGATGATCGACGCCATGTTGGTGACCCTCGCGGAGCACGGCCTCACTCCATCCGCCATTGCGGCGCGCCTCACCTATCGCGGGGCGCCTGACAGCCTCCAGGGTGCGGTCGCCGCCGGTCTGCTCGGGGCCGGTCCTGCCCTGCTCGGTACGACAGAGCAGGCTGCCAAGATGCTGGCGCGGTTGGTGCGCGACTCCACACCTGAGACGCGAGAGCGATTCGTGTCAGAAAGCGTGGCCGCCTGGTTGAGGGATGGCGTGGTGATCCCCGGCTTCGGCCACCCCATCCATCGAGACGGTGACAACCGGGTCGCAGCACTCAGACGTGTCCAAGTCGATCAAGATCTCCCGGAAGAGCACTTCCTAACGGCGCTCCTGGTAGAAGATGCTCTGAGCGAAGCCAAGGGCAGGACCGTACCGATGAATGCCGCCGGAGCGATTGGCGCCATCGTGTCCGACATGGGACTGCCTCCGCGGTTCGCTCGGGGGCTTTCAATCGTCGCTCGCTCAGCGGGCCTCCTCGCGCACGTCATCGAGGAAGCAGAGCATCCCATTGCCGACCGGATCTGGGAGGACACCCGCTCGAGATCGTCTCGCAAGGACCGACCTTGACACGGCGACCTCGACATCCCGATTTGGAGAGTGCTCGCTTGACGTCGGGGATCTCCCAACCTGACGAACCAGGTGCCCGCAAAGGTCCATGCCGACGCATGCCGACAGTTGAATCGATAGTCGCATGACATCGGCCATCACACGGCGAGAGTGGAGTGTTCCTGTCGGACGCCGGATCGACGGGGCGCCATGGCAGGTCCGATTCGTCGAGCTCCGCGGCGCCACTCCGGGACCGGCGACGGCGATCGTCGCCGGGCTGTACGGCGACAAACCGCTCGGGTCGATCGCGGTGCACAATCTGGAGCAACGCCTGATGCAGGAGCAACTGAAGGGCACGGTTCTGCTGGCGCCGGCCGTGAACCTCCCCGCCCTCCAGGTAGGCACCCGAGTCTCGCCCGACCACCTGTACTTGAACCGGCGCTTTCCAGGAGCACCGAGCGGGTTTCTCACCGACCAGGTCGCTCACGCCGTCGCAACCGTCGTCTACCAGCATTCGGAATGCGTCATCGACCTGCACTCGGGGACGCCCAACATGGCGCTGTGGTATTCTTATGATGCCGGAGATCTCGAACTCACCTCCTCGTTCGGATACCTCCCGGTCGTCGTGGGCTTCCGGCCGGGGGGCCAGGTCAGCGCGACAGCCGTCGAACTCGGCCTCTCGGGCTTCCTTCCCGAGTTCGGGGGGGCGAGCCTGCCTTCCCCGGCCGCCGGTGTCGAAGGCGCCCTGAACACGCTGCGCTACCGGGGCCATCTCGGCGGTAGTCCCACCGGCCCGTCGCGATTGCCCGTCATCCGCGAGCGGCCGCTGTTCCTCGCTTCCACGAGCGGCATCCTCCAAAGCAGCGTGTCGACCGATTCGGTCGGCAGAGAGATTCCCGCGGGCCGTCTCGGATGGATCAACAGCCCCGCCACGGGGGAGGTCTGGGAGGAGTTCGAGACCGACCGGCCCGGCATCCTCTTGATGGCGGTGACCACGCCGACGATCGTCAACCCCGGCGACTTTGCTTTCATGGTCGGGTTCCCCCACGACGAGATCGAAGTTCCCGGAGCCCCATGAACGGGGTACAAACCCGTCGACAACTCGCTCACGCGAGGGCGGTTGATGCCCTGTCATATAGGATCGGGTATGGCGAGCTCCGTCCGACCCCTGTATCGTCCATCAACACCAAGCCAGGTATCTAAGGACGGAAGGCCTCGTTGCCGTAGCGCGCAAAGTAGTAGTACACGGAACGCTTCGCCACCTTGAACATCAACTCAGACATCTCATCAATGGCCCAACGAGCTTCTCGGAAAAAGAAGCTGCCCCGATTGAAGGAACCTGATTCTCCCTGATTCAGAACGTTGATTCGGTTCAACGGGCCGAACATGGCGATGGTCGTGACTCTATCGAGGATGCTGCTGTCGTCGGCGAAATCGCATCCGTATCCGAAGCAAATGAAAGGTACTATTGCCTCCGACATCATTGCCGTCCTGAATCCGATGACGTTTTTCCCTAGTCGCTCGATGGCATTGCCCCTCGCTTGTCGTTTCAGGCCCTCTCTTACCCGTTGGTCATTGGTACCTTGATTTTTTGCCTCAGTAATGAGTATGGGACGGATATTGTTGTCTTTGTCCAACATCGACAATATACCCCCGTCGGGCCTCATTGAAGTGTTGTCGAAGTGGCACTGGAATTTTTCCGAATCGTGATGATACTTTGGCCACCGCTTCCCCAATAGGACCTAGCAAGGATCGCTTGTTACCTATACAAGTTATGATCTGGTCGCGATAATAGCCTGGAGTCTCAGCCACACACTCGGTTTCGTCAAACAACCCTAGTTGAGTTGTTCGGTCGGTGATCGTTGTCAACGTATCCTTCTCCTGTAGTCCATAGATGGGGTGAGCGCGTTCTCGTAGGACTTGTAGGTCAGATCGTAACGCGGCCTGGGGACATAATCCTGCGATACGGGCGTGGAGGGCGGGACCGTCCTGTACGGTCGAGGCGACCGACGTCGGCCAGGGTATCCTCGGCCAATTCATCACCAGCTTTCCGGCCTTCGAGGAGGAAAACCGCGGCTCTCCCCGGATGACCATCCTCATCTGCCTCCCCTCCCCATTGTCCATCGGGCTGGTCGATCACATCGGGACCAACGTTGGTCGTCGTGGGCGGTTCCTAGCCACCGTGCTCTCGATCTACGCTTTCACCTTGTTGTCGATGCTGATCCTGTGGTCTGGTGGGGCAGCCCTCCGGTTCCGACCTCGTGCTCTGTGGCCCTCAGGAGTGTCTCGCAGAATGGGTCCCATCCAGCCCGACCGGGTTAAACACCACCCGGGCACTGGGATAGTGTGGGACCGGTGGCCGCGGCCAGGGTAGCGGTGGTCCCGATCGGGTAGGACGCCATCGAGTCGGGCCTCCTTGTGATGATGGTCGTCTCGGGGCTGGTGGCTGGGTTGATCTTCTTGCAATTCGCCTTGGCGGGCGCAGATACGGTTAGCATGCTCACCGGACCGATCCAGGCCACCGCTCGGGCCGGCCCTGGAAAGGTCCAAGATTGATATCGACGACATGGACCTGTCGAGGTGTACGAAGCGTGATGAGCGGGGTCATAACCGAGAGATACGACGTGATCATCGTCGGCGCCGGCGTAGCTGGACTCTCCGCCTCGCTCGCGTCGATTGAGCGCATCGTGGATCGCGGCGCCGACGACGCGCGGATTGCGGTGCTCGAACGCGCTTCTCGTGTTAATCGGGGTGGTAACACCCGGTACAGCACCGCCACCTTCCGCATGAAAGATGTCCATACGATCAACGACGACTTTATCGACAGGCTCCGCGCCAAGACGGACGCTTCGGAGGAGTACGTCCAGGTACTCGCCCAGCAGTCGTCGGAAGCAGTCCAATGGGCCGAGGGTTACGGACTCCGGTTCGCTCCGGGGCCACGGGTTTTCCTAACCTCGAGCGACACCCGGATCCAACCCGAAGGTGCCGGAGCGGCCATCGTCCAGCAGTTCTTCTCGCGGGTAGAGGACGCTTCCCGGGGCCTATTCTTCGGACCGAACAACGACCGGGCACTCGCCGTCGAAGTCCTCTACGAGACGACCGCCGTACGCCTCCTGCTTGATGAGGAGGGATCCGTAGCGGGTGTCAGGGCGCGCAACCGCGCAGGGGTGCTCTCGCGCCTCGATGCGCCGGCGGTGATCCTCGCCAGTGGCGGCTTCGAGGGGAACTCCGAGATGATGGCTCGCTACATCGGATTCGATCTTCCTACGGTCTCACGGGGAGGCGCCCACAACCGTGGAGAAGGAATCCGGATGGCGCTCGACGTCGGAGCGAAACCCACCGGGCAATGGAATCAGTTCCACCCCCTTCCCGCCGACCCGCGGACAGCAGGCGCAGCGTCCGGGCTGATGACGTTTGCAGCCGTCATGGAAACCGTGCCCTACAGCCTCATGGTCAACAATTCAGGGGACCGCTTCATGGACGAGGGCGCCACATCCATGGATTACCTCTACGATCTGGTCGGACGCGCCGTCCAACGACAACCGAGCCAGACCGGATACGCCGTGTTCGACTCGAAGACCATGACATTGCCGCACTACCGAAAGGCAGTCTTGCGAGACAAGGTCTACGAGCCTCATCAGGCGGATACGGTGGAGGGGTTGGCGGCGCTGATAGGAGTCGACGGGGAGTCGCTGGCTGCCACGGTAGCTTCCTACAACGCCGCTGTCCCTCAAGACGACTCGCAGTTCGACGCGGTGGGGCTTGATGGGCTTTCGACGGATGGTCTGACTCCGCCGAAGTCGAATTGGGCGCGCTCGCTCGACACACCACCGTTCTATTGCTACCCGGTTACCTGTGCGAACGTGTTCACGATGGGAGGCATCGGCACCGATCACACGGCCCGCGTCGTCGACGTGGACGGAATCCCAATTCCCGGCCTCTACGCCGCCGGTGAGATGACGGGCATCTACCGCGACAAGTATGTGGGCGCAACTTCGGTCCTCCGTGGGCTTGTATTCGGTCGTCTGGCCGGCTACCACGCCGTGAATCATTCCTTCAATCAGGCCAGAGCGTGACGACAACCTCAGACGACTCCGGCGGCGTCCCGAGGGAGGGAGACCTCGACGCCCTGTTCGAGGAGGTGAAGAACTGGGGACGCTGGGGCTGGGATGACGAGAGAGGAACGCTCAACCACGCGACGCCGGCCCACACGCTCAGAGCCATCAGCCTGGTTCGCACCGGACGAGTCGTCTCCACCTCCTTCGACCTCGACACCGAGCGCTCCACCAAGAACTACTTCCCCACGGTCCACATGATGTTGTTCAAAGGCTTCGAACAACCTCCCACGGCGGTGGACCAAGTGACCATCGTGCCGCACTCGTTCACCGTCACGCACATCGACGCGGTGGCGCACTCCAACTACCGAGGCGCCCTCTACAACGGTCGCACCGCTGAAGCCATCGTGAGCCGCACCGGCCTGCAGTTCGGCTCCGTCCTGGCTGCCAAGGAGGGCATCGTGACTCGGGGCGTGCTGCTCGACATCCCCGCGTCGCTCGGACGGCGTTGGTTGGAGCCTGACGAGTACATCACCGAAGATGACCTGGACGCGGCCGCCGAGTGGGCGGGCCTCGAGGTCGGCACGGGCGATGTCGTGCTTGTTCGGTCAGGCCTGGGAGCGCGAGAGGCTGAATCCGGAGCAGAGGATGTCAATCGACGGGCCGGGCTTTCCCCCGCCTGCGTACGTTGGCTCCACCTGCGCGAGGTGGCGGTTTACGGAGGAGACTGTTTCGAACGCCTGCCGCTTCCGTACACCGAGCATCCCTGGGCTTTCCATCAGATCGCCCAGGCGTCGATGGGCTTGATCCTGCTGGACAACGTCGATCTCGAGGCTCTTGCCACGGTGTGTGTTGAGGAATCCAGATGGGAATTCCTCTACATGATCTCTCCTCTTCGGCTTCCGGGAGGAACGGGTTCGGCCGTCAATCCGCTGGCCGTGTTTTGAGCGTTCTACCGAAACGATGCAGATAGCCGCCCCCCCGGTCATGATCCCACCACCGTCCACCCCGCCGCGGTCGCCCGGAACCGGGAATCGATGCCTGCCGGCTGCCTCGCCGCTCGCTGCTATGTCAAGCGTCTATCCGACCTGCGTTATCGGTAGTGAGACTGATTACAATACGTAACGCCCAAACACCGGGAGTTCCCCTATGAAATTCTCGATCTCCACGACTGTGGTCGGCGTTCAGGATGGAGAGCGCAGATGGGACCTAGACGGCTACCTGGCGGAGTGTGAATCGGCCGACGCGCTGGGTTTCGAGTATGCGTATAAGGGTGAGCGGCGCGGACACGGCCCCCACTCCGGAACCCATGGGGTCGTGAACAACGCACAACTCATCGCTCAGTTCGGGCTGGCGGAAACGGACCGCCTCAAGTTCGCAAGCGGTGTCGTCCTTCTTCCCCTCTATCACCCGGTGACCGTGATCCAAGATGCGACCATGATCAACGCCATGTATCCGGGTCGGTACCGGCTGACCGTCGGCGCCGGTTATCTGCAAGACGACTTCGATGTCTACGGAGTGGAGCTGTCGGAGCGACCCCGGAGGATGCGCAGAGGCCTGGAAGCCATCAACGCCTTCCGCTCCGGCGAGCCCTTCCGTTTCGCCGAGGATGACCCGTGGCGGGGTGCGGTTCCTCCTCGTGATCCGGCTATGGGCGATCTCCTACCGGAAGTCTGGGTCGGCGCCTGGAGTGATGTCGGCGTCAAGATCGCTGCCCTTGGCGATGGTTGGGAGACCGGGCCGATCAGCTCGACCGCTCATCTCGCACACCTCGCCGGGCTGTACAGGGAGGAGTGTGCCAAGCTGGGAAAGACTCCTCGGATCGCCATCCTCCGCGAAGCGGCGATTGCCGCCACCGACGAAGGCGCACGAGACCTGCTTGGCCGGTACATCCTGGAATACCATCGGATCTACTACCGGCGGGGCAACGCCTACTACAAGCCGAAATGGGAGCCCTGGATCGAGGTCGTCGGTTCAGCGGACGACATCACCCTCGACCACGTTCTCCGCAACAGAGCCTTGGTCGGTTCCCCGGCCACATGGATAGAGATGCTGGAGGAGTGGAGAGAGATCCTCGAACCGGAAGAGATCATCGTCCGCCTCCGATACTTCCACGGTCCCGGACTCGAAACAGCACTCGCGGGCCAGCAGATGGTCGCCTCTGAGGTGATGCCCCACTTCGCGGACTAGCTGTGATGTGGATTCCGTGGCTCTTAGCCCCGAATATTCATGGATGGTGGTTTGACAGATGAGTCGATTACGATCGTAATCACGCTCCTGACCAGGCAATACAGCTATCGGTGTTTCCCATCCCAGGCCGGTGTTGGAGGGTCACCCACGGGTGGAGGCTGGATTTATCCTGATACTTATGTTGAACTGGCTTTCCATGTGTCGGTCTGTGGGAACCTGAATAATCAGGGCTAGAAGGGTCCTGAAAAACGAGTCTTTCGGGGTTCGGTGATTGATAAAGTGCCTGGTCAGAGAGTTATGGGTTAGCGGGTGAACCCCTTTGTACGGGGTTTCTCAGCACCCTCCTAGAAGGTTATGGGATTGCCGGTTGAGGGATCAAGTCGGAAGGTTCCGACGCTTGGACATGTGCCGGCGAAAGCCTGATCGTCGGGAGTGTCGACCCCGGCGTCGAGTTGTGATTCGTCAACATCGATTGTGCCCTCACAATGGAACCTCCATTGCTCGTTTCCTTCGTTGCTGAAGGCAACTGCGAGGGACGATCGGTCCGCGAGGACGATGTAGATTCCATCAATCGACAGTAATGTGTCGACTGATCTGAATCCGGAGAGATCCACAGACCAGGACTCATACCATCCGTCATATTGATAGAGCGTGTCGCAGCGGTCTCCGGCTATGAAGGTCCGCGCAGGAAAGCGCGTTTGTGTCCAGTAGGTTCCGCAGAAGCGGCCGCCATCGACGACCGCTGACGCTACCGGGGTGATTCTCGTCTGGTAAGTAGCCTCGGCTACGCCTGCTTCAACCGTCGAGCGGATCGTGGGCCAACCCAATGCTACCGCCAGCAGGAGGGCAACCGCCCAGGTTGATCCCACTTTCCGATGTGACCATCTGCCCCGTACCAGCAAGACAAGGCCGGCCAGCAGCGGAGGTAGCCATACGCCGTTGACAGCCGTCGCAAACAGCATATCCCATGGAGATGCTCTAAGGAGCAACTCGAAGTGTTCGTAGCGCAGACCTTGGCCCAAACTCGTGATCAGAAGTACGAACCCCAGACCTGTGGGAACCACGCAGGTCAGTGTCACGATCGCCAGTTTCCTTAAGGTTGCGCGGTCTGCCCGCTTAAGCTCTCCGACCTCCATGGGGGACGGGGGAGCACCCCCTCTTCGGGCCCTAAAAGACAGAGCGGACCATGCCAGCGCTGATATGGCCGATATTCCGTAACTTGCTATAGCGGACACTTGGAGTCCTGCGGGATCGGTTCCGGGAATGAACCCGTAAGCTGCTAGTAACCTAGAGTCATACCAGTATGCGAACGTTGTCACGGAGATGAGGCCAAGCGCTTCTGCTTTACGGCGGTCGGCGCTGGAGTACTTAAGCAGAGCTAGGATCGCCGCGACCATTCCCAGCAGTGGTATGTCCCAGTCGAATAAGGGTCCTCCGTCCGTCAAGTCGAATGCGACAGCGGCAACGAGTGCGGCGAGCATGGCTATGCGGATGCTCTTGATCAGGAACGAATCAGCCCTTGGTGAGGTGGTTGAAGGTCGGGGTGTGGGAGAGGGCGGGGATGGCCGGATGGGGGTGTGTGTACGAGGCGGGGATGGCGGGATGGGGGTGTGTGTACGAGGCGGGGATGGCGGGATCGGGGTGTGTGTACGAGGCGGGGTTACGGGCGGCGGAAGCGGTGGGGTCGTAGAAGCTGTAGCAGCGGCGTCTTGTAGCGGCTTGACCCACTCGGTGGCGGTGGGTCGATTGGCTGCGTTAGGGTGCAGACTGCGTGAGAGAAGTACGCGGACCTGCCTCGGGACGCTCTTGGGTAGCCCGGCGGTATCGCGAATTTGCTGATCTCCAACGAGGAGTCTTAATGCCAGCAGCCCGAGCTTATAGACATCCGATTGTGGAGTGGCGAGCTCTTCGGCAAAGTTGACAATCCTTACTTCCCACTCTGGTGTTTCCACTTGTTTGGTGACTGACTTGCCCTTGAATCGCATAGCGTCACAGTCGATAAAGTACACCTTGGTAGGTGGCTTGAGCGAGAAGAGCATATTTTTGGGAGATAGGTCGCCGACAGCGATATCGTGGCTGTGGAATACCTTGAGCGCGTGAGCAACTTCGGCCAGAAGCTCATACCGGTTACGGTCCGTGAGCCGTATACCGCGACGTAACAAAAACCCCGGATCGTTCAGCAGATGGGCGAACTCACCCGGTTTTCTTGATGTTCCCTTGGCTGTATGGATATCAAGATAGAACTCCGCCGGAATGGTCGGCATTACAAAACCGGAGACTTGGCCCCCCTTTTCGACCATTCGGCACGGCCAAGCAGCGATCGAGAGGATCTCCATGCCTCGGACCGTATTGAGGCTCTCGAGATACGACGGCATCGACTCCAGCACCGCCACGTTTAGATCCGCCCGGGCAGCCGGGTTGTACTCCTTGTACACGAGAGGCGTCCGGTACGACCGCATCCTCACTCCCGGCGCGCGATAAACGTCGCCCTGCCCACCGGAGGCGATGTGCTTAAGGGTGCCTAACCCATCAAACCGGAGACGCGTGCCTGCCACTGTCCCGTGCTCCGAGCGGCCGACGGTTCGGAATGGTCACAGCAAGGCGGGTGATTGCCCGGTCGCGCCGCTCCTGGGCCACACGGCCACTAGGGTCCGGTCATCATCGAACGTCTCCCGCAAGAAATCAAGCTTGTGCGCGAACTCGATCATGGATGGAACCCGACCACCTCCGAGAGCTTCACTGAAGAGCCTGCCGACCTGGCCGCTACCCGAGCCAAGAGGGTCGCCGAAGCCGTCCGTGCCCAACAGCAACACCTCACCCGACTCTATTCTCGCTACCGTCGCTTTCACCCCGGCCGGAATCCGTGGCAGCCCGACCACCGCCGATGTGCTGATCCCGTCGGCTGTTGCCTCCTTACCTCCCTCAACTCTCCTGAACCCTTCCTCGCTCAGTATCCAGGCACCGGAATCCCCGACCCCGATTGTGTGGACGACGGCCCCACCTCCCGGATCTGCGTCCACAACGGCGCATATCATTGTGGTAGCCATCAAGGATTCAGTATCTTCAGCGGTCTTGCCGATCCCGAACACTGCAGCCGCATGCTCCACAAGGGCCCACGCGGTGCTACCCACGAATGCTTCCCAATCCGTCTCCTCGGTCGGGTCGCCCATGCGATCGTTTAGCCACTTGATCCCGTACCTGACCGCCACCGTGCTACCAACATGACTCTGGCCCGCGGAGGAGACACCATCCGCCACTGCGACCAAGAGCTGATTCCCGTCGGCACGGGACATGACAGCGAAGTCGTCTTGCCGCGGTTCCCCGTAGTAGCGATGCGAATAGCCACGAATAGACGCCGCCCGAACCACAAACGACCGGGATTGCCACCCATCTATGACCGTGTCCCCACGGAACGGCGACGGCCAGTATTCCGGACGCACCACGTCTGGCTCGAACACCGGCCCCGGTTCACCCACCACGACCGGCTCGCTTGATCGCCATTCCCCTTTCCCACCGAATGGCTCCCTCGCCACCGCATTCGAATCGGACAACGGAGTAACATCAGTTGTCTCCGAGCTGCGAAGGGCCGACCCGTTCTTAACCCGTTGGCCCTCTCCGCAATGAGGGCATTGATCCTCAGGAGCGTCCATCAGGTGCAATCAGCGCACAATAGACACTTGGAACCATCCGGTGCACCGGACCTGTCATATGGTGTCTACCGCTAAGGAGACGAAGCCCTTAGGCTCTTCTATCTGCAGCTGTGCGGCGCCGCCGACCAAACCCTGACCCGACGCAACAACAGATCGGGTCAAAGCCTTCGAGAACTCCGCTATAGCAGTACCCGTTTCGACACCTTGTGCGGAAACGAAGGCATACTGAGGCGCGGTCGCGACCTGCCGGATGATTTCAGGATCGGCCTCACCTATTCCAAACGCCAGAATATTCGGACGCTCCTTAAAATCCTCAGACTTCACCTCAGATAAGGCCGCCTCCCAACCGTCATGTAGATTAGGCGCGCCATCTGAGAGAAAGAACACTGCTGGCCGATGTACCTCATAACCCTCACCTTTTAGCTTGATGACATCGGATGGAATTCTCTCCCGTAGCTCGAAGAATGCCGCCCGATATGATGTCGTGCCGGAGGCTGTCAGTTCAGGCATGTCCTCCAGTTGGCGCAGATCCGAGGGCTCAAGATAACACCGCACACTCTCATTAAAACCAACCATACAGAACCTGATCTTAGCTGCCGCCATCGTCTCGCTCTGCATTGCGTCCAGCAAACTTACCAAGCCCTCGTTTAGCTGCTTCACTTCATTACACATTGATCCAGACTCATCAGCAATAAAATAGACCGGTAACACCTTTCCTCTTGGCTCATCCATAGACATGTATTACCTCCTTATAGTAATGAGCGGCCGCAGCAGGGGACCATCCATGCCGGAGAGGCGTCGTATCAAGATGTTTCCCGAACCATCGGTAGCTTAACCCGTTGGCCCGCGCCGTAACGAGGGCATTGATCCTCAGGAGGGTCCATCAGGTGGAATCAGTGCACAATAGACACTTGGAACCATCCGGTACATCGGACCTGTCATATGGTGTCTACCGCTAAGGAGACGAAGCCCTTAGGCTCTTCTATCTGCAGCTGTGCGGCACCGCCGACCAAACCCTGACCCGACGCAACAACAGATCGGGTCAACGCCTTCGAAAACTCCGCTATAGCAGTACCCGTTTCGACACCTTGTGCGGAAACGAAGGCATACTGAGGCGCTGTCGCGACCTGCCGGATGATCTCGGAGTCAGCCTCACCTATTCCAAACGCTAGGATATTCGGACGCTCAATAAAGTCCTCAGACTTTAGATCGGCTAAAGCCGTCTGCCAGTTCTCGGGGAGAGTTGGGAAACCATCTGAGAGAAAAAACACTGCTGGCCGATGTACTTCATAACCCTCGCTTTTTAGCTTGATAACATCGGATGGAATTCTCTTCCGTAGCTCGAGGAATGCCGCCCGATATGATTCGTTACCGTAGGCTGTCAGTTCAGGCATGTCCTCCAGTTGGCGCAGATCCGAGGGCTCGAGATAACACCGCACACTCTCATTGAAACCGATAATACAGAACCTGATCTTGGCTGCCGCCATCGTCTCGCTCTGCATTGCGTCTAACAAACTGACCAGGCCCTGGTTGAGTTCCCCAACGTGTGGGTACATAGAGCCCGACTCATCAGCCACGAAATAGATCGGTAGGACTTTCGCTATTGGCGCACCTACTTGCACTTGTCGGCCTCCTCAGACTGGTCGCCAACGTAGCCGAATGAGAATACGGAGCGCGCTTCGTTTTGGGCGACGACCCACGATACGTCTCTTTGTGGCCATTGGGTGATGAGGTCGGACCCAAGTTTAGGTAGGGAGCAAAGAGGGAGGCAAACGACTCAACGGGCGGTCAGAGACATGACGCGGACAGCCAAGTGGAAAGCCGCGTCGGTAACTCCCAGGCCGGATCCGGCGAGCCGCTCCAGTGTGTCCACTTCGCCCCCGGCGGCTTCCGCCGACGCCTGATCCTCCCACTCGACAAGCGTCGCCCATGAGGACAGCCACGGGTTGGCGTGGTGCGGGCGTCCGGTCCGGTTCAGGAGTCGAGCAGCCGAGAATCCGGGCCGGCTCGCAGCCTCGGGGAACTCGACGTCGCGAAACCAGTCTACGACGGCTCCCTTACTCGAGCCCTCCACCAGGTCGAAGCGGACCGAAGTCACGACCGGGGCGCCAACCGCGCCAGACCGGGCGCCTTCCGACCAAGGCCGGTCAGGCACCTCCACACCGAGTGTGTGGACCTGGCGGTAGACGGTATTCGATCGATTCGAGACGTTGGCGAGAATCGCCGGGCGTTCCGGGTCCGACTCCGGCGTTCGCTTCGTGTTGTAGGCCTCCGAGTAGAAGATATCCGAACTATCAATCTCGTACACGTTAAGGATGAACGGCGAACCGGTCCGGGAATGATATCCGTGGGCGCTGTGGAATCCGACCGAGATCAAGTCAGGTGCATGCTTGTGTTCGTACCAGTTCATGAAGGCCGCCAAGCCCTCCGGAGCGACATCCATTCGTGCAAAGTAGATGTTCGGAAGCATGTCGATACCTTTCTCTAGGCGCCGCTTATCAGTCAATGTGACTTGTCCGTACCGGAAAGGCGCCGCCGCCGTTCCGCGAGTGCGGCCAGTGCGCCCGTCGTGTGATGGCTCAGTGAGTGCGAAAGGAAGTGGAAGCCGATGACCGCCTGGTAGCCGGCCTGATCCTCCATCTGCCTGAGTGAGAGTTTCGACAGCATGAGCGTATCGGCCGGGATCGCTGCCAGGGAATGGACGACTGACTCGATCCGTTCCTCGATCTCATCGCGTGGCAGGACTTCGGATACCAGACCCACCTCGCGGGCGGTCTGCGCATCCATTCGCTGGTCGAGCCAGAGCGTCTGTTTGGCGCGCCGAGAACCCACGACCCAAGCGAAGGCGGGAACCTCGGCGTCGTTGATGCCCATGGCGGGAATGATGGGTGAACCGAACACGGCGTCAGGCGTCGCGTACACAAAGTCGGCGACGGAGACGAACATCAAGCCCGCCGCGAGGCAGTGACCATGGGCGAGCACCACCGTCGGCACGGAAAGCTCGCGAAACCTGTTCACCGGATCCACGAACAGCCGTTGCTCCCACTGCATCCGGCCCTCTACCGTCTCGACCGCGCGGGCGTAGTCGGCATGCCCCACGATCTCTTTGAGATCATGCCCTGAACAGAACGATCTTCCCTTGCCTGCGAGCACGACGACGCGTACGCCGGTGTCCTGCGGAACCTGCTTGAGCGCATCATCGAAGGCCTCGAGCATCTCGGTGTTCTGGGCGTTGTGTACACGGGGTCGGTTGAACCAGATCCACCTCGCCGGTCCACGGTCCTCCACCAACAACGGCGCCTTATCGTTCATTGCGTCTTCTTTCGTGGGATGATCGAGCGACCGACGAAACGACGAAGGCTTGCCGTGCCCCCGAGTTGTTGCTGCAGCGCCAGACACCGTCGGTAGTACAGGTGGATTCCATACTCCCATGCGAAGCCCATTCCGCCGTGAACCTGAATTGCGTCCTCCGCCACCTGCCGAGCCACGGAAACAGTCGCCGCGCTGAGGCTCGCGGTGAGTTCCGGGCGCGGTTCCTCAAGCCATGCCAGCCGGCTGACCGCGGAGCGAATGAGCTCACATCCCGCGCGCATGTCGGCAAGCTTGTGCTGGATCGCCTGGAAACCGGCCAGCGGCCGCCCGAACTGGGATCGTTGCCGGGCATAGTCCACCGACACCTCCGTGACTCGGTCCGCGATGCCGGAGAGTTCGGCAACGACGAGGACTCGGGAGCGATCCACTATCCGAGCATGGTCTGCGTTGGCCAGAACAGTTGTAGCATCGGGGTCGAAGCTGAGCCGGCCGCGACCTTGCCCGGGGTCTACTCCGGGCTCGGGTTCGACAACGCTGTCCGGACGGCCGAGGTCGACGACTCTTGACTCTCTCTCTCCCACCACCAGCGCAGCGCTCGCTCCCTCTTCGATCCAGACCTCCGTAGTTCCCCCATCAGCGCCAGCGGCGCCGATTGCAGGGAATCCACATCCCCAACGAGCGTCGGCTGAACGTTGGTCGGAGAGTCCGTCCATCACCAGTGGACCCACAAGGGTCATCTTGAGGCGGGAAAGTGTCGGCATCAAACGTCGACCGCCCACCCAACTCACCAGACAGAGTTGGTCGAGGTCGAGCCCCAGACCTCTCCTCTCTTCGGGAACGGCTAGCTCGACGAGGCCGATCTCGTCCAACGCCGCAAGCAGGGTCGAGTCGGGAGCCTCTGAACCAGCCGCTTGGAGCAGTCGATCGACCGAGGCGAGGTCTGCGAGTAGCTGATCCAGCGCGGAGGCGACCTCCAGGCCCGAGACGCCATCCATCAGAGGCCCAGCATCAGGCGAGCGATCACGTTGCGTTGTATCTCCGATGTACCGGAGTAAATGCTGACCGACCGAGACTCCAGGAGGTCGTGGATCCACCCGTCGTCGAGGCCCCCGTCGGACAGATGGTCGAATGCTGTGGCGAAGATGTCCTGGTATACGTCAGCCAGGAACAGCTTGTCCACGGAACTGGAACCCGGAACCAGCGTTCCGTTTTCCTGATGACCCAGAGTCCTTAACACCTGCGCGTCGAGTAGGTCGAGCTTCGACTTCAAGACTCCCAGCGACTCGAGGGCGTCTTCAATCTTGTCGAGCGCATCAAGCCGGTTGACAAGATCGGCGAGCCGACGTCGCAGACCGGTGGTCCGTTCCAATACGAACAAACCGCGCTCGTAGGCCATCGCCTCCATAGCCACGTCCCAGCCATTGCCGAGCCCGCCTAGGACGTTATCCAGAGGTACTTCGACCCCGTCGAAGAAGACCTCGCTGAAGTGGGGCTCACCTAGCATCTGCATCAAGGGCCGAACAGTTACACCGGGTGATCCCATGTCGACGATCAGGATTGACAGACCCGAGTGTCTCACCCCATCGGGGTCGGTCCGCACGAGCATGGCATTCCACTTCGACAGTTCTGCGCGACTCGTCCAGACCTTCTGGCCGTCGACCACCACAACGTCGCCGGAGACTTGCGCCCTGGTGCGGATCGCGGCGAGGTCTGAACCGGCGTCCGGTTCGGAGAATCCCTGGCACCAGATCTCGCCGGCGTCGAGCATGCCGGGAAGAAACCGAGCCTTCTGCTCCTGGGTGCCGCGGCTGAGAATCGTGGGCCCCCAGGTATAGAGAGCAAGGCGGTTGATGAGCTGAGGCATGCTGGTTGTAGCGAGTTCCCGGCACAGCACGGCCTCCGCGGATAGACCCATCCCTCCGCCACCGAATTCGGTTGGCCATGAGAGTCCGATGAAGCCTGCCCGGTGGAGTTGGTGCTGCCATTCGATGAGCGCCGCCATGCGAGTCTCGTATTCGGATGGTTGTGGGCCGGGGTCGTTCTTCTCGAACCATTCGCGCAGGTCCAGCCTGAGATCGTCCAACTCGCTATCAACTCTCAAGGTCGACGGCACGACGACGTCGGGGTCGATGCGGCTGAACGGGGCTTGCATTACCCCACATGATATCTCAGGTGATACCCCGGTTTTGCGGAGTCGGCACGATTGAATTGGTGGTTTGCCGGCCCGGAGGAGTGGTCTCACGCCATATCGATATCCACCCGAGTTCCGCCGCAAGGTCCTGGACCTGTTGGCTGCCGGAAGGTCGGTGGCGTTCCTGTCTGCTGATCTTGGTGTGTCGGACCAGACTCTTTGCCTACGCGATCTCACGGTCCGCGTCGGCCTCCCTATTCCTAGCCCTGATTATTCAGGTTTCCCACACACCGAGGCATGTCACGCCTGTTCAACCCGAGTATTAGGAGAAACCCACCTTTCACCCGACAGGTGAACCCCCCACACCGGACCCGGACGGGAAACGTTGATAGCTGTATTGCCTGGTCAGGGTGTGAATCTGGTCTACTCCACCCATCCTTCCAAACCCCCATCCATGAATAATCGGGGCTAGTCTGAAGGGGTCCTGAACAAAGCTTCGTAGCGGCGAAGGTATCGCGGGAACGCTCAGCGCTACGATCGTCCCGTATAGATTGAGGAACGTAGGTTCCTGCCGATCCGGGGGACCTAACAGCGAGGCGAAGGAGCTTGACCATGCAGTATCGGGAGGTCTGCACGGCGGGTGATCTGATCGTTCGAGGCGCCGAGCGTGTCCCCGATCGCGACGCGCTGGTCTTCCCCGGCGACCGACGCACCTTCTCACAATTGCTGGACCGCTCCGTTAGTGCGGCGCTGTCGCTGCGCGGGCTCGGTGTGCGCCACGGCGACAGAGTCGGAATCCTCCTACCGAACTCGTTGGCGTATCTCGAGGCATGGTTCGGAGCGATGTTGATCGGGGCGATCGTCGTGCCGATCAACGGAAGGTTCCAATCGCGTGAGCTGCAACACGTCGTGCCCGACGCAGGTGTTCGGGTGCTGCTCGTGGCTGAGGAGAGTGGAGCGGTCTCGTACGTCGAGCGGATTAGCAGGGCGTTCCCCGACCTCTCCACCGAGAGCGAGGCCGCCGGTGGGGCCAGGCTCGATCTCGCGGCCGCGCCCCTTCTCGATCATGTAGTCGATCTCAGCTCTTCTCGAGCCCGAGGATTCCTGCCCTCAGCCCTGTGGGACGCCGCCGGACGGAATGTGCCTGAAGGGACGGTCGAGCGCACCGCGGCGCGGGTTGCTCTGGCCGACCCGGCGACCATTTTCTACACGTCCGGTACCACCGCCCTGCCGAAGGGTTGTGTTCTCACCCACGAAGCCATGGTGCGCCAGGGCCAGGAGACTGCTGATCGATTGGGTATTCGAGAAGGTGATACTCTGTTCGGCCCGTTGCCCATGTTCCACGTCGGGTGCAGCCAGCCACTGTTCGCCATGCTGTGGAAGCTCGGTACCTACTGTTCAATGCCCATTTTCGACCCGGCCGCCGGGCTTCGACTGATCCAAGAAGAACAGGCCACGACTCTGTTTACGGCGTTTCCGCCCATTACCAACGCTCTCGTCGAAGCCGAGGGTTTCGACGCCGACTCCTTCGGCCATGTGCGTACGGTCATGAATGTTGCGCCTCCCGCCCAGTTGCGTGACCTCGAAGAGAAGCTGTTTGGAGCACGGGTGGTCACAGGTTTCGGCATGACCGAGGTCGCCGGTTCCATGGCTCTGTCGGACCCCGACGGCCCGATCGAGCGGCGCGTGTTGCCAGGTCTTCCGCTGCATGGCGCCGAGGTCGAGGTTCGGGACATTGTCGATGGTTCGAGAGCGCCGGCGGGGGTCGAGGGTGAGATCGTGCTGCGAGGTCCGACCCTGTTCTCGGGATACCACGGGCGCCCCGACCTGACTGCGGAAGCGTTCGACGAGGACGGGTGGTACCACTCCGGTGACCTCGGCATGATCGACAGCGACGGGCTCCTCCATTATCGAGGCCGCCTCAAGGAGATGCTCAAGGTCGGCGGTGAGAACGTCGCGGCGATCGAGGTCGAGTCACACCTCATGGCCCATCCCGGAATCGCGATGGCAGCTGTCGTCGCCCTGGCCGACGGGCGATTGGGAGAAGTGCCCGTCGCATATGTCGAGGTAGTCCCTGAAACCGGATTGTCCGTCGAGGAGGTGATCGCTTGGTGCGAAGGCGTGATCGCCTCTTTCAAAGTGCCTCGTCATGTGCGGTTCGTCACCGATTGGCCCATGTCGGCGACCAAGATTCGAAAAGTCGACTTGCAGCGGCGAATCGCCGAAGAATTCGGACTGCCTCCTCCCTCTTGACGCGCATCGCTTGCTCGGACGGTTGGAATCGCGGCCACGGTCGAGGTCGCCGCGTACGGTGACAAAGACCGTACCCGCTGCTCGAAACGGATCAGTCGAAAGACCGGGAACGGTAGCGAGAGGCCGGCCTGGTGAGCGACGATCCCTGGGTTAGCATTCGGCTGCGGCCGCTTGGTGCGCCATCGCAAGGAAGGACGATTCTTGGACATCCAACTCGGTGCCCCCGGCCAGATCACTCCACCCGTCGATCGCGGCGTGGCTCTCGGTGTCAAGATGGATCAAGCCGGCTACGACGCCGTGTGGTGGCCGGACCACCTCATGGGATGGTATCCGGACAGCATGTGGACTGAGGACTTCACGCCACTCGCAAAACATCAACCGTCGGGCCACGTACACGTCGATCCCTTCGCGATGATGGCGGCAGTCGGTGCGCAGACGGAACGGATACGCGTCGGCACATGTGTGACCGATCTGCTGCGCCGTCATCCCGCGTCAGTTGCCCAGACGATGCTCACACTGGACCACTTGACGAAAGGTCGGGCGATTCTGGGAGTCGGCTCAGGCGAACAACTCAACATCCAGCCGTACGGGATCGAGTGGGATCGGCCTGTCGGCAAGCTGGCCGAGGGGCTGGAGGTGATCCGGCTGCTCATGAACGCCGGTACCGAGACCGTCGGCTTCGAAGGTGACCACTTCCGGCTGGAGGACGCGGTTATGGGCCTCGACCCGTACGGTGAGAGACCGCCGGAGATCTGGGTGGCTGCACACGGACCGAGGATGCTCTCGCTGACCGGCCGGTACGCCGACGGGTGGCTCCCCACGAAGATGTCGCCAGTGGCGTACCGTGCTGCTTTGGACCGGATCCTTGCGGGCGCCAGAGAGGCAGGGCGGAAGCTTGATCGATTCACACCCGGAATGCTCGGCTACGTGCTGATCGGACCGGATGAGCGGTCCGTGGCGCGACTTCTCGCTTCTCCGATGATCCGGATGATCTGCATCCTCATGCCGAATTGGGCCTTCGAGAGCCTCGGGGTCACGCCTCCGCTGGGCGAAGCCGGGGGTTTCCATGACTTCATCCCGAGCCGGATCCCGGTCGAGGAGGTGAATCGGATCGTCGAAGCGATTCCTCCGAAAGTGTCGGCGTACTATGCCTTTGCGGGCACTGTGGAGCAGCTCGCCGCTCAGATCGGCGACTATCACGCCGCGGGTCTGCGCCATCTGGTGATGTGGAACGTCACCGGTCTCGCCGACCCGGACCTAGCACGGTTCAGCTTCAAGGCCATGAACGACCTCAAGGATCTGCTCAAGTCCGCTTGAGGCGGCGGTGATGGAGGGGGTTGTCATCGTCTGGGCGTTTAGTACCCTGGTGGTTGAAAACCCCGGTCTGGTGGCCTCGGCCACCCCCGGGGTTAAGTTATGGGCGTGGCAAACCTCGGCTGCTGGGTCTGCTGCGCTGTCGCTTGAGCGTCGACTTGGTCGAAGTGGTTGGTGTAGGTGTTGCGTCGGCCTGATCGGAATCGGTGGCCGGGCTTGCGGGGCGTATGGTCCCAGCCGAACCCTTCCCCCAAATCGCATCGTGAATAATCAGGGCTAGACACCCCAGGAGTGTAAATGTCAAGCTGCGGCTTGGTCGATGGTGGTTCGGTGTGCCCAGGCGGTGTGTTCGTTGTAGGGGGTTCGGTGTTTGAGGCAGCCGTGGAGGATGCCTACGAGTCGGTTGGCGAGGGTTCGTAGTGCTTGGTGGTGGAGGTTGCCTGCTGCTCGTTTTTGGTCGTAGAAGGCTCGGGCGCCTGGGCTGTTGTTGAGGGAACAGAACGCCCATTGGTCTAGGGCGTCGTAGAGTCGCCGGTTGCGGACGTGGCGGGCGACGACGGCGTGTTTGCGTCCGGATGCGACTGTGATGGGCGACGTTGGGGCGTAGTTGCGGCGAGACTTGGCGCTGGTGTAGCGTTCGGGGTCGTCCCTCGAATGCTCTGCGAGCGCCCGGGCGCCGAGCACGGTACCGAGTCCTGGCTGGGAGTGGTAGATGACGGCGTCCGGGTGTTCTCTAAAACGGTCCTGGAGGCTTTTCTCGAGTTGGCTGATCTGGTGGTTTGTTTCGGCGATGATCTTCAACAGTGATGCGACAGTCGTACCGTAGGCGTCCTCGACCGGCCTTGGTGCGGCTAGGTGGGCGCCTCGAAGGCCCTGCTGTATCCGACGGGCCACCTTGTCGAGGTTGCGTTGACGTCCGCCTTTCTTCAGCGCAGCCCTGATCTGGGGCAGCGTCAGGCGGGCGCCTTGGCTGGGGGTGGACGCCTTACCGAGTACGGCCAAGGCGTCGCGATGGGCCAGGTCCCCGAAGGTTTCCAGGAACGCCGGGTAGTACTCGCGTAGGGCGTTGCGGACCTGGTTGGTGTGACGGGTCCGTGCCCAGATCAGGTTCTGATGCGTCCGGGCCATGATCTTGATGCCTTCCGCCCCGGGGCTGTCACCGGCCACCGGGCGATGGTTGTGCCGGTCGCCGCGTACCAGATCGGCTAACAGCTTGGCGTCGGCACGGTCTGATTTGGCTCCCCCCAGGCTGTGTGGGTCCCGGTAACGGGACACAGCCATAGGGTTGATCGCATACACCTGATAGCCGGCACCCACCAGTGCAGCGACCCACAGACCACGATCGGTTTCGATGCCCACCACCACCTCTCCCGGATCGGATACGTGCTCCGAAACCATCTCATGCAAGCGGGCCACACCCGCCAAGCCTTCCGGTAGCCGAGCGTACCCCAACCGGGATCCCTCCTCATCCATGACACACACATCATGGTGACCCTCGGACCAGTCGTTACCCACAAAAATCATCCTTCGCCCTCCATCTAGACGGATCTGCTCTCTCTCTGAGCTGTCGAGAAACCCCCGGCGGCGACCTAATGGATCAGTGCTCTAACGGCACGCCACCCCATGAGCGCTACAGGAGCTCCCGCTAACCGGCCGGGGTACGCTCTAGCCCTAGGAATCAGCCTTCCCGGAGGGTGGAGTACTCACCGGCCGGCCAGCCCAACCACCACACCCTCCCAGACAAACCAGAAGAAGTGGTGGACCCCCATTAGGAGGGTCCTGAGAAAACCCCGCACAAAGGGGTTCGACCGTTAACCCGCAACCCTCTGACCAGGCAGTTTGCCAACCACCGAACCCCGTAAGATTCGTTTTTAGAGGACCCTCCTAGTAGCGCCACCCCTCATTGAGGGGCCACAATCGGCGCCCGAGAATGTCTTCGGCGCACGTCAGTCCGGCTCTGGCGCCTCGATCAACCCCTATGCCGCGCGACTTGAAGGTTTCGCTTGCGAAGTAGAGCCCCGATACGTTGGGGGCCTTCCAGTGCGGGCGAAACTTGCCGACTAGGCCCGGCTTCTGGATTACACCGAACGAGGGGTCAAAGGTGTAATGGCGCCGCTTGAAGACGTGATTCCGCAGCGCCGGCCACATGATCTCGATGTCCCTTTCGAACTCATCGAACTTCTGTTTGACGAAGTCGATGTCACGTGCTCTGTTGAAACGGTGCAGCATCGAACCCATGACGTAGAGGTGACGGCCTTCGGGGGCCACCGAGGGGTCCATGGCGGTCATCTCGAACATGAACCCGGAGGTACCTCCGATCGGGCTGTGGAGCCAGGTCGCGATTTCGTGCCGGTCGATGACGGCAACGGGCTCTTCGGTGGCGACATAGAGCCCTGCCCAAGATATGCGCCAGCGGTCCTGGGCGAGGTACTTGATCTGACCCACGTACCAATCCGGTAGCTGCTGTTCGGGCACGATCCGGAGCACATGCCACACCGGCAGGGTCGAGACAACGACCGGAGCGGTGACGATCTCATCGTGGAAGATCTCGTTCGGCAGGACGGCATCCGGTCGGGCCAATGCGATCCCCTTCGCCTCGCCGTCGGCGATCAGCACGCGGCTGACTCGCCTCCCTAGCTGAACCTCCCCACCCCGCTCGACGACAACGTCTCGCAGGGCGGTGAAGAGGTTGTCCCAGCCTCCCTCCGGCCAGAATGAGTAGGCCGCCATGCGCTTCTCGGAGTAGTGCATCTTTCGATTGAAGAGGTTGTCGCTCGCCGAGTGGTCCCACCAATCCTCTGTCATGCACTCCATCACGCTGATGAACTCGAACAGATCGCTCACGCCCTCGTGGTCGGTGTGTTGAGAGATCCAGCTGCGCATCGGCCGGTCATCCCATTGCTCGAGCTCCTCGTACGGGGTGGCCAGCAGCGCGTGGATTACTTTCTTCAGCTGATCTTTGCCGTCCGAGTAGCGGTCTCGAATCGACCCCCATGCTTCTGTTACGTGATCCCAAACCGGCATGTCGGTGTTATGCGGCCCGTGGCGCAACTCTTTTCCGACATGCTGAAAGATTCTCGTTATCCCCGAGCCGGGGTCTTCGAGGAGATGTGCCCCGAGGTTTAGCTCGTAGCCCGCGTCGTTGGTGGCCATGCCGCGGCCGCCCAGAAAGTTGCTTTGCTCCACGACCAGCACACGCTGGCCTTCGGTAGCCAGCAGGGCCGCAGCGCTGAGGCCGGCGGCTCCCGCTCCTATCACGATGGCGTCGTAATCTGTCACCGATACACCTCCTTGGCGCCTTGCGCTCGGCGCGACACAGTAGCGATTGACCGCGGCGACGCCGTACTTTCGGGCCGCGCGCAGGGGGCGTGAGCACGCACAGACCTCCGCAAGTCGTCAGATCTTATAGCCGCCGTCGACGTCCAGTACCTTCCCGGTGATGTACGCCGCCTGATCGGAGGCGAGGAAGCAGACGGCCTCGGCGATGTCGTCAGCCGTACCGGGCTTGCCTAGGGCGATGTTCTTGGAGGCGTCGTTGAGCATCTCCTCGGTGAGTTCGCCCCGGGCAACGAGTTCGTGATACATGCCGGCTGCCATCAAGCCGGGGCCGATAGCATTTGCCCGGACCCCGAATCGACCTTCTTCGGCTGCTACTGCGCGGATGAGGGCCTCTACCGCCCCCTTGGGAATCGCCGATAGCGAGTCCTTGACCGGAAACCGTCGCACGGCCATCGACGTGACAGCAACGAACGATCCCGACGACTCGCGAACGTGGGGCAGCGCGGCCCAAACCAGATTAAACGCTCCGAAGAGATCGACGTTCACCTTCTCTCGAAACAGCTGAGGATCGATCTGGCTGACGTATCGCATCGGAACGTACGGCCCAGCTGCAGAAACCGCAGTGTGGATACCACCGTGGAGTTCCGCAGCCGAATCGACGAAATCCTTGACGGCGGCGGCATCGGTGACGTCCACCCGGCCGACCGTGACCTTCGAGCCGGCGGCTTCGATGGCCGCAGCGACTTCCGCAGCAGCCGACTCGTTCTGGCCGTACGTAAAGGCGATGTCGCTGCCGCGAGACGCCAGCAGGATGCACACGGCCGAGCCGATGCCTCCCGAGCCACCCGTGACCACGGCGGTCCCCGGCCTTCCGGAGAAGTCGCTCGCGGTGTCCGGGCTCATTCCAGGATCCTCGGCGCTCCGCCCCTAAGGCGAGGGCGCCGGCCATGCCCGGATCGAGACAACCGGAATCCCGAGAGTGGAGGCACTATGGATTCTCCAGTGCCGCAATCAGACCGTTCGCGCCCGACAACCATGCCGCGACGCCGGCGAACGGTATGGTGCAGGCCACCGCCTCGGTCAGTTGGCCCGCCGTCGCGCCGCCTTTGAGGGCGAAGCGAGCATGAATCTCTACGAAATCGTCGCGGAACTCGGCCGCGTTCACTGCACACAGCATGACATCCGCCAACCGGTTTTCGAGCGAAGATTCCTCCAGAGCCGCCTGACGCATGAGGTAATAGGCCTTCACGGCCCCAGGAGCATGCTGAGCGCCGAGGGCGACATTCGCGGGAACCTCACCGTAGAGCCCTCTGTAGTAGTCAAGGAGCGCGTCCATCGAGACCTCGGCCTCGAACGGCGGTCCAGGGCTCACGCCGCCGTCGCTGATCGCCGCTAGAGCCTCGGTCAAAGCCTGGTAGCCCGGAATTCCGCGTGATATCAGCACGACCATTGCGGCGCCGTGAACCTCGTCGGGTGTCATGCCGCGGCCCATAGCGATGGTCAAGTACTTGGAAGTCACCTCGGGAAGCCGCTTCACGGCACCTATCACGGCGGCACAAAGGGCCTTGTCCCGGGCCGGCAGGGCTCCGTCGGAATGGATCACGTCGGCCGCACTCGCCAGGCCTTCGGCAAACTTCGGTGATCCCGCGACCAGTCCTTCGGCCCAGGCTGCCGGACCCAGCATCTCGATCAATCGTTGTGTGTTCATGGCTGACCTTTGCGACCGACGTCGCGCCGAGGATATCCCACCGGGCGATTCGGACAGTAAGCATACAAAACGGTGGGATTCTTGCGCCGGCGTCGGCTCGGTAGGTGCATTGCGTCGCTTCAGACGCTCTGGCGCTCTTCGGCAACGACCCGCTGGGCGCGCCGGACGCCGTCGGCGCCGTCGAACTCGATCGACCGCAGGTCGTCGGGATCCACCGAGGCAAGTGCGCCAAGCTCAGCCGGTGTCGGGTGGGCAACGGTCGGAACGCCGGGGGCCACCCGTATGGGGAACCCGCCGGATGTCGCCACATCAGCCGACCCGACATCGGGGAAGAGATAATCGGCCTTCCACCCATGGTGCCAATCGAGCGTGAATACGCCCAGCCGCGTGATAAGTCTGCGGATCCGCTGCGGGGAGGGCGGAGGCCCTGAGACGAAGTCGACCCGGTCGACGAGGGTGCGGGCGGCATGGTCGGCGACGAGGTACCAGACACGTGAAGGCGAGTCATTGTTGTCCGGCAGGCCACGACTCCCTGGCAAGGCGACTCGCGGAGCGGCATGGGCGCCGGCGATGCGAGAGAGGTTGGTGGCTCCTCGACTGTCGAGCTGTCCTGGGGTGATGACAACACCGACGAGGCCGCGCGCCACTGCCACGAACGTGTCGCTGACCGGTCCCCGCGGCGAGGCTCCGGCCCGAATGGCCCTCTCACCGAGGGAGAGCGCAGGTCGCGACGCGGCGTCGAGCGTCCCGAAGCCCGGTGCGATGGCGAGATCGGCGGCCCCCAAACACCGGGCCGCCAGCGCCGCGACGAGGCTGGCCGTGGTCGTGACGGCGATGACCCGAACACCGTCATCGGTCGCAGCGGCGACGAACTCGCGAGCGAGCACTGTGGTGAACAGATCCCCGAGCGTGCTCACGGGGCCTTCTCCAACATTTCCGCTGTTATGCCCTTTGACCCGGCCCACGCAGCGACGGCGCCGAGGTCTACGAGGGCTTCGGGGTGGCATTCGGTTGGCCAGGATCCGCCAACCGCCGGTACAACTGCGTCGATCCATAGCCGGGAAATCGCCGCAAGCGGAGGATCGGCGGCAGCCTCCCGTTCGAAAGAAACGATCGTGGTCTTCGCGGCGCGGGCGAGCAGGCCATCGAGCCCGAGATCTCCGTCAACGTAGATATTCCCGTGTGCATCGGCTGCCGGGGCGTGGATCAGGGCTGTATCGATTGCGAGAGCCGTTGCAAACACGGTCGGTATGCCGGTTGGTGGGTCCTTGTAAACGCCCAGTGACGGGTTGTACTTGACGACGTCCGAGCCGGGCGCGGTGGAACACGGCATGGACGGCAGGCCGCGTGCCGTGGCTTCGACGGCCGCAACCATCGACGCTTCGGACCATTCGATGAACCGGACGGATTGCTGCTGCCGGGCGGCGCGGAATGCGGGCGCCAGGCCGAATCCGTCCAGAGAAACCCCTGCGGAATGAAGATGCGCCATTGCACCGGAAGCGAGCAGGTATTCGACGTCCACGCTGCCGAGAAAGCTTACGATGTTGAGGTCACGGACTCCGCCGGCCACGATCCCTCTGAGGAGGGCCATCGGCTTTCGGTTGAGGCCGGCGCCCCCGACGGCGACGGTCGCGCCCGGCGGGATCAGCTCGGCAACTGCCGCCGGAGAAGAGAGGGTCCGCACCATGGGCCGGTCAGGCCTTGCCGGTCCAGCCGGGGCTACGAACGCTGTTTACCGCCATGTCCGCAAACCCGGAGGCGATCTCCTCGATCGTGTTCGGACCTTCAGGTCGATACCACAACCCTTCTCGCTAGGAGGGTCCTGAAAAACGAATCTTACGGGGTTAGGTGGTCGGCAAACCGCCTGGTCATGGAGTTGTGGGTTAGCGGCTGAACCCCTTTGTACGGGGTTTCTCAGCCCCCTCCTAGAAACGGCCGCAGCTGCATCGATGAGCTCCTTCCGTCGATCTACGGAATCCCGTCTCTGCCGACCCGAGGCCGGCGCGGCGCCGGTCACGATGTCACCCTTCCGTCTCGACCTGCTCGATCGGGAACCTCCTCGTCACGTCTGCGGCGCGGATCGACCATATCCAGCGTTTCCAGTTCGTCCGATGTCGGCTCCGGCGTTGGCGGTGCATCCTCGGGCAGCGAGAGTTCGAAGCCGGTGTTTTCGCCCACCGTTGATGCATCGCTCCATGGATGGATCGACTTTACCCGGCCGCGTCTCTCGACGAACTCGATAACAGCGAGGTTCGTGACCACGGCGACCGTCCCGGCAGCTTTCCAGGTGTTGCCGGCCCATCCGTGGCCGCTGCCGGTGATCCAATCCACCTGGGCGGGCAACGAGCGAGGGCGGTGATCAGGGTGGTAGGCGATCACCCGCGGCAGTAGCGCCGGCACATCCGCTGTGGCCAGGCCGCCGCTGAACCGAGCCGTCGGGGCCGAACGAACTCCGATCCGACTCGTATTCAGGTTTCCGAACCGGTCGATTTGAGCCGGACGCAAGAATTGCAGAGTCATCGCCTGGCGCTCGGCCATATCCATCGAGTCGAGATGCGGAACGAAGCCGGGAGTCAGGCTGCGCTGGTCTCGGGGTTCGCGCAGGTGGGATTCCACACCGCCGTTCACGTCTAGGGCGCCACCGGCGAGTACATGTACGCCATGTTGTGCTGTGTGCCTGGCGACTAGGGCTGCGACGAGGGCGAGCGGAGTCCCGAGTCCGACCCCGACGACGTCGCCGGCCACTACCATCCGGGCGAGCGCAACAACCATCAAGTCCGCGATCTCGCCCCTTGAGGCAGTCACGATGGCCGCACCAAGTCGAGAGTCCCCAATTCGCCGCCCGACGACACGTACGCGCCGATGGCGCCTTCATCGACATCATGTTCCGGTGGCGAGCTCGTAGGCCAACTGCCCCTCGGAAGCTCGACAACCATGTCCACCTCGAATCCGAAGAGACGAGTGTGCTCCGGGATCGACGCGACCGCTTCCTCTGACACGATCTGATCGACGCCGACGATGACGCGATCTGCGGCCCGCGCCGCGAGCACATCGATGTCCCACAGGTGTTGGGGGGGAAAAGCTATCTGCACATGCCCGCCGGGGCTGGCTCGCCATGCGTGAAGCAGCGTGATGTCGGGTTGAAGCGGCGGGAGAGCGACATAGGTATCACCGGAATAGGGGTCGGCTACCGAGGCGAAATCGTGGATGGCCAGGGTCTCGCTGTCCGTTCCGGCCCTGGTCGGCAGAAACGGTATGCCCATCGATGCTGCTCGGAGCCGCCCGAGAAGGCTCCATTCGGAGTATTCGAGATCCTCGAACATTCCGGCCTTGACACCCGCAACGAACCGCGGCGCCGGACCGAATCGACCGAGCCCTACGTAGGCGGCGGCAACGCTGCGGACGCTGCCGGCGGCGACGAGGAGCTCTATCTCGAGGGATCCGGCGAATGTGACCGCGTCTAGATCCCGCCTTCCGGCTCTGATCAGCGCACGGGTCAACTCCATCGGCTTGCGGTCGAGAACGGTCCCGCCAAAGTACACCGTGTCGCCGTCATGGACCGTGTCGGCGGCTCGGGACGCATCGACGAGTTTCAAGTTCGAGGCCACCTGGCGAGCCTACCAAGCGGTTGTTCGGGTTAAGCGCGGATATCTCAGGCCGGTCGAAAGGCTTGGATCGCCGTTATCTCGGGTACCGGCTCGGGAGACCATCTCGGCGCCAGATCCATGCCCACCCGAAGACCTGACGGCTTGGCGTCGACGATATGGAGCATCACGGTGTCGGCGCCGCTGATCCGGATCAAACCGTAGGTTCGCGTGACTCCTCGGATCGTCACCGTCGACCAGGTTTCGAGCGTCCCCTGCGGTTTCATGTCTATCGTTTCCCCGCTGTGCGCTGAGCATTCCGGACAGAATGGCCGGGCCGGAACCGCCACCGTGAGGCATGCCTGGCAGCGGGACCCTACTATCCGCCGGTCGGCCAACCCGTAGAGAAAGGCCTTGTGAAACTTGCCTGCCGTATACCGATACGGCAGGTTGATCTTCTGATGCAGGATCGTCGGCTCACTCATCGGCTGCCGGCTCCTCCGCACGGAAATGAATGATGTCCGCCAGGGTCCCGTCGCGTTCGGGGGCCGGCTTGAACACGGCCGTGATGCGCATTCCGATCGAGATCTTGTCGTGCCGGCTTTCCTGGAGGAAGTGATAGATGTTCGTGTCCGCTCCGTCGAGGCGAACGAACGCAAAGCCATAGGGAATCGGCCGCTTGATGCCGGTCATCGGATCGATGAAAGGTACCTCGACCACGGTGTAGCCCGTGATCACGCCGCTCGGGCCTACGTCGACCCATTCGGCCGTTCGTCCCGAGCAAAGACCACATACCGGCCGAGGAGGCACCAGGACTTTGTCGCAGACATCGCACCTCGTTCCCTGGATCCTGGCCTCGGTCCGGAGCGCGTTCATGAATCGCGACGCGAACTTTCCGGCGGCGTATGAATACTCGAAGTCCGCCACGTACTCGAGTCTCAGGGCGGCGTCAATCGGCGGAGTCGGGCTCACGGCGCCGAGCCCCTGACAATGACAGCCTCACTCCATGCGTTACCCCCGTAGCCGGTGGCCAGGGCGGTCTCGACCCCGGGAATCTGATGATCTCCCGCCTCGCCCATGACCTGGAGAGCCGCCTCCGCAACACGGATCAGTGCGGTGGCTCCGACCGGGTTGGTGGAGAGCACGCCACCTGACGGGTTGACCGGGAGTTCTCCGTCCATGAGGGTGACGCCATCGTCGATAAGGGTCCCACCCTCGCCCCAATCGCAGAAACGCAGACTCTCGTACATCGCCAACTCTGCATAGCTAGCCGGTTCATAGATCTCGGCGACGTCGAGCTCAGCCCGGGGATCGACGATGCCGGCCTTCGAGTAGACCGAATCGGAGGCGGCAATGAGGCTGCGCATCCGCGCCAGGCGCTTGGGTGAATCACCCATGAACTGCGTGTCGTGGGCCGTCTCGGTGGCGACAACCCACGCCGGTCTCGGTGTTATTACACGGGCGCGGTCGGGTGCGGCCATCACCACGGCACAAGCTCCGTCGCTGCTCGGACACATGTCGAGTAGCCGCAACGGCGCCGCGAGCATGCGGGACGCGAGCACTTCTTCAACCGTGATGTCGGGACGCTGTAGATGTGCATGAGGGTTGAGACAGGCATTGCGACGGGCCTTTACCGCCACCTTGGCGGCCTGCTCCGCGGTGACGCCGCTCTCGGCGACGTACGTCGAGGCCATCACCCCGAAGTTCCCGATGGCTCCCGCCATCACCGACCGCTCCCACGCAGGATCGCCTACGGTGGTTATCGCCGACTGAGTCTCACCCTCGGACTGCTTTTCGTAACCGATACCCAGTACCACGTCGTAGAGTCCGGAAGCGACGAGGTGAGCCGCTGCGACGGCGACGCTTGCCCCGACCGTTCCCCCGTTGTTGAGTTTGAAAAGTGGTTTGCCCGCTGCGCCGAGGGCGGATGCCATCCACAGTTCGGGAAAGTTGATTCCCTCGAACAGTTCCATGTTGCCGACAACGACCGCATCGACCTGGCCCGGATTCAGGTCTTTCGACCCCAAGCAGCGATCGACGGCCTCCCTGACCATCTCGGGTATCGACACTTCGAGACGTCTCGCCACGTAGTCGGTTTGGCCGACGGCAACGATCGCGGCGTTCCTACCCATCAATCCCCCACTTCGAGGGCAGCGACGAAATGAGACTGGGCGCCGAGGCCGGCCACGCCGTGAGCGAGGGCGCGTTGCGCATCGTGATGTTGCCTCGGGCCCGCGTCGCCACGAAGCTGATGCACGCATTCGGCCACTCTCGAGAGGCCCGAGACCGTCACGGGGTTGCCGGCGTGCCAACCACCGGATGGATTCAGGGTTCCTCCCGCTTCAGCCGGATCGGCGCCGAGACGCGTTGCGAACCGGCACAGTTCGTGGGCGTATTGAGCCGAGACCTCGAACACGTCAGGGACATCCGCGCCCCAACCGGCCATAGCCACCGCACCGTCCCGGGCCCGGTCGAGGGCGCTTAGATCGTCGGGATGCCGATCGGTCCAATACTTGCCGGTTGCGGTTCCTACGCCTGCGATCCACACAGGGTTGTCGGATAGGTCCCGCGCCACCTCCTCGGCGGCGAGGATAACGGCGCACGATCCGTCACGGTTCGGCGCTCGATCGAATATACCCAGGGGAGTCGCCGACCGAGGCGCGTCCAGAACTTCGGCGACTGTCATGGTTTCGAGCGTCGTGACCTTGGGATTCACCGCGCTCGCCGCTCTCGCCGCCACAACCAGGGCCGCGGCATCCGTGGGAGCGAACGCCCCGGAAGCGTAGATCCGGCGAGCCGCCAGCGCGGCGACGACGTCGGCGTCCGCCCCGAGGCGCCGCTGGACGAAGGGATC
Organism: Acidimicrobiia bacterium; assembly: GCA_965231815.1. Classification (GTDB taxonomy): domain Bacteria; phylum Actinomycetota; class Acidimicrobiia; order Spongiisociales; family Spongiisociaceae; genus JAPPFW01. Next base: position 162,602 of record OZ246890.1, on the reverse strand, counting down.
GAAGGCGGCGCCCTCGATGGTCGCGAGATTGCCTTCCGACTCCTTGCAATGCGCGGTTACCAACCCGACCTGGTGGCCGCCGTCGGCTATACGAGACCATCCGTACAGGAGAGCGCCGATTCCGTCCGAGCATATCCGGCTCTCCGGTTTCAGGTAAGAGCCGACGACCTCGGCGACAGCCATGTTGGCGATGGTCCGCCCATCGTAGAAATCCAGGCTCGCCGTCACCGCATTATCGACATCGGACAGCCCGATACCGGCGTCGTCAAGCGCCTCATCGACGGCTTCGAGCAGCAGTTCGGCGTAAGCGACGTCATGGCGGTCTCGTGCATGGACGCTCTGGCCGACACCGACGATAGCGACACGCCCCAATAGATCTCCCTCGTTAACCCTGATTATTCAGGTTTCCCACACACCGAGGCATGTTACGCCAGTTCCACCCGAGTATTGGGGCTACCCACCGTTCGCCCGATAGGTGAATCTCTAAATCGGACCGGGATGGGAAACACCGATAGCTGTATTGCCTGGTCAAGGCGCGAATATGGTCTACTCCACTCATCCCCCAAACCCCCATACATGAATAATCGGGGTTAAACCCGGCTGGGCCGGATGGTAATCCGGCCGCATCACCCGGAAACTGCCGGACTCACTCACTTTTGAGGTGTTTTCCCGGCGCCTTCGCCGGCCTCGAGAGCGACGGTCGCCGACCCTGCCAGCGCCCGGGACCCACCTACGACGTCGAGCCAGACGTCACACTCTGCGATCTGGTGTCGCCCGTCCCCGGCCACCGACGTGACGACGCCCCCGGCGACGACACGATCGCCGGCCCGGACGTTGTCGAGAAAGCGAACCTTCAAAGCCCGGATCCGTGCCGGGTCGCCGGCCCAGGCCACCAGCATGTTCACGACATATGCCATGTTCGTCGGGCCTTGGTTGATTACTCGATCTCCCATACCGAGGGCGGCCACCGCGTCGGGGTCGAAGTGGATCGGGTTCGGGTCTCGCAGCAAGACGGCCATGGTCTTCATGGCGGCCGCCCGAACCTCGTCGACCTCGAACACGGGAAGCTCCGTGCCCGCGGACACTCTCACGCCGTCCTCCTCGGGAAGATGAACGAGTTGGTCGACACCGCCGCCACGACGCCGGACGAGTCGACCACACGAAGCTCGAACGAGACAATATCGAACACTCCCGCTCGCTTGCCGGTCTTGCGAGCGGCGCCGGTGATACGGCCTTCGACGCGATAAGTTTCGCCGACGCGCATCACGTCCCGGAACTCGAGCCCGGCTTCGCCGAACATCGGGCCGTCGGCCGCCGACGACCCGACCATCGCAAATAGTTCGTCCAGCGTGAGTCCCATACCGCCCAGCGCGGCGTAGTAGGCGTACATCGGGTGGGCCACACCGGCGGGAAGAGGCGGCGAGCCGATGGCATCGGTTGTCAGCCAGTGCTCGTACCCCTCGATGGTGAACTCCCCAACCGGGAACTCGACACCTACGAGACGCTCCAGGTCGTCAAGCGTCATCGCATTCAAAGACCTTCGAAGCGGGGCGGTCGCTTCGCTAGAAAGGCGGCGACGCCCTCACGGCTGTCGTCGGAGAGCAACGCCGTCACGACGGCCGTTCTCTCCAATCGCAGACCGCGGTCGAGATCGCCGTCGAGACCCTCGTTCACGGCCTGCTTGATGAGCCGGACGGCAAGAGGCGCCTGGTCTGCGAGCCGGGTTGCAAGCTGAAGAGCCTGACTCATCGTGTCTTCGGAGTCGTTGCCCACCGACGTCACCAGCCCGGCGGCGAGAGCCTTGTCGGCGTCGAGTCGGGATCCGAGCATGAGCAGTTCCAGAGCCTTGCTGCGGCCGACGAGCCTGGACAGCCGTTGGGTGCCGCCACCGCCCGGAACCAGGCCTAGGTTGACCTCGGGAAGTCCGATCGTCGGCCCGCCGCGCATCATGACCCGGAAGTCCAGACACAGCGAGAACTCGCAGCCACCGCCGAGGGCATGGCCTGCGATCGCTCCCACGGTTGGTTTGGCGAGGCGCTGGAGCCGCAAAAACGTGTTCTGAGCCTTGTGAACCCGCTCGGTCATCGGACCGGGGGAGCGATCGTAGCTCTCCATGTCCTTGATGTCGGCGCCGGAGATGAAGAGCTTTGGATGGGCTGAGGCGAATACGACCGCTCTTACACTGTCATCTTCTTCGAGTTGGCCGACCAATGACGTGATCTCGTCGTAAAGAGCGAAGTCGAGGGTGTTTGCCGGGGGCTTGTCGATAGTGACAATCGCCACCCGATTGTCCTTTGCGATCCGAAAGAACTCCACGCGCAGGCCGTCAGCTTCCGCCGAGGCCGAATACATCGGTGGCGGTGTCGTGCAACAACTTCTGCTTCGCGCCCGGTTTCAGGCCGAGTTCGTCGACCTGACGCAGGGACTCCCCGTGCTGGATGAGCGGATAGTCCGTGCCCCACATCACCTTGCCCTGGCCCCTGCTATTCAGGAAATGCACGAGGGAGCGGTCCCAGTATTTCGGAGCATGGCCCGACATGGCAACGTAAACGTTGGGGTGTTTCCATGCCATCGCGACCATCACCTCGCACCACGGCCAAGCCTGGTGGGCACCCACCAGCTTCAGCTCCGGGAAGTAGATAGCGACGTCATCGAGGAGTAGGGGGTGCCCGTGTCTGGAAGGCATGAACTCGGCGGAGTGACCGGTCTGGAACTCGACCGGCACTCCAAGCTCGGCGCATTTGGCATAGAAGGGATAGAACCTGGCGTCATTGATCGGCGTGTCGAATCCATACGGATGCACGTGACCGCCGACGAAACCGTATTGCGTGACCGCCAGTTCGAGCTCTCTGACACCCTTCATTCCGGAGAAGGGGTCGATTCCGTACAGCCCTGAAATCCGATCGGGAAATCGCTCGATGACTTGGGCGACAGACTCCCACGGGACGCGCACGAGCCGGCGGTCTCGATAGAGATATTGCTGTAGCGCCGGAACGACCACCCTCTCGACACCTGCCGGGTCCATCTTCTGCTCTATGAACTGCTCAGGCTCATAACCGACCATGAGATCGTGCCTCCCCCACTGGTCGCCCATCATGAAGGACACCTCGGGATTCTCGGTAAAAACGATCCTGATGCCTTCTTCGGTGAAGAAATTGCACCAGGCGTCAATGGCGCCACTCATGGTTGGAGGCTCGCTTTCTCGGTATCGATTTCTAGAAGCTTCTGCTTGTGCGTGCTGCGCGGCAACGAGCCCACCGTTACCAGTTCGACCCGGGGACGGACGGTGAGCCGATGATGCATCGCCAGGGTGATCCGGTCGGCCAGGTGAGCCGCTGCCTCGGCGTCGCCTGCGACCGAGGATTCGACCTTCACGCGCAACGGGGGCGCCACACGAGGTGGGGGGCCGTCGAGCACTATCCGGATCTCACCGCTGACCTCAGGGACGAAGCTGTTGACCAGGTCCTTAACGGCCGCCGGATAGAGCTTTACCCCTTTTACGATCAGAAGGTCGTCGACACGCCCGAGCACTTTGATTCGCTTCCCCCCGATGGGTCCTTCCGGGGCAGGCGCCGTGAAGACCTCATACACATCTCCGACCGAGTACCTCAGAGGAGGGGCGCCTCCCCACTCGAGGGACGTCTTGACCCGCTCGCCGACTGCGCCGTCGGCTTCTTCGACGGGCTCCCGGGTGACCGGATCGACCAATTGCGTAGAGACCGAAAAATCATCTCCCAATACGTACATGCCGTGGTATTCGTCGGTCGGGGCCGACGCCATCATGATTCCATGGGTTCCGCCGAGAAGGTCGAAGACTCTCGCGCCCCAACCACTCTCCAACTTCGACCGTACCTCAGGCAGGCCCGCTCCCGGTTCCCCTGCACAAACTATCAACTCGATCCCCAAATCGGGAGCCTCCATTCCCAGCACTTCCGGCACGCGCTCCATCAAGTGCTCGGCGTAGCTCGGGGTGCAGGTGAGCACCCTGGGGCGTGTCAGCTTCAGCAGCCGCAACAGTCTCTCGGCGCCGGCCTCGGCGCCGATCCCGATTGGCAGCGCGCCCATCCGCTCCAGCGCTCGCACCAGCGGGAGGCCGGCCAGGTACATCGAAAGGCCGAACCCTTGCAGTACTCGATCGCCGGGTCGAACCCCGACAAAACCCAGCGCTCTCCGCCAGAGCAAGTCGGTTATCTCCACATCGCGCTTGGTGAAGGGATAGAAAGTGGGAGAACCCGTCGTCCCTGAGGTGGAACTCAGCGCCACGATCTCTTCCGGGTCGGCGCAGAGGAATTGAGAGAAAGGGTGTCCGTGTGTCTCGAGGGACTCTTCTTGGGATTGCCGGTGGATATCCGGCGTCACGAAGACGGGCAAGGACGCAAGGTCGTCGACGACCCGGATCGACGCAGGATCCACGCCTGCGGCCTCGAAACAGTTCCGGTAGAACGAACTCTTGAGGCAGTACGCGATCTGGCTGCGCAACTTGGCGTTGCGTTCCTCGTCCGGCAGGACGGAACCGGCAAACGTCTCTGACTTCACTTTGCGCCCCGATCGCCCCGGTTCGGTTCAGGAGCACGGAAAGTCTGGTATGTCGCCATGATGCAGCCCATGTAATCGAGCCGGCGGCAATGTCGACCAGCCGGGTCCCGATCGCCTTGTGATAAGTCGGTCATGCGGCTGCCTTCTCAGCCCGAAACGATGCTTCCGAGCAATCTACCAAAGGTCAGGTAGAAACGTGCGCCACCGACGTTTCCCGGATCACCTAAGATGCCGGCGCTCCTCAGGCGAACTCGCGGAGCCGGCTACCTGTGGGGTCGACGACATCGCGCAAGATGCTCAATTCGGTTGGAGTCGGCAGGTCGGTCTCTCCAATCGTGTCGCGGGGCATCGCAACCTCGAACCCTGTTGCGCTTTGAATGTCACTGATGGTGACGCCGGGATGCACCGAGCGAAGCCGCATCGCCTTCGTGTCAGGGTGGAAGTCCATCACACACAAGTCCGTTACGCACAGCTGCGGACCTCCGCTGAAGCCGAGCCGGCGACGGTGGTCGCCCCCGTCACCCCAACCGAGACCGCTGCGGAAGTCGACCTTCTCGACCAGCGTGCGAGCATTGTGGGTCGTCGTCCAGAGGTACACGTTGGGGATCATGCCGCCGAGGTCCGCCATTCCGCCTCCTCCGGGGAGACGGACCTTGGGGTTGGTGTAGGCGCCGATGACCGTGTTGTTGACATTGCCGAACCTGTCGATCTGCGCCCCGCGAAACGCGAACGTGTTGTACCGAGCTCCTTGGGCGTAGGCCCAGAAATCGAACGGAGAGTTGGATAGTGTCGTGGCGCCGTCCCAGAGCGCGTCCGACAGGGTGGACTCGGGAATCGCGGGCGGATCGGCGTCGATCGCGATCGAGCTTGCGGCCCACACGAGGCCGGGTGCGTGCGTCTTGCGCGCGAGCAGGTATGCGCAGACCGGTATGAAGCTCGCGCCGCCGTTGAAGGCGCGTGTGTCGCTCGTGAACTCGCGAGCGAGCGTGACGACCATCAGCTCGTCGACCGTGCAGTCGGCGCCGGGTACCTCGCGACTCACATGGTCCTCCTCGTGATTGCGAGGATCGTCGCCGCGCCGCCGTTGGCCTCGAGAAAGTCTGCCCAGTCGTTGGGAGCGGTGATCCGGTCGTTCCAGAACCGCGAGAAATGGTCGCGGTCGCGCGAAGCGCTCAAGTACTCCTGAAAGAAGTCTTCATGGTGGGTATAGGACGGGTAGTTCGATGTCGGGTAAGCACCCCAAGGTGCGTGAACGACGGCGTCGATCACAAAGCGCGGGTAGGTGGTGCGCGCCGGGGCATCCGTGAACGAGCTGCGAGGTGTGACCGCCTCGACGGTTACGATGGTCGCGTCGGCTGCCCTCACGAGGTCCGAGTCCATCCAGATGAGCTTCGGGTCGACACGAGTGTTTCCGTCGGCGTCCGCGGCATGGGCATGAACGACGGCGACGTCAATCGGCAACGGCGTACATGCGACGTAGAGCTCTCCTGTTACCCGATCGGTCTCCAGGCGGGTCGTGTCAGGGTGCAAGGCGAGCACATCGGTACCGATCCCGGCCTTGGTCGGAACGAAGGGGAGGTGGTGTGCCGCCGCCTGGAGTCGGCAGATCAGAAGATGCTCCGAGTACTCCTCGACCTCGATGTCACCTGCTTCGGCCGCTCTACGAAAGTTCGGCGCCAGACCGGAGCCTTCGAAGCTGACGAGTCCGGTGACCACTTTGCTCACCTTGCCCGAAGCTACGAGCCAGTCGACGGCCATCGACCCGACAATTGACACCACGGTCAGGTCTCGGACATCGCTCCGAACGAGTTCGCGTACAAAGCCCATAGGAGCGCTGTTCATCGAAAGGCCACCGATTCCGATCGTCGCGCCATCGGAAACGAGCGACGCAGCCTCTCGCATGGAACGAATCTTCGACACCTGCCCCCCAAGCATTGGGTACTAACCCTGATTATTCACGTTGCCGGCACACCGATGCGCACCAGGCCACTCCAACCATATCATTGCGGAGCGGCTGCCCTTCACCCTGGCGGTGCCGCGCCAGGGTGAAGACCGGGCTGTGAAATGGCGCCAACCCCAGGTCAGGCGATCCGAGGCCCCGCTCCTTTCCCCTTCAAACCCCTATCCGTGAATAGATGGGGTAAGCCGCCACATGCGACCCCAACCGCGTGTGGCCCCGCGAACCTACCAAACCGCTGGCCAAGTGGTCAAGACCGGCGCACGGGATGCCAGGTTCGAGCGAGCCACGGTCAGACGGTTTCGGTTGGCACGATACCGGTCAGCCTCCGGCGCGCGCCGCAGCGCGCATCTTGCGCATATCGGTCAACTGCCATCGGGCGGCCAGCATGGCGACCGCTGAGAAGCTCGACAACGCAGCGGCGGCCAACCAGGCGGCCTGAAAGGAATAGATCTCAATGAGCTGACCCATCACGATCGGGCCGAGCGAAGCACCGATGTACGTACCCGTGAGCGCAACGCTCGTGGCTCGCGCCGGCGCCCGCGGGAAGTGTTTCACAACGCTGAAGTTGAAGAGCCCGTTCCAGCCCCATCCCGCCCCGAAGGCGAGCATTGCCGCCAACGTGAGCAGCCATGCCCCGGTGCCGGTGAGCGCTCCAAGACCTACGGAACCGATCACAAGGAGCAGTGCGACCCCTCCGAGCCCGCCGGCTTCGCGAGCGTCGGCCCACCAACCGGCCAGAAGGCGGACTATCAGTCCCGTGACGCTAGCCGCGGCGAGGATCAAACCGCCTGCTCCGGGGCTGACGCCCGAATCTACGACGGAAATCACCAAGAACGCGCTGAGGGCCGACGCCACTGATGCCGCCAGAAGGGCGCCGACCGCCATGAACACGAGCGGCCGCATCTCCAGTTCGACCTTTTCGGATGAGCGTCTCGAGGCCACGTCGGCGGCGGCGCTCTGCGATTTGGGCACCGCTAGGGCTACGCCGCCTGCGATCACGCCCGCACCGACGAACACCCCGCGCCAATCGCCGTTGACTGCGAACAGCGGCACTGCAAAGCCGCTCAGCATGGCTGCAGCCGGTATCGCCGAGTGTTTGAGGCCGAAGACGAACCCCTGACGGCTCTCCGGCACTTCTCTGGCGAGGGCCAGGTTCACCGCAGGCTGGCCAATCGCCATCGTGAGGCCTCCGAGCGAAATGAGGGCTGCGAAGGAAAGCCAGGAGTGGGCGAGCGCCGCTATTCCGAACATCGTCACCGCGCTCATTGCCGATGACACTCGCATTGCGGCAGGCCAGCCGATCCGATCGGCAAGCCCCCCGATGGTGACCGAACTGATGGCCGACAGGCCGAAGAATCCGCCCAAGGCGGTCCCGAGGGCGCCGGAGTCGAATCCGAGCTCGGGAAGGATCTCAAACGCGAGTGCGCCGGCGAGAAAGGGCGGGAAGGTCATGACCATCGTTACCGCAAGCGCCGGGAGAAGGACTCGTACCGAGCCGATTCGTTCGCGTCGGCTGCTCAAAAGGCTGCGCCGGCATTACCACCGATGGTTCCCGGGCTTCGTCCGAGCAACCTGGGACCGTGTCGGGCGATGACGAGGGTCGCGATCAGCGAGATGACGGTGACCACAAGGCAGGCCGTGAACGTGCCGGTGAGGTCGAGGCCCCCTGTCGATGAGACGATCAGGAACCCGAGTCCCTTGCTACCGATGAAGATCTCGCCGACGATCGCGCCGACCAGCGCATACGGCGCCGCGATCATCATCGCCGCCAGGACGAAGGGAACGATTGACGGCAGTATCACCATCCGGATCACCTGGAGGCGCGTCGCCCCCATGACGCGCATACTTGCAACCAGGTCGCCGTCGACGCTTTCGACACCTGCCCTCGTGTTGTAGAAGAGTACGAAGAAGATCATCAAAACGACGAGTGCCACCAGCGGCCTGAACCCGAATCCGAACCAGAAGAGCAACACAGGGAGGAAGGCGATCCGGGGCAGCGTGTACGCTCCCCCCAGGATGGGATCGAGCAAACGTGACAGCGATCGCTGAAGGCCGAGCACGATGCCGAACACGACGCCGATAGCCGTTCCGATGAGAAGTCCGAGCCCGGCGATCTGAAGAGTTGCGAGGATATGGGAGTAGATGAACCCGCTGGAGAACCAATCAAAAGTCCGTTCCGCGATCAACGAAGGCTTGCTGATCCAGAGAGTTCGAATGTGCCGATCCGACACCCACTCCCAGCCGCCGAGGAACACGCCCAGCACTATCAGCTGGTAGAGACGGATTCGCCACATGGGGGCTCGCTCGATCATCGCTGCATCACCGCGGTTACATCGACGCCGGCGGAACGCCATGGCAGCACCACACGCTCCAACCAGCTCACGAGAGCGTTGAGCCCCACACCGACCACGAGCAGCACAGCGAGTGCGGCAAAGAGGCCTGCGCTGCTGTAGGAGCGCGCAGATGTGAGTGCGAGGAAGCCCAAGCCTCGCACCGAGGCAAGGAACTCGGCAAACACGGCCGCGCGCAGCGCGAATGGCACAGCGTGGCGCAGCCCCGTGATCAGGAAGACGGCGCTGGCCGGTAGGACCACGATGCGGAACACGTCCAAGCGCTTCGCTCCCATGACGCGCATGGCTGCTACGAGGTCGCCCTCGACGTTCTTCACACCTTCGAACGTATTGAAGAACATGAGGAAGAAGACAACGACGGAGATCAATACGACTTTGGGCATGAGAAACACACCGAACCACAAGATGTAGAGGGGGGTGAGAGCCAACTGGGGAAAACTGTAAGCCACCGTCACGAACGGACGGAACACCGCAGCGAGGGTCGGGCTGGAGCCCAGTACCAAGGCGACGAGCACTCCGAGAACGACCCCGATGACCAGGCCAAATACAAGCTCGGACATCGTCGCGAGGACATGCTCGACGATGTCGCCGGTCGACACCCAATCCCACAGTCTCTCGGCAACGTCGAAAGGCCGGCTGATGTAGAACGGATCGATGAACGTACGGCTGGCGAGGTGCCAAGCGACGACGATGCCGGCGATGATCAGGAAACGCGCGAAGGCGATCCTCGACCTACTCGACAGCATCGGCGGCTCCGTCCGAAGTGTAATCAGCGGCTTTCACCGCCGGCTTCTTCCTGGCTGACGACTTCATGGCGTAGTGTCGCCCAAACCCTGTTATACAGTTTCAGGAATTCGGGTGAGCTTCGAATGGTGTCGAAGTCGCGGGGACGCTCAAGTTCGATCGGCAGGTCGAGCACTATCCGACCGGGGCGTTTGCTGAACACCACGATACGGTCGGCGATGCTGATCGCCTCAGTCAGATCGTGGGTTACATACACCACGGTGGCTCGCGCCTCGCTCCAGATTCGAAGCAGTTCTTCTTGCATCACGAGTTTGAGCAGTGCGTCCAGGGCCGCGAACGGCTCATCCATCAGCAGCGTGTCGGGCTCGTAGATCAACGTTCTCGCGAGGAGTACCCGTTTGCGCATACCGCCTGAGAGCTCGTCCGGGTGATGACGCTCGAACCCTCCAAGCCTGACCTTCTCGATGGCCTGCGATACCAGGGCGGCCCGCTCGGATTTCGGGACGCGCCGGATGTCGAGCGGGGCCGAGATGTTGCCCTCCGTCGTGCGCCACGGGAGGAGCGAGTCTTTCTGGGTCATGTAGCCGACGGAGGTGTTGATGGCCGTAACCCGTTCGCCGTTGTACTCGACGGCGCCCTCTTCAGGTCCGAGCAATCCCGCGATCATGTTGAGGACGGTCGACTTGCCACACCCACTCGGACCGATGAGCGCTACGAACTCACCGTCGTTGATCGTGAGCGAGAAATCCTTGACCGCGTCGATCCTCTGACCGTCCTTCTCGAAGGACTTCGACACGCCGGTTATGTTGATCATGGATACCTCACAGCAGCGTGAGCAGGTCGCAACCGCAAGCTACGAAGGCTGGTCCCCACCAGTGCCGATGGGAGCCGGCCCTCGGCGCCGACTCCCATCATCAACCCTCTGAAGGATTACCGGCACGTCACTCGATCGGTATGCCCAACTCCGTAGCGGCCTGGATCACTAGTTCATTGGTGGCGACCGCGCTCATCAGGGTCGTGTTCGGCTCGTCTGCGGGCAGACCGAGGTTGAGGATGTACCTCCCCTTCTCGAAGCCATCCTCACTGAACAAGATCGACGGCTTGAGCGAGTCGTAGTCGATCTGGAAGGACGCGGCGAAAGCCGACTCCTCGAGGTCCGGGAACCGCGCCCTGGCGATCTCGCGCGCATCGGCTTCGTTCGCCAATGCCCATTCCCTTGCGTTGAGAACCGCGCGCAGGAACGCCTGCACCGTGTCGGGGTGCTCGAGGATGTAGTTGTCCGTCGTGAAGTAGCTTGCCCAGTTGACGCTTTCGAGCTCGGGCAGCAGCCGGAAGTCGATCGTCACTGCGCCTGGCTCCAAGGCCGCTATCTGTGTCTCCGGAGGAATCCAGAAGAACGCGTCGATCTCACCAGCCTGGAACGCGGGCAGCATTGCGCTGCCCCTCCCGAGCGGAACCAACTCGACGTCGGACGTGGTGTCGATGCCTCGTTGTTCCATGGCTCCGATTGCCAGAGTCGTCGTCGTCGAGCCGGGTCGACCTGTGCCGATCGTGAGGCCGCGCAGCGCCTCGAACTTCTCATCGATCGTCGAGTCCTGGGTTATACCCGCAGCAGTGGCCGCCTCAGGTGAGATGACGCCGAATTCGTTCGGGCCATGCGAGAAACCGAAAATACCGCGGAAGTCGAGACCCCTCGTCACCGCTCTGATTCCGTGCTGGGTGCCCAACTGAGTGAACGCGACCGATCCGCTGGCAAGAGCCGTAAACAGGTCAACGCCGCCTCCCAGCTCTATGCGCTCCAACTCGAGACCTTCGGCCTCGAAGAAGCCGCCGTCCTCCGCTACGAAAAACAGGAGCTCGGCCATGCCGCCGAAGCCGGCCCAGCGGACCTTCGATTCGGACAGTGGCGCCGGTGGCGGCGGCGGCGCCGTCACTTCGACCTCTACGGTCTCTGTGACGATCTCGGTTACGATGGAAGTCACGGTGACTGTTTCGCCCGGGACCTCAACCTCGACAATCTCAGTGACTGTTTCGCCCGGGACCTCGACCTCCACGATCGAAGTGACCACCACAGTTTCCGGTGGCGCGGCGTCGCCACCGCAGGCCGCCGCGGCCAAAGCGAAGGCAACCCCCAGGATCAAGAGGCCGTGAAAGCCCCTGGTTCTCCTTGTCATCATTGTCGTCTCCTTCCCTCGTCTCCCGATTTTTCGGAATCCATTCTCATTTTCGTTCTCTCTCACTGGCGCGGATCGTCCGCTTGGAGGATTCTCATGATGCGGCGATTCGTCGCCGGGCGGAACTCAGAAGCCAGTGTGTCGAGCTTCTGCCTGGCATCACTGTCGATGTAGGCCTGAGCGGCGGCTTCGGTTTCCCAGAAGGTGAGGCTGACACCTTCTCGGGCGTCCGGGTCATCGAACGTGTAGACAGCCACGAACCCGGGAATCTCCTTCAGCTTCGGTACGAATTCGGGCCATAGCCGCTGCCGGGTGTCACCGTCGGGATCCACGCCGTACTGATGCAGAATCACGTACTGGGGCAGACCCGGTTCAGTCATTCGCCTGCAACACCCCTTCCACTATGAGCTTGAGTTCATCGATGGTGATATAGCCCTCGGCCCTGCCCAGAAGAGCGTCCTTGGTGCGGTTCCGCACCTCTTCCAGGTCTTCGTCGGAGCACTCGAAGCCGAGCTCTCCAATGAAGTCGGCAATGATCTCTTTGTGCTTGTGCAGGCCCTCGGGTTGGATGTAGTGAATCTTGCCGAAAACGTTCGGCCCTATCACGCTTTCAAATGGTTTGCCCAGAACTTCACCGGCAATCGCCATCGGACTCTCCGGCGGGTCGTCGGGGTCGCGGTGGCCGTACCCCTCCTCCATGTTCGCCTGCCAGCCGATGATGGGCTTGATGGCGTCGCTGATGTGGCCGCCGAAGGCCTTCTCGACCTCTTCGGCGAGCGGAAGCAGCTTGTCGAGGCGCACTCCGGCGTCCCAGCCGTATGCATAGAGCGCGCAGGCGACCTCTTCGAGGGCCGCCGTCCCCGAGCGGTCGCCGACACCGTTCATTGCCGCGTCGATGTAGTCCGCGCCGGCTTCGGCAGCCGCGAGTGAGTTCGCGGTCGCCATTCCGAGGTCGTTGTGATGCTGGACGTACAGCTTCGCGTCGCCGATCGTTTCCTTGATCTCGCGGCAAATGAGATAAGAGGCTCTCGGGTTGCTCTGGCCCCGGCTGTCGTAGACGTAGATACCCATGGCCCCCGCGTCCACTCCTGCCTTGCAGAACAGTTTGATGGTCTCGACACTGTGACGGAACGAGTCGGGGAAGCTGAAGATGATCTGAGCGTCTTTCTCGACGCCGTAGCTCACGGTCTCGTGGATCGCATCGACCACCTGATCCTTGGTGTAAGGACCTTTTGTGAAGTCACTCCAGTAGCTGATTTGCGGATAGAAGGGGAAGGTGACGAACGTGTCCGCTTCGCATGCGAGATGGTCGTCGTACCGCTTCTTCCAGTCGCCCTGCTCGAGAGGCAGCACATGCGCGATCAGCTTGTCGCAGATGGGCGTCTCGATGCCTTCGCGCTTGCAGGCTCTCACCCAATCCTTGAGTTCTCGCGGTGACAGGCCGATCGGAGTGGTGATCTCGCCGACACCGAGTTCGTCGAGCATGTGAGCCAGGCGCATGCGCGCCGCCCACGAGAGGTGTCGGCCAACCATGTCTTCACCCTCGCTGAGGGTGCAGTCGATGATCTTGACCGACCGCCCCTTCTCAGCAATTGCGTCCTGGATCTCAGGATCCCAATACGCCGGTACAGAGAAGTACTCGGGTGGTTTGTGCCAAGGTCCCCAAGAATGGTCCTGCAACGTCACTACGCCTCCTTCCGCGCTTCACGCTAAATCCCGGTTGGACCATCCGGCACTCGGGCGGGTCCAGCGACCTGCTCGGGGCGGGTGACGGGGTCAATATCAGAATATACCTGTTTACACCCGTCGCACCAGCGGGATTTCGTCCACTGAAAGGCTTCTAGCCCTGATTATTCAGGTTTCCCACACACCGACGCATGGAACGCCAGTTCAACATAAGTATCAGGATAAATCCAGCCTTCACCCGCGGGTGACCCTCCAATACCGGCCCGGGATGGGAAACACCGATAGCTGTATTCCCTGGTCAGGGGCGTGATTACGGCGTAATCGACTCATCGGTCAAACCCTCATCCATGAATAATCGGGGCTAACCCTCCAGTTCGGCGGGGCGCGGTAATAGCTCGAGGAGCGCCGCGCTCAGCCCGCCATCGACATAGATCGTTTGTCCGTTTATGTACGAAGCCGCGTCGGAAGCGAGAAAGGCGATGAGTCCGGCGACATCTCCAGGTGTGCCGATCCGGCGCGAGGGAACGGCATCGGCTCGCGCCGCACATCGCGCAGGGTCGTCGTAGATGTCGGCGGTACCGGGAGTGGCGATGAGGCCGGGGGCCACCGCGTTACACCTGACGCCACGAGGCCCCCATGAGATGGCTGTTTGCTTGGTCAAGGCCACCACACCCGCCTTCGAGGCCGAATAGGCCCCCGCGCCCGAACCGACCACGGACGCTGCGATCGAGGCCACATTGATGATCACCCCGCCCTTGCCCAGCATCGCGGCGCCGAAGTAACGGGTGCAGTGGAACGTTCCGCGCAAGTTCACGTCGAGCACGCTCTTGAATTCGGCCGGATCCACTTGCTCCAGCCGCGCAAACCGCCAAATGCCCGCGTTGTTGACAAGAACATTGATGGGGCCGATCGCATCGGCGGCTCGCTCGACGGCCGTGGGATCCGCCACGTCGCACTCCCATATCCCGGGACCGGGCGCCAGGTCGAGCCGGAAGACCTCGTAACCCTCCCCTTCGAGAACTTCGGCGACGGCCATGCCGATTCCGCGGCCGGCACCGGTCACGACTGCTTTCTTCGGCGCCACGGTCCCTCCCATCTTCGAGGACTGTCGAATCGTAAGCGATCGAGCGAACGTTGCCCCATTCGAGGACTGTAGGTTCCGTCTCGGCGGCGGCGATAATGAACCGTCGATGCGAAAGGAGGAAGATGGAGGCGACATCGCCCGCGGGCGCCGATCGGCTGCAAACGTGGTTGGGTTCCCCGGACTGGCTCGATGGCCTCGTCACGACCCATCCGGTTGCCGCCGAGGGGCTCGCCAGACTCACCGACGCCGCAACCGGCGACGGTTCGTTGCCGGCCTCGGTCAAGTGGCTATATATGGCAGCCATCGCATCCGTCAAGCAGGAAGACGATTTGAGCTCCGCCTGCCTCGATCAGGCCTTCACATCAGGCTTGAGCAGGGACCAGGCCGACGGCGCCGCGCTGACCCTTCTGGTATCACGCGGGATTCCGCCGTACCGGAGGTTCATCGCCGCGGCCGATCAGATGGTTCCTCGCCGCGGCGCCGGAACGAGCGAGCCGCCGGCCGGCGGGGTAAGTGTCGACGAGGCGAAGGCATATGCCGCATCCGTGTACGGAACGGTGCCCGATCGTATCCGGCTGATGGCCGATGAGGTTCCCCGCGCTCTAGAGGGCTACCTGTTGCTGCGTCGTTCGGGACTGCGTGGCGCCGGCCTCAGCCCGTTGCACACCGAGCTCTTGCTCGTGGCCGTCAACAGCTCTCTGCACGAGCCGGAGTTCGTCGCTGCGCATGCGGCCGCCGCCCGAAAGGAGGGCGCGTCGGACACCGAACTGGCGGAGGCGGTTGCGACGGCGGTGCCTTTCGGAGGATTGGCGGCGTGGCACCCGGGAGCTGCCGGCATCGCGGCATCACGCCTTCGTTCCTAGGAGTGTCCTGAAAACGAATCTTACGGGGTTAGGTGGCCGGCAAACCGCCTGGTCAGAGAGTTGCGGGTTAGCGGCTGAACCCCTTTGTGGGGGGTTTCTCAGGACGAGCCAACGACTACCTACTCGAAGCGAAGTGGCACGCGGAGCCGCTTGGTCTCGAGCACCTCGACAAGTTCAAGGCGAAAATAGATCGTAAGGCCCGGAATACCCTCGGTCTCTGCATCTCGATTTCAAGCTTCAAAGAGAGTGCCGTCGATGCACACTCCTACAATCAAACACCGCTAATCCTGATGGACGGGATCGACCTCGTGCCCATACTAGAAGGCCACATCGAACTCATCGAGGTCCTGGATCGTAAACGACGAAATGCATCTGAGACAGGCAAGCCCATGTATCGCGCATGAACCTCGACGATAGGCCGGCACACGTAAGCAGGCCGGGTTCAAAGGGTGGTCGCAACGCTCCCTTCAGTCTTCTCGTCGATCGGCCCGTGCTCCTGACCAGAGCGAAACGGTGCCACCTGAGCGTCCCAGTTGGGCAACAGCCGTCGGACGCTGTCGTCTGTTCCCGTCATGCCCTGCGTGGAAGCCAGCTAGGTACTTGTCGATCACCGCGACGGCTTCGTTCCGGAGGCGCGCCTTGGCTAGGTAGTCGCCAGGTTCCGCTTGGAATGACGCGTAAGCGTGGGGTCCGTCGTGGCCTGCTTCGGCAAAGCGCTCCGAGAGGAGGGCGAGGGCTTCGGTGACTAGCGGGTGGCTGAAAACCGGACTGGCAGCGCTGGCGTACCCGGCTGCGGTTGGACCGCCGTCGTAGTTGAGGATGACAAAGACGAGGTCGTAGGCGTCCTTGTTGTCGTGTCGGTCTTGGAACGCGAGGATCTTCAGAACCGTGTAAGGGAGCAGTCCGGCAACTCGGACCGTCACCTTGGAGCGGCCGCCATCGTCGAGTCGGTCTCCTTGGATCGGGCGTTCGATGTAGTCCCTCGTAACCAGTTGGGCGCCGCGGACATTGACCGCGGCCACCTTTGAACCGGTCGTTCCTCTCGGACGGTAGATAGTTCCTGGTTCAACTTGGTCGGTTTCGCAGAGAAACTCTACGTAGACAACAGCACCATCCACAGTTCGGGACCATCGAAAACTCGGCTGGGCTTGTTTGAAGCCTGCGGTCTTGAGATTGTTGTGGAGGGTGCGGTACGTCTCTTGCGTATCGGCGTCAAGGGTGAGCCCGATGATCAGGTCGACGTCAGTAGTGCCGACATGTGCTCTAGCTCCAGCGGGGAGGCGGCCGACGAGGTAGCGGGGTGCGAGGCCTCCGGCGAGATAGACGCGCTTGTTCCATGGACCGACATCGCCGAGGAGCGTTAGTAACACTCTCTCGCAGCGGTCTGTTGCGAAGTTGTCGTAGGTGGTGTGATGGTCCCTCATCAGAAGCCTATGACCTCGCGTCGTAGGTGATCCGCTTGTTCGACCCCCCGGCGTCTGTCACGCCGGAGATCAGCGTAGAGCCTGAACTGGTTGACGATCCAAAGATTGCCGTATTGCTTGCTAAAGGCGAGCGGTGCGTCGGCGCGAGCTTGCAGGAACGCGACGTTGTGACCCTGGGCGACTGGAGTTGCCGCCGTGTGGTCGAAGAGTTGCCTGGGGTCGGCTGCCTCGGCAACCCATACTTCAGCGACGGTGATCGTAGTTATGAGAGGCGCGATGATGCTCGCTGCGGCGGCACCGGTCAGCG
Source organism: Acidimicrobiia bacterium (assembly GCA_965231815.1). Classification (GTDB taxonomy): domain Bacteria; phylum Actinomycetota; class Acidimicrobiia; order Spongiisociales; family Spongiisociaceae; genus JAPPFW01. The sequence goes on along the minus strand of OZ246890.1, from coordinate 145,473 downwards.
CATACTCGATACCGGCACCATGAAGGCCCTCCCCGAGTTCGGTGATGAGTTGCCGAGGGGTTTGGGCCAGCAGATAGCAACGAGTCCGGACTGGTCGGTCAACACTCTCCTCGGCCCAGAGATCCAGCAAGGCGGTGGGATCCGAGACGTGGCGCGTCCGGAGAGGACCGGCACCCTTCGTGTTGACAACGCCCTCAACCTCAAGGCGTGACAGCACACGGTGAACCAGGCCACTCGAGACGCCAGTCTGCTCAGCCAAGTCCTTGATTCGCCAAGCCCTTCCAGGATCCAGCAGGAGGGCTTGAGCTATCAAACCGGCCTTGCCCGACAAGCGGCTCGGCACGGGGGGACGAGTCGGCCGGCCGGTCCCCGCGATGTGAAAGAGCAGTCCCGGCAGCTCTAGGTGCACGTTGCCGAGCCCATCAATGAAGGCGATGCCGTGCTCCGTGAGGATCCGTCGGGCATCTGTCGTAGTCTCGGCGGCGATGAGTATCAGTGGGAACTCGAGACGGGGCCGGACAAGGTTGACTAGCTGCCATGCGGCCGCAGCATTGACACGAGTCTTGAACTCGATCGCGACGTATTCCTCGGTCCCTGCGAACATCACAACGGCGTCCGCTGCACTGCGGAGAGGTTCGGGCTCTGCAATGACATCGAGACCAGGGATAGCTCGTATTATCCGTAGGGCTTCGGCTTCGAACCTACCGCCTATGTTTATCATCGGTGCTATCTTCACAATGCGTGTGAAGATAGCACTCCTTGTGAAGAAGGCCAAGCGTCTGGGACTGCAGGCTCTGAACGAGGCCGCCTGGCAACGGGCCGCCGCGTGGTTGAACACACGCGACCGGGCAAACCCGGACCAGGTCAACGTGCCCGCCAACTCCCATCCAAGTTGATACCGAACCCGGCCGCGGCTTGCTCTCAACTCCCACAGGGACCCTCCCGGCTTGAATGTCATTGCTCGAAATCCGATCATTGAGAGCCCCTGTTCACTCTTGCGGATTCCCCTCTCGCCTTGCAGATACCCGACTCCCCACTGGTCTCCGAAGAGCCATGTGACCGCAGGCTGCACGACCAGTCCCTTCCGTTACTGCCCCCAGAACCCCGTCCCATGCGCAGATGGCCACCTTCCTCGCCCGCGCTCTAGACCTCACCTAACCCCTCACTCCCCGTTCACCACAAGGAGGGGCTCCACTCACGTCAGCCTCACAGCTATTGGGAAAACCAAGGGAAGAAGTGAACCACGCCGGGTTCTCCGGAGACTCGATTTGTTGGGAGAATTGAGTCATGGGAAGAAAGTTCATATATTCGCCGGAGGTTCGGGACTGTGTGACACCGGCCTCAGCTCGTTGCACACCGAGCTCTTGCTCGTGGCCATCAACAGCTCTCTGTACGAGCCGGAGTTCGTCACTGCGCATGCGTCCGCCGCCCGAAAGGAGGGCGCGTCGGACACCGAACTGGCGGAGGCGGTTGCAACGGCCGTGCCTTTCGGAGGATTGGCGGCGTGGCGCCCGGGAGCTGCCGGCATCGCGGCGTCACGCGTTCGGCCCGAAAACCCTGATACCTGAAGAATCGCGGCTAATCATCTGCCGAACTCGCGCCTGCGCATCCCGTCAGGGTCGATGACCTCACGGATGAGGCGTACCTGCTCTTCGGTCGGCGCCGGGGTTGCCGGAACATCGGTCGGGATGACCAGTTCGAACCCGGTGGCGGCGCGTATGTCGTCCACGGTGACGCCTCTGTGGGCCGATCTGAGGCGCATTCGCTTGCTCTCCGGCTCGAAGTCGAGGACGGCGAGGTTGGTGACAACCGCCTGTGGCCCCCCTGCCAGGCCCAGATCCTCGCGCTCGTCACCGCCGCCCAGATACCCGGCAGCCGAGACGAAATCGACCTTCTCGACGAGGCTGCGGGGGTTGTGATTCGGGTTCCAGTAGTAGAGGAGCTTGCCGAGCGATCCCATGTCGCCGAGGCCCGCAGTACCGGGCAAACGCACCTTCGGAGCGTGAAAATCGGCGCCGATCACCGAGTTGTTGGCGTTGCCGTACATGTCGAGCTGAGCAGCTCCCACACAGAACTTCTGTAGCCATCTCCCATTCATGGCGTAGTTCCAGAAATCACCATATTGCTCCATGTACATGACCGAATCGCTCCAGAGTTGCGATTCGAGAGTCGAAGCGGGCACCTTCGCCGGTCGCGGTTCAAGACCTGTGGCCGACGCCAGCCACACCAGGCCGGGAGCGTGCGTGAGTCGGGCCAGCATGAAGGCGGACACCGGCAGGAACGACGCCATTCCGTTGCATGCCTGATCGCCGTCTTCGAAGAAGCTCGAAAGCACGCTGATCATCAACTCGTCGACCGTGTAGTCGCGCGCCTCCCGGTGTGCCTCCCCGCTCATACGCCTTCCTTGCCGCGTAGGCGGCTCATCATCGCGGCGCCTCCGGCGGTGTTGAGGTATTCGGCGTGAGACGAAGGGCCGAGTACGTGCTTGTCAAAGAACTCCCGCGCTGCGTCGTCGTCCCGCGATACTTTTGCCCAAGCGAGGTGGAAATCGGAGTCGTAGCGGTATTCGGGGAAGAACGAAGTGGGGTGGGCGCCGTACGGAACCTCGACTACGGCGTCCACGACGAACCCCGGAAGCACCGTGCGGTCCGGGCTGCGTCGAAGAATGTCGGATGTGACGATCTCCTCGGCCGTTACGATGACCTTCCTGGCGGCCTTCGGGAAGATACCGATATCCGGCCAGAGGGTCGTCGGTTTGTATTGCACGTTGCCCTCGGCGTCGACACGGTGTGCGTGGACGAGCGCGACGTCCGGAACGAGGGCGCGGCATGCCACGACCGCAGGACCGCCGAAGGGATCCTCGACCAGTCGAAGGTTGTCGGGGTTCTGGCCGATCAGATCGGTTCCGATCAGGCCGCGGGTCGGAAGATACGGCAGATTCCGGGCGCCGGCGCCGAGGCGGGCGTTCAGTGCGGTCTCAGAGAGCTCCTCGACGCGCACCCGGCCGCCTTCGACGGCCTTGCGGTAGCGCTGACACAGCCCGAACTGTTCCATCGTCACCGCGGCGCCGATCAGCCGGTCCATGACACCTGCGAAGGAGAGCCAATCGACGGCGATGCCCCCGACCAGGACCACAACCCCCAAGCCGCGCTTGTCCTGCCGGATGAGTTCGCGCACCGCCGCCATCGGCGCCGCCTGGGTACCCATGTTCTGCAATGCGACAACGTCGCCGTGCCGCACATGGGTAGCGATCGCCTCTTCGATCGACGTGACCTTGTTATTCGCCAATTCCCACGCTCCCTCGAACACCCTCCTAGCTATCTGCGCTCAGACCAGTTGAATGCCCTCGAGGCCGCCGTGCACCTCCAGCACCTGGCCGGTTACATAGTCCGATTCGCTCGAACTCAGGAACGCAACTGCCGCCGCGACATCCTCCGGGAGTCCCGGCCGCCCTATCGGAATCTGTGCTTCGATCTTCGGAATCATTTCCGCGGCGATTCCGAAACGCCCGGTGTCGTCGCGGGGACCGCTAAGCCGGGTGCCCTTGATGTACCCCGGCGCGATTGCGTTGACGTTGATCTTCTGCCCTGCCCACTCCCGAGCCAGTGACTTGGTGATTCCGATGACACCGGCCTTCGCCGCCGAATAATTGACGTTGGCTGCGGCGCCGTAGATCCCGTTGATCGACACGATGTTCACCACTTTCCGGTGATAGCGGATTTCGCGTGCGTCCTTTCTAAGCAGCCTCGCCGCGGATCGGCACACGTTGAACGTCCCGTTTAGGCACACGTCCACCACGAGATCCCACGTCTCGTCCGACATCCGATGAAGCCAGTTGTCTGCGGTCAGGCCGGCATTGTTGACGACTATGTCTAGTCCGCCGAATAGCTCGGCGGCGGCGCCGACCATCGACTCGGTATCTGCCGGGTCGGTAACGCTGCCACCCGCATCGCCGGCAGCCCCTCCGGATCGCGTTATCTCATCTGCGGCTCGGCGGGCCAGGTGGGCATCGCGGTCGTTGACTATGACCTTGCAACCTTCCGAGGCGAGGCGCGACGCGATGCTCAATCCGATGCCCCGCCCGCCACCGGTAATCAACGCCACCCTTCCCTCGAGGCCTCGGAGGCTGCTCATCGGTCTAGAAGTCTGCCGAGAAATCCCGTACAAAGGGGTTCACCCGCTGACCCGAAACTCTTTGACCAGGTGGTTTGCCGACCACCGAACCCTAAAAGATTCATGTTTTCGCACCCTCCTGGTGTCCTGAGTCGTTGTTTCGTTGTGTGTAGGAGGCCGCGAAATCTTTCCGACGGGCGTTGCCGGACCGCCTGAGAATCTGTCCCACCTCTTCTGCATACTGGTGGGTAACCGTAAGCACCGACGGTCCGGTCAGGTACCGACAGGACCGGGGTTGGGGTCATCTTGTTCTTCCACCTTGTGGCCGAAAACGCTCGGCAAAGGGGGTAGGCGGGACGCGTTTCGACGCTGAGGAGGCGGCGGTTGGGGGTGGGTCCCACCGGAGGCGGCAAATCCGGTGGTTTGGTTTTCGCGATCTCGACCCGGTAGGTGTTATCTTCATCGCATCTGTGATACAGGCACACTAGAAGGACCTTGGCATTCCAAGCGCCTCGGCGATGGAGTTCCTTGCCATCTCGTTGGCGATAGGGCCTATGCGGTAGAGCCTCGCGTCCCTCCAGTAGCGCTGAGGGTTGGTCTCGTACGCATACCCCATTCCTCCGAACATCTGCAGGGCGAGGTCGGAACACTTGCCGGCGTTCTCCGAACTCACGACCTTGGCCATGTTGGATTCGAGACCACATTCGAGGCCCTCGGATTGGCGCCAGGCTGCATTGAATGTCATGAGCTCAGCCTGGGACTGCATCATCTTCATGTCTGCGATGTAGTGCTGGAGTACTTGCATTTGCTCCAACCTCTTTCCGAACACCTCTCGGGTCGCCAAGTAATCCAGGGCGTCTTCCAGCACGCCGTCGATGATCCCGACACAGAGCGCGGCGAGCATGATCCGTTCGTTGTTCAGCGTTCCGAGGCTCTGCTTGAACCCGTTCCCCGGCTCGCCGAGAACCAACTCGTCGGGCGCCCACGCGTCGTCCAGCCACACCTCGCATGACCCGACCGAGCGCATTCCGATCTTCGGGATCTGGCGCGTCGTCACGCCGTCCTGTTTCGCAGGCACCAGGAACACCGTGGTACCCGCGCTCTTTTTGGCGGTGACCGGCTCGGTGCGAGCCAGTAGCAGCAGGTAGTCGGCAACGTGGGCCGCCGTGGACCAGATCTTCTGGCCGTTGATGACCCATCCGCCGCCGGCCCTGACCGCGGTCGTTGTCATCGCTCCGAGCAGATCGGTGCCGCCAGCAGGCTCCGTGTATGCAATGGCAAACTTGATCTCGCCTCTGGCGAGTCGGGGAAGGATTTCCAGCTTCTGCCGCTCGGAGCCATAGAGCCCGACCGACTTAGCCCCTGAGAACGAAGAGATGCCCCATACCCACGTCAAGCCTGCCAGGGAACGCGCCAATTCGCGACAGAGAATCATCTGGCTGATGATGTCTCCGCCTTGGCCGCCATATTTCTCGTCGATGCCGATCGCATGGAATCCCGCTTCGGTGAACTTGTCCCACAGCTCGTGGGGAAACTCGTATTCCTGCTGTTCGAGGCGGTTGGCATACTCTTTGGGTATCTCCCTGTCTACCCAGTCCCGCAGTGATCTACGAAAAAGCTCTTGTTCCTCGGTATAGCCGAAATCCACGTCAACCTTCCTTACCGGCTATCGATCCGCATCGAGAATTGCCCGACTCTCTTTGAATCAGCCAGACGGAGATCGCCGTCACTCACTCGTGCGATCCACATTTACCAGCCTAACCAAACGTTCGGTTGGCAGGTTTATCCTCTTGGCTAGCTTCGTGACCCTCGATAGCGGCTGAGATGTGGGGCGCCGATGCAATGAGTCGGGGAACGCCGGCGAGAGTAGCGATAGCGGCGACCGACCCCCACACCTCATCTACCGACGCGCCGGCAGACAATGCTCGCGTGACGTGAGTCCGAAACGACGCCGCAGGCGCTCCGAGCGCAACCAGGGCGCCGATCCGAACGAGCTCGATTTCTCGCTCGTCGAGGGAACTGCCGGTCTCGCCGGCGACTCGCGCGTCGCGTAATGCTGAGATCAGGCCCGGAGTGGCGTCGTTGAGGCCCTCCAGCTCGGTAGGTACGGCAATCGGAGTCGGTTCTGGCACTCCGGGTACGATATCAAACGCGATTCGAGCCGGAGGCAGTGTTCAGGCGGCAGTGTTCAGGCGCCGCAATTCGACCCCATCTGACTCGGCGGCGCTTCCGCATCGACCCGCCCGCTGCGCACCACTATTGGGGCCTTCTCGACCACCCCCGACCAGGGGTAATGGTAGGGGTCCCACGAGGCTGTCACCTCCTCAGCCGGAATCTGTCACCTCTTCCCAGTCGCTGCGAATCGGTGTTTCGTCCGTATCCCGGGCCCCTGCTCACCGTTCGTTCGCCGACTCGGCCACTCCCCGCGTTCCAATATGTGGTCGAAGGCGGCGCTGCGAAGCCATCCTGTGCGAAAACATTTTGGTGCGGAGTATCCCCGCCACGTTCAACCCTTCAACGGCTATGGTGTCGTAGCTGCTGACCAGATGATGCGCCGGCCGGACCTGGTGCGTGTAGGGCTCGCCGCCTGCGCTGCGTAGAACACCGTACCGCTATCCCGACCCCGATAATTCATTGGTGGGGGTTTGACGGAGGGAGAGGAGCCGCTCCGCGATGATGGGTCTGGGATGAAGGGCTCGTGTGCTGCGACCTGACGGGGTGGCGGCGGGCTACGGGTGGTGGTTTGCGGGATTATCAGTGCAGGTCAGCCCATATCTGTTCGAGAGCGTATCGGGCTGATACAGGTGTCGGACGGAGTGGGTAGGCGCGGTCTACCCACTCCAACGCTTCGTCGAGCGTATCGAAGTCGGCTGCCCTAACCAGAACCGGAAGGTCCGCCAGGTCTACGGGACGGCCGGAGATCGCCTTCATGGCCATCACGTACCGGGCGCCTGCTCCGTAGATGGTCAGGTTGGTCCCTTCGTATATGGGGGTGGGGGAAGCGTCGGCCTGGGGGGAGAGAGCCGACATCTTGGAAGCGTCGTTGAGCCAATCAGGCCGCACATTCTGCGTAGCGGCGACTGCTGTGATCCCTTCTCGTAATTCGTCGGTGAAACCTTCCGAGATAGCGTCCACGTCGTTGGTAAGCCGGGAGGGATTCCACTGCAGGGCGATAGCAGCACCGCCCACTACCAGCATCTGGTAGTGGGCGGCTTTTCTCGCGGCGAGCCACAGGTCCAACTCTTCGAACAGGCCGATTAGCTGTTCTCTGGTCAGTCCCCGTTCAAACATATGTCAGTCCCAGGGCAGCCACCAGTCGTCGGTTCCTTTGTCCAGCATCCGGGGATGAATATGAACCCGATGGTACTTGGACAGCGGATGTGACCTGCGTTTGAGCCACTCCGCATATTTCGGCATGTAGTCAGGAACGAACAAAGCGACGTCTGTCGGAGCGCGATGTTGGAGCACCCAGCCGGGTATAGGGATCCCGGCCCGTTCCGCGAGCGCGTGAACGACCACTGCGATAGCCGGCAGCAGCACAGGGTCGTCCCCGTCGTAGACAGGCGGCTCGGCGACCAGCCGAGCTTGGTCGTCTGACAGGTTCCAGTCGACGATGAACTGCAGCAGCGGATACCTGTATGACCCGCGAAGGTCGGGTACGACCATCAGAGGCGGCAGGTCAGCAGCGGTCAGTTCCTTCCGGGTGACGACCCGCCGTGGCACATAGTCCCCAGGACGTGGCTGATAGTTCCGTACCGCTTCTTTTGTTGTCATAGCCATCCGTCCATTTCCCCTGATTGTACCGTTCCCTCAAACAAACCCGACGAGTCCACGCCCTCCGAGCAACCGACAACCCCACAACACGCGAATACCCCACTATTCCGGTGCGCCTGACCCGGTGGTGTCAGGGGGAGAGGGAGGAGCGTATGGCGGTCGTCGACACCCGGTAGGCCCTGGCCAGTAACGACGCCATCTGCTGGCGGGTCGTGCAGGCATTGGGGGAGAAGGACGTCGGCGAGGTTCCCTCCGTGACGCCGAGCCCGTAGAGACGGCGGATGTCGTCGCTCGGCGCGCTCGCTCCATCGTCCAGATCCGTGAACGGTGTCGCAACCGTGGGAGCGAGACTGCCCGTCGCCACGGCGTGGAACCTGACCAGGAGGGTCGCCATCCGGCCGCGCTCCACACAGGCGTCGGGGGAGAGGGTCGTGAACGGCTCGCCTGCCATGATGCCGAGCCCGTAGATGCGGCGGACGTTGTCACGATGGGCCGACGAGGCGTCCCGTAGATCGACGAACGGTGTCTCGACCACCGGGGGTTCCACGCCCGCCACGGCCGCGTAGAGCCGGGCCAGGAAGGAAGCCGCTTGCGGCAGTGACGCGGGCATGCGCGGGGAGAAGGTGGTGCCGGTGGCGCCTGCCGTGACGCCGAGCCCGTAGATGCGGCGGATGTTGTCACGGTGGGCGGACGAGGCGTCCCCGAGGTCCGCGAACGGTGTCTCGACGACCGCCGCCGGTTCGCCGCCGGCGGGACCCTTTCCGAGTTGCAGACCGACGATCACCGGATCGTGGTCCGACGATCGGAAGGCGTTGGCCTCGTAGACGGGCAGCGCGGTCGACTTCCGCTCGAAGTCCCGCTCGCCCGGGTCATGGACACCGTCGTTGTAGTCGAAGAGCGGCGGCTCGTCGGCGTTGATGTACCACCCGGTCGCCCCGGTGACCTGCCGGAGCAGTGACGGGCTCGCCAGGGCGTGGTCCAGGTACCCGAGTTGGCCGTCGAACACGTAACCGTAGGCGTCGACGCCCTCGAACCGCCTGATCAGGTCGGTATAGCCGGCTGCTTCCAGAGCCCTGATCGGGTCTTCCCTGGCGTAGGCGTTCAGATCGCCGATGATCAGGATGTCGGGGTCCCCGCCGGACGTCGGATCCGTGGCGAGGTACCGGGCGAGGGCTTCGGCGGCCGCCGTCCGGGCGCCGTTGCAGTTGGCCTGGCCGTCTTGAAGATCCGGATCGCCCAGCTCGTCGCAGCTCGATGCTTTCGACTTGAGATGGCTGACGGCGACCGTGAAGCGCTCGCCGGTCGCCAACTCCTCGAATGTCTGGATCAGGCTGGGCCGGGTCTTCGTGTCCACGAACCCCGCGCCGACCGACGAATCGATGACGGCGTGCGTCCCGACGGCCGTCACCGACCCGGGCTGGTAGATCAGCCCAACCTTGATGGCGTCGGCCCCGATGGCCCCCGTGTCCACGAAGGCATAGGCGCCTGCGCCCGCGGCGGAGTTCAGACCGGCGACCAGACCGGCGAGCGAGGACGAGTCGTTGTTCTCGAGCTCCACCACCCCGAAGATATGGGCGTCGATGGCGACCATCGCGGCGACGATCTTGTCCCGCTGCCGACCCAGTTCCGCCGCCGAGTCCGCGCCCCGGCAGCCGAGTCCGCCGTCCGGTCCGCATAGCGGCGTCCCGTCGTCGATCGTGGTGAAGTAGTTCAGCACGTTGAATCCGGCCACCTTGAGACGACCGCCCACCTCGGCGGGAGCGACGGGCCGCGGATTGTCCGCCGTGAAGGTGTAGTCGAAGTGCTCGGGCACGGGCTGGATCCGCCATGCGTCGAATGCCCAATGCATCACACCGGTCAGGCCTCGGATCGAGTCGCCTCCCCGGAAGCGATTGGTGTTGCTCAACCCGCCCCCGGGATACGGATAGGCCTCGTCCTGCCCCTGCGGGGGGAGAATGTCGTCGTTCTGGTCACTGTTGCTGTCGTTGAGGATGATCCGCCTGGTGGCCAGATCGGCCAGGAATGCGGCATACCCCGGCACGCTCGGCAGGTGGCGATGGGTGTACTGGTACGGCCTGGACCCATCGGTGAGTACCAGTTGACCGTACCGGGCGAGCAAGTAGTACTCGCTGACCACCAGCTTGCCGGGGAACGTGACGAGCATACCTTCGACGTTCTCGAAGGTATGCTCCGCCCGGGTATCGCCCGGGGCGGGAAGCGACAGCGTCGTGGCGGCCGGGAGATCGTTTCCGGACGAACGGATCGTCACGCTGCCGGCGGATGCGTTGATCTGGCCGGCCCCGCCGAACTCCCCTGCCACGCCGACCACCGTCACCGTGTCGCCCACCGCCAGAATGGCCGGGCACGAGGTCGAGCAGTAGACGAAGATACCTTCGGAGGTGGACGGATCGCCGTCGCGGTCGGCGTCCTCCTCCTGGAGGAAGAAGCCGCTCAACCGGTCGTCGTCTTCGAACAGGGAGGTGACTACCGCCTCGACCGTGACAGGTCCTGCGATCGCGACAGTCGGTCCGCTGCCCTGCACTTCGGAGATACGCAGCAACTCGGAAGCCGCTTGGGCGGCGGTGCTCGTTGCATGCTCACGGGATGTGTGGTCGGAGTGGTCGGAGATGACGTTGACGGCATGGGAACCGGGATCGGCCTCTGGGGGAGGCTCGGCTGCCTGGACCGGTCCGGTTGCGACCGCCACGATCCAGGCGGCGATCAGGACCAGACGGGTCCGAAGGCTGAAGGAACAGCGGATCAATCGGGTTTCCCTCATGGCTAGTGCGCCACCCCGGCCAACGGTGTTGCCACCAGGATCCCGGCAGTTAGCGTGAGCCCGGCAAGGATCACCAAGATTCGCCCATGTCTTGCAACCGTCATGCTCCGCGCCGTTTCCGGATCCTCTACTTCTTGCAATCCTACGTGCTGCTGCGATGGGACGAGAAGCGATGAGGGAGGTTCTTTGCGCGGTGGCGGATCCGGATCTTTCCTTCCCGACGGTCGGCCCAGGGAGGCGTTACCCGGCCGGGACCTGACGGTCTTCGACAACAGCCACACCCTCATCGCATCCGGGCTATGCGTGCTTCAAGGCGCCCCGCTACGTGCGGTTCGTAACCGAGTGGCCCATGTGCGCGACGAAGATCCGGAAGTATCGGCTTCGGGAGTGGATCCGGAGTGAGCTCGATAGCGATGGGTAAGCGAGTTCCCCGACCATGTGTCGCGTGTCGGATCCGACCAGAGGCCTTGGAGTCCGATCAATCCTCGCCGAAGGGCGGTTCGTCCCAACGCTGCCGAAGCTCCTCAGCGAGATGGCCGTTCTCGGTGTTGCCGGGATGGGGGTACCAGCGATCGCCCACAGCTTGGTAACGGGTAGCGAGTTCGATCAGCACCCCGTGCGCCTTGTCCTCACCGATGAAGTTCCACTGCAGCCATGGAATGTTGGGGGGACCGCTGTTCTCGTCGAGAAGAACCGGTAGCCCGGCTCGACGACATTGCTCGACCGTGTGGCCGAAGTCGTCGGAGAGAAATGCGATGTGGTGGACAAACTCGCCGCGGCGATCGAGCAGTTTGTCGACCCAGGTTCCCGGCGTTCCCGCCGCCCACAACTGGATGCTGATGCCGAGGGGATCGGGGTTCTGGAAAGTTGCCCAGATCATGTGAACGCCGTCGGCCGTGCCTTCCCCTCGGGTCAGCTGCAGTGTGTGCTCCGGCGAGAGAACCTCGAGAATATCGCGCCAGTCAGCGATCGCCGTTTCCAGATCGCGCACGCACATCGCGACGTGATCGATATGGACAGCCGGCATTCGTGCCCCCCGGACGGTTTCGACGTCAATCTAACAGGGCCCGGCTCGTCCGCTTCGGCGGTGAAGACTCGAACCGAACCCGCCGGGTGTCGCCCCTGTCAGCGAAGGCGCCCTTCCGCTAGCCGGCGTTCGACGGCGGCCCGCGCCGCGGTATCCACCAGTCTCGATGTTGGACACCGCGAGCGTGGTATGTCTGATGCCCGTGATATCGAATCGACATGATCGGCCTCCTCCTACGGATAGGTCGTAACGCCGATGGTCACGGTCGCCCAGTTACTGGATCCGGCCTAACCCGGCTCGCCCGCAAGCCAATCATCAAACGCCTGTCGGCGAGAATCGTCGAGGAGCTCGACCCGGAAGCCATTGGCGTCGGTGAAGTATGCAAAGCCGAGTAACCCGCCATCCTCGGCGTCATAGGTGGCTTCGAGCGTCATCCCGGCCCTGGTCAGCACGAGGCCGGCGGCGCGCAGATCGTCAACCCAGAACCCGGCGTGGTGTATGCCTCCTCCGGTCGGCTCCCACGGCGTGCCCGGTGCTTCGCCGATCAACTCCAGATGGGGCGGGCCTTCTATCGAGTAGGTGAGTCGGAGGTCGGTCGTTACCCGCCGGCCGAGGTGGCGCACGATGCGTTCGCCGTGTCGTATCGGCGCCCACGTGACGGCCATCCGGCTGCTGAACTCGTTCATGGCGCCATCGAGATCCGATACGATAATTCCGATGTGGTGTATCTGCGAGAACTCGATGCTCGATGCGCGCCGAACGCCGCCTCCCAAGCCGCCTCTAGAGTGTGGCAGGTTAGCGCTTTCGTCAGAGTCGCATATCGGATCGCTCGCCCAGGCTCGCTCCCAATCGAGCGCTCCGCTGATCTTTCCGCCGTCATCCCGCAGGATATTGCCGATGCGGTAATCACCGTGGCAGACAACAGGTGCCATCGCCGGCACGTTTCAGCTAGGATCGCGCCCGCTAGAACCGTTGAGGGACTTTCTCGAGAAGGCTGTGGACATCCCAACTTCACCGCAAACCATCGTCCAGCAGTACTTCGCGTCGATCAACTCTCGAGATTGGCCGGCGCTTCGAGAGATACTCCATCCACACCTATCGTTACAGGTCGTTGGCAGGGGACGCCTTGATGGCGTGGAGGCTGCGCTGGCCTACTTCGAGACCTTGCTGGAGGGTTTCGCAGAAGGAACCGACCGCCCCACTCGTTTCCTGGCATCAGGGAGCAGCGTGGTGGTTGAGATCGACTTTGACGGCCGCACGGTGGGCGGACGCCCTGTGGCCTTTTCCGCGGTGGATGTGTTCGACATCTCCGACGGCAAGATCAAGTCGTTGAGTGTTTGGTACGACTCGCTGGACGTAGCCCGCCAAGTCAAGGGCCGAGCGGAGCGCACCCAACCGTAGCCTGAGCACCGGGCCGTCGTCTCGGCGGCGCGTTGTAGGCTCCTACCATCCGGGCTGTAGCCGATGCCGGAAGTGAAGACATCGATGGATCAGAAAGCGACGGCGAGCGCCTTCATCGTCGATGCGCAGGTCTCGCTGGGCCGGTGGCGTAGCAAGACCCCCTGGGGGACCGTCTCCCATGCCGCATACGACGAGGACGCCGTCACGATGGCTGCCCGGTGCGGCCTCGCGATGCTGGACAGGAACCCGGACATCACTCCGATCGGTTTGATGGCAGCAACCGTGTCGGCCCCGCTCCCGGAGCCCGGTATCGCCCCCTTTCTTGCCGAGATACTGGACATCCGGTCCGCGGCGGATCGTCACGGGCCCGACGTGTTGGAGCTGGCCGGATCGGCCTCCGCCGGTGTTGCCGCGGTCGCCGAAGCGGCGAGGCGCGTGACCGCCGGCCGCGGGCCGGTGCTCGTCGTAGCCTCCGATGACCGCCGAGATACCAGAGGCCGGCCTCTAGGGGCGGCGGCAGTCGCCCTCTTGATCGATTCTGTCGGAGATGTGGGCAGTGTCACCCCGGCAGGGAGCGGCGCCGAGTTGTTCCTGGATCGCTGGCAACGTCGCGACACACCGGGAGTTCAGGCCGGTGACAGGTCTCTCGATCGTTACTCGCCCGCCAAGGGCTTCGCCGAAGGGCTCGACGCCGACCGAGTCCTTCTTTCGACCGCCTTCGGTCCGCAGATCGAAGGCGCGGGATTTCCGGGATGCGCGGCGCCCCTGATCGGCCTCTTTACGAGTGACGCCGGCCAGGGCCGGGATCTGGTGGTCGCCTCGTCGGCCGGAGGTATCAGCCACGCCGTCCGGATAACGGTCGGATCCCAGTTTTCCGGCATCAGGGAACAGGCTGTCGATGAGATCTCGGGCGGGCTGCGCGGAAAGCGTCCGGCCGACCCCGACGAGTCCGCGTTCACCCCGTACTCATCCCAAGCGATGGCCTACAGGGAGCGAAGCCAGACATTCCGGCTGCTCGCTGCGAGGAACACCGAAACCGGCGGAGTCGTCTTCCCGCCGCCGCCCGCCGCGTCGAGCGCCGGATTCGAGCCGTACCATCTTGCCCGCACCGGCGTCGTGGTGACCTTCGCTCGGGACCATGTGTTCCCGCTCGGCGGCCCTTTTTCCATGGCGGTCGTCGAACTCGACGACGGCGGGCGCTTCTACGGCCAGGTTGCCGACCGGCTCGAAGTCGAGATCGGCGACCGTGTGGAACTGGTTCTGCGCAGACTGCACGAGGGGGGAAACGTCCCCAACTATTTCTGGAAGATCCAACCCGCAACGGCAGGGGCGACCTGATGGGCATCGCCGGCCAAGTAGCCATTGTCGGCACGGCAATGACGAGATTCGGCGTGCTTCACGACATGGGTTACCTCGACCTCGTGGCCGAGGCCGCTCATGGCGCCGTCACCGATGCGGACCTCACGATGGACGCCGTCGACGCTGCCTGGCTGGCGACGGCCGAGCCGCAGACTTCGGGGCTCATCGGCGATTCCGGGGCTGCGGTGGCCGAAGCCTTGCGATTCTCTCCCCGCCCTGTGACACGGGTCTCGAACTTCTGCACGAGCGGGATGGAGGCCGTGCGCGGCGCAGCCCTCGCCGTCGCCGCCGGGGAATACGACATCGTTCTGGCGATCGGAGCGGAGAAGATGCGCGACGTGACTCCTAAGGGGTCTCTCGTCGCCAAGACCGCCGAGGGCAGCCACCCGACACTGGCCAAGGGCAGGACCGCGCCCGGCCAATTCGCATTGCTTGCCAACCGCTACCTCGACGCGTACGGATATACGAGAGACGATCTCGCCCGGGTGGCCATGAAGAATCACCGCAACGCGATGTCGAACCCGATCGCACAATTCGGCTCGGAGCTCACAATGGAACAGGTACTCGAAGCTCCCGTCGTGGCCGAACCTCTCGGCCTCTACGACTGCACCCCAACGACCGACGGGGGGGCCGCCGCCGTCCTGGCGTCGCGTGAATGGGCCGAGGCTAACGCCTCGCACTATGCGTTGATCGACGGGGTCGGCCTCTCCGTGACCGGTGGCTACGTCTCGAACTTCTTCGAGGAGTCGGGCGACTACCTCGGCTTCGCGTCGACCCGCGAGGCGGCGGCGCGGGCGTACCACCAGGCAGGAATAAGCGATCCGAGGTCCGAACTCGACCTGGTCGAGTGCCACGACTGCTTCACGATCACCGAGATCGTCAACACTGAAGACCTCGGGCTGGCCGAGCGAGGCAAGGGGGTCAAGTTGCTACGGTCCGGAGCGACCGCCCATGACGGCGAAATTCCCGTCAACGTGTCCGGAGGCCTCCAGGCGTGCGGCCACCCGGTCGGAGCGACCGGTGTGCGCATGGTTGTCGAGATCGCCGATCAGGTGACCGGTCGAGCCGAAGCTCGCCAGGTCGCCGGCGCCGCGAAGGGACTGGCGCACACCCTCGGCGGTCCGGGCGTCATTGCGTGTGTGATGGTGATCGGGGCTGATCGATAGCCCGACTGCTCGGGACTCAGGCCCTCTGGTTGAAGCTGCGACCGAGATACTGTGACACGATGCGTATCCGCTGGATGGTCGGGGTACCGCCCGCCAGCGCCCATCCGTGCGCGTCACGGTGATAGCGCTCTAGCCCGTACTCCACCGAGTAGCCGTACCCGCCGTGGAGCTGGATCGCGAGATCCGAAACCTCCTTGGCCATTTCGTTGGAGTAGCACTTCGCGATCGACGCATCCAGCGGATCGGGCGCTCCGGTCCCCGCGCTAGCAGCCGCGGTCCATATCAGTCGCCGTGCCGCCTGGGTCTTCAGGACCATGTCCGCCAGAGCCAGCTGAACCGCCTGGAACTCGACGATGTCCTTTCCGAACTGTTTGCGCTCTTCCACATACTTGGCCGTGAGGTCGAGGCAGGCCTGGCCAATGGCCAGCGACATCGTCGCGTTGCCGAGACGCTCGATGGAGAAGGCGGTGAACAGGTCCCGGAATCCCCCGGCGGGCACTATCACGTTCTCCGCCGGAACCCGAACATCCTCGAAGAACATGTCGGCCGACGGGATACCGCGAAAGCCCATCAGGTCCTCTTGCGGGCCGAAGGTGAGGCCGCCGGCGCCGGCCTCCACGATCACCGCGCCGATGCCCTTCGAGCCGAGCCGTTCGTTCATCCTGACGTACACGAGATACATCTCGGCGTGCCCCCCGCCCGAACACCATCGTTTCATGCCGCTGATGACGACCTCGTCTCCGTCGCGGACCGCCGATGTCGTGATATCCGTGGCCGCCGACCCGGCGTCCGGCTCCGAGATCGAGATGGCGATGGTGGCCGAGCCCTGAATCACCGGGGGCAGGAACCTCTCCTTCTGGGCCTCGGAGCCGAGCAAGGCGATGGCCCGGGCCGGACCGGTGTTCGACTCGAACGCTTGAAAGGCCGCGATCTGGTTCCGCTTCGCCAGTTCCTCGATCACGATGAGCGAGTCGAGCAGGGTTCCGTCTCCCCCTCCGTAGGCGCCGGGGAGGCCGATTCCGAGCAGTCCCAGGTCTCCGAGCCGCTTTCGTTCTTCTCCGGGCATGAACGTGCGGTCCCGATCCCAGGCTTCGGCCTTGGCGGCGTAGATCTCGTCGGCGAGCCTCGCCGTGGACACCCTCAGGACCTCCTGCTCAGGGGTAAGCGCGAACTCGATCAAGAAACACCTCGCTGGGACGGAACCCTCCGTATTCTATGGGTCTTATATACGTGGGTCGACAGGGGGGGGTGGACACCCCCTGAAACGTGTCACAGGGGTTCGGTATGGTGGGATTCTATGGGTAGTCAGGTTACGACTCTGCGGTTGACGGCGAAGTGCTCACCCGGTCAGCATCGCCGTGTAGATGAGATTCTGGGTTGGTCCTGTGAGATGTACAACGCGTGCCTTGAGTCTTGGAAGGGCTCCTACGCGTGATGGAGAGAGCACAACCCGGGTGTCGACGAGAAGGCCCCCCTGAGTTGAACATGTCCCGTTATGACCTGTTCAAGATGTTCACCCAGGTGCGGGGCTAGGACGTTCGCTGGGCGGGGTTGGACACACGGGAAGGGCGGGGTGTGATCTGCCGTTTCGACCGGACCCGCCGAGCGTTCTACGACCGCTGCAACACCGCCAGGAAGGCGGGGTTTCCCCGTTTCAAGTCCCGCAGGCGTTGGCGGAGCATGTGCACAGGCTGGTTCCAGTTCCGGTGACCAGGCCTTCGATCTGGCTGGTCAGGTCCTTGATCCTCCGGTCGAGTTCCCGCAGTGCCCGGATGCGTCCCTTCGCTATCCGGGCGTGGGGACTCATGTCTCTCCCAGCAGCCGCATGGCCTGGTCGAGAGCTTTGCGGGTGGTTAGCCGGCGGATGTTCTGTTGGTAGCCGGAACGGAGTTTGCCCAGATCGGCGTGGAGCCGGTTGGCTTGTGCGGTGCGGTCCTCCACCAACTCGTGCCGGTATGAAACCGGAACACGCAGGTCTTCGGTGTTTTCCCATCATGTTGATGCGGCCAGGGTGTCGTCTGTGACAGCGATCCGGGCGATCACCAACGCGTCCACCCGATCAGACTTGGTCTGGGTGCGGCCCCGCCGCCTGACCTGGGCCGTCGGCTGTGGTGGCACCTCTCTGACGTCGAGGCCCGCTCGGAGAGCAGCCACGGCTACCGGCCGGCCGAGACTGCCGGATCCCTCAACCGGATGCCGGACTTGGGCCCAGTCCACCAGTTCGCGGTGACCTTCCGCTGTGTTGGGGATGCCCCGATACTCGAGCGGTACGCCCAGGTCGTCCACGACACAGGCGGCAAGCGTATCCTTGTGCGAGTCGATCCCGATAACGAACACTTTGTTCTTCTCCCATTGGTTGGAGACAATTGCGGGAGCGGCAGACGCTCGGTGAAGCGCATCCAAGCGTTGAGAACCATCACCCTCCCAGGCTTGGGTCACGTTCCTATCAAGCGACTGCACCGAGCGGGCAACCGGTGGGGAGACACTCAGAGTCAAAGCCACTTCCCCCATAGGGGGTCGGGCAAGGGAATTTCGAGCCATCCCCACCGGTACTGCCACACCCCCACATACAAACACGCATGGGGAACTTCGCTGATCGACAACAGCCAATCCAATATTGAAGACTATCATCCAATATTCGAGATCAGAATGTCAATAGGAGCCTATGCCTGAACATGTTGTCGGCCCCCCGGACTGCCTTCACACTCAGCATCATGACGGACCTGCGTCCGGGTCCTGGATGTGAAGACTGGGTGACGCACTATGACCAGTGTCTGGAGGAGGTCAGGTTCGCGGACTCACTTGGGTTTCGAACAGTTCGCATACCCGAATCTCATGGGCACGACGACGGGATGGCAGCCGCTCCTCTGACAGTCTTGGCAGCAGTCGCTGCAGTGACCAACACCATAAGGCTGATGACGTATGCCATCCCTTTGCCTCTACACAATCCGCGGATGATTGCCGAACGGGCTGCTGTCGTTGATCTCTTGTCTTCAGGTCGGCTGGAACTCGGTGTTGGAGCAGGCGGTCGGACTGCCCAGTTCGACATCTTCGGTGTCTCTCCATCTACGAGAGGCCGAATGGCGGAGAGTGCCCTTCGGGCCCTCCGGACAGCACTAACTACCGGGGTACTGAATGACGGTAAGGATGGACAGCCTGTCCCGATCAGTCCTCGCCCCGCTCAGGACAACCTGCCCATCTACTACGGAGGCCTTTCCTCGCCTGCTGTGCACCGGGCCGTGCGGATGGCGGACGGATGCCTTCCATACGACTACATAGATCCAGAGCGGAACCTCCCGGCCTTCTACGCCGAGAAGTTGATCCCTGCCCTACAACACTACGAGAGAGACCACAATAGCTTCTTTTTTGGAGTAGGCGTCGTCCTATGGGCGACCGATGATCCTGAGCGCGCGTGGGACACAACCATTGAGCCTGCCCTGGCTTACCGGCAACAGAAGTATCTCGAGTGGTCAGGACATGAGGATGCCCTTGAGGGTATGACTTCAAAGGCGCTCAAGCAGGGTGTGCTGGTGGGTACACCGGAGGACCTTGCCCGGAGACTACGGGCGACCCACGAGAACGCTCCTTGGCATGACTTGGCCTTCTGGCACCGGCTTCCTGGTGTGCCCCACGACGCCGCCATGGAACATCTCGAGTTGACCTCACGCCGCCTGATGCCGCTGCTTGAACACGATGGATCAGGCGGCTAGGAGGGTCCTGAAAAACGAATCTTACGGGGTTCGGGGGTCGGCAAACCCCCTGGTCAGAGGGTTGCGGGTTAGCGGGTGACCCCCTTTGTACGGGGTTTCTCAGCACCCTCCTAGGTGCGGTCAGGGGATGATATCGATCGGCGAGACCGAAGATAGACGATAGTCAATACCACTGCTATTACATAGACGATAAGACTTGAAATGGCTGCCAATGTGGGTCGGATTTGTGTCTCAATGAACTCGAACATGCGTAGAGGTAGCGTCTGTGATCTCGCTCCGCCGATGAAGACCACGAGTACCACTTCATCCCACGAGATGAGGAACGAGAAGACGGCAGAGGCCAATAGAGCCGGAGTGATCCCTGGAAGTACGACCATCCGCCAGGCCCGCCGGTTCGTAGCGCCGAGGCTGAGCGCTGCCTCGAACGGACCGAAGTCGACACCTCTGAGCGCACTCTCGATGAGAAGAACGGAAAACGGTAGGGCCAGGATCGTGTGAGCAACAACCAGCCCTGGGAATGTGCGGAGAAGCCCCACCCTCACGTATATATCGAAGACGGCGACAGCTGTGACTATCGGTGGAACGATGAGCGGCGCGACGAGAAGACCGCGCACCAGGAATGCCCCCCTCTTGACGTATCGGGTGAGGGCAATGGCTGCGAGCAAGCCAAGAGCCGTCGAAGTGATAGCGACTGCCACGCCGAGTCTGATACTCAACCAGGTGGCATTGATCCACCGCTCGTCACCGAAGAAGTCCTGGTACCACCTGAGAGAAAGACTGTCCGGTGGGAAGTCGAAGACTGTCCCCGGTGTGAAGGACAACGGAATCACAACCAAAATCGGCAGAATCAGGAAGGCGACCACGGTGTTAGCAGAAACGGCCAAGACCCGCTGAC
Organism: Acidimicrobiia bacterium; assembly: GCA_965231815.1. Taxonomy (GTDB): domain Bacteria; phylum Actinomycetota; class Acidimicrobiia; order Spongiisociales; family Spongiisociaceae; genus JAPPFW01. The sequence continues at coordinate 125,249 of OZ246890.1, read as the reverse complement.
CTATCTTGCCCAGTCTCAACGCCTGCTACCTCCAACTATAACACTTTTGGGATCGAACACCTTGGTTAGTAGAGCGAACAGCGCAAGAGTCACGATCAGCAGTATCATGCTCATTGCGCTGGCGATCCCCCATTTGAAGAGACGTACCTGCGTCAGCACATATATGGGAATGGTGATATCTCCACCTCCACCCAAGACGGCTGGAAGAATGAAGAAACCCATAGACATGATCAGGACCAGTAGTGACCCGGCAATCAACCCAGGGCTTATGAGGGGTAAGTATATCCGCAAGAAAGTCTGTCGAGGGCGAGCCCCGAGGCTATCGGCGCTCTCGATTAGTGACTCATCCACTCCTTTCATTGACGAGTAGAGGACAAGGATCATGAATGGGAGCATCACGTGGACCATACCGATGAGAATGGCGCGAGTGTTGAAGAGAAGATCGAGTGGTTCCTGGACCAACCCTATAGCTACTAAAGAGTCATTTATTAGCCCTTTTCTCCCAAGAATAACTGTCCACGCATAGAGTCGAGCGAGAATCGCCACCCATAGCGGAGCAGTGCTCAGGACCAGGAAGAGTTGTGCTCTTCTCTTCTCGAGGGTCGTGATGTACCACGCCACAGGAAACCCGAGAATTAGACAACCCACAGTTGTTAAGACTGAGACCTCAACTGTCAGCCTCAGGATGTTGCGAAAGGCCCGTGACGAAGCGATCTCAACGTAGTTACTCAAGCCTGGAGCCGGGTCAGAGACGCTTCTCACGAACACACCTATGAGCGGATACGCAAAGAAAAGTAGAACGACACCCATACACGGCAGCAATAGCGCTAGGCCAACAAGGTAGTCTCGGTATGGACGACGCCTAGTCTGTCTTTGCCAGCCGAGTTTCTTCATGGTTGCCCGTCTGGCGGGACGAGGACAATCGTCTGTTCCTCGTCCCAATGGAGCCAGACAGTTGATCCTTCGGCGGGTGTCAACAGTGATGAACTGGATTCGACCATGAAGCGGTGACCATCTCTGAGGCGAGACAGGATCCGATAGGAGTTTCCGTGGAACGAGACCAACTCCACAGTCGCCTGCAAGCGCGGGCTGCCCATCGGCTCTTCTCGGATCAGGACCATCTCTGGTCGGATTCCGCAAAGCACGCGGTCTCCTTCCCCCATCGACCGGCTCACATATGCCGGCACCGCCAGGGTGTTGCCTTCGGCTATGTCGATGACAAGTCCGTCACCGGATTGACGCAAGATGCCCTCAATCTGGTTGATGTCTCCAACGAAGTCTGCAACGAAATGCTCTGCCGGCGACCGGTAGACGGTCTCCGGGGCTCCTACTTGGCGCACGGCGCCTCCATGCATAACCACAATTCGGTCTGACATCGCGAAGGCTTCTTCCTGGTCATGAGTGACGTACACTGCCGTGAAGCCAATCTCCTTTTGAAGAAGTCGGATGGAGTCCTGTAGGTATTGGCGCAATCGTTTGTCTAAAGAGCCGAGAGGTTCGTCCATCAAGACAACTTTGGGTTTAAAAACCAGCGCTCTTGCTAGTGATACTCGCTGTTGCTGGCCGCCACTCAGTTCTCTGGGGAGACGAGAACCCAACCCTTCGAGGTTGACCAACTCTAGAGTTCGCTGGACGTCGCGATCGATTTGGTCAGCAGAGATCCCGCGGATCTGAAGGGGAAACGCGACGTTGTCGTCGACCGTCATGTGTGGGAACAGCGCGTAGTTCTGGAACACGAATCCCATTCCACGCTCGCGTGCCGGTAGAAGTGTCATGTCAACGCCCCCGACGATCACGCTGCCCTCATCAGGAATCGTCAGTCCGCCGACGATCCTGAGAAGAGTCGTCTTGCCCGATCCGCTAGGGCCCAGAAGAGTAACAAACTCACCCGGCTCGACAGCTAGATCGAACTCGTCGAGGACCAGCACATCCCCAAAACTGTGACGAACACCCCGTATCTCGATCCTGGCTCCAGTCGAAGGCTGAAGGGGACGCGGCTCCGTCGAAGGTATGGAGTCGCTCATGTTCCTTTAGCCGTATCCGCGTTGACCTCGCCGAGGAAGTTGAAGATCATCTCGGCGGCGACCCCAAGGCTGCGGATCGGCACCCTCTCATCGTGACCCGCAATCGTGGCCCGATCCTTGAGGGTGATAGGCGCTGTGTGACACCCGTAGGCGGGTATGTTCCGCGCTCGGAACATACGCAAGTCGGTATAGCCCGCAGAGACCACCGGAACCAGCGCGGCACCTGGGACAGTGGTCGCAAGGGCTCGTTCCAGCGCCTGGGGTACCAGGCCCCTTGGGTCAGAAGCACCGCTGACGGCTCGGAAGGTCTCAGTCACGCTGACCCCAAACTCGGCGATCAGGCTCTCCAGATCGGCAACGAACCGGCTCGGATCCGTGTCTGGCAATAGTCGACAATCGAGAGTGGCTTTCGCCGACGATGGCACAACACTCGGTTCCATTCCTGCTTCAACAATCGTAATGCTGACTGTGTCTTGGAACATGGCCGAAAACGCAGGAGATTCTGCGATTGCCATCTCGACTGTGCTCCGGTCGGACTTTGAGGCACGCGTGATGACCTCTATGAACTCATCCTGTATGTGGCCCGCGTGGTGTGGAGATTGAATGGACCCGATAGCCGCTAGGGCACCCACGAGTCTGGTCACAGCGGTCGACCCACGTGGAACCGAGGAATGCCCACCTGGACCTTGAGCCTCCAACTCAAGCCAAAGGGCCGTCTTTTCTTGCGGACAGTATGTGAAAACGGGACCCTTGCTGCCCAGCAGCGTTGGATAGCTGAAACTCCCTTCTCCCAAGACCCAGGCGACGTCCAAGAGTTCTGATCGGTGCTCCTCAATCCAGCGGATGCCCGCCTTGCCACCACGCGTCTCGTCAGCCACGGCCAACAGCATGACGTCGATGTGAGGCGACGGGTTCTCACGCGCAAACTTTGCCAAACCAACAGCATGTGCTGCCACCAGCGTCTTCAGGTCTATCGCACCGCGTCCCCAGAGATAACCACTGTGAACGGTCGGGGTAAAGGGAGGAGTGGACCAGAACGAACGTTGTACAGGTGACACGTCGAGATGGGACAACAGAAGCCCCGGCGGCCCAGCACTTGCAGAGGCGCCTCGCATTCGGGCAACGACGCTGCTGCGGTTCCTGCTGGACTCGAGCACCTCAACATCAAGCCCTTCCTTCGCCAGGAACCGTTTCAGAGGTCTTGCGGCTCGATCTTCGTTGCCGGGTGGGTTCGATGTGTCTTGCCTGATCAACTCTTCGACAAGGCCCAGCGTTCTCTCTCGGAAGCTGTTTGGTCGCGAATTGAGGACGGGCTCTTCAGCCATTCTTTAGCATTCTGGGCGCTCGACTCAACGAGACTTCACTCTTCAGCGGGTTGCATCCCACTCTCAGACCGATCGTAAAAGGGTGAACCTGCCGCCAAGCCAGCTTTACCATGTAGTGATTACTGAGAACCCGACGTTTTCGAAACTTGACATCCCATCAAGTACGGAATTCACATCCCCAAGACTGACTTCTTGGCCAATCAGGGACGCCGGTTGGAGCTGCCCCTTGTCGACCATCCTCAGTAGATCTGGATAGCGTGGTCGCGGCATGCCATGACAGCCCGAGATCCGGATCTCTCGGGCAACGATGATATCTATGGGCATCGGGACCAGACCTCTCTCATTTGCCGTAGTAAGTCCGATCTGAACATGCCGCCCACGCACGCGTAGGCTGCCGATTGAGTTCTGGACTGTTTCCTCTATGCCGAGAGCGTCGATCGTCACTTCAACACCACCGTTGGTGAACTCCTTGATTGCCGACACTGGGTCTTCGCTCGAACTATTGACACTGAAGCTGGCGCCAACCTCATGGGCCTTCTCAAGCTTCACATCATCAATGTCGACTGCAATGACCTCGGCACCCAAGGCAGAGGCGATCATCACTGCTGACAGACCAATTCCACCGCATCCATAGACAGCGATCCGCTCTCCTGGCCGCAACTGTGCGACCTCGACCGTTCCATGAAATGCCGTCATGAATCGACAGCCAAGGGTACTTGCAGCAAGAGAATCGACACTGTCCGGCAACATAAGAAGGTTCACTTCCGCACGTGGGACAGGCACATACTCTGCGAATCCGCCTTGGAGCGAAGATCCGGGAAACTGGGGATGCTCACAGAGGTTCTGGAATCCCGCCTGACACTGACTGCAAAGGCCGCATGAGTAGTGGAAGGGCGCCACAACGCGATCGCCCACATGAAGACTCCGGACTAGGCCCCCCACCTCCACAACAACCCCAGCCATCTCGTGCCCGAGTATCAAAGGCAACTGTGGGTTTACCCCCAGCCAATCCCAGTGTCCTTTCCAGATGTGCCAGTCCGTCCTGCATACGCCACAAGCTTCAAGCTTGACGACCACGCCATCGGAGGGAACTCGTGGAAAATCAACTTCGGATATCGCGAGCGGCTCGTTTTGCCCAACCATCTGAGCCGCTCGCATTGCCTTCTTCAACGTGGCACTAGGCGTTAATAACTGTGCAATGAAGCTATCTGTGTCCTAGTGGCCGCTTTGCCACTCCGCCCAGGCCTCTTCGACTTCGGGTCGGTCTGAGAAGAAGAAGGGATCGGCAAGTCCGGCAGCCGCATCGTATTGCGGTGCCCACTCGGATCCAAAATCGTCAAGGCAAGACGGGAATGGTTCAGCGTTCATTACTACGCCGTAACCGATCGCGTTCAGCGCAGCACACTGCCGGGAGGGAAGCATGGAGAGCGCATAGACGGAGTGGGCGGCATCGTAGCTGGGAGCGCCCTTGGGAATAGCAAACGGTCCACCGTTGATGATGCTTCCACCCCAAGTCATTGCCACCGGCAGTCCGGGTTCCTGTTTGATGCGAAGTGCTGGTCGACCGTTGAATGTGATGCCAAGGTCGCATTGGCCATCTAGCAGGAACTGAATGGAATCAGCGCCGCTGTTTGCCCATACGATCTCGTCGTAGATTTGATCAAATCGGTCAAAAGCTGCCTGTCGCCCCTCCTCAGTGTCTAGTACGTCGTAGACCTCGTCCCACGTAGCACCGTTGGCCATGGCGGCGAACTCGAGGTTGCCACCGAACTGTGCGAAGTTGAACGCGCACCGTTTGCCGGGGAACTGCTCGACGTCAAAGAAGTCAAGTGTTGAGTCGGGTTGGGAGCCTGCCGCAAACACGTCGGTGTTGTAGTGCAGGACGATTCCGTAGTCTGAGGCACCCACGTAGTAACCCTGAGATGGGATTGCTTCTCCTGAGCCACCCCTGACGAGGTTGCCTTCTGCATCCGAGTAAAAGGCGACGTCAGGGAGCGCAGCAACGTCGAAAAGGCTGTAATCAATGGGCTCCCAGTAGCCCTCCAATGCAAGACGCTCAGCCGTTCCGTAATCCAAGATGGCAAACACGTCCCACTCTGTGGCTTCGGAGTCTACTTGAGCCTGCACGGCTGCAGTAGAGAGGTCTAACCCTGGGGCCGCCTCGATCACAGTCCAACCGGTTATTGCCTCCCAATCGTCTAGAAAGGCTTCGCTCCACCCTTCGTGCACCTCACCACCCGCATCGACCCAGACAAGCTCCGAGGGTCCCTGATCGCGCACGTCAACGAGAAGCTGCAGCAGGTTGTCGGGAATGTCTTCGGTCAGGGGGTGAACCGCTTCTGGAAGACTTGCCAGAAGAGAATCACGCACCGATGGAGTCTCTGTGGTCTCGGAGGACCCTTCTGTCGGTTCCGTTGAATCGACTTGGGTTGTCGCCGATTCTGCTGTACTCGTGTCGTCGCTGTCATCTGCGCCGCAGGCGGATGCCGTAAGCGCTATCACTACCGCCAGGGCGAGTACCCGGGCCCTACTATTCGCTGGTCGACTCCCGATGTGCCCCATCAGTATCTCCTTTAATGTGACGCGAAGGTGGCGCGTCCGTCGAACCCTGAAACATACGCCAGAATGTGAGGCCTGTCAAGTGTGACTAGTGCTCAGTATAAGGGCGGTAGCTCCAAGATCATGGAGGCTTCGCGAAAACGTGGGGTAGGGCTGCTGTTGTCGGTGTGGGTGGTCATGATGCTCCTATGTGAAGGCGAGGGAACCGGACTTGGCTGCTATCAAACGCCGTCAGCGTGCCCTCTACCGCGCGAAGAAAGGATCACGGTCCCGGGCGAAGAAACGTCTGGCGGTCGCCAAAGCATGGCGCAGGGAAATAGAACGGGCCAGGAACGCCGACCACCGCCTAGTCACCGACCATGACGGGATAGGCGTAGAAGCTCTGAACGTGGCGGGGATGCTCCGCTCCCGCAGATCCTCAAAAACAATGTCCGAACGGCGATGGTCCACTCTCGATGCCATATTGGAACACAAAGCCGCGAAAGCTGGTGTCCGATATGTGGGGGTCAACGCCGCGTGCACCAGCACCGACTGCTCGCAGTGTGGGCATCGCCAGCCGATGCCCATCGACAAACGTGTCTACGACTGCGGGCGGTGTGGAATGGTGTTATGCCGCGACGTCAACGCTGCCAGAAACAAATGCGCCCGAGCCTTCGCAAGGCTCGGTGGCCGGCCGGGGAGGGAGGAAACTTCCCCCGGTGTAGCGTGCACCACAATTTCTGCCAAGGAGACCGACCACCCCCACGGGGTGCGACGCGGGCAGACGCTACAGAACAGTACGCCCTGAGTGTCAACTCAAGTATATAAGCCCCTATTCTATGGTCGGCGTTGAGCGCCGTGGCATTGACCCCTGCCGACGCGACGATGAGGGTGATGCGGCGGGGTCTCCGCAAACACCGGCCACCCATCTGATCCGGTTCAGCAATCCCGTCAGGTCTACGCTCGCTATGCCCTCTTCATCAAGGCGAATCGCACACAACCTTTCGTTCTTCTTCTCCAACGATGTCCGCCCTCAAGATGCGAACCCCGATCGAATACGAGAGAATCCTCCACGCCAACAACCCAACCATCACGCCGCTGATCCAAGTGAGCTGACTCCAAAAAAACGGGGGACCGTCATCTCACCTGTTATAACCAGCCCATTACCAGCATCGCGAAGCACGAGGAAGGTCGATCTGTCATGACGAGAAACATTCGACGGGCACTCGTCACCGGCGCCGCGCGGGGCGTTGGACACGCAACCTGCCTGGCGCTGGCCGACCGGGGCTACGAGGTTGTGGGTGTCGACATCCGCGAACAGCGTTCTAACGGAGCTACAGCCACGATCAGCGCCGATCTGAGCGAGCCATCGGAATGCGATAAGGTGATCTCCGAGGCCGGGAGGATCGACATCCTCGTGACCGCGCACGGCCTGCTCGAGCCCCGCACAATCGAGGCCACAACTGTCGAAGACTTCGATAGAGCGGTGAGCGTGAACCTTCGTTCTGTGTTCCTTCTGTGTCAAGGGTGCGCACCCTCCATGGCCGGCGAGGGATGGGGGCGCATCATCAACTTCTCGAGCGTCGTCGCCCGCACCGGGGGATTGTCCTCCGCGCCCTACGCTGCCTCGAAGGCCGGCGTCATCGCTCTCACGAAGTCGTTCGCGACGGCGTACTCGAACAGGGGCGTCACCTGCAATGCCGTGGCGCCCGCAGCGATCGACACCGAGCTCAACGCATTTCTCGACGAAGCGGGGCGCCGGAGAATTATCGATCAGTTGCCGGTTGGTCGGTTCTCGACACCCGAGGAGTTCGCGTCGCTCGTCGTGTATCTCATCGGAGACGACGCCGGATTCATCACGGGCGCCACCATCGATATGAACGGCGGATGGGTGATGACGTGATACATGTTCGGAGGGACTCTCGTCATGCGACAACGCCTGCGACATAGCGAGACCGTCCACGTCCGCCGGTAGCATGGGTGAGATGGAGAAACGCTCGACGGCATCCGAACGCGGCGAGCAACTTGCCCGCCACCTCCATGCCAACCCCGAGACGGGTCTCGCCGAGGTCGATGCTTCGGGGCGCTGCGTACGCCTGCTGAGGGAGTGGGGATTCGGCGTGCAGCGCGGCGTAGCCTCGCTTGACACTTCCTTCGTCGCTGAAAAGACGCTCGGCGGGGACGGCCCGACGGTCGGGCTCGTGGTCGAATACGACGCTCTCCCCGAAGTCGGACACGGTTGTGGACACAATCTGATCTGCGGCGGGGTAATGGAAGCATCGCTGGAACTGGCTGACCGTTCGGATCTGGCGGGCACTCTCAGAGTGATCGGCACTCCGGCCGAGGAACTCTTCGCCGGCAAGGCGCCCATGCTCGAAGCAGGCGCCTTCGACGGTGTCGACGCGGCATTCACCTATCACCCATCCGACGTTGTCGCGGTGTTCGGGACGTTGAACGGCGCCGCTTTGTTCGATTTAGCCTTTCGGGGCCAAGCGTCGCACGCGGCCAGCCGACCGTGGGACGGCCGGAGCGCTCTCGACGCAGCGACTCTCGCGACGCATGCGCTCGCGATGGAACGCCAGTATCAACGTGACGGTTGCCGGATCCACGCAAAGGTGGAGTCTGTGTCCGGAAGCCACAACGTTCTGCCGGATATGGCGAGCCTCATGGTGAACGTTCGAGCTCCGGAAGACGATCTCCTCCAGGGTCTCATCAAGAGCGTGCATCGCATTGCAGAGGGATCGGCCCACGCCACCGCGACCGCGGTCAGCGTGAATCTCCTGAGCAAGGCGCGTCCCTATCTGATGCATGAGGGGCTCGCTCGGCTCGCCTGGGATGTTCTGGGAATCCCCCACGGCGCCACCTACGACATCTCAGGCTCCAGTGACCTCGGTGACGTCAGCCAGGCGGTTCCGACGGTGTGCGTGACCGAGGTCGGTTGGTCACCGGTAACATGGCACTCGCGCGAGCTGCATGACGCCGCCGGATCGGTTGGCGCCCTCGCGTCGATGCATCGGGCCGCGGGCGTCTTGACGAGGATGGTCGAGCGGTTCGTGGCATCTCCGCACGAGTGGCTGACGGACCCCACGCCGGGTTGACGCCGCCGGCGGGCTGAGCGCTTTGATCGACAGTGAGCAAGGATTGTGAAGAGTCGACACGAGAACGAGCGAGATGGGACGTGGGTATCGGCGTCCGGGGTCGAGCTCGAACCGGTCTACCGCTCGCATCATGTTGCTGATGGGCAGCGCCTCGCGGCCGGCTCCCTGCCTGGCTCGGCGCCTTTTCTGCGTGGCGCATATCCCGAAATGTATCGCGCCAAGGACTGGCGGATCTTCCAGCTGAGTGGATTCGGCGACCCCTCGGACATGAACAGGCGAATCCGGTTCCTGCTGGACGCCGGCGAGACAGGCGTCATCGTCAAGCATGATCGGATGACGGACGACCACCTTTACGACGTCGACCATCCGGACATCGTCGAGCGTCGAGAAGATGTCGGCTTGACGGGCACGGTCACGGTCGGGCTCAGGGACTACGAGACCATCATGGACGGAATCCCGCTCGAATCCATCTACGTCAAGCCGGGCGGAGGGGTCCCGCAGAGCGCCCCGTACACGCTGGCTTGCTACTGGTCCACAGCCGCCCGTCGTGGAATCCCGCTCGAGACGTTACGTGGCACCGGCCAGAGTGACTTCTTCCTCACCTACATCGGATGCCCACCCAAAGAACAGATCCCTCCGCGTGCTGCGATGCGGCTCAACCTGGACATCATCGATTGGTGTATGGAACGAATGCCTCACTGGGTGCCGGTCTCGATTGCCGGATACAACGGAGCGGACTCGGGACTCAACGCCTGGCAAGAGTTGGGGGCCGTCTTCGCCAATGCAATCGAATACCTCGAGGCGGTGTCTGACCGAGTAAACGGCGACTACAACAACTTTGCTCGGATGATCGGCGGCGTGAACTTCCGCACCTCCATGGATCTCTTCGAGGATGCCGCGAAGCTGAGAACGGCGCGGAAGATGTGGCACGACCTGCTGGCCAACCGATACGGGGTGACGGACGAACGGGCTCTTCGCCTCCGCATTCACGTCGTCACGGCCGGCAGCAACATGGCCTACCAGGAACCACTCAACAACATCGTCAGGGGGACGGTGATGGCCTTGGCGGCCGCGCTGGGAGGCACGCAATCGCTGGGAGTCTCGGGCTATGACGAGGCCATGTCCATCCCCTCCGATCATGCGCACTTGATGTCGATCCGGATCCAGCAGATCCTTCAGGAGGAGACGAACATCACCGCGGTAGCCGATCCGCTCGGAGGGTCCTTCTACGTCGAGCACCTCAGCCAGGAGCTCGAAAAGCGGGCGCTCGCGTTCGTGAGCGAGATCGAAAAGGAGGGTGGGTTTCTTTCCGTGATCGATAGTGGATGGCTCCTCGACCAGGCTGCCCGCGGCCAGGTCGAGGAAATGGCGGCAATCGAAAACGGCGGCAATCGAATCGTCGGTACCAACATACATCGCGCACATGAAGAACTGATGCCGATAGCCGGATTCGAGGGTCGCTCGGGGGAGGAGACCTGGGAGAGGGCCATGCAACGCCTTGCCTCATTGCGACGAGAGCGACACGGACGGGAAGCGACCCGAAGGCTCCGGGATCTCGAAGCGGCCTGCCGCACAACCGAGAACGTCATCCCCCGGGTTATGAAGGCAGTGCAAGCCGACGCAACTATCGGAGAGATAGGGGACGTATTCCGGAGCACTTTCGGTGTCTGGGAAGTTCCGATGCGGTTCTGAGCGGTATGAGGCACGCCAGGATTCTGATCGCAAAGACCAGCCTCGACGGGCATTGGCGAGGAGTCATGGTCGTCGCCCGAGCGTTAAGGGACGCCGGTTTCGATGTGGTGCTAGGGGGAATGCTCCGAGCCGGAGACATCGCTCAGATGGCCGGTGACGAAGACGTGCAGATCATCGGTCTGAACGTAGGGGGAAGGATCGAGGTCGTGCACCGCATTCTGGACACGCTGGACGAAGCGGGACTCGCGGACATCCCGGTTTTGGTGGGGGGAACCATTCCACCGCAAGCGATCGATGAGCTTGTCTCCCGCGGTGTCTCCGTTCATCCCCCCGGAAGCTCGCTGAACGAGATCGTCGATGCAGCGAACCGGCTCGCCGGCAGGGTGGGGTGACAGTCCGGATGGCGAGCGGGCCGCCTTCCGAGTACTACACCAGTCGCCTGAGACGTGCGACGCTCGGCGACGTCTTGGAACGCAGGGCTCTTCGCGACCGCGACTCGCCGGCCGTCGTCGTCCATACCGGTGATCGGGGGCGCCTCGACCTCACCTATGGCCGGCTGGACGGTCTTGCCAACCGGATGGGCCGCGCCCTCCGGCGGCAGGGCATCGGGAATGGAGACGTCGTGGCGATGATGGCCGGCAACGGACTCGACCACATCGTGACCTACTACGCCGCTCTCAAGATCGGCGCTGTCTTCACAACTGTCAATCCGAATCTGACCGCGTTCGAGATAACGCGACAGATCGAAAGCGCCGGACCTCGCTTGATCGTCGCCGAAGAACGATTGACGCTGTCGCTCGCCGGCTCTGTCGAGTCGATTATCCCCACAAGGACGGCGAGCGACAGCGTGATTCCGGGGAGCGAACTGGCGGTCATGCTTCAGGAAGAGGCGCCGCTCGCGGACGACTGGCAGGTCAGCGAGCACGATCTCGCAATGATCATCTACACATCGGGAACGGAGAGCGAGCCTAAGGGCGTTCGCATACCCCATCGCAACTTTCTGATCGCAACATCTCCCGCGTGGACCGGAGAACGGTATGTCGAGCACGACGATCGGTTCTTGCTTCTGGCCCCGATGCACACGATGGCCGGGGTTGGCACCGTCACCAACCTGATCTCGGTGGGCGCCACGATCGTGCTCGCCGGGAACGCGAAATCGGCGCACTCCCTTGCACTGATCGAGTCGGAGCGGATCACCAACATGTCGCAGACGCCGACCTTCTATGTTCGGTTGACCGAACACAAAGACTTCGCGCGAGCGGACATTTCATCCCTCCGCCAAGCCCATACCTACGGCGGCGCCATCCCGCTTCACGTTACCGACGCGATGTCATCCCGTGTATCGAGACTGAATTGGGCAACGTACTGGGGGCAAACAGAGTTGAGCCAACTCGGCGCGATCGGCTACTACGGCAGCCAAGCCGAGATTCCCGGGCGCGATCAGCGCTGGATCGGTCGCGCGGTGCCACAAGTAGAGGTCCGTGTGGTTGACGAAGCCGATCGACCGACCGAGGTCGGCGAGCTGATCTGTCGATCCCCGGCCGTGATGGAGGGCTACCACGGCCGACCTGATCTGACTGCTGCGGTCACGAGAGGCGGTTGGTTGCGAACCGGCGACATCGTCCGGATTGACCAGAACATGAACCTCTTTTTCCATGACCGCAAGAAGGATGTTGTCAAGTCCGGCGGATTGAATGTCTCCTCGCTGGAGGTCGAAGGCGTGCTCTCGAGGATTCCGGGCGTCCGGGAAGCGGCGGTGGTCGGCGCTCCCGACCCTGTGTGGTCGGAAGCTGTCACCGCCTTCATCGTGCCGGAGGAAGGCAAATCCACGGATCAGGCGGAGTTGATAGCTGCGGCTCGACGGGAACTCGCGGCGTTCAAGCTGCCGAAGCGCATTCACTACCTGCCGGCGCTTCCAAGGGATCCGCAGGGCAAGGTGTTGAAAAGGCGCCTACGAGAGTTGGTAGCGGATTATGCGCCGGGCGCCCCGACCGGTAGCGGCTCATAGCGAGTCGAGAAAGACAAGATCACCGCCTTCCGCCACGCTCCGGTGCACTGCTACGGCGATCTTGGTGACCTCAAGACCGTCCCTTCCCGATGGGTAGGCGCCCTTCAATGATTCCAAGTCGGCGACTCCGCGGTCGAGCATCGCCACGTTGGTGACGAAGCTCTCGATCGAGTCGATGGCATACCCGGAATATCGCGAGACTCCGGCCTCGGTGCTCTCCTTGAAGAAGCCCAGGTTGGGAGTCAGCATTGAGGCAGGCGCACCGGGAATGGCGCTGGCAAGACCGCGAGTTCCACGATCCTGACTGTCGACGGTCATCCATCCGTCGGATCCGACCACCTTGATCCCCTGGTTGACGATCGCCTCGTTGCCGGCGGGTATATGCCAAGCGGAATCAACCGTGAAGCTCACGCCGGCGGGAAACATGATCTTCGCTTGGATCGAGTCGTAGGTGTCGATCCCGATCGACTTCAGCCGCTGAGCGATTCCGGTGGCGGAGACGGCTATCGCGTCTTGGCCGACCAGCCAGCGAATGAGGTCGAAGTAGTGAACGCCGACGAACCACGCCGGTGACGAGTTGGATGCCCACGACGGGAGCCAGTCTCTGGGGACTTCGATGCGGTCCTCCATCCAGGCATATCCGTACTGGATGTCACCGATGCCCCCGGACTCCACGATTCGCTTGAGTTCGGCGTGATACAGGTCATGGCGTTTCATGAAATCCACCTGGAGCAGCACACCGGATCTATCGGCGGCGGCGACCATGTCCCTGCACCCATCGACCTCCGTGTCCATCGGCTTCTCCACCAGCACATGAATGCCTCGCTCAAGACATGCCACGACGATGCCTCGATGGAGGTGATCGGGAGTGGCGACGGTTACGGCGTCGGGCGATGTCACGTCGAGCATTTCATTGAAGTCGGCGAATACGTCGATGTCGTATTCAGCCGCTCGAGCGCGGCGTAACTCACCGTTGATATCCGCGAGACCCACAAACTTGATGTCTCCGAGCCTGGCTCGCTGAGTCAGCGCCCGAATATGCATCTCGCCGAAGACACCGCCACCAATCGTACCGAGTCGGTGTGCCATTTATTCCCCTCCCAGCCGATGTTGCCACTACGTGGATATCCCGCTTCCAAGTAGGTCTGTTATCGTTATCCGGGCGGCTGACTTGGGATCCGGCGGACGGATTATACTGTCAGCCCACCCAAACCATATGACTACCGAGGAAAGGCACGTATGAGCAGAATCCGATTCCTGGTACTCGTTCTCGCCTTGGCGCTGGTCGCGGCTGCATGCGGTGACGGCGACAGCGAAGAGACGATCGCAACGACCGAAGCGCCGACGACCACGGCGGCCCAGACCACTACGACGGCGGCGGAGGTTACGACCACGGCGGCCCAGACCACTACGACGGCGGCGGAGGTTACGACCACGGCGGCGCAAGCTACGACCACCACCGAGGCCATGGAAGAACCTGTAGCCGGCCTTGCTCCGGGGAACTACCAGTTCGGTTTCACGGCTGTTATCTCGGGCGCGGTCGCCTTCGCGGGTGTTCCCCACCTCCAAGGCCTCCAACTCGCCGAACGAGAGATCAACGAGAGTGGGTTCCTAGGCGAAGGCGTGACCATCGAGTTCCTCGTCGAGGACGCGGGGGGAGATCAGGCGGCCGCCATCGCCATCAACGACGCGTACATCGCCAACGACGACGTCCTCGCACTGGTTTGCTGTGCCCTGTCGAGCGTTGCCGGAGCGATCCAGCCCAACATCGTGGAAGCCGGGCTCGCCTGGGTGGATCACGCTGCGATTGCTCCGACGATCACGGATCCGGACAATGCGTTCAGGTCGTTCCCGCTGTCTCAGCCGAGCACGGCCGCGATCGCAGAAGCCGCGGTGGCCGCGTTCGCTCCTCAGAACGCCGCCGTCGTCGTGACCGCAGACAATGACGGACTCGTGAGCGACAGGGATGCCACCCTCGGAGTTCTCGATAGTTCCGGAATCGAAGTCCTAGGCGTGGTCGACACGTTCGCTGATGACACGGACATGAGCGGCGCCGCGACTGAAGTGATCGCAATGGGTCCCGACGTCGTATTCCTGGCGCAGTTGGGCAATACCGAGGTCCTTATGGTGCAGGAACTCCGTGATCGTGGTTACGCCGGTCCGATCATCGGGAACCTCGCGATAGCGACGGCGGAGACCTGGAATCAGGCCGGGGATACTCTTTTGGGTACCGTGCTGCCAATCGCCTTCTTCGCCGGGAAGGACGATTCGATGGTGCAGGACTTTGCAACCAAGTACGAGACCGAGTACGACACCGTGCCGGACATCTTCGCCGCGCAAGGTTGGCAGGTCGCCTGGTTCATGGCGGAAGCGCTCAAGAACGGGGGCGAAGGTAGTCGAGAGGCCGTGCTGGAAGGTGTCCGGCAGATCCAAGCCATGGAGACTGTCTTCGGCACGCTCACATGGGACGGCCGCGGTGAAGCCACCATTGACGCGTGGACGTTCGTGCAGTGGAGTCCTGATGGCGAGCTCGTCATCTGGGACGGCTCGGCAGGGGGATTGATCCCGAACATCAACCAGTAGGAGCTTCCGGCAACACATGCCGCTAGGTCTTAGGATCCGGTACCGCCACCCGATCGGGCGGTGCCGGATCCGACTCCAGTCAGGAGTGTTTTCCACGAGATGACGCTGTTCCTGCAACAGACGATCAATGGTCTGGCCGTCGGTTCCTCCTACGCCATCTTCTCGATGGGCTTCGGCTTGGTCTTCGCCACCATGGGAATACTCAATGTCGCTCACGGGACCTACGCGACGTGGGGGGCAATCCTCGCGCTCGCCGCTTTCGACAACCTGGGGGTAGGGCTCGTGCCGTCGATCGCAATCGGGATGGCAGGCGGCGGCTTGCTCGGCGTGATCGTGGATCAACTGGGATTCGAGCCGATTCGACGGCGTGGAGGCGGCTTGCTCGGCCCGATCATCACCAGCATCGGCTTCTGGATCATCCTCGGTCAACTCGCCATCATTGCTACCGGTGCCCGGATCAAGACCTTCCCCCGAGAAGCACTTCCTCGCGGCTTCGTCAGGGTCGCTAACCTCGTGATCCCGTATCACCAGATCATCACCTTCGTCGTTGCCCTGGTACTACTCCTGATCCTCTACTTGTTCATCATGAGGACGAACGCCGGGGCGCAAATGCGAGCGGTTGGGTGGGATCCCGACTCCGCCAAGATCTCCGGTGTGAATCCGCGCCGTGTCGTGATCGTCATATCCTTCATAGCAGCCGGGACTGCCGCGATTGCCGGGATCCTGAGCTCGATATCTACGAACAACGTGAGCTTCACAGTAGGCGAAGGGCTCCTCCTCAAGGGATTCGCGGCGGTGATCATCGGTGGATTCGGGGATCTGAGAGGCGCATACATAGGTGGAATACTCATCGGGCTGGCCGAGGTTCTCGGTGCCCAGTACATCAGTAACTCGTTCCGTGACTTCATCACCTTCGGACTGCTCATCGTCGTTCTCCTGGTTCGACCAAAGGGCCTGATGGGCGACCGCATCGTAGGCCTCAGGGCGTAGATGGCGTTCCTGGGTCACTACGCGTCCACGGTCGAGTTCTCCGTCGCCTTCGCGCTCTTCGCTATCGCCACCTACGCAGCCCTCCGGGGCGGTATCCTCAGTCTTGCCGGCACGCCGCTGGCGGCGGTCACGGGATTCGTGAGCCTCGTTCTCGTGGAGGACCACAACCTCCCTATCGAATTCGTACTCGTTGTGGGAGTTGTGGTTGGCCTTCTGTCCGGCCTTCTGGTCAGTATCCCCTTGGTGAGGCTCGAGAGCCATTGGGTGGCGTTGGCGACGATCGCTCTCGTGTTGATGGCGCGGGTCGTCGTGCTGAACCTCGACGCCGTCACGGGCGGCGTAGACGGCGCCCCTATCACTCGGCTGGTCGAACCATGGCATCTATTCACCTCTCTGGGAGCTGTGATGTGGGTGATGGCTCGTCACAGCAGGTCGCGACTCGGACTTGCCGCCGAGGCCGTTCGCAGCCACCCTGACGTCGCCGCATCGCTAGCGATCGATGTTCACGGTACACGCCGATCCTTGTGGATGTTGAGCGGCGCGATCGCAGGATTGGCTGGGGTTATCTACGCAAGTCTTGTGCAGTTCCTGTCGCCCGACACCTTCTATGTGAACATCGCCTTTGTGATGCTCGCCGCGGTGGTGTTGGGAGGGAACCGCCACTGGTTCGGGGGGGTTGTCGGAGCATTCGTCTTCTCCATCCTGCCCGAACTGCTCCGTCGGTTCCTCACCCAGGGCGAGACCATCGTGAACGGTGTGCTCTTGATCCTGATCATGATCTACCTCCCGCGCGGGCTGGTCGATCCCACGCGCAAGGTACGGAGGGAGCTCAAGAATCAGGCGACCAACATCCACTCCAGCCATGGCGAGGAGTCGGAGGACGGAGAGCAAGAAGGAGAGTCCGACCTGTGGAGTCTCAACCTGACAGGTCGCACGGCGCGAGAGGTCGATCCGACGCAGGATCGGCCTACCGCTCTGAGCGTCGAGGGCGTACGCAAGACATACGGCGGCTTGGTGGCGATCAGCGATCTCACCTTCACCGTTCCCGCAGGGTCCGTTTTCGGGATTGTAGGACCGAACGGGGCCGGGAAATCGACCTTGCTCTCGGTCATGGGCGGGGAAGACGAGCCGGACCGCGGAAAGATTCAAATTCTCGGACAAGACATGACGGGATGGAAACAAGCCGACATCGCCCGCGAGGGTGTGGCGCGTACCTACCAGACCGTGCAACTGTTCGAGGATCTGACGGTCCTGGAAAACATCATGGTCGGCTTCGATCGCGAACGTGTAACCAACTTCTGGGATCCCGTCTTCATGACGCTTCGCGACCGGCGCGAACAAGCGGACCTGGCCGAGCGAGCCAGAGCACTGATGGATATGGTCGGCGTGATCGGTCAACCCGAGCAGTATGCCGCCACCTTGTCCTACGCCAACCAACGCAGGGTCGAAATCGCTCGAGCCCTGGCGATGGAGCCGTCCGTCCTGCTGCTGGATGAGCCGACGGCGGGCATGCACAAGCTCGGCTCGCAAGCAATCGGCGAGCTGATGCTCAGCCTGACGGACCGAGGACTAACAGTGGTCGTCATCGAGCACAACCTTGAACTCGTGCTCAACTACTGCGAACGAGCAATCGTGATGGACTTCGGCAAGTTGCTGGCGCAGGGTACGCCGGCCGATTGCCTGTCCGATCCCACGGTGATCGAGGCTTACTTCGGAAGGAAAGCTGATGCTGTGCGTATCGAATCTCTCGTCAAGCTACGGCAATATAAGGGCGGTTAACAACGTTGACCTACGAGTTGACCGAGGGGCGATGGTATCCCTCATCGGCTCGAACGGGTCGGGCAAATCCACGACGTTGAAGACGATCGCCGGCATGCATAGCCCGGACAGCGGGACCGTAAAGTTCGGTGATCGTGATATCACCGGCTGGCCGACTTACCGACTCGCCCACCATGGTCTGGCGTTCCTGATGGAACGACCGACCTCCGTGGTTGCTCCGCTCACCGTCGAAGAGAACCTGGTACTGGGTTCAGCAGCGAGACGTTCCAACGTCGCAGAGATGCTCGCCCGAGTCTTCGAGTTGTTCCCGCGTCTCAAGGAACGGCGCGGGCAATATGCGGGGACTCTCAGCGGCGGCGAACAGCAGATGGTCGCTATCGGTCGGGTCTTGATCACAGACCCGGAGCTGCTGCTCATCGACAGCCCGACCATCGGGCTCGCTCCGGCCATCGTGGACGAGGTTTATGCCTCGATCACCCGGCTGCACTCCGAGGGACTTTCAATCCTCTTCATCGAACAGAACGCGGAGCTAGCACTGGCTATCTCCGATCACACCTACTTGCTCCACAGGGGTTCGATCGCAATCGAGGGTCCGTCGGCGACGCTGCGGAACTCGCAGGAGATCGTCGACGCGTACCTGGCGTGACTCTTTCTCCGGGTTGGCTAAATAGTCTGCAAACGCCCGGTGGCCTCAGCGGCCCTCAGTCAGCCGAGGAGTAGGCGGAGAGCGGCCCGTCCGTTGTCAGCCAAAGAACCGGGCAGTTGCGACTAGGCCCGCTGTCGGGGGTCAAGCATCTCAGAGCGGGCGCGGAGCCGCTTCCTATCCTTTGACGTGAGTTGGTTCCGCAAAGCGGTGGGTTGTTGGATGAGGCTCAGGAGGAGGGCTAGGTCGCTACGTTGGTCCTCAGGAATGTCGTCGACGGTGACGGCAGCGGCTTTGATTATAAGGGCGCCGAGCAGCGACGGCCTTGGTAGCAGACCCTGGGTCGGCCCAGCGACGATTGGTAACAGTTCGGTTCGGTTGAGTGCCTGGGTTCCTCCAGGGACCTGCACAGTGTGACCTGGTGGGGTAGTGGTTATGTCCGTCCTTGGTCCGAGACCCTCGGGTGCCAACACATCAATGCTGATCTTATCGCGGTGGTAACGGTGGGCCACTCCTTGCGGCGACACTCCGGCCAGGACGAAGCCCCGACTCTCGATAGCTCGGACGAATTTTCTGACCCCGCCGGTGACCACGCGGGCGTTGACCAACAAGTCGAGGTCGGAAGATAATCGTGGAGGGTGGATACCGGCTTCGGTGGCGTGGACCAGAACCATCTGCCCACCGATCAGTGTCCACTCCATAGGCCGTAGGTCGGAGACTTCCAACAGGGTTTCCCAAAGGGTGTGTTCGTAGCCACCCAGGGCCGGCAGGCTTACCGGTGTCTGGTCGAGAACCGGCCATTGGCTCACAGAGACTGAAGGAGTTGGGCGGCGGCCCGTCGGGACCGACCGTCACCAGCTTCGAGCAGGTCGACAGCCACTACCGGTGCCGGCGCGACCTTCTCATCCGGACTGAAAGGCCAGAGCCCGTCATCGACCACCCGCAACACAACATTGGGCCGCTCCGAGCGTTCGTCCAAGGCAAGCCGGTTGACAAGAGCAGGCAGTATCAACGAGCGAACGTAACCTTCGAACTCGTCCACTGCGACCACATCCATTTGGTAATGGTCCGCTGCGCTCACACCCGACCGAACCACACCCGCTTCGTTCCCGACCACGCCGACAACCGAAGGATGTGCATAGTAACGACGGGGCTCGGCCCGCACTGCCAACCGTCCTAGGAAGTGTTCCAGACCGCTCTCGAGACGCCGACGGGCCCGGGAACGCTGCGAAGCGGAAAGGGCAGCGGCCTGACCCGATGCCATAGCCAGAAGCGCCCACGCCGAAGCCGGTTGCCACGGCCTACCCACGGGTGGCCGCCGATGCCTTAGCGGCTCGAGATCGGCACGGTTAACAACCCATGTCCGCCCTACCCGCTGACCCGGCAGGGTGCCGTGGACGAGCATCTGGCGAACCCGGCGGCTGCTTACTCCCAGTACAGCAGCCGCGTCTCCAACTCCCAATAGATTCATGACTATACCCTACCGATAACGGAACTATTTAGCAATATAACCCTGATCTCAGGGTGACGGGTGGGTGTCCGACGACGGTAATGTAGTTGTGTTCATTGCTCAGGTGCCGTGCGAGCTTTCTGACCCAGATGTTGGTATAGCCACGGTGAGAGCGACAACCCCGACGAGTTGTACACCCATGGAACAGCACGGAGGTGACGCTGTGGAACGGAACTCGCAGGAGATCGTCGACGCTTACCTGGCGTGACTCTTTCTCCGGGTTGGCTAACCCTGATTATTCAGGTTTCCCACCACACCGTGGCACGTAACGCCAGTTCAACCCAAGTATTGGGTGAAACTCACCGTTCACCGGACAGGTGTGTCTCTACACCGGACCGGGACGGGAAACACCGACAGCTGTATTGCCTGGTCAGGGTACGGATATGGTCTACCCCACTCATCCTCCAAACCCCCATCCATGAATAATCGGGGCTAAATAGTCTGCAAACGCCCGGTCTCAGTACAGAGGCAAATCGCCTCGCGTCTGGATACGCCGTTGCAGTTCGGTCGAAACCCGGGTGAGGTGATCTGCGATCCAGTGTTCCGCCTTTTCGGAGTCGCCTGAACGGATGGCTTCCGCGATCACGCTATGCGCTGAATGATGGTGGGGCACCACTCTGAGACCCAGCCAGTAACGACCTACGTTCGCCCGGAGTTGTGACACCATGTCAGCGGTAAGGGGACAGTCGGCGATGGTATATATGCGCTGGTAGAACTGTTCTGTGAGTTCAGCGGCGCGATCGCCGTCTCCGGATCCGTCGATTTCGCAAGCGAGGTCGACGAGTTCTCCGGTTTCCGGGGTGGTGATACGCCCGAACACTTTACGCAATGCGAAGGTCTCCAAGAGGATACGAAGCTGGTAGGTCTCCTCGATCTCGGCGGGTTCGAGGATGCGCACGGTCGCTCCGCGATGAGGAATGAGCGTCACCAACCCCTCCTGCTCGAGCGCCCGCAAGGCGCCGACGACCGGAATCCGTGACATCATCAGATCCTCGGCTAGGCGCTGCTGGCGCAGCCGCTCGCCGGGCTGGAACACTCCCGTCAGGATCGCGTCGCGCAGAGCGGCCGTCGCAGCCGCCTCTACGGTTGTGTAGCGAGAGTGGGCGCGGGCCGCTATTGCAGCAAGGCTTCCCGCCGTGTGATCCTCTGCCATGCCGAAACCAACCCTCCGTCGACGCTGCCGCGATCCGACTTCTCGTGGATGTTACCTGGTGTCGGCGCGCGTGAATTGAGGTGGTCGCCCTAGCCTGACGCCCGTCCAGCCTCGCGGTCCTGGCGGATCACGGTGGTGCCGGCGATCCGGTCGTGGAGTGGTCGGCGGTTTTTGTCGAGTGTGGTAGAGACGAAGTAGATGAGCAGCACGAGTATCCATCCGATGATCGGGATGAGAATCGGGCTGAGGGCCAACCCGTCCTCGTTGTTGCATGCTCCTAGCCGCTGAGGGGTTCCAAGTGCTCGCGATCGCACTCCGCGACGGCGGGCGTCAGTTTGTTGCCCCGTTCATCTGGTTCCTTGTGCCACTCGTAGGTAGGCCAGTCGAGATCGTCGACGATTTCCGCCTGTATTTGCGGATCGAGAGCTTCGAGACAGGCGACCATCGCGGCCAGGGCCGTCTCGTAGTCGGCCATTGTGAACCGCTCCCGGTCGTACGGCCACCAGGAAGACTGCGATACTGGTACTGCCCGGCGAGTCGATATGTCGAAGACATCACGGCCGGCGAGCGGCTCGGGCAGGGCGACGATAATCTGGTGCTGACAATCATCGCCGCCCAATAGCCCGACTGGGGAGGCTGCTACGGCTACCTCGACACGCCACCCGACGTCCTTCACGGCGGCCGACACCGAAGACGGGTTGCATGTCTGTAATGTGAGCTTCAGTCTCAGGTCGTCACGGGAAACCTCGGCGGAGTACACTTCGACGCTCGTCATGCAGGAACCAAGCAGGATTATCGACGCCAGGAGCAGTACGAGCCTCCATGAGTAGGGCATTGCTCGGACGGTAGCGCTACCGACCATACAGCTGTCGACATCTCGGCGCCGGCCCCTGTGGCACCTTTATGTCCTCGATCATCCCGAAGGCTCCTCCGGGCCACGATCCTGGCGGATTACGGTGGTGCCTGCGATCCGGTCGTGGAGTGGTCGGCGGTTTTTGTCGAGGGTAGTAGAGACGAAGTAGATCAGCAGCACGAGTATCCATCCGATGATCGGGATGAGCATCGGGCCGTACAGCACTAGCCAGCGAAGGGTTGATCGCTTCCATCCGGGTAACTGTCCGTTTTCGACGTTCACCACTTTGAGGCGGGCCATCATCTTGCCGACCGTCCGGCCGGATAACGCCACCAGCGGTATCTCGTATAGGAACACCAGAACCATCGGAACTACAAACATCGTTTTGGCCCAGAACTGCGTGAACGGTTCTTCAGATTCCAGCAGCGGGTGGTTCGGCACGCGCGGGCCCATGAACCCGAAATACTCCCTGAAGAATCCCAGGTGTTCTCCTGAGTCGATAGATGTCAATTCGTGAAGCGTCAATCCAATGGATAGCCCCAAAAACTCGATCCCAACCTGTAGGAGCACGATGGCGATGGCAAAAAATACCCAGTCGTAAAGCCTTGCCAGACATCGCCATCCATGCCTTGCCGGGCCGGCACGGTTCATGAGTAGCTGTCTCCGGTACCGTTCATGTGCCGAGGACGATTGTCCCGGCGATCCGGTCATGGAGCCCTCGCCCGTCAGGGTCGCGTCTGGCGGTGACCAAGACAGCGAGGGTTAGGAGCCATCCGGCGACGGGAACCAGCATCGGACCGTAGAGTGCAGCCCATCGCAGAGATGATCTCCACCATCCCGGCACCCTGCCATCAGCGATACGGACAACCCGGACACCGGCCATCATCTTGCCCACCGTCTGACCTCGCAACGCTACTAGGGGAACCTCGTAGCACAAGGAGGCGATCAACCCGGTGGCTGCCCACATGAAGAAGAGTACTATCTCAAAGCTTGAAGTGTTCTGAAACGAAAGGACTTGGCCCCACAGGATTGGGGGATCCGATGTATCCTTGTTGCAGCATTGAAGAACCGCTTTGGCCGTCACCATGGACAAGACTGCAATGACAAACCATGCCCAGTCGATAAACCTAGCCCACAACCTACGTTTGAGCGCCGGTGCTCGATAGTTCATGAGGTGGCTACTTCCCAGTCTCCCAAGAAGGCTTCATCAATCTGATCGACCGGTGTGAAAACATCCCGGTACGTCGGCACGAAATACCAATCTCCTTTATGGATTCCGTATGCCGTACTCCCGTAGAACCAGGGACCTCCGGAGTCGCCGCCCTCGGATTTGTCGTTTCGCATGATCACCATTCCACAAAAGGTTCCAAGATCAATGCATCGATTGATCTTGTAGACCCGATCACTGGTCAGGCCTGTTTTCTTGCCGTACTTTCTCAGCAATTGGCCCGGTGTTGCGTTTCCGGTGGCGGTTATGAACCGGAAGTCACCATCCCCGCTGTCGTACCGAATGGTGTTGACCAGACTGTGCCCGGACGGTATTACCGAATGCCGCTGAACGTCGCCCCATCGTCCTTCATGTTGACGTTCTAACTTTAGCTTGATAGGGCCGTCGAAGTCGATGTCGTTGATGGTCTGGCTGTCGCCACAGTGCCCGGCGGTGGTGATGTTGCGGTCACCGTCTGAGTTCTCTATCACGAAACCGGCGGTGCATGTCATATGAACACCGCCGCCGATTAGGGCATCCTGATTCCCTAGTGGATGGTTCACCACCCGGAACTCGATATCGAGGTCGAGGGAGCGGATACTGTCCGGGAGGGCTTGGCGGATCTCGTTCACCACCCCCACCGGACCGATCTCCTTCTGGTCCGACAGTTGGACGGTTACGTCGAACACGCCGGTCTCGATGTCATAGCCCGACGCTGCATCCACGATCCGCTTGTCCGACACGACACTGCTATGGATCGTCCGGAGGCGGCGTTTCATCTCTGCCTCGGTGAAGGAGCGTCCCTCAATAATCCTCACCGGCGGCGTGAACGCCCTGATTGCGGTCACGGCAGCCGCAGGCGCCTTCCGAGTGAAAGAGATCCACGGTTTGTCGTCATCCCCGATCGCCGCGGCTGAGAAATCACTGGGAAAAGCGGTGCGGATGCTATTGACGAGAGCCGAGAATTCGTTGTGCCAACCGTACCGACGGATAGCTTCTTCCAACGTGATTCCCAACTCCTGAGCTATGCCCTCGAGGTCCTTGCGGAGCGCCTCAGACACCCGACCTACCGGACCAACCTGTTGAGAGTCGTCGGGCACACCGGGAAGCGGATTATCGCCGCCCGGACCTCCGTCGCCGGTCCCGCCAACCGCGCCGCCGCCTGTGGTTTGCTAAGAATCCTCCGCCCCGACCACCTGCGCCAAGGACGCATAGCCCGCCAACAGAAGTATGGCCACCAAGACAGCCAGCCGATGCTTTACCGATCCGCCGGATACCGAATCTGAGGATGAATGCTTCACGAACGACCTCCAACCTTCGTCAACTCACCCCCTCAGGCTAGGTAGCAGCCACTCCGACACCCGTCCAAGAAGGGCCGGATTCCGGCGCAGAACGAATTGTGTACAAGATGCAAGACCACCGGATTGCACATTGCATACAATCCTCGTCCGGTTCTCTCCGTGTGTTCGGAGGATTCAGGTGCTGGTGCAACCTCAACCCTCCTCGGAGAGTGGTGAGAAACCCCTCGTTGGCCCGAAGTCCGATGGGCAAACTCCCTGGTCAGTGGACGCAAGGCCCACTCGAAAACCCGTTTTCGAGCACACTCCTACCGGGGGTCCACCACTAATTAGGGGGCGGCTATATGGCTCGGTTCAAGCGCAGACAGGCAACCGGGCGTTGGCGTCCCATCTGGCGTTGAACTGCCAGGGGATGTCACCGCTGACGATACGGTCCCTGGCCTGCCACCAGAGGGTGGCCCAGTCGGCGGGGTCGGTGAGAACCTGTTCCGGGTGGGCCTCGCTACGGGCGACGAAACCCGGGAAAACAGCCCGGCCGGTGGGTTGGCCGATCGGTTGGTAGCGGAGGTCGAAGCTCCAGCGGATGTCGTCACTGTGGTTGTCGAGGGAAGCGTGCTCCGTCAGTTTGTGGAGCAGGACCACACCGCCCGCCCCGACTTCGAGCGGGACGACCCGTTTCCAATCGATGATCGATTCGGGGATGTATGTCGTAGCGGACGCGCCGGTTCCGGGACAGTGCGGGGTTAGATCCTCCCGGTGGCTGGCCCGCTCGACGATCAGGCACCCGTTCTCGACATTGGCGTCCGTGACGGCCAGCCACACTGTCAGCATCTGGGTCTCGTCGGCTTCGGGGTTGATGACACCTGCGTCCTGATGCCAGGTCGTGGCGGCGATATTCGAGTCGGTGACGGCGTCGGGAAGGCTGTGGGCAGGCGGCTTGATACGGGTGTGCTGGACCGGGTTGGAGTAGATCTCGGGTCCGATGACGGACTCCACGATGTCGAGCAAGCGCGGGTTGGTCAGCAGCCCGAACACCGCCGCTCCGGCGTTCATGGTGTGGGTGTGGTCGAGTTCCTTCACCATCGGCAGGCAGATGTCGAGGTGCTGGTAGATCGTGTACATGTCGTCTATATGCTTCATCGCTTCGACGTAGCGCTGGGAGAAACTCGCGCCCCGCAATGGCGGGATCCGACCCTGCCTGGCCAGTTCGGCGGCTACCCGGTCGAGTATTTCCCGGTACTCCTGCTCGATCATCGCTAGATCTTGCCCGCCGAGAACGTTCTCGACCACGAGGAACCCGTCTTCGTCGAACTGCTCGATTTGTTCTCGTGTGAGGCCCGACATCCTTCACCTCGGTGTACAGGTGTTGAACCAGCAGGCTAGACGCTAAGCCGCCCGGCCGGAGCGATTTCGGGTTCGTTCCCAAAACTTCCAGGCAGGCCGCTCGCCGTAAAGTACGCGCCGGGAAGAAACAACCTCCTGCCGGCTCGATCAGAGGGTAGGAGCGAGCTTGGACATCACTGCGTAGGAGTATGCGTTGAGAGCGCTGCTGGCATGGGCGATCTCGACCGCGGATGCCCGAGCGGCCTCATCGCTGATCGGCTTGGCGCGGGGTGCCTTGACATGCACTTCGGCCACCCGCTCCATCAGCAGGAACCACCCGATTGCTTCCTCGACCGAGCCGCCCACGGTCACCGGTCCGTGGTTACGCAGGAAGAGCCCTTTGGTCACGCCCAGCGCGACGGCGATCCGTTTGCCGGTGTCGTAGTCGGATACCTGGACCTCCTCCCCGTCGTAGACGGCGTGGTCCTCGAAGAAGGCGGTGGCTTCCTGACAGATCATGCGGAAGGGTTCCGCGTTGGCCGCCCACGGAGTGGCGTACGGCGTGTGGGTGTGAGCCATGGCCACCACCTCGGGTCTAGCCTCATGGATAGGGGCGTGAATGTAGTAGGCCGTCATGTTGATCGGATGACCACCCTCCACCCGGCCGTCCGGTCCCACCAGCACTAGATCCGCCATCGTGGCGCGCGGGAAGGGAACTCCGTGGCGGATTAGCCACATGTGTCCGGTGTGTTCGGGGTCACGGGCCGTGATGTGCCCGTCACCGAGCGAACCCCATCCGAACGCGCCGAATAGGCGGTAGGCGGTTACCAGAGTTCGTTTCCGGTGGTTGCGGAGATCTTCAAGGTCGGCGAACGTCGGTTCCGGCTGGACCGACGCCGCGTTCGATACATCACCTGACGCCCAGATCGGGGTCTGCATGTTCTTCCTCCTTCTCCCTAAGAGGCGTGGCCGCAGGAGAGTCCGCGGGAAGTCAGGTTACCGTCCCGATCACGGTTCTGCTTTGAAGGTGGTCCGGGAAACCTTCCCCTTGAGGGTCACGAGTGTGCCTTAAGGCCACCGGTATTCCGCTAGCCCTGATTATTCAGGTTTTCCACACACGAGGCATGTAACGCCTGTTCAACCGAGTATCAGGATAAACCCGCCGTTCACCCGACAGGTGAATCTCCACACCGGACTGAAACGGGAAACGCCGATAGCTGTACTGCCTGGTCAGGGCGCGAATCTGGTCTTCTCCACTCATCCTCCAAACCCCCATCCATGAATAATCGGGGCTAAAACGTCCTTTCCCCGTGAACCCGGTCGGGCGTACTACCGCACTCCGTGGGGAACGGTGTTCCGGATCACGGCCCCGTTGTGGGTGACGACGGTGTAAACGGGTACCGCCCGCCGGGAAAAGGCGCCGAGAGGGCACCGGGCGTCGCCCCACTCGATCATATCGAGGACTGCCTCGGATGATGATGGGCTCTCCACATGGATGTCGAACACCAGCCACTGGATGTGAACGGGCTTGTCGTCGAAGCCGTGCTCGCCGCGCAGGTCGAGGTGGGTAGTGATGTTCATGCGCAGGGTGTCGATTTCGCAGTTCGCGAACGCGGCCCCCTTGGCATACCAGCCGAGCATGCAGAAGGCGATGCCGCTGAGAAAGTACCTGATAGGGCTGGGTCCTCGCTCGTGTCCGCCCCGATCGACAGCCTCGTCTCCGAAGAAGGTGAACTCCCGGTCGTACTGGATGAAGGAGGACCGCACGCTCACATCTTCGAGCGTCTCGGCCGACACGTAAGGATGCACGAGGCCGGCGGAGTGATTGGCTGAGAGCTTCTCGACGACCTCCTGGTAGTTGGACTTCAGCTTGTCGTGATCGACGATCCCCATGGGCTAGCTCCTCCTTTCGGCTTGTGCCAGACCCGAACGGGCGATCTCCGCCCGCACGATGGGCAGCACGGACCGGCTTATGGCTTCCAAGGTCTCCTCGAACCGATCGAACTGGTTGCGCACGTCGAACGTGAAGTGGTCGAAACCTCGGTTGTAGTACTCCAGGACACCGCCTGCTACGTCATGGGCGTCGCCCACCACGACAACACCCCGGATGTCCTCGACGGTACGGAAGGCGCCGGTGGGCGGGTTCACCCAGTTGCGCTTACCGTCCCTCGACATCCGCTCCACGTTCACACCGGCCAAGGCCCGATCCCGGTCCTCGTCGAAGATCGTTCGGGGAGTGGCCGCGAGGAATAGATGGTCGATGGCGCCCAAGAGCTCGCGCATGTACGAGAGACGGGCGTCGACGGTGGTGAGTGGGACGGTGCCGGCCAGCCAACCGTCCGCATGGCGGGCGGCGATCCGGGCTGCCCGCCGGGAAGGGCCTCCGTAGAGGATCGGTAGCGGATGTTCGAGCTTGGGCTCGAGAGAAGCATGGTGAACCCGGAAGATCTCTCCCTCGAAGTTCACCCCGTTCTCGGTCCACAGGCGTCGAACGATGTCGATCATTTCGAGCACGGCCTGGTGCTTCCGGTCGGGATCGATGCCGGCCGCCCGCAACTCGCCGCCGTGACCGGCCCCGAACCCGGCGATCACGCGACCTCCGGTGAGATAGGAGAGGGTCAGGTACTGCTGAGCCACCCGGATCGGGTGTCGTACCGGGATCATCACTCCGGTCCCGATGACCAACCGTTCTACCAAGGTTCCCAGCCCGATCAGGGTGGTGAACGGTTCGAGGAAGGTCATGTCGGTGTGTTCCTCGTGGCTGTGCGGGTGCCAGAGAAGATGGTCTCTTGCCCAGACCGCGTCGAAACCCAAGCTCTCGATAAGCCTGATGCCTTCGATCAGGCGGCTCCGGGAGGCGTGGGGACCGAAGTGGGGTAGAAGCACCCCGAAGGTCATCCCGGTCCGGGGGCGACGAAGCGGATGGCCGTCGATATCAAAACTCACGGTCGGGCCATGTCCTTTCCGCTTGACGGCTTCAGAATGCCTTGGGTCGCCAGGAGGACAACCGGGATTCGACGGCCTTGGTAATAGTGATCAGTATCCCCCCGAGCACCATCAGTAGGAGAGCCATTGCGAAGAGGCGGTCGGTGTTGTAGGCGGCCCTGGCGTCACGGATCACGAAACCCAGCCCGGGCACACCGATAAGGAACTCCGCCACGATCACCGCGATCAGTGCCCGCTGAACCGCTATACGGAGGCCGGTCGCCAGGAACGGTACCGCCCCCGGCAGGAGGATCTTCAAGAACATGTGCCGGTCCCGCACGACCAGCAGCCCTACCGTGGCGAACAGCAGTATCAAGCCCTGGACGAGCGTAAGCCAGCCCGCGGCGGTGGCCAGGAAGGCAACTACCAGCAGGATGGCCCCCGTCCATTCTTCGACTTTTCCTCTACTCGATCGGAGGTTGAAGGCATAGGAAATCTCGTTGTACTCCTTCATCAGTTCGTGTACCCCTGCCGAGGTGGAAAAGGCGATCAGCACCGAGCAAGCCACGACGACGCTGGCGATCACGAACTTGGAGAAGGGGATCTCGATCCCCCCTGCCAGGAACTTATCCCCGATGCCGAACCACACGACCATGATGGGAACGAAGGCCACCCGCGGCACCGAGTAGATAGCCGCCAGATAAGGATCGAGCGCCACACGGAATACCCGGTAACGGCCGATCAGAAAACCGAGGGTGATCCCTACGATGAACGAGAGCACGATACCGACCAGGAGAGCCCCCAGCGACTTCATCACCAGGACCGGGAAGCTTCCCTCTATGTAGGGGAGTACCTTCTCGGCGCCGAGCAATCTCCACAACTCGGAGAGCGTCAGGCTAGGTTGTGAGTACCACTCCGGCTTGCGGGCGCCGAGCAACTCCCACAGACCCAGGAACACCACTATTCCCGTCAGTTGCAGGACCCTGACCCGGCTCATCCGGAAAGAGAAGCGAGGCTGGGCGTCGTTTTCCGTGTCCGGTGAAGTTTCGGTGGTCACGTCGATTCCTTGATGCTCCATGGGGTTACCCGGCGCTCGAGCAATCGCAGGCTGAGGTTGATCGCGACTCCCACCGCCATCACGGTCAGCATGGAGGCGAAGGTGGTGTGCATCCGGAACTCGCTCGTGTGGTGGCTTATCAATCCGCCGATACCGTTCGACTCGAGGAAGAAACCGGCGAGCACTACGCCGACCATTCCATGGAGTAGACCGAGCCGGAGGCCGGTGATGATATAGGGAGCGCTGGCCGGAGCGACGATCTTGGTGAGCATCATGGCTTCCGGGATGGAATACGCTCTGGCTACGTCTACGTACTCGGCGTTGGTGACCTTGATCCCGTCACGGACGGTAAAGAAGACCTCGAAGAAGCTAAAGAGGATCACTACCAGTACCTTGGCGTTGAACTGGTAGCCCAGCCACAGGGCGATAATCGGCAGCAGAGCGATCTTGGGCGTCATAAACACCCCTACGAACACCGGTTCTACCGTGTTGTCGATCGACCGGTAGCGTCCCATGATGAAACCCAGGACCACACCGGCCACCGCCGAGATGGCCAGGGCCGTGAACATGATCGCCAGATCCGAGCGCCACGCCTTCCATAGGTCGCCGCTGACGGTCAATTCCCACAGCGCATTCCAGGTCCTCGTCGCCGAAGCGAACGTGACCGTATTGGTACGCCTTCCGAAGACCTCCCAACCAGTGAGGATGACTGCCAGGGTGAGGAGCCGGATCACCCAACTGGACTGGAACAGGTTGAGGATGCCCAGCAGAGGGCGGTTCATCCCGGTTGCGGGCAGGGTGGTGGTCGTACCCCGCTCCTGGTGAGTCAACGTGTCAACTGCGGCCATTTACGATCGCTCCCTGTCCGAGCACCGCGTAATATGCTCTTCCGGCCGTTCGCCAGGTCCCGGATGGGAAACCACACCGATGGCCGACACCATCATGGAGACCTTAGCGCCAACTTCAGGCACGGTTCGGGTTTCGAGCCTGGGGCCCGCCGAAGGAATACGGCAGGCCCCAAGCCCACTTGATTATCTCGTCCGGGTTACGACTGTCCGAGTATTTCGAGTGCTTTGTCTTGGAATTCGAAGGTGACGAGTTCTTCGACGGTGTATTCACGGTCGACGGCGTCGAACGCGAAGGATGTGTCGAGGGTGGTTTGCATGAGGTCGTAGTCAAGGGATCCGTTGACCGGCCACATGTCGAGTTCGCCTACCAGGCTGTCGTAGTCGAGGGAAGCAGCTTCGGGAGTGAGGTTGTCGTTGACCGACATGGCGTAGTCCATCCACCGCTGCTTGTCTTCCTGCGTCCAGCGGGCCGACTTCAGCGAGGCGATGTTGAACGCCAGCGCCATATCCGGGTTGGCTTCCACCCAGTCCCGCTCGGCGTACCAAACCGACGATATCTGCGGGTTGGATTCCCAGCCTGCGCAAAGCATGTTGTAGGCGCCTTCGCCTTCGTTGAGGGTGAGCTGGGTCAGACGCCAGGTAGCCGATATTCCACCGACGACCTGCCCTGAGGTGATCGCCTGGGTTGCTTCACCGGTGTGCGCCAGCCGTACCAGCTGCACATCGTCGACGGTCATACCCACGTCCGCCAGACACTTCTGGAGGGTCTGGCCGGTGATCTGGTTGAGGCTCTGGGTGGCTGCCACCGGATGGCCCCTCAGCTCTTCCATGGTCGCGATGGGCGCCTTGGCGGCAATGATGAACGAGTTCTTCTGGTCATCACCACCGAACGCTACGAAGTCGGAACCGGCCGACACCGCGTTGGCCATACCGGCCAGGGAGAGCTGGCCGACCTCGACCTCGCCGGCGATGGTCGCCGCTACCAGCGGATCGGAGTCCAGCAGGCGGAACTCCACATCAAGACCGAAATCCTCCCGCAGGAAGTCCATCGTCCGGAACGCACCCGTCAACGACGCGTTCGGGAACCCCGAACTACCCACCACCACCGACTGGCCCTCGATACGAGACCGGATATCGGAAATCATCGCATCCGCATCCATCATCGAATCATCCATGTGATCGATGTCCGGCATGTACTCGGCAACACCGAGTATTTCGAGTGCTTTGTCTTGGAATTCGAAGGTGACGAGTTCTTCGACGGTGTATTCACGGTCGACGGCGTCGAACGCGAAGGATGTGTCGAGGGTGGTTTGCATGAGGTCGTAGTCAAGGGATCCGTTGACCGGCCACATGTCGAGTTCGCCTACCAGGCTGTCGTAGTCGAGGGAAGCAGCTTCGGGAGTGAGGTTGTCGTTGACCGACATGGCGTAGTCCATCCACCGCTGCTTGTCTTCCTGCGTCCAGCGGGCCGACTTCAGCGAGGCGATGTTGAACGCCAGCGCCATATCCGGGTTGGCTTCTACCCAGTCCCGCTCGGCGTACCAAACCGACGATATCTGCGGGTTGG
This sequence comes from Acidimicrobiia bacterium, assembly GCA_965231815.1. GTDB lineage: Bacteria > Actinomycetota > Acidimicrobiia > Spongiisociales > Spongiisociaceae > JAPPFW01. The sequence continues at coordinate 92,828 of OZ246890.1, read as the reverse complement.
ATTCCCAGCCTGCGCAAAGCATGTTGTAGGCGCCTTCGCCTTCGTTGAGGGTGAGCTGGGTCAGACGCCAGGTAGCCGATATTCCACCGACGACCTGCCCTGAGGTGATCGCCTGGGTTGCTTCACCGGTGTGCGCCAGCCGTACCAGCTGCACATCGTCGACGGTCATACCCACGTCCGCCAGACACTTCTGGAGGGTCTGGCCGGTGATCTGGTTGAGGCTCTGGGTGGCTGCCACCGGATGGCCCCTCAGCTCTTCCATGGTCGCGATGGGCGCCTTGGCGGCAATGATGAACGAGTTCTTCTGGTCATCACCACCGAACGCTACGAAGTCGGAACCGGCCGACACCGCGTTGGCCATACCGGCCAGGGAGAGCTGGCCGACCTCGACCTCGCCGGCGATGGTCGCCGCTACCAGCGGATCGGAGTCCAGCAGGCGGAACTCCACATCAAGACCGAAATCCTCCCGCAGGAAGTCCATCGTCCGGAACGCACCCGTCAACGACGCGTTCGGGAACCCCGAACTACCCACCACCACCGACTGGCCCTCGATACGAGACCGGATATCGGAAATCATCGCATCCGCATCCATCATCCCATCATCCTCAGCCATCATCGAATCATCATCGGTGGCCGGAGCGGTTTCGGTGGGTGTTTCTTCAGCAGGGGGTTGGGTTGCCTGGGTGGCTGCCGTTCCCTGGGTGGTAGTGGTGGTATCGCCGTCCCCTCCACAGGCTGCCACAACTAGGGCAAACCCCAGTACCAGCGCGAATACCCTCGCATGTTTCATCCGAACTCCTCCCGTCACTGATCGGTGGCCGCTTCAAAACCACCTCCGGTCTCCTAGGCGCCACACTCGCATCCGGAAATGGAACCTTAGAGTCTCCGCATAATGTATACAGAGCGGCCTAGTCGCGCAACTGATCGCCGGGTGGAAGCACACCTGATGGCTTCCGGAAGAGTTCCCCCGCACTAGATCTATTACTGATACGCGGAGCAGGATGCGGTCGTCAAGCCGGTGCAGCCGGCGGTGACTGTTCAGAGTGTGGTGAACGACGGCAGTACTTCTGCGCCGAGTAGCTCGATGCTCTCCTCGAATGCGTCCATCCGCTCCCGCAGATCGAGTACCACCTCATCCACGCCGCGCTCCTCCATCCGGCGGAGTTCCCCCACCACCTCGTCGGCTGTTCCGGCGATAAGGGCCCCTCGCAGGTCCTCCGCGGATTCGAACGGCCCATCCCTCCGCCAGGCAGGTTTCCTGCGGCACTCCTCCAGTATTCCCTCGACGTTTACCTTGGCCAGCGCCCTTCCCCGGTTCCGGTCGATGGAGACCAGCGGTACGATCGCGACCCTCATCGACCTTCCGGCTCGGACGGCTTCTTCCCTGAGACGTCCGGACAGCCGATCGAATACTCGAAAAGGGCAACGGCCGGGAAACCAACCGTCGGCGAAGCGGACCGTCCGGCGGATTGCCGCGAGGCTGGAACCGCAGTAGAGAAGGGTCATGTCGCCGGGTGGGGCCGGTTCGATCGTCAGGTCGTCGAAGCTGATCAGGTGTCCTTGATGCGAGGCACGGGGATGCGCGGCGGCCCGCAAGACGGTAACCATCTCCTCGAATAGAGCAATGCGATCGTGGATGGAGAGGCCGGCTAACCGGAAGGCGTTCGGCTGTCCCCCCAGCCCCACGCCCAGCACCAGCCTTCCTCGAGCCAGGTAAGCAAGGGACCCCACCATCTGGGCGAGCAGCACAGGTGGCCGTATCGGGGTCAGGGTTGCCATGCCCACGGTTAGCCGTGTGGTAGCCGCCACCGCGCTCATGGCTACAAAGGGATCGACGAAATGGTGGCTGGGATTCTCGAACGACACCCCACCTGTGAATCCGAGCTGATCTCGAAAGTAGAGGCTCGAGAATCCGAGTTCCTCGAGGCGGCGACCTATACCGAACACCCGATCCCAGGTCGAGTGCGGACCGAAGTGGGGCGCCAGCAGACCGAGGCGGAGGGTCATCGGGGCCGGGTATTCATGGGTTCGAGACTTTCATGGTCCGGACATCGTATACGATCAGCCTGTGCCCGCCGGATCTGAAGCAGCCATACGGGTGGCCGTCGTGCAGGCGGCGCCGGTGTTTCTGGATCGCGCCGCGTCCGTGGGCAAGGCTTGCGACCGGATCGAGCAGGCCGGAGCCGGGGGCGCCCAGCTAGTCGTATTCGGGGAGAGCTTCATTCCCGGGCATCCGGTCTGGTTCCACGCCCTGCCCCCGACCGCCGATAGGTCCCGACAACTCGCCTCCGCAATGGTGGAGAATGCCCTGACCGTTCCCGGTCCGGAGAGCGATCAATTGCGAGAAGCCGCCGCCCGAGCGGGGACTATGGTCGTGATCGGATTCGTCGAGCGGCCCGACCCGATGGTGAGCGTTATATACGACAGCCAGATGGTGCTGTCGCCCGACGGCAGGCTGGTCGGGGTTAGGAGGAAGCTGGTCCCGGCGGTCGGCGAACGGGTTTTCTTCCATCCCGGAGATGAGGAGTCGATCAGAGTATTCGAGTCGCCGTGGGGACCGGTGAGCGTGCTGGCCGGAGGGGAGAACTCCAACCCGCTGCTTACCTATGCCATGCGTAGCCTGGGGGCGCGAATCCACGTTGCTCTGTGGCCCTCCCATTTCCACGCTCCGGGAGTAATGCAAAACGTCATGTCGATCACCGGCCGCGCTGTTGCATACCAGAACACGGCCCACGTTCTGGCGGCGGCCACCGCATCGGACCTGCCAACCGTGGATCGAATAGGCGTCGCCGAACCCGGGCGGCGTACCAACCTTACGGCCATGATCGATGAGCCCGCCTCGATGATCTACGCGCCTCGGGGCGCCATCCTGGCCGGTCCCCAACGTGGTGAGGCAATCCTGTACGCCGAAATCGATCCGCAGGCGGGTACCTGGGCTCAACTGGTGAATCGCCAGTACGACAGGCCGGATCTTCTTCGACTTAGCTGGGGTCGCGTCAACCGGGACGGTATGTGAGCGACACGCAAGGCCCTCCACCGGGGGAGGGCCGCCCTTCCGTGGACGAGCGAAGTTCAGCGCACGCGCGTCACCTCATCAGGGATAGATTCGGGGACGCTCTGGATTCCGAAGATGTCGAGGCTCTGATTCCCTACGTCGTGCAGATCCTTATTAGGTCACAAAAGCTGGCCGCGCGCGTGTCGCTCCCCTCGACCGACTCCCGCACGGCCATTTGAAGTTATCCGACGTGATAGGTGGCGTAGCCTTACGTTCCATCAGTGAGACCGCTCCGCTCGTCGAGTCCGGAGAGATATCACCCGTCGACCTGGTCGAAAGGGTGCTCGACCGGATCGCAACGCTCGACCCCCTCCTGCAGTCCTACATTTCCGTCTTCGAGGAGGAGGCCCTGGCGGGCGCCCGGTTGGCCGCCCAAGAGATCGCCGCCGGGTGCTACCGGGGACCGCTGCATGGCGTCCCGGTAGCAGTGAAGGACAACGTCGCGGTAGTCGGTTATCCCACTACCAACGGATCCGTACTGTGGGCCGATCACATAACCGACTTCGATGCCGAGGTTGTTACCCGATTGCGTCGCGCCGGGGCCATCATTCTCGGTAAGAACAACATGCACGAGTGGGGGATGGGCGGCACCTGCAAGGACATGTACTTCGGCACCGTGCGCAATCCCTGGGACGTGGCCCGCATACCGGGAGGTTCGAGTGGGGGCTCTGCGGCGGCGGTCAGCTCCGGGCTGGCCTGGGCCGCCATCGGTACCGACGGTTGGGGCTCGATACGTACCCCCGCCTCCTATTGCGGGGTGGTCGGGATGATGCCCACCCACGGTTTGGTCAGTCGTTACGGGGAGTTGCCAGCCACCAGCTCGTGGCATCACACGATCGGTCCGATCACCCGCACGGTCCGGGATGCGGCGATCATGCTCGATGCGATAGCAGGACACGATCCGCAGGATCCGACGTCCATCCATTTCGGTTTCGGCGGTTCCTATGGTGATCGGCTCGGAGGAGAGATCGAGAATCTCAGGATGGGCATACCTTCATCCTTTTTCTTCGATGACGCGCTGCCCGAAGTGAAGGCGGTCGTGCATGAAGCAGCCCGCGTATTCGAAGGTCTGGGGGCGACGCTGGAAGAAGTCGACCTTTCGACCTTCTACGAGATTCCTCTGGCGCTGGCGGCCGCACAGCACGAGTCGCAGTCGGTCCTGCTGCCGTATGCCCTCGCTCGCCCGGATGCCTTTGCCACTCCGGAAATCCGGTACCGGATCCTGGCAGGGGAGTTTGCGTCGCCGTCCGATCATCGGCGAGGTATGCAAGTGCGGAACGAGATCCGCGCCAAGATTGACCGGGTGTTCGAGAGGGTGGATGTGGTGCTGGCGCCTTGCAACTCGACGCCGGCCTTCCACATAGATGCTCGCCAGGTTGAAATCGGCGGAGGACAGTATGTCGATCTGGGTCAGCCGGGGGCCCAGAGCAGGCTTACCACCAGGCTCACCCTGCCCTGGAATCTGGTTGGAGTACCGGCGATCTCCATACCGTCCGGACGCTACGTAGACGGCCTACCGGTGGGCTTGCAGTTGGCGACCCGCCGCCTCCATGAACCTCTGCTGCTGGGAGTTGCCGCCGCTTACGAGGCAGCCGCCGGAGGCTACCGGCCACCACCCTCGCCCACATTCGGAGAGTATCGGCCAGGTTGACGGTGAAACCTATTCGCTCCACGCCGCGGTCAAATGGAGCGAACCCGAACCCCCATTGACCGAGCTAAAGGCGCCAAGTCCCGCCTATCGCGAGTTGCTACCTCATCTCCGCGGAGTAGAGCCCCCGCGAGACCGACACGTCCACGACGTCCTTGACAGCCCGTTTGCGGCATATGACACCAACTCGGCGAGCGAGTTCCTCGTCTAGCGGTTCGATTTCGCAATGTGCAAGAAACCGGGCTAGCCAGAATTGCCGGGAGCCACCCCGCCATGCCTGGGCGAGCACACCAGCCGGGACCGTCGGTTCGAGTCCTCGCTCGAGTGCGCTCCGGTGCAACTTCCAGATGGTGTCTTCTTTCCTTTCGGCTGCGACCAGGGCACCCGTATCGTAAGTGACTCCTGCACTCTTCATGTATCCGCCCCTATACCTAGTCGGTCCAGGACGGCATCTGCCCATGCCTTGTCCTCGGGTGTAAGCGGACCGAACTCGGCATCGTATTCGGTAGTGGCGATCCGGCATCGTTCCAGGCGGGCTTCCCGTTCTTCCGGGGTTTCCTCGGGGGCGAGTTCGCCGACGATACCCCTCCTCATTTCCGGATCGAGCTTCGAGAACTCGATAATGAGGAGGCCGGACTCCTCGGCGGACTGCTCGCCATTAACAGGGTGAAGGGAGTCATCCCGAACTCCATCCCCATTGGGTTCCGCTAGATCCTCCGGGCTTGTCTTGGAGCTTGTCTTTATCGAGATTGTGTCCATCTCTCCAAACTAACACAACAGCGTGTAGAACAGTACAATCCTATAAGAAGTCCTTGATCTCCTTAACCAACCCTTCATCAATCAACTCCGATGGGACGCTACCTTCTCTACTACATCCGCCCCCTTTCTCCCCCCAAGACCAGGCACATAGCCATCAAAATCATCACCGAAACCGGTATAGAATTGACCGTCACGCGAGAACTTTGATGCAGATCTAACTGGGTATTGTGTCACCAGTATCCAGTAATGGTTGCTAGAGCCAAGGGGTGTCGGGGGGGGGTCGTTCTACATGGATATCGGGCTTCGGTGGTAGTGCGAATAGCCAGTCGGCTGTCGATGCTGTTACATGTATGTGCGACAATGATGGTCATGAGCACTACCACCGTTCGGATAAGTGCCGATGATCAGGAGATACTCGACGAGTCGGCACCGCTGTACGGAAGCAGATCGAACGCCATTCGCCAAGCGCTTCGATCACTGGCGGGTGATCGGCGGCGACACCTCGCCCTTGAGTCATTCCTCGACGCTTGGAACGCCGAAGCCGGTCCGGTGGACGAGCAAGCGGTAGCAGCAGCGGAGCGGCGCTACGGACTGTGATTCCCAGATGCCGGTGTGTTAGAAACCTGAACAACCAGTGTTAAAGGTGGATAGCACAGCGGTGGCTGCTCCGGATTCTTTGTACGCGCGTCCTATGCGAGGTCGCCCTGACAGAGGCGGAGGGCGAAGTCAGTCGCCGGGATGATGTCGATGCCGTCGTCGGTGCGGCGAGGGCGGGGTTCGAGGCAGACCATGATCCGGTGGACACCGGGGTGTTCCTGGGCCAGGATGCGGAGTCCCTTGAGGTGGTGGCTGCCGATCCGGGCGCTCGCCTTGGCCTCGATCGCCAGCCGCATGTCGCCGACCACGAAGTCGACCTCGATGCCGCTGGGAAGCCTCCAGTAGGTCAGTTCCTCGTCGAGGTCGCGATAAGAGATGTAGGAGGAGAGTTCGTGGTAGACCCAGTTCTCGAACGCCTTACCGTACCGGTCCGAGCCCCGTTCGAGTCGCCCGCGGCGGGCCAAGCGGTTCACGACCCCGACATCCTCGAAGTAGAGCTTTGGCGCACCGGCCAGGCGGCGCTTAGCCCTCTTCCGCCAGCGCGGTAGTCGGCGAGCCAGCAACGTGTCCTCGAGAATGCCGAAGTACGCCTTGGCTGTGGGTCCGGACACGCCGCAGTCGCTGGCGATGTTCGAATAGTTGACGGGATCGCCGTCGCTCAGTGCGGCGGCGTCGAGAAAGTCCGAGAAGGCGGGCAGGCTCCGTACCAGGCCCTCGGCGGCTATCTCCTGACGTAGGTAGTCGCCGATGTAGGCGTCTAGGAGGGTCCTAAAAAACGAATCTTACGGGTTCGGGGGTCGGCAAACCCCCTGGTCAGAGGGTTGCGGGTTAGCGGGTGAACCCCTTTGTACGGGGTTTCTCAGCACCCTCCTAGGAGCTGCCGCGGCCGGGTGGACTGGTACATCCTGGGCAGGTAGCCGTGGTTGAGCGTCCGGTCGAGGTCGAATATCTCCCCGATCTCCCCCGCGGTGAGGCCCCGCAGATCGTAGCGCAGGGCGCGCCCGCCGAGCAGGTTGGCCGCGCCGCGCCGGACTTTGCGCGCGCTCGAACCGCACAGAGCGAAACACAGCCCGCGATTCTCGATCAGCCAGTGCACCTCGTCGAGCAGCGCGGGGACCTTCTGTACCTCGTCGATGACGACCTGCCTGGACGGGTCCGGGCCTGCGGCCTCGAGCTCCTGACGCATCAGTTCAGGACGTGCCGCATAGCGGCGGAACTCGTCGGTCTTGAGCAGGTCGATCCATACACCATCGGGATAACACTGCCTGAGTAGCGTGCTCTTGCCCACCTGTCGAGGACCCCACAGGAAGAAGGTCTCCGTCCCAGGTGGCGGAAGTGATAGGAACCGTTGAAACATAAACTTTAGATTATCATGATATTCTAAAGTCAGGCTTTCGGAACCAGGTTAAGCTCATGGGGGCTACAGCGGCGGATCACCAAGACTCGATCAGCGCCCGATGCTGTGCAGCCCTCAGTGCTGGGGGAAGTTCCGATGACTCATGGGCGTATACGGTATCCAGTCGAGTTGTGACCTCATCGGCGTTGGCAGCGGCGAGCAATAGTTCCAGGGCTTGGGTATACAGACTTGATCGGGAGCACCGGCGACTCTCCGCCAACCGCTCGGCCGCCTCAAACACTGCGTCGGGAATGGACACGGACGCCTTCATGTCTGGAGTAATAGAGGCGGTGAGTGGCCATGTGTTAGCTGACGATGGACATATGTATGCAGTAGGTGTACAGTAGTTAACGAAGACCCCGGAACCGTCAATGCCTCGGCAAACGGCCGGGGTTACGTCATGTTAAGGCTAGGCAAGTCTCGACAATCACGCCATTGACCATTCGCTGAGAACGTGTACAACGAACACCGAGCGAGATAGGGCGTCACCGCTTTAACTGTCCCGTCGGCCTGCCGTGTGGGGCCGTTGCTCGGCCTCGTGGATGTATCTCAGCAACTTCTCGGGTTGGAGCGGGAGTTCGGTTACGCGCAGATCAAGCGGTTGGAGCGCGTCCTCAACTGCGTTGACGATGGCGGCGGGCGCCCCCACCGTCCCGCCCTCGCCGCAGCCCTTTATCCCCAGGTCGTTCAGCAGGGAGGGGAACTCCTGGTGGTGGACCTCGATGGGTGGAACATCTTGGGCCCGTGGCAGCCGGTAGTCCACGAAGCTATTGGTGATCAGGTTCCCGGCGCCGTCGTAGATCGCTTCTTCCGACAGGGCGTTGCCGATCCCGTGGACCACGCCGCCCACGATCTGGCCCTCGACTACCGCCGGGTTGATGATATTGCCGGCGTCGTGGACGATCACGTAGCGTTCTAGTGTGACTTGGCCGGTATCGCGATCCACTTCCAGGATGACAACGTGGGTCCCGGATGCCCAGGTGACGGTGGGAGAAGCGAAGAGGTCCGTCGCCTCCAAACTCGCTTCGACGTCGGACGGTCCCGGACAGTCCGACGGTTGCCCTCCGGGTTCTTTCCCGGCAATCCGGGCTACCTCGGCCAGGGTCGTGACTCGGGAACCCGAACCATCCCGGATGGCGCCGTCGATGATGGTGAGTTGACGAGCGTCGACACCGAAGCGGCGGGCAGCGATCCTTATCGCCTTGCGCCGGAGCTTCCGAGCGGCGCCTGCGACCGCCATGCTCCCGGTTACCGCAGTCCGGCTGGCGAAGGTGCCTCCTCCCTGCCCGATCAGGGCGGTGTCGCCGTCCTGCAGGGTGATGGTCCCTATGTCCACACCCAGCGCGTCGGCGCAAACCTGGGCAAGAGTTGTCTCGTGGCTCTGGCCATGGTTGTTGGAGCCGCTCAGGATGGTCACTTGACCCGCTCCGTCTACCCTGACGATGGCGCTCTCCGGAGGACCGAACCCGGTTCCCTCTACATGAGCGGCGATACCGATGCCGACGTGACGACCCTCGGCGCGCAACCGCTCTTGACGGACGCGAAAGTCCTGGTAGCCGATAGCTTGCAGAGCCATCTCGAACTGTGCGGGGAAGTCGCCGCTGTCGTATACCGACGGGTTTCCGTCCCGGTAGGGTACCCCGGTGTTGTAGGGCATTGCATCGGAAGGAATCAGGTTGACCCTTCTCACGTCAGCCGGATCGATCTCAAGCTGTCGGGCGATCCTCTCCAGCACTCGTTCGATTACGAAGGCGGCCGTCACCCGCCCGGCCCCCCGGGCGGGGGCGTTGGGGGTCTTGTTGGTGATCACGCAGGTCGCCTCGGCTTCGTAGTTCTCGATCCGGTACTGACTCGGCAGATGCGAGATCGTGTTGTATGGAACCACCAGCCCATAGAAGTTCGCGATCCCCATGTCGACGAGGATCCGGTCTCGGAGGGCAAGTATCCGGCCCCGGTTGTCGAACCCGACCTCCACATCGTGAACCTGATCACGGGCGTGGCGAGCGTTGACCAGGTTTTCAGCCCGGTCCTCGACCCAGCGGACCGGACGACCGATCCGTCTGGCTACGTACGGGATCAGGATATCCTCGTAATAGACACCACCCCCGAAGCTCCCGCCCATGTCCGGGCAGATGACCCGGATCCGATCTTCGGCCAAGCCGAGGATCCCCCCGATGACCTTGCGGGCCAGATGTTGCATCTGGGTGGCGGACCACACCGTGAGACCTTCCGCCGCTTCGTATCGGGCGAGCACCGCTCTAGTTCCTAGCGGGCTTCCGATTTGCCGTCTTATCGTGAACCGGAACGTGGCGGAATGATCGGCCTCCGCCAAGGCCTCTTCCGGGTCGCCTGTTGACATCCTGACCCGACTCTGGACGTTGTCGCCCAACTCGTCGTGGATGACCGGCGCCCCCGGTCGCAAGCCTGCTTCCGGATCGAGCACCGGCTCCAAGGGTTCGTAGTCGATCCCAACCAGCCGGGCGGCGTCCTCCGCTAGGTAACGATCCTCCGCCACGACCACGGCGATCGGTTCACCGACCCTCCGTACCCGACCTCCGGCCAGGAGCGGCACGTCGTGGCCTTTCTCCAGCTGATTGAGCAGATCGGCAAATGCGGGCGGTGATTTGTGGTAGGGCCGGTAGATTCCCGTGTCGGTAAGGTCACGAGCAGTGACGATGGCCACCACGCCGGGCGAGGCGAGCGCCTCGGAGACGTCGAGGTCCCTCACGAGTGCGTGAGCGTGGGGGCTGCGCAAGATGGCCGCTTCCGCAGTGCCGGGCGCCTCGATATCGGATACGAAAATCCCCCGGCCCTTGAGGAACCGGCTGTCCTCCCGGCGCAGGATCGGCTTCCCGAAATTCTTGGCGGCTGTCATGGGTTTAGCAGGCCGGAGGCGGTTCGGGCCGCCTGCAAGGCAGCCGCCACGATGCTCTGGTATCCGGTACATCTGCACAGGTTGCCGTCTAGGCGGACCCGGACCTCGTCTTCGGAGGGAGGTGATGACCCCTCCCGGTCGTCGAGCAGCGAGAACAGGTTCACCAGCATGCCCGGGGTGCAGAATCCGCACTGGAGGGCGAAGTTTTCATGGAAGGCTTTCTGCAGATCGGCCATGGTCGGGTTCCCTTCCAGCCCTTCAAGCGTGGTGATGGATCGATCCTCGACTTGCACGGCGAAGAGAAGGCACGACGCGGCCGGCTCACCGTCCACGAGCACGGTACAGGCGCCGCATACACCCTCCTCGCATCCCAGATGGACGCTGCGGATGTCCACACTCTCACGGAGAACGTCGGCCAGCAGCCTGCGGGGTTCGATCGACATCGTATGCCATTCGCCGTTGACCAGCAGCCTGACCTCCACGGAAGGGCTCATGTCCGGTTCTCGACCGCGCGGGCCAGCGCCGAACGGAGGGCGCGGGCCACCACCACCGGGGCCACCCTCCTCCGGTATCCGGCCGAGCCGTGGATGTCACTGAGCGGCGCTATGTCGTTCTCGACGGCTCGAGCGGCCGCCTCCATCCTCTCCGAAGGCGGATGGCCGGCAATTGCGGCTTCCACTGAAGGAGCTCGGCGCGGAGTAGCGGCTAGACCGATAAGCGCTACCCGGGCACTTGCTACTCCGCCGGCGTCGACGCTTACCAACGCGGCCGCGCCTGCGACTGCCGGATCACCGCGGCGGGGGGCTACCTCGGCGAAGGCCGCACCGGCTAGGGGACCGAGCAGCCGGAGGGTCAACCGGGTGATCATTTCATCGGCTGCAAGACTGTTCGAGTACGGGCCGGTGAACAATTGATCAATCCCCATCTCCCGCTCACCGTCGGTTCCGGCGACACGGCAAGTCCCACCCAGAACGAGAGCCACTGCGCTCCACTCGGCGGCCGGATCCGCATGCGCCAGGCTTCCGACCACCGTACCCATCGTCCTGACCGAACGATGTCCGATGTGAGCGGCGGCATCGGTTAGCAGGTCATGTCCATGGTCGGAGGCCCAGCTTTCGAGGGCATGATGAGTCACCATCGCACCCACCTTCAGAGCACCGTTACCATCGTAGGAGATGTCATGCATTCCGGGAATCCTGCGGAGATCGATTAGCGCCTCGGGTTCGATCACACGGCGTCGAAGCATCGGGATGAGGCTCTGGCCTCCGGCCAGCACTCGTGCCCGACCATCGGCCTGGGCCAGCAGAGTGGTCGCCTCGCTTACGGTGGTCGGCGAGGCGTACCGGAAGGGTGGGGGCTTCATATAGTTAGGATATCCGACTCGGAGCGGGTGCCGGTCGTCCCAGCATGAGTAGCAAGTAAACGAGCTCCGGCATACCGGATCGTAGGAGGGAATCGTGGAAGATCTAGCGTTAGGTTTGCTGCGGGCCACTATGGGCGCCGTTTTTGTAGCCCACGGGTGGCCGAAGGTTTTCAGAGGCGCCGACACGGGGCATGGCCCGCGCCGTACGGAGAACCTGCTGCGTAGCAAGGGGGTACCTTTTCCTGCGGTGTCGGCGCTGCTGGCCGGATACGTGGAAACAATATGCGGTCTCCTTCTCTTCGCCGGTTTGCTGACCCGGGTGGCGGTCATCCCGTTGATCCTGATCCTGATCCTGGCGATACCCATGGTGAAGTGGAAGCAGGGATTCGTGGACGGATGGGACTGGCCATTCACCCTCATCATTGTCGGTGTGGTCCTGCTGGTGCTAGGTCCGGGCCAAGTCAGCATCGACGCCGTGTTCGGCTGGGCGGGCTAAGCGTGCCGCCGGGAGAGGAGGCCGGACCCGTCCGCCCCCCTCTCTAGAAAGTGCTGCCTCACTCGATCCTTGTGCTCCAGACCTCCTGCGTTCCATGTGCTCCGGGAGGGGTCGCACTGTTAGCAGAGGTGAGTAATCCAAGGATAGAAGAAGGGTCCGAACATGAATGAACTACTTCAAAGACTCCTACCTGCCTTCACCACCGGACTCCGGGACGAGATGGTGGGAATGACCTGCGATCTGGTGGAGATTCCGAGTCCGACCGGGGAGGAAGGCGCCATCGCCGATTACGTGGCCCATCGTTTTCGAGAGATCGACGGGATGGACATCGAACTCCAGGAGGTAGAACCCGACCGGTACAACGTGATAGGCCGCCTCAGAGGTAGCGGCAGGGGCCGCAGCCTCCTACTGGGAGCGCACTTTGATACCGGGATGACCGGCAAGGACCCGGGAATGCCGTTCGGGCTACTGCCGAAAGCGACCCTCGATGACGAGGGTTGGATCTACGGTCTGGGGGTTTCCAACATGAAATCGGCGTTCGCGGCTTACTTCGGGGCCATTAAGGCGGTGCAGCGTGCGAACATCGATCTGCGGGGAGACATCATCCTGGCCGGGGTTATCGGAGAGACGGAAAAGTCGCCGACCGATGATTTCTCCGGCCCCGCTTACCGGGCGGGTGGATGGGGAACTATGTACGCCGCCCAGCACGGCGTGGTGGCGGACACGGCCATCATCGGCGAACCCACCGGCCTCAGGGTGCAGACCGGCAACTCGAGCTACGTCTTCGCCAAGGTGTCTACGAAGGGGATCTCGCGGCATACCTGGTCCAAAGAACACGGCGACGACGCCATCGACAAGGCGGTGCGAGTGCTGGAAGCCTTCCGAGCATGGGAACCGGAGTTTGCAGCTTCCCACGCCCATCCGACCATGGGAACCCGGATCGGTTTCGGAGCGATCCGCGGCGGTAACGCCTTCCAACCGGCCGTCAACCCGGCCCGGGCCTGCACCCTGTACCTCGACTTTCGTTTCCCACCTACCGCCACCATCATGGACATCCACCGGCAAGTCCGGGGCTTTCTGGACGATCTACGGGATGCGGATCCCGTACTGGAGACCGAGCTTTCCTTCTTCCTGTGCCGTAACGGTTACGAGATAACTGACGACGAACCCTTGGTCCAGACCGTGGAGCGAGCTCATCAGGCCGTTTTCGGGGTCAAGTCGAATCGCCCCGAACCCTATCGTTACGATGTTTCGGCTGACACATCGATTCTTCACGAGTACGGCGTGCCCGCCCTCACCTACGGACCCGGCGGCATCCGCAAGGACGGCGTATACGACGTGTATGACCGTTACGGGGAGATCGTCTCGATCGATAACCTGGTCAAATGCACCCAGGTCTATGCCCAGTGCATTGCCGAGATATGTGGTTGAGGATCCAACGCCGGTAACAGTTTCCGACCCGTCGGATCAGATCACCAGCGAACACGCACGTCACTAGGGAACATGTATACCGTATATCACCGTCTCTATACTGAGCGGTCCGGCGAGCATAACGGGGAGGAATACGTGAGGAGTAGGCCATGAGACACGAGGACGTCTCGTACTACTCGGAAGGGGAGCGTATCTCCGGCATCCTCAGGCTCCCCGACCGAGCGGAGAGCGCTCCCTATCCGGCGGTGGTGCAGGGGCCCGGATGGCTGGGTCTCAAGGACGCTCGCCTCTACCACCCCTATCACGAGGCGCTCACCTCCGCAGGAATCGCGGTACTCATCTTCGACTATCGCGGGTTCGGTTCCTCGGAGGGAGCGAGTGACCTCCTGCTGCCCTCTCGCCAGCTGGAGGATCTGGTCAGCGCGGTTACCTACGCCGCGTCGAGACCGGATATCGACGAAGACAGCATCGGCGTGTTCGGCAGTGGCGGTACGGGTGGGGGCAATGCCGTCATGCTGGCCGCGGCCGACCCCCGCGTCCGGTGTGTGGTGTCGCAGGTGCCGGTGGCCGACGGTGAGGATTGGTTGCGACGGATGCGCCGCGAGTACGAATGGTACGAGTTGCTGGAAGCCCTGCGGGCCGATCGGACCAAACGGGTACTCACCGGAGCGGGCAAGCTCGTCCATCCCCGTGAGGACATCATGCTCCAGACACCGGAGCGGAGGACGACCAAGGTCAAAAGAGATGTGGACTCTCGGGTACCCACCAAGGTGCAGCTTCGGAGCGTGGAGGGCATACTCGCCTACAAACCTATAGAAGAGGTCGGGAGGATCCACGATGCACCCATTCTTATTGTCGGGGTGGAGGACGACCCGGTGACTCCTACCGATCACGCAGTGGCGCTCTACGAACGGGCCTGCCCCCCCAAAAAGCTGATCATGCAGCGCCATACCACCCATTACGGCGCCTATGCGCAACATGCGGATACGGTGATTCCCCAGATCACCGAGTGGTTTAGCACTTACCTGGGCAGAGAACCGGTGACCATCCGCCACGAACCGGGAGCGGGAACGTGACATACGACTTGGCGGTGTCCGGAGGAACGCTCGTATCCGGCTCAGGTCGTCGGCAGGCGGACATACTCGTTTCCGGGGGGCGGATCGTGGAAGTCGGACCTGGCATCGGGGCCGGAGTGGAGGCGGAGAATACGGTAGATGCCGGGGGCAAGTTGGTGCTTCCGGGGATGGTCGACGTCCACGTCCACACCCGTGATCCCGGGTACACGCACAAGGAAGACCTGGTTACCTGCACCCGGGCTGCGGCAGCCGGGGGTGTGACGACCATTTTCGGGATGCCCAACCTCGATCCCCCTACCGTGACCAGGGCTCATCTCGATGAGGTCCTTGATCTCTACGGGGACAAGAGCATCGTCGACTACAACCACAACCCGGTACCCACCCACGGTGAGGCCGGGGCGATGGCCGATGCGGGGGTGGCGGCCTTCAAGGTGTACATGGTGGTGGATACCGGCCGCACGTACCCCCATCCGGCCGGTACGGGTATTCATGACCATGGGCACCTATTGCAGATGTTCGAGGATGTCAAGGCGACCGGACGTGTCTTCATGGTTCACCCGCACGACCAAGCCTTGATGGACCACGTCGAGCAGGGTTACTGGAAGAGGGACGACCGTAGTCCGGAGGCTTACGCAAAGACGCTCGCAGCTTACGACGGCATCATTTGGGATACCGCTACCGCCACCCTGCTGCGGATGGCCAAGGCCACCGGCTGCCGCCTGCACATCGTCCATGTCCAGACGACCGAGGGGATCGCCATGATCCGCCGCGCCAAGGACGAGGGGCTAAAGATCACGGCCGAGGTGAATCACTGGGCGTTGTTTCTCGCTAGGTGGGAGGATGTGCTCGAACTCGGGCCCTACTGCCTGTCCTACTGGGTGCCCGACCACCATCGTGCCGCGATCTGGGATGCCGTCAACGACGGAACGATCGACATCGTCTCCTCGGATCATGCTCCCCATACACGGGCCGAGAAGGATGTGGGTTGGGAGGACATGTGGGCCGCCCATACCGGAACCCCCGGCGTCCAGCACCAGGTACCCCTACTCCTCGATGCTGTCCACCGCGGGAAGCTCACCCTCGAGCGGATGGTGGAGATGACCGCGGAGTCGCCTGCCCGGTCATTCGATATCGACACCAAGGGATACCTCCGGCCGGGCTTCGACGCCGATTTGCTGATTGTCGATCCGACCAAGGAGTGGACCATCCGCAACGAGGACGTGCTGTCAAAGATCGGGTGGACTCCCTACCACGGACGTCGAGTCGTCGGAGCCGTGGAACGTACCCTCCTTAGAGGTGTCGAGATTTACGGTGACGGAAGGGTCAAAGGGAAGCCCGGATTTGGTCGCCACGTCAGACCCACGAGCTAGACAAAAGGGAACCCCCATGAAATTCGGTCTGCTTCTGCCCCACTTCGGCGCCTATGCCAATCGAGAACGGATACTGGTCGGATCGCAGCTCGCGGAAGAGTTGGGTTTCGATTCCCTCTGGGTACGGGATCACCTGGTGTTCGAACCTCATGCCGAGCTCGAGAATCCGAACATCGTGTTTTATGAGGCCCTCACGACCTTGACAGCGGTCGGGGCCGTCACCGACCGGATCACGCTCGGAACGGGTTCTCTCATCCCATTCCGCCATCCGATCCACACCGCCCTTTCAGTGGGTTCTCTTGCACAGTTGGTCGGCGATCGGATCATCCTCGGTTATGGCGCCGGCACCTTCGATCACGAGTTCGAGGCAATCGGGATGAGCGGGATCTTCCGTCCCGAGTTGGTGGAGTCGAACGCCCACATTCTCAAGCGCTTGTTCACCGAGGATCGGGTTGATTACCAGGACGACCACTACAACCTCGAGGCCATCTCGATCGAGCCGAAACCATCGGACCGTATTCCTTTCTGGTACTGCGGCTCGACCCCGGCCTCGGCTCGCCGGGCGGTACGTTATTGCGACGGATGGATGCCGGGTAGGACCACCCTGGCGACCATCGCCAAACGGGTGGAGGCCATGGACAGGATGGCCGCGGAGGCCGGGCGGTCCCGCCCGACGGTTGCGGTCATACCACCTACCGCCATCGCCAAGACCCACGAGGAGGCCTTCCGCGGCCTTAACATCGATGGCCTGCTGCGCTGGGCGAACGAAAGAGGCAAGTGGTGGGTGAAACCTCCATCGGGAGTTTTCCGGACAGCTGCCGATATCGAGGGTTCTCTCATAGCCGGATCACCCGACGAGGTGGTCGAGGAGGTGACCAAGTTCGCGGCGGTAGGAGTTGAACACCTGGTGTTCGACCTGCGCCTGCGGTTCGATCGCTGGTTCGAGTCGATCGAGTTACTGGGCTATCAGGTATTGCCACGGTTACGAGAACTGGGACTGGCGGACTGAACACCGAACACCACCGAGATTCCCGCTGTTAGCCCCTGGTAGCGCAGCGGCCGGCGGTACGGTGCAAGGTCGGGACGAATGAACCTAGACATTGACGGCGCCCAGCCCGACCCGGCTCCCAAGGCGCCGCTGAGCCTGGTTATCCACAGGAACTTCGGGCCGTACTTCTTCGGCAACCTTATGTCGAACATAGGCACCTGGATCCAGAACATCGCCTTGGCGTTGCTCATCTTCCGTCTGACCGGATCGACCTTCCTGGTGGCTATGACCACCTTCTCGCAGTTCCTGGGACTGATAGTGCTGGCGCCGTGGACCGGTCCGGTTGCGGATCGATTCGACCGCCGGAGGTTGATAGTCCTCACTCAGGTATCGGCGTTCCTGGCCGGGGCCATGCTCGCTTTGGTTACCCATGTGGGGTTGGTGACGCCGGTGTGGCTCATCGGGACCGCCCTGCTGTTCAGCGTTACCAAGGCGTTCGTGCTTCCGGCCCAGCAGGCGCTGGTTCCACAACTCGTCCAGCGGAAGGACCTGCAGGCCGCAGTGGCGCTTAGCTCGATCACCTTCAACCTGGCTAGGGCGGTCGGACCGGTGATCGGCGCCGGAGTCATCCTCACCCTCGGGTTTACCTGGGCTTTCTCGATTAACGCCCTCTCCTATCTGGCTCTGGCGATAGCGGTGATGGTTGTCGACGTCGAGCGTCGCACTGAGGGTCCCTCAAGGGAACGCACCAAGCTTCTTGATACGATTCGCACCGTCCGGCGGGATCCGCTGATCGGCCCACTCCTGGTTGCGGTGACTGCGGTCTCGGTTGCGGTGGACCCCGTGAGCAACCTGACTCCGGCCTTCACCGTGGAAATCTACGGGAGGACGGACACCTTTACGGGCGTACTCATAGGGGCGTTCGGGCTGGGAGCGGCGGTGACGGCCGCCTTCGTGGTGACGAAGGTGACGGCTTCGTTCCGGACCATCGCCCTCGGCATGGCCGGGCTAGGCGGCGCGATCGTGGCCTTCGGTCTGTCTACCCACGCCAACATGGGTCTCGGCGCCTTGTTTGTCGGCGGGATGATGTACATCATCTCCATAACCCTCTCGACAACCATGGTGCAGATGAATGTCGACGAGCGGCATCGAGGCCGGGTTATGGCGCTGTGGGGGGTGGCCTTTCTCGGTTTGCGGCCTGTGGCCAGCCTGATCGACGGCTCGGTGGCCACCCTGGTGAACGTCAGGGCGGCGGCATTGGTGATGGCCGTACCGGTCCTGCTGACCGCGGCGTTCATGGCCCGACGGTCTCGCATATGACTTCTCCGGACCGAATGGCCGCGGGGAATACCCCTTATTCCGCCTTGGGCTTTGGCCTGAAGCGCTCGGAAGGCTAACCGGATCATTCTCAGCCCTTGGTGTCGAGAGCTTCCTCAAGTCCTGGCAGGAACAGTCTTTCCCCATCGCGAGAGCGCGCCACCGGGAGGCGACGCATGCTTGGGTGCCGCCACTTCGAGATGTCTGCGGTGTTGCCCTTGCGCTTGTTGCAGTAGGAATGAGCGGCCTGGAGATTGTTCATCTTGTGGAGACGGCTCTTGTACCTGGTACCCGGACGAGCTTTGCCGTCATCGTCTAGGTCGAACACGGCGAACACTTTGGGGATGATGTGCTCGATCTGCGGTCTACGCTCAGGATTCGACGCATAGAGCTTCTTGATTCTTCCTCCGCATAGCCCGCAGCGCTCCCCGTCCCGAAACCAGAGGAACCGCAGCACTTTCCGATGGTGACTCTCCGGCCAGGTTCCGTTGGCGTCCGGCTCCCGCAACTCCAGATACCAAGCCCGGATGTTTTCGACGAAGCGCACAACCGCGGTGGTGGCCAGCCATAGCTTATTCGACGAGGGTGATTCTTCAGGTTTGTCTCCTGTTGTTTCCGGTACCTCTGTCGTCGGTTTTGGGGCGGTGTCCGAGTCAGGTTGGGCGCGGGCGGTGGACCGATATGGGACACGGTGTCGGCACTTCGGGAATCTGGTGCAGCCCCAGAATTGTTTACCTTGGTGTTCCCCCTTGCGAGCGGTCCTGCGGGTCATGGGGCTGCTACATCGGTCACAAGTCGGAGGAGGCTGCTCATGGTGGGGCTCTGACCTCGTCTCATCCTGTGGTGGTTGATCTGTGGGGGGCGGTGTCGGAGGAGGCTGCTCATGGTGGGGCTCTGACCTCGGTTGGTAAGAAAGCGTATTCCTGCACCCGGGCCACTGGGTACAGCCCCAGAATTGCTGTCCCTTTGTATTGCCGCGGCGGGCTGTCTTGAGCGTCATGGCGCTGCCACATCGTCCACAGGTGGGAAGGTCGGAGTCGGATATATTCTTGGTCATGACCGGCAGAATACCAGTAGGTAGTAGATCATCTGTTAAAGCTTGGAGTCCGTTTCCAAATCCTGGTCCGGTCTGATGCTCTCCGACTGGGGGGATTCCGATCCACTTGCAGAGCTACGTCTATTCCGAAAGCTCTTCTGGCGCCGGTGAGGGTAGCGAGGCAGGTAATGTCGACCCCGCGCAGATCTGTTATCGCCGTGGGCGTATGGTGTAGTGGGTGCCGCGTTTTGATCCGTGGCGTTCTAGGAGACCGTCGGCAATAAGACGGTTGAGTATCCTGACAGCGGCGGTCCGGTCCAGGCCGGTGGCTTCTCTCACGTCGGTATTGGTGATGGAGCCCGCCGTTGCGAGCGCGAGAACTTCGGCGTCGTAGTCGCGTTGTCTTATGCGCGTTCCGTCGGGTCTTGCAATGTTGGGATTCAGTGTGTAAAACGCGCCCGCTCCCGCGCCGCGCTGCTGCAGGAGTCCCTTGTCTCTTAGTCGGGCTAGTGCTTTACTCGCCTTCGTCGTATCGACACCCAGGAGGCTCCTCACCTCCTTGTTGGTGAGGGTCTGCCCGCGGCCGGCTCCGATTAACAGCTGGATATCCGATGGATCCAGACCTGCGGCCACCTCGCCGTCACCCACCGAGTACGGACGGTCCGTGGCGGCGGGGGACACGGTGAGCGTCCCCGCGAGCCAGGCGCGTTCCGTCGGCGCCGCTGCCGAACCCAACCTGAGTGTGACCGTCACCGACGAGTCGTCCGCTTCGAACTCCGGCGGTGACATCAGGTTAAGCGCCATGTGACGATGCATCAGATCAACTCCACGTCCGGCATCCTCCGCGACACCAAAAAATCGAAGCGTCCTGATGACCAGCACATTGCGTGGGACGGACTGCTGGGAAAGGTTGTCCAGGGACACACCGCGGGGTAATCCGCCCGGTGACCGCACCACGACCCGGTCCGGTCGCATCTCGACACGGACGGCTTCGCCGAGGGCTGCATACGAGCGGTGAGCGACGGCGTTGGCGATAGCCTCGCGTACCACCATCTGGGGTAGACGATGCAGTTCGTGACGCCAAGCACCGACCACGGCCATGTCAACACCCAGTTCCTCCAACACGAAAGTTGCGGTCTCGGCTATCTGGTCGTGGAGGGGACCGGTGAACTCCTGCCGACGGTCATAGTCGATACCGTTGTCCCGGTACCGGAACAGTTCCACATGGGCCTTTCCCAAAGACGTCCCGGGGTTCGGAAGCAGGAACAAAGCGCCGGCGACGCTCAGCCGATCACGGACACCGTTGAGCACCAGAAACCCGTTGTCTCGTAGCCGGTCCCTCAAGTGCTGCGAATCGACGCCCGGTATTCTCCATTGCCACGCATTCGCCAACCGCTCCCCAAGCTCAGGGTCGATGTCATCGGAGGTCAGACCGGTTGGAGACGACTCCACCGATCGCACGAACCGTCTCGCAATGAAATCGGCGAGGTCCGCACCCAACAGGGTGTGGTTCGACGCGCCCCGACGCTGCTTCACCTGACCGTTGGGCAACTGCGCGAAAGAGTCCTTGCGAGAGCCCACCGAGATCGCCACTACCACACGACTGTCGACCACCACACGGTAGATCTGGTAGGGACCGAGGTCTCGAACCTGGCCCAATGCCTGACGCAAGGCGGTCTCGCTCGCAACACTGAGATCGGCGCCCTTCACGAAACCCTGGTCGGTCACTCCTGCAAGGATCACTCCACCGTCGGCGTTGGAGAATGCCATGGCCGTCTCAGCGATGCGGGCACGGGATACGCCTTCTTTGAACTCGATGTATTCACCCTCGTCGGGGAACTCCGCGCGGAACTCCTCCGCGGTAAGTTCGGCGACCGCGTCAAGGTGGGTCCCGGGATGAAACATAGGATATGACATTCTCATATTTGTAAGGACCTCGATGATATAATTATATCATAACAAAGGAGATACCTGAGCACTCCAATTACCGGAAGACTGCCCGTTCCCGACCCAACGACCCCACCATTCTCGTCACAGACGCCCCGCCGCAATGGAGGGGCAGTCGGAAGACTGCCCGTTCTCAGGCGGCGGATGCGGCTAAGGAGTTGTGGGGTGAGGCCGCAATGGAGGGGCAGTCGGAAGACTGCCCGTTCCCCGGGATCGGATTCCGGGGATCTAACCTCGGCCATGCCGCAATGGAGGGGCAGTCGGAAGACTGCCCGTTCCTTCCTCCACTCGGCCCAACCCCGCTCGGTACCCTTGCCGCAATGGAGGGGCAGTCGGAAGACTGCCCGTTCGGGTACTACCCCTCCACCTAGCCGCCGAGGCGGAGACGCCGCAATGGAGGGGCAGTCGGAAGACTGCCCGTTCTAGAGCTGAACAATATTCACCTCAAAGCCACCCTAGCCGCAATGGAGGGGCAGTCGGAAGACTGCCCGTTCCTCCCAACCCTCATAAGCCCCCGGAGCGGAACCCATGCCGCAATGGAGGGGCAGTCGGAAGACTGCCCGTTCGACGCTTTCCAGGAAAAGAAGAGGGAAAGGCTACGGGGCCGCAATGGAGGGGCAGTCGGAAGACTGCCCGTTCGCGTCGTCAACC
Organism: Acidimicrobiia bacterium; assembly: GCA_965231815.1. Lineage (GTDB taxonomy): Bacteria > Actinomycetota > Acidimicrobiia > Spongiisociales > Spongiisociaceae > JAPPFW01. The sequence continues at coordinate 70,823 of OZ246890.1, read as the reverse complement.
ACGCGGGCGAGCGTCTGGACTGTCTCGCCGCAATGGAGGGGCAGTCGGAAGACTGCCCGTTCCAGCAACCGCCCAATTAACCCACTGAACCCGCCAAGAGCCGCAATGGAGGGGCAGTCGGAAGACTGCCCGTTCAAGACCACCCCCATAACTCGGAGCACCGCCCCCGGGCCGCAATGGAGGGGCAGTCGGAAGACTGCCCGTTCACGTCACGCCGATCGGCAACGGTCACGGAGGGTGAGTCGCCGCAATGGAGGGGCAGTCGGAAGACTGCCCGTTCTCCCTTCCCGCTTGATGGGCAAAGGTCGCCGTGAGGGCCGCAATGGAGGGGCAGTCGGAAGACTGCCCGTTCCCGGCGGAGGTACAGCCCCGCCCAACCCGATCCACGAGCCGCAATGGAGGGGCAGTCGGAAGACTGCCCGTTCTCCCTTCCCGCTTGATGGGCAAAGGTCGCCGTGAGGGCCGCAATGGAGGGGCAGTCGGAAGACTGCCCGTTCCCGGCGGAGGTACAGCCCCGCCCAACCCGATCCACGAGCCGCAATGGAGGGGCAGTCGGAAGACTGCCCGTTCCCGATCTGGTAGGTGCGGTCGCTGTTGACTCGCCGCGCCGCAATGGAGGGGCAGTCGGAAGACTGCCCGTTCCCCCGTTTGGCCGCGGTGCGTACTGTGGCGTCACAGCCGCAATGGAGGGGCAGTCGGAAGACTGCCCGTTCGGAACCTATCCGGTTCGGGGTTGCGGTCGAAGCGGGTGCCGCAATGGAGGGGCAGTCGGAAGACTGCCCGTTCCACTCGCAACGTTGCGTAGACGGCCGGGTCGCGGGTGCCGCAATGGAGGGGCAGTCGGAAGACTGCCCGTTCTTGTTCTTAAAACCCACGGAAGATTGAATAATTGCACAGCCGCAATGGAGGGGCAGTCGGAAGACTGCCCGTTCTGATTATTGAGTGCCGACACCGCAACCTCCTAGCGCCTGCCGCAATGGAGGGGCAGTCGGAAGACTGCCCGTTCATAATCCAGTCCGAGGAGAGGCTAGCCGTAGCAGCCGCCGCAATGGAGGGGCAGTCGGAAGACTGCCCGTTCCTGAAACTGGGTTGTTGTGTCGTCTGGGACGCCATTGCCGCAATGGAGGGGCAGTCGGAAGACTGCCCGTTCGACTTAATACCTCCAGGAACTGAATCCGAGAAAAGTTGGCCGCAATGGAGGGGCAGTCGGAAGACTGCCCGTTCTCCTTTTTCGGTGTGTACCCACAGGTCGGCTCCGAAGCCGCAATGGAGGGGCAGTCGGAAGACTGCCCGTTCATACTCTAGGGTTTTCCGCTCCGTCAAGTCTAGGAGGCCGCAATGGAGGGGCAGTCGGAAGACTGCCCGTTCACGGAACACAGAATCTCGAAGCTTGATCTTGGGAACGATGCCGCAATGGAGGGGCAGTCGGAAGACTGCCCGTTCCCGGTTGACGGTTTCGGGTGACGGTACCGACGTTATCGCCGCAATGGAGGGGCAGTCGGAAGACTGCCCGTTCCTGGAGCCGTAGTTTGCGGCTCAGAATCTACATCCTGCTGCCGCAATGGAGGGGCAGTCGGAAGACTGCCCGTTCTCCAGGGAATCCTAGGTCAGTAAACCTAAGTTTGAGCCGCAATGGAGGGGCAGTCGGAAGACTGCCCGTTCCCGGTTGATCTTCCACAGAGACCGCTACCAATGCCAGCCGCAATGGAGGGGCAGTCGGAAGACTGCCCGTTCCCGTGTTGTGTACCCACAGTCCGTGGGGCTGTCTGCCGCAATGGAGGGGCAGTCGGAAGACTGCCCGTTCGTTCTGTAGGTACTGTCCTTGTGCATGTTCTCTAGAAGCCGCAATGGAGGGGCAGTCGGAAGACTGCCCGTTCGTCGGACGACTCCCCGGAGTCGGCAACGCTGAGTTACAGCCGCAATGGAGGGGCAGTCGGAAGACTGCCCGTTCCTGCCCAAGCTTCACGTAGCCGAGCTTGATCTACGGCCGCAATGGAGGGGCAGTCGGAAGACTGCCCGTTCACCCGTCACCGTCCTCCCAGGGGTCGGGAGGAGGAAGCCGCAATGGAGGGGCAGTCGGAAGACTGCCCGTTCTCCTTCCTCGTGTATCCATAGTCCGTGGGGCTGCCGGCCGCAATGGAGGGGCAGTCGGAAGACTGCCCGTTCGACCGGTTGATGTCTCGGTTGAGGGCGGCGGGTTCGTGGCCGCAATGGAGGGGCAGTCGGAAGACTGCCCGTTCCGGCTTTGCGGGCGGCGGTCAACGATTTCTGGTGCCGCAATGAGGGGCAGTCGGAAGACTGCCCGTTCATCAACCAACGGGTGTCGCACCGAACAGCCGCAATGGAGGGGCAGTCGGAAGACTGCCCGTTCGGCTCGCTTAAAAACGTAGCGCTGACCTGGGACTTTGTCAACGCTAGCGAGCGGTGGCGGCTTTCGGTACTTGGCTGGAGCTGATTCGGTTGTCAAGGAGCCAAATCCCCAGGTCACACGGTGTCGAGACCTCGTAGGGGTTGGAGGTGTCACCGGACCACTCGCATCACAGAATTACGGGACCCGAGGTTGGTAGACGGCTCGCCACCCCCATGAACTCGAAGCATTGGTTGCCGCGTTGGTCCGGAGGGCCTAGGTCCACAATAGCGATGGAGTCAAGGGTGTGGTGTATGAGTTGTCCGAGGTCGGTCTTAAGTCCAAGTAGCTCTATGGCGTCAAGATCACAAATGAACACGCTGTACTGGAGAGACCAGCCGTAGCCCTTTACGGTCTTGTGCACTTGCCGGAGACGTTTGTCGTCTCGGATATCATATGCTACCAAGTACCTTTTACGTCTCGCCATCGTTATCTGGTCATGAAAGGCACGTAGTCGGGGATCTCGCCAAGGAGGAAAGCGCCGAGCATGCGAGCTTGGACTTCAAGAACGCGGCGGTAGGTAATCCGGTACTTGTAGGTCGGGTGGGTTATTTCCTGATCGAGGCGCCGTTCGTAGGCAGCAAGAAAGGAGCGTCTCGCCTGTTGGTTTAAAGCCACGCCTTGGGCGCGGACGATGAAACCGGTCGAACGGATCTCGCCGTTGTTTATCACATTGACGACCACCGAGTCAGCAATGAGGGGACGGAACTCCTCTGCTAGATCAAGAGCGAGAGCCGGGCGGCCGAACCTAGGACGATGGTAGACACCCAGGTAAGGATCGAACCCGATGCCCAGCACCGTAGCGGTCAGGTCTTTGGTCAGTAGAGAGTAGGCATAGGAGAGGAGGCAGTTGACCGGATCACGCGGAGGTCGTCGGTTGCGGCCTTTCACGTCGAAGGTTCCGATCTTGTCGTTCTTGAGCATATCGGCAAATCGACCGAAGTAGATACGAGCGGCGGTGCCTTCGATTCCGAGCAGGGACTCCAACGAGGTTGCCTCTGTCGCTTGGTCGGCAAGGCTCTTGAGTTGGGGAAGGGCAGGGCCGGTGTCGGCGCGAGCGTTCCGCCTCAGGAGGGTACGGCAGTTACGTATCTTCCCCTGGACCATTCTTCGGGCTATAGGCAGTCCGGCTTGAGCGGCTATTCCCACTTGCCGCCGCCTGAGTTCCACATGTTTGGACGGCAAGCCTTGGGCGATGCCTTGGAACCAGCCTCCGTACGAAAACCAGCAGACCGGTATCTGTCTCGAAAACGCGGCTCGCATAAGCTGGGAACTCAACTGTACGTTGCCGAAGATCGAAATCTGAGAAACATCGATAGCCCTGACTTGTTGAACTACTTTGTTCCGGCTAAACACGTTTACGCGACCGCCTCTTATGCCCAGCTTAGCTCCCTGTTCAGTAACGTAGAGAGGTCGGGCGGCTGAGTCCCTTGGGACCAGACGTCTCGGGCGCTTGGGCGTTTTGTTGTTGTGAAGGTTTGTTTCGTCAGGAAGGCATATGCCCACCAACGAACAATAGGCACACTTTGGACTGTCTATGAGTGGTGGCGGTGCGTTAGTTCCGGATGCGATTTCGCGCATAGATGCAACCATACTCTTGACTCGTGACAGAGAGTCATCATCGAAAGGAATCGTCACACGACGCCGAGTTTGGGTGAAGTACATGATTCCTTCGACACATTCATATCCTTCTTCACGTAGGATCAGACCGATCGCACAGAGTTGCGCAATCTCAGGAGACCACTGTGGACCATGTGTGGGTTGTTTTTTCTTATACTCAATTGGTTTAACAGCCTTTCCGGTCCCCGTGATGATGTCCGCTTTAGCTATTAGCCCCAAACTAGGTGAGCTTATGGTGACCGACCGGGCCTCTCGCACAGGATGATCGTCATGCGGCCCTCCCATTTGCCCTCCGCCCTTGTCTACAACTCTGTGGTTGTAGAGCCCAGCTACAGTATCAGGATTATCGTCCCAGGACGATTGAACCCATTCAAGGTAGAAGAGGCGAGGGCAATACTCATATTTTCTTATCATCGAGGCTGGAATAAGTTGTGGAGGTGTGTTCTTCACACGAATCAGTACACTTCCCGTGCCGGTCCCATGTTTCCTAGACCGTTAGCGGCTTTGGAACGCTTGATTGGTGCCTTCATGATGGAATGGATACCCCAGGAGCGAAGCCACGGACGACGATACTCCAAGTCAGTATGTTGTGGAGGAACTGAACCGGAGTTGGATGCGGTGACGTGGGCAAGTAGAGACCGGGTAACACTAAGGCTGGTTGGGGTGTTCCAGAGAGGCCAGACAAAGTTTCCACCGTAACTCCATGCACCTTCACAGTTTTGGGTCAAAGTACGGCCGCTTTTTCCGAATACGGGAAACAGTGTGAATCCGAGAAGGGCAAGTGCTTCCGGACCAGGGCAAGTTCGCTTGTTGACTCCCGGCTTGGTGGCCGCTAAGGCCCAGTTAGGATCGTCCCGTGTGTCCCATCGTAATGATGGTAATTCACTGTCATACTTCCAAGAACCTAGTAGTGCCATAGCAATATGATGTTTGCGAACACCCTCCAGTATCTTTCGTGCATCTCTAAGGAAGGCTACTCTTCCGGCAGAAAGGTACAGATCACTCGGCTTAGCATTCCGGTTGGCGTCGTAGCTGCCCTCGGCAACGAGACAAGAAGCTAATCTATCGGAGATACTGCTGCCAGTTCGGATCTGACTGAGGTACTTTCTGAGGTCGTTTTGACTAGCGGTGACCTTGAACTTAGCGTCATTATCTGCTTTGTATCCGAATCCAGGGTTTAGGGCGGGACTCGTTAACAGATCGGGAAAAGCTGATAGGGCACGGTGAACGATTCGGTCGACAGTGAAGCTGGGGTCGACAACGGCATGTGGGATCACGTCATCGGTCCACCATAGATGTAGTTGATCGCCATTGTCCTCGAAGAGCACTTGGACTCCTAGCGCGGCCAAGAAGGCTATGGGATTTGTGCCCTGGAGTCCGGTGAGGTGTGTTCCAGTCATTGATGACCCTCCTCAAAGCGCCTTTGTTCCCGAGCGCTTTCGTGCCAGTCGGCCAACCGAAGGACCGCCTCGAGCCAGGCAAGGCCGTGGTAACCGTAGCGTTCATTCAACAGCCAGAACCGTTCAGCATGGTCGAGGGCGAGAGTTGACTCCGCCAGATCAGATGACGCCTGCAGATAGTGACCATCCAGATTGAAACGCAATTCTTGCGGGTTGGGGTCTGCTCCAATCGCCAGGAGGGGTCGCCCGTACCCGTGATGAGTAGCGATCAGGTGCAGCACGAGGTCTCGGTCGCAGGGCTCGTGTTCCGAAAACACCAAAGGGTTAGACAGAACCAGTGCCACACCGGTAATCGGGTGGGGTACGCTGTTGTGTCGGCCGCTGCTTAACCGGTACGGCGACTTGGCTAGAGGCTCCTTGGTGTCTTCGATTGTCTGCATCCGTACGGGGTCACCACTGACAAGGAAACTTTGGAAACGCCGATCTACCTTCCCTAAGTCGTGAAGCCTTCCCGCCAAGCGGAGACTGTTGACTATCTCGTCGGGAAAGCCCAGCTGTCGGCCGAAATCAGCTGCCCGGGTTCCGACACCATCAAGATGGTCGCGGAGAGTAATCCATGCACCAGTGAAGGACGACGACAAGTCAGAGCCGTCGAACGTCTGAAGATCCACGGTTCGCTCGGTAAGCGTGTAGTAACTGTCCTCAATGCCCTCACTCGGTTTGTGGGGGTCTACTGTGTCGATTCTGAACCTTCCCTTAACTCCTTTCGGGTTACAGGACGGGCGGCATCGCTTCCAATCGTTCGCGGCATGGATCTCGGATCGACCCTTTACGCGACAGATGAATTCTTCTGCCCAAGCCGGGAGGTCCTCCATACGGTTCAACCATTGGTCGATTCGCTGACGTCTCGGTTCATGCGCGTTGGCTTCATCTGCTGGTCTCGGTGGATTGAAGTTCTCTCCCAGGTACCGCGGATGGAGCCGCAGGGTCGCAGTTCTACCTGGAAGCTGGGCGGGATCTCCGAGGTCATCAACAACAGAAGTCGATGAGGGATCCCAGGTTTTGCCGCGTAGGCCACCTCGGCTGGGGTCAACGACGATCACGTCGCCGGGTCGTATATCCAGTGGGCTGATCTTCTTTTTGCCGGTCTCTTTGCCTTCCCAGCGTATGTACCGTTGTTCAATCGTCTTGTCCGATGTTGAGACCACCGAGTTACCACTTGGAGAAAGGACGTCCACATCGGCCACATCGGTTTCGGCTTGTGCCATGAGCCATGCTCTGGCGGCGCTTATGGGAACTTGCAAGTATTCCCCTGGTCGGGGAGGTACCAGACGTAACGCATCCAAGGACCGATCCTTCCGCCACACCAGCGTAACGTCTGGGTCGCTATCGTGTTCGATGCCATGAAGGAACCAGGCTATCGGAGGTCGAATGATTGGTTCGGGATTTGTCTGTACCCAAGCCTCCATGTATGTTCTCAACAGCAATGGAGCGTTAGGCTTCGGTGCGTTGGCTTCGTCTGGGAATGACTCTGGAGAAAGAGCTAGTGGCCCGACATCAATCAGGCCATCTGGAGTGTTCGCTGCTAACTGCTGGAGGTTCTCCCAGGTAATCCGGAGTGCCTCACCGTAGATGGAATCAGGTCTCTTGCTGTTGAGAGATGAAGGTACACCAAGAATCCACCCGCGGGCAGGATCATCGCTGGTGCCTATAGTACCTCTGCGATCCAGCCGCCCGAAACGTTGGCGTAGGCTGTCAACGGGGGCACATTCGGTAATGAGGGCGTCGAAACTATAGTCTGCACCTACCTCAATCGTTTGAGTAGCAACGACAACCGTAAGGTCACCTGTCTCAGGTTGACGGTCGGGGTCCACCGCGTTAGTGAACTGGTCAAGGATGTCCTGGCGGTCAATAGGGCGCATTCGGCCCGTGACGAGATAGGATTTGATGCCAGCCTTGGTCAGCACTTGGTAGGTCTCACGGGCTGTCCGCACGCGGTTGAGTACTATTCCGATACAGCGCACCGACTCAGCGAGTTCCCTCTTGAGGATCCGCAAGATCTGTGGGGGAAGGGCTTCATGTGGCGGTTTCGTCTTTCCGGGTACAGTCCTCAGCTCGGCGGACTTATACGCGTGCACGCGCCTGCGCAGTTCGTTGCTCACCGTAAGGTCGGCTGGAACGAGTTCGAATCGACGCGTTACCGCCTTCTCGGGCGTCGCCGACATCTTCACCACATGAAACCGCCTTGGAAGAGGACCGCGGGGCAGATAATTGACCGCGTCGAGGGTCTCAGAGAAGGGTTGGCTGAGGTGAACCTCGTCCAGGATGACTAGGCAATCGTTGCCTGCCAGACCCGCATGGATGGGCCGTGAGGTCCGACTCACTCCATAGCCGTTAAAGAGCAGCCGCGATCCGAACTGGTCTACGGTCGAGACTACGACCCAAGGCAAGTCTGGTCGACGGCTCCATTCACGGTCGATTGGCATCCCTCCGCCTCGAAGGGCAGACACACCCAGAATATTTTCTTCGCCAACCACAGCGAGACTGGTCTTCACTTGGCGTAGCACTTCGGTCTTACCGGATTTGAGCCGTTTCTGAATCCTAAGTGCCCTTATGCGGACTTGGTCGACAATAATTCGGCGATCAACAACGAATACCACCCGACGAGGAAATATCTCGGGCCTCATAGCGAGTGAGAATATCGCCGTGTCGAGTACTGCAGTCTTCCCCGTTCCGGTAGGGAGATCAATGACATCGGGCCACCTACCAGTTTCCAATACGTCAGTAGTGAGGCGTTTCTGCCACGGGAACGGTGGGTGACAGTGGACGTCTTGGAAGTACTGTGCGAAATCACTTCCAGACAGGTCACTCATTCTCTAGTTCCTCCATTTTTTTGGGTCGCATTAGTCCGAGGCCTAGATACCTACCGGCACCCAGTACGAGAGGTCCGGCGACCGGTTCCGCAAAGGTCACCGAGGCATGTACTAGGCGACGTGCTACGCCGACGTTACGGCGGTTCCCCTGCCAAAAGGCCGGGAACCGCTGAGCAGGCCGTGCCCCGTGGACGAACGGTTCAAAGGAGGCCACAACCTTCTCGGGTTCAGGCAATCCGATGTGACGGCACGAGGCGATGATCGCATCCTGTGCGCGCTGCCAAGCCTTTGACCGTGAAGACGCCGTTCCTCGGCCGAGCGGGCCGGGATGGGTTGGCAGGGCGATCGGCGTGGCTGAGACCCAGAGACGGGAGGATTGCTGCCAGACCCTCGGCATGAGTGCGACAAGGTCGCTTATTCCTGTCTGGCGTCTCAGCGCGATGCGACCCGCATTCCCCAGCTTCAGGTACAGGGTTGGTTGATTCTCATCCCAGTGACTAAGACTACAGGCATCCTCCCAGGTGTTGACAGCACGGAGGACTGATTGTCGAGATTCGCTATCGAGAGAATCTGGCATTGAGACGGCGGCACCCATAAGCCGACCGTCGGCGTGTTTATGGTCAACGAAAGGGAGAGGCAAGAACCCAACGTGCGGTGAAGAGGATGGGGTGCCATCCTCACAGTGTCCGCTTAAGCCCTCTGGGAGCGGATCTTGAGCGTACTTGAAGATTGAGGCCCGCAATGCCTTGGCGATCTCGGCCGTCCGTGTGGATGGAAGGTGTCGTGACGATGGTAGGAACTCGAAGATCAACCACTCGCCGGCAGTGTCGGGTCTGAGGTCCGTGGGGGGTCCAGCACTCCGGGTATCTTGAAATGATCGGTACCGAACGGCTGTGAATGGCAGTGTGCGGGGCCGAGAGCCCAAGTGCTGGCGGTATTCAGATTCCAGGTGTTCGAGCTGACCTTTCCTCACCCAACGCAGGACCGTGCCACGATCGGAAGGCACGTAGGTTGGTTCCGGGGCTTCGCGTGCTCTCCGGCACGACACCAATGAAGCGGAATGCCCTAGTCTGGCAACTCGGCCCAGCAAATCGTCAAGCGCCGTGGCCGTGGAGTGGGTAGGTCCACGTTCCCAAATGTATGTCACCCTCGGTTCGGTCGGTGTGACGGACGGGTACAGTCGGGCTTGGCGGATTCGACGTTCAGGGAGGAGATCAATCCCTGTCTTAGCTCGACCGGAGACGATCTGAGTGACCTTCCGTTGGTTCCTGATCTTGGTGTTCAAGGACCTAACGAGTCGGCTAGAAGCAGGGTCATCGGATCGACGGGCATCCACGAGGTCTTTCTGGAGGTCATCTATCTTTTTGGAACGCCGATTGTATGAGGCAGTCGAGACCACTCTCGCGTCATTTACAGGTACAAAGTGAGTCAAGACTGTCCGCCGCTCGGCTGGTGAGGCCGCGATCAAGGGTGGATCTTGGGCCTCTAACCATTCCAAGGCGTTACGTTCCGCCGGGTCTGGACGATCCGCGTCGGCCCACGTTGCCACCATGGCGGAGAATAGTCGGGCCGGATGGGGAGGCCACTCGGCCAAGCCACGGTCATAGTGGGCGGCCGCGACGAACCGACCGGTAAGGAAGTTCACCTCGATTGCGAACATGCTCACCCTGTCGGCTGTTTCGTGGCCGACACCTCACGGCTGCGCTTGATCAGGTCCACCAGTTTCGGTGCCGGAACCAGTTGAAGGTCCTCGGTTGCCCAGCCGATACCCGCTTTGGCTGCATGTTCGGCTGCTTGATCAAGTACGTTCTGGGCCGTTGGGCGGTCTATCTCGACTACTTCGGCAGGTGATCCGTCCCGTCCAACCAACTCGACGCGGGGCGGATGTTCCGGGATCAAAAGGCAGCGCGATCGTAGGTCGTAGTCCATCTCATGCTGATAGGCGATCGAAGCTACCCCTAGGGCGGCGACAGTCGTTCGGGCTGCTATCTCGGCGCTGCGGGTGTGTTCAGTAAACCGCAGGCGTCGCAGGGCGGCCAGGGAGATCACGGTCGTCTGGACGGCCTTGGAGATGGTGACTCCGCCGGCATTCGCATCGATCGATGGGGCGATGTTTCCGTGGTTGATCTCGGATGGTCTTCCGGTTCCTTTGACCTTCGCCTTCTTATTCGCTTGGACCGCCTCCGACTGAGTCATCGTCCAGACCTGCTCCCGGTCCTTGTGAACGAAGATCTTGCGCTCAGCCGCTTCGCGCTCTATCTGGAGTGGATCAATGCGGCTGCTGACCTTCCGTCCGAGTTCGGCGTCGAGACCCACGATCTCAGACACGTAGGCACGCTGAAATTTTGACCCTAGACCACCCTTGGGGCCTGTGGAGTCCCACATGCCGAACAAGAGGTCTGCGGGTGAGTAGCGATAGAGTGCGGTGGCGTTACGTGGTTGGGCATTGGTGATCGCGCGTCCGATATCATGTAACCGGAAGAGGGTGCCGTCCAAGAGGCTGTCACGAAAAATGGCGTCGGCGAGACGATGGGGGGCCTCGAGTGCAGTCAGCATGCCTAGATCAGAAGTGTTTTCGTCGATGGTGAAGTCGACGAAGGGAACTGGAAACGAGAGTTCTTGAGACTCCCGACCTTCGAGAAGCGCCAACTCAGCTCGATTCGCCTGCGACGCTACCGAGTCGAGGAGGATCGTGGTTGACACGCGGTCTCCGATCCGTCGCTCTTCGGTCGCGTACTTGATACCTCTGTCAACGCTGTAGGTCGGTGGAAACACCTTGTCGCCAGGGCCCCCGGCTGGCTGTAGTGTGGTTCGCGACCGAAGAGCAACCGCCTTCCCGGCAACCGCGGCTCTCAGTTCTTGGAACGTTAGTTCTCGCACGATTCTGTCCTCCTTAGCTATTCCTATCGGTTCGCGTCATCAGTATGCAGAGCCCATGTGACAATTTGATGGGTCTTTGGCCGGAGAACGCCTAAACGCACTTCTGCAGGAGCACTGCTCAGAAGCATGCTACAGGCTTAACTCAGGGCTCCACCTTGTTTGGGGTGGGGAGATGACACTACGTCGGGGAACGACATCGAACCGTCAAGGGTCGACAGCCGACTTCCTGTCGGTCCTCGTAGATCTCGTCTACTTCTAGCATCCCGGTACCCGATACGCTGCCAGATGTCGGATGGGAGCAACCCCTCCGAGTTCGGTGCAAGGGAGGGGGAATCCTGAGGGACTCCCCGATCGGCCTACGTCGCAGGGCAACTCTGAACGCGCTGCCATACCGCAATTGAGAGAGGACTCTTGGTCTTCTGTATTGAGCCTGTCCCTTGTAGATGCGACTGCAAGGAACCATAGCGCGGCGGGATTCTTCGTGAGGACACCGTTGGCCTGGGCCAGCGACCAACATTGACCTCTTCGGGCGAAGATACTCCATGAGCAGCAGCCTAGCATCTTAATTTATGTAGGGCAATTCTTATCGCTCTGCCATTAAAAGGCCTCGACCCAGACTCCTTACGGGTCTGTTCTTACCGAGACTATTGACCGAGGTATTCCCGGTGGAGGGCGGTCAGCAGCGGGATGGATGCGATCTTGGCCTCCGTGAGCCGTTCCCACCTGATGCCCGGCGATTCAGAACGTCGGGGGTGGGGGGCACTTGATGGTTCTTTCCGGGGTTACGATCAGGTCCAGGCTCAGGTCGTGGTCGGTCATCGGTATCAGGCCCGGATCGAGGACCTGCACCTCGTGGACCGTGGTTGCCACGACGGTGGCCGGCCCGATCAGACCCGCCTCCCAGGCCAAGGCGTATTCGAGATCGCTGAAGCCGCCCCCTTTGCCCATCCGGGCGCCGGTCGGGTCCACCGCCACGCAACCCGTGACCACCATATCGACCGGTTCCATGTCTTCGATCCGGACCGTGCGGGCCGAGCGGCTCGCTCCGCTGATCGATGAGGCGGCCCTCGGAGTGTCGGCCAGGTCATCCGGGTCGAGGTAGAAGAACGGTTCCGGCCCGGCGAGCCGGGGCACGGCCATGAACACCAGCTTTCCATCCTCCAGAGCCCTCTGCCGTACCGGCCATTGGGGCGAATCCGGGTTGGACTTCAAGGTCCGGGCCTTCCCCCACGGGCGAGCCGAGCGTAGTCGTTCGGCAGCGGCCTCGGCGCCTACGAAGTTAGGTATCCGGCCCCGTGCCCCCGGAAACCGGGATGCCTTGGCAGCGATCAGGTTGCTCCACACCGACTCCCGCAACTCCGCTTTAGCGACCAGTATCTCAGGGTCGCCGCCGGCGTCAGCGTCGTGCCGCCCTCTGGTACGTACCATCGGCGCCGACGTTACCGTACCGGTACCCGGTAGTTGTTGAAAGTATGGATGATGGTTGACAACCAGGCAGACGGTGGCGCCAACCGCCCACCGGATGAACATCGGGGCGTCCCATCCGGATGGAAAAGGATTCTGGCATCCGGGGTGATCGCCGTCCTGGTCGCAGCGGCATGTGGCGGATCGTCCGATAGTTCCGGCAGGCGCCAGGAGTTACTCGTGTCGGCCGCCGCTTCTCTCACCCAGGCTTTCCAGCAGATGGAAGCCGGGTTCGAGCGGGCGTATCCCGAGACGGATGTGGTCCTCAATCTGGCGGGAAGCTCCCTGCTCCGTGAGCAGATCCTATCCGGGGCTCCGGTCGAGGTCTTCGCTTCGGCCAATCCGGCCATCATGGCCCAAGTAGCCGAGGCAGGCTTTCTTAAAGGAAGCTACGAGGTCTTCGCCCTCAACCATATGACCCTCGCGGTGCCCAAAGGCAACCCGGGTGGGGTCACCGGATTACGCGATCTCGCTCGGGATGAACTATTGGTGGGTTTGTGTATTGCCACGGTTCCATGTGGTGACTTCGCCCGCCGGGTACTCGCTCACGCGGGTGTGCAACCGATGGTGGACACTGAGGAACCCAATGTTCGTGCCCTGCTCACCAAGGTGGAGGCCTCGGAACTTGACGTGGCGGTGGTCTACGTGACCGATCCCGTGGCCTCCGACGGGGTGGATGCGATACCCATACCTGACTATCTAAACGTGCTAGCCGAATACCCGATCGCGGTGGTATCCGGATCACCCCACCCGACCATTGCCGGGGACTTCGTAGCCTTCGTACTGTCCTCCGAGGGCAGGGCGATCCTGGAACGGCACGGGTTCTCTCTACCGTAGGGCCGGAATGTCAACCGCACAGCAAGGTAATGGCCAAGGGTCGGATCGTCGGCGGCGCTTGCGCACTCCACCCCCGCTGTTCATTCTGATCCCCGCCGCCGTCGGGATGCTTCTGTTCGTTGTTCCGGTTGTGGGTCTGCTGATCGGCGTGCCATGGGGTGATCTGGCCGCCTTGCTCTCGACGGAGGCGGTTGCGGACACCCTTCGGCTTTCTCTCCTGTCGTCGGTGGCCGCCGCCGCCATCTCTCTATTTCTGGGTGTTCCGATTGCCTGGGTGCTTGCCCGGTGCCGCTTCCCCGGTAGATCGGTAGTGAGAGGCCTGGTCCTGCTCCCGCTCGTCCTCCCGCCGGTTGTAGGGGGGGCGGCCCTGCTCTTTGCCCTCGGACGGCGGGGCGTGATCGGGGCTCCACTGGCACGAGCCACCGGGCTCACGCTGCCATTCAGTACCTGGGGAGTGGTCGTCGCGGTCACCTTCGTGGCCATGCCGCTGATGGTGGTAACGGTGGAGGGCGCCATGCGTAACCTCGATTCCCGATTCGAGCGGGCGGCGGAAACCCTGGGAGCGAGTCGTTGGACCGTGTTACGGCAGGTGACCCTTCCGATGATCGGCCCCTCACTGGTGGCGGGGACCGCTCTGACCTGGGCAAGGGCTCTGGGTGAGTTCGGAGCGACGTTGACCTTTGCGGGGAATCTTCCGGGCCGTACCCAGACCCTGCCGCTAGCGATATTCATTGCGCTGGAGAGTGATCGGGATACCGCTATCGCTCTAAGTCTGGTGATGGTGACTGTTTCGCTCGTGGTGCTCGTATCCCTTCGGGACCACTGGTGGAGGCGCCGGTGAACGGTCTCGAAGCCCGATTGGTGGTCAGGCGGGACCGCTTCGTCCTTGACGTTGCGTTAACGATCCGTCCCGACCGGACGGTGGCGGTTCTCGGTCCCAACGGAGCGGGGAAGACCACCCTTGTGGAGGCGCTGGCCGGTCTGGTACCGATCGACCGGGGTCTCATACGGTTGGGGGATCGGATACTCGACGATCCCGACGCCGGGACTTTCGTTGAACCGGCCCATCGCCGCATCGGCGTCGTGTTCCAGGACGGGATGTTGTTCCCGCATCTGAGCGCACTCGACAACGTGGCCTTCGGGTTGCGCTCCGCCGGTTTGTCACGCCGCCGGGCACGGAGACAAGCGGCCCGCTGGTTAGCGGCGGTAGGTGTCTCGGAGCTTGCCGAGCGCAGACCCGGCGAGCTCTCCGGGGGGCAGGCCCAGCGGGTCGCCATCGCGAGGGCGTTGGTGACCGATCCGAAGCTGCTGCTGCTCGACGAGCCCTTTTCGGCACTCGATATCACCGCCCGTACCGGACTCCGTCGGATGTTCCGCGATCATCTATCGGACTACTCCGGACCGCGCCTCCTCATAACCCATGATCCGGCGGAGGCCTTCCTGCTCGCTGATGAGATGTTAATCCTGGAGGCGGGCTCGGTGGTGCAGAGAGGCACCGCGGATGAGATCCGGCTCCGGCCTTCCACCCGTTACGCCGCCGACCTGGCCGGGGTCAACCTGCTGGTCGGCATCGCTTCCGGACACAACCTGGTTGTGGAAAACCATCCGCTGGTCATCGCTGACGACGTTCGAGGCCGGGTGATCGCCACCATCCATCCCCGAGCCATTTCCATCCATCTCGACCAACCGGGCGGCAGTCCGCGAAACTCATGGCCTACCACTATCCGCTATGTGGATCACCATTCCGACCGGGTCCGTATCCAGACTGCGGGACCCATACCTCTGACCGCCGAGGTGACTCCGGACGCTCAATCCTCCCTGAACCTGTACCCGGGGACCGCGGTGTGGCTATCCATCAAAGCCACCGAGATACACATGGTCACCCAAGACAGCGCATGAGTGAGGCCTTGGTCGGGGTAGGGACGCCCGGCGCCGGTTGCGTTATTCATATCCCGATGTGACCTGGTACCGGATCAGGGCCGAACTCCTCCAACCCGGCCCCCCGAGTGCGTGGTCACGGCAGAGGCGTTCGGCCAGGGGCTTAGGACAGCGCTACGGGGGTTTTTTGTAGAACCCCCCTATCCCCTGTTGTCGGCTGGAGGACTCATCCGCTGCGCCCAGGCCTGGAGGAGCCGGTCGAGGATCATGGCCAGCAGCACGATCGCTAGGCCTGCCGCGAACCCCGACCCCACCGAGTCGCTTCGCCTAAGGCCCCTTACCGTCTCCAATCCGAGCCCGCCGCCTCCCACCAGTCCGGCTATAACCACCATCGCCAGCACCAGCATCACGGTCTGGTTGACGCCGGCGATGATGGTGGGCATCGCTAGAGGGAGCTGAACCTTGCGCAAGATCTGGCCCCGGGTGGCGCCGAACGCTCGGGCCGCTTCTGTCGCCTCACTCGAGACACGCCGGATTCCGAGGCTGGTCAGGCGAGTGGCGACAGGAAGGGCGTATAGGACCGAAGCGATGATTCCGGGGATCCTTCCCACGTTGAACATGATGATCACCGGTACCAGAATCACGAAGCTGGGGATGGTCTGCAGGAAGTCCAGCACCGGCTTGAGCAGCCGTTCGAACCTGTTGCTCCGCGATGACATTACGCCCAGGGGGATGCCGAGCAGGATCGCGAAAACCACGGCCACGATCACCTGCGCGAGGGTGTCCATCGAAAGCGTCCACATGCCGAGAAGCCCTAGACCCACCGCGCACGCTCCCGAAAAGGCCCCCAAACCCGGTCCGCCGAACCACCAGCCGGCCAGCATTACGGCTATGACCACCACCGGCCAAGCGAGAGTGGCGCTGAAGAACTCCCTGAGCGGTGTCACGGCATAGATGGTGACGAAATCGCTGAAGGGTCCGGTGCCGAGCCACGTCTCGCCGATCTGGTACAGGTTCTTGCCCACCCAATCCACCAGGCTGTCGACAGGTCCGGCAAAGGAAAAGGAAAGGAATGCCGGGAAATCCACTCCCGTCCTAGTGCTGCGAAACACCAAAGCTGCGACCAGAATCACACCCCCCAGCACCCGGCGCGGATGGTTCGCAAACCTCGCGGCTGTATCCGGCATTCCCGCATTGCCCAGTAGTGCGCCCAGAGGGTGACCGATTGAGTTTCCCGCCTTCTTGATCAGGTGGTCGATCCGGTCCAGCGCCCCTTCCGTCGAGCGGATCAATGGTCGGGAGGCATGGCGGTCGGCGAATATACGGAACCTTCCCTGGCGGCCTCCCAGTCCGGCTGCTCCGTGGGTGAGGCGGTCCATGATCATGGCGAGCACGACGATGGCCAGGCCTGCTTCGAGAGCCCGACCCACGAACAGTCTCCTGAGCGATTCGAGGACGACTTGCCCGAGTCCTCCGGCACCGATCAAGGCGGCGATCACGACGATACTCAACGCCATCATGATCGTCTGGTTGATACCGGTAAGGATGGTGGGGATGGCCTGGGGTATCTGTACCTTGCGCAGGATCTGGCGCGGGGTAGCGCCGAACATCTCGGCGGCTTCGACCGTGGAAGGGTCGACCGAGCGGATACCCAGCGTCGTCAGGCGGATCACGGGGGGTAGGGCGTAGATGACCGTTGCGATGATGGCGGGAACCCGAGCGATCCCGAACAGCAGCACCACCGGTATCAAGTACACGAACGCGGGCAGGGTCTGCATGGCGTCGAGCAGGGGACGCATTCCGCGGGCCACCCGCTCGTTGCGGGCCCCCCATATTCCGAGCGGGATGCCGATGGCTACCGATATGACCACCGCCACGCCCATCAGGGCCAAGGTTTGGAGGCTCTCCCCCCACAGACCCACCGATCCGAAGTAGAGCACACCCAGCGATGTCAGAGCGCCGCCTTTGATCCCGAGAATGGAGGTGGCGAGCATCCCGGCCGCCGCAACGACGACGTACCACGGCAACCAGAGGAAAACCGACTCGACCCAGCGGAGACTCCCGTCGATCACGTCGCTGATCGGATTCAGAACCAGGAGGAACAGCCAGTGAGTGGTCTGGTTGCTGATCACCCACCGGCGGGCTTCGTTAACCCACTCCGCCAGGGGGATCTTCCAGGACTCCGGAAAGGCGCCGACCGCTCCGAGGGACATCTCGATGACCACGAGCGCCGCCAGCGCCGCCAGTAACGCTCCGCCGGTCCTGATACGGCGCCGCCGATCGGTTGCCATCCGGGCCTCGACGGCGGCTGCGCCGTTCATCGGGCTATCCGGCCACGAGTCGGGAAACGGCGTGTCTATCCACCTGCCCGATCAGCGCACCGGCGTCGTCCACGACCCCTACCGGCTCCGGCCCCGCTAGAAGCAGCGGCAGCACTTCTTCCAGCACCGTCCCGGCGGGCGCCGTGTGGCGGACCTTCCTCGGTCGGGCGAGCGGTTCGAGCACCGCGCCTACCGTCACCACCTTGATCTTCGGAGCGTCCTTGGTGAACTCCCGGACGTAATCATCCGCCGGCGCCGACACGATCTCCTCCGGGGTTCCGAGCTGCTTGAACAGTCCGTCCTTCATGATCGCGATCCGATCTCCGAGCTTCAACGCCTCCTGGAAGTCATGGGTTATGAACACCAGAGTCCGGTTCATCCGCGCTTGCAGAGACAGCAGCTCGTCCTGCATGTCGCGCCGGATGAGTGGATCCAGGGCGGAGAAGGGCTCGTCGAAGAAGAGTATCTCTGGTTCTACGCACAGCGCCCGAGCCAGCCCGACCCGCTGCTGCATCCCGCCGGACAGCTGTTGGGGATGGTGATCGGCCCATGCTTGCAAGCCGACGGACTCCAGGACCTTGTACGCCCTCTCGTAGCGCTCCGGCTTGGGCATTCCCCGAATCTCGAGTCCAAAGGCCACGTTGTCGAGAACCCGGCGGTGAGGGAACAGGCCGAAATGCTGGAACACCATAGACATCCGCCGCCGTCTCAGCGTACGGAGGGCGTCATGATCCAGATCCCCGATCGGGTTCCCGTCGATCAGAACCTCGCCGTGAGTGGGCTCGATCAGGCGAGAAAGACACCGGATGAGTGTCGACTTGCCCGACCCGGACAGGCCCATCACGACGAAGGTCTCTCCACGTCGCACGTTGAACGAGACATCCCGCACCGCGACAACGCAACCGGTTTCGTCCTGTATCCGCCGATTGCCCGCGCCTCCGTCGGCGAGAGCCCGGGCGCCTTTAGGGTCGTCGCCGAAGATCTTCCACACACCGCGGCAGTCAAGAGGTGGATGTCCGTCGGCTGCTGTCAAGTTCGGATTAGTCCCTGTCCCGCTCATGAACAGAGAGTATAAGGTGGGCAGGATCCTCGATGCTAAGCACGTAACCCTATTACAGTTTGTTAAGTCCGTTGCAGCGTATAGAGGATGGTCTACAAGGAGAGGCTGAACTTCGCAGCATGTCGAGGTTTGAAGAGGAGGACGAGATGACAAAACGAATTGCGCCAATCCTGCTGGCGGCGCTGATGGTGTTCGCAGCGTGCGGGAGTGACGAACCCGGGCCGTTAACCGCCGACGTCGCCACCGATGCGGCACCCGAAACCACGCCCGCTTCGGTGGCCGACACCGAGGCGCCGGTCACCACGGCGGCCGGTGAGCAACCGACGGCGGATGATTTCACCATTCGCTTGGCGGTGAATCCGTGGAACGGTTCCGCAGTGAACGTGGCGGTGGCCAAGCAGTTGCTCGAGAGCGAGTTGGGTTACGCGGTGGAGACGGTTGATATTGATGAGAACGCTCAGTGGGCGGCGATCAACACCGGTGATCTGCACGCTTCGTTGGAGGTGTGGCCGTCGGGCCATGGTGACAACATCACCGACTTCATCGACAACGCGGCCGGCAATGTGGTAAATGCCGGGTTGTTGGGTCCGGTTGGGAAGATCGGTTGGTTCACTCCGACGTTTGCGATCGATCAGTATCCGGAGTTGGCGACCTGGGAGGGGTTCTTGGATCCGGAGTTGGCGGGGATGTACGCGACTGCGGAGACGGGTGATTTGGGTCAGTTCCTGGGTGGTGATCCGAGTTGGGTTCAGTATGACGATGACATCATCGCCAATCTCGGTTTGCACCTTCAGGTGGTGTGGGCCGGTTCGGAGGAGGCGATCCTGGCGGCTATCGATGCGTCGATAGCTCGCGAAACTCCGGTGCTGGTGTATTTCTGGACACCGCATTCGGCGTTCAACGCCTACGACCTAACCCAGGTGGAACTGCCCGCCTATTCGGACGAGTGCTACGCCACCGCGGATGCTGATGGGGTCGACTGTGCCTACCCGGCGGATCACCTACTCAAGATCGCCTGGTCCGGCCTCGAAGAGGTGGCGCCCTCCGCGTGGGCTCTAATACACAATATGAGCTACACCACTGCGGATCAGATCTCGATGCTGGCGGCGGTGGAGTCTGACGGCAAGAGCGTTGACGAAGCGGCTGCGGAGTGGATCGCCGCCAACGAGTCGACCTGGCGGCCATGGCTGAGCGGAGAAATTGCCGAGGCCCCCGACACCGCGATGAGCGTCGAGACGGGCGACCTGGGGACGATCCGCTTGGCGGTGAATCCGTGGAACGGTTCGGCTGTCAACGTCGAAGTGGCCAAGCAGCTCCTGGAGAACGAGTTCGGTTACGCGGTGGAGACGGTTGATATTGATGAGAACGCTCAGTGGGCGGCGATCAACACCGGTGATCTGCATGCTTCGTTGGAGGTGTGGCCGTCGGGCCATGCCCAGAACGTTGCCGACTTCATCGACAACCCGGATGGAAGCGTGGCTGATATCGGTTTGCTGGGTCCGGTAGGAACTATCGGTTGGTTCACTCCGACGTTCGCGGTCGATCAGTATCCGGAGTTGGCGACCTGGGAGGGGTTCTTGGATCCGGAGTTGGCGGGGATGTACGCGACTGCGGAGACGGGTGACTTGGGTCAGTTCTTGGGTGGTGATCCGAGTTGGGTTCAGTACGACGATGACATCATCGCCAATCTGGGTTTGCATCTGGAAGTCGTGTGGGCCGGTTCGGAGGAGGCGATCCTGGCGGCTATCGATGCGTCGATATCCCGTGAGCAGCCGGTGCTGGTGTATTTCTGGACACCGCATTCGGCGTTCAACGCCTACGACCTGACCCAGGTGGAACTGCCGGCTTACTCGGACGAGTGTTACGCCACCGCGGATTCCGACGGTGTCGATTGCGCCTATCCCGCGGATCCTCTGTTCAAGATCGCCTGGTCCGGCCTCGAAGAGGCGGCCCCGGCCGCTTGGTCCCTGCTCAGCAACATGAGCTACACGACCGCGGATCAGATCTCGATGCTGGCGGCGGTGGAATCCGACGGCAGGAGCGTCGAGGAGGCGGCTGCGGAATGGATCGCCGCCAACGAGTCGACTTGGAGCGCCTGGCTGCCGTAACAGTACCTTCTCCTATATCGATAAACAGGACCCGGGTGAACAACCCGGGTCCTGTCGTCTCGGCGCTGCCGAACCGCTCGACTGAGCTTACGCACCCACTTCGACGGGTACGCCGACCAGGGATCCGTACTCGGTCCAAGACCCGTCGTAGTTCTTCACCCATTGGTAGCCGAGCAGTTGGGTCAGCACGAACCATGTATGGGCTGACCGTTCACCGATCCGGCAGTAGGCGATCACGTCGCTGTCTGCGTCAACGCCCTCACCCTGGTATAGAGCTTCGAGGTCCTTGTGGGACTTGAAGCTTCCATCCTCCTGGGCCGCTTTCGGCCACGGGATGTTGAGAGCGCCCGGAACGTGTCCCCCTACGTAGGGCTGTTCTTGGGGAAGGTGGTCGGGGGCCAGTGTCTCGCCGCTGAACTCTTCCGGTGATCGGACATCGACGTAGGTGACCTGTCCCAACCCGGCGAGAACTTCGCCGCGAAGCGCTCGTAGCTCGGGCCGATCCTCGCCGTCGATAGTGACTTCAGTCGCATCGTAGGAGGGTATTTCGGTGGTCATGGGGCGGCCCTCGATGTTCCACTTCAGGCGTCCACCGTTCAGGAGTTTCACGTTGTCGAAGCCGCGATATTTCAGCAGCCAGTATCCGTAGGCGGCGAACCAGTTGTTGTTTCCCCCGTAAAGGATGACTGTGGTGTCGGAGCCGACACCTGCTCGGGAAAGCAACGACGCGAGGCCGTTGCGGTCGACGTAGTCGCGGCGGACCGGATGCTGCAGATCGTCGAACCAGTTCCAGGCGACTGCGCCCGGTATGTGGCGCCGTCCGTATGCGGTGACATCCTCGTCCACTTCGATTACGCGGATGGCCGGGTTGTTCAGGTTCGTTTCCAGCCGGCCGGTCGAGACGAGGGCGTCGGGGTTGTGGTAGCCCATATGTTTGCTCCTTGGATCCAAGAGTCGGATGCGTGCACGACGCCGATGTGTTGAAGGGCTCTCGGTTGTGGGCGTCTCAGGAGTGAGGACTACGGTCCGTGCCCGGTGATTCCAACCGAGAGCGTCTACACATAGCCGGACAGCGGTAGAGAAGATGGCTGAAAGTGCTGCCGGAACGGGCGCGGCTTTGGTCCCGATAGACAGTCATCGACGAATTCGCTCCCTGTACCTTATGCCTTCTACGTCTCTGTGGACCGGGGACGTTAACCACCAACCTGGGCGATTGCAATCGGGCGAGGCTTGGGTTCAGGGGCCTGCGGGCTCCATCATCCCGAACTCGGTGCCTCCCGGCTCTCGAATCCGGACCCAGCGTCCGACCCCGGGTATTTCCAGAATCTCCCCGCTACAACTCCCGCCCGCTTCCTCGCAGGCCGAGATCGCAGCCCCGATGTCCCGTACCTCAACCGTGTTCAGGGTGTGTGGTTCGGTCCCTTCCGGCGCCAACCCGACTGCGCCGTTTATTCCCGGTCCATCTTCTCCGGTGGTGGCCAACCAGTAGTCGTATTCGGCCCACTTGGCGAAACTCCATCCGAGCGCCTTCTCGAAGAACGCAACCGAAGCGAGTGGATCCGACGAGTTGAACTCGAAGTGGATGGGGCGGTTACCCATGTGATTTTCCTCCATTCAGGACGATTCGATTGGTTCCAGGCTATACGGATGGCCTTCGGTCTGCTAGGTTGGAGGCGACAACAGCGCCGATTTGACGAGTCAGCTTGCGGGCGCTCTATAAGACCAGCTAAAGCGACCTCGTGTGATCTGCAACGTTGCCGACGCAAAGGCCGTCAAGCTGGCGGCCTTCTTTGTTGGTAGGCCGCCTTGAGCGCTCCAAATCCTGACCCGGACAGGAGGAGTCGTGCTCCGACCAACGTCGATGGATACCAACCCCTTCACCACCCTGCTCGCCGACAACCCAGTGCTGGTTGCCGACGGGGGGATGGGCACATCTCTGTTCAAGCTCGGGATGGCGCCCGGTGCCTGCCCGGAACTACTCAACGTGGAGCATCCGGAACTGGTGGCCCGGGTTCACAAGGGGTTCGCGGATGCGGGCGCCGACATAATCCTAACCAATACGTTCGGCGCTAACCGGCGTCGGCTCGCCCTGCACGGGCTGGAGAACCGAGTCGAAGAACTAAACCGGGCCGCGGTCGCGCTGGCGAGGCGGGTGACCCGGGATGTCGGGCGGCCCGTGGCGGTGGCCGGGAGCGTGGGACCCACCGGAGACCTGCTGGCGCCACTGGGGGACCTTGATCACGAAACCGCGGTGGAGGTGTTCAGCGAGCAGGTCGAAGCTCTGGCCGCGGCGGGAGTGGATGTGTTATGGATCGAAACCCTGTCCAGCTCGGAGGAGTTGGAGGCGGCCTACCAGGCGGCTCGGTCAACGGGAACCCCTGTGGCGACGACGATGAGCTTCGACACCCATGGCAAGACCATGATGGGTTTCGCACCTGAGCAGCTGGCTGAATGGAGTCGGCGCCAAGTTCCCGCGCCTGCGGCGGTCGGAGCGAACTGCGGAGTGGGCGCCGGCGATGTGGTTCTAGCCGTGCGTGAGTTGGCCGAGGCCCGTCCGGACGGCGCCATCGTCGCCAAGGCGAACTGCGGATTGCCGGCTTACACCGAGGGTCACCTCCGCTATCCCCACGGTCCTGAGGTGATGGGCGAATACGTGGAATTAGCCACCAGGGCAGGGGCGAGCGTCATCGGCGCCTGTTGCGGGAGCATGCCTCGGCACATCGCCGCTATCAGGCAGGCTGTCGACCGCAATGGCGCCCTTCCGGGGGTCAGCGCCGAGGAGATCACCCGCCGCCTCGGCGTCATCCCGCGCCCGGCTGCGCCGGAAAGGAGAACCCGTCGCCGGGCAAGGCGACGAGTCAACGCGATGGGGGCCGCCTGACCAGGCAATAAAGCTATAGGCGGATGCACGCGTGAGGAATGGGGCGACCTCTCACGAGTCACGAAGACGCGTAAAGCTGAACCCGTCACCTATGGGAACGAGCACGGTTTCGGTACGGGAATCCGCCTGGATATGTCGGGCAAACTCGGTCGAGGCCCGAGCCACCCCATCCGGCTGCTCATCGACCACCCGACCGTTCATGAACAGGTTGTCGGCGATGATGATTCCGCCGGGCGTGAGGCGAGGTACCAGCTCCTCGTAATAGAGGATGTAGCTCTCCTTGTCGGCGTCCACGAACCCGAGATCGATCGACCTGGTGCGGGGTAGCTTCCGCAAGGTCTCGACGGCCGGCGCCACCCGGAGATCGATTCGATCCGCCACCCCCGCTCGTTCCCAATAGCGTCTGGCGATGCTGGTGTACTCCTCGCTGATGTCGCAGCAGATCAGTTGGGCGCCCTCGGGCAGCGCTCGAGCCATCGCCAGCGCGGACAGGCCGGTAAACGTCCCGACCTCCACGACGAGCCGGGCGCGGAGCAGCTTGACCATGAAACCGAGCAGTGCTGCTTGTTCGACACCTACTTGCATGCTACGGATGGATCCCATGGCGGCGGTCTCGGCCACCAATTCGTTCACAAGCGGATCAGTGGGTGGGTTGTGGGCGACCATGTACCGGTAGATGGCTTCGGGGAGATGAGGGTTCTGGCTCATGGAAGCCAACCTAGCGACTCCTGAAGACGCCGGCCCGCCTGTTTACGGGCGCCGACGGTTTACTATCCGAGCGGTTGATGAGAACAGTTGACATAGCCATCATCGGAGCGGGCCCGTCAGGCGCCGCCGCGGCCATACGAGCATCCCGTCAGGGGGTCAGGACGGTCGTGTTCGACCGGGCGTCCTACGGGCGTGACAAGGCCTGCGGCGACGGTCTCACCCCGCGGGCGGTCGGAGTCCTCGGCGAACTAGGTATCGACCTCGGCAGCGCTCATCGGATCAAAGGCCTGCGAATGATTGCCGGCTCGACCGAGCGAGTCCTCCCCTGGCCGGGAACCAGTAGGTTCCCTGACCACGGCGCGGTATGGCCACGGCGCGGCCTTGACGCGGCCTTGATCGATCACGCCGCAGCAGCCGGAGCGGAGATCGTCTGGAATACGGAGGCTCTCCCGCATTTTGACGGCGACCAGGTGGTGGGAGTGGACGCGGGGGGCGAAGTATGGCGGGCACGCCTAGTGGTGGCCGCCGGGGGCGCGCCGGGAAAGGTGGCCCGCATGCTCGGAGCGGTGCGGGTGGCTGACGAGCCATACGGGGTGGCTATCCGGAGCTACGTGGAGTCTCCCCGACATGCCGAGCGGTATATCGAGGCCTGCCTCACGATGAAGGATGCAAACGGGGACACGGTTCCCGGTTACGGCTGGGTCTTCCCGGCGGGTGACGGCACGGTGAACTTCGGGGTGGGCGCCCTATCGACCATGAAGAGATTCAAGCGGCTCAACCTGAACTCCTTGCTCGAGGTCTATCACTCACAGGTGCGCGAGTCATGGCAGGTCGGTCCATACCTGGAACGTCCCCGAGCCTGGCGCCTGCCGATGAGCGCCACTCGCCGGCACGGGCCGGGATGGGTAGCGGTCGGGGACGCCGCCGGCCTTATCAAC
This sequence comes from Acidimicrobiia bacterium, assembly GCA_965231815.1. GTDB lineage: Bacteria > Actinomycetota > Acidimicrobiia > Spongiisociales > Spongiisociaceae > JAPPFW01. The sequence goes on along the minus strand of OZ246890.1, from coordinate 45,448 downwards.
CCGATGAACGGGGAGGGGATCGATTACGGTCTCGAATCGGGAATGCTGGCCGCGGATCTCTTCGTGCAGGATCCTTCAACCGCCCCGGTCCGCTACGACAAGATCATCGGGGAGCGTTTCGATGCGTTCCTCCGGACCGGGCGGCGCTTCTCCTTCTTGATCGGCCATCCGGCGATTCTCAACGCCGGTTTGCGGCTGGCGGTGGGAACTCAGGCAATCGCCGGGATCACCCTCAGGGTGATGGGAAACCTGGTGGACCCTGCCGTACCCGGCGCGGCGGGGAGGGTGCTGGCGGTGGCTGATCGTACGCTGGCGGCTGCCGAGCCGGTACTGAAGCGGACTCGAGCCCGCGGGTAAGCGTGTTGGGTCAACGGATCGACGAGGGTTGAGAGGCCCGTACATCAAGCAGTACTGGTATGGTTGGGTGTTTGAAGAATCAGCGGGAGGGTGCGGGATATGGCAGAGATCACCTTCGAGTCGGTAGGCAAGGTTTACGGTGGTGTCACGCGGGCGATCTCCGATGTGTCCATTGATGTAGACGATGGCGAGTTCGTGGTGTTGGTCGGTCCTTCGGGATGCGGTAAGTCGACGCTTCTCAGGATGGTTGCCGGACTTGAGGAGATAACCGAAGGGACCATTCGAATAGGTGACCGGGTGGTGAACGACGTCGCCCCCAAAGACCGCGACATCGCCATGGTGTTCCAGAATTACGCGCTGTACCCGCACATGACCGTTCGGGACAACATGGCCTTCGGGCTCAAGTTGCGTAACACGCCGAAGCAGGAAATCGCTGACAAGGTGGGGGAAGTCGCCCAGACTCTTGAGATCACCGAATTGCTGGACCGTAAACCCCGTGCTCTATCGGGGGGGCAGCGGCAACGGGTCGCCATGGGCCGGGCCATCGTGCGAGAACCGGCCGCCTTTCTCATGGACGAGCCGCTATCCAATCTGGACGCCAAGCTGCGAGTCCAGATGCGCTCGGAACTCGGACTTCTGCACGCTCGTTTGAGAACCACCACCCTTTACGTGACGCACGACCAGGTGGAGGCGATGACCATGGGTGACCGGGTGGCGGTGCTCAAGGCGGTTAGCGGCACGGAATCCAACCTGCAGCAGATAGCCGCACCCCGAGACCTTTACGACAATCCTGTCAACCTGTTTGTAGCGGGCTTTATCGGTTCACCGGCCATGAACTTCGTTTACGCAACGGTCGAGGCCAACGGTGCTTCGACGGCACTTACATTCGGAAGTCACCGGTGGGAAGCCGACGCTTCGTCGCTACCTGGCGGCGTTACCGGGTCTTCAGGCCGGGAAGTCGTGTTAGGGGTGCGTCCCGAGGCCTTCGAGATCCGGTCGGCGGCCGGGCCCGGCGGTAGCCCGATGGCAGTTGATGCCACCCTTGTCGAGCAACTCGGTTCCGAGGCCTACGTTCACTTCTCGGTACCGGTCCGTCCGGTGGTTACCGCCGACATCGAGGCGTTACTCGCCGACGAGGGCGCGGATAGCACATCGCTGGGAGACGAGACCAAGTTCACCGCCCGGGTCAACCCCGATCACGCGCCTCGGGTTGGTGGTCACGTCGACTTGGTGGTCGATACCTCCAAACTGCACTTTTTCGATCCGGAAACCGGCGAAGCTCTGTAACGGGCAGGAGGCTCGAAAACCGGGGGATCGGATTTGGGAGACGCCACGTAGTCGCGTTCCGGGTCGAATCGGTGATTCTCGATTCGGTCACCGTCCAACCGCTATGTCGGTCGGCGCCTGGGGTCGAGGTTTGGTTCTTATCGGGCTTTCGGTTCACGGTGAGTAGGCCGTCGAGAGTGCTAATTAGTCCGACTCGCCGAAGGTTCCGTGGCTAGGCTTTTCCTTATACACGTTGCCAGGAGGGCGGCGGCAGAAGGGAGGGATAATGGCGCAGACAGATCTTGACACGTTTTTCAGGATCTCTGAACGCGGATCGTCGGTAGGTACCGAGGTTCGAGCGGGTGTTACCACATTCTTGGTGATGGCCTACATTTTGTTTGTCAACGCGGACGTTCTCGGGGCCGCCGGCCTCGACCCGGTGGCGGTGGCCGCCGCGACTGCTTTGGTGGCCGGGGTCCTCACCATTGCGATGGGGGTCTTCTCGAATTATCCCTTGGCCATGGCTGCCGGTTTGGGTCTCAACGCCGCGGTGGCCTTCGGTTTGGTGATTACCGAGGGTTTGACGCCCGAGGGCGCGATGGGAGTAATCGTCTGGGAGGGCATCCTGGTCACCGTGCTGGTGCTGCTAGGGCTCCGGGAGGCGGTTATGGAAGCCATCCCGGCTAGCCTCAAGTACTCGATCGGTGTCGGAATCGGGTTGTTCATTCTCTTTATCGGCTTGGTCAATGGTGGCCTGGTCCAGGGTGGCGGCGCGATCGTCGAGTTCGTGTTTCCCAACACCCTGTCTCAAGGCGTTACATTGCTCGGCGTTCTGATCGCGGTGATCCTGCTGGCCAGGAGAGTCAAGGGAGCGATGATCATCACGATCCTCCTCACCACTGTGGTCGCTTTGATCCTTGGTGTGGTCGACTTTCCGGACAACTTGGCTGCGTCCGTCAGCTTCGAAACGCTCGGTGCTTTCGATCTGGGCAATGTCTGGGTGGAGATGGGTGCTCTGGTAGCCATCCTGACCATTTTCACCTTCATGCTGACCGACTTCTTCGACACGATGGGTACCGCTACGGCCATTGTCGAGCAAGCGGAATTGACCGATGATGAGGGTGGTATACCTAACTTGCGCAACCTGTTGCTGGTCGATTCCATCGGCGCCGCGGTAGGTGGTTTGTGCGGTGTCAGTTCCAACACGAGCTACATAGAAAGCTCGGCGGGAGTTGCAGAAGGCGGCAAGACCGGGCTCACGTCGGTGGTCACAGGCGTACTGTTCCTGATCGCCATCGTGCTCTCGCCGCTGGCCCTGGTTGTTCCGGGACAGGCTACGGCGCCGGTGTTGATCCTGATCGGTTTCTTGATGGTCGGCTTGCTGAGGCACATTGACTTCACGGACCTGGAGGAGGGCCTGCCGGCTCTGCTGGCGGTCATCTTGATGCCTCTGACCTTCTCTATCACGGTGGGTATCGCGGCCGGTTTCGTTACCCATACCCTCATCAAGGTCGTCAAGGGCAAGGCGAGCCAGGTTCACGTCCTGATGTGGATCGTCACGGCTGCTTGCGTGGTCTTCTTCGCGCAGGGCCGCCTGCAGGATTGGTTCAGCGTCTAGAACCTGATCTACTTATTCATGTAGAGGGCGCCCTCGGGCGCCCTCTACTACTTTGGGAGGATGCTCCGCTCTCCGGCTAATCGTGGCCTATGATTGCCCATGGAGCGATTCATCCGGGGCTTGCCCAAAGCGGAGTTGCATCTGCACATCGAAGGGGCGCTCGAACCCGAGTTGATGTTCGAGCTTGCAGAGCGGAACGGCGTGGAGCTTCCTTACGGCTCGGTCGGGGAGGTCAGAGCCGCCTACGACTTTGACGATCTCCAGTCCTTCCTCGACATCTACTATCAGGCGGCTTCGGTCCTGATCACGGAGGACGACTTCGCCGCCCTGATGGCCGCATACCTGGGGAGAGCGAGGGCCGACGGGGTCCGCCATGCCGAAATCTTCTTCGATCCCCAAACCCACACCGAGCGGGGAATCGACATCGGAACCGTCGTGAACGGATTCGCCCGGGCTCAGCGAGAAGCCGCCCCTGACATCACGTCCACCCTGATTCTCTGCTTCCTCCGCCACCTTTCCCCGGAAGCCGCCGTTGGGGTGTTCGAAGCCTCCCGACCCTTTCTGAACCACATTCAAGGGGTGGGCCTTGACTCGGCCGAGGCCGGGAATCCCCCGGAGCGGTTCGAGCAGGCTTACCGTCTGGCCGTCGAGGCGGGTTTGAGGCCGGTGGCCCACGCCGGGGAGGAGGGTCCCGCGGAGTACGTGCGCTCCGCGCTCGACGTGTTGGGCGTAGAGCGCATCGACCATGGGGTTCGGGTCGGCGATGATCCGGGACTCGTGAAGAGGCTGGCCAGGGAGCGGATTCCCCTGACCATGTGCCCGCTGTCCAACCAGAAGCTCAAAGTGGTTCCCGACTTGCGAGAACACAACCTCAAGGAATTGATGGACGCCGGCGTGCTGGTGACGGTGAACTCGGACGATCCCGCCTACTTCGGCGGCTACGTCGGAGACAACTATCTGGCCATTGCCGAGGCGCTCGATCTCACCCGCGACGACATAGTCCAGTTGGCTCTCAACTCCATTGAGGCTTCGTTCCTGCCGGAGGCTCGCAAATCGGCCCTCCGCGAAGAAATCTCAACTTTCGTGGCGACGGGAGGCTAATTCGCCTTCTTATCGGTCCAGGAGGACGCCGATCATCGGGGGGTGGTGGAGCGGGTTTGTGGGGGTGTTCGGGGGTTCGATGAGCGGTTCAGCGGTCAATATGGCAGTCGCTGGAGCCTGTTATTTTGACCGCATTATGTCGCCGTGGTTGGAGTGCCATCCACGTATGAAGTCGCCGGTGCCGCGTGAAACGTCATCGAATTTCTTCGCCGGGGGCCTGCCGATGGCGGGCCCCCGCCATTTCCGGAAGGAGCAGGATGGAAGGGCTAGCGGACGTCTCGTCCGGCGTGACCAGTTAGTCGAGTACCCTTTCCTAACCCCGATTATTCATGGATGGGGGTTAGGCAGATGAGCCGATTACGCCGTAATCACGCCCCTGACCAGGCATACAGCTATCGCTGTTTCCCGTCACGGGCCGGTGTTGTAGGGTCACCCGCGGGTGAAGGCTGGATTTATCCTGATACTTATGTTGAACTGGCGTTCCATGCGTCGGTCTGTGGGAAACCTGAATAATCAGGGTTAAGGTAGGGAAAGGGATACCCGATCTCCCGCCTCGCTTTGCGAAAATGCCGGCGGGAGGGCCATAATCCAGCGTCGCTACCGCCCTTTCGTTGCTAGCCAGGAGAGATGCAATGTCGGAAGTCAGATTGAGAGCCGAGACCGGACGCACGACCGGTACGCGCCCGTCCCGTCGGCTGAGGCAGAACGGAATGGTGCCCGCCACCCTATACGGCTCTGGTCTCGAAGCGGTTTCCATATCGGTGGACGCCCGCGAGTTGCGCGATGCCCTTGCTACCGAAGATGGGCTAGGGGCCGTGATCCGGTTGCAGGTGGAGGGTGAGACCCACCGCACCATGGCGCGCCAACTGCAACGGCATCCCACCAGGGATTACATCCAGCATATCGACTTCGTCAAGATAGATTCGTCGGACAGGTAGGGCTCGCCGGGCAACATGGGCTGATCCCGTGGAAGGTTCCGGCAGAGACCGATCCGCGAACCGGGGCTCTCCGTGAGGATGATTACCGGACTCCACAATCCTGAGCGGAAGTATTCCGGAACGCGCCACAATGTCGGCGCCGAAGTGGTCGCATTTCTGGCGAGGAGTAGCGGGGCGCGTATGCGACGGGGCCCGCGAGGTGTTCGATGCCGGGTAGCGCGAATCCTGGTGGGTGGCGTTCCGGCTCTGCTGACCCTTCCTCAGGTTTCCATGAATCTGTGTGGACCTCCGGTAAAGGCTGCTGCCCGCTACCACAAGGTCCAACCTTGCGACCTGTTGGTGGTTCATGACGATATCGATCTCCCGTTCGGACGCCTACGCCTACACGAGGGTCGAGGGCACGGAGGCCATAATGGGGTCAGATCTGTGATCGGTGCTCTCGGAACGAACGACTTTTGGAGACTTAAGGTTGGGGTTGGGCGACCTCCGCCGGGTATCGGTCCGGCTGACTTCGTCCTGGCGCCTTTCTTTAGGGAAGAACGGAGTGAGGTTTCCTCGATGGTGGAAGACGCCGCACAGGTGGTGGAGGTGTTTATGGATGATCCGGATCGGGCTGTTGCGCTGGCGGGTGGCCGCCGCCCCGTGTGATGAACGATGAGTTTCGGAGAAGGCCACTATGCGGCAGCCGATTCGACTACGCGGGCAGCCAACCGGTCAGGGTTTGAAGGGTCGGGATAGTTCGTGAGCAGGGCGGTAGGGGCCATCGACCAGGGAACGACCAGCACCCGGTTCATGATTTTCGATCGTAGGGGCCGGGTAATCGCATCATCTCAGCGAGAGTTCCGTCAGATACTTCCCCGTCCGGGATGGGTCGAGCACGACCCCGGCGAAATCCGGGAAACAGTCGATACCGTGGTTGCCGAAGCCTTGACGCAGGCAGGCATGGTTGCCGGCGATCTGGTGGCGGTAGGCATCACCAACCAGCGAGAGACCGCCGTCGTGTGGGATCGGGTTACCGGATTGCCATTGTCGCACGCCGTCGTCTGGCAGGACACGAGGACGGATGACCTCTGCGCGACCCTTGCCGAGGGATACGGGATCGACCGATTTCGGGACCGTACCGGGCTCCCTCTGGCAACCTACTTCACCGGACCCAAGATCGCTTGGCTCCTCGCCAACGTTGAGGATGTAGCGCAAGCGGCGCAGGCTGGAACAGCTCTCGCGGGAACCATCGATTCATGGGTGGTTTGGAACCTTACCGGTGGGGTGGCAGGCGGGCGCCATGTTACCGATGTCACCAACGCCTCCCGGACCCTGCTCATGGATCTGGAGAGTCTCGGTTGGAGTGATCAACTGCTCGACGTCATGGGTATTCCCTACTCCATGATGGCCGGGATCGTTCCGTCGGTGGGCCGTATCGCCATCGGGACGGGGGTGCTGGAAGGGGTACCCATTTCGGCGATCCTGGGCGATCAGCACGCCGCCTTGTTCGGCCAGGCCTGCTACCGGCCCGGCGAGGCGAAGAACACCTACGGGACCGGCTGCTTCATGCTGATGAACACCGGCTCGCAAAGGGTGCCGTCGACGAGCGGGCTGCTCACGACCCTCGGATACCAGCTGGCGGGGAACGAACCGGTGTACGCGCTGGAAGGATCGGTGGCCGTTGCGGGCGCCCTCATCCAGTGGCTGCGAGACAACCTTGGTCTGATTTCCGCCTCGGATGAGGTGGAGTCGTTAGCCGCCTCGGTGGAGGACAATGGCGACGTTTACTTCGTGCCCGCCTTCTCGGGTCTGTTCGCTCCCCATTGGCGATCCGACGCCCGAGGGGTGATAGCGGGTCTCACTCGATTCGCTAGCAAGGGCCACCTCGCCAGAGCGGCGCTTGAGGCCACGGCCTACCAGACCCGAGAAGTGCTCGAAGCGATGCGGGCCGACTCAGGGGTAGCCCTGGCAGAGTTGAAAGTGGACGGGGGGATGGTGGTCAACGAGCTACTCATGCAGTTCCAGGCAGACATCCTCGACGTTCCGGTGGTTCGTCCCCGAATCAATGAGACCACCGCGCTTGGAGCCGCCTACGCGGCCGGCCTCGCCGAAGGATTCTGGGATGATCTCGACACCCTCCGGCGTAGGTGGCGAGAGGCTAGGCGCTGGACACCTCGGATGCCCGCCGCCATCCGGGAGGCTCGGTACACGAAGTGGAAGATGGCCGTGGCGCGCTCCCTCGACTGGCTTGAATAGTCCGACTTCGGTAGTTTCACCCGGATATGAGCCTCGACCTGCCGTGGTGAGGGCCGTTACTTTGAGCCCGAACTTCGAGCCCGCAAACCCGGGTCGGGGCTGGGAATCAGAGTCCCAGCCGGATTAGCTCCTCCTCGTATTCGGAGACCGCCTTCTCAGCCGTCGTGCGGGGCCATCGGAGTTCCTCGGCGAGCGCGGCGCCTATCAGAGGCGCCCATTCTCGACCGTGATCGGAACATGACCACACCAGGTTGGTTCTGCGCAAGGCGAAATCCCCGACCGTGGTGGCGCTCTCGTAGCGGGAGGTGTAGACGACCTCGGCGAGTGTGATCGAGGTGGGATCCATCATGGTCCGTAGAGCGGGCCGTTCCCCCAGGATGTCCAGCACCGTAACCGACTCGGTGCCGTAACGTTCGATCAGGTTATCTCCGTATGCAGGTGGCAGCCCGATCCGCTCCAAAGCGGTCCGTAGGTGAGCCCGCAGGCCTCCGTCGATCCCGCCACCTACCAAGGTGTCGACTCTCGTTCGGGAGGGACGGTCGATTCCCAGGTGTGCGCAGGCTCGGTTCACTACCTCCGACGCGACGATGCGGGCGGAACTCAACTTGCCGCCTTGAACCGCGAAAACACCCGGAACGTGCTCGACGATGCGGTGGCTTCGGGAAGCCGAGGCGGTGTCGTCGCGGCTTTCCGGGAGCATGCGCAGGCCTGCGAAGGAAGCCACCGGCGACGCTTCTGAGCAGTCCAGATAGCGACGGAGGTGCATCTGGAGATACTCCACGTCCTCTCGCTCGGGACGGACCTGGTCGGGATCGCCCTCGTATGGGGTGTCGGTCGTTCCGAACAAGGCCAGACCTCGCCATGGAACGATAAACAAGAGCCTTCCATCGTCGGTCTCCGGGAGCACCAGCGCCTCGGCGCCGATGCCGAGATCCTCGGGCCGGTACACGAGGTGAACTCCTTTGGAAAAGCGGACCCCGGTTCGAGCACCCACCAGGTGATGGATGGGAGGTGGAGAAGCCCATGTCGCGGTTATCACACTTCTCGACCTTATCTTGAGCGATCCTCCCGTCTCCTCAACCGTGATCACCAACCCATGTTCCCGGGCTGCTACGTCCACCGCTCGCATACGGGATACCGCTACCGCCCCGTGCGTGACCACCGCGGTCTTGAGTAGGGCGATGGTGAGCCTGGCGTCGTCGGTCTGGGCATCCCGGTAGGCGAACCCTTGCTCGAGGCCCTTCCCGCGGAGTCGAGGGAACAGCTTGGCGATCTCCTCTCGTCCGACTCTCCGATGTCGATCCCTCCCCCTTCGCCCTCCGAGTAGGTCATAGAGGTGGAGGCCCGCTCGCAGCGTGACAGACCCGAGAGGCCCGGTCGACATCCATCGTGGGAGATCGACGAGACCCTGACCCGCAAAGCGCGGGATCACGAACTCCAGATCCGAATACAGGTAGTCAGCCGTATGCTGCAACACAGCTTGTTCCGCAAGGCCTTGCCTGACCAGTCCGAACCGCAGGTGAGGCAGATAACGAATCCCGCCATGGATTAGTTTGGTGGACTTTCCGGAGGCCCCGCCGGCGAAGTCGTTCTGTTCAACAAGCGCTACTGACAAGCCTCGTTCGGATGCATCCCGAGCCACCGAAGCCCCTATTACCCCGCCACCGATGACCAAGAGGTCGAAAACAGCGGTTTCCCTGAGGGCGTGGAGGGACGACTTTCGAGTCCAGACCCCCTGTACAGCCGGTGGATATTGGAATTGTTCCGGCATGAGGGCGAGGGTACCCGTGTTTCGGGTGTAGTCTGGCTAACGGGAAAGGGAGCGTATATTTCGGTACCGGATCGGCTGGCGCTGTTCAGAGTCCTTTGTGTCCCCGCCATCATTGCCTTGGTGCTGGCAACCGAACAGACCGAGATGTCCCATCTGTTCGGAGCAGCCGTGGTGCTTGTGGTCGCTGCCGGGTTGAGCGATTTCCTTGATGGCTATATAGCGCGCCGGCAGGGGATCACCTCGATCCTGGGCGCTTTCTGGGATACCACCGCCGACAAGATCCTGGTGAGTGGCGTATTGATTGCCCTCGTTTCGGTCGGCCGCGCCTCTGCCTGGGTGACCTTCATAATCATGGCGCGGGAGTTCGGAGTGACTGCGGTCCGCAGCGTGGTTGCCATGGACGGCTTGCTCGTTCCTGCATCTCTGGCCGGAAAGGCGAAGGCGACGGTGCAGTTCGTGGCGCTCGGGCTGGCGATGCTTCGACTACCGGAGCCGTGGGGACCTTTCTACCTCGACGAATACTGGATGTGGCTGACCGCGGTGGTGACGATGGCGTCCGGCTGGAATTATGTGACGCGTTTTTCTGAAGCGGTGCGCCAGGTTGGTCGGCCGGGGATCGGATGACCGTCTTGGTGACCGGCGGCACCGGGGTAGTGGGCGCTCCGGTGGTGCGGCGATTGGTGGAAGCAGGACGTGAGGTGCGTGGCCTGGCTCGATCCCGGGCATCGGCTGAACTCTTGGCCGGGATGGGCGCCGGCCCGGTGCGGGGAGATATAACAGATCCGGATTCGCTGGCCGCCGCGGTGGCCGGGTGCGAGGTCGTGTATCACATTGCAGGGATGGTCTCGTTCTGCCCGCGGAAGCCGGAACGACTCCACGAGGTGAACGTCGAGGGGACTCGCAACCTCGTGAGAGCCGCCCGCCGGGCCGGGGTGAGGAGGTTGGTGCATACCTCTTCGGTGGTTGCCCTCGGTGAGGTGCCGGGCACGGTCGGGTCTGAGAATACCCGCCACCGCGGTTACTACCTGAGCCACTACGGACACTCGAAGCACCTTGGAGAGCGGGTTGCCCTCGCCGAGTCGGGCGACATGGAAGTGGTGGTTGTCAACCCTGCATCCGTGCAGGGCGCCGGACGCACCGCAGGTACCGGTGGTTTGCTGCTGATGGCCGTTAACGGGCGGATCAAATATCTGGTCGATGCACCGGTATCGATCGTCGAAACAGAAGATTGCGCCCGGGGTCACCTCGCGGCCGAGTTGCGGGGCGTTCCCGGCCGGCGATACATACTCAGCGGGTTCACCATCAACCTTCGCCAAGCGGTTGGCCTCATGGGTGACTTGACCGGCCGAACGTACCGGATCCGGTTCATCCCTCGATCGATGCTGGCGCCGCTGGGTCCGGTCGCCGACCTAGCCGGTCGATTCGTAAGCTCGTTACCGATTTGCCGGGAGACCCTTACGTTGATGAGGTTCGGCGCTCGCTACGACGGAACCCGCGCTACCCGTGAATTGGGCGTCGAATACAGTTCCGCCCGGATTACCTTTACGCGGGCCCTCGAGTCCTTCCGGCGGCTGGGCCTGACCGACGCCTGATACGAGGGGACCCGATCCGGATCCCGATTCGCGAGTCGCGGGCCGCCGATGCAAAGATTAGGCCGTGAGCGCACTCCTTTCCCCTTTGTTGGACCGTTGGCGTCCCCGCCGCCTTCCCCTGCCTCCTGCCCGGCTGGTAGTACCTCCGGCGGCCCGGGCACTCACCGTCGCGGGGCTGTCGCGCCGGCATAAAAGCCCACTGATGGTCGTGGTCCCCTCCGAGCGGGAGGCCGAGTCTCTGGCTTCGGACCTGCGCCTGTTCCTGGACGACGTACTGCTTTTTCCTTCCTGGGAGACCCTTCCCTTCGAGCACGTCTCCCCAAACACGGCCACGATGGCCCGCCGGGCGGAGGCACGGCACCGCATGGAGGCGGCACCCCCCGGGCTGGTGGTAGTGGCGTCGGTTCGGGCGGCGATCCAGCGGGTGAGTTGCTCGTCGTACGAGCCGATCCTGGTGCAGGAAGGCCAGGAGGTCTCGTTCGAGGAACTGGTAGGCCACCTGGACACGGCCGGATACTCGCGTACCGAGCGCGTCGAGTCGCGAGGCGAGTTCGCGGTGCGCGGGGGGATAATCGACCTGTTCCCCGCCCAGGGCAACGATCCGGTACGGGTGGAGTTTTGGGGGGACTACGTCGACGAGATAAGGGTTTTCTCGGTGGGGACGCAGCGTTCCATGAGTCGGGTGGGAGGGCTGGTCGCCTATCCGGCCCGCGAGTTCCGTCCGGACGGCCCGGTCAGAGCTGGCGCCCGGATGTTGCAGTCGACCGAACCATGGGCCTATTCGATCTGGGATCGGATCGCCCAAGGGGTTCGGTTTGCGGGGATGGAATCGTGGCTGCCATGGTTGGCAGACCCGAACAGCTTCCTCGACGAGCTACCGGATTCAGGAACTCTGGTCTTGCTCGACCCGGTGCGGTCCCGATCACGGGCGGAAGATCTGGCGCGGGAAGAAGAGGACCTGGCCGAAGCGTTGGCTGAGACCTGGGGGGATCGCCACGCCACCGAAGGACGCAGACCCCCGCTGTTTCTGGAGATGCCCTCGAACCTTCCCGAAAACCTGGTGGAGTGTCCCCCACTGCCCGCCCGGCCGGAGGATTCGGGGGTGGAGGTAAGCGTTCTCGGAGCGACCCCGGGGGATCCGGAGGCGGTCGCTTCCGCGTTGTCCCGGCTGATCGCGCGACGGTTCGATGTGATTCTGGCCATGGACGGGCCGGTGGCGGCCGACCGGGTGGCGAGGGTACTGGCCGAACACGGCCTGGAGCTACCGGTCATCGAGCACCTGGAAGCCAAGGGGGGAAACGGGATCCTGGCCGAGGGGGTTGATACCGGGGTGGTAATCCCTGCGTTGAAGGTAGCAGTGCTCGGCGAGCAGGAGATCGTGGGTCGTCGGCGAGCCCACCGCCTTCCGGGCCGCCGCCGCAGCACGACGGGGCCTTCCTATCAGGATCTCGACTCCGGAGACTATGTGGTGCATAGCCATCACGGGATCGGTCGCTTCGAGGGCTTGGTAAGCCGCAGCATCGCCGGGGTTGAGCGTGACTACCTGGTGATCGTTTACGCCAAAGGCGACAAGCTATACGTTCCGACCGACCAGATGGCCTCCTTGCGCAAGTACACCGGTGGTGAGTCTCCACGGGTGAGCAGGATGGGTGGTAGTGATTGGGCGGCGACTCGCAGCCGCGTCAAGCGTGAAGCCGCCGTGCTGGCGGACCATGTGGTGGCTGTCCATCGTGCCAGAGCCGCGGCGAAGGGATACGCCGTGGCGCCCGACACTCCATGGCAGCAGGAGCTGGAGGACGCATTCCCCTACGAGGAGACCGTCGATCAGCTGCGGGCTATCGAGGATGTGAAGCGGGATATGGAGGACGCCGCTCCGATGGACCGTCTCGTGTTCGGCGATGTCGGGTTCGGCAAGACCGAGGTGGCGCTGCGCGCCGCGTTCAAAGCGCTCTGTGACGGATTTCAGGTGGCTCTGCTGTGTCCCACCACCCTGCTGGTGCAGCAACACTTCCAGACCTTTTCCGAGCGCTTCGATCCCTATCCGGTCCGAGTGGAGATGCTCAGCAGGTTCCTCACCCCGGCCGAAGCCCGGCGGGTAGTGGCCGGTATTGCCTCCGGAGAGGTGGACATGGTGATCGGCACCCACGCGCTCCTATCGGAACGGGTCAAGTATCACAAGCTGGGCCTGCTGGTCGTCGACGAGGAGCATCGATTCGGAGTCAAAGCCAAGGATCGGATCAAAGCCATCAAGACCGGTGTCGACGTGCTCACCCTCACCGCCACGCCCATTCCGCGGACTCTGGAGATGGCCTTGACCGGGATCCGTGATGTGAGCCATATTCTCACCCCGCCGGAGGACCGCCATCCGATCCTCACCTACGTGGGGCCTCTGGACTGGAAGGTAATCTCGGCGGCTATCCGGCGAGAGCTCCTGCGTGAGGGACAGGTGTTCTACGTGCATAACCGTGTCCGTTCAATCGAGCATGCGGTGGCGAAGCTCCGGAGCCTCGTTCCCGCCGCTCGTTACGGTGTTGCTCACGGTCGGATGAGCGAAGGTCGGCTGGAGCAGACCATGTTCGACTTCTGGGAGGGCCGGTATGACGTTCTCGTAGCTACGACGATCATCGAATCCGGACTCGACCTTCCCCAGGTGAACACCCTGATCGTCGAGCGGGCTGACCGGCTCGGATTGGCTCAGCTCTACCAGTTGCGAGGACGGGTAGGGCGGTCCGGGCGAAGAGCCTATTCCTACCTTTTCCATCCCGAGGGGCCTTCCCTCACCGAGGCTGCCTACCGTCGCCTCGAAGCGGTGGGTGAGTTCACCGCACTCGGATCGGGCCTGCAACTGGCCATGAGGGACCTGGAAATCCGGGGAGCGGGCTCGGTCTTGGGGGAGATGCAGTCGGGCCACATCGCCGCGGTGGGGTTCGATCTGTATGTCGAGCTGGTCTCCGAGGCGGTCGCGGAGCGGATGGGCGCTGAGGTACCCGCTCCTGACCGGCACGAGATCAGGATCGACCTTCCCGTGGATGCTCATCTCCCGGATGCATTCGTCAACGATCCTCAGGCTCGCCTGGAGGCCTACCGTCGCCTAGCCGAGGCGACCACCGACGAACAGGTAGACGACGTGGCGGTCGAGTGGCGGGATCGTTTCGGGCCGTCCCCACCGGAAGTTGAGCGTCTCCTGGAGATCGCCCGGTTACGCGTTGAGGCGATCCGCATCGGGATCACCGAAGTCGTGAAGCTACGGCGCGAGATCGCCATAGGACCCGTGTCACTAACCCAGTCGCAGGAGATCCGTCTGCAACGGCTCATGCCCAGGGCCGTCCTGCGGTCTTCCGACTCCAAATTGTTCGTTCCGTTACCCGGCGCCACACAAGTTCTTCCCTTCCTGATTGACTTCCTGCGGGCCATGTGGCCGCCTCCGTCCGATAGCTGACAGACGTGGGTACCCGGGACATGGGCGGCGCCGCCCGCATATGGTGAGCTTCGCATCCGACCACGCGCCCGGACAGGAGCCCTGAAGGAAGTACGTCATGACGCAGTCAATACCGCGCCGGGAAAGCCGCTCCGAGCTCGCTGCCGTGCGTCGCCGCTTGGGCTACGTGCTGTTCTCAGGGTCGGTTCTGGCGTGGCTCGCCTTCGTCGCCACCCTCACCGTGGCGACTGTGGCGGCCCGTTCCCTGAGCGGATCCACCATGATGGCGGGACTCCCGCTGGCGGCGGGCGCCTTGGGTCAAGCACTGGGAACCAACGCGTTCGGACGGCTCAGCACCCGTTACGGGCGGAGGTTCATCATGGTCGCGGGCCCGCCGGTCTCCGCCTGCGGCGCGGCGTTGGAGCTCCTAGGTGTGACATCCAGCCGATACTGGTTGCTGGTCGGGGGAGCGATCCTGATGGGGGGAGGTGTCGGCGCCATACACTTGGCCCGTTACGCCGCTGCCGAGCTGGTCGAGGAATCCGAGCGAGGCAAGGCGATGGGCATTCTGGTGTGGTCGGCGACGATCGGGGCCGTGGTCGGCGCCAACCTGGTGGACTGGGTCGGTCGTTTGACCCAGGAGAGGTTGGGCACCCCGTACGGCGGGGCTTTCCTGCTGGCTACCGTGGCCTTCGTCCTGTCCTGGACGATCTTCTGGGTCGGTCTACGCCCCGATCCTTCCCGGGTGGCGGTGACCTCCGGATTCCGTCCCGAGCAGGGTGGCACGGTGCGTACTGCCCTGCGCCTCCCGGCCGTCCAGATCTCCGTCTTGGCCCTGCTGTCGGCCCAGGGCGCCATGGTCCTGGTGATGACCGCGACCCCACTTCGCGTGGAGGACGGCGGCTACGGCCTCGACGCGGTGGGCATGGTGCTCTCGGTCCACGCCGTGGGGATGTTCGCCTTCGCCCCGCTCGTGGGCAAGCTGGCTGACCGCCTGGGACGCCTCCCCCTGCTGGGGATGGGCATGAGCCTCACCGCGGTTTCGCTTTTCCTGTCCGGCAGCGCACCCTCCGACGGCCTCTTCGCCCTAGCCGCGGGCTTGTTCGTACTCGGACTGGGTTGGAGTTGCTCCTTCATAGCCGCCAGCTCGATGCTCTTTGCCTCCGCTCCTCCCGATGTCCGCCAGGTGGTCGAGGGTTGGGCCGACTCCGCCGTGTGGACGATGGTCATGGTGGGAAGCGTCGGCTCGGGCGTGCTGATGAGCGCCGTCGGATTCAGCTGGCTGAGCCTGACCGCGGCCCTGCCGATGTTGCTCATCCTCGTGCTGGCCCTAGCCGTCCCGCGGCTGCGTACCGCGCTCACAACCTGAATCGTTGCCCCGACACCCCCACGGTGCGAGAATCCTCCGTTCTACTGTGGCCGGCCCGCCGAGCCGTGATCAATCCTCGATCAGCGTCCAGACCCGCTTCAGCCGGAGTTCGGCCTGTAGCTCCTCGTCGAACTTGTCATAGTTGCGGAATACGGCGTCCATCAGGTCTTCGGCGTCCCATACCCGCACGCGGAAGAATTGGTCGCGCTGCTGGCGTCGGGTGGTTCTGGTGACCCCTCCCCAGGCGACCAGTAGACCCTGATCGGCGCCCTGGGTACTCAGCACACCATTGAGTTCCCGGAGAACCGGCGCGCCGACGGGTGTTCTGCCTGACTTGACCTGCACAACTATGCGCGGAGTGTCTAGGAGGGTGCTGAGAAACCCCGTACAAAGGGGTTCAGCCACTGAGCCGCAACCCTCTGACCAGGCGCTTTGCCAACCACCGAACCCCGTAAGATTCGTTTTTCAGGACCCTCCTAGGCCCAGCGGACCGCGTCCGGCAAGAACGTCGATGCCCCCGTCTGGGCCTGGCGGCGAGGTCTCGGTGATGAAACCCTCAGCCTCGAGAACCCTCGCCACTAATCGGCTGAGATCATGTCCGGTGAAGCTCTGTCCGATGAACGCTCGGATACGATCTCTGGCGAATTCTTCCAGGTCGACATCTTCGATGGCTTCAGGCGTATCGTCTTCCAAGGCCTCGTCACGGCGTTCGGTAGCAAGGTCGGGGTCGGAGCGCCTCCCAGGGTCCCGACCTCCGAGCATGAGTTGTTGAAGCCGCCAGGCCCCATCATTGCGAGTGATGGAACAGATCGTGAGAAGGGAGCCAAGTGAGTACAGGAGGTCTTGTTCGACCTCCGAGCGGGGCAGGTCGGTGCGTTTCCACTCCACGGATACCACATGCGGATACGAGTCCTCGACCTTCTGGTACCAGTACTCGCGCGTTACCGTGCCCAGAGCGATCTGACCCGTCGTCTTGAGAGGCAATACCACCAGATCGCCTACACGCACCTCTGTCTTGAACCGCCAGAGTTGGTTGGCCTGAGCCGAGACCGACCTTTCCTTGTTGTCCGGGTTCGTGTCACGGATGAGCTCCTTCAACCGAGCACGGCTTGGTATCTCTCTCAGGTCGGGGATATCCGACCAGCCGAGTCCGGCTAGACCGTTGTCGAGGTTGAAGTCTTCGTGTTCGCCGTGTCTCCCGGCCCTGATGAGCCAGGCCGTAGGCGTGTTATCTCTGTCCGTATCCGCCATTCGCTTCCCCTTGAGCCCCGGAATCGTAGCGGACCTGGCTCGATCCTCGTCATGGCAGGAGGCAACGCGCCGTCGATCTGCAATGTCCAGACATCCTCTAGGAGGGTGCTGAGAAACCCCGTACAAAGGGGTTCGGCCGCTAACCCACAACTCCAGGACCAGGCGGTTTGCCGACCACCTGACCCCGTAAGATTCGTTTTTCAGGACCCTCCTAGCCCCGATTATTCATGGATGGGGTTTGCAGGATGTGTGGAGTAGACCATATTCGCATCCTGATCAGACAATACAACTATCGACGCTTCCCATCACGATCCGGTGTAGAGATTCACCTCCGGGTGAATGTTGGGTTTCGCCGTATACTCGGGTTGAACTGGCGTTATATGCCTCGGTGTGTAGGAGACCTGAATAATCAGGGCGAGTGGTGGCCATCCCGCGTTACGAGAACTCCGGGGTTGAGGATTCCCTTCGGGTCCAAGTGTGTCTTGGCACGAGCCAGCACGTCGCCGAACAGGTCGGGTCGTTGCCGCTCGTACCATGGCTGGTGATCCCGGCCGATGGCGTGGTGGTGGGTGATGGTGCCGCCGTTGTCGGTTACCGCGTCGGAGACGGCCCGCTTGATCTCCCACCACTGCTCCAGCATCGAACCCGGGTTTGCGGCGCAGTGGAAGGCGAAATAAGGGGCGGGACCATCCGGATAGGCGTGGCTGAACCGGCACGACACGGCGCCGTCGCGGCCGGTGGCCTCGCGGATGGCATCGTGGGTCGCCCTCCGCACGTTGTGGTAGAACGACTCGAAGCGGTCCCAGGTGATGGCCGACTCGAAGGTGTCCGTGATGATGCCGAGCGGTGTGAGGACCTCCCGGTTGTAGGGCATCCTGATGAAGGCCTCACGCCAAGCGCCCGCCGCTCCTGCCAAGTGGGCGTCCGGGTTGGTCCGCCAATCGGCGTCGGGCACGCCGCCATGGCTCAGGGCGCACTCCTCGGCTAGGTCCATCCACGTGTCGACGGGACGGTCGGACGACTCGAAGGAGACCACCATCAGCGTGAACGAACCGTCCCCGGCCCCGTTGACAGCCAGTTCCACCCCGTCCACGATCCTAACATTGGCGGGGAACAGGCCGGCCTGAGCGATCTCCCGCACCGCCCCGGCGGCCTGGAGGAAGTCGGGGAAGCGGAAGCCGGCGGTCGCCTTGAACCTTACCCGCCCCTGAACCCTCACCCAGGCTTCGGTGATTATCCCGAGCGACCCTTCGGATCCGATGAGCAGCCGGTCGGGGCTCGGACCGGCGCCCGACCCCGGCAGCCGCCGCGACTCCATCCGCCCGGCGGGTGTGACCATGGTGACGTTCTCCACGAGATCGTCGATGTGGGTGTACAGGGTGGCGAAGTGGCCTCCCGACCGGGTGGCGATCCAACCTCCCAGGGTGGAGTGCTGGAAGGACTGGGGGAAGTGCCGGAGCGTCACCCCGTGTGGTTTGAGGGCGGCCTCGAGTTCGGGTCCGCGCGCTCCGCCCTGGATACGCGCCGCTCGTGACAGCGTGTCCACCTCGAGGACCCGGTTCATCCGGCTCATGTCCAGGGTGACGACTCCGGCGAAACCGTCGGTCACGTCCGGCGTCACCCCGCCCACGACCGACGAACCACCACCGAACGGGATAAGGGCCGCCCCCTCCTCGCCCGCCCAGTCCAGCAGGGCCGCCACGTCGGCCTCGTTCCGAGGGTATGCGATCACATCGGGAGCATGTGCGAAGTCCCGGGAGAAGATCCTGATCGAGTCGGGCTGGGACTGCCCGAAGCTATGCAGGACCCGCTCGTACGGTTCCTGCGTGCATAGGCGAGCGAGGCCGGGCGGCGGCGCCAGGCGGGGCGGGAGGAGCGATATGTCGTCGAGCCTGGGTACCGCCCCCGTTCCGGATCCGTTTATCCCGTACTCCACGGCGAGTGTGGCGAGCAGCGCATCCCGATCGGACGCCGAGAGCCCATCCCCCTCGTGTCCCCATCCCCAGTACTTAAGCCCTTTCGCCATCCGACTCCCGGTGTGCAAGATGAAGACCACACTACCCACCGGATACCAAAACCCTGTCTTGCGGGGAATCCGGGAAGCCGGAGCGGGTCCGCAGCGACGACCTCTCGATCAGGCCAGCTCTATGTTCAGCGGTACCGGGTTGCTGAGGGTGTGACCGACAGGCCTCCGTAGCCGGCGTGGCCGGGCTTCAGGCCCAGGAAGCTCTGCAGGTCCAGGTCGCCGCTGAGTTCGATCTTGAGATCGTCGATCTCAACTCCAGAGGGCGGCGGCGTTGGCGGCGTACCCCACCGCCAGCCAGTTGCCCAGCGCTCCGAGCACCTGCTCCACCGAGTCCGGCCGGCTTATCGTACGGGATGGGATCGAAGTCCCGAATCGAGACCCACGGCGCCTCGGTGTGTGGGAAACCTGAACAATCAGGGCTAGCATCGGGCCGGAATCGGATACTCAAGGCCGGGAACCAAGTAGGAAGGAGGCGGGTTTGTCAACACTGTCCACTCGCCGTAACCGCCTAAAACTCGGATGGGCCTGCGCGCTGTCCGTCGCCCTGTTCATGTTGGTGGCGGCCTGTGGGGAGTCCGACAAAGTAGCCACGGTCGATGGCACGCAGATCGCCTACGACGAGGTGGCCGCCATGATCCCGGCCGAAGGGGACACCATAGCCACGGATGTCTTCGCCCGTTCGCTGATGCTGGTGATTTCCTACCAGGTCCTGGCTTCGGAGGCAGGTCGGCAGTTCGGCTTGGAGTTCACCGATGCAGACATCGAAGCAAAGGTGGAGGAACTGCTGCTACAGACCGGCCAGAGCGAGGAAGAGGTTCTCACCGCCTATAACCTCACCGAGACCTCGATCCGGAGTATCGGAGCCCAGCAACTCCTGGCGGAGGGCGTGATCGATCAGTTGGTGTCGCGCCAACCCGAGCCGACCGAGGAAGACCTCAGGCAGCGTTACGAAACAACCTTGCCGAGCCTCACTCAGGTATGCGCCGCCCACATCCTGCTCGAGAGCCGGGCTGAAGCGGATGAGGCTCTAGGACGCGCCACGTCCGGTGAGAATTTCGCAGAGCTCGCCGCGGAGTTGTCCGTGGGTCCGAGCGGCCCCAACGGAGGGGACCTGGGTTGTTCGGCTCCTACCGCTTACGTAGCGGAGTTCGCGGATGCCACCCTGGCCGCCGAATTGGGGGTTCCCTACGGGCCGGTCGAAACACAGTTCGGATGGCATGTGATTCTCGTAGCCGAGCGGATAGAGCCGAGCTTTGAGGAGATAAGGGACAGGTTGGCCGAGGAGGTCAAGCTCGGGGCGAGCGAGCAGCTTTGGATTGACTGGCTGACGGAGTCTCTTGTCGCGGCCGACGTACAGGTGGAGCCGGAATACGGCACATGGACAACCAGTCCGGAGCCGAACGTGATTCCTCCGGGCGCCTGATCGGCCGGTTGACCGTTACCGGCCTCGGGCCGGGAACTCTTGAAGGGATTCCCGGCCGGGTAATGGAGGTATTGACGGACCCGGCCAACCTGGTTGTCCTGCGCACCATTCAGCATCCCGCGGCCACGCAGTTGGCGTCGATGAGAGAGGTCGTGACGTGCGACGATCTTTATGACCGGTCCGACACCTTCGAGGATGCCTACGCGGGCATGGTGGATCTTGTTCTCCAGGCCTCCGCAACCCGCAACGTCGTGTACGCCGTTCCCGGCAGTCCGCTATACGGGGAACGTTCGGTAGCACAACTGCGAGCCCGGTGCCGGGAGAAGGGCCGATCCTTGCAGATCCTTCCCGCTCCCTCGTTTCTCGATGAGGCTTTTGCGGTCTTGGAAGTCGATCCGGCCGAGCGCGGGTTCGCATTGCTCGACGGGAGAGATTTGCCCGACCCGCTGATGCTCCATCTACCCACGGTGGTGTTCCAGGTTGACACCGAATTGGTGTTGGACGAGGTGTTGGGAAGGTTTAGCCGGGTCCTCCCCCCGGAAACGCCCCTCACGGTGCTCTCCGAACTGGGAACTCCGGAGGCCGAAGTGGCCTCATACCCCATCGAGAGTGTCCCCACCGGAGTGGCCGGGCTCCGTACCAGCCTGTTCCTGGATCCTCCGGATGCCGGACTGGTAGGGGCCATCAAAGCCATGCGTCGGCTCCGGGTGGAGTGCCCATGGGACCGGCGACAGACTCACGAGTCGCTTACTCCCTACGCCGTCGAGGAGGTCTTCGAGCTTCTGGAGGCGATCGGACGTCTCCCGCCCGGATCCCCGGACGTCGAGCCTCCCGACTACGTGGCCTACACAGACGTGGAAGAGGAACTCGGCGACGTGTTGTTGCAGGTGATCTTCCATTCCAATCTGGCTTCCGAAGTAGGGGCGTTCGATGTCGAGGTGGTGGGCGAGACCCTGCTTCGCAAGCTGGTGCATCGGCATCCTCACGTCTTCGGAGAGGTTCTGGTAAGCGGCGCCGAGGAGGTGATGGCCAACTGGCAGGCCATCAAAGCCGAAGGCAAACCGTCACGATCCCTAATGGACGGCATCCCCCCCGGAATGCCGGGACTGGAAAGGGCCGCCAAAGTGCAGCGCCGGGCCGCCAGAGTGGGGTTCGATTGGTCCGATCCCGGTTCGGTGGTGGCCGACGTGGAGGAGGAGATAGCCGAGTTGGTGGAGGTTCTCGATCGACCGGAGGCTGCTGACGAACTGGGAGATGTTCTGTTCGCGGTGGTAAACCTGGCCCGACACCTCCGGGTCGAGCCGGAGTTGGCGTTAAGGAGGGCGGTCGGGCGTTTCGAGACCCGCTTCCGGCGGATGGAGGAACTCGACGATCTGGAAGAAGCCGACCTAGCCCGCCTTGATGACCTTTGGGAACGGGCCAAACGTGAGGAGCGGTCCCGGTAGCCGGAAAACGTGCTTCATTTCCGGGCTCAAGACTCTCAAACCGAATGAGGTGCGCCGTTTAGGCGGTCCGTCATGATAGATTCGGACGGTTAGATTGAGGGGTCCAATGGAATTGACCATAACCGCCGTCCGGGCGCGCCAGATTCTCGACTCGCGTGGTAGCCCTACGCTCGAAGCCGAAGTTAGTCTGGCCGGTGGAACTGCCGGGCGCGCCGCAGTGCCGTCCGGGGCCTCCACCGGCACGCTTGAGGCAGTGGAGCTCAGAGACGGAGGAAGGCCGTTCGCGGGCAAAGGGGTCACTAGGGCGGTGGCCAACGTGACCGATGAGATCGCACCGGCGATCCGCGGTATCGACGCCACCGATCAGCCGAGCATCGACCAGGTCATGCTCGACCTTGACGCCACCCCCAACAAGGCCCACCTCGGCGCCAACGCCATCCTCGCGGTATCGCTGGCCGTTGCCGCCGCCGCCGCCCGCCACCTTGATCTTCCCCTTTTCCGTTACCTGGGGGGGCCGACCGCTCGGATGCTGCCGGTGCCCATGCTCAATGTCATCAACGGCGGAGCACACGCCGCCAACCCGCTCGACATCCAGGAGTTCATGCTGGTGCCGGGTGGCTTCCCCTCCTTCTCGGACGCCCTCCGAGCCGGGGTTGAGGTATACCAGCGCCTCAAGAAGATTCTGAGCGCCAAAGGCCTCACCACCAACGTCGGGGACGAAGGAGGCTTCGCTCCGGATCTGGCCGGGAGCGATGCGGCGCTCGACCTGTTGATGGATGCTATCGAGCAGGCCGGATATCGCCCGGGTGAGGAGTTCGGTTTGTCGCTGGATGCGGCTGCCAGCGAGTTCTACCGGGACGGTTCGTACCATCTCGAAGGCCGACAGCTCCCGTACGGCGCCGTTGTCGACTATTACGAGGACATGGTGGATCGATACCCGGTGGTGTCGATCGAGGACGGGCTGGCCGAAGACGACTGGGAGGGGTGGGCTGATCTCACCCGCCGGTTGGGTGACCGAGTTCAACTGGTGGGTGATGACATCTTCGTTACCAACCGGCTGATTCTGCAGCGCGGCATCGACGAGGATGTGGCGAATGCGGTCCTGGTCAAGGTCAACCAGATCGGGACCCTGTCCGAGACCTTGCAGACCATGGATATCGCCCGTGATGCCGGATACGGGCGGGTCGTATCCCACCGGTCGGGCGAGACGGAGGATACCTTCATAGCCCACCTAGCCGTTGCCACCGGCGCAGGCCAGATCAAGACCGGGGCGCCGGCCCGATCAGAACGCACCGCCAAATACAACGAACTGCTTCGGATCGAGGAGCGGCTAGGTATCCAAGCCCGTTACCCGCGGTTTTCCCTGTACAAAGGCCGGTAATGGCCAAGCGGACCAAGCGACGCGGGTGGTTGATCCCCCTGATCCTCGTGGTAGGACTCTCTATAGCGACCATTAACGTTTTCCCGATCCGCCAACTGATAGCTCAGAACCGGGAGATCCAGGCTAGGGAGACCGAGTTGTCGGAGATCCAGCAGGAGAATGCCCGCTTGAGACGCGAGATCGAGGCTCTCCACAACCCGACGGAGATCGAACGCATCGCCCGGTCCGATTTCGGTTACGTACTTCCCGGTGAGATCAGCTACGTGGTCGTCCCGGTAGAGGGGACCGAGGTATCGAATCAAGCATCCGAGGTAGCTGAGGAACCGGCGCAGGAGTTCGAATCGGGTGGTTTCTGGGATGCTCTCTGGGATTACCTGACCGGACGTGACCTGGAAGATGGATGAACGTTTCCGGGTAGCGGTCCAGATCGGGCGCCCCTCCCGCGCCGAGATAGAAGTTGTTTCCCGCTGCCACCTCTCCCTTCCGGTAGCGGTGCAGGTCCCCCCTGTTCTCGATGACGGGACCCCGTTCCCCACTCTCTACTGGCTGAGCTGTCCCCTGGCGGTCCGGCGGGTGAGCAGGCTCGAAAGCGGGGGAGGCGTCAAGGCGATGGAACGCCGCGCCGCCCGACTACCCGAGTTCGGCGCCGCTCTAGACGCTGCCCATGCTCGCTACGCCCGGCAACGGGAGGCGCTAATGCCGGCTGATTCGCAGCACACTCCCTCCGGAGGGGTTGCCGGCGCCGCCCGAGGGGTCAAGTGTCTCCACGCTCACTATGCGGACACGCTGGCGGGAAACCCCAACCCGGTTGGGGAATTGGTGGCGCCCTGGGTCGAGCCCCTGGACTGTGCCCTACCCTGCGTGACCGACCAGGACGGCAAACCCGTCAAGAATCCCCGTTGGGTGGAACCGCGGTAGTTGCCGGTTGCCACATGGGCTAAAAGGTAGCTCGGGGTTATTCGTCCAGTTTCAGTAGTACGGTTCGAGTTTCGGGGTCGCGCCGAGGTTCCTATTGCCCGGCCGACATGGTCGTGCGAAAATGGTCACCAGAGGCCCGGGTGACGGAACTGGTAGTCGTGGCGGACTTAAAATCCGCTGCCCTTAACGGGCGTGTGGGTTCGAATCCCACCCCGGGTACTCACTCCCATGACGTTTCTGTTGGTCTCTCAATGTTTCAGAAATACCTAAAGAACCAGGTCACAGCCCTTTAGTGGAAACACCTGACCCATCGGTGGCGGCCGGTAGCGCTACATCAGTCGGTTCCTTGACTTCCCGCTCCGATCCGGGGTAGTTTCATCCTACTGTGGGACATATAGTGGGACACAAAGGAGAGGGAATTGCCAAAGCTGACGGCCGCGTTCGTGCGATCAGTCACCAAGGGCAGGCAAGTAGGGTGACCAACACGGGCCTGATCCTCGTCCAGCCATCGGGACACGGGGGGAAACTCCATCAACGGCCAAGCATTTGCTCGGTACACACACGAGATTGGGCACCACTGCGGACTTCTCGACCTCGCCGACCGGTCGATCGGCAACCGGGACGAGCCGAGGCCTTAACGGAAGGGTCGACAATATCACCGACTGGTGCCTTCACCAGTTCCGACAGCACTACAACGACCCGTCCTTCACCAAAGACGACATCTGGGCTTACATCTACGGCGTACTTCACGCCCCCGACTGAGATACCAGATACGCCAACGACCTGCAAAAGGACTGCCACGCGTTCGCTTCGCTCCCGACTTCCGGGCGTTCCGGAATACAGGACAGGCTCTTATCGACTTGCGCCTCGGCTACGAGACCTGCGAGCCGTGGCCGCTCACCGTCACTGCACCCGACGACCCCAACGATGCCAGCTTCTGCCGCATCGATAGCAGGACACGAGGCAGCGACCGGAAGCTGACCAACGACATAAGCGTGTTACACATCAACCGCCAATGCCGCATTGAGGGGATACCCGACGAGGCCCACCTGTACAAGGTCAACGGTAAGACGCCCCTCGACTGGGCTATCGACCGCCTTAAGGTTGCCGCCGACAAAACCTCCGGCATCGTCAACGACCCCAACCGCCGGCACGGGTGGGCCGACCAACCACACAACCTGGTCCTCCACCTGCAACGACTCGTGCGGGTATCGGTAGAGAAGCGGCGCATCGTTGGTGGGCTGCCAGCTGCCCTTGTCGACTAGAACCCTGGCGGCTACCCGACAAACACTCCGATGTTCGGCTGGCCCCGCGGTCTTCGCCCGAATCCCACGTTTCGCAAAGTTTCAGATGGATTCCTGGTTGGTTATCGGGTTTCTTCCCCCCGGTGATGGGTTGGTCTTCTCGTCCGCGCTGACCGTTCGCTCGTCGATCGAGCGGCCCTTGGTCTACGAATGGGCTAGAAGGCTGGCCTATCAACCTTGGCCTTAGACTGTCCTACCTATAGATACCGCTGTGAGCCCAACTGTTAGCCAAATGATCAGGTTGCAATAGCGGGGCCGGTACGCGATGGTGCACGGCATGCACCCGAAGTACATCGCCACGCCGAAGGACACAGTGAAAGCACTCCTCGAGTCGGGCAACCGGCGTAGCGGTGGTGGCGTACCGCTACGCAAGACCTTCGTCCAGCAGGGTAGCCGGACTGCTCCCCAGCCCGGCCCGCTGGCGTCACTGGTACGCAACGGTGACCAGCGCGGGTTGGACACCTACCTTCTCCTCAAAGCTGTCGCCAGCGCACCACCGTTCAACTCTCGGCGAAGCGCCGCGGTGTGGGCTCGGGCGCTTCGCTACACCGGCGTGTCGGCTGATGAACAGACCGTGTCGAGGATATGGCGACGCCTCGAGAGGCTCGGCCTCGTGACCCGATCGAAACACGGCCGCCTAGCCAATATCACTCTGCTGAAAGAGGACGGCTCGGGTGAACCCTACGTACTTCCCGCCACCGCCGGCGACCGGTACCTGCAGGTACCGGTCGCGTATTGGCGTGACGAGAACCAGTGGTGCAAGAAGCTGAAACTTCCCGCCAAGGCCATGCTGCTGGTGGCGTTATCGCTGAGGCCCCCGTTCATTCTCCCGGTCGAGAAAGCACCGGAGTGGTACGGCATCTCGGCTGACACCGCGCAGCGTGGCCTCGCATCGTTGCAGAACCACGATGTCCTCAAGGTGGCCAGAACCCGCAAGCGGGCTCCCCTAGCGCCCAAAGGGTTCACCTACGACTCCCGCTACACCCTCCAAGGTGTCTTCTACCCGGACTGGGGAGGCAGCGATGACAACTGAGCTGATCGCGTTTCTCGACGAGTCCCGCAAACCGATCCGAAACCCGGCAACCGGACGCCTAGACGACCCCGGACGCAACCATTATGTTGTTGCCGCGGCGGTGGTCATCGATGGAGACATCCCCAGCATTCGGAGCCAACTCGGACAGGTCGAGGCCGGGCTTGGCTACCCCCTGCACTATCGAAACCTGACTACGGCTCGCCGGGTAGAGGCAGTCGAAGCGATCGACGGGATCGACGGATGGGACGGCTACCTGTACGAAACGGCCCGGCCACTACCAGACGCCGGCTACAGCGAGCACCATGTCCGGGCCAAAGTAATCACCGAAGCGTTCACTCACTTGAGTTCCGAAGGCGTCGTGGAGGCGGTACTCGAGACGCGGGCAGGTACCAACAGACGGTTCCTCCCTCTCGACGACAAGGACCACGACGTGCTGCGCCGGCTTCAGCAGCAGGGAACCGTCCCAGGTAGTTTCCGGATCAGCCACGACGACAAAACCGAGACCATCCTCCATATAGCGGACCTACTCGCCGGGGCACGCTCCGACTGGCTCTGTGACGTCAACCGAGACACCCACGCCAGGATCGGCCACCGTGTACAGACGATACGTACCGTCTTCGACAAGAAGCCCTAAACGCGCAGAGGCCCCGGGACTACGATCCGCAGCCGATTCCGGGGCGTACTTCCAGCGAGGTCCTCGAAGCTACCTACGGTTCCGAGGATAGGTCACCGGCCACCCCTATCATCGCAGACCGGACAGAAAACGCCAAGCGGTGATCTGTGCCTAGCGCCTGCCCTACCGCACAACCCGCCGATAGAGCTTCCGGCCCGGGAACGGTCAGGGTCTCGACACACCCGACTCGGCGGGGGGGGACGATACGAACCAGCGCAACGGTCGGCCGTCGACCTTCCCGGTTCGAAACCCTGGCAGCAGCCGCCCTCCCTGGCATGGGGGCCAGAAAACTATACTTTCGCGCAGCTACACCGGGTGTGAGGCTTCAGTTACTACCGAAAGACGGGGGGTACTGCTATAGTTCTTCCCCGGAAGGACCTTGTAACCAAGAAAGGGGGGAACCCAATTCCTGATAGGAAATTAGTGTTCGGCGATCTCTGTGCTGCTCTGGGGCTTGGGGAGCCTGAGGGGTTTTTGCATGACCTTCAGCATATCCTCACCGATGTGTACCGTGCGAACGTTGATCGTTATGACGAGACGTTAGGTGACGACAAGATCACCTTCGGGGCGCTTGTCTACCGCAACTCGTGGTTTCAACTTGAGCGGGATCTGCCTGTAAGCCATCCGGATGTCAGGGTCGACCGACCGAACGGTTCCCTCACGATCCACACGCCGGGCCCGAAACTGAAGGTCTACAAAGGCGGATCAGGGCCCACGTTCGAGATCGAGGAATATGACCCGGAGTCCGGGTCCGTCACGAAACGGCGGACTGTAGAACTGAACGAGCGCCAGCTGACTCTGTTCAACCCGGACAGCACCCACTTTGCTGGCAACATCAACGCGGGGCTGGCTGCGCCTGTGTGGTTCGTCGTTCACTACGGCAACCCAGTCGACGGGTTTCTTGGGATGGGGATCGGCGCCCCTCGTCAGTCGTCCATCGAAGATCCACAGTGGTTGTTCACGTTCCGTCTCCCCGACCTGTGCGCGGACAGGGGATGTGGCGAAGACCCGAACGCAGCTGGCGGTGTCTCGGTAGCGCCCAGCCCCCACCTTCCGTCCGGCCCGTCCTACGACCAGATGCCCGAACCCACGATCCGGATCGAGCCGATCTCCGTAGATGACGAATAGAAGGATCGCGGCCTTCGACCGGAAGCGTCTACGCATGGCCCGCGAAGCCAGAGGTTGGACGCGACGTCAACTGGCAGACATGGTGGGGGTGACCCCGGCAGCGATATCACAATACGAGAATGGGGCCTACCACCCCAGCCGCCCGGTGATGGCCGCCATGGCGATAGCTTTGGGCATGCCCCGCGAGTTCTTCCTGCCCGGACGGCCAACCATCGCAGCCAACAGCAGCGTGGCCCACTTCCGGAGTCTTCGTTCCACCTCTGTGCGGGACCGCCGCCGAGCGTTCACGCACGCCGTGTTCGCGTGGGAACTCACCAACCTCCTAGAGAACTATCTGACCATCCCGCCAGTGGCCCTCCCACGCGCTGTACTACCCGAACAGGCATCGAAGGACGACATAGAGAATCTCGCCACCGAGTGTCGGCTCCTGTTGAACCTCGGGTCGGATCCGATACCCAACATGACCCGACTGCTGGAAACCCTCGGGGCGGTAGTAGTAAGGCTGCCGGTCGAATGCGAAAAGGTCGACGCGTTCTCCTGCGTGCTTGAGGACCGACCGGTTGTCCTGTTGAACTCCGACAGGAACGACACAGCCCGAGCTCGAAACGCAGCCGCGCACGAGTTCGGCCATCTCGTAGCACACGACGACGCCGACCCTGGAAGCCAGATTATCGAACAACAAGCCCGCACATTTGCAGCGGCTTTCCTCATGCCAGCCGACCAGGTCACCGCAGAACTGTCCCCTCCACTCAACTGGAACCGGCTGATCGCCCTGAAGCAACATTGGGGAGTCTCAGTCGCGTCCCTCATCGTACGCGCCAAAACCCTGGGCACCATCTCCGAACACACCTACAGGCGGGCATTCATCAAACTCACCACAACCAAGAACGACGACGGCACAACATGGCGGCAAAAGGAACCCGGAGACCTCGGCCCACCCGAACAGCCAGTCCTGCTACACAAATGCGTAGAACTAGTAGCGGATCTCGGTATCAGCCGAGACGACCTAGCCAACAAACTACGCCTCCAGCGACACCTCATCGACGATCTCGCAGGGCAGAAGGCTAAGCCCACGGTTCGTCTCGAACCCGAACCGCTTCCCTCAGAGACGGTGCCGAGCCGAACACACCTCTCCATGGACGGTGACATCGGCGAAACTCAAAAAAGAACTCTCGCTCTGCACCCAGGACAACCAGCACAGGACGTGAAATAGCAGCCAACCGACATCGCTCAGCCGAGACGGGCCGTTTCGTTAGCCCCGATTATTCATGGATGGGGGTTTGGAGGATGAGTGGAGAAGACCAGATTCGCGCCCTGACCAGGCAGTACAGCTATCGCCGTTCCCGTTTCGGTCCGGTGTAGAGATTCACCTGTCGGGTGAACGGCGGGTTTATCCTGATACTCGGGTTGAACAGGCGTTACATGCCTCGGTGTGTGGGAAACCTGAATAATCAGGGTTAGACGTTCAACGCCGAAGCGGAACTCTCACACGACTGTGTCCGAGACAGTCAAATCACCCAAGAGACGTAAGTAAACCGTTGGAACGGCGAACGGGACCCTTGCGTTCTAGCCTCCCGTTTGTGCCACCGACCCGGCCGGGCTGCTCGGAATCTGGCCGAGGCCTCTCGGCCGAAACGTGGTACTAGACGTCAGACGTGACCTCCCCGCCGTGACCTAGTCTAGCCGGTTGGCTGGCTGTTCTCTACTTGTAGCAGCGGTCTACGCCTCCGCTGGGAGGAGTTCAGGGGGAAGTTAGGTAAGGCGGGACGAACTCTCAGCATCGTAAGCAGCACTTCTCTGACCTCCTTCTGGGTATCTGGCATCCCAGGATCCGGACCCTGGACGAGTTCGATCGAGTAGATGGTCTAGTAAGAGGGTGCGCGGGTAGGTGGAAATCCACCGGTTGGGGTGTTATCTCGGGTTTCATACCGAGTGCAAAACAAATCCCCTAACCGGTGGAGGCATATTATGCGCGCGTTTGATCCCGAAGTCACAAAAGCGGTGTGGAAGACTGTAAAGGGTCTGTTACCTGCCCGGGAGGACAACCATCCTCTGGGCCTGTCACAATCCGCGTATCCCTGATCGTCTGTGTTCTTGGGGGGATACTGATCCGGTTGGTGACGGGCTGTTCGTGGGTGAGCGCCGAACAACTCTTGGACAGGGCGGTGTCGGACACGACTTTGCGGGCCCGCCGCGATGAACGAAATCGGAGCAGGCGTCTTCGACGCGTTAGTTGTGTCGTTGGCGTTGAGTAGGGAGTACGTGGTGGCCATCTGGCGGAGTACGGATTCCCACTCGACTGCTCTGATCGGCGCGCGTGGTTTTCGGGTGATCAACAACTCCTCCGAGAGTGCGGCCAGGAGTCGTGACAAGTAACCGGGGTCGGTTTCAAGTGCCGCGGAAAGGTCGCTAGCACCGTAGGGAGGCCGTACCTCTGCGAGGGTTCGGAGCAGCGCCCACGCTCGGGGACCGCGGAGATTCGGACCCTTAGTTGGTTCCGGCGAAGGGTCGCGGGCTGCGCCCTCAGTCCTGATGACGAGGCCGGGACGGTCGGTTGTTACGTATGAGTTGCCGGTTTGGTCTATGTAGTTGAGGCCGCGTAGTTGAGGCCGCCCTCCAGCAGCAACTCACGGGTACGCGGACTGAGCCACGGCGCAGCGATGATCGTTGGGGTCTCCGGGTTGGGTAGGGCGGCGGCGTCTCGTGCAGAAAGGCGGTCCCGCACTTGGATAGTGGCGTTACCTGCCGCACCATCGGTAGCAAACACGCGGACAAGACCACCCGAGCGATTGCGGTTGACGACTTCGAGGCTCCAAGATTCGGGGAGCAAGCAGTCGATCGCGGCAGAGGCCGCTTCGAAGATTCTGCGGGTTGTTCCGGGACTAGGTTTTCTTGGCACTGCTCTCACCTGGGGGAAGAATCGGAGGCGATAATCGTCTCCCTAGGGGAGCGATGTGTTTGAATCAATTATTAGCCTGTCTCAGACAACTACCAAGTATAGGCAATTAAATGGACGTGCGTTACGTATTCCAGCCCCACAAAAGTGCTCTATAACAAAGGGAACTATTCCGAAAAACTGCTGTGAACAGGTATTTGTTCTAAATAGGCCTATTGCCTACAGCAAGCAAGTAGTGATACTAGACACAAAAAGATAGCCATGATACGCATGCATCCGGGGCCGATGCTCCGTTCTTCGGTGCCCTGGGAAACTCGAATCAGCGCCTTTGAGGTTTCCTTCGGGATCAATCCCTGTCTTCTCAAACGGTATTCTTGGGCATTCCTGAAATGTATTATCCTTGATTCCCAAGATGTATCATAACCGCCTAGCCGTAGGTATGACGTGGATAACCACGCCGCCGCGATCGCACCCAATGAGCCTTGAGGTCTATGGCACCTATTGAGAGAGAGCCTCGCACGCTCAGGATGCCCGGCTACCTCCCTCGGGTCGGCGATCGTGAAATCAAGGGAGCGCTCCGACGACGCGGAGCGGTGCTCATTGAGGGCTGTCGAGCCTCCGGGAAGACTTGGGCAGCCCGTAATGTGGCCCGGAGCGAGGCTCGCCTCGACGAAGAAGCGGCGCTGCTGATGGCCGCGGCTGATCCTGCTCTCTTACTACGAGGGGCATCGCCGCGCTTGCTTGACGAATGGCAGTTTGCTCCCAACTTGTGGAACCGGGTGCGCCGGGAGTGTGATGACCGTGAGGGATTCGGTCACTTCGTACTTACGGGCTCTGCGCTTCCACAAGATGATGTCACTCGGCACACGGGTGTCGGTCGGATCGCCCGGATCTTGATGCGGCCCATGTCGTTATACGAGGTGGGCGTTTCGACGGGTGAGGTCTCGTTGGAAGGCCTATTTGGAGGACACGTCGCGTCAGCTCCTCCTCTGGAAACCAGTCTTAGAGACGTGGCGTCTCTATTGTGTGTAGGGGGATGGCCCGGCAGCCTGAAGCTGGACGAAACCGACGCCCGCTTGGCGGTGGGTGACTACCTGAACGAGATAATCAGGTTGGATGTTCCCACGGCCAGCGGCGTCAGGCACGATCCGCAGGCGGTGAGAAGGTTGCTGCGATCGGTGGCCCGCCACGTCGCCACCGAGGCGAAGGTCACAACCCTGGTGACCGACGTGGGCGGCGATACCCGGCTGAGTCGGTCCACGGTCGGGGCCTACCTGGATGCCCTTGAGCGGATCTTCGTGGTAGAGAACCAGCCCGCTTGGGCGGCAAGCCTTCGGTCACGGGCAACTTTGCGCAAGGCCTCCAAACGCCACTTCGTCGATCCATCGCTGGCTGCTGCGATGCTGCGCGCTTCGCCCGACCGGTTGCCGGCGGATCCTGAGACTTTCGGGCAGTTGTTCGAGTCGCTGGTGGTGCGCGACCTCCGCATCTACAGCCAACCTGATCGGGGAAGCGTATTCCATTACCGCGACGATACCGGTCTCGAAGTCGACGCCATTGTCGAGCGGGACGATGGCGCATGGATGGCTATAGAGATCAAGCTGAGCCCGGCGCCTGCTGTGATCGGGAAAGCTGCTAGGTCTTTGCTGCGCCTCCGGGACAAGATGGCTAGGCGCCGGGTCGAAGATCTGGCGGCTCTGATGGTGGTGACCTCTGCCGGCCCCGCCTACCGTCGCCCCGACAACGTCCAGGTGGCTCCCATCACCTCCCTGGGCCCGTAGCGACCTGAAGCCGGGATAGGCGTGTTCCTTGTTGGGAACTTCAACAGATTGAGGTAGCTTCGATAGTTCACATTTGGCGGACGCTCATTCACCTCCGGTAGCCACGCCGTTGAACAAGAGACGGTGTCGCTACATCTACCACCGGAGCAGATCCTCAAAGGTATGGATGTCGATCGGATCGGACCAAACATGGGTAGCGAACAGCAAGCGCCACGAACGCGCGGGTCGGCTCACCATAATCTTCCAACCCTGTCGGACAGTGCCGTGTCCACAGCGAGCGGCGCGTCGGTCAGCCCCGCGTCGCTGACGGCTATTCCCGATTACCCTTGTGGTTTAGGAGACGTTTCACAGCGGGGAACGCTGCCGCAACTCCGACGCCGCCGGCCAGTGCTACCACAGCGACCGCCTCACGGCCCAGATACATCCCCCATATAGCGCCTCCGACCCCAAGGATCACAGCGACGTAACGCAGCCACAACTCGGTCATCCTGTATCGGTGCCGACCCTTCTGCTCGTTTTCAAAGTGGGTAAAGATCCGGTCGGCAGATCCCGGCAGGGCGGCTTCGTAGGCTTGAAGATCGGCCGGGTTCGGCAACGGTCCTGCCCACAGGCCGACCCCCGTGACGACTGCCCGGACAATGGATGCTACATGCTGTCCCTGTTCGCCCAACTCCGCGGCCGCAGGCGGATCAGCATCCGCACGTTCAATCTCAGACAACGACGCCTTCTAGCCGCAGTTCGTCACCCACTCGGGCGGTCGCCTTCCGGAGATCCTCACCTACCCGAGCCCAGTCCGACCGGATTGAGCAGGCGTCCTCAGCAACACCCTCGGTCAGGTCCGTGCGCGAACTTCGCCACCGCATCAGCACCGCCAGCGTTATCTCGTAGATCTGCTCGTTGTTGATCGGTAACTCCGCGAATTCACGCTCAAGATCCTCCCAAGCGGCGATGTATGACGCGTGAGTTATCTGGTGCCCTGACGAAGTAACCATAAACAGTCCGTGCCCAACGCTAGCCTTGCCTTCATCATACCCACCTTCCGTAGGGTACAGACCGGCTGTTTCATGGATGCCCCTCACGCGCTATTCCCTTGGACGATCTACGTGGGCAGCGGTACGGGCCCGAACTGCTCGCCTCCGTGCAATGGGTAGCTAACCGCGGTGACAGCAACGACCTTGACACGGTGACAATGGTTTGCAGGAGTGGGGTTACCACAAGCATCGAATCTTCACCGAGGAACACATCGAATCCGCCTGAGAACGTCTCTCTGATCGTGACGGATAGTCCTCCTATTGTCCGAGTGACCGATCGCGGTTCAACTACGCTTCTCTTGGTGTTTGATTCTGGCGGTAGAGAATAGAGAATGGAGTTTCGAGGCGTACAGTCCCAGTCGTCTTGGGATTGTGCCTATTCGATGGATCAATTCGACGCTTGCAAAGGGGCGGTAATCGATTCGCAGACCGAACGAGGTCTCGTGTCTCTCCAGAACCTGAAGCTCGCTACACGCTGTCCGAGCCGTTCGTACGATGACAAGAGCCGTAGACACCCTGGTTCTCCTATGCGACCATCTGCCCGGCGCAGGGCTGGTCCGTATGTCGACCACTTAGACCGACAAGAGCCGCTGATGGCACGGCGCCCGGACGGCTCCGGGACCCTCTGATGGACGTTTTCGAACTTCGCCAAGGCCTTATCGACACATACCGCGAGTATGCCACCAGTTTCATGCGGATCCGTGACCAGCGCATCCGCACCTGTGTGGAGGAGGCGCTCGATTCCGGCAAGCTGTGGCCGCATCCTGGAGTCGGTCTGAATCCCGCGTTCGCGTCGGGGGGAACCATCAAGGATCTGGTCGAGGAAGGAGCGCTCCATCCCGGCGCCCGGCCAATCTTCCGGCTGGGCAAGTCCGAGGCGGATCCGGTTGGCAGTCGATTGTCGCTGTGGCGTCACCAAGCGGAGGCCGTCAGGGTTGCAGCCGACGACCGCAACTACGTGCTTACCACCGGAACCGGCTCCGGCAAGAGCCTGGCCTATATCATCCCGATAGTCGATCATGTGCTTCGCACGGGTTCGGGTACGGGGGTGAAGGCGATCGTCGTGTACCCGATGAATGCCCTCGCCAACAGCCAGATGGAGGAACTCTCCAAGTTCCTGGACTTCGGACCATGGGTTGATCGGCCGGTGACCTTCCAGCGGTACACGGGCCAGGATGACCAGGAGACGCGGGACCGGATCCAGACCCATCCTCCCGACATCCTGCTTACCAACTACGTGATGCTGGAGTTAATCCTCACCCGTTACCGGGACCGGCGCCTCGTGCGGGGATTGGGTTCGCTGCGCTACTTGGTGCTCGATGAACTGCACAGCTACCGGGGTCGGCAGGGCGCCGATGTGGCCTTGCTGGCTCGACGACTGCGTGAGGCGTCAGGCTCGGAGGTCCTTCGCTGTGTCGGGACCTCCGCCACCCTGTCTACCGAGGGAACCTACGAGGAGCGTCGGCAACACCTGGCGCTAGTCGGCTCGCGACTGTTCGGCGCCGATGTGCGTCCCGACGACGTTATAGGCGAGACGCTGGAACGGGTCACCCCTGACCGTGACACTTCCGAGCCCGAATACAGAAGGGCACTCGCCGGAGTGGTCAAGGCGGCTCGACCGCCCGACACTTACGAAGGTTTGGTCACCGATCCACTGTCG
This sequence comes from Acidimicrobiia bacterium, assembly GCA_965231815.1. Lineage (GTDB taxonomy): Bacteria > Actinomycetota > Acidimicrobiia > Spongiisociales > Spongiisociaceae > JAPPFW01. Next base: position 9,830 of record OZ246890.1, on the reverse strand, counting down.
AGTTGGATCGAGACCACCTTCGGGGTCAGCTTCGAGGAGGGGCGCCTGGTACGGGCGATACCCGCACCGATTAAAGGCCCGAAGGGCGCCGCCGCCGAACTCGCCGACCTCACCGGTGTCGATGAGGAGGCATGCGAACGCGCCCTCCGCGCCTACCTGCTCGCGGGACACGAAGTTCAGAATCCTCGAACCGGAACCTCCGCCTTCGCTTTCCGGCTTCACCAGTTCATCAGCCGGGGCGATACCGTGTATGCATCCCCTGAGCCCGCCAATAGCCGCTACCTCACGCCGGCGGGCCAGCGTTTCGTGCCCGGTGACCGCGGAAGGTCCCTCTTGCCGCTGGCGTTCTGCCGGGCGTGCGGACAGGACTACTACGTGGTTCACAGGCAGTCGCAGAGTCCCTCCATCAAGGCCGGCCGTGCAGGTCGCTTCACCCCGAGAGACCTCGGTGACACCCAGGATGACGAGGCCGGTCCCGGGTTCCTCTACCTCAGCGACGACCATCCGTGGCCCGACGATGCAATCGAGATTCACGAGCGCCTGCCACAGGACTGGTTCGACGGCGAGGGTCGGCTGCGTTACCACCGGAGGGATCAAGTTCCTCGACCGGTGGAGATCTTCCCGGATGGATCGCTCGCCTCGGATGCGGGTGAGGAGGGGGTGGTTACAGGCTGGTGGACGCCGCCGCCGTTCCGGTTCTGCCTGGCGTGCGGGGTCTCGTACGCCGGTCGGCTAGGGCGCGACTTCGCCCGGCTTACGACTCTCGGCTCCGAAGGACGCTCGACCGCCACCACCATCATGTCTTTGGCGGCGGTCCGCCGACTCCGAGAGGACGATCGCCTACCCAGCCATGCTCGCAAGTTGCTGTCCTTCACCGACAACCGCCAGGACGCCTCGCTGCAGGCCGGGCACTTCAATGACTTCGTCCGGGTGACGCTGTTGCGTTCCGCTCTTTGGCGCGCGCTGGCCGGGAGCCCTTCGGGGATCAGGCACGACGAGCTTGCCCAGAAAGTATTCGAGGCGCTCTCGCTTCCCCGCCAGTCGTACGCGCTGGATCCCGATCTGCGCGGGTTGGCCGGGATCGACACAGATCGGGCTCTGCGCGGGGTGCTGGAGTACCGCCTCTACCGCGATCTCCAGCGAGGCTGGCGGCTCACGCAACCCGACCTGGAGCAGGCCGGGTTGCTCGTCATCGAGTACGAGTCCCTGGCAGACCTCGCGGCTGATGAGGACATGTGGTCCGACTGCCACCCGGCGTTGTCCGGTTGCGATCCGGCGAGGCGCGAATTCGTGCTCACCGTGCTCCTCGATTGGATACGCCGCGAACTCGGGATCAAAGTGTATGTCCTCGACAGCCGGCAACAGGAGAGCCTCAAGCGGCGCGCCGAGCAACGACTCATCGGTTCGTGGTCCCTCGAGCACGAACGCTTGGAATACGCGACAGAGGTGTTAACCCGGCTGGGGCTCCAGTGGGATAGCCGTGAGTGGCGCTACATCTCGGCCCGGGGCGGTTTCGGGCAGTTCGTGCGCCGGCAGAACGCCTTGGGGGGTGTGGCGCCTGGTCGGAAGTTGACCCTCCTCGAGACCACCGAACTCATCAAGCAGATGTTTGAACGCCTGCGACGCTACGGTCTGCTCCTCGCGGTCGGCAAAGATCGAGAAGGGCACGAAAGGTGGCAGGTCCCCGCCGCGGCGCTGATCTGGAAGGCGGGAGACGGTACCGCTCCCTATCAGGACCACATCCGCATGCCCAACGCTCCGGATGTGCTTCCGACCAATCGCTATTTCGTTGATCTGTACCGGTCCGTCAGTACGGCGCTGGTGGATGTCGAGGCGCGAGAGCACACCGCCCAGGTGTCATACGACCAGAGGCTGGAGCGGGAGGAACGATTCCGGAGTGCTGACCTCCCGGTGATGTTCTGCTCCCCGACGATGGAACTAGGTGTCGACATATCCGAGTTGAACGTCGTGAACATGCGGAACGTTCCACCCACCCCGGCCAACTACGCGCAGCGGTCGGGCCGGGCGGGACGGAGCGGCCAACCCGCTCTCGTGTTCACCTACTGCGCGGCGGGCAACAGCCACGACCAGCACTTCTTCCGCGAACCGGAGCGGATGATCGCCGGTCAGGTGGAAGCCCCTCGGGTGGATCTGGCCAACGAGGATCTCATACGCGCCCACGTCCATTCCGTCTGGCTCTCGGAGACCGGATTGAACCTGGGCCAGTCGATGGGCGACATCCTGGACCTGGTCGATGGTGTCGCCCGACCCGAGCTGACTGCACAGGTTCGGGATACGTTGCGGGATACCCACTCCCGCGCCAAGGCCCGGTCGCGCGCTCAGGTCGTGCTAGACGACCTGGACCTTCGGGAGGCGCCGTGGTGGTCGGACACCTGGCTGGATGCCGTGCTCCGGGCCCTTCCACGGAGGTTCGAGGACGCATTGGAGCGGTGGCGGACCCTCTACGCCGCTGCCCTGACACAAGCCCGCGAGCAGAGCCGGATCGCCACGTCGCCCACCCGTTCAGCCCGGGACCAGCGCCAGGCCCGCCGGTTGCGAAGGGAGGCCGAGAACCAACTCGGCATTTTGCGGGCCACCTCGGACCACAGTGGTCAGTCCGACTTCTACACATACCGATACTTCGCGTCCGAAGGCTTCCTACCGGGCTATTCGTTCCCGCGGTTGCCTCTGTCCGCCTTCCTTCCCGGACGGCGAGGCCGCTACGACCAGCCCGAGTTCCTCCAGCGGCCCAGGTTCCTGGCGATCAGCGAGTTCGGACCCCAAACCTACATATACCACGAAGGTGCCCGCTACCGGATCAACAGGGTGATTCTTTCGAGTGAGATCGAGACCGGCGCCGGTCAGGAGGCCGACGGACCATCGCTGGTAACGCAGCGGGCGAAGCGTTGCGAACAGTGTGGCTACATGCATAGCATCGACAGCCCGCCCGGGCCGGACGTGTGTTCCTACTGCGCCGAGGAACTCGGAGCTACCTGGACCAACCTTCTACGAATGCGGCATGTCTCCACCGTGAGGCACGACCGGATCACCTCGGACGAGGAGGAGCGCCGCAGGCTCGGATACGAAGTGATGTCGGCGGTACGTTTTGCCGAGAGAGAGGGAAGGCCGTCGGTGGCTCGGGCCGATGTAGTTGCTCCGTCGAATGACTCGGATAGTGAGCCTCTGCCGCTGCTGCATCTGTCCTACGGTGACGCCGCCACCATCTGGAGAATCAACCTGGGATGGCGCAACCGGCGAGCGAGGGAGCAACGCGGCTTCATGCTCGATGTCGAGCGGGGATACTGGGGAAAGCGCCAGGATTCGGAGGATCCGGAAGATCCGATGTCACCCCGCACGCAGCGGGTTATCCCGTACGTGACCGACACCCGCAACGCCCTGCTGATCCAGCCCCACGCATCCCTGGATACAGAGACTATGGCCTCCCTCGAGGCCGCCCTGAAAGCCGCAATGGAAGTAGTATTCCAACTCGAGCCCAGCGAATTGGCAACCGAGCCTCTGCCGTCCCGCGACGACCGGCGGGTCCTGCTGTTCTACGAATCGGCCGAGGGCGGCACCGGTGTCTTGCGGAGGCTAATCGACGATCCGACCAAATGGAGTAATATTGCCCGGAAGGCCCTGCGGCGTTGCCACATCGACCCCGATACCGGGGCGCCGATCTCAGGTGAGGGGGCCGAGCCCTGCGGAGGGGCCTGCTACGACTGCTTGCTCACCTATCGCAACCAACTCGATCATGGATTGCTGGACAGGGCGACAGTCATTCCCATACTCACACGGTTACGGGACTCCGAGATCAGCCGTTCACAAGATAGGGTCCGGTTGCGGGTTGACTCGACCCTCGAGGAGGCCTTCCTCGCCCACCTGCAAGAGGGAGGCTACCGGCTTCCCGACCGCTCCCAGGTGTACTTCCAGGAGGCCGGAACTCGCCCCGACTTCGTCTACGACGATGCCTGCGCCGTGGTGTACATCGACGGTCCCCATCACGACTACCCCGAACGCTCCGCCCGAGATCGGAATGCCGACCGGGCGATGCTCGACTTCGGCTACCGGGTGATCCGCTTGGGTCACAAGGACGACTGGAACGGGATCATCCGCGTGCATCCATCGGTGTTCGGCGCGGGGCGCGTGAGGGAATCGCGATCGTGAGCTTTGCTGCCGGATCCCTGGTCCGGGCGAGGGGGCGTGACTGGGTGGTTCTACCCGAGTCCGATGATGAACTGGTCATGGTTCGTCCACTCGGCGGCTCAGACGAGGAGATCACGGGGATACTGGCGGATCTGGAGAAGGTAGCGCCGGCGGGATTCGCCCTGCCCGACCCTGCCACTCACTTGGGTGACGCGATTTCGGCAAGGTTGCTGCGCGATGCGCTGCGTCTCGGTTTCCGGTCGAGTGCCGGACCATTCCGCTCGGTGGGGCGCATCGCCGTGCAGCCTCGTCCCTACCAGCTAGTTCCACTCTTGATGGCGTTGCGCCTCGACCCGGTTCGCCTGCTCATCTCCGACGATGTGGGAGTGGGCAAGACCATCGAAGCCTCCCTTATCGCCCGGGAGCTTCTCGAGTGTGGCGACGCTCGCAAGTTGGCTGTGCTCTGCCCGCCCCATCTTGCCGAGCAGTGGGCGTTCGAACTCGAGTCCAAGTTCCATATCGAGGCCGAGTTGGTGCTGTCCTCAACTGCGGCGAGGCTGGAGCGCAATCTGGCCGTGGGCCAGTCACTGTTCGACATTCACGACCACTTCGTCGTGTCCCTGGACTTCATAAAGTCGGACCGGCGCCGCAACGATTTCATCCGCGCCTGCCCCGAGTTGGTAATCGTCGACGAGGCCCACACCTGTGCCTCGTCGGAGAGGGCAGGCCGGACTCGCCACCAGAGGCATTCGCTGGTCGCGGAACTCGCCAAGGACCGCGACAGGCATCTGATTCTGGTCACCGCTACCCCCCATTCGGGCAAGGACGAATCGTTCCGGTCCTTGCTCGGATTGCTCGACGACGACTTCAAGCACCTGCCCGAAAACCTCGCCGGTGAAGCGAACCGCCGTCACCGGACCCGGCTGGCCCGCCACCTGGTGCAGCGCCGCCGGTCCGACATCGCCCACTACCTGCAAGCCGACACCGCTTTCCCCGGGCGGGCCGACGCGGAGTCCACCTACCGGTTGTCGTCCGGATACCTCGGGCTGTTCGAGGATGTGCTCGCCTACGCGCGGCGCTCGGTGCGCGCCCCGGTGCCGGACCGGCGCGAGAGGAGGATACGATGGTGGTCGGCGCTCAGCCTGCTGCGGGCACTGGCGTCGAGCCCGGCCGCCGCCGCCGCCACGATGCGCACACGGGCGTTGACCGCCGAAGCCGAGACCTTGGAGGAAGTCGACGAGTTGGGCAGGCGGACCCTGCTCGACCTTGACGAGGGGGAGGAGGTGATCGACGTCGTTGCGGGCGCCACGTCGAGCGATACCGTTCCCCGCCGCCTTCGAGAGTTCGCCAAGCGAGCGGACGGGTTGGTGGGCAACAAGGACCTAAAGATGGTCCGGTTGGTCAAGATCATCAGGGCTCTGCTGGTCGACGGTTTCCGTCCCGTGGTGTTCTGCCGCTTCATCGACACCGCCGAGTACCTGGCTGCCGAGCTGGGGAAACGGCTACGCTCTCCCCGCGCCACCGTGCTGGTGGTCACCGGACGGTTGCCTCCCGCGGAGCGTCACGCCCGGGTGTCGGAGTTGCGGGATCACAACTATCCCGTCCTGGTAGCCACCGACTGCCTGAGCGAAGGCATCAACCTTCAGGACTATTGCTCGGCCGTCGTCCACTACGACCTCCCCTGGAATCCCACCCGGCTGGAGCAGCGCGAGGGCCGGGTCGATCGCTTCGGACAGCCCGCGCCCGAGGTGCGGATGGTTACCTACTGGGGCGAGGACAACTACATAGACGAGACAGTACTCAAGGTCTTGCTGCACAAGCACAAAGCGATCCGCAAGGCTTTGGGTGTCTCTATTCCGGTGCCGGGCGCCACCAACGAGGTGATACAGGCGCTGGCGGAGAATGTTCTTCTGGGCGACGCCATGCCCAGCCAGCGCCGGTTCGGCTGGATGGACGACGCCTTGCGGCCCCATACCAGAGTGCTCAACGACGAGTGGAATCGGGCTCGCGACGTCGAGATCAAGCGCCGTTCGCTGTTCGCCCAGCACACCATCGACCCGGATGGAGTGGCCGCCGAACTCGACGAGATGCGGGCAGCCATCGGCTCGGGCGCAGACGCGGCGCGGTTCATGAAGGACGTACTCGCCGCCTATGGCGCCGTCATACGGCCGGAGAGAGACCGGTCCGGGCGGGAGACCGCAACCAGGTTCAATCTGCTGGAGGTTCCGGCGTCGGTCCGGGACGCCCTGGCGGTGGATCGCCCCACCGTGGGAGCTCGTTTCGAGCCTCCGGGAGAGGACAACGTAGCCGTATGGTCACGGACCCATCCCGCCGTCGGGGGCCTAGCCGGCCATGTGCTCGACACTGCCCTCGACCCGATACTGGCGCCGGACGGGCTCGCGGCCCGCTGCGGTGTGATGCGTACCGGTCACGTAGAGAGGCGTACCACGCTGCTGCTGTGCCGGTCCCGGATGACCATCGCCACCACCGGTCGCCTCGGCCCCCACCACATGCTGGCCGAGGAAGCCATGCTGCTCGCCTTCACCGGAGCACCGGAATCGCCGCGGTGGCTCTCCTCCGTGGAGGCCGAACGTCTCCTCTCCGCCGTCCCTTCCGGCAACGTCTGGCCGGAGGCGGCTCGCGAGTTCCTCGCCGAAGTCCTGTCTGCCGAAGATCGCTGGCGTCCCCACGTTCACGCGGAAGCCGAAGGCCGGGCACGCGCGCTAGCTGCCTCCCACGCCCGGGTCCGGTCCGCCGACCGTCGCCGCGCCGGGAGTGTCGTCCGAGGAGCGGGGAGGGGAACCGGACGCGTGCTGGTAACTCCCCAGCATCCCACCGATGTGCTCGGCATCTACATGTTCCTTCCCGCGATGTTGAGATGAGCGACCGGAACATCGTTTCGATCGGGGGGCTACTGCCTCGCGACCTGCTCGATCGGGTCGCCTCGGGCGATGTGACGCTGGCCGGGCTGGACCCGACCGCCTACGGTCTGGTACCGGGGGAACGGGTCCGGGACGCGGTCACCCGTTCATGGAACAGGCTGGTAGGGGTGTGGGGCTCATTCCGCCGCGCCGAATCGATGCTTGCTGCCACCGACCGGACCGCCACGTCCCTGACCCGCGAGCGGTGGCTGCGGCCCCTGTTCGAGGAACTCGGATACTTCGGGCTGCCTCTGGTACGCAGCCTCACGGTGGACGTCAAGGACTATCCTGTGAGCCACCAGTGGGGGGCCTCGATCCCCATCCACCTGCTCGGCTGCCGGATATCAGTCGACCGCCGCACTCCGGGAGTGCAAGGGGCGGCCAGGGTTTCTCCCCATGGCCTGGTACAGGAGTTCCTCAACCGGTCCGATGAACACCTGTGGGGTGTCGTCGCCAACGGCTCGATACTGAGGGTGCTGCGTGACAACGCCTCCCTTACCAGATCCGCCTACTGCGAGTTCGACCTCGCAGGGATCTTCGACGGCGAGGTCTATAGCGACTTCGTGCTTCTCTGGCTGCTCTGCCACCGCACCCGCTTCGAGGGCGACCCTCCCGAGAAGTGCATCCTCGAGCAGTGGAGCACCGAAGCAGCCGCCGCCGGGACCCGCGCCCTTGACCGGCTTCGGGAAGGTGTCGAGAAAGCCATCATCGCCCTGGGAGAAGGATTCCTGGCCCACCGGGGAAACAGTGCACTACGGGCGAGTCTCTACAACGGCGATCTCGCCGATGTCGATTATCTCCGCCAACTGCTGCGTCTCGTCTACCGGCTCATCTTCCTGCTGGTGGCCGAGAGCCGTGACCTGCTGGTCGCTCCGGGAACGGACGAAACAGCCCGACTCCGCTACCAGGGGTTCTACTCGGTGGATCGTTTACGGAAATTGGCCGCTGTACGCAGGGGAACCCCCCATGACGACCTCTGGCGATCGTTGCAGATCACCATGTCCGCCCTCGACGCCGACCATCCCGGTTTGCCGGCTCTCGGGCTAAAACCACTCGGCAGCTTCCTATGGTCGTCCGACTCCATACCTGATCTCGGCTCATCTTCCATCGAGAACCGCCACCTGCTGCGCGCTATGCGAAGACTATCCCTCGTCCGCGATGTCGAAGCCAAGGCAATACGCCAGGTGGATTACCGCAACCTGGGAACCCGAGAACTCGGTTCGGTCTACGAATCACTGCTGGAACTCCATCCCGAGGTGAACGTGGAGGCCCGCACCTTCGATCTGGTCGGGGCAGCCGGAGCCGAGCGGAAGCTCACCGGCAGCTATTACACACCCGAATCCCTTATCGAACGATTGCTCGATGAAGCCCTCGATCCCGTCCTCGACGAAGCTGAACGTTCGCAGGATCCCGAGCAAGCCCTCCTCGACCTGAGAGTGCTCGACCCCGCCTGCGGATCAGGCCATTTTCTCATCTCCGCCGCTCACCGCATCGCTGGGAGGCTTGCCTCTGTGCGGGTAGGAGGAATCGAACCCACTCCGGCCGACCTCCGCACTGCGGTACGGGAGGTCATAGGCCGGTGCCTGTACGGGATCGACATCAACCCCATGGCCGTGGAGCTCTGCAAGGTCAGCCTCTGGCTGGAGGCCAATGACAACGGAAGGCCCCTCGGCTTCCTGGACCACCACATCGTCTGCGGCAACAGCCTCCTCGGCGTCACACCTGAGTTGCTCGCCGACGGCATCTCCCAGAAGGCATTCAAGAAGCTCACCGGGGACGACCCCAAGTTGCTAGCCCAACTACGGAAAACCAACTTCCAAGAGCGGAAACAGCGGAATCAACGGATTCTCGACCTCGGCTGGGCAGGTGACACATACCTCACGGACATTGCCAACCGCATGGCCGACATCAACAGCACCGAGGACGACACCACCACCCATGTCGCGGCCAAGGCCCTCCGCTACAACGAACTACAACAGTTCCCCGCTTACGCACGGGCCAAACTTGCCGCCGACGCCTGGTGCGCGGCGTTCGTCACACCCAAGACGCCCGACCATCCCCCGATCACCGACAACACGATAAGGGTCATCTCCGATGGCCACCACCTACCGCCCGAGATACGGGATCGCATTGTGTCGCTCTCCGACGAGTATCAGTTCCTGCACCTGCACATTGCTTTCCCCGACATCTACCAAGCGGGAGGGTTCGATGTGGTGGTCGGGAATCCGCCTTGGGACAAGGTGGAGTTCAAGGAGCAGGAGTTCTTCGCGGTGGCAGAACCGGAAGTAGCCAAACTGGCCGGGACGCATCGAAACGAGCTATCGCAGCACTAACACAGACTAATCCACGGCTTCACAACCAGTACCTAGCGGCGAAACGTTTCAATGAAGGGGTCCGTGTCCTACTCACTTCCACTGGAGTCTTTCCGCTCTGCGGGAAGGGCAGGATCAACACCTACGCGGTGTTTGCTGAGATGATGAGGAACGCCGTGTCGCCGACGGGCCGGATCGGGATGATCGTTCCCACCGGCATCGCCAGTGACTACACGACGAAGGACTTCTTTGCGACCTCGTCCAGAAGCGGTCGATCGTTTCGTTGTACGACTTCGAGAACCGCAGGAAACTATTCCCGATCCACCGTAGCTTCAGGTTTTGTCTGCTCACCCTGGCTGGCGCCGACCGCCCAGTCGACAGAGCCCGGTTCGTGTCGTTCGCCCATGAAGTAGCTGACATTGACGATCCCGACAAGAGGTACACGCTGACACCC